>NZ_JAZFAX010000031.1:0-55178 GCF_036352595.1 Novosphingobium resinovorum
GTCGGCAGCCCGGACTCCTGCTCCTTGATCATCCCGATGATCTGCGCCTCGGTAAAACGGCTCTTCCTCATGCGTCTGCTCCTTCTCGTGGGCAGACTCTACATCAGAATGAGGGACCTTTCGGGGGACAGGTCAGTCACCATGACATTCTGAGTATCGAACTTGTCGCCGCGATTGATGCTTGCACCGCCCGAGGGGGTGATGCGAAAGGGGTTGGTCGGCGGAGCAGTGCCGGCGCCCACGTCGACGCGATAATCGCCCACGTTGTAACGGGTGTAGAGATAGCGGGCGCCGATCGAGAAGTTTTGCGCAACCTTGGCTTCGACGCCGCCACCGACGTTCCAGCCCCAGGCATTTTCCTTGCGGTTCACTTCGGTGAAGCTGTTGGCGCCGTTGCTGGTGTCGAAGCTGTTCTGCACTTTGGCGTAGGACAGGCCGCCTGTAACGTAGGGCATGATACCGCTGCGCGTGGTCACGCCCAGCCTTGCCCGCAGGTTGCCGTTCCAGTCGATCTGGCGGCGCATGGTGTAATAGGCAGGCGTCGTCGAATACTCGCTGACGGCGTCGTCGATGTACGTCTTGCCTGCTTCCGCGACCACGCCTGCCACGATGCTGCCAAACTGGCGGTCGTAGCCGACATGGCCCATCCAGCTTAGCCCGTCCTTATCGCCGCGGCAGCCACTGTCCGGCGTCGATCCACGCGCTGCGCCGCCGCACGTGCCGGGAGAGAAGGCATTCGCACCTGTTACCGTCGTGACCGTGTCGTTGAAATTGCCATCCGCATTGGTGTCGAATCGCAGGTGCTCGTTGTTGTCGTTCTTCTGGAAAGTATATCCGATTGAGCCGCCGACATACGGTCCGCTCCAGTCGACGGATTCGTCATCCTGAGCAAAAGCGGGGGCGGCAAGAACGAGCGCCACCGTGCCTAAAGGCGCAAAGTACGATACCCTCATGAAAATCCTCTCTGTCCGACGACCGGGAAGCGGCCAAGGTCGAGTGGACAAAGCCTGGCTCTTGATACGAGTTGCATGACTGGGAAGTAAGGTTTCATTGCCGGCGCACACAAGTGCACATAAGATGGAAATGAAGTTCAGATATGCAGGTCTATGGGAAAACGGTAATAGACGCTGCGAAGTGACAAGCATCTGATGAGACTGTATTTTTCTTGAGACTAGGTGTCAGTTTTCAGGAATTTCAAATGCCCGCGAATACTACCGGCAAGCGCTCCATCCTGATAGCCGCTGCGCCTGATCAAGGTGCAAGTGATCGACGTGCGCCGTGTTGTAATCGGGAGAAAGCACGGTGGAGAAGCTGGCGCAGGCACCATCGCGCACAGTATGGAGGAAGTTCGCCTCGGCCGTTCCGCCCGACCAGTCGCTGAGAACGCTGACGCGGCGACCATCGACCAGCACGAAGGCGGCAATGTCGATCGCATTGCCGCTGGCATGTTCGCTCCAGTTGCCGGTGTCGCCGCCGCCGATCCTGCGGCAACTGGCGGTGCCGAGGTGCTCAAGCCCATCGACGCGTGCGTGCAGCAGTTCCTCGGCCGCAGGTTGCACAACGCGATGCAGCCAGAGCGCCAGACCGGCATCGACGGCGCATGTCGCTTGCGCTCCTGAAGGGCGCAACGCGATGTTAATATGGCCAGGGGCGGCAAGTCGTTTGCGGTCGTCGCGGCGGCACTCGCCGCTGCCTGTGGGTTCGAGTTCAGTCGCGGCGATGTCGCTTCGCCTCAAGAAAGCGCGGCAGACATCGCGATCATCTCGCAGCCCGGCGACCTTTCCGCGCGTGACCAATGTGTCCGTTTGGTCGATGGTGAGCGGCGCGCGCGGATCATATTCCGGATGGGCACGCAGCCAGAGGCTGCCGCCGTAGACTGCTAGGCCGATCGCGCCGAACAGAGCGAGGAGCGCGGGAAAGCGGATCGGCCTTTAACCTCAGCGCGGGAACGTGGCAGGCATGACCGAGGGCCGGGAAACCTGTTTGGCCGCGTCACGCTTTTCCAGACGCCTCATGAAGGCATAACCTCCCAAGCCGGCTGCGATCAGTCCGAAAGGGCCGAGGCGGCGCAATGCCGAAGTCGCCGCCACGCCAAGGATGGCGGCACCGGTTCCATCGACGCCGCGCACGTGCTGTGCGACCTTGCTACCAGCAATCGCGCCGAGGATCCTGCCGAACAAATATGATCTCCTTTGGAGAAGCAAAGGCTGGCGAGGGCGATGGTTCAGACCCTTGCTAAGGGTTCTTCTTGGCAGTGCCGTTGCCGACGTCGTCGCGCGGCTTGCCCTTCGACGTGCGCTGGGCGCTGGCGTTGGCGCCGGCAAGGACAGGCCCGCAGGCCGCAGACTTGGCATCGCCTGGATCGATGAAGGCGAGCAGCCCGGCCACCGGAGTCGCCACGATTGCAAGGCCGAGACCCGCACCCGCGCGGCCCACAAGTTGCGGGGTGATGACCTGCAGCTTAGGCTCGGCGAAATGCCCGGCCAGACCAACGGGCGACTGGCCCGAGAACAGGCTGATCTTCTTGCCATCGGCGCGAAAGGCCATGTCCACTGCCTCGGTCCCGAAACTGAAGCCGCCGCGCCCCGTCACGACGTTCTTGCTGGTGTCGATCAGGATCGGATCGGCGGCGGCAGTGCCGCCACGCACTGTAAAGGCGAGCACACCGCAGTTGACTTCGATCGGCTTCTTGAGCTTGCCTTGGAACATCTTCTGCACGAACGTGCCAATATCAAGTTCGGCGAGTTGCGCGTTCTGCGTCCACAAGGTGCCCTGAGGCATCACGAAAGCGATCCGACCGGACGAGCTTGCCAGCGAATCGTGGATCGTATCGCCTCTGCCTTCCAAATGGATACGTCCGCGGATCGTGCCGGTGGTGCCCGAGTCCGCCAGCCCATATCCTGCGAGCAGCCGTCCCATCGGCGTGGTTGCAAGCCGGATGTCGTAGCGTATTGCCGATGGCCGCTGGCGGGTGTCGAAGATCAGGTCCGAAGCCGCATCGCCGCGCGCCATCGAGAACGTGAGCGGCGATAGCGCGAGGCGCCCCTTGTCGAGCGACAACTTGAGCGCGATGTTTGAAACGGGCACATTCTTCGAGCGCACGATAGCGATCTTCCAGGCGACCCCCGCGTCGAAGCGCTGCATCATCGCCACCGGCAGTGCGGCATCGGGAAGGATACGGCGCGCACCGGCACCTGTGGCGGCGGCAGCGGCCACCGCACCCTTTGAAGCGACGACGTCCGGATTGTAGCCTATGAACGGGGCCGCATCGATGATGTCGAGCCGCCGGGTCACAAGCGACGCGTCCATTCGCAGCCGCGCTGCGTTGGTCACGGTGAAGCTGCCGGACAAGTCCGACTGGCCGAAGGTGCCGTTCATTCCGGTGAAGCGATAAGTCTGTGCCTGCTTCACCATCTGCGCCTTGAGCGCATAGCGGCGCGTCTGCGGGATCGCGACGTCAATGACGGCCAGCAGATCCGACAAGTCACGACCTTGCGCCGCCACCTTCAGCGGGACGCCTTCGAATTCCGTCAAGCCGGGCAGGGTGCCCGAAACGTCGATCACGCTGTGAGCGGCCCAGGCGCGCGCTTGGAGTCGGTTTTCCCCGCCAGCAACACTGGCATCCGGGGACAGCAACTGCGCCGAAAGGCGGAACGGCGTGGTGCGGAACGTTCCGTCACCCTTCAGCCCGACCGCCTTGCCGATGCGGGTGTCGGTCGCCGCGATCGGATCGATAGCGAGATTCGCGAGCAGGGGCATCTGCGGATCGACATAATGGACCTGCGTGCCGGTGATGTCGGCTTGGTCGATGCGCGGCATCTGGAAAGGCTTGCCTTCGCCGGCTTGCGAAAACGTCCAGGTGTTGCGCTTGTGAGCGGCATCCCATTCGAGATTGGCAACGCCCCGGTTGAGTGCCAGGGAATAGACATGCCGCCGACCGAACAGCAGCGATAGCGGTGCGATCCGCGCTTCAATTCGCTGCGCCGCGAACAGGGCGCGACCCTTGGCCCATGGCGGGTTTGAGACGGCCAGTCGCTCGGCGACGAACTTGATGCGCAGCGGTGCGAAATAGAGCTGGAAGTCTCCGCTGACCTTTACTTGACGATCGCTCAGCGAACCCGCGATGCTCTCGAACGGATGCTTGAGGAAGCGGCCCTTGGTGATGAACAGCACCAGCCATACAGCGAAGATCGCGCCGACCACGATGAGCAGCACGTTGCGAACGATGTGGCTGCTCCGCCGCCGGACGGATGGCGTCGGCGCAGGCGAATCCGAGGCGACTGGCGTTTCCATGGCCTATCATCGTCTGAGAGGGGGATTTGGTTGCCGGTTCACTTTGGTCAGATCTCCGGAAGCCGCTGTTCCGCGAAACCCCAGCCATGCAGCGTGTCCGATCGTCTGATCAGTTGCGCCGCATCGCCGATCGAGAACGGATGCGCCGTCTTCATGCCGTCCAGTTCATCCCAGCCGACTGGCACCGCGACCGGTGCGCCGTCGCGTGATCGTGCGGAATAGGGCAGCACGGCGGTCGCCCCGCGCTGGTTGCGCAGCCAGTCGATGAAGATACGGCCTTTGCGCTTCGCCTTGCTCATCGTCGCGACGTAGCGGTCCGGTTCGGCAAGGCTCATGGCTTCGGCGAAGCGGCGAGCGAAGTCCTTCTGCGTCTCCCAGTCGTGCCCGCGTCTCAGCGGCACGACGACATGGACTCCCTTGCCGCCGGACAGCATGGCGAAAGTCACCAGCCCGAGGTCGGCGAGCCGCGCGCGAATGTCGCCGGCGGCCCGGACGCATACCTTGAAGTCCAGGCCCTCGTCGGGGTCGAGGTCGAAGATCAGGCGATCGGGGTGTTCCACGTCGTCGGCCCGTGCCGCCCAGCCATGGAACTCGATCGTGCCCATCTGTACGCATGAGAGGAGGCCCTCGGCGTCGCTCAGATAGAGATAGTCCTCTGCGCCGCCGTCTTTTTCGAGGATCGGCACGTGATGAACATGGTCGCCGAACGTGCCGCTATCATGCTTCTGGAAGAAGCACTTCTTCGCCCGGCCCTGTGGGCAGCGAACGAGACTGATCGGGCGGTTCGCGACGAATGGCAGCATCAGCGGTGCGACGGCGGCGTAGTAGTCCGCAAGATCGCCCTTGGTGTCGCCGCTTTCGGGGAAAATCACGCGGTCGCGGTTGCTGATCCGGACGCCGATCTTGGCCTGTGGTGCGGCCTGCGTTTTCTCCGGCTTCACCGCGCGGGCCTTCTTGTCATTCCTGAGGCCAAGGAAGCTGCTATGCCGCACGCGGCCCTCGCCGGTCAGTTCGGCGAAGGCGATTTCAGCCACCAGCTTCGGAGTGACCCAGTTGACGCCGCGTGCCTCCGCCTTGTCGACCTCCAGCGACGGTGTCTTGCGCGCCAGCTTCTCAAGCCTCGCCGCCATGTCGGTGAGGCCCTCGGCGTCGAAGCCGGTGCCCACCTTGCCGCGATAGACCAGCGTCTTGCCCTCGTACTGCCCCAGCAGCAGAGAAGAGAATGGGCGTCCCTTCGCGTTCGTCTTCGCCCATCCCACGATGACGAATTCCTGCCGTCGGGTGCACTTGACCTTGACCCAGTCTCTGGTGCGGCGGCCGCGGTAGGGCGCATCGATGCGCTTGGCGATGATCCCTTCCTGTCCGGCGCCGCACATCGCATCGTAGAGCGTCTCGCCGGCACCGATTACGTGGTCGGCGACGTACAGGGGCGGCACGGCATCCGCCAGCAGCGCCTCAAGCCTCTCCTTGCGCTCGATGTTGGGCATCGCCGCCAGGTCTTCGCCATCCAGTTCGAGGAGATCGAAGGCGTGGAATTCCAGGGGCTGGTTTTCGCCCTGGCTGCCCTTGCCACGTTTGAGCACGGCCTGGAGGCTGGAAAAGTCAGGGTTGCCTTCCGCCCCGCGCGCGATGATCTCCCCATCGATCAGGCAGGGCGGCAGGTCCAGCGCGGCGACATGCGCAGCAAGCGGGGCGAACTTATCGGTCCAGTCGAGGCCGCTGCGGGTATGGATGATGACCTTGTCTCCCGCTGCGGCGATGAGCGCGCGGTAGCCGTCGAACTTTATCTCGTGCATCCACAGGTTGCCGGTGGGCACGGTATCGACCAGCGTGGCGAGTTGGACGGGGCGGAACTTCGGCGGCTTGCCGGCGCCTTTGCGGGAGGGGCGTTTGTGCCGCTCATTGCGAGAGGCGGCCTTCTCCATCACATGCGCGAAGGCATCGCCCTTCTTGCCCTTCAGCGAATGGGTGCCGCCCTTGTCGGCTTCGATCTCGGCCATGGTGCGGCCGGTGAGCACGCTGGTGAGGCCCTGCTCGACGAGGGCATCGCCCGTCTGCGCATGGGCATCCTTCACCTTGCGCAGCAGCCAGTTCTCGCGCTTCTCGCCCGGTCTCGGCTTCATGCGCACGAGCAGCCATTCGCCCTTCATCCGCTCGCCGTCGAGGGTGAAGTGTAGGTGGCCGTCTGCGATGTCCTTCGCGCTCTTGCCCACGATTGGAGCCCAGGTGCCCCGATCCCAGAGCATCACCGTGCCGCCGCCGTATTCGCCCTTCGGGATGCCGCCCTCGAAGGCGCCGTAGGACAACGGGTGGTCCTCGGTGCGCACTGCGAGGCGCTTGTCGTCGGGGTCGGCGCTCGGTCCCCGGGTCACCGCCCAGGACTTGAGCACGCCATCGACTTCGAGGCGGAAATCCCAGTGCAGCCGCCGTGCCGCGTGCTTCTGCACGACGAAAGCGTTGCCGCCGTTCTTTCCCCGTTTTCCCGCTGGCTCAGCGGTCTTCGCAAAATCGCGCTTGCGGTTGTATTCGGCAAGAACCTCCGTGCCAGAGCCGCGCTTGCTCATGAGTCGTCCTTCCCTCGCGGCCTGATACGTTGATCGCGACTCCATTCCCCTTCGATCAAAGTCAGCAGCGTGAGCATCACCACGCTGGCAAGCACGCACACGGCGACAAGCGGCCAAAGGCCCGCCCCGCAGGCAACGCCGATGACAGCAGTCAGCCATAAATGAGCGGCGGTGGTTAGGTTATGTAGCTTGCCGCGAGCAAAAACGATCAAGCCGGCACCGAGAAAGCCGACAAACGCGCCGGTCGCCTCAAAAATCCGCAGCGGATCCATGCGGGATTCGCCATCGCTGTCGAACTGAAGATACAGCGCCACTACCGCCACGGTCATTGCGACCGCGGAGACGCAGATGAGGCCATGCGTACGTAGGCCTGCCGCATGACCGCGCATTTCGCGGTCTAAACCCAGTAGTGGATCAAGCACCGCCGCCACGCCGATACGCCACAACAGTTCGGCATCGACAGCTGTCACAGCGATGGGCGCGTTGAGCTCCATCGCTCAGGCACGCTTGCGGGCACGGCTGCCACCCGAGGGCGAGGTCTTCTTCGTCGCAGGCTTGCGCGTTGAGGCCGTGGACTTGCTGGCGGCCTTGCCGCCCTCGACCGACTTCTTGAGCGCCGCCATCAGGTCGATGACGTTACCCTTGCCGCTGGCCTGTTCTACGTCCTCCAGAATGCGCTTGTTGCTCTTCGACTTTGCCTTCTTGTCGATCAGGCGGTGGAGCGCATCGACATAGCGGTCGTGGAACTCGGCGGGCTTGAAGGGGGCGGTCTTCTTGTCGATCAGCGTCGTTGCAAGATCGAGCAGGCCGGCATCGGGCTTCGCATCCTCGATGTCGCGGAAGTAGCCTTGTGCCTTGTGGACCTCGTCGGCGTAGCGCAGCGCTTCCATGACCAGGCCCCGTCCGCAAGGCTTGATCGATACCAGTTGCTCGCGGCCGCGCACCGCCAGTTGCCCAAGGCCGACCTTGCGCGTCTTGCGCAGCGCCTCGCGCAGGACGGTGTACGCTTCCTCTGCCAGATCGTCGGCGGGGATGACGAAATAGGGCTTCTCGTAATAGAGCACATCGATCTCATCGGCATCGACGAACTGGACGAGTTCGAGCGTCTTGCGGCTCTCGATCTTGACCGCCTCGATCTCCTCCTCGTCGAGCAGGACGTAGCTGCCCTTGGAAACCTCGAAGCCCTTGATGATCTCGTCGCGGTCCACCGGGCCGACGCCGGGCGCGACTTTCTCGTAGCGGATGCGCTTGCCGCTCGGCTCATGGATCTGATGAAAGGAAATCGCCGCGCCCGATCGCGTCGCCGGGTAGACCTCGATCGGGATCGAGACGAGCGCCAGTCGGATCTGGCCTTTCCAGTATGCGCGTGCGGGCATGAGCAGGCTCCTTCCTCGGCATCACAAGCCGGATCAGGGCATGGTTGTTCCCGTCGCAGTCTGGCTGGTGGGCGTGGCGAGGTTTTCGGCCAGATCGTCGAGCGCCTCCTCGGGTATGCGCCGGGCGATCACGGCCATCGGGTCCTGCGGTTTGTGCGCGTCGATGACCGTGTCCTCGCCTCGCCACTGGCGCAAGCGTTCGGCCAAGTAAATGGCTCTCTGGCCGGTGATGACAGGGGCGGTCTTGCCGGGGGCATGGCACTGCGCGCAGGCTGGCAATTGCGCCTCTGGAAGACCTTTTGCAGCTATGGCGCGCAGGTCTGTAGCAGGGCCGTGAGACAGGCCGGGCAGGCGCGCGTAGTAGTTCGCCGCTGCGTTCATCTGCGCTTCGTCGAGACTGGCTGCGGCCGTCTGCATGACCGCGCTGGCGCGCTTGCCAGATTTGTATGCCTTCAGCGCGCGCAGCATGTAGGCAGCGTCCTGTCCGGCCAGGATCGGGATGTCGGGCTGTGCGCGGCCTTTGCCGTCTACGCCGTGGCAGCCTGCGCACTGAGGCAGGGGAGCGCTCGTGATGGGCTGGGTCAGCGCACGGTACTGCTGCGGTGTCATCGTCGGCAGGCGGCGCACGAAGGCGACCATGCGGCGGATTTCGTCGTTGCGGTTCGTTCCCGCCCATGCCGGCATGCCGGTGAACTTCACCCCGTGGCGGATGATCCAGAACAGTTCGCGATCGGTGTAGTGGCCTGCGGTTTTGGCGAGGTCCGGCGCTGGCGGGGTGGCGGCCTGCATGACCGGGGAGGGCGCTTCGCCTGGCGCGCCATGGCAGGACTGGCATGCCTGCCGAAAATGGCCCGCCGCGCTGATGAGGCCATTGTCGTCGCGCACCTGCTTCGGCGTCTGCACGGCGCTGTAGGTGCGTGCGGAATTCTGCATCGTCCAGTGGAGGAACCAGTCGGTGATCTTCCAGTGGCCGGAGGATGCCGCGATCGGCACCAGTCCCGCCGCGGCGACGCCGAGCACCAGCGTCACCAGCGCGCAGAGAACGAGCACGATGCGCCCGATCGTGATCCTCACCATCATGTCGAGGCGCTCCGTTCGTCACGCAGTAGCGCGCCCAGAAGGGCAAGCCCGCCGATGAGGTAGCTGATGCCGCCGATCAGCAGCATGACCACTCCGCCAAGCTGCTGGTCAGTCAGGGGATCCAGCCCGCCGGAGTGGTGCATCCCATGGTACAGAGGTCGAGGGGCAAGGCCGATCAGGACGCCCAGCAGGGTCATGTGCATGGAGGTCAACAGCAGGGCGCCGATCCCGCTCGCTCTGCCCGGGGAGTGAAACGCCGCGCTCCACAGCAGGAAGCCCGCTGCCAGAAAGCTGGTTTGCTCCATCGCGGCGATCAGCACATGACTATCGGCGACGCTGCGAAGGGCAGGGAGATGCCAGCCCCAGACAGCCATCAGTTCCAACAGCATCATCGCCATCGGTGTTATGATCCGGGGCCAGCGCCTTGCTGGATCGGCAGCGGAGCCGCTTGACGCGTACGCCAGCAGCGGCGCGGCCAGCGCGACAGCGATTATATGACCCCCCATGTGTCCGGTCATGCCCAGCGGTGTCAGCACCCATCCGGTCGGGACCAGCAGCAATCCGACAATCAGTGCGGCGCGCTTCACCGGCAGTCTCCGATGAACACGACGGGCAGGGCCGTAAACAGTACCGACACGAAACTGAGGCCCGCCAGCAGCAGGGTCGATTTGGCCAGGAACCGCAGGCGGTCGACCTCGGTGCCCTCGTCATGCGGGGGCGGATCACCGACGGTGCGCTGCTGTTTCCACGCGATCCAGCCAGACAGCGCGATCACCACCAGCGCCAATACGGTGCCGAGGGTGAACAGCACCGGGAATTTGGCGAAGGCGCCGTCCTTGGCGCAGGATATCGCCGCCCACAGGTAGGCGAAGAGGAAATGGCCCGCCCATACCGCAGGCGGCACGATCAGAGTCCAGAGCGTGACCTTGAGCCGCTCATGCCACTTGCGCCGCTCACTCATCACGCGAGCTCCGGAAACAGGCCGATGGTGAGGTACGTGACCGCCACCGTCAGCGCGAGGAAGTGCATATAGACGGTGACGTTGCGGATGTCGGCATCATGCCGCGGCGTCATTTTGCCCGCGAGGCTGCGGGCGAGGACGTAGACCAGCATGATCGCGGCGACGCCGCAATGCGCCGTCGTCCAGATCGCCAGTGTCCAGACGATGGCGGGGTAGCTGTGCGCCTGCGGGTCCATGCCCGAAAGCATCGGCCCGGCAAGCCCCGCGAACACGCCCGCCACGCTGGCGCCGATACCGAGCAGCACCAGCACGCGGGCGAGCGCGATCTTGCCCCGCGCGTGAACTTCCCGTGCCGCCACCGTCGCCAGCCAGCTTGCCAATCCCACGCTGAGCGCCACCATCGGCCAGACCACGCCCGGGCCGTCGGCCATTGCCATCGGCGGAAAATCCTCGTGCCGGGTCCAGAGGAAGTAGTAGCCGAAGACGAGGCCCGAGAACGCCGTCGCATCCGCCATCATGGTGATGAACATCGCCCACCACCCCGGCGCCGCGTCGCCCGAGATGTAGAGCGGCAGTTCGATGCCGTGACCGATGGGCTTGCTGGGCTTCTCCGGGATCTCCGCCGTGCCGGTCCACAGCCACGCCAGCACCAGCGCCAGCGTCAGCACGCCCGAGACGAGCGCAGCCCAGTAGAAGTGGTAGGTCGTCAGGATGAAGACCCCGCCCAGCGCCACCGCCGTCAGCATCGGCAGCCAGCTCGGCCCGCCGAGGCGGATCACCGAGACCGGCCGCGCGTCCAGCACCGAGGTCACAATCGTCTCGCGCCGGCCTTCCTCGGCGTCTGGCAGGAAGTAGCGGCCTTCGTCCACCTTGCGTACGAAATCCTCCTGATCCCAGATCGGGTAGCGGCTCTCGATCAGTGGGATCGAGCGGATGCCCCAGTCCTCGTCATCGGGATGGGCGAGCCACTCCAGCGTGCCAGCAGCCCAAGGATTGCGCGGTGCCTTCTGCCGCCATGGCGAGCGGCACAGGTCGAGCACGATCACCGCCACGCCCGCCGCGATCACGAACGAGCCGATGGTGGAGGCAAGGTTCAGCCCGCCAAGGCCAAGCTCCTCCGGATAGGTGAACACCCGGCGCGGCATCCCTTCCAGCCCCGACAGGTGCATCGGGAAGAAGCACAAGTTCGCGCCCACGAAGATCAGCCAGAACGCCGTGCGCCCCAGCCGGTCGGACAGCTTCTTTCCGGTAATCAGCGGCCAGTAGTAATAGAGCCCCGCGAACAGCGGCATCAGCGTGCCGCCGATCAGCACGTAGTGCAGGTGCGCGACGACGAAATAGGTGTCGTGCGCCTGCCAGTCGAACGGGGCGACGGCCACCATCACGCCCGTCAGCCCGCCGATGACGAAGATCGCAAGGCTCCCCGTCGCGTAGAGCAGTGGCGTTGACCAGACCACGCGCCCGGCCCAGAGCGTCACGATGAACACGAAGATCTGCACCGCCGTTGGGATCGCCACCGCCTCCGACGCGGCGGAGAAGAATGCGAGGCTGATCTTGGGCAGCCCGGTCGCGAACATGTGGTGGACCCAAAGCCCGAAGGACAGGAACGCGGTGCCCACCGCCGCTAGCACGATCCATGGATAGCCCAGTAGGTGCCGACGCGCGAATGTCGGCACCAGCATCGCGAACAGGGCGATCGAGGGTAGGAAGACGATGTAGACCTCCGGGTGCCCAAAGATCCAGAACAGGTGCTGCCACAGCAGCGGATCGCCGCCGCGCGTCGCGTCGAAGAACGGCCAGTCCAGCAGGCGCTCCATCTCGAACAGCACGTCGCCCGCGATCAGCGGCGGGAAGGCGAACAGGATCATCACCGCGACGACGAGGATGTACCAGGCATAGAGCGGCATCAGGTTGAGCCGCATCCCCGGCGGGCGGCACTTGAGCACGCCGACGATCAGTTCCACGGCAGCGGCTACCGAGGACACCTCGATGAAGGACAGCCCCAGCATCCAGATGTCGGCGCCAAGCCCGGAGAGATCGGTGCGCGTCGTCAGCGGCGGGTACATGAACCACCCGCCATCGGGCGCGGCGTCGAAGAAGATCGAGCCGGAAACGAATACCCCGCCGATCAGGAACGACCAGTATCCGAAGGCGGAAAGGCGCGGGAACGGCAGGTCGCGCGCGCCCAGAAGCTGCGGCAGCAGGATGATCGACACCGCCTCGAACATCGGCACCGCGAAGAGGAACATCATCACCGAGCCGTGCAGCGTGAACAGCTGGTTGAAGGTTCCCGCATCGACGAGGTCGTTGTCCGGCACTGCGAGTTGCATGCGCATAATAAGCGCGAGCACGCCTGCGAACAGCATGAAACCGAAGGCGGTCAGGACGTACCACACGCCTACGCGGTTGTTGTTGGTGTCCGTCCAGCGCAGGAACAGTCCCTTGGGCGGTTCCCAGACCGTGCGGAGCCGTTCCTCCTGCGCGGCGCGGAGCGCGGGATCGTTCTGGTCGTGCAGGCTCATCGTCCCGCCTCCTTCAGCCAGCGTGCGATGGCGAGGGCGTCTACCTCCGGCATCGCGGCGTAGGCGGGCATGCGGACACCGGGCTTGGACTTGTGCGGATCGCGGATGAAGGCGGCGGTGTTCTCCACTGTGGGGGCCAGGATGCCTGCGCCCAGCCTGCGGCGTGTCCCGAAGTGGGTGAGGTCGGGGCCGATGCCCTCGCCACCGTTAAGGGAATGGCACGCATTGCAGCCATTGGCCGCGAACAGTGCTGCACCGCGACCCTGAGTTCGGATTGGGAGCTCGCGACTGGTCGCCAGCCATGCGTCGAAGGCGGCGGGCTCCATCGCGATCACCTCGAACGCCATCAGCGCATGGCTGAGGCCGCAGAATTCCGCGCAGACGCCGCGATAGGTGCCCGCCTTGTCGGCCTTGACGACGAGGTGGTTGGTGCGCCCCGGGATCATGTCCATCTTTCCCGCAAGGCCGGGAATCCAGAAGCTGTGGATCACGTCGGTCGCGGTCAGTTCGAACACGATAGTGCGGCCCACTGGAATGCGCACTTCGTTGGCGGAGATCAGGGGCGGCTGGCCCTGAGGTTTGTAGCGCACCCGCCACCAGAACTGCTCGCCCTCGACATGCACGCGCAGGTTCTGGGCGGCATCGGGCAGCGGGAGCATTGCGGGCAGGGCCCAGACCAGCAGCGTGGTCAGCACCACCGTCGGCACGATCGCGCCGAGCCAGAGCACCATGCGCATTCCGCCCGCGTGGTCCAGTCGCCCCTCCGGCGCGCGCACCGCGAGGACGAACACGGCTACCACGCCCAGCGCGATGATCACCGCGCCGATCACCAGCACCATGGTCATCGTCAGCGTCGAGCGTGCCTCCAGCCCGAACGGTGCGAGCGCGGACTGGTGGCTGTTGCACCCGGCCAGCAAAGCCGCGCAGACGATGATCGATTTGCGCAAGATGCCCCTTGTCCCGTGCTGTCCCCTGTGTGCGCCTGACAACGCGCGAGCGGGGCAAGAGTTCGGAGAGGCGGGCGTTACAAAGGGTTGCTGGCCCCCATCACAGCAGCTTGTCGAGAGTGATCGGCAGGTCGCGGACCCGTTTTCCAGTCGCATTGTAGATAGCGTTGGCGACCGCCGCGGCCGTGCCGGTGATGCCGATCTCGCCGATGCCGCGTGCGCCCATTGGCGTGTGCGGGTCGGGGATGTCGGTCCAGATTACGTCGATATCGGGCACATCCATGTGGACGGGGATATGGTATTCGGACAGGCTCGGGTTCATCACCCGGCCATTGCGTTCGTCGATCTGGGTTTCCTCCATCAGCGCCAGGCCAAGGCCCATGATGATGCCGCCGCGAAACTGGCTGGTCGCGGTCTTGGGATTGAGGATGCGCCCGCAGTCGAAGGAACCGAGGAAGCGGCTGACGCGCGGTTCGCCCGTGATCGCATTGACGCGCACCTCGCAGAACATCGCCGCATGACTGTGCATCGACCAGTGCATGAGTTCGAGCGGCGGCGGCCCTTCGCCCGTCACTTCTATGCTGTCCTGACCCGCACGGGCGAGGATCGAGGCGTAAGTCTCGTGCCGCTCGGGTTCGTCACGCTTGCATAGCCCGGCATCCCGGCACGCCACGTCGTCAGGCTTGAGGCCCGCCAGCGGGGAATCATTGCCGACGATCTCCAGCAGTTCCTTGATAAGCAGGCGGTGCGCCGCGATAACGGCTGCGCCGATGGCGGCGGTTTGCTGTGATCCTCCTGCCAGCACGGTGCCGGGAAGCGTGGAATCGCCGTACTCGAAATCCACCGCCTCGATCGGCAGGCCGAGCCGTTCGGCGGTGACCTGCACTTGCGCGGTGGCCGTGCCCATTCCCATTTCGTGCGCGGCGATCCCCACGCTGGCGCCTTTCGGGGTCAGCGTGAGCCGCGCCGCGCCGCCGGGCATGCGGTAGTAGGGATACGTGCCCTTGGCGCAGCCCATGCCGATGAGCCATTCGCCTTCGCGGCGGTTGGCGGGAACCGGGCTGCGCTGCTCCCACCCGAACGCCTGCGCGCCCGTGTGCCAGGCATCGACGATGCGGCGCGAGGAAAATGGCAGGCCATTCAGCGGATCGGCCTCGGGTTCGTTGCGGATGCGCAGTTCGATGGGATCGATGTTCAGTGCCTCGGCCAGTTCGTCCATGGCCGATTCCAGCGCGAAAGTGCCCACCGATTCGCCCGGCGCGCGCATGAAGGTATTGGCCAGCAGGTCCAGCTCGACCGTGTGCACATCGAGTTCGATCGTCTCGGCATCATAGGCGCTGCGGGCAGCCAGAATGAACGGTTCGGGCATGACGTTCGAGGGCGTCTTGGCGGTAAGGCCCTTATGGATCAGTGCTTTCAGCCTGCCGTCTGCATCCGCGCCGAGGCTGACCTGCTGTTCGGTCAACGAGCGACCGCCGACCAGTCGATAGACACCCTCGCGCGACAGGACGAGCCGCACCGGCCGCCCGCAAAGCTGCGCGGCGGCGGAAGCCAGCACATGATGTTGCCACATGCACTTGCCGCCAAAACCCCCACCGACATAAGGCGAGGTGACGACGACCTTGTCCTCGGTAATGCCGAACATCTGCCCCAGCGACCATGCCGTATGACTGACAAGCTGGGAGGCGTCACGGATGCGCAGGACATCATCCTGCCAGGCCACCGTCACGGCATGCAACTCGATCGCGTTATGGTTGTGGCGCGGGGTCCGGTACGTCGCATCGATCCGCACGGCCGCAGCCTGCAGCGCAGCCTCGGCCTTGCCCTTCTCGTCATGCAGCGGCTGGCCCATGAACATCGCGGGTCTGGCCCCCGGACGGGCTTTGTCGAAAGCGGTGACGGCGGGGGCGCTCTCATAGGCCACTTCGACCAGAGAGGCGGCGTAATCGGCCTGTTCCTGTGTCTGCGCCAGCACGACGGCAACGGGCTGGCCATTCCAGTGGACCTGATCGTCCTGCATCACTGGAAGGCTGTCCCCGCCCGCCGCCTTGGGATTTGACATGAACGCAGGAGGCGGCGAGAGGCGGGGCGCATTGCGGTAGGTCATCACCTCGACCACACCTTCGGCGGCCAGCGCGTGAGCGGCGTCGAGGCTCGCGATGCGGCCCTTCGCGATCGTACTGAAGACGATGGCGGCAAAGACCATGCCCTCCATCGGAAACTCTGCCGCGAACCTTGCGGTGCCCGAGACCTTCAGCGGTCCGTCGATCCTCGATACCGCGCGCCCCAGATGGCCGTGCTGGTGGCCGATCAGCGGATCGGGCACACCGCCCGGCACCCAGTTGTCCGGCGCCAAGGCGACGGCCTTCGCCATCAGGCCCTGCGCCATACCCTGTACGAGGCCCTTGGCGTCCCTCGCGATGCTCATGCCGGTTCTCCCGTCAGTTCTTCAAGCACGGCGACAATCGTGCGGCGGGCAAGTTCGATCTTGAAGCCATTGTCGCGCAGCGCCCGGGCCTGGCTCAGTTCCGCATCGGCGGCAGCGGCGAAGGCGACCTTGCCGAGAGGGCCGCCGCGCAGGACATCCTCGGCGCGGTACGCCCGCCAGGGCCGGTGCGCGACGCCGCCGAGGGCCAGGCGCACATCGCGGATATGTCCTTCGTCCACCGTGATCGCACCTGCGACCGAAACAAGCGCGAAGGCATAGCTCGGACGGTCCCGTACCTTGCGGTAAGTCGAGCGGGGCAGGGCCGGCGGCAGTGAGATGCCCGTGATCAGTTCGCCCGGTTCCAGCAGGGTCTCGATGTCGGGGCGGTCGCCCGGCAGTCGGTGCAGTTCGGTAAGCGCGATGTGCCGATCGCCCTCGGCAGTACGTGTGTGGAGGACGGCATCGAGCGACGCCAGCGCAACCGCCATGTCCGACGGGTGTACCGCGACACACGCACCCGATGCACCAAGGATCGCGTGGTTCCGGTTGAAGCCGTCGAGCGCATCGCAGCCCTGTCCCGGCTGACGCTTGTTGCAGCGCGATCCGCTCTCGTCGTAGAAATAGGAACAACGCGTACGCTGAAGCAGATTGCCGCCCGCCGTCGCCATGTTGCGGATCTGGGCGCTGGCACCGGCAAGGATCGCGCGGGCAAGCACAGGGTAGCGCTGCCTGACGAGCGGATGCGCCGCAATAGCGCTGTTTCGCGTGCCGGCGCCGATCATCAGTCCGCCGTCCTCGGTCTCCTCGATACCGACGGAAAGGGCCGATACGTCCACAAGCGCTTCGGTGCGCTCGATCGCCTCGCGCATCAGATCGACGAGATTGGTCCCGCCACCCAGATACCGTGCTCCGGTGGCGGCCTGCAGCACCGCGTCCTGCTCGTCGACGGCACGGGCGTAGCGCAGCGGGGTCATGCCGCTGCCTCGGTTTCCGGTTCCGGCAACGGGGCGAAAGTCGTCGCGATGGCATCGATGATCCCGTTATGCGCGCCGCATCGGCACAGGTTCCCGCTCATCCTCTCGCGAAGTTCCTCACGCCTGAACGGTATATCCGCGGCATTGAGATCATCCGTGACGTGGCTTGGGATGCCGCGCCGCATTTCGTCCGCCATGCCGATCGCCGAGCAGATCTGGCCGGGGGTGCAGTAGCCGCACTGGAAGCCATCGTGTTCGATGAAGGCCTGTTGCAGTGGATGCAGATCGGTGGCTGAACCGATGCCCTCGATCGTCGTGATGGAGTGCCCGTCGTATTGTACCGCCAGCGCAAGGCACGACAGGATGCGTTCCCCGTCCGCCAGAACCGTGCAGGCGCCGCAGGCGCCCTGATCGCAGCCCTTCTTCGTACCGTGCAGGTGGAGGCGATCGCGCAGGAAGTCGAGCAGGGACACGCGAGGGTCGGAGGGGAGCTCGGCGGGCGCTCCATTAACGACAATGCTCATCGCAGAAACCTCCTGATGCCGTACGGGGCTGATGGTCGGAGAATGCGCCTATCTGTAACACAGCTGGTGGCTCCGCGTGCCGGCAGCGCGGTATTGCGGTGTCATCGTCAGGCGAAGCGATAGGGGCCGCCGCGTTCGAGGGCGGCCTGATAGGCCGGTCGCGCGTGGATCTTGTCGAGCCAGTTGATCGTTGCAGGGCGCCCGATGTCCAGCCCGCCTCGATCGCGTGCTGCTTCGAGCGGAAAGCTCATCATGATATCAGCGGCGGTAAATGTTTCGCCCGCGAACCACGGCCGGAACGAGAGTTCGTGTTCGACGAAATCGAGATGGACATCTATCATCGGCTGCAACTTCTTCTGCGCGGTCTTGCCCAGCAACGGGATGCGCCCCAGCACCAGATTGACAAGCAGCGGAGGCATCAGCGAGCCTTCGGCGTAATGCAGGAAGTGGCGATAGAGCAGCGTAGGGCTTGCCCAGCAGCCCGTCGGCCTTGTTCGTGAGATATTCGCGGGTCGCGATCGACGATTACCGGAGACTTGCCGAGTGGATGAATGCGCCGCAACTCCGGCGGAGCCAGCATCGTCGCAGGGTCGCGTTCATAACGCTTGACCTCGTAAGGCAGCGCCAGTTCTTCCAGAAGCCAAAGAACGCGCTGTGAACGCGAGTTTTCCAAATGGTGGACGACGATCATCGGTGAAGGGCTCTCTGGAGACTACGCTCAACATTCCAACAGACTTCGGGCGGCAAGGTTGCGGCCCTCAGCCCCGCCGCGTCAGAGCGCCGAACGCCTGCTTCACCTTGGAGATTCCGAAACGAAGCGCCTGAACGGGGGCGATATGCGGCATCGCGGGTATCTCGTCGGGATTGACGACAGCATGGAGGATCGCGGGGCCTGGTTCGGCCAGCCACGCGTCCACGGCGGCGGTCAGTTCGTGCGGCTTCCTCGCCGTAAATCCGCGCGCGCCGCAGGCCTGCGCGAAAGCCGCGAAGTCGAGGTTGGGGAACGTTGCGCCCTCGCTCGGCGGCACGCCCGCGCCCTCCATTTCGAGGTGGACAAGGCCCCAGGCGCTGTTGTCGTAGACCACCACCTTGACCGGCAGGTTGTGCTCCACCGCCGTCATGAATTCGCCCAGCAGCATGGTGAAGCCGCCGTCGCCCGCATGCAGGATCACCTGCCGCGTGATATCCAGAGCCTGGACGCCGTTGGCTAAGCCCATGCCGGTGCCGACGGCGGCATTGTTGAACGAGCCGGTGATCTGCTGGCGCCCGCTCTGGCGCAGCCAGTTCGCGGCCCATAGCGTGACTTCGCCGGTGTCCGTGACCCACACCGCATCGTCGGCAGCTCGATCGCTGACCACACGGGCCACAGCCTGCGGGTGGAGCAAGTCGGGCGATCGATCGAGCGCGGCCTTCTCGTCCAGCATCGCGTCCCACTTCGCGCGGTCGACATTCACCGCATCGAGAAAGGATGTGTCGCTGCGCTGTGGCAGGGCATCGAGCAGCATGCGCAGGGCCGGGCGCACAGATCCGACGATGCCCAAAGCAACCGGCGTTCGGCGGCCCAGCGCGAAAGCGCGCTCGTCGATCTGCACCACACGCGTTTTGGTGGGAAGGAATTCGGAATAGGGGTAGTCGGTCCCCAGCATCAGCATCAGGTCCGCTTTGTGCAAGGCATCGACGCCGGGCCGCCCGCCGATCAGGCCGACGCCGCCGATCCAGTGCGGATCGTCGTAGGCCAAGATATCCTTGCCGCGATAAGTATGCATCAGCGGTGCATTCAGGCGGTCTGAGAGCGCTTTCAGCTCCTCGGCCGCGCCGTGACAGCCAAAGCCGCACAGGACGGCCACGGCCTTCGCGTCGCCGATCATCTGCGCCAGCGCGGCGATGTCGGCCGCTGCCGGTGCGACCTCGGGGCGGGGACGCAGGGTGGCGATGCTGGGCACCGCCCCGGAAACTTTCGCCGCGAAGACCTCGGGCGGGATCGAGATATGCGCGACACCGCGCTCGCCATACGCATGTGCGATCGCCTGTTGGATGACCGCCGCTGCCTGATCGGGCGCGGCGATGATCTCGCTGTAGACGCCGACGTCGCGGAACAGCGCGACCGGATCGTCTTCCTGCAGGTAGTCGCTGCCGCGCTTGGCCGTGGCGACGCCGCCCGAGATCGCGAGGACCGGCGCATGGTCCTTGCGTGCCTCGTAAAGCCCGGCGACGAGGTGGTTGGCCCCAGGGCCGGTGGTGCCGCAGCATACGCCGAGGCGTCCGGTAACCTTGGCCTGCCCGGCAGCGGCGAGCGCTGCACCTTCCTCATGGCGCACGCCAATCCAGCGGACCTTGTCCTGTCGGCGGATCGCATCGGTGAACGGATTGAGCGCATCGCCGACTATGCCGAAGACCTGATGCGCCCCGATTTCGTCAAGCGTGGCGACAAGCAGTTCGGCTACGGTGAGGGACATGAGTGTACTCCTGCTGATGTCAGTTCAGTGCGGTGCGGACCAGGCGGGGTGGCCGTGGGAACCGCTCATGCGGAAATGTCCTTGCTACAGGCGCTGCGGCGCCGATGCGCAGGCACACTGCGGAGACGAACCGCACTCGCGGGAGGCCGCCGCGCGGAGGGATGGGGCAGTGTCCGGAAGGACGTTGCGAGGGATGTCATCTCAACCCGGCATCCGATACACGGTTCCTTGCGTTGACCGAGCTTGCAATTGCGCCGGTCGAAACGGTCAGCCCTTATGGTCGGGCAGACTGTTGCGCTTGGTGGTGGCCAGTTCCTCGAGCTGGGCTTCGCTCATGGATTTCACCATTTCCCTGGATGCGCCTTGCAATTTGGACTTGGGCGTCTCGCCGCGCTTGGCGGACAGTGCCGCCCCGGCGGCTTTCTGCTGAGCTTTGGATCGTTCGGGCATGAAGCTCTCTCCTTTCTGCGCCTAACGCACGCATGCGCGAGTTGGTCCCGGCCTGACGGTCAGCAATGTTTCGCGCAGGCGTTCTCCCGTTTTCCGATGCGCTTCGTTTTTATATTGCCGGGGCGAGGCATCCCTTCGCGGCCTGAGCCGTTGAGCGCACCATGGATGCCGCGAAAGACCGATCGCTGCCGGTGGGGCATGACCATTCGCCGGGCGAAGCGTTCGCATCGGTGCGCGCGCTGACCCGGGCACTCGTCGCCGCGCTTTCCGATGCCGACGCGACCATCCAGTCGATGGAGGATGCGTCTCCCGCCAAGTGGCATCTGGCGCATACGACATGGTTCTTCGAGACCTTCGTGCTGCGGGATCATCTGCCCGGCTACAAGCTGTTCGATGATGCATGGCCCTTTTTGTTCAACTCCTATTACGAGGCGGAAGGGCCGCGGCATGCCCGCCCGCAGCGCGGCATGCTCTCGCGTCCTTCGCTGGACGAGGTCCTGGCCTATCGCGCGCACGTGGATGAGCATATCGGGCAAGTGGCGTGGCGGGAGGATCTGGCCGCGCTGATCGAACTGGGCCTGCATCATGAGCAGCAGCATCAGGAACTGCTGCTGACCGACATCAAGCACGCACTGTCGCTCAACCCGCTGGCGCCCGCTTATGGCGCTCCGGCCGATCGACCCCCGGCCGCAGCAGGGCCGATAGACTGGCACC
This sequence comes from Novosphingobium resinovorum, assembly GCF_036352595.1. Classification (GTDB taxonomy): domain Bacteria; phylum Pseudomonadota; class Alphaproteobacteria; order Sphingomonadales; family Sphingomonadaceae; genus Novosphingobium; species Novosphingobium resinovorum_B. Next base: position 21,290 of record NZ_JAZFAX010000031.1, read on the forward strand.
CGCACGACGGCGGCCGACATCGCGTCGGTCATCGGCGAGCAGGCTTCGCGTTCGACAACGAAGGCCCGGCGCACGACGTGCTGATCGAACCGTTCGCGCTGGCCCGGCGTTTGGTGACCAATGGCGAATGGGAAGAGTTCATCGCCGATGGCGGCTATCGCAATCCGGCCCTGTGGCTTTCGGACGGCTGGGCGTGGGTGGTTTCGCGCGAGATCGCAGTGCCCCTCTACTGGCAGGACGACGCCGCGTTCACGCTGGCCGGTTTGCAGCCGAGGGATGCGCACGCACCGGCAACGCATCTTTCGTTTTATGAAGCGGATGCATTCGCGACCTGGGCTGGCCATCGCCTGCCGACCGAGTTCGAGTGGGAAGTCGCCGCGGCATCCGAAGATGCCCGCGCCGGCAATCAGCTGGATGCGGCGCAGGCAGTCCATCCCGGCGGATCGCCGGGCCTGTTCGGCGATTGCTGGCAATGGACGCGTTCGGCCTACCTTCCCTATCCGCGCTATCGCCCGGCTGCAGGTGCGGTGGGGGAATACAATGGCAAGTTTATGTCGGGTCAGTGCGTGCTTAAAGGCGCCAGTTGCGCGACGCCGCGCGGACATTCGCGTGCCACTTACCGCAATTTCTTTCCCCCCGAAAAGCGCTGGCAGTTCACCGGCGTGCGACTAGCGAAGGACCTGTAACCCATGGCCACTGCCGTCCGCGACCTGATCGACGTCTCCCGCGACAGCTTGCGCGCGCAATTCCGGCGCGATGTCCTCACCGGCCTTTCGCAGAAGCGCAAGGCGATCCCCGCGCGCTGGTTCTATGACCATCGCGGCAGCGAACTGTTCGAGGAGATCACGCGTCTTCCCGAATACTATCCCACCCGGACCGAGACGGGCATTCTTATGGCGCATGCCACGCGGATCGGACGCATGGTCGGCCCAAGGCACCATGTCGTGGTGGAATTCGGCGCGGGCAGCGCTACCAAGACACCGCTGCTGCTCGATGCAATCTGGACTGCCGCCTATGTTCCCATCGACATTTCCGGTGAATTCCTCCGCGAATCCTGCGCGGGGCTGGCCGCGCGCTATCCCGAATTGCCGATCCATCCGGTCGAGGCCGATTTCAGCCAGCCCGCTACGCTGCCCGGCGAAGTCGAACAGCACCCGCGTCTTGGCTTCTTCCCCGGCTCCACGATCGGCAACATGGAACCGATGGCGGCTGTGGACCTGCTGCGTTCCATGCGCAGGACGCTGGGAGCGGGAAGCCTGCTGCTGATCGGCTTCGACCGCATCAAGGCCGAGAGTGAACTGGTCAGTGCCTATGATGACGCGCAGGGGGTGACGGCGGCTTTCAATCTCAACCTTGCCGCGCGCATCAACGGTGAATTGGGTGGAACCCTTCCGCTGGATGCGCTTGCCCATCGCGCCGTATGGAACGACGATCGCGCGCGCATCGAGATGCACATCGCCGCGACGCGCGCGATTGAATTCGAGGTCTGCGGCCGCCGCTTCACCATGGCCCAGGGTGAGACGATCCATACCGAGAACAGCCACAAGTACGATCCACGCAGCGCCGATACGCTGCTGCTAGCGGGGGGCTGGGAGCCGCTGCAGGGTTTCGGCGACGCCGATGATCGCTTCATGGTCATCCTTGCCCGTGCCATCGGGGACGAGCAGACCGCCTGATGCCGTCAGATCGCGAGACCACCGCGGATCGCCGCTCGCTGGTTCTTGCGGCGTTGTCGACCGTGGTGGAGTGGTACGACTTCACGCTGTTCCTTTACATGGCGACTGTCCTGTCGCGCGTGTTCTTCCCGGCAGACGGTGCGCAGGACGCGGTGCTGACGGCGCTGCTCGGCTTTGCCATGGCCTACCTGATGCGCCCGGTGGGTGCTTTGGTGTTTGGGCACTTCGGCGACCGTCGCGGAAGGCGGGCGACTTTGCTGGCTTCCATGGGAATAATGACGCTAGCGATGCTGCTGACAGCACTGCTGCCTACTGCCGCGCAGATCGGACCGCTGGCGGGGGTGCTGCTTCTGGGGCTGCGTTGCGTCATGGGCTTCGCGGTCGGAGGTGAATATACCGGCGTGGTTGCCTATCTGCTGGAAGGGGCGCCTGCGCATCGCCGTGGATTCGTGACTTCGCTGGCGGCTGCGACAAGCGAGGTCGGCGGGCTGCTGGCCGCCGGTATGGCAGCGCTCACCGTAAGCATCCTGCCGGCGCCGGAACTGGACAACTGGGGGTGGCGCATCCCGTTTTTCGTCGGCGCGGGATTGGCGGGCCTGATCCTGCTGGCGCGTTCCGCCATGGCGGAATCACCTGAGTTCGCGGCAAACCGACAGGCAGGAACACTGGCGCGGCGACCATTGGCCCATACCCTCAGGCATTACCGCCCGGGTGTGCTGCGCGGCTTTGCGATCTCAGCACTGGGGTCGATCACCTATTACGTCGGCATCACGTATGTGCCGGTGTTCCTGACATCCTCGGGCAGTCTGAGTGAAGCGCATGCGCTGCAAATGGCGACCGTCGCAGGGCTGGCAGTGATCGCGGTGACACCCTTCGTCGGTCTGCTGTCGGATCGCGTGGGCCGTCGCCCGGTACTGATCGGGCTGGCGCTGCTGAGCGCCGCCGCGCCTTATCCCCTGTTTCGTCTGCTGGCCGATGCGTCAGCCAGCGGGGCACTGGCCGGTGCGGTATTGCTGGCACTGCTGGCCGGCGGAGTCAGCGCGGTGGGTGCCGTCGCTACCGCCGAGCAGATCCCCGCCGAAGGCCGTCTCAGCGGTCTGGCGCTGGGGGCGACAACCGCCACCGCACTCTTTGGAGGAATGACGCCCTGGCTTGCGCAGACCGTTGTTGCGCGAACCGGAATGGTGTTGTGTCCGGGTATGATGATTACAGTGGTCGCCCTGTGCGTGCTCCCGGTCCTGTTCCTGACACCCGAGACACGCAGCGTAACGTAGCACCGCCAGGCGAGGGCGCTTTCTCGCCAAGGGACGGCATTAGGCCAAGATTTCAAAGCGCCTCGGCGTGTTCTCCCCGCCGCAAGGAAGCGAGGATCAGCGCGCGATAGCTGCGTTCCCGCAAGCCATGCGGCTCAGTCAGGCCCATACGATCGAGCGCCTCGGCTTCGGTTTCCGTCGTCGGCGCACCGGCCAGGCCTCGTGCCATCAGTCTCGCCAGACCGGACGGGTGATGCGCGATTTCGGCGAGGTGTTGCAGCGCCGGAAGAAGCGCTTGCTCGACGTTCGTGAAATCGGTCCCGAAAGGATAGGGCGGGAACTGCGAAGCGGGCAGCGACGCCGCAAGCTCCTCCGGAAGATTGCGGCGACAGGCATCGTCCGGCATCCAGTCCGGTGCCAGCTTGCCGGCATCGCGCGCGGCTTCCATCAGTTCGTCCTGAAATCGGCTGTCGGCCACGGCGACGAGGCGGCGGACTACCTGCTCGTCGCTCACGCCGCGCAAGTCGGCGATGCCGTATTCGGTGACGACGATGTCGCGCAGATGCCGCGGGATCGTTTCATGAGCGTAGGACCACACGATGTTGGAGCGCAGTTCGCCGTCATGCACTCGCGTCGCGGGAAGGGTGATGATCGAGCGCGCGCCTTCGAGTTCGAGGGCCTGCGCGACGAAGTTGTACTGGCCGCCGACGCCGCTTACCACCCGGCCATCCTCCAGAGCGTCCGAAACCGTCGCGCCCAGCAATGTCACCATCATCGCGCTGTTGACGAAGCGGGCGCCGACGCGGGCCACGCGCTTGGCCTGTTCATCGCCATAGAGCGCGTTGATCCAGGAGATTTCGCGCATGTGGATGCGGGCGCGGGTGTCCTCGTCCATCTCGCGCAGCGCTGCATAGAAGCTGCGCGGACCGATGAAAAAGCCGCCGTGCAGCACCGCCCCTTCGACCTCGCGCCTGAGGATGCCGGCGCGCAGCAGTTCGAGGAAGCCGTCGACCAGCATCTCGGTCGGCGCGTACAGACCCTGCTCGAACGGCGAGGCTTCGATCGGTGGGCGCGCGCCCACGGTGATCTCGGCCAGCGTACGGGCGAACGCGCCGGGCTCGCCGTCCCTGCGGATCAGCGCATGCGCCACGGCGTCGCCGATCTCGCCGATGCCGATCTGGAGCGAACCGCCGTCGGGCACCAGCGAGGCGACGTGGAGGCCGATCGCGTGCTGCGCGGGACTGATCGGCTGCTTGGGCGGTCCGAACAGGGGAAAGCGCGTTTCGGCGCTGTCGAGGATCATCGCGAAACGCTCAGCGGCCAGGTCGGCGGGGCCCGTCATGAACGGCAGTTCGTCGTTGACCTGCCCCACCAGCAGGAAATCCGCCTTCCCCGCGTCGCGCGCGGCGAGCAGGTCCAGCGTCATGTCGGTGTTGCAACTCAGGCTGAAACGTTCGCCGCGCCGGGCGACGATCTGCGCGATGACGTTGACACCCTGATCGATGAGGCAGCGCATGGCATGGGTGTAGTTGACCGAGATGTAGCTGCGCTGCGCGTCATCGTTGCCAAGGCGGCTGCCCGCCTGGAAGAAGAATTCGTTGACTTCGATGTTGGGCGGCATGTCCCCGGCGCGCTGGGCGGCGGCATAGGCGAATTCGGGGTAGCCGCCCATCGTCCGTTCGAACACCGGTTCCAGAAACCGGCGCTCCAGTTCGCTGCCGAGGCGGGGGCGTTCCAGCGTCAGGGCCGTGAAGATGGTCAGGTGAATGGCGGGATCGGCGCGCGCCATCTCGAACAGCGCATTGGCGACGTGCGGGGCCTTGCCCAGACCCAGCGGCAGGCCGAGCACGATCCTGCCGCCGGTATGCTCGGCGATGCGGCGGGCGACCCCCGCGGGGTCGGAAAGGCAGAGGCTCACCGCAGCGCGTCCCACCCCGCGTCGGGTGCGAAGCGGGCGCCGTGATCGCGTTCCAGCGCAGACAGCGCGGCGAGGACGTCGTGGATGCCGCGCTGACGGGCGTAATGGATCGGACCGCCGCGAAACGGCGCGAAGCCGGTGCCGAAGATCATCGCCGCATCGATCACGTCGGGATCGTTGCTGACCTTCTCGCGCAGCACGGCGACGGCGGTATTGACCATTGGCAGGACGAGCCGATCGGCCAGTGCGGGATCGGGAGCGGGGCTGTTGCCCTTCACCGGCTTGCCGTCGCGCCAGACGTAGATGCCCTTGCCGGTCTTGCGGCCCTTGTCGCCGGCGGCAACCTTGTCGGCCAGCCACTGCGGCGCATCGGGCAGCGCCCAGCCGAGTTCGCGCTTCAGCATCGCCGCCACGTCCAGCGCCACGTCGAGACCGACCTGATCGGCCAGTTCGAGCGGTCCCATCGGCATCCCGAACCTGGTCGCGGCGCGATCGATGGTTTCCGGCGCCATCCCCTCGTCCATCAGGATCAGCGCTTCGGCGAGATAAGGGGTGAGGATACGGTTGACGATGAAGCCCGGCGCGCTGCGGGCAGGCGCTGGCAGCTTGCCGATCCGGCCGACGAAAGCGCGCGCTGCGGTCTCCACCTCCGGCGCCAGGCGATCATGCGCGATCACCTCAACCAGATCGAGGCGCGAGACGGGGTTGAAGAAGTGGATGCCGACCAGCCGTTCGGGCCGCGCCAGCCCATCGCGCAGTTCGGGAAGGGGGATCGACGAGGTGTTGGTGGCAAGGATCGCGCCTTGCTTCATGCGCGGCTCGGCCTCGGCGTAGAGCTTGCGCTTGAGGTCGGCCTTCTCGGGCGCGGCCTCGATCACGAGATCGGCCTGGGCGATGCCGAGGCCGCCGGGATCGGGGATCAGCCGGTCGAGCGCGTCGCGTATCTGCAGGCGGTCGTCGTGCGCGATCTTCTCGTAGAGTTTCGCGGCGCGGGCCAGCGCACCGCCGATCGGCTCCGGCTTCACGTCGGACAGGCTGGTGCGCAGCCCCCTCCATGCGCACCATGCGGCGATGTCACCCCCCATCGCGCCCGCACCGATGACGTGGACATGGCGGATGCCATCGGCCTTCCCGGCAAGATCCTTGAGCGTCTGGCGCAGGAAGAACACGCGGGTGAGGTTCTGCGCGGTATCGGTCAGCATCAGCTTCGCAAAGGAGGCGATCTCCGCGCGCTTCATCGCTTCAAGGTCGCCGCCGTGCTCCTCCCACAAGTCGATCAGGGCATAAGGCGCTGGATAATGCGCGGATGGTGCCTGCTGCTCGGCCTCGGCGCGCATCTGGCTTGCGGCGATGCGGCGGGCCGGCGCGCTGTCCTTGGCCTTGTCGAGCAGACCCTGCCGGGCCTGCGGCAGCTTGCCCGCGACGGCCGCATCGACGGCGGCCTGCACGTGACGTTCGGGCACCAGCGCGTCGATCAGGCCCATCGCCTTCGCCTGCCGGTCGTGGATCGTCTTGCCGGTGAGCATCAGGCTCATCGCCGCGATCGGATCGCAGGTGTGGGTGAAGCGGGCGGTTCCGCCAAGGCCGGGGTGAAGACCGATCTGCACCTCGGGAAAGCCGAAGCGCGTCCCCTCGACGGCAATGCGCTGGGTGCAGGCGAGGGCGATCTCCAGCCCGCCGCCCATCGCATAACCGTGCATGACCGCGATCGTGGGGATCGTCAGCGCCGCCAGCCGGTCCACCACGGCATGAGCCTGTTCGATGTGTCCGCGAATAGCGGCCTCGTCAGTGACGCCGCGAAACTCCCCGATGTCCGCGCCTGCAAGGAAACCCTCGCGCTTGGCCGAACGGATCACCAGAGCTTTGGGCGCGCGCTGGTCGATCCGGTCGAGGATCCGCGCGAATTCCTCCAGGACGTCCTGAGACAGGGTGTTGGCGCCCGCGCCCTGCTTGTCCAGCACGGCCCAGGCAACGCCCTGTGCGTCGCGCGTGAGTGTCCAGTGACGTAACCCCTCCGAGGGAACCGGACGCGGGCCGAGCGTGAGGTTGCGGTCTTCGAGATAGGTCCAGACGGGATCCTGCATGGTCATGCGGCTGCTCCCATGTTTGCGATGCGTTCGATCAGCATGGCGCCGCCCTGGCCCCCGCCGATGCATTCGGTGGCGATGCCGAGTTCGCCGCCATGGCGCTCCATCGCCTGCACCAGATGCAGCGCGATGCGCGCCCCGCTTGCACCGACCGGATGGCCCAGCGAGATCGCCCCGCCATCGACGTTGATGCGCTCCCGCGCGATGCGCCCCGCCGCGCCGTCAAGGCCGAGAACCTCGCGGCAGAAACCGTCGTCCTCCCACGCGGCAAGGCAGGCGAGGACTTGCGCCGCGAAAGCCTCGTTGAGTTCCCATAGGTCGATGTCGTCGAGGACCAGCCCGCCCCGCTTGAGCAGCTCGGTCGCGGCCAGCACCGGGCCGAGGCCCATGATCGCGGGATCGAGCGCCGACCACTGGCTGTCGAGGATCTTCGCGCGCGGCGTCAGTCTGTAACGGGCCACCGCATCCTCGGAGGCGAGTATCGTCCAGCAGGCGCCGTCGGTGATCTGCGAACTGTTGCCCGCGGTGACCTTGCCATAGGGCGGCTCGAAGACGGGGCGCAGCTTCGCCAGCTTGTCCGGCGCGCTGTCGGGTCGGACGCCGTCGTCATGGTCGTGGACGGTTCCGTCCCGCGCGAAGGCGGGGACGAGTTCGCCCTCAAGCCATCTTTCGGCCTGCGCGCGGGCGAGGCGCTGGTGGCTCTCCACCGCATAGGCATCGGCCTGTTCGCGGCTGACGCCGAACAGGTGCGCGAGCACTTCGGCAGTCTGGCCCATGCCGAGGTCGGTGATCGGGTCTGTCAGCCCCCGTTCGAGCCCGACAATGGGTTTGAGGAAATCGGGCCGGAACCCTGCCGCCGCCTTCAGCTTGCCGAGCGGCCCTTCCTTGCTGCCCTGCATCGCCGCCAGCCACTCCAGCGCATCTTGCCGCAGCACGAGCGGCGCATGACTGAGCGCTTCGGTGCCGCCCGCCAGGATCAGGTCGCGGCCGCCGTCGGCGATATAGCGATAGGCGGTATCCATCGCCTGCATCCCCGACCCGCAGTTGATCTGGACGGTGAAGGCGCTCGTCTGCGCGCCGCAGCCAAGGCGCAGGGCCGCGACACGGGCGGGATTGGCCTCGTCGGCGATGACATTGACGCAGCCGAGGATCACCTGATCGATGGCCTCGGGCGCGAACGGCTGGCGCAGCAGCAGTGGGCGGCCGCATTGCACCGCGAGATCAACCGGAGTGAACGGCCCCGGCCCGCCGCGTACCTTGAGGAACGGCGTGCGGGCGCCATCGACGATGTAGACCGCGCGGCTCATTCGGCGGCCTCGCGCAACGACGTATCCGTTCTGCGGGTCAGTTCCTCGGGCGCGAAGTCATCGACCGCGATGACTTCTGCGACGGCTCCGTCCGCTTGGTGCAGCTGCTCGCGTTCCGCCTTCGAGATCACGCCCGCCGCGAGCGCCTGATCGGCGTCGCGGAGGCGGGCCTGCTTCATGCGGTCATGGATCGGCTGGGTGGCGACGGTCATGCGGAAAGCCTCGGTCAGCCGCGCGACTGCCTCGTCCTCGCCGCCGATATAGACGTTCTCGACCAGCCGGTCGCGTGCTGGGCACGGTTCCAGCAGGATGGCGGCGGCGCGGCGTATCGTCCGGTCGGTGGGGCCGTTGCGGCGACGACCGTAAGGCATGATGAACAGGCGCAGCATCCAGCCGACCGGGCGGGTCGGGAAATTCTCGATGATCTGCGCGAAGCTCTGCTCGATGCTGGCAAAGCCGCTCTGCATGCACCAGTCGAGCAGTGGCAGGTCGTCGTCCTGCCGCCCTTCGTCCTCCCAGCGCTTGAGCGCGCCCGAGAGCATGTAGAGTTCGGACAGCACGTCTCCGAGGCGCGCCGAGAGCAGTTCGCGCCGCTTGAGTTCGCCGCCCAGCGTCAGGAACGCGATGTCCGAGCAGAACGCGAAGGCTGCGGCATAGCGGCTCATCTGGCGATAATAGCGCGTGGCCTTTCCCGCCTTTGGCGCGGGAGCGAAGACGCCGCCGCTCCAGCTGCGCACGAAGGCACGGATCGCGGTCTTGAGCGCGTGGCCGACGTGCTTCCATAGTACCTTGTCGAAATCGGCCAGCGCGCGCCCGCGATTGGCATCGCCCACCGCGCGGATCTCGTCGAGGAGATAGGGGTGCGAGCGGATTGCACCTTGTCCGAAGACCATCAGGCTGCGCGTCAGGATGTTCGCGCCCTCGACGGTGATGCCTACGGGAATCGCGCGGTACTGTCCGCCCATGTAGTTGCGCGGGCCCTCGATCACCGCCTTGCCGCCATGGACATCCATCGCGTCGTTAATGACGACGCGCATCCGCTCGGTGGCGTGCAATTTCAGGATCGAGGAGATCACGGCGGGGTGGTTGCCCTGATCCAGTCCCGCGCAGGTCAGGCGCCGCGCACCGTCGAGCAGGTAGGCATTGCCCGCGATCCGGGCGAGGCGTTCCTGGATGCCCTCGAACTTGCCGATCGGCAGGTTGAACTGCGAGCGCACGCGTGCATAGGCGCCCGTGGTGTGCGCGGCGAAGGCGCCTGCCGCCGCCGACAGCGAGGGCAGCGAGATGCCGCGCCCGGCCGCCAGCGCGCTCATCAGCATCTTCCAGCCCTGACCGACCCGCTCAGGCCCGCCGATGACGTTATCGAGGGGGATGAACACATCCTTGCCCTCGTTCGGGCCGTTCTGGAAGGTCTGCATCGAAGGGATGTGCCGCCGCCCGATGGTGACGCCGGGCAGGTCGGTGGGCACCAGAGCTACGGTGATGCCGATCTCGTCCTGCCCGCCAAGGAGATGGTCGGGATCGCGCAGCTTGAAGGCGAGTCCCAGGATCGTCGCGACGGGGCCCAGCGTGATGTAGCGCTTGTGCCAGTTGAGACGGATGCCGAGCACCTCTTCGCCCTGCCAATCGCCCAGGCAGACCACGCCTTCATCGACCATTGCGGCGGCGTCCGATCCTGCTTCCGGGCTGGTGAGGCCGAAGGCAGGAAGCTCTCGCCCATCGGCGAGGCGGGGAAGCCATTGCCGCTGTTGCGCCTCGGTGCCGAACCGCAGGATCAGTTCGCCCGGTCCCAGCGAGTTTGGCACCATCGCCGTCACTGCACCGGAAACCGAGCGGGTCGCAATTTTCCTCACGATCTCGCTATGCGCGAAGTTCGAAAAGCCGAGGCCGCCGTGTTCCTTCGGAATGATGATGCCGAAGAACTTCTCGGACTTGAGGTAGTCCCACGCCTCGGGGGGCAGGTCGTGGGTTTCCCAGGTCATGCGCCAGTCGTCGATAATCCCGCACAAGGTCTCGACCGGGCCGGTCATGAAGGCCTGCTCTTCTGCCGTGAGCGTAGCAGGAGGCACGGCCAGCAGCGCATTCCAGTCAGGGTTGCCGGTGAACAGGGCGGCGTCCCACCAAGTGTTCCCGGCATCGATCGCCTCGTTTTCCGTGGCGGACAGTGCGGGGAGGGCGGATTGCACAAGCGACAGAACCGGGCGTGTCAGGACTTCGCGGCGGGCGGTAGTGAAAAACGACATCTTCAGGCTCCTTCTCCAAAGGAGCCAACGCGCGGACGGCGCGCATGATCCGACCCATCGCTAACCTTATCTTCGGCACGTCAGGGCCATGTACCTTATCGGACGCCACCATACGTGTCGGCATTATGCAGGATGTGTCTGGAACATTGACAATGGCAGAAAGTTTGCAAGTTCGAGCACGTCGAAGTGATCGACGCAGTTCGTTCAAACGGGAGATGCCTGATGTTTCGCTGGGCCATCATTTTTGCAGTGGTCGCAGTCATCGCTGCGCTACTGGGTTTTGGGGGCGTGGCCGGTCTTTCTGCCGGCCTTGCCAAGATTTTCCTGATCGTAGCGGTCGTAATTCTGGTTCTCGGATTCCTGTTCGGACGAGGTACGAGGGTACACTGAACCTTGCCCCTTTCCCGTTAAACGGGAAGGGGCGTACGACCGGCTTTTAATAACCCCGGTGAAGAAATTAATGGCACGAAGCGAAAATCCGCTCTGCCGTGTTTGATATTTCCTATTCGAGCATCCCGAACAGGCGGAAGTATCCTGGTCGCGCTGTGTAGAGACGGCATCGAAATTGACCCGGCAAAGCGCATGCAACTGGCTTGCGTTGGCACTCAGGCCTCGCCAGTCTGGGCAGGCCACTGCGACGGGTAAGCTTCTGCAACGCGCCCATAGTTGCCGTACCGCGGCTCCGTTTCACGGCTTACAAGCGGTCAGTCGTTCAGATTGGTATGGTGGACCCGACGCAAGAAAAGCTGTCTGGCGGCAGACGGCCAAGACTTGAGAGTTCGTTGGTGCCCGCTTTTTGAAGATAAGTAACTGTTCGAACAGCCAAGTTCTTGCCGAAGCAGAGATCGAAGATGCAGATTTACGGGTGTTCGCCATTGCGTTTGCGTTCCCTGGCCTCGGTTTGCCAGACAGTTTCGCCGGCCTGCCAAGCCGTTGGGCAGCCGACGCAATCCTTCATCGAGGCATTCTGAAACACGGCGGACCGTATCCGCACGGCGTCCATTGTAGCGCCTTCAAGGTTCGCTTCATAAAACTTCGCCTCGAGCAGATCGCTGTGGATCAGGCGAGCGCCGCGAAAGGTGGCCCCTTTCAGCAGGGCCTTTTCCAGATTGGCCGCAGTGAAGTCCGCTTTGCCGAAAATCGCATGACCGGCGCGGGAAAAGGCCAGGTTCGCGCCGCGCAGCGACGTCCCGCTGAACCGCGTACCGTTGAGGAAGGCCATCGAAAGGTCAGCGCCTTCAAGGCCGGCTCCCTCCAGATTGGCACCGCTCAGGTTCACATGCCGCATGTCCGCGCGGGACAGCTTCGCATCGTGAAGGTCCGCACCGGTAAGGTCTGCGTTGGCGAGGTCCGCGAACCGCAAGTCCGCGCCGGGGCAGGACGCTTTGGGCCCGATCCGGCATTCCACGATCAGTCATCCTTGCGGGTACGAGCCCCGAATCCCATCTGCTCGCGAACCTCGTCGAGGGGTGTTCCAGGTTGAATGAGCAGCCATGTATCGGGATGCGACGCGCCAATCGTAACAACTGCGCCCTTGGGACAAAGTTTGAGGCACTTGGTTTCGATCGCCAGGATTTGCGCTTTCCTGCCCTTCTTCCCCCCGTTTGCTTCATTCAGCATCTTGGCAAGCGCTGTCTTGCCTTTCTGCCCAAAGCCGCCACCGACCTTTTTTGAGCATTTTCCACAAATGAGGGCGATACATCGGGTTCTGGAAGAGACTTGGCGCAGCATGATTATGATCTATGAACCAGAGGCGAGAAAACAACTCGGCATTCAGGGGCGGGGGAGTGCTTTGGTATAGGTCAGCGCGTCAGCATTCAGCAGTGTGAATGGCGTTTAGCAGCTCCGCTCCCGAATAGGGCTTTGCAAGGAACTGCGCACCCGTCGGAAGCGGGCTTTCGTCCGGCTCGCATCGGCTTGTCGTGATGATGATATCAAGACCAAGTCCGCTGGCATGGACCCGGCGTGCCAGATCAAGGCCATTGAAATCACCAGGCAGGTCGACATCGGTGAAGAGGATCGCAATATCGTCGTGATCAGGGAGAATACGAAGCGCCTGATGCGCGTCGGCGGCACAGAGCGGGATCAGCCCGGCGTCCATTACCATATCCTCGGCCAACATTCGGATGAGAGGTTCATCCTCGACGATGAGGACTATGCATGGCGCCTCGTGAATGCGTTGCCCCAACCTGTGAGTTTCCGTTCTGCCTTCGCCCCTACAATGCTTGCCGGGGTCGGATACTGAATGAAGACGCACGTGATGCTACCGGTTCCCGCATGGCCTGCGCAATGCGGCAGACCGAAGACATCAGCCCATTCTTCCGTTTGGGGCCCTAACTCAGTCTGGAACCGGTTGACGGCGCCGGCGACCGGATTGCGTCTTCCATAGCCTGGGTCAGTTCTCCGCTTCCGTAGGGTTTTGCGAGGAAGATCGCGCTATCGATGTCACCAGCCCGGGAGGTATCTCCGGAGGCAAAGACGATGCGAATTGATGGGCGAAGGTCCCTGGCGCGGCTGGCAAGATCGATGCCCGAGCTTCCCGGCAGATTTATGTCGCTGACAAGGATATCGATCGGCGCGGTCTGCAAGGCTGACATCGCATCTTCCGCACTTCCCGCCTCCACAACCACGTAGCCGGCGTCCTCGAGCATCTCGCCGGTGTTGAACCGGATCAACGGATCGTCCTCGACGAGCAGGACCGTGCGCGGTCCGCGGGCACGGGCGCCGTCGATGACCTGCTGGTCATGGGCCGGACGCCCTTCAGTGTGCCCTGGATTCTCGGCGCCGGCTCGTTGACGCTGGTTCGCGATCACGTGGCGCAGCCTTCGGGCCAGCGCTTCGCGTGTATAGGGCTTGGAGAGCAATTCCACTCCGGCATCGAGCTTGCCACCGTGGACGATCGAATTTTCGGTATATCCCGATGTGAACAGCACGGCGATGCAAGGCAGTCGTTCCCGCGCCTTGCGTGCCAGCTCCGGACTTTTGAGGGTGCCGGGCATGACGACGTCGGTGAACAACAGGTCGATTGGTACGCCGCTTTCGATCACGATCAGCGCGGCCCCCGCATCGGGCGCCTTCAGGACGCGGTAGCCAAGATCGGTCAGCATCTCGACAACGGTGGCGCGAACCTCTTCGTCATCCTCGACCACCAGAACGGTTTCGGTGCCGCCGACGATCGGCCCATTGTCGACCTGGACCTCGATATCTTCGCTTTCCATCGACCGGGGAAGGTACAGCTTTATGGTCGTGCCTTCGCCCGGCTCCGAATAAATCTTAATGTGTCCGCCGGATTGCTTGACGAAGCCGTACACCATCGAGAGGCCGAGGCCTGACCCCTTGCCTTCGCCCTTGGTCGAGAAGAATGGCTCAAAAACCTTGTCGATGATCTCGCGCGACATCCCTGTCCCTGTGTCGCTTACCGCCAGCATCACGTACTGGCCAGGCGTCACTTCATCGTGCGTGAGTGCATATTCGGTGTCGAGATGGGCGTTCCCGACTTCGATGGTAAGGCGGCCCTGGCCATCCATCGCATCGCGCGAGTTGATCGCCAGATTGAGGATGGCGTTCTCGACCTGGACCGGATCGATATAAGTATTCCACAAACCACCGCCAACGATGGTCTCCAGTTCGATGCCTTCACCGATTGCGCGGCGCAGCATGTCGTCCATGCCGCGCACGAAGCGGCTGACATTCACCACTTTGGGTTCGAGAGCCTGCCTGCGACCGAAGGCAAGAAGCTGGCTGGCGAGCTTCGAGCCTCGGGTGACGCCCGCCAAGGCATTGGTCAGTCTGGCTTCGGCGCGCTCGTTCCCCGAGACGTCCTTCGCGAGTAACTGGAGGTTGCCGGAGATCACCTGAAGCAGATTGTTGAAATCATGCGCAACGCCTCCGGTTAGCTTGCCGACGGTTTCCATCTTCTGCGCCTGGGCCAGCTTGACTTCTGCCTGACGTCGCTCGTCGATCTCGGCGATCACCCGGGCCTCAAGCGTCGCATTGAGCTCGCGCAGTGTTTCTTCCGCAGCGCGCTGGTGGGTGATGTCCGAATGGACCCCGACCCATTCGATGATCGTGTCACCCTCGTCAAGAACGGGGAGTCCGCGAATGGCGAAGGTGCGCCATTCCCCATCATGGCGGCGTACGCGATGCTCATGGACGAACATGGCCTTGGCCGCCACGGCGGCGTTCCATGCCACGATCGTCGGTTCGCGATCATCTGGGTGGACAGCCTGCGCCCAGCCGTAGTCCTGATACTCCTCAAGGCACTGGCCGGTCAGGGCAGCCCATGCAGGTTGTTCGCCCAGCATTCGACCGTCGGCGCTGTTGGTCCACAGGACACCGTGCATGGCCTCCATCGCAGTGCGGAAACGCTTGTTGCTGGCGGCCACGTCCGCCTCAAGGGCGATCCGCGCAGAATTGTCTATGCAGGTGCACATCACCCCGCCGATACTGCCATCGGCTTCATAGACTGGGGTGTAGAACAAATCGAATGTCACGGGCTCGGCGTAACCGTTACGCTCCAGGACCAGGATCTGATCGCGATAGGACCGTAATTCGCCGCGCATTCCGGCGGCCAACATCTCACGGTTCCAGTCCCAGATCTCAGGCCAGATCCCGGGCACCGTACCGCCAAGCGCCTGGGGATGATTGGGGCCTGCAACGATGGAATAGGCATCGTTGTAAAGCATCACGTGCTCTGGCCCCCACATCAGCACCTTGGCGACAGGAGAGTTCACGATATTGGCAACGGTCGCGCGCAGTTCCAGTGACCAACTCCCAATCGGACCGAGCGGATTGGCGGACCAGTCAAGTTCGCGAATACGGCGCCCGCATTCGCCTCCTCCGTAGGGCCAGCCGGCAGTCGCTTCTGTTCTCGCAGAGAGTTGACCCAGCACGCTTTCGATAAGTGCGGCTTCATCGGAAAATCCGCCGTCACGCGTGAGCGAGGAAAGCCGCGCGGCAAGGTCAGCTGGCAGGGAAAGGGTTTGAGCAGCGTGTTCGGACATGCGCTCTCGTCTTCCCGGTAAACCCTCATGTCAAGCAGCCGCGGCCGCGGCGTGCGACGAAAAGCCTGGCCTAGATAACACGCGATCAGACAAGGGGTAATTGTGTGTCCTTTGACACAAACGCGCCTATCCGAAGTTTCATGGCAGCGATGAGCGATTCGATAGGCATTGCGCTTTGCCACGGCCGGGCGATCGAATGATCGGGGACCCAAACGTTGTGGCTGGAGGTGGGCGGCCCCTCGGTAACCGAACCCGGGCACACAGGGTTCGGTTTGCGTCCCACTTCCATTGGTCTGCTTGGTGGTGGCCAAGTCGATCTGTGCTATGCACCAAGGGTGCCTCGGAGGCGAAATCGAGGCACCGTTCAGCCACATGCAGTCAGAATAATGGCAGAGCGCTTAGCGTGCAGGGATAACTCGCCATACGGTGTTCGATAGGTCGTCGGCGATCAGCAGCGCCCGGCGCTCGGGATCGTACGTGACGCCGACCGGGCGTCCACGCGCCTTCCCCTCGGGCCCGATGAACCCTGTCACGAAGTCGCGGAGCTTGCCCGAGGGCCGGCCATTGGTGAAGGGAATCCATACAACCTTGTAGCCCGCCAGTTGGCGACGGTTCCAGCTTCCGTGCTCGCCCACGAATGCGCCATCGGCATAATTTCCGCCAAAGCCGCCGCCGGTAAGGAACGTCAGGCCAAGCGCTGCGACGTGTGAGCCCAGGGCATAGTCCGGGGCAATCGCCTTGCGGACCATGTTAGGCTTCTGGGGGTGGACGCGCGGATCGACGTGACCGCCGTAATAGCTGTAAGGCCAGCCATAGAACGCCCCCGGCTTCACCGAGGTCAGGTAGTCCGGCACGAGGTCCGCGCCCAGCTCGTCGCGCTCGTTGGCGACGGCCCAGAGGGCCTGCGTTGACGGATTGATCGCCAGAGCCGTCGGATTGCGGATGCCCGAGGCGTACGTGCGATGCGTCCCGCTTTCGCGGTCGATTTCCCAGACGACCGCGCGATCTTCCTCCACAGCCATGCCGCGCTCGCCAATGTTGCTGTTCGAGCCGATACCGACGTAGAGCCGCGAGCCGTCGGCGCTCGCCGTCAGGGACTTGGTCCAGTGATGGTTGGGATTGGCGGGGAGCTTCGTCATCACTTCGCCGGGCGCATCGATGCGCGTTTGTCCGTCGCGGTAGGGGAAGCGCAGCAGGGCGTCCTGATCGGCGATGTAGAGCTCAGATCCCACAAACGCCATGCCGTAAGGCGCGTTCAGCTTGTCGATCAGCACGGTCTGGAGCTCATACTTTCCATCGCGATCGCGGTCACGCAGCAAGGTGATACGGTCGCCGCCCTTCGTGCCGCTCTTGCCAAGGCTCTTGATATAGCCCGCGATGACGTCCTTGGGGCGCAGTTTGGGCGCGCTTCCACCAAGACCTTCGGAAACCAGAATGTCGCCGTTGGGAAGGACGAGCGTCTGGCGCGGCACCTTTAGACCGGTGGCGATGGGCGCAATGGTAAAGCCCTTGGGCACGTTGGGCATCGCGCCGTTCCAGCCTGCGGGGCTGGCGATCTTCATCGGCGGAAGAAGGGTCTGGTTCTGCTCGGGGAGCGCCGGCCGCGGGCCGGTCTGATCGAGATCTTGCGCCTTGTCGCAAGCGGCAAGGGCGATCGGCGCAGCGAGGCTCAGGGCGGAAAGGACAACGCGGTTCATGCTCGCACCTCGCGGGAAACGGTGTAGCCAATCCATCCCGCTGCCAGCGCCAGCACCGTGGAAATGACGGAGAGGGCAAGACCGGTCGTGCCGACCGAACTCCACCCGTCATGGCTATGCTGGAACGCATTGACGAGGCCGACGACGAATAGCAGCGCCAGGATCGCACAGAGCCAACCTCTTCCCGCCCGGCGCGCAAGCATGCCGATCAACGCCCAGGCCAGGGCAAGGCCGGTAAACACCAGCGCTCCGGCGATCAGCCAGGATGCAAAGTTCGACCACTGCATTTCCGAGCTGTTGAGATATGTGATGTCCGCCAGCAGAGCGCCCGGGAACATCGACACCGGGAAAGCGAGCAGGATCGCATGAAGCGGGTGCAGCGCTATCAGCGCTGCGCTGGGATTGGCTGAGGGCAGGTCGAATTCCTTCAACGCTTTGTCGGGAAGGTAAGAACAGCAAATGCGCCGATCGGCGAAGAGTTGCCGATGGGTCCGATCCCTGCCTTACGGCCCGACGTCGCCGCCATTGGCGTGCAACGGGTGACTGGTTTTTGCCGCGAAGCCCAGTGCGGTCGCCACGCTCTCGTTGCGACCATAGGGGTCGGAGCGGATGACCGGCTCACCATCTTCGCCGAAAAGGACTGTGTCATAGAGAAGACGAACTGGAATTTCGCGTGGCAGCGGCACGAAGGTTTCCTTGCCGGTGGCGCGGGCACGGTGCCATTCGTCGAGCACGCCTTCATCCTTTGCCAGCATTTCCGCAAAGCCCAGGGCATCCTCCACGCGCACGCAGCCGTGGCTGCGCTGGCGCTGCACTTCCTGGAACAGCTGCTTGGCGGGAGTGTCGTGCAGGTAGATCTGATGCTCGTTCTTCATGTCGAACTTGACGAGGCCCAGCGAGTTCCCGGGGCCGGGCTGCTGTACCACCCAGCCGTCCTTCCACGCCATGTTGTTGCGGCGCAGATAGGCGCTGCCCTTGCCGGCGATCTCCTTGCTCTGGATCGAGCGCGGGACAGTCCAAGTCGGATTGGCGACGAGACGATAGATCGGCGAACCCAGCTGCGGGGTCTGGTTCTCCGGCTTCCCGACGACGACCTTGCGCGTATCGACCATCTTGCCGTCACGCCAATAGATCAGGCGGCCCGCAGCAACATTGACGTCGATGCGGGTCTTGGGCGGATCGCGCTGCAGCCAGCGCATGCGCTCCATCGCGACTGCGATCGCGCGCGCCTTGTCCTCATCGGAGAGGTTGAGGATTTCCAGCGCATCCTTGCCGATCACGCCGTCGGGCTTGATGCCGTAGTCCGCCTGCATGCGCTGCACGGCCTTCATCATGGCCGGGGAATAGCGGTCGCCTTGCGCATCTTTGCCATCAAGATAGTCGGAGGCCGCGAGCTGGCGGGCGATTTGCGGCACGCGCGGATCGCTGTCGCCGGGCTTCAGCGGTTCGCTGTCCTGCGCGATGGCCGGGGCGGGCGCATCCTTGCTGCCACGAAGCGAGAGGTAGGCTTTCGAAAGGCGCCGGTAGCCGTCATCCTGGGGGGCGAGGCCGTCCAGCCAGTCCTTGAGGTCCCCGCCCTTCAAAGCTTTGGCAAGGCCGGGCAGGAGGTTCGGGTCAGGCCTTGGCACGGAATAGATGTCGTAAAGCTTCTTCGGATCGCTGGCACCGCGCGCCAGCGCCGATGCGTAGCGCAAGGCACTTTCGGTCAGCGCGCGATCGCCGTCGGCATTGCCGGGTTGGCCATCGACCACAAAATTCATGTGATCGAGGCCATGCGTTGCCCGGCTGTCGATCGCAGCGCGCAGGTCGCGCACCGCCGCGTCGTTCCAATGAACTTCAGTGATGTTCACGGCCGGCGCAGGCGCGTCGGGCGTCTCGGAGCCGGACCCGCACGCTGTGAGTGCAACAGTCACGGCAAGCAACGAGGAAACGATCAACCGATTGCGCACATGGATCTCCTTGGATGACCCAAGGTACAACCGACAGGCATGCTCGACGTTGCTCACCGTCTGATTTTTAGGCCCGGATTCAGCTTCTTGCCGCGAAGATCATTCGCCCCTTGCCGAGGAACGAGAAGACGTCATCGAGCTTGTTCTCCCCCACCGCGAAGCAACCCTGACTGCGGCCGAGCTTGCCATGCGCCTTGATCATGTCGTCATTTGCGTACCACGCGCTGTGCACGACGACGGCGCGTTCAAGCGCATTGTTGTTGGTGGCGTCGAGCCCGATCAGCCGCTGCGAACGGCCATGTTTGCCGACGTAATAGTCATCGGTCAGATATGCCCCTTCGCTTGATGCGTTCGATCCGAACGCGTTGGAGAAGCGTTCAAGGTATCCGGTGTGATGCGGATCGGAACCCGATCCATGCGCGACGAGCAGGCGAATGGCCTTGCCGTCTTCCACGTCGAGAAAATGCATTCGCGCGTCCGACGACGGCGCGGAAAAGTCCACGATCGCGATCCGGTCGCGCCGCCTGATCCGGTCTCCATGCCGATCAAGGGACGCAAGAGCCTTGCGCAGAAGCGGGGGATTGACGGTCGAGAACGCTGCGCGCGGTCCGTCGTTACGCACCATTGCCGGAACGCTGGCAGGGCCTGCGGACTTCGGAAATACCGGAGCGGCAAGCGGCGAAGTCGAACGCAGGGGCGAAGAGGAGCGCGAGCATGAAGCGACCGCAACTGCGGCACCGGCAAGCATCATCGCCCTGCGATTCATAATGATATCATGCTGGGCCATGGCCAACACTTGGGGATGATCGACATCGAATTGAAGGGGGAATTTTCAATTAAATCATAGTCATGTGGTCATTTTTGTACATACTGCGAGGATGGATGGCAAATGCTGCAGGCCAGCGTTCCCGCGAAATGAGAATGATCATGAACCAGCATATTTGCGAACCGACTTCGCCCTGGCTATTTCCGTTCGCGCGAAGCTTGCTGCGATGGCTGTTCGCGCTTGTCTTTGTTTTTGCCGGATACAAACACATTACCGCCCCAGACGGGTTTGTGGCGATCACACCGCGCTGGGTGCCCCTACCGGACTTCGTGGTATGGGCAACGGGATGATGCGAAATCGCCGGCGCAGCTGGTCTGCTCGTTCCGAAGCGCTGGTCGCCGGGGGCGTATCGGGGCGCCTCCATAGCCTTGGCGGCTTATGCCTTGTGCGTGTGGCCGGCGAACTTCAATCACGCGCTGCATGACAATCCGGTCGCGGGCGTTCACCTTTCCTGGTGGTATCATGGCCCCAGACTGGTTTTCCAGCCCATGCTGATCTGGGCTCTCCTGTGGGCAGGACATATCATCGACTGGCCATTTGGCCGGCCCCACCGCTGAAGACAGGCGGGTGCGGGAACAGACTCTCGGCATGCTGTTTGGGGAGGAGACCGGCAACAGAGGGAGCATCCCCCTACGGCAAATATCCCCTGCGACCTTGCAGTGCGGCGATGCGCCGATCTTCATGGCCGGCGATGCAGACCATTCGCGTCCCGTGCTGCACGAGGCGCAGGCGGAAGGGACGCTCGCGGGGCGCAATGCCGCCTGTTTCCCGGAAATGATAACCGGCCGGCGCATGGTCCCCTTCTCGATCATCTTCACCGATCCTGCGCTGGCGAACATCGGCGAGCTCGATGGAAAGGACAGCGTGATCGCAAGCGCGTCCTACGAGGATCAGGGGCGGGCAAAGGTCGAAGGTGTGAACCGCGGACTGCCACGCCTCCATGCCGATTCGGCGAACGGGAAACTAATCGGTGCCGTGCTGGCGACGCCGGCAGCCGAGCACATGGCGCATTTCCTCGTCATGGCGATCGACCGGGGCCTGACGACGAGCGATATACTGCCCCTTCCGCTCTATCACCCTACCTTCGAGGAAGGTCTCAAGCCCGCGCTGCGCGAGATCTGTTCGCGGACCGGCGGGCCCGTCGCCATGGAACGCGACGACGAGTTTCTCGCAGGGGCCTGAGGGCGAGCTAGTCCAGACCCTCCGCTGACAGAGCTTGGCGTATCGACGGGCGCTGGGTCAGCCGGTCAAAATAGCGGGTGAGGGTGTCCGGCAGAGGTAGCCTGGCCTTCTTCTGCGCCCACATCAGCATGACGAAGAGGTAGCAGTCTGCCGAAGTGAAGCTGTCGCCGACGATGTAGTCGCGTTCAGCCAGCTGCGCCTCGAGGTAGGCGAAGCGCCTGGCCAGATTGTCTCCTGCTGCCTTCTTCGCTTCATCGGTGCTGTCCGGCGTGAAGAACGGCTTGAAGCCCTTGTGCACTTCGGTCGAGATGAAGGCGATCGTCTCCAGCAATTTCCAGCGGTTATCCGGTGACGCCGCGATCTTCTCGGATTGGTCCGCAAGATAGCTGAGGATGGCGATGTTTTCGGTGAGGATGGTGCCATCGCCGAGGGCAAGCGCGGGAACGTAGCCCTTGGGATTTATGGTGGCGTAGTCGCTGCCGGTCTCGGTGCGCTTTTCCTTCAGGTCGACCTTTTCCAGGGTGAAGGGCAAGCCGGCTTCGGCCATGGCGATATGGTCGGCCAGGCTGCAAGCGCCCGGCGCATAGTAGAGCTTCATGGGACAGGTCCTCTCTTGTGCTGATCCATGCGGTCAACTTGGGTGGTTCGGTTCGGATGCGGATCGTCCGCGCCAAGATCGCTGCGCATCTGGCCATGTGCCAGCACCGCGAACAGGCCGGTGCCGCCGACGATATTGCCGATCAGCGCCGGCAGGGTGAATTCGAGCCAGGCTTCACCGAAATTGATGCGGCCGCTGAGCCACAGGAAGCTCGCCTGCGACGATCCGGTCACGACATGTGCAAAGCCGCCGAGCGCGATCACGTAGGTCAGCACGAATACGACCCAGAATTCGCTGCCCCGGGCATTGGGCAGCACCCAGGCGACCGCCGCCATGATGAAGCCGGCAGGTATCCCCAGCGTCAGCGTGCGGGTCCAGTGCTGGAGTTCGAGCTTGCCCAGAATGTCGAGGGCTACCATTCGCTGCTCATGCGTGACGATGATCTCGCCGGCCATGAGCGCGCTCACCAGCGTGACGCCGATCAGATTGCCCACGAGCACGCAGGCCCAGAGCCTGGCAAGGCGGCCGAAATTGCCCAGCGAAGGCGATGTCGCGATCGGCAGCACCGCCGTCACCGTACTTTCGGTGAAGAGCTGCAGCCGGCCCATCACCACGATCACATAGCCGATCGGATAGCCGAGGAAATAGATCAGCGGCGCCCAGTCGGTATCGGGCAGGTGGCTGCGCAGGAACAGCTCGCACAGCAGGGAGAGAGCGATCGCAAGGCCTGCGGCGATACCCGACAGGGTCAGGGCGAGGGGGGGCCGTGCGAGCTCCTCTTCTCCCTGCAAACGCACGACCTCGTGAACGATCTTGGAGGAGCCGGCCTTGCGCTCCTCGACATCCCGGGCCTCGGACGCATCGAGTGCCTTGTCCGGCTGCTCCGTTTCTTCGCTACGTGGCTCGTTCGTCATGGAGCATCCCTGTCCGGCTGACTACGTTCCAGAAGTGCCTTGAGGCTCTCGAGATCCTGGCAGACCATGGCGGCATCACGAATAAAATCGTCGTCGCACATGTCCGGTTGGCGATAGAGGGTGAAGACCGCCTGCGTCCCTGTCCCGTTCTCGATCAGCCGCAGCGGGATATGTATGACCGGCTTGCCGGGCAGCATGACCCAGTGATCGAGAACGCCGAAATCGTTGGGCGGGCTGAACCGGACCCTTGCTTCACCGGCGGGCGTGTCAGCCCGCCATTCATCGCCGTCCCGGTGGAGCGACGACGACATGCCCGCAGCCCATTCGGGGAAATTCTCCGGCACGTGAGCGAAGGCATAGGCCGCCTCAAATGGGCAGTCGATCGTAATACCGATCAGGCGGGCTTCGTGGGTTGCCATGATGCAGGTTCCTTTGCTGCCTATAACCCTTGAACGGGCACAGGGTTCTGCACTGGCAAAGGCGGGGTGACCGCTGGCGAGGGCGGCTCGTCGCTGTCACGAAACCGGGCATACCGCAGCGCATTGAGAGGTCTTCATGCTGCAGGAGAAAGCGATGTCCGATTTCGACCTCTACTACTGGCCAGTGCCCTTTCGCGGCCAGCTCATCCGCGGCATCCTCGCTTCCGCCGGGAAGACCTGGGCCGAGCATGACAGCGATGAGATCGGCCAGCTCATGGCGAGTTCACCCGCCGAGCAGTCGACCCCGTTCATGGGGCCTCCCGTCCTGGTCGACAACGCGAGCGGGTTTGCGCTCTCCGAAATGCCTGCGATCGCGTTCTATCTGGGTGAGAAGCTGGATCTCTTGCCACCTTCGATCGAAGAACGGGCGCGGACCCTCAAGGTCGTCAACGACGCCAACGATGTCCTCGACGAAATCACGCTGGATGGGGGACGGCAGATGTGGACCGAGGAGACGTGGCGGGACTTCATGCCACGCCTCAGGCGCTGGATGGAGATCTGGGAGGCGACGGGTCTACGAAACGGGCTCAGCGAGACAGAAGGCTTCCTGTTAGGCACGAGGAAGCCGGGCGTGGCGGACATCGTCAGTGCAGTGCTGTGGTCGACGATGACGGAGCGTTTCCCGGCGATCGAGGCATTGCTCCGCGATGCAGCTCCGAACCTTGCTGCGCTGGTGCGGCGCATGACCGAGATGCCTCGACTGAAGCGTCTCGCCGAGCAGGCGCGGGACGAATACGGCAGCTCCTATTGCGGCGGCGAGATCGAGCAGTCTTTGCGCAAGGTGGCGGTCTGATCCAAAACGACTGGGGAACCTCTGGGAGGCTCATGGGTAGCGATAGCATCCACTCAGAAAGCCAGAGGCTCCCATGACATACCGGTCCACCCCGCGCACCACCAACGATGCCGGCATTCCCATCCAGAGCGACGAGCATTCGCTGACTATCGGCCGAGACGGCCCGATCGTCCTCAACGATCATTACCTGATCGAGCAGATGGCCAACTTCAATCGCGAGAGAATTCCGGAACGCCAGCCCCACGCCAAGGGCAGCGGCGCTTTCGGCCACTTCGAGACCACCGGCGATGTCATCGCCTACACCAAGGCAAAGTTGTTCCAGCCGGGTGCCAAGGTCGACACCGCCATCCGATTCTCCACGGTCGCGGGTGAGAGCGGCAGCCCGGACACCTGGCGCGACCCGCGCGGCTTCTCGGTCAAGTTCTACACCGAAGAGGGCAACTTCGACATGGTCGGCAACAACACGCCGATCTTCTTCATCCGCGACCCGATGAAATTCCAGCACTTCATCCGCTCGCAAAAGCGCCGCGCCGACAATGGCCTACGCGATCACGACATGCAGTGGGATTTCTGGACGCTCTCGCCTGAAAGCGCGCATCAGGTGACTTACCTGATGGGCGACCGCGGCATCCCCAAGACCTGGCGCGAGATGAACGGCTATTCCAGCCATACCTATTCGCTGGTGAACGCTAAGGGCGAAAAGTTCTGGGTCAAGTTCCACTTCAAGACCGACCTGGGGGACGGCAACGCCTACTTCAGCCAGGCCGACGCTGATGTGATGGCGGGCAAGGACGGCGACTTCCACCGCCGCGACCTGTTCAATGCGATCGATCAGGGTGACCATCCCAGTTGGACGCTCTTCTGGCAGGTGATGTCCTATGAGGATGCCAGGACCTACCGCATCAATCCGTTCGACCTCACCAAGATTTGGCCCCATGCCGACTATCCGCTGATCGAGGTCGGCAAGCTGACGCTGACGCGAAATCCCACCGACTTCCACAGCGAAATCGAACAGCTTGCCTTCGAGCCGAACAACATGGTGCCCGGCGTCGGCCTATCGCCTGACAAGAGGCTGCTGGCACGCGGCTTCTCCTATGCCGACGCGCACCGCGCCAGGCTCGGGGTCAATTACAAGCAGATCCCGGTCAATCGACCGGTTGCGCCGGTGCACAGCTATTCGACGGCCGGGGCGATGCGGATCGAGAAGGCGACAGATCCCGTCTATGCCCCTAACAGCTACGGCGGCCCGGCAGCCGAGCGCGACCCGTACGAGGCGGGCATCTGGCAGGCCGATGGCGAGATGGTGCGCGAGGCCCACACCCTGCGCGCCGACGACGATGACTGGAGCCAGGCCGGAACGCTGGTGCGCGAAGTGATGGACGACGCCGCGCGAGGGCGTCTTGTCGAGAACGTGGTCGGCCACCTGTGCGATGGCGTCAGCGAGAAAGTTTTGCAGCGAGCATTCGAATACTGGCGCAACATCGACGCGGAGACCGGCAGGAAGGTCGAGGAGGGCGTCCGCAGCAAAATCGGCGGAGCGTCGAAGGCCGCGGGCATGGGGTCGGCCAGGTCGATCCGGGACGCGAACCCCTCAAACTGACGTACCGTCCAGTGAGCCGCACCGGATGCGGCTCACTGGACGGTGTCGCCGGTGTGACGACATGAGGAGGTTCTCGCGTCCAAGGCGGCGGGACGCTTTCACCACCCACGATATGGCTCGGCGGGCGGACCCGGTAACGGGGTCTTCTCGAATCCGATGTCTGGATGGGGATTGTCCATTACCCAACAAGTACGCCGAATAAATGCGGCAGCATCGTCACCGGGGTTTGAGGTGGACTTCGGTCGAGGCGACCACCGGCAATTCCTTGGCGCAGGTGCGAAGGATCCGCGCGCGGTGCACGTTCCAGGATGTGCTGATCGCCGCAAGCAGATGGGGTGGAAAGCGGTTTGCTAGCTTCCCGGCATCAAAAATTGCCAAGGCTGTCGTCTTTCTCTGCAAATCCATACCTGCAAATGCGAACGCCGGTGCGATCCGCTTTGTTCCTGCCTCGAAGGCCGGTCGGCGCGCTGGAACTGCAGCCTGTCGCGGCGACGACACGCGCCAGCCTGCGGGGCGCCTTTAGTCGAAACGCGGGCCGGATGCAGTCACTTCAATCAGGAGAGCAAAGGAGACTGACCATGCCCAGAAATGATCCTGCCATGAAGCCCGGGGACAAAGATCCCGAAGGTGTACGCTCGCTGGAAGAGGAGCGCCTCAACCCTGGTCCGAACGCGGGAGCGACCGGGGGCGCCGGAATGGACCCGGACTGCCGTGGGAAGGGGGACGCCGATGATGCGTCCTACCGGCGGAATGGCGTGCAAAGCGGCCTTCAGCGCGACCTTGAGCATGGGCAAGAGCATTAGGCCGCACCTTGCGGGAATTGCCAGGGAGCCTCCCGGGCGCCTGCAGATGATAAAAGGAGGGGAGCCATCAGGCTCCCCTCCATCCCCTGGCATTTTTCCGCCGTCAGGATGTCGTGGTCGGCCGCGTGGCTGCTGACGAAGGTGTAGTCGGAATGCCATCAACGGCTGACTGGTCGTGCCGCACAGTGGACCCGGTCACGCGAAGATTGTTCTGGACGTGGCTTACGCCCCACACGTTCTCCGCGAGATCTTCAGCGCGGCGCTTGTCCTGCCGTGTGGACACCGTGCCGTCGAGTGTCACTTCGGCCTCCTTCACCACAACCCGGACATGGCTTGCATCGAGCCGCCAGTCCTGGGTCAAGGCATCATTGACATCCTCGCGAATTCGCTCGTCCGAGCGGGTATAATCTGAAGGGCCGCGTCCCCGGTGATCCATGTCACGGCGGCGCGACGCGTCCTTGTCGCCGAACCAGCTGGCCACCTCGTCGCCGGCCCTTTCCAGGAACCCGCGCTTTTCGCCTTCGGCACGCCATGCGCCGTAGTCGTCATCGTGGTGCCGACGGGACCAGCTGCCTGGTCCCCAACTCGGTCGATAGCTGTTGCTGGGGTGCGCCCCTCCACTCAACGCGCCGCGATCTGCCGAGAAATCGCGGCCGCCGTAATCCTCGCTGGTGAAGCTGGAATAGTCGTTGCCCCCACTCGCATCGAAATCATGCACTGGATAGTCGTTTCTGCGCGGAGAGGATCCCCGCCGGATGTTTTCATCCCGGCCATACCCGTAACGCCCTTCAAGACGCGGGTCGCGTACGAAAGTGCCGCGCGGTGCTTCTTCATAACGGGAACTCCCCGGATCGCCTTCGTAGCGACCGCCTTCGTAGCGACTGTCGAGATTGCGGGCGCGGCCTTCACCCCGACGCGGCACATAGGCGCCTCGAGATCCTTCCGTGGTATCGTCCATTCCGCCGGCCTGCCGACTGCCCTCGTCCTGCCACTGATTGGCCTGGCGCGGCATGTCCCAGGAACTGTCCTGATTGCGATAGCCACCTGCCTGGCGATTTTCGGGATTGCGTTCATCGCGATTCATCGATGCTCTCCTTCGCTTCAATCCGGCGCGCGATTGCCTTCGCGCTGCATGAAGACCAAACACGGAAGGCGCAGGTATCGATCCACTGCCGGACGACTTCATTGTGGCATCCGTCGCATTGGCTCCTCGCATCGTCGGTGCCCGCGGCGGACCTCGGCCTCGGGCAGAAGCTCTCATTCCGGGCATGCGTGCCGGTCGGCCGATTTTCTACGGTCGAAGATTGCTGGCAGCGGCGAATTCAGCGCCATTTTTTCGGATCACATCTTCGGGCGATCACCTGCAAACCGAAGGAAGACATAGCCTGCAAGACCAGCCACTGCCGACGCAGCCAACGTCCCGAGCGATGCCTGCTCGACCAGTCTACTGTCCGCGAATGCAAGGTCGGCTATGAACAGGGATATCGTGAAACCGATACCGGCAAGGCTGCTCATTGCGAGAACCATGCGCCATGTCACGCCGCTCGGCAGACGGGCAATTCCGGTCCGGGTTCCAAGCCACGAAGCAAACAGAAAGCCGATCGGTTTGCCAAGAACCAGAGCGGCGACGACCGCCGGGGCGAGGGGCGATGCCACTGCGCTGGCAAGAGCATCAGGGGTGATTGCCACATGGACATTGCTCAGTACAAACAGCGGCAGGACGAAATAGCTGACCCAGGGGGTCAGGACCCCGACGAGACGATCGCCGGTGACTTCTGTAGCCGCCGTCATCTCGTCGAGGTATCCAAGGTGGGCCTCAACCTCATGATGGGCAGCGCGGTCTGTGCGATCGTCGCCATCGGCCTGGCGCAGCTGCCGGTAGGCATCCTGGAAATCATCGACCTTGCGTTGCACTCCGCGTGAAAAGGCATCCTTGTCCAGCCTCGGGCGGACCGGTGCGACGAAACCGATGACGACGCCGGCAATCGTGGCATGAATGCCGGATGCGAATATCCCGCCCCAGGTTGCTATCGACAGCAACACGTAAGGGAAGGAGGAAAACCAGCGCAGCTTGCGCAGCAGCAGCATGACGCCGAACGATACTGCCGCCACGACGAGGCCGACGATTTCGATGTGCCGGGTATAGGCGCCGGCGATGACCAGCAGTCCGCCGACGTCGTCTATGGCGGCAAACGCCAGCAGAAGGGCACGAAGACCGGCTGGGAACCGGTCGGAGAAGATTGCCAGCAGGGCGAGGCCGAAAGCAGTGTCGGTGACGACGACCGTTCCCCATCCCGCCGCTTCCGGGCCTTGTCCGGCAATGACCAGGAAGAGTCCCACCGGCACCACCATGCCGCCGATTGCCCCCAGCAGCGGAAAAGCGGCCGAACGCCAGCGCGAGAGTTCACCCGTGACGATCTCGCGTTTCATGTCCGTGCCGATGATGACGAAGAACAGAGGCAGGAGCGCGTGGTCGATCCACTCCGCCAGGGAGTGAGAGAGGGAATGCGAGCCCAGACTGATCTCCAGCGAAAGGCCCCAGAAATCCTCCCAGCCTGACGCGAGAGGTGAACTGCTCAGGACAAGGGCGACGAACGTTGCCAGCAGCATCGGCCCGCCGGAAATCTCGTTGCCGGCGAAAAGCGGCGCCACCCTCTTCAAGAAGGCCCGCGAGATCGGTGATGTACCGGCGCGGGCATGTTCGCGCCCGGCGATGCGCGGCCTTATCGCCATGAGGGAGTCTGGCGATACGCCGGGCAGGCTGGCAACGACGCGCGTTCCGATCGGGTGAAATGCAGGTCGGGACGCTGGCAATTCTTTCTGGGCATGCAGGAGCCAACCAGCGGAGGGGCCGAGCGTTCCGGCGCAGGCTCGCAGCGGGCTCGTGAAGCGCGCCCCGGTTTCGACCTGTAACCCCTCTCAGTTCTCGTTCGGTGACAGCGCGGCGCTGGTGTCTGCCATCGTTGCCCCGCGTGAGCCGATTGGCAGTTCCGGGCCTGTGGTCGTGTCTCGGGCGGTCTGTCGTTCCGTCTCGGCATTGACCAAACCGCCAAGCAGCACTGCATAGGCCGAGACATAAAGCCACATCAGCAGCACGACCACGGCGCCCAGCGAACCATAAGTGGTGTCGTAATTGCCCAGCGACGAGGCATAGAGACCAAAGCCGACGGTGGCGACCAGCCATAGCGCCGTCGCCATCAGGGACCCGGTGGTCAGCCACTGCCAGCGCGCATCGGCGCGGTCTGGCGCAAAGCGGTACATCCCGCCGATGGCGATGCTGCACAGGCCCGCGGCGACGACCCAGGTCGCTGCCTGGATCAGCGGGGCGCCGATCGGGCCGAGATCGGCGATGAGGTCGCCCGCGAGGCTGAGCATCGAGGCCGCAACCAGCCCGACGATGCCGACCACGACCGCCGATGCGGCAAGTGCGAGGGCAAGAATGGTGCCGCGCACGAACGAGCGGTGATCCTGCTGCTCGTATACGATGTTCAGCGATCCGATCATGGCGCCCGATGCTCTTGAAGCGCCGTAGATCGAGATGAGGAGCGCAACTGCAAGGCCAAGCCCCTTCTTGTCGGCCGCCGCCAGGGTGAGGTTCGTGAGCTGGTCGTAGATGAGGTGGGCGGCGTCGGCAGGAACGAGGTCGATGATCGTCGCCATGTGCTTGGCGACCGTGGCCGGATCGGCGATCAGCCCATAGGTCATCACGACTGCACCAAGCAGCGGCACGAATGACAGGAATGCATAGAAAGCGACGGCCGCGGAAAGCAGATTGAGATCGTGCCGGCCGCTGTTTGTCCAGACACGTCCCGCGATATCCTTCCATGCTGCAGCGCCGTACTGCGCCGGCGTCTTCGCATCGGCTCCGTGCTGGTCGGAGATGGATGTGTCAGCTGTGTTCATTGGCCCCTCATGCTGCAGTCGGGAGATGTAACGTCGCGCGTTCGCAAAAAGTTCGCCGTTTGTCGCAATCCCGGGAAAACGCCGCGCAAACGCCGGGAACTGTTTCGCGTCTGTTGCTGTCGGCGAACAGGCGCCTTCCGTTGCTGCGAGTCGTTCGCGCGGAACCCATGGACCGCCGACAGCCTTAAGGGTGAAACCCCCCATCACAGGAGATCACCATGGCGACCCAGACCCAGGACCGAAGCGCCTTTCTCACCGACGTCCAGACCCTTCGTGAACGCGCGCGCAAGTCGCTCGGGGACGGCGCGGTGATGCCCAGCTATCAGGGCGACGTCGACAAGACGATCGAACTTCTGCAGACAGTGGTCGCGACCGAGATCGTCTGCACGCTGCGCTACCAGATGCACGCGATCGCCGCGGACGGCATCACGTCCAAGAGCGTCGCTGCGGAATTCGAGGAGCATGCCAAGAGCGAACATGGTCACGCGCTGATGGCGGCCAACCGCATCGACCAGCTGGGCGGCGTTCCCGACTTCGATCCCAAGGACCTCGCCACCCGTTCGGCCACCGAATACGGCGAGCCGGGAAATCTGATCGAGATGATCAAGCAGGACCTGATCGCCGAGCGCCTCGTCATCGAGCACTATCAGGAACTGATCCGCTACTTCGGCGACAACGACCCGACGACGCGCATCATGCTCGAGCACATTCTCGCGGACGAGGAAGAGCATGCGGCCGACATGCACGACCTGCTGGTGGCCCATGAAGGTCGCCCTTTCCTGAAGGCTTGAGCATCATGGCGGAAAAGAAGCCGGATTTTGCCGCAGGCATTGCGAGCAGCGACCTGAAGCCGGACACGATCCTTGCGGGCGAGTTCGACGGCAAGCCCGTCGTCCTCGTCCGGCAAGGTGACAGGGTGCGCGCTCTCTCGGGCGAATGCACGCATCTGGGAGCCGGGCTGGAACAGGGCATCATTGCGGCAGGAGAGCTTCGGTGCCCATGGCACCACGCGCGCTTCTCGGTGGAAACCGGCGAGGCGGTGGGCGCGCCTGCGATCGAGCCGCTTTCGTGTTTTGCGTTGACCGAAGAGGGCGGAGTGATCCGCGTCACCGGCAGGGCCGATGCGAATACGCAGGCGAGCCTGAAAGCTATGCCGGATCAGCGCCGCATCATCATCGTGGGCGGCGGGGCGGCAGGTCACGCCTGCGCCGACGTTCTCGAGCGGGCCGGGCAGGGGGACCGCGTGCTGATCCTCAGTGCCGATGCCGACGTCCCGTACGATCGCACGTTCTGCTCCAAGCAGTATCTTGCCGGAAAGAAGGAGCGTGACGAATGCATGCTCCCTTCCGGTGCCGGGCAGGGGGCTGCCTTGGTGGAGGTGCGTACCGGAACTGAGGTGACGGCCATCGACACCCGGGCGAGGACCCTGTCCACGGCCGATGGGCAGAGCGTGCCCTACGAGACGCTCATCCTCGCGACAGGAGCTGAGCCGATCGTCCCTGCCATCGACGGCTTCGATCGCGACACCGTCCATGTTCTTCGTACGCTTGCCGATGCCGACGCTCTCATCGAGGCCGCGGAGAAGGCGAAGAGCGTGGCGGTCATGGGGGCCAGTTTCATCGGCCTTGAAGTCGCCGCGTCGCTGCGCCAGCGTAAGCGTCCCGTGCCCGTCATTGCGAAGGACGATGTTCCGCTTGCCGGAGTGCTCGGCGAGGAGGTCGGGCGCTTCGTTCGGGGCCTGCATGAAGACAAGGGCGTTGCGTTCCGACTTGGGAGAACGATCGAAAGCTATGATGGCAAGGCCTTAACCCTTGACGATGGATCGACGGTCGATGCCGACCTCCTGGTCATCGGTGCCGGCGTGAAGCCGCGCGTCGAACTTGCCGAAGCTGCCGGGATCGCGCTCGCCACCAACGAGGAAGGTGGTGGGATCAGGGTCGATGCCACGCTTGCGACTTCCGCTGACGGCGTCTTCGCGATCGGGGACATTGCCTCCTATCCCGATCCGCGACTGGGCCACCCGATCCGAGTCGAGCATTGGGTCCATGCGCAGAGGCAGGGCCAGTACCTTGCGCGGCGGCTGCTGGGCAAGGTCGAGGAAGGGTTCGGAGACACCCCGTTCTTCTGGTCCGGGCATTACGATACCAGCCTTCGCTATGTCGGCCATGCCGCTTCGGCCAAGGATCGCCGGATCGAGGGCGATGTCGATGAAGGCGCGTTCGCTGTCTTCTTCCGGGAGGACGGCAAGGAGCAGGCACTGCTTACCTGTCAGTGCGATGTCGAAGCCCTGGAGGTGGAAGCTAGATGGGACATGCCGGCATCCGCCTGAAGACTTAGGGTGAAGGCGCGAAGCGCTGCAGCCAATTTGCAATGCAATCGAAGAGCCGGGCGGTCGCACGTGTGTGGCCGCCCGTTTGCATGAATGCGTGGATCATGCCGGCGAAGTGATCATGGCGTACCGGGACCCCGGCGCTGGCCAGCAGGTGGCCATAAGCGTCGCCCTCGTCGCAAAGGGGATCCGCCCCGCATGTCACCAGCAGAGTTGAAGGCAGACCCGCCGGATCGGCAAGGACCGGCGAGACAATCGGATCGTGACGATCGCTTTCGCGTGACAGGTACAGGTCGATCTGCCGTTCGAGATCCTCGAGCGCGATGATGTGGCCGTTCTCGCGCGTGCGTGAGGGATAGTCGGCATCGCGCCTCAGATCGGTATTGGGATAGAGCAGGATCTGCCCCGCGATGGCGGGTCTCCCGGTCTCCCGGACGGCATCGCGGCCGCGCATCGCCAGGGCGTTCGCGAGCGTCCCGCCGATGCTGTCACCCGAGATGACGATGGTGGACGCATCGATGTTCAAGGTGTCCGCCTGATCGCGTAAATGGCCGAGCGCGCGCCAGCCGTCCTCGAGCTGCGCCGGGAACCTGTGCTCGGGCGCTCGCCGGTAGAGCGGCGCGGCGACCAGCCAGCCGGTGCGGCTGGCCAGCATCCGCAAGGCGGCGTCGTGGCCATCGACGGACCCGGCGATGGCGCCGCCCCCGTGCATGTGCAGCAGCAGCGGCAAGCGGCCAGGGTGCGGACGATACAGCCGGATCGCAAGCGCGGGCGTTGACGTCCGGGGCACGACGACATGCGATACCGAATGAAGTCCATCGGCGGAGCGTCGAGGCCCGCGAGGAGCCGCGTCTGGTAGCGGAAATTCTCCAGCCAGCGTGCATCGTCCGGCGTCCCTTCGGCCGCAGGCGCGAGCCGCGCGAGATAGTCCAGCACGTCACGGGCTTCGGCGTCCATCCTGCATCCTTGCTTGCGGTGAATGGTGAGGCAAGTCGTGGGCAGACGATGCGGTTCCAGGGAACTTCGCCGTGCCGACAGCCCTTTAGTCAGAAACATCTCAGACATCCGACGAAGAGGAAGATCGATACGATGAAGCTCGATATCGAAGGGCGCATTGCGCTGGTCACCGGCGCGGACAGCGGCATCGGCAAGGAAACGGCGCGGCGCCTGCTGAGTGAAGGCGTTCGAGTTGCGATCAGCGACTGACCTGCCCCCCGAAAGGTCCCTCATTCTGATGTAGAGTCTGCCCACGAGAAGGAGCAGACGCATGAGGAAGAGCCGTTTTACCGAGGCGCAGATCATCGGGATGATCAAGGAGCAGGAGTCCGG
>NZ_JAZFAX010000032.1:0-51156 GCF_036352595.1 Novosphingobium resinovorum
GGCGAAATCAACGCCGGGCATGATGGAAATTGGTCCGAACGATGCCCTTGGTGCGCCCCGAAGCCTCGACGTCATCAAACCAGCCCGCTTCGCCAGAAATTACCCGGTTTTTGCGGGTCTCCAGCTGATCCAGAAGCGAGACGCCATCATGTCGGGTGCGTACTTCCAGCCCTTCGGACTGGAGAATCTGTTTAACCTGATCGTCTTCGCCGTTGGCGGGGGGTTCCTCTGGCTGATCTTCCACCAAATATACATCGCCAGCTTCGGCATCTCGCTGAAGAGCATCTCGCTCAAGGACATCGAAATCTCGCCCAACGCGGTGACCGAGGAGTCGATACTCAACCGTCACCTCGACGAGATCATCTACTTCTTCCAATCGACGAAATATGACCTGGTCGTGATCGAGGACTTGGACAGGTTCAATAATCCGGAGATATTCGTGACGTTGCGCGAGATCAACAGTCTCGTGAACGCGAACATCGGGGTGAGACGGAAGGTCCGCTTCCTCTACGCCATTCGAGACGACATCTTCGTCAGCACCGACCGGACCAAGTTCTTCGAGTTCATCATCCCGGTCATCCCGATCATCAACAGCTCGAACTCGATCGACAAGGTGCTCGAGCAGGGGAAGCGCCTTTCTATTGACGGCAGGTTGGACAAGCAGTTCGTGCGGGAGGTGTCCAGGTATCTCACCGACCTGAGGCTCATCCAGAATATCTTCAACGAGTACGCCATATACGTCGCAAACCTCGAACCGGAGGGCGAGACCAACCTCGACGCGACTAAGCTGCTGGCCGTCCTGATTTACAAGAATGTGTTCCCGAGCGACTTCGAGAAGCTTCACCGGGGACGGGGGGACTTGGCGGAGATCCTGCATGATCACGATAGGTACATCGCGACCAGCGAGGCCAGCCTGATGGCCGAGATCGTCCGTCTTGAAGCCATTGTGGAGGCCAGCGATAGGCAGCTGCCCGAGGACATGGCCGAGCTACGCGCCATCTACGCGATGGCGCTCATTGGAATCATCCCTGAAGGCGCCACCTACGTCGGAGCCAATCAGAACAGCCAGATCCCGGTGACGGGGCTGCTGAAGAGCGAGAGCTTGGATGCGCTTCTGGCCTCGGATTATGTTTACGTCAGCGGTCCCTATCAGGGGCTTCAGCGCATATCGCTTGGCGGCCTTTCGGAGAAGCTGAAGGGCGGTGCGACGTTCGCGCAGCGTGCGTCTTTGGTCGAGGGTCGGTCCGCCACCGCCAGGGAGAGCGTAACCAAGAGGATCGCCGAGCTCAGGGCGAAGCTGTCGCGCGTACGGATGATGAAGTTCAATGAGATCCTCAGGGAAGGCTCGGAACTGCTCGACGGCATGTTCGAAGCGTTCGGAGACAATGCCGATCTGGCGCGCTTTCTGGTGCTCGAGGGCTATCTCGACGACACCTACTACCAGTACACCTCGCTTTTCCACTCTGGCCGGCTCTCGCCAAGCGACAACAAGTTCCTGATCCGGATACGCGGCTTCAGCAATCCCGATCCGAACTTCCAGATCGACAACGCCAGAGAGGTCATCCTCGCGATGCGCGACGAGGACTTCGGGAGGAACTACGCCCTCAACGTCAGGATCGTGGATTGCCTGCTCGCCGATCCGTCCTCCTACTCGGCCCAGACGTCGCGCCTCATCGGCTTCATCGCGTCCGACTTTGACGAGTGCGAGGAGTTCCTCGGCGCCTACTACGCGAGCGGCACGGCGGTCACGACGCTGCTGTCCATGCTGACGTCTGGCTGGCAGGGTTTCGTGCAGGGCATTTTAGACAGTCCGGCCTCTCAGACCCACGTGGCCAGGATTCTGAGCCACCTGCCAATCAGGCAGTTGGAGACACTCGCTGAAGGTCATCCCGAGCTCACGGACTTCCTGGCGTCGGACCTACCCACGATCCTCGCGCTCGGAGTTGACATCGCTCCCGACCGTCTGCGGTCGCTCAACTTCGAGGTCACTGACCTGTCCACGCTGGAAACCCATCCCGGATTCGTAGGAATGTTCTACGAACGAGGGCTCTACGAGATCTCCGTCAGCAACCTGGAGTTCGTGCTCGAGGCCATTTTGGGCATCGAGGGCGACGGACGATTGCGTGAACGGAACTACACCCTCGTCCTCGAAGCGGGAGGCGAACCGCTGCTGTCGAAGGTCGAGCGCCAGTTCGGCGAATATCTGGAACACGTGTTGCTCCAGCTGCCGGATAACCGGTCCGAAGGCGTCCCCGCGATACTGCGCATCCTAGCCCGCGCGGATGTGGATCGCGACCTTGTCCTCCGCTTCCTCGAGCGTCAGACGGCCCCTCTCCCCGAGATGGAGCAGGCCCCCTCTGACTATCACGCCGCGCTGGTCGAGATGGGGAGGATCGAGCCGACGTGGGATAACTGCCTCTTCTTTATCGGACAGGAGACATTCGACCCGGACATCCTGACGGGCTTTCTCGACCGTCCCCATACGGTAGCGACGCTTGGCCAATATGGGCTTCCCGGCGGAGACGCCGCGTTCACTCTGCGCAAGTTCATCATCGAGAACAGCGCGCTGAGCGATGAGGCTTACGAAGCCTACCTCAAGGTCCTGCCGACCCGGTTCAAGTCGTTCCCGGAAGGCCTCGGCGAGGAAAAGCGCCGGGCTCTGGTCAAGTTCGACCGCATAACCTTCTCGGCTGGTGCCTTGGCGCAGCTTGAAGACGACGTCTCGCTGGCCGCAGCCTTTGTGACCGGCAACATCGACGAGTTTTTCAGGCTCGAGGACGAGTTGAATGTGAGCGAGGATCTGAAGGAGCGGGTCCTCGAGACCGACATCGCGGATGACAGCCGTCTTAGGATCATCCGCTCGATGGATC
Source organism: Novosphingobium resinovorum (assembly GCF_036352595.1). Lineage (GTDB taxonomy): Bacteria > Pseudomonadota > Alphaproteobacteria > Sphingomonadales > Sphingomonadaceae > Novosphingobium > Novosphingobium resinovorum_B. The sequence continues at coordinate 2,871 of NZ_JAZFAX010000032.1, forward strand.
TATCCGTGCTTCGCGACAGGCCTTCGCGGGCCGCTCTCGTCGGCCGCATCCTCGCTCGCACGGGCGTCGTTATCGAGAACCTGGACGCAGAGGGAATGCACGCGGTCATACTGCGTTCCCGCCCCCTCGAGACGCAGATCTCGCTTTTCAACATCCTCCAGGATCGTCTGGAGGATACGGAGGTGAGGGACCTCTTGGCGCTGCTTCCAGCTCCTATGCCGGACATCCGACCGGGCTGGGCAACACCCAGGATTAAGGACAGCGAGGTCAACCGCGCATTCGCTTCGTGGCTGCAGGATCGAAAGTTCATCTCATCCTGGAAGCAGGGCGGCTTTTTGGACGATGACATACGCCTTAACATGTTCAGGAAGTAGCTTCGCAGATAAGCATCACAGTCAGCTATCATCGGCCTGCTAATTTTGCTCGCCTGATTGCTCAGAAAGATCCGCCAGCGGCTTCCCCGTCACGACGGTGACACGCACGACGAAATACGCCCCGTCCCGGTTCACTTGCGTGATGCCCATCGCGATGAGATCATGGACGATCTTCATCAGTTTAGAGAGGTACTTTACCTCCCCGCTGTGTGAGCGATCGCTTTCTTAGTCTTCCCCACCCGTTGGACGCAACAAAGTCACGCGACGGCGATCCATCGGTTGATAGACGAATGATTTCGCCGAAATGCACGGCTTGGTCCGCGCGGCCTCGGCCCGCGCGCTCCAGCGTAAGATGAAGGTCGGCTTTCCCCAGTTCGCGGATTCGAAGCGGACAGTCGGAAAAGTCCCAGATGTAGCCTTTCAGCTTTGGGTGAGCTTCTTTAGACTTTGATACTGGATTAGGGTGGCCCGCCCCACCTTCGCGGTTTCCAAGTCGCCCGACTGGATGAGCTCGTATATGCGCGATCGGCTCAGGCCAGTGATGCGCACTGCCGTTGAAATCCGGACGGTCAACGGTTCGAGCTTCTTTTCCCATTCTCGCTCGATCATGCCCTTGCCTTCCGCGCGGCCTCGCGGGCGCGCATGAAGTTGCGGTCGCTTTCCAGGAATGCTGCCAGCATCGCCGGGACCAGTTCGACGACCGGCTCCTCCACCTCGTATCGCGCCGCGTAGAAAGCGGCATAGGCTTGCAGTGCGTTTTGCAGATCCGGGGTGATCGTGATCGCCAGCTTAACTGGCGTGCGGTCGGGCAGCTTGCCAAGCTTCAGGTCCAAAATGATTGTCTCCTTTGCTATCGCCACGCTGCCAAGACCAGGTCGCGGGTTACCAGCAGGCGTACCGGCGCGCCGGGCCTGACCGTGATCGTCGGCTGAATGTCGAGATTGCGCTGGGTGATCTGGTCGCCGGCGCGGGCGGTGTTGGTCTGGGCGGATTCGCGGATAGCCTCGACCAGGTCGCTCTCTCCATCGATCGTCAGTTCAGTACCGACGCCGAGCATCGTTGCGATCGCGACGCCTTTCAGCAGCGTCCAGGTGTGAAAGTCTACCTTGTCGGCAACACCGGCATATCCCGACTGGTCGGTAGCGGGCATATTGTCGAGCTGGACCGAACTGCCGTTCGGCAGGATGAGACGCTGCCAGATGACGAGCGCACGTCGCTGCCCGTAGGCGACGACGCTGTCGTACTTGCCGATCAGTCGGGCGCCCTGCGGCACCAGCAGGATCTGGCCGGTCACCGTATCGTAGGCGTTTTGCGTCACTTGGGCGATCACCATCCCGGGCAGGTCCGAATTCAAGCCCGTAATGAGACTTGCCGAGATCACGCTGCCCGTGAGCAGCGTATTGGGCGAAAACGGTGCGACGATCCCGTGCGAATTGGCCGTCGCGGCATCGCTGCGCTCGCCCGCGAACTGCTCCTTGCGCGTCGGCTTGGATTCCGGAGTGCCCGCATCCTTGCCCGCCAGCAGTTCTCCTTGCGTCACTGACGCGTTGGACGAACCTGCGTTGGAAGGACTTTGGCTGGACGCGAGCTGCGCCAGCAGTCCGGACTCGCGGGCGGCCTTCGCTTCGGCCAGGCGCTGTTGCCGCCTCGCCTCGGTATCATCGCTCCGGGCCGATGATGTCTCGCTCTCGGCGCGCTCCCGCTGGGCGCTCAGGATCGGACGGCCTAGGTCGCCGGGAAGCGCGGGCCCCAGCTTCGGGACATCGCCATAGCTGGAGGGCAGTCCGGCGAGCGTGTCCGAGACTGGCTTCGCCAAGGGCTGGGACAGTTCGCTGTCCTGCGCCACCTGGCGGAACATTTGCGGCTTTAGCGCCATCCAGGCAATGCCCACCAGGCTCACCGAGCCAAGCGCGGCGGCCCCGATAATGATGCCGCGGCGGAAGCGGATCGCGCGGATAGGGCGCGCGCGCAGCTGCAGCGTTTCCGGATCCACCTTGGGCGGGACGGCCGCGGTGACAGGCTCGGTCATGCGCCCCTCCGCAGCTTGGGCGCGGCCACCCGCAGGATGCGGACCACCTGCTGCTTTTTCAGGCCCAGCCGGAGTTCCGCCGCATCGAAGAGCCGATCCACCACGTAGTAGCGATCGCGCTGCCGGTAGTTCACCAGTTCGGCCTTGCCTTCGGAGCCCGTGACGAACAGCGGCGGCGCCTCGCCCTGGCCGAGCGAGGCCGGGAACTCGATGTAGGTTCGCGTTCCATCGTCGAAAGCGCGCAGCGGCTTCCACGCCGGCTGGTCGCCCAGGATGGCGTAGTTGAAATGCAGCCGTTCGACGGCGATACCGGCGGCGACGGGCAGGGCGGCCTGCGCCGTATCGGCCTTGCGCTGCAAGGCGAGCAACTCGTCCTGCGGGTAGGTCCAGCGCATCGAGGAGATCGCTGTCCCGCGCGTGCTGACCAGGCGCACGTGATAGGCACGCCGGTCGGTTGTGATCACGAGGTTGGTAATGAGCCCGGCCGCGAAGGGCTTGACCAGGACATGCGTCTGCCGGGTCTCGCCCGCCCCGCTGGTGGTATCGCCGATCACCCAGCGGGCGGTGTCGCCGCTGGCGACGGCGACCAGCGCCTCGCCCGGCTGGAGGGCAAGGTCGGTAACGAGCCCGGGAGCGACATAGCCTTCGAAGATCGCGCTCTCCGCATAAGGATAGACATGGGCACCGGCGACGAACCCGCCCGCGGTCGGGCGCACGGTGGCTGCGCCGGTGGCAGCGGCCACCTGCTGCACCGGTGTCTGCGCGAGGGCGGGGCTCGCAAGCGCGAGGCCGGCGCATGCCGGCAAGAAGGCAAGGTTCATTGTTTCGTCTCCTGGGGGTTGGATGGCTGCACGCGGCCGGTCGGATCGAGCGGAGATCCGACCGGGATGTTGACGGGCGATGGAGCCAGCGCAGGCGTTGCTGGCCGGGCCTGCGCCGGTGCGCGTTGGGGCTGGACCGTGTCGAGTTCGCGGCTCCAGTCGATGGCATCGACGTAGATACCCAGCGGATTGCGGCGCAGCACTTCGGCCGATGCGGGCGGCCGCGTTACGATCGTGAGGATTGCCGTCCAGCGGCTGGTTCCCGCTTCGGAACCGCGCTCATAGGCGGTCTCTGTCCATTTGACCTGGAACGAGGTATCGGACGCGCGCACGATGCTCGTCACCTGCACCGAGACCGAGCGCTCGCCGACTTGCGCGAACGGTGCCGCGCTGCGGGCATATTCGCCCAGGAACTGCGCGCCGCGCCGGGTCGCAAAATCGTACGCCTCGAGCCAGTCGCGCCGCATGAGCACCGGGTCGAGCGACACCGAGCGCACGCTGGTGACGAAACGGGCCAGATGCCAGGCGACTTGGGGATCGCTGGGATGGTAGGCCACCTCGGCAGGCTGGACCGCCCGGGCTTCGCCGAGCCGGTCGACCTCGACGACGTAAGGCGTGACCCGGCTTTGCACCGATTGCCAGGCGAGCGCTGCGGAGGTCCCCATGGTAAGCGCCAGGCAGCCAAAGGCCATGAGCCGCCAGTTGCGCGCCTGGACCCTGGCCGATCCGATCCGCTCGTCCCACAGTTGCCCGGCGCGTTGGTAGGGCGTTTCGGGCAGCGGCGTTCGCCCGTAGCGCTGGAGGCTGCGTTTGAAGAACATGGCTCAGTCGTTCCTTTCCTTGATGTCGGGCGCGGCGGAACCGCCGCCGCGGTCGCCCTGCTGGAGCGCGTGGATCGCGACCTGGCGGCGGTTCCGGCTGGTTTGTTCGGCGCGCAGGGACCGGGCCCAGGCCGGAGCGCCGCCCTGGCTCGATCCACCGGACGGGTTCGCCGGTGGCGCTTGCGGGCCCGAGATGTCTGATGCCGCCTGTGGTCCGGGCGTGGCGGCTTGGCCGAGGCCCATCGCCCCGGCGGCGTGGCTTTTGGCCGCAGTCCCCGCCGCGCGGGCGACGCCTGCAAGGCCGGCGCCGACGGAGGCCTTCCCGGACGCTTTCGGGCCCGCGCCATACGAGCTGGAGGCGGCCGAGCCCATCGCCGTGCCCGATCGCACGGCCCCGAGCGCGGTGCCGCCGGCGAGGCGTGCGCCTGCGACGGCCGCGCCACCTGCCATCATCGCGATGCCGCCAGCGCCGACTGCGGTGCCGATCGCGGCGCCCGCACCGAGCTGGGGCGCGCCCGACACCAGGCCCGAGGCGATCGTGGGCCCGAAGATGCCGAGGCCCAGCAGCGACAGGCTGGCCAGCACGAGGCTCATGGCCTCGCCGATATCGGGCTCCTGCCCCTTGATCGCGCCGGTGAACTCGGAAAAGAAGTTCGAGCCGATCCCGACGATGACGGCGAGCACCATCACCTTGATGCCCGCACTCACCACATTCCCGAGCACGCGCTCGGCGAGGAAGCTCGTCCGGTTCCACAGCGCGAAAGGCACGAGGATGAAGCCGGCCAGGCTGGTGAGCTTGAACTCGAGGATGCACACGAACATCTGCACCGCGAGAATGAAGAAGGCGACGATGACGGTGGCCCAGGCGAACAGCAGCACCATGATCGTCAGGAAGTTGTCGAAGAACGTGGTGAAGCCAACCATGTCGCTGGCCTGGTCGAGGAGCGGCCAGGCCGCCTCGAAGCCGGTGCCCGCCAACCGGCCCGGCTTGAGCAGGTCGTCAGCGCTCAGCGTACCGCCGCCCGCGGTCAGGCCGGCCTGGGCGAACGACTTGAAGATGATGTCGGCGAGCGTCGAGAAGCTGTTCAGGATGTAGGCGAACGCACCGACATAAAGGATCTTGCGCAGGAAGCGGCCGATGACGTTGTCCTCGCCGCCCATCGCCCAGAACAGCCCGGCCAAGGTGATGTCGATGCCGATCAGGGTGACGGTCAGGAACCCGACATCGGGGCCGAGCAGGCCGAACCCGCTGTCGATGTAGGTGGTGAACGCCGTCAGGAAGCGGTCGATGACATTGAGGTCATTCAAGGCAGATGTCCTCCTAGGAAAATGAAGGGGTGTCGCGAGGCGCGGGTGGGGAACTGGGCCGCGCCTCGCGACGGCGGCGACGGGAGAGGTGACGTCGCCGCCCTGCCGGATCGGGCCTCCAAGCCCTCAGGGGGGCTAGTCGGGCGTGTAGGCCGATCCGGAGCCGAGGAATTTCTTGGTAACCGTTCGCGCTTCCGATGCCTGCGTGGCCTCGCGCGCCTGCTCGGTGGCATCGCTGCGAAACTGCGCCGCCAGCAGTTGCTGGAGCTGGAGCTGCTGTTTTGCCACCAGGGCCAGCAGCTGGTTGGTTGCCTGCTGCGCCTGCAGCGAGCCTTGTGCACCCTGGCTCTTCTCGACGATCTGGCTGAGCACCTCGGCATCGTCATGGACGTTCTCGGCGACGCCGGCCTGCACGGTCATGGTATGGCGAAACGCGGCCATGCTGGCCTCGAGACGGGTGCGTGCATCGCGCACCCGCCCGTCCGTTGTAAGCGCGGAGCTGAAGTCCTGCGGATAGAGCTTGGCGAACTTCTGGTCGAGCTGGTCGACCTTGAAGTCGATGTTCGTCGCGCGTCCCATCAGCGCGTCGATTGCGGCGAGCTTGCCCTTGATCGCGTCGAGCTGCGGGAAGTCGATGCGCGACAGGTTCTTGCCCTGGTTGATCAGCATCTGCGCTTCGTTCTGCAGCTGCTGGATCTGCTGGTTCACCTGTTGCAGCGTGCGTGCGGCGGTGAGGATGTTCTGCGCGTAGTTGCTGGGATCGAAGACCGTGAGTTGGGCATTGGCCGGCGTGCTCGGTGCGACGATGCACAGCGCCAGCGCGCCGCTCGCACTCAGGCTAAGGGCGGAAGCGCTCAGGCGCTTCGCGGTAGGCATACGCATCAGTTTTCTCCTTCAAGGTTAGGGGCAACAGGGTGGCTGGCGACGATGTCGGCAGCCCAATCGAGGCCGCTTGTGCGCAGGAAGGCCTCGGCGAAGCCCGACGAGCCATGTTCGGCGAGGACGGCATCGATGCGCACTTGGGCTGCCGGATCTGAGGAACCGCACAGCGCCAGCGCCACCGGGCCGAGGCCGAGTTCGAACAGGCGGTTTCCCCGTGCGGACTGGAGGTAGTAGTGCCGCTTGGGGGTGGCGCGCGCGATCAGCTCGATCTGCCGGTCGTTGAGACCGAAGCGATTGTAGATCGCATGGCCCTGCGGCTCGATGGCGCGGTCGTTGGGCAGCAGGATGCGCTGCGGGCAGCTCTCGATGATGGCAGGCGCGATGGCGGAGCCGGCTATGTCGGCAAGGCTCTGCGTCGCGAAGAGCACTGCGACGTTTTTTTTGCGCAGGACCTTGAGCCACTCGCGGATCCGCGCCGCGAACAAGGGATGGTCAAGGAAGATCCAGGCCTCGTCGAGGATGAGCAATGTCGGCCGCCCGTCGAACCGCTCCTCGAGCCGGTGGAACAGATATGACAGGACCGGCGCGACCGCGCCCGTCCGGCCCATCAGCGCCTCGGTCTCGAAGCACTGGACATCGGCGAGCGCGAGTTGTTGCTCGGCCGCATCGAGCAACCGGCCGTAGGGGCCTTCGAGCGTATAAGGCTGCAGCGCCACGCGCAGGGCATTCGACTGGAGCAGGAGCGCAAGGCCGGTGAGAGTGCGTTCCTCGCGCGGGGCCGAGGCGAGGCTGCCGAGCGCGGTCCACACCGCGTCCTTCACGTGCGGATCGACCGCCACCCCCTCGTGCGTGAGCAGGGCTGCGACCCATTCCGCCGCCCAGCCACGCTCGGCCATGTCGTCGATGCCCTCCAAGGGCTGGAAGGCAAGCTCGCCGCCGTCCGTGTCCGTGGAGCCGAGCGCGTGATGCGCGCCGCCCATCGCCAGCACGGCGGCCCGCGCCGAGTTGCCCTTGTCGAAGATGTAGACCTGCGCCCCCGGATAGCGGCGGAACTGGAGGGCGATGAGCCCGAGCAGGACCGACTTGCCGGCGCCGGTAGGACCCACGACCATCATGTGGCCGACGTCGCCGACATGCGTCGAGATGCGAAAGGGCGTCGCGCCCGCAGTCTTGGCGACGAGCAGCGGCGGACCCGAAAGATGCGCGTTCTGCGCCGGGCCGGCCCAGACCGACGACAGCGGCATCAGGTGCGCGAGGTTGAGTGTATGGACGAGGGGTTGGCGCACGTTGGCGTAGACATGGCCTGGCAGCGAGGACAGCCACGCCTCGACCGCGTTGACGCCCTCGCGCATGCAGGTGAAGCCGAGGCCGTTGACGATGCGCTCGACGCTGCGGACCTTCTCCTCGACCGCTTCGCGCGCGGCATCGGTGACGGTGATCGTCATGGTCAGGTAGCCGAACGCGACATGGTCACCGCCGAGCGCCTGCAGGGCCTGGTCGGCATCGACCACCTTGTTGTCCGCATCGCTGTCGAGCAGCTGGGCCGGCTGGTTGTAGAGCACCTCGCGCAGCAGCGCGGTGACCGACTTGCGCTTGTTGAACCATTGGCGGCGCAGGCTGGTCAGCGTCTTTGTTGCCTGAGCCTTGTCGAGCGCAATGAAGCGCGTAACCCACCGGTAGCCGAAGTCCTGGTGGTTGAGCGCATCGAGAAGGCCCGGCCGGCTGAGGCTCGGGAAACCCAGGATCGTGAGGGTGCGGACCTGCAGGAAGCCCAGGCGCGGCTCGAGGCCGCCGACGAGCGGCGTGTCGGCGAGCAGCCCATCGAGATACATCGGCGTCTCGGGGGCGATGACCGCGTGGCTGCGGTCGGAGACCGTATCATGGAGGAAGCCGAGCAAGGCATCGTCATCGAGCGCGTGGACCTCGGCCATGAACCCTGCGAGCAGGTCGAGCACGCGGTCGGTCTCGGCGACGAAACGGGCGAGCGCCCCGCGCCAGTCGCGGCCCTTGAGCACGCCTTCGTCGGCATCGGGCCGCTCGACCAGCGAGCGCCCGGCAGTGTCGGCCGCATCCGCCGGCGGCAACCAGGTCAGCGCCAGGTGATAGCGGCTCTCGAAGTGCGTCCCTTCGGCTTCGAAGGCGGCGCGCCGTTCGCGCTCGACCAGCCAACTCGCCGTATCGGGAAATTCGCTGTCGGGATAGGAATGGCTTTCGCGCCGCTCGGCGTCGAAGAACAGCGCCCATCCACTGCCGAGCCGCTTGAGTGCATTGTTCGCCCGCGCGCAGGCGGAGACCAGTTCGGCCCCGGTGGCGGATTCGAGGTCGGGGCCGCGAAAGCGCAGGACGCGCAGGAAGCTCGCGTCCTTGTTCAGCACCACGCCGGGCGCGACCAGCGCCGCCCAGGGCAGGTGATCGGCCAGCCGGTCGAAGCGCGGGCGATATTCGCGCAGGTTCAGCATGAGAGAAACCCCTTCTGACGCAAGTGGCGGATCAGGACCGGACCGAAGCTCGGGTCGCGGCGCGCGGCCATGACCGCGACGCTGTGTCCGAGCGCCCACAGGGCAAGGCCGGCCAGCCATTGCTGGAGCCCAAGGCCAACAGCTGCCGCGAGCGTGCCATTGACGATGGCAATCCCGCGCGGTGCGCCGCCCAGGAGGAGCGGGGATCCGAGCGAGCCGTGGATTGCCACTTCGAACCCTTCGATGTGCTGGGCGTCGTAGCCGCCTGGCCCGCTCACGAGACCAGCGCTCCGCCGCCAAAGCTGAAGAAAGATAGAAAGAAGCTCGATGCGGCAAAGGCGATCGAAAGGCCGAAGACGATCTGGATCAGCCGCCGAAACCCGCCCGCGGTCTCGCCGAAGGCGAGGGTCAGCCCAGTGACGATGATGATGATCACCGCGACGATCTTGGCGACTGGGCCCTGCACGGATTCGAGCACTTTCTGCAGCGGCTCTTCCCAAGGCATGCCCGAGCCCGACGCATGGGCCTGGCTTGTAAGGATGAGCGCGAAGCCCAGGCTGGCGGCGCGCAGCAGGTGCCGGTGGGCGCAGGAGCGATAGCGCGAAAGCGTCATGGGTCAGTTCTCCTTGGGTTCGGGGTCGAGGATATCGGTGAGCGTGTAGGTGCCGGTGTCGCGAGAAATCCCGGTCACCCGGGCGAGGGTCGAGACGCGCCGGTCGGTTCCGCGTCCGGCGATGAACACGACGATGTCGATGGCTTCGGCGATGAGCTGTCGCGGTACGGTGAGGACCGCTTCCTGCACGAGCTGCTCGACCCGGTAGAGCGCGGCGAGCGCGCTGTTGGCGTGGATCGTCGCGATCCCGCCGGGATGACCGGTGTTCCACGCCTTGAGCATGTCGAGCGCTTCGGGGCCGCGCACCTCGCCGACGATGATGCGATCGGGCCGCAGCCGCATTGTCGAGCGGACCAACTGCGTCATCGTTACGTGCGGCGGCCGGGTGCGCAGCGCGACAGTATCAGGCAGGGGGCACTGCAATTCGCGCGTGTCCTCGATCAGGATGACACGCGCGTCGCACACCGCCATCTCGGCCAGCAGGGCGTTGGCGAGCGTGGTCTTTCCCGAGCTGGTCCCCCCCGCGACGAGGATGTTGTCGCGCCGCGCGACGGCGCTGCGCAGCGCTGCGGCGACCGCGGGCGTCATCAGACCATCCGTGACATAATCATCGAGCGTGTGGAGGCGCCCCGCCGGCTTGCGGATCGAGAAGCAGGGCGCGCTGGAGACCGGCGGCAGCACGCCTTCGAAGCGCTCGCCGGCCCGGCCTTCGGCATGCGGCGGCAACTCCGCTGAAAGGATCGGGATGTCGGCATGAACTTCGGCGCGCACGTGGGAGGCCACGAGGCGGATAATGCGCTCGGCCTGCTCCGGGCTCAGCCGTACCGCTGTATCGAGCCGGCCCTCGCCAAGGCGGTCCAAGCGCAGCGCGCCGTCCGGGTTAACCATGATCTCGACGACGCGCGGGTCGCGCATCGCCGCGGCGATGTCGGGCCCGAGCGCGGTAACCAGCATGCGGCGTTTTCTTTGGGCTGCGGCCGCGGCGGGGCGCTCGGCAGAGGACTGTGTGGTGGGGGCGCTGGCGCTCATGGCCGCTGCTCCGGCAAGCAACCCAGCGAGCGGCGGCCGGCGGCCACTTGGCGCCCGACCTGCTGGACGAACGCCTCGAAGCGCTTGGCGGCCAGGGCGCGCCCGGCCTGGTCGTTCTCCGCAAGCGGTGCCTGGATCGACAGCTCGAAGCGGATGAACAGCGCGAGCGTCTCCAGGGTCACATGCGTGTCGCGCTCGACGCGGCCAACCGCTTGGGTCATCCGGTCGAGCCGGATCGCGAACCGGTCTTCGAGTTCGGAGGCACCGCGGCGATTGAGCCAAGCCGTGACCGCGTCGGTCAGGATCGCGGACTTCGACGCGCCGGGCTTGGCGGCTAGCGCTTCGAGCCGATCGCTGAGCGGCTTGGGCAGGAACAGCTGGTGGCGTACTTTTTCCGCCATGGTCAGAAGTCCAGCTGCATGTCGTCGGGGCGACCGGTACCGGCATCGAGCCCGTAGACGGACCGGGCAACGCTGGCTGCCTGCACCCGGTCCATCGCGCGGCGTTCGGCTGCCCCGTCGCTGTCGTCTTCGGCAAGGCCCAGCGGATCGGCAGGCTCGGGCTCCGGGCGCAGGACAGGCTCGATCTCGTGCGCCGGGTGGCGCGCCTGCTCAAGCCCGCCGTTCTCCGCGTCGCCGTCACCCTCGACGTCGGGCACGAGCCGCGCATCGGCGCTGCGGACCTCGGCGCCCCAGTCATCGGTGCGCGCGGGAGGCACGTCGCGGTAGCACGCGTCGTCGAGGGCGGGCGCGGGAAGGACACGCGCGGCGAATGCGGGGTCGTCGTAGTAGCGCAGTTTTCGCGCCCGGATTGGCGGCTGACCCGAGACGAGCACCAGTTCGTCGGCCGGGCTGAGCTGCATCACCTCGCCCGGCGTCAGGAGCGCGCGGGCGGTCTCCTGGCGGCTGACCATGACATGGGCAAGCCAGGGCGCGAGACGGTGCCCGGCATAGTTGCGCATCGCGCGCTGCTCGGTCGCTGTCCCGAGCGCATCGGAAATGCGCTTGGCGGTGCGCTCGTCGTTGCTCGCGAACGCGACGCGAACATGGCAGTTGTCGAGGATGGCATTGTGCTCGCCGTAGGCCTTCTCGATCTGGTTGAGGCTCTGTGCGATCAGGAATGCGCGCACCCCGTAGCCGGCAAGGAAGGCGAGACTGGTCTCGAAGAAGTCCAGGCGGCCCAGCGCTGGGAATTCGTCGAGCATGAGCAGCAGGCGGTGGCGATGGGTGTCGCCGTGGGCCACGGGCGTCGTCGTTTTCAGCCGTTCGGTGAGCCGCCGGCCGATCTGGTTGAGGATCAGCCGGATCAGCGGTTTGGTGCGGCTGATGTCCGAGGGCGGCACGACGAGGTACAGCGACACCGGGTGCTTAGTCTCGACGAGGTCGACGATCCTCCAGTCCGATCGCGCGGTGACGGCAGCGATGGTCGGGTCACGATAGAGGCCGAGGAACGACATCGCTGTCGACAGCACGCCGGAACGTTCGTTCTCGCTCTTGTTGAGCAGTTCACGCGCGGCCGAGGCGACCACCGGATGTACCAGAGGCGCCTCGGCGGTGCCCAGGTGGTTGGTCGTCATCATCCGGCGCAGGGTGGCGGCGAACGAGCGCTGCGGGTCTGAAAGGAAGGTCGCGACCCGGGCGAGCGTCTTCTCTTCTTCGGCGTAGAGGACGTGCAGGATTGCGCCGACCAGCAGCGAGTGGCTGGTCTTCTCCCAGTGGCTGCGCCGTTCCAGCGCGCCTTCGGGATCGACGAGGATGTCGGCGATGTTCTGGACGTCGCGGACCTCTCCGGTGCCCCGGCGTACTTCCAGCAGGGGATTGTAGCACGCGGACCTGGCATCGGTCGGGTTGAACAGCAGGCAATGCGAGAAGCGCGCACGCCAGCCGGCAGTCAGTTGCCAGTTCTCGCCCTTGATGTCGTGGACGACTGCGGAACCGGTCCAGGAGAGAAGGGTGGGGACGACGAGGCCAACGCCCTTGCCCGAACGCGTCGGCGCGAAGGCCATGACGTGCTCGGGTCCGTCGTGGCGCAGGTAGCGGCTGCCGATTCGGCCCAGCGCAACGCCGTCATTTCCCAGCAAGCCGGCGACGACGATGTCCCTGCCGGTCGCCCAGCGGGCGGAGCCGTAAGTGGTGACATTGCCGGACTGGCGCGCGCGCCAGACCGAGCCAAAGATCGCGGCACCGCAGCCGAGAAAACCGCCGCCGGCGGCGATCGCACCCGCTTCATCGAAGACTATCGGCGCATAGGCGTCGAACGAGAACCACCATGGGAAGATCGACCAGGGATGGTAGATGCGCGCGCCGAATAAATCGAACCACGGTGGGCCGAGTTCAGGCTGATAGGCCAGCTTCGCTGCCGCCCATTGCGTCGCCGTCCAGATGCTCGCGATGATGATCGCGAGAACGACGAGGATTTGTCCGATGAGAAGCTTCGTCGGTGTCATGCGTGCCTCCCGCCTGCGACCGATCAGCGACCGCGGGCATGGGCTGAAGATCCCAGATCCGAGCATCTGGCGTCAGGTGCTCGCTGGTATCCCGAGGTGCGTTTTCGAGGTCTCCGGGACTTTCGCCGCTAATGGGAACCGTATCGGGAAGGCTGTATGCCCAATTTGGATGGACGCACGGATCGCTGCGAACCCAAATCCGTTCGCACGTTCCCGCGGCCATGCAAGCCCTCACTTTCCCGATGCGCACCCGCTCCCGAACGCGGCTAGAAAGATTAGAATAGGGATGGGAGGCCGGCAGCCGTTCAACCGGCATTGCCGCGTTGCGGAGAGGTCTCGCCCCGTAAAGGGTAAGGGAGAGAAGTATGCCGACGGCGCAGCCGAGCGAGTTGGCTTGCAAGGCAATCATCGGACGCGAGGATCAGGTCCAATCGGCGAGCAGCGCCAAGTCGCTGTGGAAGACAGTGGTCGAGGTCGTCCTTGGGCCGAGGTACCGGCTGGCTTTGCAGACCTGGCGCAAAACATCCGTTCTTCAAAGAGTACTATCGAACCCGGGACGCGGAAGAGTGCATTAGAGAGGAGGGAGGGTAAGCGCTGCTTCCCCTCCCTCCCTTCGGCAGGCGGCCGCCTTAGTTCCTGAGGGTGAAGGTCAGGCCGTATGTGCGCGGTGGCTGTAAAGCGTAATCGCCGACCTGCGTGTTGGCCTTGAGCGTCACGATCCAGCTGTTTTCGATGTTTTTGACGAATGCACCGATGGACCATCTGTCATCCGCATCGGAATAGGTCAGGTTCAGATCGGTGCGTGTGTAGCCAGGGCGGTGGCTGTTTGAGGCATGCGAAAATTCGGCCCAGTAGGATGTGCTGAAATAGCTCTGCGCACGCGCTGCGACCTGGCCATTGGCGAGTTGCCATTTATGTTCATATGCGAAGGAACCGCTCAGGCCCGGCGCCGATGGCAATGTCTTGCCAGTCACGTCGGTTGAAGGGCTGACGGGGGTTGCGGGTATTATGAAAGTTCCGAACTTGCTTCGCATCGGTGAGAGGTTCAGTTCGATTTGATCGCTGGTGGTCGGGCGATATATGGCTTGGAACTCGGCCCCGTAGATCTTTGTGCGGCCTTGGCTGTTGAACACAAGAGCGCTCAAGCCTCCATAATGCGCCACGCCGAGGGTCGATACCTGGTAATTATCGTAATTATAATAGAAGGCCGCAACGTTGAGTTGGAGCCGGTTTCCAAAAAGGCGGGACTTTACCCCTCCTTCGATGGAGCGGAGACGCTCTGGTTTGAACGTGTTGTAGCCTGGTTCGTCAGGAAGAAACCCGCCCGCCTTGTATCCCGTCGCGTATGTTACATAGGCCATGATCGCTGGACTCAAATCAAGTTGTCCGCCCAACCGAAAATTGAACGCATCTGATTTAAGTTCGCCGTTCAGGGGCCCGATCGTGCGTCCGCCGCCAATGACGTAGGTATTCTCCTGCCGCTTCGTATCCTTTGTGTAGCGCACGCCCCCGATGACTCGCAGCGTCCGTGTTAGGGGAACGGTCGCATCGGCAAATCCCGCATAAGACCTCGTCTTGAGATCGGGTTGGTCGTTGATGACGTCATCATCGAGGAGATTAGAGTAATTCGAGGAGTTTGTGCCGTAAAAATACAGGCCAGCGACCCAGTTGACCGGACTTGCGTTTGGTGAAGAAAAGCGCAGCTCAGACGTTACTTGTTTTTCACGAACGCGCTGCTTGGAGTAGAAGCCCGTGTTGGTTCCGAGATAGTCATACTTGAAGTGCGAGTATGTTGGGATAAACGTGACCCGTACCGGGCCGGCGTCCCACTCGAGATTGGCAAAAGTCGTCAGGAATTTCTGATCGAGCTGCCCCGCTGGCAGGTGATTGACCGTGGCATTTCGCGATCCCTCGGACTCGGTCGCCAAGATCGAGCCCGGACCGACACCGCCGTCATGAGCAAACGATATTCCCGCGAGAAGTCGCAAGGATGGGCTCGGTTGCCAGAGCAGTTTGACGCGCGCCGCGTTTCGGTCCGCATCATCCTGTCCGGTGCTGTAGTAACCGTCATGCGACTCACTTCCGAAGGCGGCCCTCACCGCCAATGTTTCGGAAACCGGGACGTTCAGGGCGGCATCCGTACGGATGAGGCTATAATTCCCGACGGTGACGGACCCACGAAAACCGAAGTCGAACGTCGGGTCGGCAGTCAAAATATTGACCGCCCCGCCGGTCGCGTTGCGACCATAGAGAGTGCCTTGGGGGCCCTTGAGCACTTCGATCCGGTCAATGTCGTATAGCCCCGAGACGATCGTGCTGGCCTGTCTCAGATACACCCCGTCTGCGTTTGTATTGACGCCCGGGTCACCAGCCGCGGCATCGAGTCCGGTTCCCACGCCGCGAATATTGACGTTCGCGCCTTTGTTGTTGGCTTGGATGAAGACTCCCGCGACGGTACCCAACGCATCGTTAAGCGAGCCGACGCCACGTGACGTAAGATCGCTGGCATCCAGCACATCGATGGTCGCGGGCGTGCGCTGGGTCGTGCTGGCCTGCCGCTGCGCCGTAACGACGATATCCGCGACGCCGGTATCGACTGCGTCGCTGGGGGGCGTTGCCTCCTGCGTGTGCGTCCCGGAAGTCGCCGACGTTTGCGCCATCGCAGGATCATAAAGCAGAACGCTCGCCATCCCCGTAAAGGCCAAAAGCTTATTGCCTCGCATCATACTCTCCCTATGAATTTTATATTATTGAGCACCGTCGGTAGCAGCCAAACAAGACGGCGCTTTTCCCGCTACATGCCTCCGTCAATCACGAGGTTGATCCCGGTGATGAAATCCGCGCGGGGACTTGCAAGGAAACAGACCGCGGCCGCGATATCATCGCCGCGTCCGATCCTCGGCGTGGTCTGGCGGAAGACGTCCAAGGCCAGTTCGCGCTCATGCGCGCGCCAGTCAGCGCCCAATCCCACCTCGCGCGAGATGCTTTCGATCTCAGCCTCCGAGCCTGGCGTGTGAATAATGCCAGCGCTGATGGCATTCGATGTCACGCCCGTCCCCGCCAAGCCGCGAGACAGCGAGCGCGACAAGTTTATCTCCGCGGCCTTGGCAGCCTGATAGTCGGGGAAATTTGGCGGTTGGTGCAGAGCTACGGCGCTGGCAACCTGGATGACGCGGCCCCAGCCACGCTTGGTCATCTCTGGAACAAGACCGTCGATCAACGCGGCGGTGGAGATGACATTTTGCTTGTAGGTCGAAATCCAGTTGTCGCTGCTCGTGCCAAACCAGCCCGATCGCTTCCAGCCACCATGGCGACCGCCAGCATTGTTCACCAGGATGTCGACGCCGCCACGGTCACGTACTTGGTCGATGACACTGGAAGCCTGCTCCGCGTCAGATAGGTCGCCTAGGACCGCCAAGGCCGAGGCACCCGCATTTTGCAGTTCGAGCGCCGTCTTCTGGGTTCGATCGGCGTCGCGACCGTGGACGATGACCTCAACGCCTTCGGCGCCAAGTTGCAGCGCAATCATTCGGCCGATGCCGGAACTACTGCCCGTTACAAGTGCGCGCTTGCCCGCAAGATCAAGTTGCATGTCAAGAAAACCCTCTGAAAGAAACGTAGGTTGGTGGAGCGCCCGCCTCAGGCGACCTGAGCCGTCTGTTGCTGGGCCTTGTCGACGCCGGGCACGCCAGCGGCAAAAGCGGTGAATCCCGGCAGTCCCATGAGCTGTCGACCGCTTATTTCCGCAGCCGGGTCAAGCCGGGTGGAACCGTGCGTCAGCGCTACCCGGGCGTCCCGCGCATAGCGCTGGATGGGGTTTGCGAGGCTGACGGAGAACGATCCCAGTGCGATCTGAATCATGTCGATTGCTGCTCCGCACACGTTGCCGGCATGGACGAAGTCCATCATGATTTCCGCCTCTTCTGCCGGCGTGAAGGGCTCTCCGGCCGCGGCCTTGCGGTCGATGTAATCGGCGCGTCCAAAGATCAGCGCTTGCGCAGCATTGATCATGGCGCGCGCCTTGCCCGCGACCACGTCAACAGAAGGTGTCGCCGCCAATGTATCGTAAGGGAGATTGAACGGTTTCTTGGCTGCGCATTGCGACACGAAACACTCGAATGCCCCGCGCGCCATACCTAGCGGGATCGCCATGGTCTCCATGGCCACGATCAGCATGAGTCCCAGGCCATCGAGCTTGTAGCCCAGCCCCCCGAAGCGCGTATGCAGCTTGCCGAGATTCACCGGCAGATCGGCCAGGTCGGCAACACGATGATCCGGCACGAACACGTCTTCTGGAACCGTGATGCTGTTGCTGGAGGACCCGCAAAGCCCCATCACTTTCCAGTCATCGATAATTTGGTACTGGCCGCGCTCGAGCAACACCATGCTGCGCTTGTCTCCGTCCTGCACGCCGACCACGACGAAAGCCGCATGTTTGCAGCCGCTTCCAAACCCCCACTTGCAACCGGCATCGACGACGTATCCGCCCTCGACCTTGCGAGCACGCTGGATTTTTTCAGAGAAGAGTGATGCGCTTGCAACCACAGGTCCCTTCCATTGCGGCACGAGTCCGTAGACTTCGCCGATGGCCTGATCGGGAAACGTCAGCATGACGCGGGCAAATCCTGAACCGATCATCGTGATCCAGGCGGCGGAGCCGTCACCTCGCGCGATCTCGCAGACAATTTCCACGAGGTCTCGAGCACCAAGCGCAAATCCGCCGTGTTCAATCGGCACCGAAATCCGGAATGCACCCGCCTCGGCAAGAGCCTCGAGGGTGGGCGCAGGCAGGCAACCAATTCGCTCACCCTCCGCAGCATTGTCCCGGATCAAGGGTACCAGCGAGCGAACGCGGTCGCGGATGTCGCGCCCCACCTTGGTCGAAAAAGGCGATTCGTGGAGCGAATTATGCGAAATGCCGTTCATGTCATCCTCACCTGGAAAACAGCTGAAGTGCTGTATGATTTTCAGGTGGATACGAGGGTTTTAGCGGCAAACCAGACGGCGCTATGCCCAGATTTCCGGGGCCCCCAGAGGCAATATCTCGCGAATTTCGTCGAGGCTGCGGATTTCATCGTCGCTGATCTTGAACAGGCCCGCCATGTAGAATGTGCCGCAGTCGGGCCGCTCTGCGTGGAGGGCCGGATGAAAGTCGACGAGGACGAAGCTTACGACGATACCCAGTTCCGTGTCGATCACGGGAAAGCGACGATTGCGAGCATGGGGTCGGGCCGGGCGCGTGGCGCTGACGCAGCTGGCCGGCGAATGCATGGCCGCGTCGGGAGACAGCAGGATGGTCAGGTTGTTGGTGATCTTCTTGCCGTTGTCATACCGATCGCAGCGATATGCGAAGCGCGGCAAGCTTCCATCGCTTTCTTCCAGTCCCTGCCAATAGCTATCAGCGCGATTCCTGAGTGCATCTCGGGTCCCTGAGCGATGCGGGGGAACGGCACCTTCGTAAAGGACATCGGGGAGCAACAGCCGGTCGACGTCCGCGAAGTGGCCGTGGGTGGCGCTCGAGATGATCTCTTCCACCGCAACGACCTGCTCGCCTTCGAACCCTAAGCGGACAGCGTAAGGATGCAGGCGACCGCCGATTCGGGCGACGCCCATTGCGGCGGCCGCCGCCTGGTAACTGTCAGCGAACAGCTGGATCGAAGGGAATGCCTCGATCACCGGACATGTCCCTGGCGATGTTTCGATGTTGTTTACTGACCAGCGCGAGCTGCGCACGACCGCGGCTGGGCTGCAGCGGCTATCGAGGAAGGTCCGCAGCGCTTCGTGAAGCTGCGATTTCGCGTGTCTGCCAAGGCTTGTCACAAATATGTTCCTTTCCGGGCTCCCGGGGGACAGGTGGTGGCAGATCGAGGAAGACAAACCAGACGGTGGTTCACGCGCGACGGCCATGATCCGCCGTCTGGTTTCGCATCGCGCCACACGCCAAGACAGAGCCTGTCAAGCGCGAGCATAATGTTTAGGAGTGAGGATTATGACCAAGGCCTTCCCGGCGATCATGACGCAGGGAATCGACGAGCCCTGTCGCTTCGAGGGTGAAGTCTTCGACCTCGAGGTCGTCGAGGGGGCGGTCCCGCCTGAACTGGATGGCCTGCTCGTCCAGGCCGTCCCCGACCAGACCTTTCCCCCCGAACTCGCGAATCTCCATTTGATGACCGTTGCCGCAGGGGGCGATGGATCCGTTCGCGCCTTCCGGATCAAGGACGGGCATGTTGATTTCCGCACCCGCTACGTCCGCACGGAGCGGTTCATGCTGGAGCGGGCTGCGCGGCGGTCGCTGTTCGGTAACTATCGTGATCCGTTTTCCGACGACGCATCCGTGGCGGGAAAGAGCCGTACCACTGCCAACACAGCTCTTTTCTTCCATGGGGGGCGATTGTTCTCGGCCAAGGAAGACGGCCTTGCCTACCAGATCGATCCGGCCACGTTGGATACGATCGGAGCCTGGACGGCCGATGGCGCGATCACCAGCCAGACTTTCACCGCCCATCCAAAGATCGATCCTTTCACCGGCGAGCTTTGTGCATTCGGGTATGCCGCCAAGGGCGAGACCACGCGCGACATTGCCTATTATGTCTTCGATGCATCAGGCATGCTTGCGCATGAGACGTGGCTCGAGGCCCCGATCTCCGCGATGATCCACGATTGCGCGATCACTCCTAATTACATGATCTTTCCCATCATGCCGGTCACCAGTGACCTTGATCGGCTTCGCGCGGGCGGGCCCCATTTCATTTACGAAGGTGACATGCCGCAATATTTCGGCGTGCTGCCGCGACGGGGAAGCGTCGACGAAGTTCGCTGGTTCCGCGCGCCGCCTGGCTTTACCGGCCATACCGTGAATTCCTGGGAAGAGGACGGCAAGATTCTCCTCGACCTTCTGGAGGCCGATGGAAACGGATTTGCGCCCGTGGTCAGCGACAGGGAAGGGCAGGCGCCGCCGCCCGGCTCGGTGCGCAATGCGCTGGTCCGATGGCGGATCGACTACCACGCCAATACGGACGAGCTTGGACACGAGCACAGGTCGATTCTCGCACAAGTGAACGGCGAGGGAGCCCACATCGATCCGCGCTACGAAATGCGGCCATATCGACATATGTTCGTGCCTACCCTGGATCCGTCGAAGCTCACGACCGACGTCAATGGACGTCCGGTGCCGGTCATGTTCAACCAGCTGAGCCATTTCGATCTCGAGACCGGCATTCGGAATGACTGGTTCCCGGGGCCGGCAGCGACTTTTCAGGATCCCGTCTTCGTACCGCGCGGCCCCGATGCGGCCGAGGGCGACGGCTTCCTGATCGCGCTGCTCAATCGCCCACTTGAGCGGCGCAGTGAGCTGGTGATCTTGAACAGCCTCGACTTGCCGGCGGGTCCGATCGCGCGCCTCAACCTGCCGCTACGGATGCGCCTGGGCATCCACGCTACCTGGATTGATGGCGCCAATGTGCCAGAATGGTTCTAAGAAAGGAATACTCACGATGACGAATGCGAACAGCGACACGCGACCGGGCCAGATGACGCCCCAGGAAGCTGAAGCCCTGGTGATCAAGGTGATGGGTCTTCTCGTCGATCCCGCCACCGCCGAGCGGGCTCGGCCGTATCTCACGCAGGAATATATCCAGCATAACCCCAACATCGTGTCCGGTCAGGATGCAATCATCGAATGGACCCGATCGGAAGAGGCAGAGCGGGCCCGAACGTCCATGCGCCCTTCGAACGATCCCCCGATGTTCGTCCACCAGGACGACAGGATCGTAATGATCCTTCCTCGCGATATTCCAGATCCGCAGGACCCGTCGAAGACCTACCGGACGTACTGGTTTGATATGTGGCGGATCGAAGACGGCAAGCTTGCCGAGCACTGGGACGCCGCTCTCAAGGAATAACGGTGATCGGTGCCTGAACGAACAAAAACATAAACAGCGAGAGGA
The DNA here is from genome assembly GCF_036352595.1 of Novosphingobium resinovorum. GTDB lineage: Bacteria > Pseudomonadota > Alphaproteobacteria > Sphingomonadales > Sphingomonadaceae > Novosphingobium > Novosphingobium resinovorum_B. Next base: position 23,599 of record NZ_JAZFAX010000032.1, read on the forward strand.
TCAGGTCGATGCCCAGTCGGTGGCAGGCGACAGTTGCAAGCGCCATATGCATGGCTGCAGGCATGTCCGCAGTTTTCATGGGATCGTTTCCCGTATTCTTGGAACCGGTGTCCCGGGACCTCGGTTGGGGCCGCGCCACGTTCCCGCAGTTCCTGACGATAGCTTCGGTGTCTGCGGCATTGTTGATGCCCATTGGCGGACGGCTCGTCGACAGGGTCGGCATTCGTTGGCCGGTTACAGGCGGTCTGCTGCTGGTGTCGGCAGGAATGTTGCTTCTGGCGGTTCTTCAAAAGCCTGATGTCGTGTTCTGGCTGGCCGCACTTTTCGTCGGGGCAGGCTCGGCTTTCGCCGGCCCCCCCGCGTTTATCGGCCTGATCTCATCGTGGTATGATCGCAACCGGGCGCTCGCGCTCGGCTGCGTCATCTCGGTGGCGCCCGCCTTGGGGCAAGCGATCATATCGCCCGTGGCGCAAAACCTCGTTTCTGAATGGGGTTGGCGCGGGGCCTACCAAACACTCGCCCTGGTCACTCTCGCCGCTGCGCTCGTCGCGGCGGCAGGGTTCCTGCGCGTACGTCCGCTCACTTCGTCCACAGGCACGTCGGGACAGACCATGGCGAGCGCAGGCCAGGCTTTGCGCACGCCGACGTTCTGGCTGCTCATGATCGGAAGCAGCCTGAGCAGTGCGACGATCATCGGCACGACCGTGCATATCGTAGCCTGGCAGACCGGGCGCGGGGTTCCCGCGGACACCGCCGCGCTGGTACTTTCGGCCCTGTCCATCGCCGGCATGGCCGGGGCATTCCTGGCAGGCTATGCCGCCGACCGGGCGCGCAGCATTCACCTCCTTCAAGTCTTCTACGCTCTGCCGATCCTTGGCCTCGCGGCAATGGCAGCAAGCGTGGCCGTTCCAGCCCTGCTCTTGGGCGCAATCTGCATCGGCGTAGCCATGGGCGCGACCGCAGGCCTGGCCCCATTCCTTGCGACCCGCTATTTTGGGTTAAAGGCGTCCGCAGAGATTTTCGGTATCATCCTTGCGGTGACTATGGTGGCGCTGGGTATCGTCCCGATGTTGATTGGTATCGGATATGACCTGACAGGCAACTATGATACACCGTTGCTGGTGGCCGCAGCCGTCATCGCGATCGCAGCTATCTGTATTGGCTTGCTCGACCGTGCTGATCGTTACCGGCCGTTGTCAATGGACGCTCAGACGCCGATAATGGTCGAGGAATAAGCAAATGGTGACGGCCTTGCCTCAGCCCGGCGGGCTCAAGGGTACCAGTCTCAAGGGGGGGGACACGCCTCTGGGAAGTCTGGTCGACAGCATTCTGGGCAGCAGACCTCTCAACAAGCAGCCGCTGCTGATCGCCGATAGCTTGGAAGAAGAGCTGTTGAGCCTGGGTTGGCCCACGGGATTGCGTATCGGCGGGGAGCCCGCGCTTGCCCATCGCTTTGGAGTGGGCAGGGACGTCCTGCGGGAAGTTGTTCGCTTGCTCGAAGGCCGCAATCATGCCCGCATGCGGCGTGGGCCGGGCGGCGGTCTCGAGATCGTTCGTCCTGACCTTCAAGATCTGATCGGCAGGTTATTTGGCTATGCCTATGTCGCGGGAATTGATCGCGTCCAAGCCCTTGAGACGTGGATAATCCTGCAGGCAGCCGCAGTGCGCGCCCTCTCGGCGCGACATTCCTATGACTGGAGCGGGTTGACGGCTCGTCTGGAAGAAAAGTGCGCGCAGAGCGCGCGGGCGGTCGGGACGGAACTGATCGCAGCAAGTGAAAGTCAGGTGCTGGAAATACTGGGCGATCTCGTAGGAGCATTGCTCCCCAGCTTTGTCGACGACGTGTGGTGCTGCGCTCACCAGCCATTGCTCAAGGAAGCATCAGGCGCCGCCGGCATGCGCGAGTGGTTGCGAACGCATCAGCTTCCATATCTGATTGATCGGCTTGCGGATGCTGGTGCCGAGCCAACGATTGCTCCGCCGGCGGCACCTCGCAGCCAGTGTTTCCAGGGGCAGGCCATGCAACTCGTCCATGATCTCATGTCCGCCATGCCGCCGGGACAATGGGTACGGGGTGCATTGATCGGCAACGAGTTCGATCTCGCCGACCGGTTCGGTGTGGACAAGAGCGTCGTGCGTCAGGCAATCCGCTTGATGGAGGATGCCGAGGCAGCTATTTCCTCCCCGGGCCGAGGGTTGGGCCTCGTAACCCGGCTGCCCAGTACAGCACCACTCAGCAGGCTTTTATGCGCTTATCTTGTCGCGCATGGCGCAGCTGTAGAGGACGGTGAAAAAACTTTCTTCGCACTGCGTACAGAATGTGCGGGCGCCGCAGCCGAGAATGCTTCCGCTGAGGACAAGATCACGCTCCTGTCGATGATCCATGACCTCGAGGCGCTAGCGGCACCGTTGCCTGTCTCGGCGTTCCAAGGCTTCGAGCGCTTGCAACAGCATGTCACTCATAACAGTCTCTTGGGAATGTTCATCGATGGCGTCAAGGCGTTCCTGACATGGCGTCAGTCGCCGTGTCCGATGGCAAACGCTGAGATTCTGGAGGCGTATCGTAAGCATACGAGCAGGGCGGCGATGGCGATTTGTGCCAACGACGTCTTGGCGGCCATGGAAGCCGAGAGCGAAAAGCTCCTTGCCATGTCCCACGTCCGTAACCGTTAGCCAGCAACTGCCGAGAGATTCTGGCAAATTGCACGCCGGTTACCGCAGCCGTCAGCAAGCAAAAGCGGCGCGGGTTTTTCATATTTATCACCTGCACCAGTGAATTATAGCGGGCATCGCTGGCCACGATAGCGCAATCAACTCAGAACCTCGACTGCACGACGTCGCTACTATTCGGTGCTGTAAGTGTATTATTGGTGGCACTGCGATCTGGTCAGTCCAGGTGATCCCGAAATCTGGCGTTGAACAACAAGATTGGCGGGCGTCTATCATCATGCCCGTCAAGGCGAGGGTGCATGGGCCGCGTGGAGATCGTAGACGGCCGCCATGGGGCCGATGTCCGGAAGCGGCGTCCCGGCAGACGTGTTTTCCACCGCACCTATCATGGGTGCAAAGTAAGCATTGATCTTTGCGGCCGTAATGTCGTGGGAAAGACTGTACATCGCCCCAGTTGCCAAGAGTTCGGTGAGACGGGCAGCGCAATGCTCCGCCCGTTCCTCTTCTGGCAATGGGTAGAAAAAGAGCCCGACGCGGACGTCGCCATCCTGCAGTTCTGCTCGCAGCGCTTCGCAAAGCCCGATAAGCGAACGAAATGTGACGAGGTCCGGCGTACTCATGCCGCTCGCGACGAGAGAGGAAGCCGGCAGTGCGACAACGATCGTGCCGGCACCTCGCTCGCGGCAATATCGGCCTGCACCTGTGATTAGGCCGAAAGCTTGGCGCATGATCTCGATCCCGCAGGCCCACGGGGATGTCCCGGCCCCTTGATGACCGTGATCTGAGCCAACGACGAGCAAGAACGCATCCGGTCCATCCGATACATTTTCCACCGCCGATCGGAGGCTGGCGATGTCGGCAGGCGCGGAAGGAGGAGGAAGTTGCTGGATCGAAAGGGGTATCAGGTCGACCGCTGGCAGCAGAGGTGTCGGACCACCGAGCGTGGAAAGCAGTAGGGTTTTCATGTGAACCTCAGGCAAAGGCAAGCAGCGCGTTGCGGCGACGAACCAGTGTTGGGAGAATGTTCCTGTCGGTGAAGATATAGTCTTCGGTATTGATAATGCCGCCGAGCACCATGCGGCCCACTTCGGTGGGATCTCGGCCCAGGGCGAGGAGTTGTTTGGCAAATGCCTCCATCTCGTCGATCAAGACCTCGTTGCGTGGACCGGCCGTCGTCTGGAATTCCGCCGGCCGCATGCGCTCATGATCGAAAATATTGGTATTGACGGCTGCAGGGCAAAGAACCGAAACGCGGATGTTGCTGTCAGCCAGATCGCGGCGCAAGCCTTCAGCCAGCGCCACCACGCCGAACTTTGCTGCGGAGTAGATCCCGCCATCATTGGCAACGATTAGGCCCCCCATCGACGACGTTGCGACAATGTGCGCTGGCTGCCCATGACGGTGCAGATGGGGGAGGAATGTGTCGATGCCCAGCAGCACGCCGTGCAGGTTGACGGACGTGATCCAGTTCCAATCCGTCTCACTAGCGTCAAGCATTGACCCAAGGATACCAACGCCGGCATTCAGGCAAAGGATGTGCAGGGCACCGAACTCATCTTCCACAAGCTCGCTCACGGCGGCCCACTGCCCGGCGTCAGTTACGTCCAGCGAGAAAAAGCGCGCCTGCTCGCCGGCCCATGCCAGCTGCTCACGGGCCCGCGCGAGATGATCCGGCCGGATGTCCGCTACGAGGACCCTCAAGCCTGCCGAAAGGAAAGCCTCCACGATCCCAAGGCCGATGCCGCTGGCGCCGCCGGTGACGAGAGCCGTGCTACCGGGCCGGACAGGATGGTTGGACATCTGCGTTGCGCTCCCGCAATTACGGGATTCCTCGGGAAAGGGGAATCTCACGTGCCTGGTCATACCGTGCTCGGGTGCCAGGAAACGAGTGGTGCAAATGGCCTCAAGGAATTCTAGTCGGTAGTGGCCGACAAGATGCGCGAAGCCATTTCGTCAGCAGCCGCGGCAAGTCGGATGCCGAGGTTCGCCGCAGCCGCGACATTGTCCGGCGTTGTCGGAAGGGCTAGGCTGAGGCTTCCGGCGATGCCTCCATCATCTTGTTTCAGCGGCACGGAAATCAGCAGGACGCCAGGATCCGGGTCGTCGTTGCTCGCAGCATATCCGGCCGTGCGAATGGCGCGCATCTGTCGCTTGATGTCTAGCCACCGGCTGTCGTCGAGGGACGCCTTCTGAAACATCGCCCGGACCGCGCGCACCTCGAGAAACGCCAGGATCGCCAGCGCCGGCGGGCCGGCAAAGAGGGGCGCAAGCCGCCCCCTCGCGAAGGTACCTTCGCGCAGGCGGTCCGAGCCAAGGTGATGCTCGTGCATGGCCATGACATGCTCGCGGTAGATCCTGCTGATGAAGACCGTACCGGGACCGGGATGTTCGCTGGACAGGGCAGTGAATGTCGGCTCGGCAGCCCGAAGCAGGGGATCAGTCGTTCGCAGTTGCCGGTCGTAGTGAACGATACCCGGGCCTAGGAGATAACGTCCAGGCCGGATGCTGAACACGAGCCCGGCTGCAGCAAGGCTGCGGAAATAGCGATAGACGGTGCTTTCTGACTGGCACAAAGCTGAAGCGGCGGCTTCGACGGTCCATTCGGGGTTCTCGGGCGTGAACAGGTCCATGACGGACAGGGTCTTGTCGGAACTTGTCCCGCCTCGGGCTTTATGACCTCGAGATTCAGTCAAGAAGCTGCTCCGGGTGCGCTTTACCAGCCAACGCTGGTCCCAAGAGGCAGGAATTCCCGTATTTCATCGATTATCCTCAGCTCCCCGTCGACGACCTTGAACAAGCCGAGCATATACATGGCTCCAGCGTCGGGTCGAGGGCGGTCGGCGATCGGATGAAAGTCCACGACGACGAAACTGGCAGCAATGCCCAGCTCGGTGTCCAGCACCGGAAAACGACGCTCCCGCGCCCGTGGCCGAGCAGCCCGGGTGTCGTTCAGTGCCGAGGCGCAGCTATGAACCTTCCCGTCGGGCGACAGCAGGGTGCGCAGACTGTTCGTCGTCTTGGCGCCGTTGTCATATTTATCGCAACGATAGTTGAAGCGAGGGATGTGACCATCGCTTTGTTCCAGGCCTTCCCAGTAGCGATCCGCCGCATCCTGCAGACCCTCGCGGTCTGTCCTGCGAGCAGGCGGGACTACCGCCGCGTAGATGATGTCGGGCTTGAGCAGTTGCGTCACATCCGCGAAATGACCGCTCGGGTCCGAACTGACGATCGCCTCCGCTTCGCGCACCAACCCCTCGCGGATGCATAGCCGCTGAGCAAAGGGATGGGGTAGCTCATCGAGGAAAGCTACGCCCATGCACACTGCTTGCCCGGTCTGCGCATCCGCGAAGGCTTGGATGCCCTCGAAGCGTGGTGCGCGCCGCCAGAGCCCGTCGCCTGGTTGGATCGGCACGCCATTCTCGGTGCTGCGACGCGTCCGATCCCAGGGAATGCCTTCAGGATCTCCCGCTGCCACGGCCGCGAGATAAGTCTTGAGCACTGCTATCAGGCCATCGCGGGTCATCAGGATATCCCTATCGTCGGCTGGCCGAAATGCGCCCGCCCGTAGTTTATGGCAGCACTGTCCGACTGGTGTGCGAGGTGCCCGCGCAAGACACCGACATTGCGCCAGCAGCGACCGAGCATCGCGCCTTTTTTCGCCGCGGAGGTTCCCACGGTCCGAAAGATGATGTCGACCGCGTCGTTGGCAAGCTGGATGCTTTGAAGAATGACGAGGGTCATTCGTCTTGCCTCCTCGTCCGAACAGGGCACCCCGGTTTCGCAGGTTCGTCGGGCCGCGGCCATGTAACGCTCAGCCGTATGTAAAATCGAAGCGCGCGCGGTGTCGACCAGGGCCCTGCACCGGCCGAAATTCAGCTGGTATTCTGCAAGGTCTGTACGCGATCCGCCCGCCGGACCGGCAGGTTTGCGAGCGTGAAAACTCTCCTCGTATAGATCGAGTGCACCTTGGGCGGCGCCTACGACCACCGCAGCGGATTCCGTGATGATGAAGGGGCGCGCGGGACCGTGAAATAAGGGATGGTCGCGATAAAGCTCCGCGAGCACCATCGGTTCCGGAGGATAGGGTTTAGTGCGGTGGGTCGGGACCCATATGTTGGTCATTACGACGCGGTCCGAGCCGGTGCCCTGCATCCCGATCACGTCCCAATTGCGAACTATCGTGAAGTCGGCGCTGTTGAACAGCCCCATCCGCATGCACGGTGCGCCTGGCTGCGGCTTGTCAACGGTAAATGTGAGCAGGATATGCGTCGCATGCGAGCAGCCCGAAGCATAGTCCCAGGCGCCGCTTACCCGATATCCCCCTGCGACTTCAACGCCATGTCCCTGCGGTGCCGCCACTTCCGGTGCTCGAAAGTCGCCGGTTTGCCCATAGGCGTCCCGCTGCGCGTCGATCGAAAAGCTTGCCAGTTGGTGGACATGTCCCAGAACGAGCGAAAGCACCCATGCCGTTTCCGGGCAACCGCGCGCTACGGCGGTGATGAGCCGGACGTAGGTAGGCAGGTCGAAACCATAGCCGCCAAACATCCGTGGCTGGATCACGCGGTAGAAGCCGGCGTCGATCAGCATCTGGTTCGTCTCGGCGGAGATGTTGCCTGATGCTTCTGCCTCGGCTTGGCGCGCACGCAATTCGGGGCGCATGGCATCGGCTCGGAAGACCATCTCGCGTGGTGTAAGGGCCGGCTCCGGTGGCGTGATCCAGGAAGGTCCTTCGGTGTCCGCCAGCAATTGCGGTGTCATGATCTGCATCCTTGTCAGTGAGGACCTGATGTCAGCGCCTCGACGGCGCGCATGGCTTGGGCAGTCTCGTGGCGGCGAGCATCCTCGAGCATTTTTCGGCCTGGATCGATGACTTGCGGCGGCGGGCATGCTGCCAGGATCGCCTCGAAATGCTCCTCCAGTTCCTCCCGGAACTCCGCGTGCGAAATGATATACCCCCGATTGTCGATGATACCATTGACGACCGCTTCGCCAACCTCGCGAGCCGGCATGCCCGCGTTTTTGGGAGGTGCCACGGGCCCTCCTGGAGGCCTGGAAGCCGGCGTGCCAGTCCGAAATTGGACCTGTCGGTTTTCCTCGGATTCAAGCATCCTGCTCTGCGTGAGGCCCGGATAAAGGACAGACACTCCGATCCCGCGGGGCGCCAGCGTCAGGCGAAGGGAATCGCTCAGGCCCCTGACCGCGTATTTCGACGCCGCATAGATATGGTTGTTGGCAGTCGGGAGCAGGCCGGCCATGGAGGCCGTCGTGACGATGTGGCCTTGGCCTTGATGCAACATGGCCGGCAGGAAGGCCATGATGCCGTTGATCGGACCGCCGAGATTGACTGAAAGGACCCAGTCCCAATCTTCATGCCGCATCGTATCGACGGATGGATTGGTTCCCACGCCGGCATTATTGACGAGGATGTCGCAGCGCCCAAAGATGCTGAGCGTACGCTGGGCGGCCTCCGCCATCTGGGCGCGGTCAATGACGTCCACCGCCATTGTCGCCATATCGGCCTGGTCATCGAACTGATTGCGCACCTCGGCAAGACGCTCATCGTTCAGATCGGCGATCACGACCTTCACGCCTCGTGACACGAGCGCTTCGACGATTCCGAGGCCGATGCCGCTGGCACCGCCCGTTACAAACGCTACTTTTCCGGCCAGATCGCGCACTTGGCACCCTCCGCTTTTAGGTCGTCAGATAGGAAGGGGATTGCGCGGTAACTTCGCCGCAATCCCCACGTAATTGCCTAGGCGGCCTGCAGTTGAAGTGCGTGTCCCTCGAGGCTGCTTTCACAAGGCCAGCTCTGGACTTCGGCCAGGCATTTCTCGGCAAACAGGCGCATGTTGCGGTTTGCTTCCTCGCGGGGCATTCCGCCGAAATGGAAGTGTGGGAAGAAGCCCTGAAGGTTGGTTTCCCGGTTGATATTCTCAAGTATTTCGAGAATTTCGGTAGGATTGCCAGCGGGCATGATGGTGCCCATCTTGTCTGCCATTTCGTCAATCTTGTCGGGCGGGATCTTCATGCTCTTGTAGAATTCATTGCCCTTCGATGATCCGAAGTCTTCGTCTGCCATCCCGTAATTCTTGACTGCAGCCCGGAAATTGATCCGATGATAAGCGCAGGACATTTCCTTCGCCCGATCGCTGCTCTCATCGACAAAGATCGTTCCGGACAGAAGTGGCGCCGGCGGATTTCTCTTGGTGCCGTGGGTCTCGCCCCAGACCTGATTGTATGTCTCGAAATCCACGCCGAGCTTCGGCCGCGGCTCCGGATTGATGATCAGGATGCCGATGCCCAGCTCCGCCACGGTACGTACCGATTCCGGCGAGCCCGCCGAGCCAAAGATGCGGCCCTCGAAACTCTTGAACGGCCGGGGGCGTAGTTCCCGACGAGGTTGCCGGGTGAGCTCGCCGCCTTCGATAACGCCAGTTTCCAAAGCTGCAATGATGAGATCGGCATGCTCCCGGTACAACTGCCGGGTCTGATCGATGTCGGTGCGCATCCCTTCATATTCCATTTTTCCGAGCCCGCGACCGAAACCCAGCAACAGCCGTCCTTGCGTTATGTTGTCGAGCCAAAGCGCCTGTTCAGCAACGCGAACGGGATCGTTCCATGGTAGTACGACAACTTGCGTGCCAAGCTTTACGCTCTTGGTTTTCGCCGCAAGATAAGCCAGGGACTGAAGAGGGGATGGCGAGATAGAATAGTCTGTGAAGTGATGTTCGGTGACCCATATGGACTGAAAGCCGAGTCCTTCAGCCTCTACGGCCATGTCGAGATCTTCGAGGAGAAAATTTGTGTCGTTCAGCGCTGGGCCGCTTTGATGTTGGAAGCCGGTGGCAAAGCCTACGTGCATCTTCTTACTCCCTAGTGTCGTGGGCGGCCCGACTCGTCCGGCGCGCAATAAAGGCATAGATTATCATAAAATGACAATCAATGATGATTATCGTCGTGAGCATGTTGGGGGAATGCTGAACTCAGTAGATTCAAGGCGGAGGCCCGCACGCGCTGCGCCGTCGCAGCCGCTTCCGCGTCGTTGGTTCTGAACGCCTTGAGCACAGGCTGGCTTAGCCGGGAAAACTGGCGGTTCATGGCATCCAGCAGCACGACGTCTCGCGGCAGGTGCGATGAAGGATAGCCTCGCAGGCTTTGTGCGAAGACTTGCAGGATCGGGTTGTCGGCGACCGAGATCATGGCTTCTTCGGCAGCGAAGACGCGCAAGAGAATCTGCTTCGCGCCCTGCTTGTCGAGGACGTCGTCGAGTTCAGCCAGGGCGCTGGCGACGTTGTCGCAACATGCAGATGATGCCTTGCGAGCGGCGAGCGATAGGATCTGCACGTTGAGGGCCTGGAAAATCGCCATGACGACCCGTCGTCGAATGCCTTTGCTGGCGAAGAAGCAGGAGACCAGCCGTGCCACCGGCCCGCCCCGGGGAGCTTGGCTTTTCAGCCCGCGGCCTCGTCCGCACAAGGTTTCGGCCGCCCCGAGACTTTCCAGTATGCGCACCGCCTGACGAAATGCGTCACGATCTGCGCCATAGCGGAAGCACAGATCCTCCTCCGATCCCAGTCGATAGCCGCGCGCCCATTGCTCTGCCGTGCACTCCCGCAATATCCGCTCGGCGATTTGCCCGGCTCGCGAGCGATGCCCGTTCTCGGGCGCCAGAAACATCGATGAGCGCGCCGCCAGCCCGTCGGCACCACTGGCGCTTTGCTGCAATGTTCGAATTACGCCATCGAACAACTCGAGGATGATGCGCGCCTCCCCGCCGTACGCTAGTCTCCCATTCCCGATATCCGCCGCCACGGCACCCAGTGCAGCTTCCGCTTCGGCCAGCTGCGAGTGCGAGATACCGAAAAACACACTGAAGCCGATGAGGACATCCGCAGTGTGGCGCGGATCAATCTCTGAAATCCTCAACCCCCCCTTGGGGCCCCGTATCATTCTTGCAGTTCCCCGAATTTCGAGAATCCGCATCGCTTCACGGATGACCGCACGCCCCACTCCGAACTGGTCGGCCAAGGCGGTTTCCGGCCTTGGGGACAACTGCTGGGGCCATCCCCTCGCGATTAGGTCCTCCTCTATGAGGCGCGCGATCCTGCACGCGCCCTTTTCGCCCCCGCCCTTACGTTCGCCAATGACATCGGCGAACATCGTCTCGCCGTCGAAGTGCGACGACAATGCGGCGGCCCCGGGTGAGGCGAGGGGAAGATCGGGCAATGCAGGCATCGTTCTCTCCAGCTTTTTAGAAAGATGCGCCTTTAGTCATATTATGACAATCCATGTATTTCAGGTTACGTCAGTCTGGCGTGGTTGGATTGAAACGGTACGGTCGGAAGTACAGGGCAGCGACAAGGCCAAGGCTCGCGACACATGCTGCGCAGCCTACCGGCCATGTGTAATTTCCGCTCAGGTCGTGGCCGAGGCCGACCAAGACCGGACCTGCTCCCATGCTGATCGTCATGGCCGCAAAGGCTACTGCAAGGATTTCCGAGCCGGCTTTCATGCCGAAATAGCGGCTGACCAGATACGGCGCAAAGCCGTTGATGCTGCTGAACGAAAGGCCGAGCACTATCATGCCGACAAGCATAGCGGGGGTGCCAATGAGCAAGATCGATGCGATCCCCACCGGCGCCAATGCAAAGAAAGCCACCATGACCTTGGGGCTAGTGATACGGTCGGCCAGGATCCCCCCGAGCAGCGGCCCCATCGGGCCTGCCAGCGAATAGGCGGACAAGGCAAGCGTTGCCGAGCCGCGGCCGACGCCGCGCTCCGCCATCCAAGCGAGAAAATGGTTCGATACGCCCATGATGGCGCCGATCGCGAGGCAAGTGGCACCAATGGCCAGGAAGAAATCGACCGACCGGAACGCCTGCGCACTCGTCAAGCCCACGATCGCGACGCGGGGGGCGCCCGTGCCGGGTGCATGCTGGGCTTCGCGAACGAGCAGTATTGCAACCGGAATAGTGACCACTGCAGCAATCAGTGCGATCGTGCGATAGGCGGCTCGCCAGCCTTGGACATCGATCAATTCCTGGGAGACGGGAACGGCGATCGCAGTCGCGATCGCAGGGACGCCGCTCATTACCAGGGCAAGGGCGAACCCACGGTTACGGTCAAACCAGCCATTGATAACCTTTGCAAATGCAATCGGACCGGCGATCGTCCCGCCCAGCCCGACTACGATGGCGGCGGCATAGAGAGCCGCGATTGAACCATTCATCAGCGACAGCGAAAAGAGGCCCATAGTCAATATGGCAAGGCCCGCAGGCAGGAGAAACCGTACCCCTTTGCGATCGACCAGCCTACCAACGAACGGGCCGATGACGGCGGCGGTAAGGCCCACGATCAGGGGCGCTTGTGGAAAGACTGACAGACCCCATTCGAATTCGTGGGAGACGGGACCCAGGAAGACCGGGAAAATTCCCATGAACAGCGGGATCAAGCCAAACGCCAGGCAGATCGCGCATCCGATCGCGGACGTGGTGGCGAGGGACGGGCGGCGGGGCCAACTGGCAGTGACGGGGGTGCTCACAAGCCCTCCACGCATTGTGCGAGAAACCGGTCGATCCGATCATTCGCGGCGCGGGCCGATGGATGCGGTGTCTCGATGAACCCGTGATCAGCTCCAGGGTACAGTGCGATTTCAGCCTCGCCTCCAGCCGCCAGCCAACGACAGTACATGAACATGGAGTCGTCGAGCATCGCGTCCAGCGTTCCAACCGTGAACAATGCACGAGGCAGCCCGTGCAGGTCGGCATAGAGTGGAGACAGGTCTGGAGCTCGCCGTTGCGCGGCCTCCGGCGCATAGCTCTCCACGATCTTTTCGATGTCCCGAGCCTTCAATACGCCGCTATGGGCCTGGGCTTGGCTTGGGCTCATAGTGGAATCATACACTCCAAAGCTCAACGCAGCGCCCCTGAAGCGACCAAGCAGCCCCCGCTCGCGCATCCGCAACAACGTCGCGACAGCCAGCAAGGCCCCGGCGGATTCGCCGGCTATGACAAACTTCGACGCACCCAGGCGATCGAACGCGTTATCGACCAGCCATAATGCTGCCGCTTCACAATCATCCCACGCTGCGGGGTAGGGATGCTCGGGCGCCAGCCGATATTCAACGCTGACACACGTCATTTGGGCGTTCGCGCCCATGCGTGCTAGCATCGCATCCTGAAACCCCGCACCGCCAAGCATGAAGCCGCCGCCGTGGATATGGAGCAGTACGGCTTTTGGCGCAGGATGGGGCACGACATGCAGCGATACGTCTTTGGTGATCACGATGTCGAACGCATCGGGGGCAGGGGGCGATGTTGGCATGAAACCACCGTTTCGCGCGGCCTCGACGCCGATTTCCCAAAGGCTTGGCAACCCTGCGAAACGCTCCGCCATCGCGGAGTTGAAGGCGGCGACATCACTTGGCACGGCCCCGGGCCTCAACAGCTCAGTACGCATTTTTGATCATCCGCCGTTGTTTCGTTGAAAAAGCGACGAGAACAGACCCGCCACCGATCTCCTAAGCGCGGCGAGGATTGGCAAACGAGTGGGAGGATAATTTTAATTCCTTCCGCTGGTTTCCGTCGGCGCGATGGGTACCGCTCGCGGACCCTGTCTCGCATCCGGAAGCGGACCATCCCGCGCCCTTGCGCGCATCCGGGATATCGCCAGCGCGAGACCTGCTGTGTCATTTGGAGAGCATCATGAGCAAAACACTGCCGCTGACCGACCCCGCCGTCTGGTCGGATCATATTTTCGACGGCCACTGGCGCAAGGCCACGCGGTTGATCTCGGTGGTCGAACCCGCGACCGGCGACGAGTTGGGCCGGGTCGGCGCCATTGATCTCGTTGCGCTGCCAGACCTCGCTCGCCGGGCGATGGCGGCACAGCAGATCTGGGCGGCGACTCCCGCCGAAGAGCGCGCCGCGATCATGCGCCGCGCGGCTGACCTGCTTACTCAGGAAAAGGAGGAGATCGTCGGGCTGATCATGCGCGAGACCGGCGGCGTGAGAGGTAAGGCAGAGACCGAGTTGAATGGCACGATCGGCGAACTCATTCATTCCGCCGCCTTGCTGATCTCGCCCGATGGCCAGGTTTTGCCGCATCCGGATCCCACGAAGCTCAGCATTGCCCGGCGGGTTCCCCTCGGGCTGGTGGCGGTCATCACGCCCTGGAATTTTCCCATGCTGCTGGCAATGCGTTCGGTTGCGCCCGCGATCGCTCTTGGCAATGCAGTCATTCTCAAGCCCGACCCCCAGACCCCGATCGTCGGTGGCGCGATCCTGGCGCGCATGTTTGAAGAGGCGGGTGTACCCGCCGGTCTTTTCACCATTGTGAATGGTGGTGGCGACGTCGGCGAGGCCTTGATCAGCCTGCCGCAGGTCAGGTTGGTGACCTTTACCGGCTCTACGGGAGTGGGCCGCCGGGTAGGCGAACTGGCAGGCAAGAACCTCAAGAAGGTCGCACTTGAACTCGGAGGCAAAAGTCCTTTCATCGTCCTTGACGACGCAGATCTCGAAGCTGCCGCGTCCGCCGGCGCCTGGGGCTCTTTTCTCCACCAGGGGCAAATCTGCATGGCGAGCGGCCGACACATCGTCGATCGCAAGGTCGTCGATGACTATCTTGAGATCCTTACGCGCAAGGCGGCGCAGCTCAAGGTTGGGGACCCTTATCGCGGGGAAGGCGTGGCGATCGGACCCATCATCAATGCCCGGCAATTGTCGAACATCGACGAGATCGTGCGCAATTCGGTCACCGCCGGAGCTCGACTTCTCACCGGCGGGCTGGGCGAGGGACCGTTCTATAGGCCTACCGTACTGGCAGACGTGAACCCCCAGGTGCCCGCCTATCATCTGGAGATATTTGGCCCAGTCGCACCTGTCGTTGTCGCTGAGGACGAGGAAGACGCGATCCGGATTGCCAACGATACTGAATATGGCCTGTCCAGCGCCGTACAGACTGCCTCATTGGAGCGCGGTCTCCGAGTCGCCAGCCAGATCCGTGCAGGCATGGTCCACATTAACGACCAGACGATTTCGGACCTGCCAGGCATACCCTTTGGTGGAATAGGGCAATCGGGCAACGGCTCCCGTTTCGGCAGTACGACCAATTGGGATGAATTCACGCACTGGCAGTGGATGACCATCGGTTCCTCGCCGACCCGCTATCCCTTCTAGCCAAAGCTGTTTGCGCCCTCATGGCCGATGCACGCAGCTAAGGCCGTGAGGGCGGCTTGGTCTGCTGCCCATCGCGGGCGGGCGCCTCTTTGCCTGCCGAAACCGGCAAGCGCGATGGTAGCGTTCGACACCACATGGTCGCACGGCAGCCTCCTGGGGCGGCGCTTACCCTTGACTATCGGCGGGCGTGTCAGAGCATTTGGCGGCGATAGCGTTCGGCTCGTTGCCAAGACCACTTTTCCGGTAGGATTCGCAGAGAGTAGTGGCGGTGCAGGGGGATATCTCACCTTGCCCTCGTCGCGCCTCCACCTTTAAAGGACTGCGTGCCTGCGGTTGACCAGCTAAGCAGGGCATGGGGAAAATGATGTCCACCGCAGATCGTGTCTTGTCAGTTCTCGGCCTTTTTACGATCGAAAGACCAGAGTGGACAGTCGATGCCGTCATGGTCGAACTCGGGCTTTCCGGCAGTACCGCCTATCAGTATGTGCGGAGCCTCGTCGAGGCTGGCCTTCTCGTGAGTGAAAAGGCCGGGCGGTATATGCTGGGGCCTGGGATCATCGAACTGGACCGTGTTGCCCGGCGATTTGACCCGCTCGCGAATGCGGCGAGGGACGTGCTTCGCACGCTGACCGAAAGCGTCGATACCGGTGCGATCGGGCTGCTGTGCCGGATCTACCGGCTAAAGGTCATGTGCATCGACCAGTATGTGGTGCGACCGCCGAGCTTTGCGATCAGTTACGAGCGCGGACGCCCCATGCCCCTGACGCGAGGCTCCGCATCGAAAATTATCTTGGCGAACCTGACGTCTCGGCCGCTGCGCCGGTTCTACGACAGCGATCCCCAAGGGGTGGAGGAGGCCGGTCTCGGTAGCGACTGGGACGGTTTCAAGCGGTCCGTCCGCCAGCTTCGCAGGCAAACGGTGCTGGCGACTACGGGCGAGCTCGATCCCGGCCTCATGGGAATTTCCGCACCGATATTTGGCGCTGACGAGATCGTGCTCGGCAGCATCGGACTTGTCGTTGCCGCAGGTGCCTTTGCCGATCAGCGCGATCGTTACGAGGCCGCCTTCGCCAGTGTGGACGCTGCCGGACGGCGTGTGTCTGAAAAGTTGCAGGCGCGCTGATCGCGCGCCGTCCCTGTTCCTGCACGTCGAATGCCTCGCGGTTCGAACGGCCGGCGGCTGGTCCCACGCGACAGACCATTTCAGAAAGGGTATTGGCGCGGGGTGTCCTGAACCGTGATCCAGTGGTCGGTGGTCAGCTCCGAGATGATCCAGTCGCCGTTGAAACGGCCGATGCCTGAATTCTTCTCGCCCCCGAACATGTTGAACGGACTGTCCTGGACCGAGATGTCATTCACATGGGTCATGCCAGCCTCGACGCGCCGGGCGAAGCGGATGCCCCGGGCGACGTCCTGCGTGAAGACGGCGCTCGACAAGCCGAACTCAGTCGCATTGGCAAACCGCAAGGCTTCCGCTTCGTCGGCGGCCTTGATGATCGGGGCGATCGGCGCGAATTGCTCGGCCTGTGCGAGGGTGCTGTCATTGGTGACGCCGGAAAAGATGTGGGGCGGTACCAGTAGCCCATCGGCCTCGCCTGACAATTGCGCCGCGAAGCCGGCGTCTCGGGCACCGGCGATGCTGCGCAAGGCCGCCGCCTTTTGCCTGGCGTTCATGAGCGGGCCTATGACTGTTGCCGGATCGGCTGGGTCGCCTGTCTTGAAAGTGCGGACGTGTGCCACAAAACGTTCGAGGAACGCGTCATGGACGCGGGCGTCGACGATAATGCGGTTTCCGCTCATGCAGATCTGGCCATTGTGGAGAAAGCGGGCGAAGGCCGCCGCCCGGACAGCAAGTTCGAGGTCCGCATCGTCGAGCACGACGATCGGTGCGTTGCCGCCAAGTTCCAGGCCGACATGTTTGAGGTGCGGGCCGGTGGCCGCAAGGGCGGCGATCTGCTTGCCGACGCGTGTCGAACCCGTGAAGGAAATCAGCTTAGGTATGGGATGCAGGCTGAAGGCATCGCCGATATCGGCGACATCGCCGATTACTATGTTCAGGAGGCCAGGGGGCAGCCCGGCCTCCTCATAGATCTTCGCGAGCAAGAGCCCGCCCGTGACCGGCGTATCATCGGCCGGCTTAACGACCACGGCATTGCCGAGGGCAAGCGCTGGCGCAATTGAGCGGTGGGAAAGATGCATGGGAAAGTTCCACGGACTGATGACGCCGACCACCCCAAGCGGCTCGCGATACACGAAGCTCTGCTTGCCTGGGACGTCGATCGGCATGATCCTGCCCGCGACTCTAGAAGGCAGCGCCATGGCTTCGAGCGTTCCGGCTCGGACAGCGCCCCATTCGAGGGTTGCCTTCAGCAGCGTTGAACCAGCCTCGCGGACCAACCAGCCGATGATCTCATCTTTGCGGGCGTCAAGAATTGAGAGGACGCGCAGGAAGAGCGCAGTACGTTCGCTGTGCAAGGATGCCGCCCAGGATTTCTGCGCTTGGGCAGCAGCCTTGTAAGCGGCATCCAGATCCGCTTTGCTCGCTAGCGTGATTTCGCCAATCACGCTGCCGTCGAAGGGATTATGGTTGGAGAGGCTCTTGCCTGTCTGCCCGCTTCGCCACGAACCGTCGATGTATTGACCATTGAAGTCATCATAGGGAGGTTTCCGGGACATCATTCGATCCTTATCAGGTGGGATTGTCTCGCGCCCTTCAGGGCTTGGGGAAGGGCGGTGTTGCGACCCAGCTTCCATGAAGACTCATGCGCAGGCGCAGCGGCAGTCGGACCGTAGCGACAGGGCCTTGGGCGATGTCACGAGTATCGAGGATCACCAGTTCGGTGGTCGCGCTTTCGAGATGGTTGAGGAGTGCGAGGATGAAGCCGTCGCCCTCTGCTGCCGATGGGCCACGCGGAACAAAGGTTGGTTCTTGGAAGCATTCGGCGTCGCCCCCACACCAGCTTTCCGCCAGCCCGGTCGAAAGGTCCAGTCGGACGAGCTGATTGAAGAATTGCCACGGCGGAGGCCCCATGCGCTCACTTGCAAATAGCCGCATGTTGCAACCCAGCATGATGGCATGGCGGTAAGGCCGGCCGACAACGCGCTCGTCGCAGCGCGGGAATTCGCAAGGGGCGTCGTAAAGCGTCGTTCGCAAAGGCGGTTCGCCGGGATTGGCGAGGTCGAAGGTCCAGCGGGTCAATTCGTAGTGAAGCTCGTGGGCCAGCGGTGAACTGCCGTTCGCTTCGGGAAAGAAGGGAAAAACGTTTCCGCTCGCACTGGGCATGTCGAGATGAATTAGGTCGCCCGTCTCGAAAGCGTTGAGTACATGCGCCTGGAAGCAATTGGGCGCTTTAAGCCAGCGTATATCGCTCCCGTCGCCACCGCGTCGCATGATCCCGAACTGGAAGTCGAGCTCTGCCTGCCATTCGAAATGACGTCCGCCGGCCATAATTCGCTCAAGGTCGGCGGTCGCAGGCAGGACGGGAAATATGACGAAATTCGGCGTGACGGCAAAGTCATGGACCATTCCCGCGTAGGGCGCCTCCACCCATGTTTCGCGGCGCTTGCAGCCGATGGCGTCGAACTCGTAGTAGACGATGTCCCGGGACGCGATACCACGCGCCTCGTATCCGAACGCCAGCAGGCTGCCGTCCTCTGGATCGCGTTTGGGGTGGGCGGTGAACGGCCCGTCTCCTATTTGTCCGGCGAAATCCCAATTGCCGATCGTCTCGAGCGTGACGGGGTCGAGTGCCACGGGAAGGCTGTCTTCCTTCAAGGCCAGGAGATGGTCACCAAACGCGATCACATTGGTGTTTGCCGTCGTGGCGCTGGCGCCCGCGACGGCCGGATCGTCAGTGAAGGGATTGCGATAGATCCCGTGTAGGGAGCGGCGCGCGGCTCGGTGTGCCTTGAGCCTGTCGGTCTCGACGTAGCGGCGCTGGAAATCGACATGCCCACCGGAAAACCGGAAAGCGGTCACGGCGCCGTCCCCATTGAAGAATATGTCGTTGGCCAACATGGGGGGGTAGGCCGGGTCCGGCGCGACCTGGATGAAGGTCCCTTCAAGTTCGGTTGGAACAGTGCCCTCAACCTCCAGATCGTTGACCGAGCCTTCGAAGCGGCACGGGGCATAGAGTGCACCGATGAATTCGGCAGTCGCGGGAAATAGTATTGCCATCGATCCTCTCCGTTGGGCGCAACAGGCAGCCCGGGATCCGACACCGCTGCGCGGCGGGGTCAGCAGGTGGGCTGAGTATATCCAACGAAGATCGCGATTGACAACATTATTCCTGATATATAGGAATTTTGGTGTCAAAGCGGCCGAGGTGGTCGTTCCTTCTCGTGGAGTACGACATGTCTTGTGCCCAGTTCAGACAGGGGCGTCCGACCGATACGCTTGTCGCGAGCCTTCATTTCCTGGAGATGGCAAGTCCCGATCCGAGAGGCTTGGCCTGCTTTTATGAACGGGCGATGGGCTATGACGTGCGGGTCGATGATGATGCCATCGTCGCCTCGGGCCCTGATCGAAACCTGATATTCAGGTTGGGAGCGCCGAAGACTCTCTTGCGCGCCGGCTTCGCGCTCCCGGATCAGGATGAACTTGAGCGCCTCGCGGACCGCATCGTCCAGGCAGGCTACAGCTTTCGGCGAAGTAATGCCCATCTTCTCGGAGACGCGATCGAAACAAGCGATCCGGACGGCAATCGCTTCGTTTTTGGTCTTCCCCGAGATCCACAGCCGTCGGCTGAGAAGGTGCGCAAGTTGCCCGCGCGGCTGCAGCATGTCGTCGTGGCGAGTCGCACCCCTGCCGACGTTGTGAGCTTCTTTACCGAGGGGCTTGGGTTCACCCTTTCGGACGACGTGCTTGACGCAGAGGGATGCGTGCGCACGTCCTTCCTGCGCTGCAGCCGAGAGCATCATAGTTTTGCCGTCTTCAAAGCGGCTGAAGACCGTCTCGACCATCATTGTTATGAAACGAGCGACTGGAACATGATCCGCGACTGGGCCGATCACATGGCATCGGAGCATATTCCGATCCAGTGGGGGCCGGGCCGCCACGGGCCAGGCAATAACCTTTTTCTCTTTGTCCACGATCCCGACGGGAACTGGGTCGAAATCTCGGCCGAACTCGAGCTGGTCGATCATGGACGCCCGGTCGGCCAATGGCCGCACGAGCAACGTACGCTCAATAGCTGGGGCCAAGGGCTCCTGCGCAGCTGACCGCACCCGTTAACGGAGAATCAGGAATGAAATTGGCGAGTTTCCTTGCAGGCGACCGGGCAAGCTACGGCATCGTCGAGAATGCCGACATCATCGATTCCGGGGGAGAGCTGGAAGGCCGGTTCCCCGACCTCAAGTCCGTCATTTCCGCCGGTGCCCTCGATGCCGTCCGCGCCGTGAAGACGACCGCCGCGCGTCTTCCGATTGATAGCGTGACATTCACGCCGGTGATCGGCAACCCGGACAAGATCTTCTGTATCGGTCACAACTACGAGACCCATCGTCAGGAGACTGGCCGGGACAAGACTGAATTTCCGTCGATCTTCACGCGCTTCGCAGACAGCCAGGTCGGACATGGTCGGCCAATCCTTCTCCCCAAGGTTTCGACGATGCTGGACTATGAGGGGGAGCTTGCCATCGTCATCGGCAAGGCTGGGAGGAAGATCGACGAGGCCGATGCGCTCGGACATATCGCCGGCTACAGCTGCTACAACGATGCGTCCGTCCGTGATTGGCAGTGGCACACGCGGCAGTTCACGCCGGGCAAGAATTTTCCGGGAACCGGAGCCTTCGGCCCGTGGTTGGTCACCCCCGACGAAATACCGGATCCGGCCGACTTGTCGGTGACGACACGCCTGAACGGCGAAGTCATGCAATCGCAGCCTACCGCGGACATGATTTTTCCGATCCCCAGCCTCATCGCCTATATTTCGACATTCACGCCCTTGGCAGCGGGCGATGTCATTGTCACCGGTACGCCTGGTGGAGTCGGAGCCAAGCGCCAGCCTCCGGTATGGCTGAAGGCCGGTGACGTCGTCGAAATCGACATTCCTGGCGTGGGGTTGCTCACCAACACAATCCATGCGGAGGCATAAAGCGATCGACATGGCAGCTACCTGCAGTACGCACTCCATGCCGGACCGACGCTCAGCCCAGCGGTACTCGGTGGTAGTGATTGGAGGCGGCCCGACGGGGTTGACGCTTGCCAACCTTCTGTCGCGCTACGGCGCACACGCGCTGTTGGTCGAGCGGAACGAAATGACGGTCCAGGAACCTCGTGCGGTATCTATCGACGACGAGTCACTTCGCACGATGCAGGCGGCCGGCGTGATCGGCACGGTGCTGCCCGGGATCGTCGCGGGATATGGCTCGGAATATCTGACCCCCGGGGGGCGCACCTTTCTCAAGGTCGAACCCCGCGAGCAGCCCTACGGCTATCCTCGCCGCAATGCCTTCCGCCAACCGCGCCTCGAAGCACAACTGCGCGAGGCGCTCGATGAATCGCCCTGCGTGGATACGCTCTTTGGCTGGACCTTGTTTGGGTTTGCGCAGCGGGGCGATGGCGTGGACGTTGACCTTGTCGACGCGAAAGGCATGCGCCGAGCTGTACGATGCGACTACCTCGTCGGGGCCGATGGCGCGCGCAGCGAGGTGCGCACCGCCCTGGGGCTTTCCCTCGACGGGGAGACGTTCCAGGAAAAATGGCTGATCGTCGATCTCGAAGACTCGCCGACGACGAGCAAGGAAACGATCGTGTATTGCGATGCACGTCGACCTTGCATTGCCCTTCCGGGACCGGATCGGACCCGGCGATTCGAATTCAAGCTGCTGGACGGAGAGGAACCCGAGGTCATGGTCCAGGAAGCGACCGTGGCAGCGCTGCTTTCGTCGCATGGAGTGCATCCCGCCAGTCGCGTCAATCGCAAGACGGTCTACACGTTCCACGCGCGACTGGCGCCGACTTGGTCGCTTGGTCGGGTCTTCCTCGCTGGCGATGCGTGTCATCTGACTCCGCCGTTCGCCGGACAGGGCATGAACAGTGGCATCCGCGACGCGCATAACCTAGCTTGGAAACTCGCGTGGGTCACCTCGGGCCGCGCTTCGCAATGTCTTCTTGAGACGTACGAAAGCGAGCGACGCGATCATGTGCGCGAGATGATCCGGCTCGCCTTGCGCATGGGCCGGATCATGGGACCCCGCAACAAGGTCATGGGTCATCTGACCCAAACCCTGTTTCGTGTCATGGGTCTGTGGCCCCGCTGCCGGGACTATTTCAGCCAGATGAAGTACAAGCCCAAGCCGCGCTTCACGTCCGGGCTCATCCTGCCTGACAAGCAGGGCACCCGACATACCCTGGTCGGTCGCTTGTTGCCCCAACCCATGGTCATTCGCGAGGATGGATCCTCATCTCTCCTGGACGATGTCTTGGGCGACGGCTTCGCTCTGATCACCTTTCGGGCACCGCCCGGCTCGATCGTCGAGCTGGCCGGGAGCCCCGCCCTGGATTCCCTTGCGCCTAAAATCCTGGTCGTGAAATCCGAAGGCGCGCTGGGCGAACTGCCTGACGGGATAGAGGCTGTCTTCGATCCAGCCGGCGTTCTTCTCGAAGCGGCAGGCGGCAGCGAGGACCGCGTCCTCCTCGTGCGCCCCGACCGCTATGTCCTGACCACATTCCGCATCGGCGAGGAAAACCGCCTCGCACAGCGGCTGGCGGAGTTACTCGACCAGGCACCACGCGAGGCGGGCACCGCGACTGCGCGCCAGGATCCGGATGGGTGGGGCCAAGCCCCACCGACGCCAGGCTAATGCTCGTCATGGCCTCGACACTTCGATGTCGATCACGTGCCCCAGCTTGCCACGCAGGAAGACGAGGGGGGACGCCGACGGCTGGGCGGCCATGGCCTGCACTTCGCCCAATACGAGCAGATGGTCGCCGGTCTCCGTCACGGAATGGATCGTGCAGTCGATCCAGGCCACGGCACCGTCCAGAATGGGCGACCCATGATGCGAGAGGCGATGGACAACGTCCGTGAAACGGTCCGCGCTGGCCGCGGAGAATTTGCGGCAAAGCCGGTCCTGGTCTCGAGCCAGGATATTCACGCAGAAGCGACCCATCGCTTCGATAGCTGCCCAACTGGTCGACTTGCGGTCCGGAAAAAAACCCACAAGTGGCGGCTCGAGTGACACGGACGTGAAGCTTCCCACAGTCATGCCGATAGGGCGCCCGTCTGCGGTCACTGCGCTAACGACGCACACGCCCGTCGGATAGTGACCCAGGATTTTCCGAAACGTGGCGGCGTCGAATATCATTTGCAGCTTCCTTTACGAAGAATTGCATCCCTCGGAATCTATTCGTCGAGCGGCTCGGTACGCACGATCCGAAGACCGTAGCCCTCCAGCGCGGCGGGATGTGGACGTTTCGAACTGGTCAGCAGCATCATGTCATGGACGCCCATGTCAGCCAGTATCTGCGCCCCGACCCCATAGCTGCGCCGATCCACCTCGGCATCTGCGGGGCGCACGCTGTGAAGGCTCAGCCCCGTATCTGTCCGCGGGACGAGGAGCACGATCAAGCCGGTGCCCTTCTTGGCGATCTTCTCCATAGCAAGGGGAATGGCGCGCTCGCGAGGCCCCTGCTCGCCCAGTAGATCAGACAGGAGCGAGGCTGTGTGCATCCGGACGAGCGTTTCGCCATCAGGGATCACCTCGCCTTTTTGCAGCACGAAATTGTCAGTGCCATCGACCTTGTTGCGATAGGTCAGGAGACGCCAGTCCCCGCCGTGTTCGGATGTAAAGGTCGTGCTCGATACGCATTCGACGAGATGATCGAAGCGGCGACGATAGGCGATGAGGTCACGGATCGTGCCGATTTTCAGTCCGTGCCGTTCCGCGAAAGGCTGGAGCTGCGGCAGACGGGCCATAGTCCCGTCTTCGTTCAGGATCTCGCATATCACGGCAGAGGGATTGAGCCCCGCTAGGCGAGCGATATCTACCGAGGCTTCGGTATGGCCGGCCCTTACCAGCACACCGCCGTCGCGCGCGATCAAAGGAAACACGTGGCCCGGCGTCACGAGGTCATGGGCCGTCGTCGTCGCATCGATTGCGACACAAACCGTTCGCGCTCGATCTGCCGCCGAAATTCCCGTCGTCACACCGCACCTGGCTTCAATGGAAACCGTGAAGGCCGTCTCGTGCCGGGTGCCGTTTTCGCGGCTCATCGGTTCCAAGGCCAGTTGCTCGCAACGCAAGCGAGACAAGGCGAGGCAGACCAGGCCCCGGCCATGGGTTGCCATGAAATTGATAGAATTGGGCGTGACCATTTGTGCGGGGATGACGAGGTCACCCTCATTCTCGCGATCTTCGTCATCAATCAGAATGAACATGCGCCCGTTGCGCGCATCGTCGATGATCTGTTCGGGGGTTGCGAGCGTCGCAGGCGGCATGCCGCTGCCGACCCGGTCGCCGGCGCGGCTGCACAGATACTCAAGTTCACTTAACATCGCAATCATCCGGTCTCTTGGTGAGAACATGCGTTCGCCTGCCCTGAGCGAAGAGGGCGCAGCGCACGCACGCAGCCGGATTTAAATACACGAATTATCGTTATATGGCAATAGATGTTTATTTTGTAATTGACGTTATTGCCTCAGCCTCCGGTCGTACTCCGACCTGCACGCCTCGCGGACAAGGGTTGTCGTGATGCACCGGCCCATTTCCTCTCACTGATGAAGGAGACGGGCGCGGTCGCGCGGCGATCCGGCGGCATCGGCACCCGGCCCTCCAAAGACTTAATTGTGGCCACTAGTTTTCGGCTCTGCTTTCTCGAAATGTCGCGTCCAGGAAGCATCGCCATCAAGAGCGCCGCCGCAACCACGACACGAGCATCTTTTCGTGGGCGAGGCGAGCCGTCCGAAAAAAGGGGAGGAATCGATATGCAGGACCATTCATCCGGGGCGCGTCGTCGCTCGCTTCGAGTTGGAACCGCAGTAGCGGCGCTTTCGATCGGCGCCTTGTGCGTGCCGATCGCCTCACGCGCTGCCCCCGCTCCGCCCACTCGCAACGAACCACAGGTCCTGCAAGATATCATCGTGACGGCCGAACGACGGTCCAGCGACGTGCAAAAGACGGCCGCCTCCGTGACAGTCCAAAGCGGAGAGGACTTGCTGGCGCGCGGCAAGTTCACCCTTCGAAGCATCCTGGAAACCGTACCTGGCGTTTCTGGAGGGGAATCCGAAGGCGTGACGAACGAACCCACCGGCAATGACAGTCCAAGTGCCGGCATCACCATTCGCGGGGTGTCCTCCAACGGCGGGCTCGCCGGGCAAACCCTTTCCGGCGTTCCCGCGACCGCCCTCTATGTCGATGGCGTCTACAGCGGCATTGGCGGGAACTTCGACGTTGATCGGGTCGAGGTCCTGCGTGGACCCCAAGGCACCCTGTATGGGCGTAGCGCTACCGCAGGCTTGGTGGCGATTCACACCCGCAATCCCGATCTCGGCAGGTTTGGCGTCGAGGGCGCAGTCGAAGCGGGAAGCTACGATCTTCTTCACGTGTCGGGTGCGATCAATGTGCCGCTGGTGGAAGACCAGTTGGGCCTGCGTGTCGCAGCGAACCACTATGAGCGCGATGGAGTCGACGTCGGCAAGGGTTTTGGGGCGAGCCGGGTGAATGAAGCGAAGGCCAAGCTTCTGATCCAGCCGGGTGATCGACTTACTCTTCTCGTGGGTGGCGCCTTCCAGGACAAGCGCTTGTACAACGGTGGGGTTTCAGGCAACCTCGTCGAACCAGCCAAGGTCGAATACCAGGATTACTCGGTCGGCAGTGCCAATACAAAGTTCCGACAACTATGGGCAGAAGCGCGCCTCGACATCGGGGACGCGCAGTTGACCTACCTTCCAGCCTATCGGACATGGAAACAGGATGCCGAAGTATTCGTCGTCGGGCCAGGCGGAGGGACCCTTAAGCAAATTGTCTCGACGCCGCACGACGAATTTATTACGCATGAATTGCGTCTGTCATCAGGCGAAGATTCGCAAATCCACTGGCAGACCGGATTATTTTATTACTACAACGATATTCGAAGCAGTAATCGTAACGCCTGGGAAGCATCGAATGGCTCCCTGTTTGAAGCGAATATACGTCGGAAAACGCGGGATGTCGGCATATTCGCCGAAGCAACCATCCCCGTTGCTTCGGCGCTGCGCCTGACTGCAGGCATTCGCTATGACAAGACCGCCGTGGCCACGCAGGAAGTCTACACATCAAATCTGAATGTATTCTGCAATACGCCTCTGGGAGGCCTCAGCGGTTGTGCCGTGGCGCCGGCCAATTCCGCGTCTGCCGGTTTGCCGGAATCGCCCTCGAGCATCACTGTCGCTGGCCAAGCGGGGCGACGCACCTTCAAGAACGTGACCTACAAAGTCCGCGCCGAGTATGACCTGACGCCAACCAGCCTGCTCTATGGTTCCATCTCGACCGCCTTCCTGCCCGGAGACGTCCAGGTCGGCACGGGTGCCGGCAACGTTCCTACTGCTTTCCCATACGAATCGGAAAAACTGACGGCGTTCGAAGTGGGCAGCAAGAACCGGTTCTTCGGCCGTCGGCTTCAGGTGAACGTCGGCCTCTTTCACTACAGTTATGCCGGCTACCAGGCGAGCGTGCAGCTTGACCTGAGCAACCCGGCCAGCGCTGTATTGTTCAACGTTCCCCTCAGGATGACCGGCGCTGAAATCGAGACGTTGTTCCAGGTGACTTCCGCGGACCGGATCGGATTGAACTTCAGTCATATCGAATCGAAATTTCATGACCTGCCTGCAGGCTTTGCCGAGGCGGTCGCTCAGCGCGAGTTATGGGGCTTCGCGCCCACCACGGGTACGGTTTTCTTCGACCACGAATTTAGGCTCGACGCAGGGGCGAGCCTGAATCTGCATGCGGAGGCAATCGCGCGATCGAGCTATGACGTCCTGTACACCTCTCCTGCGCTCGCCGCACAGGGCGGGTTGGCCTACCTCCGGCAGAAGCCGAACTTGCTGGCCAATTTCAACGCCACGTGGACGTCGGGGGATGGCAGGTTCAGTTTGACGGGATATGTTCGTAACCTCACCAACAAGCGAATAAAGACTTACGTCAACCTCCAGTCGGTCACGCCCTTGCAGGCGACCGCGACGCAGTCCGATCCGCGGACGGTCGGCGCCGTTTTCACTGCAAAGCTATGACGAAGACGGTGCAACAGGGCCCCACGCTTTTGAGGCGTTGGCGAAATGGAGGCGCAAAGCGCCCGGTGGGCAAGGATCGGCATTTTCCGGCACGACCTCCGGCTCCGTATCAGCGAAGACCGGGTCGCCGGTTGCCTCGTGGAACTGGCGTGCGGACCGAACCTCCGCACGCCGGCCACCGGTGCATACGGCCAAATCAACCTGGCGGTGACCACAGCGCCTTTCCTGCAACCCAGTTTCACGGTTTAATACCGGGATCCTCATCTGGTCGACCAGCCCGGCTACTCCCGTAACGGTGTCGCGAGCGCACGGATGGTCGACCCGGGCGAGATGACGAGATCTTTCGTCACCGCAGTAAGAACGGTGGACTGTAAGCGGTAAAGATCCCCCACATTTTCAGATGCTCCGAGGTTGTTAAGTTTCGCCGCAATGAATGGCGAGGTTACCAGTGAGAGATGAAACTGATTTCGAAACATGTTTCGATACGAACGCCCCGG
>NZ_JAZFAX010000033.1:0-50237 GCF_036352595.1 Novosphingobium resinovorum
CGGCGAAATCAACGCCGGGCATGATGGAAATTGGTCCGAACGATGCCCTTGGTGCGCCCCGAAGCCTCGACGTCATCAAACCAGCCCGCTTCGCCAGAAATTACCCGGTTTTTGCGGGTCTCCAGCTCGATACGGTGGAGAGTAGCTTGAAGGTCGCAGGGCACGTCACGTCGGACGTCAAAATCGGTAACCACGAAGGTGCTCCCTTCGGGCACAAAACGGGAATTGAAGCCGTAACAGCCGCGCGGACCATTTCCCGCAGATTTCCGGGACTTTCGCTGCGGACTATCGGCACCAAACCGTAGCAGTTTATCGTAGCAGAACGAACTTGGGGGACCATCTTGCGATGATCCCCCAACGCTCTCAATCACTTGAGAAGTGATGGTGCCAGAAGAGCTTTCTGGGGCGCCACCTAAGCGGTTGATTTCACAACAAAATCATAAACTTGCGAAGTCGCCGAGAGCATTAATAGCACGATCTGGATTCGTGGAAAAGGCTGGACGTGAATGGACGGGTCACCTCGGGTCGCTGCGTTCTTTGATGCACGGCCGGGCCTGGGACATTCCTTCCCTTCGGCAGCGCGACTGGGAACGTCCGGTTATTTGCGACACCCGCCATTCGTTGATCGTCATAAGCCTTTTCGCCAAGGTCTGAGCTTGCGGACGATCCGGAACGACACCTTTCGGGGGCGCAGATTGGGCTAGCGGACATTCGTAACTGAGAACTGGCGAGTTAGCTTCCCGTTCTATGTGCCGCAGATGAAGTAGCACTGGCAGTTTGGGCAGAAGCGCGGATCGTCCGGCTTGGCAGGAAATTGCCCAGCCTCTATCCCGTTGATCGCGCCCTCAAACGCCTTGATGGCCTTGTCCTCCTTGCCGGCTGGGAACTCCCGCGTCTCACCGTCGCTGGGATAATAGGCCCCGACAGAGATCGTCCTGCCCGGAAACCGCTTCTGCGCCGCCAAGCGAAACGCACCGTAGATTGGCTTGTCCCCCTCGCCCTTCGTCTGCCGGCCGGTCCGGATCCGCTGCACGCGCACCACGCCACCGGCCTCTACTAGACGGTCAGGCTCCATCGTGACCGTGCGCCCGGCGATCGTGACGTCGAGTTCCCCGTCGACAGACGCGCCCCCCTCGGTAGCGATGAAGACAGCCCCATTGGCCACCATCCTGTTCGCGGCCTGCCGGTAGTATACCTCGAAACCGTGGCCAACAGGGCCGCGCTCCGCCCAGACCTCATCGAGATACGCCAGCGACTCCGCTGCGCTAGTCGCGACGCCTGCGGCGCGACGGTCCTGGTTCCATGCTAGCGTCCGGCGCACGCAGCGGTGAAAGTCAAGGAACGCGGCCCCGTCGGCGCCGCCGCGCAAGCCCATCAGCTGCTCGTACCGGTATCTCGCGGGACAGCGAATGTAGGTCTCAAGCTCGCTGGCGGAATAGCTGGTCCGCCTCTCGACGACCACGGGCGGTAGGGCGATCGGCGGCGGCACACTGGAGGGAACCGTGCGGGACGTCGCCGGTATCGCAGAGACCGAGTCCAGGAACTTCGACGCCGTCGCGTTCTGCGTGGTGTATTTTACCGCCCGCGTCAGCGACAGATGATCGCGTGCGCGGGACAGGCCGACGAAGAAGAGGCACTCCTCCTCGGCGTCGTGGTCGTCCTTCGCCATGTTCAGCTGCGGGTATTTCGCCAAGACAGGCGTCCTCGAGCCCTTGCGGCTCGCCGGCATATATCTCGTCGCCAACGCGGGCAGATGGACCGCCGGGAACTCCAGCCCTTTGCTGCCATGGATGGTAAGGACGCGCACGGCGTCGATGTCGGTCGCCTCCGCCGATATCGCCCGGTAGACGCTATCTTGGTTCAGCAGCTCGATGCGGCGGATGCGCTCCAGTAGGCGCTTCCTGCTCCCATCGCCGACCGCATCGTGCTCGCCGCATACCTTGAGCAGGTGGTAGATCGCAATGAGCTTCTGATGGTCTGCCGGGGCCGAACTCCGAACGAGGGAATCGAGGTAACCGCCGGTCTCGAACAGCCAACCGGTCAGCATCGACCAAGGCGAGGTGCTTGGGCCGACGAAGGCGAGCTCCGCGCCCAGCTTTGCGAGCCCGCTGCGTCCCGCGTCAGACAGGCCGTCGATCTCGGCGGCCCTCGACAACGCCTGGATGACGGGCAGCTTCTCCGCCGCGGCCCAGGCAATCACCGCCAGGGCGTCCTTTTCAGTCGCGCCGTATGCGGGAAGCTGCGCGACCCGGACAAGTCCGATCCCGCCGAACTCGGCGTCGAGCGCTACCAGCGACAGCAGGTCGCGGATCTCGCCGCGCTCGAACAGGTCGCCGAGATACAGTAGGGGGACGTTGAGCCTCTCGAGCAGCGCGGTCAGGCGGCCAAGCGTGAGATGGCTCCGCGCCAGGATTGCCTGGTCCCGGTAGGGCACGCCAGCGGCCCGTAGCCGCTCGACCCGGTCGCGGATCGCACAGGCCTCGTCCTCGATGGTCGCGCAGACCTCGAGCGTGACGTCGCCGACCGCCCCGCGGTTAGCACGCCACTGCGCCGCCGCCCCACCCGCCATGCCACCGGTGAAGGCGGCGAAGGCGCGGACCACCGGCGTGCCCGAGCGGTAGTTGATGCCGAGACTGAGCCGCTTGCCGTCGAACTCCGCGGTGAAGCGCTCGACGTTTGAGGGCTCGGCTCCCCGGAACCGATAGATCGACTGGCGATGGTCCGCGACCACCCAGATGTCGCGGCAATCATCGACAAACGCGCGCAGGAGCGCGGAACTGGCGAAGTTCACGTCCTGGTATTCATCGACGAGCAGATGGCGGTAGCGCCCGAGTACCTCCGTCCGGACCTCGGTATCCTTGAGCAGCGTGACCGCGTGCCGGATCAGGTCGCCGAAATCTACCGCATCCGCCTCCTCGAGCAAGCGCTCGTATATCACGTAGACATTGCCGACCTCGACCGCCTTCTCCGCGACCTCCCGCGCGGCCTCGTCCGTGTCCGCCGCCGCGAGGTCCGCCTCGGCCGCATCGAGGTACTCCTCCGGACCGATCAGCTCGTCCTTGGCCCTGGAGATCGCGCTCACCACGAACGCGAGTTCGAGCGCCGGCTCGAACAAGTTCTGGTAGTGGCGCAGCGGAAGCTGCTCGAGGTTGGCCTCGAGCAGCGCGAGGCTGGCCGTTGGATCGAAGATCCTGACCTTCTCGGTACGGCCGATCCGGCCCGCGTAGCAGGTGACCAGTTCGAGCCCGAACTTGTGGAAGGTGCCGACCCACATCTCGATCGCAGCGTCGGCATCGACCGCCGACAGTCGCTCGCGCATCTCCTCCGCCGCTTTGTTGGAGAAGGTGAGCGCGAGGATCGAAGACGCCTCGTCCTCCTTCAGAATGCGCGTGACACGTTCGACCAGGGTGCGCGTCTTGCCCGTCCCGGGACCGGCGTGGACCAGGAGAGGCCCGTCAGACCAGTCGACGGCCGCCTGCTGATCTGCATCCAGGTCGTAGACGACGTTCTCGCCCTCCTCGATCTCGTGGCGGACGAGGGGTGGGAGTAGGAGCGCCCGGATGGCCTGCTGCAGCACCAGGTTGCGCGGCAGTCCGAGCCGGGCCGCGATCGCCGACGGCCGAGCGCCGGTGAGGAGCTCGGCCCTCAGCCAGTCCGAAGGACACAAGAACTCGCCCGCGAAGACGTCGGCCTGCACCTCTTTTCGCTCGCGCGAGGAATAGCCGTCGACGCGGGCACCGCCGCTCTCCACGGGTTCGCCGGAAAGCCTCATTGACACGTCGGTGACGTCGCTCTCGGCATCCTTGTGCAGCCGGAAATGGCCGAGCTCGTGCGCAATGACGACAGCCTCATCCTCAATAGTCTGACCGCGCGCGACGTGGACGATGCCGGAACCGCGCTCGAAAAAGCCCAGGACGTTGTCACCGGCCCGCGTGCCCGGATCGAACTCGACGATCTCCAGGTCGTGCAGGCCGGCCATCGCGTCAACAAGCTGGCGGGCTGTCGGAGCGGCACCTGTTTTGGCCAACGCGGCTGTGCGGCAGTCGCGCGCGGCGAGCCGGATGTCGCTCCAAGCGTCCATCAGACGTCGGCCAACCAGTAAGCAATCTCTTCCTCGCTCATCCCGGACGATCGTATGATCTCCTCGAAGGTTCGTTGGTTCACAACCGGCTGACCTACGGACTTGGCGCGGCCACCAAGCGCCGGAATGCGAGCGGCGTGCGCATGGGCGACGTTGAATGCCGCCACCGACACGCCGAGCTCCCGCGATATCGCTGTCGAAAAGCGTGGCCGAAGGTCGCGCATGCGGCCGGCGAAAAGGTCCGCCACGACGACACGCTTTATTGGCAGCCGGCGGGCGAGTTCCGGTTGGGTCAGGCCCGCCGACTTGAGCATGCCATTAAGCGTCGGGCCCGCCTCGGCGGTTGCGTCGACGACCCGATCCCCGGCCTCCGCCGCGAACATGGCGGCCTGCACGCGGCTCCCGGCCCGGGCGATCATGTCGTCATCTAGCTCGACAGCGGCCTCGATGGTGTCGGCCAGCATGGCCAGACGGACGGCTGCGTGCTCGCGGATGTCATGCGCGAACTTCGGGTGAAGAACCACCCAGCGCTCCACGTCGGCGCGGGTTGGAATATCGCATTCCTCGTGGAATGCGATCAGCGCTTCGTCCCTTTCCTGCTGATTGTCTTCCATCACGAATTTCCGATCTTCTTGGTTAGTTGCTTCTGGACAGCCGCGACCCTGGAAGCGGCGGTGTCCGGGCTGATCCCGAGGATGCTCGCGATCGAAGGACCTTTCTTGCTGCTGCAGGGCACCCCCTGCATGTGGAGCATGAAGGCCGCGCGCTTGTCCTTGTCCCGGATGCTTTCCAGGATGCGTTGCACGTAGACTTCCTGCTCCGCATGGGAGAACAACTCGGTCTGCGGATCCGCCATGTCGCCGGGGTCGTCGACCGTGTCCGGATTGCGCTTCTTTGCGATGATGGCCTTGCGCGCGTGATCGATCGAACGCGTGCGGAGCGTGGACTTGAACCACTTCCGGAGGCCCTCGCCGTCGGCGGCGGTCGGCGACAACAGCGCATCCAACATGGCGGCGTGCACGTCCTCGACGACGTCGCGGCCTTGATTGGGGAAAGCGGTCGAAGAGATTTCGCCTCGGATGACCTCCAGCATGCGACGGGAAATGAAGCGGATCATCTCCCGCACGAATTGCTGGTCGACGCCCAAGCGGCGGTAGTTCGCTCGGATCGCCCCGACGATCACCCCTTCCGGGAAACCGGACAGCTGGCCGTGGTTGACGACCAGGCGCCAGCTCTGATGGTCGCCCGGCAGCGGAGGCTCATCGTCCGCGTCACTCATCGGTATCTCCTCCATATCTGGACCTCAAAGACACGAGCGAACACTGACACAGAAAATCCGGAAAAAAAGTTCACCCGCTCGATCATGCAAGCGCGCATTCGGAATGAAGCTCGGCCCCCACCACGGACTTTGCGATCTGGACGAGGTGCGGGTGATGGGTGAAGAACAGCACCTGGGTGCTCCAGGCTACCTCAACCAAGACCCGGAAGCCCGCCTCCGCCCGGCGGTCGTCGAAGTTAACGAATAGGTCGTCGGCGAGGAACGGTAGGGCAACCCCGGCCGCAACCGACTGCTCGAGCGCAGCGAGGCGCAGCGCGAGGAACAGCTGGTCGGTGGTGCCCTCGCTCATCGCGTCGACGTCGACCATCGTCCGCAGGTCGTCGCGGAAGCCCCGGAGCCGGGGGCTGGGACCGTCGGTGTCCACCTTGAGCGTCGCGTAGCGTCCCGTGGTCAGGGTCGAGAAAAGTTCTCCCGCGCGCAGCAGCAACGGATCCTGATGTCGCTCTCGATACCTCTCGATGGCCCACTTAAGCGTAACCGCCTGCGTCCGCTTCAGGATGTAATCCTCGGCGAGCGCTCCCAACTCCGAACGTGCCTGCTCGGCATCGGCCGCCGCGTCGACGGCGGCGGTGCTGCCCGTGTCGAGCGCCGCGAAGGTGGCACGGGCGTCACCGTGAGCAGT
Organism: Novosphingobium resinovorum; assembly: GCF_036352595.1. Lineage (GTDB taxonomy): Bacteria > Pseudomonadota > Alphaproteobacteria > Sphingomonadales > Sphingomonadaceae > Novosphingobium > Novosphingobium resinovorum_B. The sequence continues at coordinate 6,043 of NZ_JAZFAX010000033.1, forward strand.
TGCGGCCGCATCCACCGCCGCGTTTAGGTCATCGAGACGAGGTTCCAGCATCGCCAACTGCGACGCAACCTGATCCGGGTCGGTTGCCTGAACCGCGGCGACAAGTGCGTCGAGTCCGAGACCGTCGCCTGCCTCGGTGATCGCGCTTTCGGTGGCGGCTACCCCTTCGACCAACGCGCGCTTGGCACTTGAGCGCTCGATCGCCGCGCCGAGCGCAATCCTGTCCGCCGCGCCGGTTTCCGCGCGGAATGGCGCGAGAGCTTCGTCGGTCGCCTTCAGCTTGGCCTGCGCCTCCTGCAGTTCGCCCTGGCGGCGACGGTCCTCCTCGTCCAGCGAACTGTGAAGCGTCGCCGCGATCCGCGCCGCCGCGAGCCGGTCTCGCATCGAGCGGAGACGCTCGGGCACCTCGCCCGCGGCGATGCCGAGCGTGTCGGCGAGCCGTCCCACCGCCGTCGCGTGATCCCGGGTGTCGCGCGCGATGCCATCAATGCGACGACGAAGGAGTGCTTCGGACGAAGACGCCTCGCGAAGCTCATCGAGAAGATCGAGGATGGTTCCGCAGGCGGTCACGTCGATGTCTAGGCGCGCCTCGGCCAACGCCGCGGCCCACGCCGCGGCATTCGTCGTCGCTTCTCCTTCCGCGACGCGAGCCCTTCGGTCGAGCGCGGTAGTCTCGACGCCGACCTGATCCAGTTCCGCCTGCGCCAGCAGGCGCTTACGCGAGACGTCCTCGGACGCGGCGCGGCGCGCCTCCGCCCTAGCGAGCACAGGCCCGATAGGACCGGCGGCATCCGTGGTGCCAAGCGCGGCGGCGAGCGCCGAGCGCGCCGCATCACGCTTGGCGTCGGACCGCTCGGCCTCCGAGACCAGGCCGCGCAGCTCGGTTTGCGCCGCCTCGCACGCGTCGCGGGCCGCCTGCCAGGAATTGAACCTGCTAGGATCCAATGCAGGCAAGCCGGCATCGCTCAGCCGGCGACCCCAGCTGGCAAGGACCTGTTCGTGACGGTCGCGCGCTGACAGTGCGCGGGCCGCAGCCTGCTCGCGAGCGAGGTCGTGCGACGCCCGCGTCCGCTCCAGCAGTGACAACCGGCCCGATGCGTCGGCGGCTGCGTAGCGTGAATCTGCCCGCCCGTCCGCCGCCACGACGCTGGTCTCGAAATCCGCGACCGCGTCTGCCGGAGATGCGAGGGACGCGCCATCCAAGAGGTGGTCGCGGAGCGGCCGCCACAGAAGGTCGCGCTCGGCCCGCACCTCCAGGATGTCCTCGATCGACACGGCTGTCCCGGTCGCCAGCTGCGAGATCTCGAGCGCTGCGGCCGAAGACTGATCCGACGCGCGCTGGGCGGCCTCCTCCTCGCGACGGATGTCCGTGTCCAAGGCCGCGAGGGCGTCGCGCGCCTCCTGAATCTCGGTGGCGTCAACCCTAGGCAGGCGGGCGAGCGCATCCGCATCGCCCGTCCAAGGCGCGAGCCGGGCAAGCGCTTCGGCGGCGCGGCGCCTGGCGGCGTCCAACCTGATGCGCGCGGCGTCGCAGCGGGAGTCGGCGTCGGCGCCCATCGCGCGCGCCTCATCGACGGCTGACGCCAACGCGTCGTCGGCGTCGCCGATCATGTTAGCGGCAAGCGCCGCCTCCGCACGACTCCGCCGCTCATCGATGCGCTGCAGCTCTTCCTGGAGCTGGCGCGCCGCCAGGCGCTGCTCGCCGTCGATACGGGAGAGCTCTCGCAAGCGCGCCGCGAGTTCGCGCGGGGGCTCCGCATCGGCGTTCGGGCCTGCTTCGGCGCGGAGACGGCGGACCGCCACCTTCGCGTCGGCGTGCTCCGCCTCAAGCCCGACCAGGTCGCGCTTCGCTTTGATCTCGGCGCCCGCCTCGGCGATGAGGCGATCGACCTCTTCCGCCTCCCTGAGCACTTGCGCATCGGTCGATACGGCGGCACGCCGGTCGGCGATGTCCGCGCGCAGGCTCTCGGCCGTCGCCATCGCGCGGACCGCCTCATCCGCATCACGGATCAACTCCGCGGCGGCGATCTCGCGCTGACGCCCTAGGTCTACGACCCCGTCGTAGTCGGCGAGTGCAGCCATCTGCTCCTCGCGGCGCCGGACGAGCGGTGCGACACGCCTGACGCGTTCGGCAGACCTGGATTCGGTCTGGACCGCGTCACGATCGCGGCGCGCCACTTCAAGCGCCTCGCGCGTCCGCTCCGTGGCGATCCTGGCGTCCGACCAAGCCTTTGGCTTCAGCGCGTCATCGCGCACGATCCTCGCGGCCTCCGCAAGTTGGCGTTGGACCTGCGTGAACGTGCGGCTGCCGCGGGTGGTTGGGCCCCAGATCGCGTCGGCCTCCGCCTCCAGGCGGCGCAGCTCGTCGGATATACCGGTCAGGCCGGACCCCGCAGCGAACAGCGTGCGACCGACATCGTTCTTCGCCTCGACCATGGCCTGTCCACCCAAGCGGAGCGCCGCCTGATCCAGACTGAATGAGAGGCCGAAAGTGTCGCGGGTCTGGCCTCGCAGCATCGCGGCGAGCGGCCCCTGGTCGATCGCGGCGTCGTCGGCACCAAGCAGCGTGCCGACCGTCCCCTTCTTCCGGCGGCAAGCGAGCGTCGTGCCGCCGTCCTCGAGTACCGCGCCGACGCGGAGCAGCGAATAGTCGAACATGAAATTGTATGGCGATCGCTGGGGAAAGCCGAAGAGCAGGTCCGAAACCGCGGCCAGCGATGTCGTCTTGCCGGCCTCGTTCTCGCCGTAGATGACATGGAGATCGGGACTGCCGGAACGGAAGTCCAGCACGCAGTCCTCGAAGCGCCCGTAGCGTTCGAGCGAGAGGCGGGAGAAGCGCATGCTTAACAATCCCTCGTGAGGCGCGACCGCAGCGCGGTCGACGCGGTGGCTAGGACGCTCGCCCAGTCACCCCGCGTAGCCGCCAGCCGAAGTTCGCCATCATCAGGCTCGTCCAGCGACGTGCTCGCCGCCAGCATGAAGCGCTCGAAGTCGCGACCGATCACGGCCAAGAGGTCGGGATCGGCCGCCGCTCCGTCGATCATCGCGCCAAGGTCCTCGCCGACCACGACCGTCGTCCTCGCCGGTTCGGTCACCTCGACCCGCACCTTCTCGACAAACAGGTCCGGGGAGATAGAGGTGGCGATCGCGCGCACGTCATCGCGCAGCGTCGCCGCGCGGTCGCGTAACTCGCCGGCTGCCGCCGTCTCCCCCACAAGCGTCACGCGCACAATCAGCGGCCGACCCGAGGCATTCATGCCGTGGAGGCCGACGAGCGCGGACCGCAGCACGCCCTCCGCGTCGTCCATACCCACCCCGGCGCAGTTCACGTCGAGGCGCGCCCAGCGGATCACGTCGAGCTCAACCCGCTCCACGAACGCGACCTCGCCGTCGGCCACATCCACCAGGACCGCACCTTTAGCACCGATCTCCCTGATGGTCCGGCCTTGCACGTTACCGGGAAAGACCACGTAGGGCTCGTTGCTGACGACTTCGAACTCGTGAACGTGACCGAGCGCCCAGTAGTCATAACCTCGCGACCGCAGGTCCTCGACGCTGCAGGGCGCATAGTTAGCGTGGCCCTGCCGGCCGGCCAGGGCCGTGTGGAGCATGCCGATGTTGAAGATGTGCGGCTCGGCCGGTGGATAGGCGAGGACAAGGTTCTGGGTAACGGCTGGCGTGGAGAAGCTCTGGCCATGGACCGCAACGGATAGGTGGGCGAGGCGGTGCGTCTCAGGCCGCCTCGAATCAAACAGATGGACGTTGGGCGGCCAAGGGACCGTGCGCGATATCACCGAGGCCGCGTCGTGGTTGCCGGCCAGTAGGAATGCCGGGATACCCGTCTGGTCGAGCCGTCCCATCGCCTTTGCGAAGTAGAGGCCGGTGCCCATGTCGCGCCAATCGCCGTCGAAGAGGTCGCCCGCGATCACGACGAAGTCGACCGCCTCGTCGATCGCGAATTGCACGAGGTTGTCGAAGGCTGCGCGCGTCGCCGAGCGAATCTCGTCAACCGGTAAGCCTTCGTATCTCGAGAGGCCATGCAGAGGACTGTCGAGATGAATGTCGGCGGCGTGTAGGAACCTGAAGCTTGTCAACCAAATCCCCCAAAGTCAGATCGACACCTCATTTTCGGGGCCGCTCCCAAACAAACAAGACGTGTGTGGAAGCAAATCACCGCCACTTACAAGATGTAGGTCTCGAAATGCACCATTGTGTACATCAACGCCATCTGAGCGAACGGCGGCTTTCAAGTTTTTCTGCAAGCCTGGCGACGGACGGTAGCCGGCTCCGGGGGACCGGCGTGACCGATGTCGATGTGGCCGTGGGCGTAGGGTTCGTCTTTGCCGGTGAAAGCGACGGTGTCTTCGAGCGCCATAAGAGACCCTGACACGACCGCCATGGCGTCGGCGCCGTGGAGCCTCCGCAGCAGTTCGCCGACAGCGAGAATCGCGGCGGTCAGTCCGACGAAGGGCACGCCGATCGTGCGCGACGCGATTTGTGTCACGCCGCATCCGTCCACTCCGTTGTCCTTCATCGTCCGGTAGGCCGGCATAGTCGAGACGTCGGGGGCGATCGCCGTTGCCGCGGTGCTTCCCCAGATCGCACCTGCGCGCTTAGGGCCGGGAAAGCTGTGCAGCGAGAAGTTGCGGAACCCCTGCGTCCCGCCGCCAAGGCCAGCTTCCACCACCAAGTCAAAGCCCGCCTCCTCCAAGGCTGCGCGGGCAACTGCGTTGTCCACGCCACACAGTGCGGCGCCGGGCTCGAGGTGGTGGCGCCGAGTCCATGTACCGAACCGCCGCTCCTCGAGCAGAACCTCGAACCCGCGGCGCTCGAGCCAGTCGCCGACCCAGCGGGTCTTCATCGCGGTCGGCTGCTCGGGCACCGCCAGCAGCGAGGTGCTGTCGTTAGACTCCGCCATCCGGTCGAAGTCCTGGAGCATCAGCGTCGTATCCGCCCCTTCGGGATACGGCAGCGAGGCGAGGCACCAAGCGAAGGCCTGGCCGAGGTTGCCGAGGCCGATCAGCCAGAGCTTGGCGGGAAGGTGATTGAGCGGCGGTTCGGTGGGATCGGGGTCCGTCCAGGGCGCGCCCGGGTTCCATATCGACAGGCCCGACGCGCGCCGACCCGCCATGTCGTGGTCGCCGGCATGCCAGGCGAAGACCTCGCCAACGCAGGCGGCGGCGGCCATTGCCGGCGCGAGCGCGAGCGCGTCGCAGGCGGCAGCCGGGGTCCACGATGCGGGGACGACACCGCCGCGCCAGCCCGCCCACCGCAGGCGCCAGGCGGGTGCGGGACTCGCCGGCGGTGCGGCGTCCCCAATAATCGCACGGGGCCAGTCGTCGCGCGTGCGCCCGACGCAGGTTCCGCCGAGCGCCGCGACCGCGGCGCCGAGAGTCGGCTCGGTCGAGAGGGCCGTCACGACAGGCTGGTCCCCAACGCCCTCGACCTCGATACCGCCGAGCATCGTGCGCCGGGCCGCGTTGACCAGGGTGAGCAGCGCGATCTGGCCGTTCAGGGTCGTGGCGCCCGCCACGTCGATGGTTATCGTCATTCCGAAGCGCGAAAGCATGTCGACCGCGTCCTCGGCGGTCGCCGCCCGTCCGCTGTCCATGAAATATTTCGCCGTGCGGTGCAGGCGGTCGGGATCGATCGTCATAGGAACTTGCTCCAGAAGTCGTTGTGCAGGAAGCGGCGCGCGGGGGCCCCGGAATGGTCGGTCCAGTCGTGGTCGCCGCGATATTCGAAGACGCCGAGTATCTCGCGTGGGGGGCGGCCCGTAGCGAAGTTCGGCACGATGATCGCGATGTGGCCTTCGCGCGCGACCATCGGGTTGGTGCGGTCGGCCTCGCTCTGGAACGCGCCGCCCGGATGGGTGTGGACGTCGCCAACGACGGTGAGGCCGCGCGCCCGGCACATCGACCACAGCGCGGCGAACGCCGGGGCGTGGAGGATGCAGACGCCGGAGCAGTAGGCCTCTGGGTCCAGGTCGTCGTAGAAGACAACGTCCTGCACTTCGCGGAGGTCGCCCGTGCGGGCACCAAGGAGGAACGCTCCGGCCTCGTGCCGGCGTTCGCCGCGGCGGTCGAGTTCGGCCAGCAGGCCGGTCCAGCGCTCGGGCCCGAAGCGGATGCCGCGGTTACGCCGCGACAGCGCCCGTGTAATCGTCCTGATTGAGAAGATCATAGACTTGCTCCAAGTAGCAGATGATGCCGCGGGCGGGTTGCCACAGGCGGTTGGGGTGCTGGTTCACCCAGACGTCGTGCCCGTTCATCGAGATGCGGTCGCACGGCAGGTAGAGGCAGGTGCCGCCCTGCCATTCGGGCCGGAAGACCGAGGGCAGGATCAGCTTGCCGCGCGGCCATAGGTGCGCCGCGAGCGGCGCGTCGGTCGCGAGGTTCCACGGCTGCGCAGTGACGGCGACTTGGGGATAGCCGCTGCACTCGAACCGCAGCCCGAACTCGGTTGGCGAGTTCGGGCGCGGCGCGGCCGACACGGCGATGACCACGTGGGGCCAGGCTTGGGAGACGAGGCGCCACCGCCCGTCGAACTGGCCGCACCGGAACTCCGGTGCGGCCAGTTCGCGCACGAGCAGCAGCTGGCTGGGGCTGACAGGCGCGTTCATCTTAGCCCTCGACGCGGATGTCGGGGACCAAGTCGAAGCACAGCTCGCAGTGGCCGCGCTTGACCAACTTGTGCAGCGGCGTGTCGGTCGGCGGGCGATCGGTGCCGCCGCAGACCTGCAGGACGTGCTCTGCGGCGTCGCGCTCGGCCAGCTTGAAGCGGTCGACCGCCCACGCCTTAACGCGGCGCACGCGGGCGCCGGGCGCGAAGCTGTGGCGCTTGGTCTGCTCAAGGTAGTGGATGGTGATGTCGATCTTGCGACAGCGGGCGAGGTGCAATTTCGCGCCGTGCTTGATGCTGTGCGGGCGCTTGTGGCCGTGCCACTCGATCGGCTCGTCGTCCTCGTCGTGGAAGAGGATGAACTCCTCGTCAATCTCGATGCCAGCCGCTTTGACGGTGGCGTGGACGATCTCGATCGAGGCGTTCTCGGACAAGTCGACCTCGACGAGGCGATCGTGACCCTGGACGGCGATGAAAACAATATGGGGCATTGGGCTTGGCTCCTGATCGGGCGGCGAACCGGCCGCCCTCACAAACCCAAGCGAAATCCGGACGGAAAAATCGGGAAGAAATCTTCAGCCCGGTTGCCCTGGTCGCCTTGGCGCATCGCAGATGGGCCAAACATCTTCTCGCCGTCAGCACCGTCCGATAAGGATCGGCTCATGATCGAAATCCATGACGCGATACCGGACCATGAGGCACTGCTTGCGCTCGCGCCCGAAGAGCTAGCGGGCAAGCTGCTCTTCCTGATGCGCGTGCGCTTCGAGCGCGACAAAAACCAGCTCCAGACGAGCGATTTCATCACCGAGGTGATGAGCGAGAAGCTGCCCTCGGAAGGCGGCAAGGGCTATCCGCACGAGGCGCGTGTCTCGGTCACCTTCGCGCTCACCGAGGCTATGATGTGGTTGCAGGCACAAGGCCTGCTGATCCCCTTCCCCGCCGATCATACGGCGCCATGGCGCATGCTCAGCCGCCGCGCCCGCGCCTTCGAGACGACCGAGGATTTTCAGCAGTTCGTAATGGCGAAGCGCCTCAATCGCGAGTTGCTACATCCGGCGATCGCCGAAGAAGTGTGGCTGGCGTTCGTGCGCGGTAATTTCGCGGCGGCCGTTTTCCAGGCGATGCGCGCGGTCGAGATCGCTGTGCGAGAGGCTGCAGGCTTCGAAGCGAGCGATCACGGCGTGGCGATGATCCGTCGGGCGTTCCACAAGGACAACGGGCCGCTGCGCGATCCGAACCAGGATGATGGCGAGCGCGAGGCGCTCATGCATCTCTTCGCCGGCGCGATCGGCTCTTACAAAAATCCGCATTCACACCGGGCGGTGGAAATGAACGATGCGGGTGAGGCGATCGAGGTGGTGATGCTGGCCAGCCACCTGCTCAGGATTGTCGATGCGCGCAAGCCCGCACCCCCGCAGGGCGAGCCGAGTCCAGTAGCGGAAGCGGCGGTCACCGCCGCGGCGACAGCAGCGCCTGCGGAAGGCTGAACGATGGCACATATGACCGATCCGATGAGCGCGCTGGTTCAGTTCCAGGAGGCGTTCGAGCAGGGCTTGATCCCTGTCCAGCCGGGGCGGCGGGACAGCGACCTCCTGTTCGCGCCGGACACGCCCAACGGGCATCCGCGCTTCAACTATATGCGGGCCGACGGATCGACGCTCACGGTATTGGTGATGTTCGCCCAGAACGGGCTGGAGGATGGCGAGCCGGTGTTCAACATCGGCTATGCGGTGCCCGAGGCCTATCGCGGGCACGGCCTTGCCAAGGCGACACTGACAGCGGCGCTCGCCGAACTGTCGGCAGGGCTCGCAAGCGCGCGAATTCCCGCGATCTATGTCGAGGCGGTGATCGCACCGGACAACCCGGCGTCGCAGCGGGTCGCGGCCGCTATTTTCGACGCCGCGCCGACATCTATCATCGACAGCGAGTCCGGGCTGCCGGCACTGCACTACACGCGCCGCGTGGCGTCGTCGGCTGGCTGACCGGCGCTCGATAAGTCGGTGCGTCCAAAGTAGAGACCGGTTCCCGTCCGGTCCGCAATCGTCCAAGGTTGCTCATTCCGGATACGATTTCGGCGAAACCGCGAACGTCCACTTTCAAACCGACGCCGGTCGATCGGCCGGCCGCAGCTACTTCATGAACGAGAGGCAGGTTTCAGGGATCTGTTTTCGGCCGCCGAATGTCCGCAATGTTGGCGTCCCGAACAGCAGGTTCAAGCAGGGCAAACGGCAGGTGTCGGCATAAGCCGTCATTCCCGGTGCCACATCGGAACGGCGTGTGCTGGTCGCCTGCTGTCAGTGTTATGTAGCCAAAGGGTCAGGCGTTTATTTAGGCGCGACGCTATCAGCCTGAGCGCAATGCACTTCGAAGCCTCGCGCCAGTTCGGCGAGGCTGACCACGCCCAGCCGCGCGACCAGTAGCGCTTCAGCGTCTCGCAACGCATCCTCCACCGCAGCGTTGACGACCTTCTCGACCGCGCAGTTTGGATTACTATGCTCGTTACCGATTGCGAATATGCGCGAACCACCTACCGCCCGGTGGACATCGAGTAGCGAAACCGTCTCCAGATCCGCGGCGATGCCCCATCCGCCGCCATGCCCCCTCTCCGATCTGACATATCCCGCATCGCGCAGGCCTGCCATCGTGCGGCGGACGACTACTGGGTTCGTCCCGAGCATCCGCGCGATGGCGTCGGACGTCATCGGGCCATCATGGCGTGCCATGTGAAGAAGCACATGGAGCATTCTCGAAAGGCGACTGTCGTTTCGCACGGCAAGATCTTTCCCGGACGTGGAGGGATTGGCAAGCGCATCTCATCACGATACTTATATTGTTACATGATTCGTGGAGCGTTCGCCATGCCGGAGTTCGAGAGCCCAGACCATTGGGACACCGCCGCCCAGCATTATGAGAAGACGGCGCATCCCTTCACTATGCGCTATGCCAAGGCGGCGCTGGCGCGCGTTACGCTGACACCGGAAAGCCGCGTCCTGGATGTCGCGGCCGGCACCGGTGCGCTGGCGCTGACGGCAGCACGAAGCGGCGCGCAGGTGCTCGCAACTGATTTCTCCCCCGGCATGGTGGCACGCATTGCGGCGGCGAACATGCCCAATGTCGAAACACGAGTGATGGATGGACAGGCGCTGGCGCTAGACGATGGCAGTTTCGATGCGGTGTTCTCGATCTTTGGCGTCATCATGTTTCCCGACTGGCGCAAGGGCCTTGCCGAAATGGCAAGGGTAACGCGCATCGGCGGGACAGGCGTTGTTGCGACATGGCAGGACCGGGGTGCCGCGACCTTCCTGCTGCTCGGCCAGATCCGTCGCAAGCTATTTCCTGATCGTGAAGGCATGACCATGCCGGACGCGGTCAAGGCGCTGAGCGACCCGACCGATTTCGCGCGCGAGCTGGTTCTTGCGGGATATCACGACCCACGGATCGAAGAGGTCACCTACGACTACCCGGTGGATATGACCTTGCTTGTCGAGCCCGATACCCTGTTCGGCATGTCGCCCGATTGGACAAGTCTAAGCGATGCGGAGAAAGTCGCAGTCATCGCCGAAGTGCGGGCTATGGCTGGTGATCGCACGATCCTTCCTATCCCTTCGACCGCGCTCATCGCGGTGGCCCGGCGGTGAACCAGACCATTTGCTGCTGAGGGCTTGGCGGCAATGTTCTGCCTCGAAGCGGGAATGGCGAGTTTCGGCAAGATCAGCCGGCCAGACGCGGGTCGGGGAACGGCTCGAGTTGGTCGACATAGCCACGAAGCGCCGATCACCGATGGCCCCTGCGGTGACGAATGAGATGCCTCAGAAGGTCATCGTTGGACCGTGCCATGCCATTCAAATCATTGGGTATCTGGACGCCGGTAAACCAGCTCGCACCTGAATGACGGGATGGTTCGAGTCCTTTTGGCATTCGGCTGCTCATGTCCGAAATACACACACAAATTTCGGACAATGAGCGATGCCGTAGGTGGTAATTATGCATCCGGTTCGTTCAACGAGCGCTGGAGCGTTTCGACGGTTGCGAGAACGTCATCGAAGTCGGGCACATCGCCGAAGATCATGCCGGCCATGGCACCATAGTCGCGGCGAAGGTCAGCGATCATCGCATCGGTCGGCATCAGGGAGAAGCTGCCGGGCTCAGCATGGGCAAGATCAAGGTCGCGGCTGTTGAAGAACATCCGGGCGTGTGCGACGCAATCCCTGCCGAGCGCGGGGTTAGCCATCGCTGAAGCGCCCGTGCCGGCGATCATCAGTTGGTGCACGTCGTAGTAATGGCGTGAGACGCGCTGGCCACCCGCACGCAGAACCTGCCGGGCGTCGAACCAGCGGCGCAGGCCATGGAGTATGACGACCTTGTCCCAGAAGGTGCGTTCCGCATCGACGATGGTCACGTTGGCAACCGTCAGATTGAGGGCGGGCAGATCGTCAGCGAGATAGGGAATGACGCTGTGGCGGGCATGAGGGTCGAGAGCGGATTTTGCCCCGGATTCTATTTTGACGGCTTTGCGGATGTAGCCATCGGACTCGGCGGTCACGCTTGGATACCAAAGGAGAATGCTCTGGGCGCTTTCATCGTCCCGATCGAGTTCGACCTTCGCGCCTGCCATGCCCTCGCCAACTGCATCGGCTAGGGTCTTCGAAAGCTGGGCGAGCAGGTCTCCGCCTATGAAGGCCTGGCATGCCGCCTTGATGGCGTCGAGCTTTGCCTGTCGCTTCTTACCGGACATCTCCTCCAGCGCCTCGACGCTTGCATCTTGGCCGATGTCTTCACGAAACACTGTGATGTCGATGTCTTCGGAGAAACGTTGAATCAGGCCGAAGCCCTTCGACAGCGATGTGCCCCCTTTGAACAGGAAGCGCGGGTCGTGGGACGCCGGACCATTGAAAAGCGCATCGAGCGTCCAGCAGACCCAGAAATCCTTCTCGATATTCTGGGGCGCAGTGCCGAGCCGCTGCCCGGCGCCGATAAACACATCCCGTCGATCCGTCGGGTCGGCGGCGAGGAACTGGGCGTAAGCGGGATTCATTGTCATGCTCGCTTGGTCTTCGGACGGTTGGCTGACGCGGTAGCCGGCATCGTATCGCGCAGGAGATTCTGCATCCAGAGCGGGAGCGTCAGCATATCGGTCTGAAGGTCGTTGACGATGTCGGCGCCGTGACCGGGGTGGGCGAAGATGTTGCGCAGACGCTTGGCAACATCCGGATCGGTATCGCCCCCGGCGTCGTGCAACCAATGCAAGGCCTGCACGACCCGCATCGCTGGTCGCCCAGCCCAATGAAGCCGACTTGGCGCAGTGGTTTTGAAATCGATCTTGAGGTTGCCGAGCGTGATGGGCTTCAACCTCGCGTCCGTGTGGACGACGATACGAGCAGGGACGGCATCGGAGAGTCCTAGATCGTTGGCTGCGGTTACGCCATCGACGAGGATACGGGCTTGGTCCCGGCGAGCCAGCGCATCGATGACAGTGCGCGGATCGGGATTCGTGGGCTTGCCCGTGAGGGGGTTGAGTTTCGGCTTGTCATAAAGGCCGCGAGCAATCCTGCGGACTTCGCCGTTGCGGGTCAGTCGATGGAGCACTTGGTCGACAGCATCGCGAGAACCGAGGTCGAGAAAGTCCTGCGGCGTCCAGACCGAAGGCACTCCGCCGGAGACCATCCGGCTCGTTATGGCACTTTTGAGATCGAGACCCGGCCCGCGCATGGCAATTCCTTTGTCAGAAGCGTGTATACGCAATTCTGACAAACCGCAATTAATTTGTCAGATACATGACGCGAATTTCTGACAAATCACAAGAGGGGCTGGCGGCGTCGGAAACGCAGCGCGATGTCGGAAATAACTGGACGAACGTGGACGTTGATAGACGAACACGGACTCAGAAGAGCTTTCTGGGGCGCCGCTCAAGCGGTTGATTTCTCAGTCAAATCAGAGACTTGAGAAGTCGCCAAAGACATCATTAGCACGATCTGGATTCGTGGAAAAGGGTGGACGTCGTCGGACGACAGTATCTGCGGCATTTCATCGGACAACGCCATGCGGAGATTGCAGCCGCCAGTTTCAGCAATTTCTGCAGAGATCGTCTCTCGGCAGCCAGCGGCGAAGTAAGTCAGTAATAGGCTGGTGACCGAAAGTCGTGATCGTCGTCCTCGGCAAACAGCCGGCTCTCCTTGAGCCGACGCTCGAGACCATCTGCCGACAGCGCCAACTCGCGACGCGCCAGCTTTTCCTCCGCAAACGTCACAAGAATCGCAACCCTTCCGGACGCATCTGCTTTCAACTCGGCGCGCAGCGATGAGACAAAGCGCCGCAACCGATCGAGCGAGGCCATTTCCTCCAGCAGACTGTCGAGCGCCTTGGCCCGGCGTTCGTCGATGTGTTTCCGGCGAAGGACACTCTCGCGACGCTGCCGTTCTTCCTCGCGCTGCCGCGCATCCGCCTCTCGCCGCAGGCGATCCTCCTTCCGCGCGGCGACCAGGACCTTGATACCCACGGCGATGTCGACAGCCATCTTCTCAAGGCGCTGCACCTTGGCATCACGGTAAGAGCGTCGGGGACTGGCCCCCATTAGGTAGGTATGTTCCAGTTCGAACGAAAACTGCCCGGTGGGGTAATAATCCCACTCCGGAAAGCGCGGCGGGAAGATGCTGAAATCCTCGTCGTCCCATGAGGCGGACTTGCTCCAATATTTCTCGCGCTTCTTTCGATATGCGGCTTCCTCCGCCACCTCCTTCTCGGTGAGAACGTGCTTCTCGTGCCTCGTCGCCTCGGAGATCGAAAATCCGATTGTCTCGCCGTCGCATTCGAACGCTGCGGCCTTGTCCGTCTTTACGAGCCCGATACCGAGTGCGGCACCTGCTGCTGCAATCCGGTTCAGCACCAGTTGGAGACGCTCTGCGGAGTCGGGCGCGACTTCGATCTTGATGAGCCCGGGCTGTTCGACCGAAGCCAGACCCGTGACCGGAGCGGGCTTCGCCTTGCGAAGCTTCCCGATCGTCCGTTCGACGATCGGGTTGGACGGCGGCTCATCCCCGGCCTCGATCGTCGAAGCCAGCACGCGGGCGTTCTCGCGAGCTTCTGCGATCAGTTCCGGCTCCGCTTTCAGCTCTCCGCTGGCGATGGTGATCCGGTCGACGTCGCCGGTCTTCATCTTCGGCAGCGGAATCCGCTTCACCGGCTTGCCGGCTGCCTTCTTGGCCCACCACCCCAGCGGCGGATTGGGGATAGCGTGTTTTCTGCAAATCTTGTGGAGAGCAACGTCCGAAAGCACGAATTCCTTTGCCAAGTGGGTCATTGGCTTTGACCAGACAAGATCGTAGAATTCTTCGCGCGTGAACGTTCTGGACATGCCTGGCTTCTGCCTTGTCTAGGTTGCACTAATGCGAAAGTCCGGACGCTCGCGCGGGCCATTGGCAGAAGCATGTCATCCCTTCACCGGCAGCTGCTGATTGCTGGACTGGCGAGGAGGGCACGTGGGGGGTGTTCGTGACTGATGATCTTCGGGAATTCTACAACAGGCTGACCGAGGAGGAGGCAAACCTCGCGGGCAAAGTTGCGGTCGACCGCCTAGGCCTCCTAATGCGGATCGCCATCAACGAGCTAGATCTCGACTTCGAGGGTGTGCACCACGGAAGTGCATCAGCCGAGCTGGAGCAGGAGCGATCGTACATCATGCGCATCGGTGTGGTGCGCATCATCAAGCTTGCCATGGAGGCACACCCGGAGTTCGATGCGCCCACTGCGACGATCCAGCGCGATCCCGGATATTCTGGCGCGGTCCTGCAACTGATCGTCATGGCCGGGACGATCGAGCATGGTCGGCGCGTCGCGCAGAGCCTTTATGCCGTCGGAGGCCGCATCGAACGGCTGGACGACGGTTATCGAATCATTCTTCCTTCGAGGTTGCCCGATCTTGAACTGCACGAGCGCGAACTGGAGCGCCTGCATGTCGGAAATCATCGGTCGTTTCTCGCGGAAGGCTACGAGGCAGTTGTTGGCGAGGAGATCGGCGACGAGGTCAGAGCGCTGCTGACCGATCTCGTCTATCCCTTTGCTACACACTTCATCGGCTACGACTCAGCCCCGACGCTCGACTTCTATTTCTTCGGTCACGCCTACACCGACATGCTGCTCGCAAAAGGCTACGACACCTTTCATTTTTCGACGACGTTCGGCGGCATCACCTTCTCGAATTTCAAGCTTGCCGCGACCTTCATCGTGTCGGTCGGAATGAAGCACCGTGCATTCGTGCGCGCGCTAATGGAGAAGGTGCCGTCGATCCGGATAGAGGACGTACTTACTGTTTCGGTCGAGACCCCGGGCTACCTCGAGGGTCTCCGCGACTTCATCAATGAGTATGGCCGGCAGTTTACAGGGCACGTGCCGGTCACCGATGAGAATGTCCGAAGGATATTCGACGTGCTGTCGATTAGCCGACGCAACCTTGCCCTGCTCGAGAGACCGGGCGCACAGATACCACCGCTCATCCAGTGTTCCGACGGCCATGTGATCCGGCCGCTGGCCGGCGCCACGAGCGACGAGGTCATGCTCTTCCTCCTGAACGCGCTGCAGCATAGTTTTCCAAAGGACTACGACCGGGCGCAGCGTGCACGTGAAGGCGTCATGCAGCGGGCCGTGGAGAAGGCGGTCCGGGATGTGCTTCCGGCTCTCGAGTATCGCGGAAACATAAAGCTCCGACAGGGCCGAAAGGTGCTGACTGACCTCGATCTCGTGATCGTCGAGCCTTCGACCGATCGTGTCGTATTCGTGCAGTTGAAGCACCAGGACCCATATGGTGCTGACCTTGCTACGATGCTGACGCGGACCGGCAGGCTGAACCAGCAGGTAAGTGACTGGTTGAGAAAGGTGCGATCATGGATCGCCATGGCGAGCCCTTCCGAGGTTCGGGCAACCCTTCGCCTTCCTTCCAGTTCCACGAAGCCGAAGATCAGCCTTCTGGTTCTGACACGGCATTACGCGCACTCGCTTCGCAAGGTGGTCGACGGCGACGACGCCATGTTCGCGAACTGGAATCAGCTGGTGACTGCGGCCGGACGGTTGTCGGAGGATACGACTGCCGCCATCGGACTGCACGATCTCCTGGCCGAACTGGAAGGTCTCAGCGTTCCCGAGGAAATTGAATATCTCCCCGAGCCGGCGAGCAGCTGGGGTGTGGGAAATCTCCGCTTCACGATCGAGCAGGAGCAAGAATGAGACAGCAGCCTCCGTCGAGGAGTTGTCGCCGGCGCAGATCAGCTGCCGCAAGAAGAGCCGAGGGCGCTGTGAGCATGACGAGCGCTACGACGGCATCGACAGTCTCTGACACGACGGACCGACAAGCTCCCAAGCAGCCTCGATCACTTCCTCGAAACCGAGCTCGCTCAGCTCAAGCGACGCGGCATAGGCACGCCACTGGGCCTGTTTTGCATCGTCAGCAATCATGGTGCCGGACAGTCCGGGTGGCCTTTCGTCGGGGATCGCCGTTCTTCGACGGCCGAAGGTTGCGCGGATCGCGGCGTCTAGATCATCGGAATCAATTTGCAGCGCCTTGGGAATCGCCCAGAGGTCGAAGTAGTCCTTCATCCGCCCGTTGGTGACGCCGAGCGCGACCATTGCCTGAAACTTTTCGGCGATAACCGATGCAGGAGGATAGATCCTAATCTCAGGCTCGTCCATGCCAAGCATCGAAGGATAGGCCATGGTCCGTGCAGCGTCCGCGAGCGCGTCGCCGAATCCGATGTCGATCGTGACGGGTATCCGGCTTTTCTCAAGATAGGCATCGGCGCGCAGCCGCACTCCGCCATATTCCATTTCTTCCCTGATGACCGCAGTTCTGAGGCCGCCCGCATCGAAGACCAGTCCGTCGCCGGCATCGATCGACAGCACGCCTGCGAACAGCTCGCGCAGATGATCCGGGCCAGCATCTCCGTGACCGAGAAAGTCCACGTCTCTCGTCTCGCGCGAGCTGCTCTCGATCCATAGGGTGACAAGCATGCCGCCCTTGAGAATGAAGGAACCGCGATGTTCCGATATCGACAGGCGATAGAGCAGTCGCTCGAGGGCGTAGCGGACGAGCACTACATCATAGGCTCGCCCTTCGGTGCGTGCGAGGTTCAGCAGGCGTTGCTTAACCGAAGCCGCGATGTTGACCGGCGCCCTAGCCATTGGACGTGAACGCCTCGAGATAGGGCCGCATAATGTTCCACGCATCGCCGGCCATCGCAGCTTCTGCAATCGAGGCGGGCGTCGCCTTGCGCTGAGTCAGTGTGGCGCGGAGTGCTTCCACCGCCACGGACCGATCAACAAGCTTGCGATTTCGGAAGACGTCCGCGAGTGTCTTCGGGATCGAATAGATGGGAACGCGGGTCCCGGAGATCGTGTGATGCTCGACCCCCTGCTGTATGTATCGGTCCCGGAATTCGACGATGCGGATCGGCGGATAGGATGATGCAGACGGACTCCAGTCCTTCACGCTGACCGCCATCCAGACCTTTCGCGGCATCTGATCGGTCAGCTCGTGATATGCCAGCGCAGAAACCATCGCCACGACGCCGCGAGGAATCTTCTTCGCCGCCTCAGCAAGCGCCTGATGGGTGTCGATATCGCTGTCCGGCCGCTGATAGAGGCCGCGCGAGATGCGAACCAGCTCACCGGCCGCGACTGCACGGGATATGGTCTGGGGGTCGATGCCCTCGCTGCGCAGCTCATATGCGCGCACGATTGGCTGATGCATCAGCAGATGTGCGAGCAGTTTGCGCTGAGGTTGCCGATCGTCGCTCATGTGTCACATAACCTGGGTCTGTCTGATTTGAGACCCAGGATATGTGACGAGCCGTTGTCACATAACCTGGGTTTCCCTGGGATGAGACCCAGGATATGTGACGCATGCGAGTGTTTCAATCGCTCATTGCTCTGGGCCGGACCAATGCGCTCTCGTAAACGGCATGGTCCGACCGGAGCCACGTCCCGACGCTCTCCAGGGTCGAGGCCGCATGGGGCTTGCGGAGCCCGCATTCCCAGATGATGGCTGTCCGCCACTCCATCGATTGCAACGCCTCAACAACGCTCCTGTCCCGTTCGACATTGCGCTCGAACTTGCTGCGCCAGAATTCGAGGTTGCTGGCTGGGGTCGTGCACCAGTGACATCCTTCATGACGATGCCAGAAGCAGCCGTGCACGAAGATCGCAGCACGCCGCGAGGCCAGGACGACATCGGGCCGTCCAGGAAGATTCGCTGCGTGCAGCCTGTACCTGAACCCGGCGCGGTGGAGCGCCTTTCGCAGCAAAATCTCCGGCCGGGTGTTGGCGCCCCGGATGCCCGACATCATGCGGGACCGGGTCGCTTGGTCGACTACATCGACCATGGACAGCGGCCTGTCATTTCGCGTCGATGGTGGTAATCATCATCCCTTTGCCTAACCTTCGGAAAGCGTGCGAGTCTTGCCAAGATATTCAGTCGTCGACATTTTTGCAGGTCCGGGGGGACTCGCCGAGGGATTTTCGAGTGTTCCCGGTGCCGGCGATGAACATGCCTTCAGAATCGCCCTGTCGATAGAGAAAGAAAAATCGGCGCACGAGACCCTGCGCCTCCGCAGCTTTCTGCGCCAGTTCGATAACGCGCTTCCCGCTGTCTACTACGACTTCATCAACGGAAATGCGGCGGAACCTGACTGGGCTTCGCTGTATCCGGAAGAGTGGAAGGCCGCGGAAAGGGAAGCTTGGAAGCTAGAACTCGGCAACGAGGACCCTGCAGAACGGCTCGACGCGCAACTGGATGCGATCCGCGAGGAGAGCGATGGCAATGTCATCCTGATCGGCGGACCGCCATGTCAGGCTTACTCACTCGCCGGTCGTTCGCGCAATGCGGGCAAGGAGGACTATGTAGCGCTCGAGGACAACAGGCACTTCCTCTACCAGGAATATATCCGGATACTGGATCGCCTGAATCCCGCCGCCTTCGTCATGGAGAACGTGAAGGGTATCCTGTCCTCGTCGGTCGACGGGGAAAACCGCATCTTCGATCAGGTCCTCCGCGACCTTCGGGGAGAACGCGAAGGCGGGCGGGAATATCGGCTCATCGCACTTGATCCGCGCCGTCGACAGCAGCTTGATCTCGGGCGTTTCGAGCCGCGTGCGCCCGATTTCATAGTGCGTGCCGAGGACTTCGGCGTGCCCCAAGCTCGTCATCGCGTGATCGTGGTCGGACTCCGCGCCGACCTCGCCGAAGACCTGCCGGATCGAGCGCTGGCTGATCTCATGATCCGACACAATCTGAAGACGACAGTCGGCCACGCCTTATCCGGCATGCCTCGACTGCGGAGTGGTCTCAGCCAGGAGGCAGACGGACCTGATGCTTGGCGCGCCATCGTGCTCGCGGCGATGGCCCTTGTGGCCGAGCTGGAGACCAGTCTGACCGATGAGCAGCATGCTGACTTCGCCGAACGTGCCAGCGACTATCACAGCCGGTTCGCGGCACTGAATAATATCCCTGGTCGGGAAGGATTTGGCGTCGGGATTTCCGAGGACTGCCCGGAGGATCTGCGAGACTGGCTGACCGATCCGAAGCTGGAAACGCTACCGAACCATGCAACGCGGGGCCACATGGGCAGCGATCTGGCGCGCTATTTCTTTGCGGCCGTCTTCGCCGAGGTGACAGGCAAGTCACCGAAAGCATCGGACTTTCCGGAAGAGCTGGCGCCGGCGCACGAAAACTGGACCTCCGGCAATTTTGCCGATCGCTTCAGGGTTCAGCTTGCCACTGGTCCGTCGACCACGGTCACGAGTCATATCTCCAAGGACGGCCACTATTTCATCCATCCTGATCCGCTGCAATGTCGCAGTCTCACGGTCCGCGAAGCTGCCAGACTGCAGACATTTCCCGACAATTATCTGTTCAAGGGGAACAGGACCCAGCAATATACGCAGGTAGGAAACGCGGTTCCTCCGCTGCTCGCGCGATGGATCGGCGAGGCGCTGTACGCGATCCTCACCGCTGACCGCGATGAAGCGGCAGACACTCTCGAGGATGCTGCCATCCCGCGGACTGGGTGACCAAGCTCATCAGTTCGGATGTCTAACTGCGGTACCGCAAGTATTTCGAAACGGCGGCTTTATGACTTGTCGGTTGCTGGCACGCTGTGCACAACGGCACCTGAATTGGGACTCGAACTTCAGGGCCTGGGGGAGGCTTGATGCCATCAGCAACACAGACAGACGCGTTTGCCAGGCAGCTGCGCGCGCGCCTCGCGACAGCGGTTGATGTCGATGATGCGGCTCG
Source organism: Novosphingobium resinovorum (assembly GCF_036352595.1). Classification (GTDB taxonomy): domain Bacteria; phylum Pseudomonadota; class Alphaproteobacteria; order Sphingomonadales; family Sphingomonadaceae; genus Novosphingobium; species Novosphingobium resinovorum_B. Next base: position 25,943 of record NZ_JAZFAX010000033.1, read on the forward strand.
CCTCGTGCGCGCTGATCTCGAGCCGATTCTCGGGGCCTTCACGCCCGAACAGGAGGAGGACTTTGCCGCCGCGATCGAGAGCGTCAGAGCGACGATCCGCCCCGTGGAAATTCTCCGGGTCAATTCCATGTTCCGTGTGCGCCAGCAATGGTATCGCGGACCTGCGGAGGGCGACCGGCACTGGCCGGCACTGCGATCCTACCTCGTGGATTCCAAGGGCTGGTCGGCCGAGACGGTAGACGAGCGGATCGGTGCAGCGTCCAACGAGATCGTCTCGCTGCTCGAAAATCCGTCGACCGAAAGCTTTGCCTGTCGAGGTCTGGTGATCGGCCACGTCCAGTCGGGCAAGACCGCAAACATGACGGCGGTCATCGCAAAGGCGGTCGACGCTGGCTACAACTTGGTGATCATTCTTGCCGGGCTGACAAATAAGCTGCGTCGGCAGACACAGAGCAGGATGCGCAAGGATCTCGTCGACCGCCTCCGTGACCGCTGGGAGCTGCGAACTAGCGAGGACGATCAGGGCGATTTCCGAATGCCACCGAACGGAGGATTTCCTGCGCCGGCAGAGGGGGTCGTGCAGCTCGCGGTCGTGAAGAAGAACGTCGCACCGCTCGGTCAGCTTCTTGCGACGCTTGATCGTACCTTGCCGGCCGTGCTCCGCCGGCTCCGCGTACTCATCATCGACGACGAATGTGATCAGGCGAGCGTCAATACCGCTTCGGGCGAATATGACATGACCCGGATCAACGAGAACATTCGGCTGATCCTGAAGAAGTTTCCGGCAAACTCCTATGTCGGCTATACCGCGACACCCTTCGCGAATGTGCTGATCAACCCGTTTCCCGTCAACGGCGGCGAGCTGGACGACCTCTATCCGAAGGACTTCATCACCGCACTTCCGACGCCGGACGGCTATTTCGGCACGGAAAGGCTGTTCGGCCGCCCGCCCGCCGATGCCGACGCGCCCCTGCCCGAGGAAGAGGGTCTCGACATGATCCGGGACATCGAGGAGGATGAGATCACGCTGCTGCAGCCGCCGAGCCGGGCGGAAAAGGATGCCTTCCAGCCGCGCATGCCGTCCTCGCTGGAAGATGCGGTCCTCTATTTCCTCGCATCATGTGCGGCGCGCCGTTTCAGGGGCCAGGCCGACACCCACATGTCGATGCTGATCCACACCTCTGCCTATGTGATCATGCATGATCGGCTCGCGACGCTGGTCAAGGCTTGGCTGGAAGTGATCGGCGACCAGCTCGGTGATTCCTCTTCGGCTCTGTGCCAGCGAATGCTCGCCCTCTGGGATGCCGAGCAGCTCAGAATTCCCGCGGGCGTCTGTCCCCATCCGCATGTCACCTCCGAACGGCTGCTTCCTTTCATACCGGCGGTCCTCGAAGCGCTCGAAGTGCCGGTGGAGAACGGCGTCAGCGAGGATCGCATCGACTACGACGGAGCACCGAAGACCTATATCGTGGTTGGCGGATCGATCCTGGCACGTGGTCTCACTATCGAAGGGTTGTGCGTCAGCTATTTCCTTCGCACCTCGAGCCAGTACGATACGCTTCTGCAAATGGGCCGCTGGTTCGGCTATCGCCCGAACTACGAGGAGATGCCGCGCATCTGGATGACCGAGGCGCTGTCGACCGCATTCCGATCGCTCGCCCTAATCGAGGCGGAAATTCGCGAAGACGTCGCCGAATATGCCATTCGCCACAACACGCCGATGGAATTTGCGGTTCGCGTGCGATCCATTCCGGGCATGGCCATCACCGCGGCGAGCAAGATGAGATCGGCCGTGCTGACCGACGTGAGCTACGCCGGAAAGCATGTGCAGACGATCCGCTTCGATCACCACGATCAGCGGATCGTCCAGACCAACTGGAACGCTGCCTCGAATCTGATGACCCAGGCGACCGACCTTGGTCTTCGATCTGCTGATCAAGCGAGTGTTCTGTATGAGGGCGTTCCCGGCAGGCTGATCGTCCAGTTCCTGCGTGCCTATTCCGTTCAGGCGTCACATCGGGAGCTGTCCGCAGACTTCCTGCTCGGCTATCTCGATGCGTCAGGCGACAGCCAGAAGACTTGGAGCGTCGGCGTCGTGCAGCCGCGCGTCGGCCCTGTTGCTGCCGAGCCGCTTGGAGGCCTTGGACCTGTCAGGCTGTCGACGAGAAGCCGGCTCAACCGGCCCGAGGACTTTGCCGACATCAAGGCGTTGATGTCGAAGCGCGATGTCCTGTTCGACTGCGGCGCGGCCGGGAATGGCGTGCCGAGCGGAGACTGGAGCGAGCTCAAGACGGCACGCGCCGGAATTGTCGGGCAGGTGCCGCTGCTGCTGCTCTATCCGATCGATCGAGCGTCGCAGCCTCGACCGAGCTCGACCGAGCGCTCGCCCCTCGATGCCATCGGCGACCTCGTCGGCTTCGGCATCGTCTTCCCCGGCAGGGCCGAAGGAGCCGGCGGATATTACAGCGTTGTGCTGGAACCTCCGTCAGCGGACGATCTGGAGGAGATCGAGGACGAGATCGCTGTGCAGCTCGAGGCCGGGCGTGCCCGCTGAATCGTCGATCGATCACTGGGAAATGCTTCGCCGAGGCGGACAGGCGTCGACAGCACTCGAGATTCCGAGCATTGACACAGGGATCGAGACCGGATCGGGTTCGGTGCGTCTTGCCCTCGGCAATGCAGGCGAGCTCAGGCTGCTCCTTCCCGTTCGCCAGAGCGAAAGGATTGCCGAAACTCCGTCGAGCGATGCTCTGGGCATTGGCGTTGCGACCTACTCCCTCGGCGGTACCCCGATCCGCTATCTGGACATGACATGCCTAATAGGTGCGCTCGATGGCGTGTTTGCGGATGTGGCCGGCGAGATCATAGACCGGATCGTCGGCGGTGCGTCCCCTGTCGAAGCATGCCGCACGACGATCGAGGACTTCCGCTCTCTCCTGATCGCACCTGAAGCGGAAGTCAGCATTCAGGAAATTCAGGGACTGATAGGCGAGCTGCTGATGCTGCGGACGCTGCTCGACCTGGATCCGACAGCCTGGAGACTCTGGCGTGGGCCGCTTCGCGAACGCCACGACTTTCACGGCGGGTTGCTGGCCACCGAAGTGAAGACGACGAGCAGGTCGGCGATGCGCAGGGTAACGATCTCGGCTGTGGACCAGCTTCTTCCGCCCGCAGGAGGGTCGCTGACTCTTGCAGTGTTTCAGCTGGCGGAAACGGCCGGCGGAGACATCTCGGTAGCGAGACTGACTGCCGATATCCTGCGAGCTGCCTCCGACAGGCAGGAGGTTCTCCGCCTCGTCGCGGGCTACGGCTGCACCGATCACGAATCCCGTGACTGGAATCGCTGCCGCTTTCGCCTAGAAGACGAGCATCACTATCTGGTCGACGCCCGCTTTCCGCGCGTCATCCCCGAAAGCTTTCCAGACGGCGTCGTCCCGACGGGAGTCGAGGAGATATCCTACGCAGTGAACCTCGGAACGGCGGAGCAGTGTCGTTTGAGCAACGTCGCCGTCGACGCCAGAAATGCGGAGCTGGTCGCGTGCCTCGACCACATCTGACACTTCACTCGGAGGCGTACGCGGCCTCCGGTAACCTCGCAGCCGACGGCTATCGCAAGCTTCTTGGGGCGCCCTCGATCGATCTTGTGCAGACTGTCGTGCGAGAGGCGGTCCAGAACAGCTGCGACGCCGCACTTTCCGACGGAGGCGCGGAAGTTCATTTCCGTGTCCGTGCTCTCCAGCCAACCGAGCTGCAGGCGCTTCGCGAAATCGTGCTTGCCGATCGGCCTCTCGACGAGAGCGCTGCAGAGCCGCTCGACGCCTTTCTGTCGAGCTTCGCGCCGCATGTTCTGGAGATATGCGATTTCGGGACGGCGGGCCTCGCAGGGCCGACGCGCGCAGATGTGGCAACGATGGAGGACGAGCCAACCGACTTCGTCGATTTCTTGAGGAATGTAGGCTCGAGGCGAAACACGACGCACGGCGGCGGGACATACGGTTACGGAAAGACCTCGCTGTATCTCGCCAGTCGCTGCTCGACGATCGTCATCGACAGTCAGACCACGCATTTGGGAGAACCTCGACGCCGGGTTATTGCGGCACAGCTGGGTTCCGCGTTCAGCGCGAAAGATGCTCAGGGCGTTCGTCGTCGCTTCACCGGGCGACACTGGTGGGGACGGGTATCGGGCGAAGACGAACATGTCGATCCGGTCGAGGGGGGCGATGCGGCCGAGCTCGCCAACGCTCTCGGCTTTCCACAGAGGTCGCCAGAGCACAGCGGCACATCAATCATGATCCTCGATCCGCTGTTCGTGGAAGAGGATCGCGAGCGTGCGATCGACCTGATCGAAGAGGCGCTTCTCTGGTTCTTCTGGCCCCGCCTTCTGGAAGGAACGCCGGATGACAGGAAGATGCATTTTCGCATCTTCGTGGACGGCGAGGAGCGACCGCTGCCTCGCCCGGAGGACTTCCCGCCGCTTGATCTCTTCGCACGCGCGATGAAGAGCATGCGCGCCGATCCTCCCGGCGGCGACATCGTGCGATCCCTTCGCCCAAAGCGTGATCTTGGTCGCTTGAGCTTTGCGCGCGGCCTCCGTGCCGAACGCGTTGCACCCGCAGGTCGCGAGGGCAGCCTGTTCCCCGATCGCTCCGCCGCGATCGCGGTGATGCGGCCGGTGGAGCTGGTCGTTCGATATTTCACCGGGACGCAGATTGCGGATGACCGTTTCGAATGGGCCGGGGTCTTTGTCGCCTCGGATGACGACACGGTGGAGGAAGCCTTCGCCAAAGCAGAACCGCCGGCGCATGATGACTGGCAGTACGAGGCTCTCTCGGACCGAGCGGCTCGCAGCATCGTCAAGATCGCTGTTGACCGTATCCGCACGGCAGCACTCGAATATGCAAACCCGGTTTCGGCGCCTGCGCCGGAAGGAGACTTGGCGCCGTCGCTGGCCGGTGTTGCGGGACTGTTCGGTCGAGCGCTGGAGGGTGATGGCGAGGGTGCCGGCCCGCGTCGGCCAGGCCCGGGCGGTGGCGGAGGTGGTCGCTCGGGACCGTCTGTAACACGACCCGCGTTTGTCAGACTGGAGCTGAGTGAAAGCGGGCTTGTCGCTGTCTTCGAGCTTGCCGTCCGCGGCGCGGGTCCGTCGCTCTCGCTCCATCTCGATCCACTGCTGGTGATGGATGGCGGGACGGCACCGGAGTCAGCGACCGCGCTACGGCCCACAGTCACGCGTATTGTCGACGAACACGGACAGGAGCTCGCAGTCGACGCCCCGGTTGCCATCGGCGAAAGTCGAGGCAGGTTCGAGGTTGCAGTTGCGATGCCGGCAGACTGCGCAGTGACGATGACCGCCCGCCTCAGCTCCGGCGAGGCTGAATGATGGGCCGGGTCGCATTTCCGTTTCTGACCCTCGATCAGACCACGATCAGCCCGGCGCCATGGGCTCTCCTCGAAGACGGCATTGAAACGCCGATCGCCGATGCGTGGCTTCCAGACTGGGATCCGGCGAGAGACCTCCGTCTGCGGCGGCTCGTGACCACCGACCTCGATCGCGCAGCCGATCAGCTGTCCATGGCTGTCGACAACGGTGCGCTCGAACTGGTGGTTCGGATCGGCACTGGCATCGGCAACATGCCGCGGCGGATCATCGCGACCTCGAGACTGCCGCTGACTCGTCTGGAGCCGACGATCGTGGTCGACGAACTGGTGTCCGGCCGCAGCCTGTCGCAGAGACTCCTCGTCAATACTCTCGTGCTCCTGCGCCGGCCGCGCGACGGTTCGCCGCTTTCTCCCGGTCGGGTCGGGTCGAAGCTCTGGTCGGATCAGCTCGACCTCCGCCTCGAAGGCGAGGAACCGCGCTTCCCGATGGAGGCCGTCAGCTTTCTGTCGCGTTTTGCCGGCCGACCCGAGGCCTATGCCCCTTGGCTGCTGCACTGGACGCCCGGCAATCTACATCGCGATTTCGGCGGGAGTGTCCGACTCTATCTCAACAGTGACCGCGCCGACGTGACCGATCGCCTGCTGGCGGGCGATCGCGCAACTACCCAGGTCGTGCTTGCCGATGTCATGACCCAGATCATGTCGGCTTCATTGCGTCAGAGTGATTTCGAACGGATCGCAGTCGAGGCCGATCCGTGCTCGATCGCCGGTCGGGCAGCGCACTGGATCGGCCTTGCCTTTCCTGACCAAGAGATTGCCGCCGTCCGCAGCATGATCGATCTCCGCCCGTCGACATTTCATGCCGGCATTCTGGCCGCAGCTGACATTGTCAGCGTGGAGGACGGTACATGATCGTGCAACTTTTCCCAAGGCTCGATCGTCTCGCGGTCGACGCGCTTCTGGCCATACGCGCCGACGACAAGGCGTGTCCGGAGCCCATCCTCGATGCCGACAGCTATCCGATCGAGACCCGCTATGCTGCAAGCGGCGGTAGTCCGATCAGGCACGACATTCTCGTCGACCTCCGCGCGCGACTGGTTGAGATCGCTGCCGGCTGCGGGTTTCCAGATCGGGGCAGTGCTTCGGACCGGGCGCGATTCGACGAGCAGGTGTCCGCCTTTCTCGCTGAACGGGATGAACTCGACGGGGGCGAAGCCCTGCGCGACGATGTCTGGGCATTCCTAGCCTGCGTGCTTCTTCCCGATCTTGTGGTCTGGCGGTTCGCCGATCGGCCCGCAGAGCGCTTTCACGGAGGGGTGCGGAACACATTCCAGCGTCTTTGGATGCGAGGCCGGATCTTGGACCGGGGTGCTGTAGAAGATCGCTGGGAGCTGCTTGGAGCGCTCACCGAGGATGCACTTGTCCAGATTACGGAGCGCCCGTCGATCGGCAATGACGCACGGCTGTCACGGGCGCTGGCGGAGGGCTGGTTGCGCGCATCGCGGCAACTTGGGCGTTCGGTAATGGAAGACGCCATGCGCGAGGCGGTGATCCGCCTGCGACTTCGCAATCAGGTGCAACTCCTCGCCGAACTTGATGACCGCGACCTAGAAGTGACGATTGACACATTCTTCGCGCAGGCGCCCACGGCAGCCGGGCCGGAACGCCGATCGTGGACGGATCGTCTGTTGGGTCGCGCAAAATGAGCGATCGTCATGATAAGGAACGCTCCGCGTGACCTCGCCAAAAGCATGGTCGCTACTCGCCGTCGAAGGGGTCAGGCAATATGGCGGGAATACGGGATACGAAGACGATCCCTCTGCCATCTACCGCTACGACAGCGACGTCGCCAATCATCGAAACGTGGGCAGCGGCGATGTAGCGGTCATCCGATCGGGCACTACTGTCCTTGGCATCGGAACGATCGAAGCGATCGTCGAGGGCCAAGGGTCGAAGGTCCGCCAGCGTTGTCCCGAATGCGGCACGGTCAACCTCAAGGCGCGCACGACACAGTCTCCTCGATGGCGCTGCACGAACGCGCACTTCTTCGAACGGGCGGCCGAGGAAACGGTTCAGGTAGCGACATTCGAGGCCCACTACGGAAAGACCTTCAAGGCGTGTCCTTCCGAAGTGACCCTCGGGGTACTCAACGATGCCGTCATCCGCCCCAATGATCAGATGTCGATCAAGGAAATTGATCTAGCGCGCCTAGAACCCATCCTGCTGTCTCACCCGGAAGTCGCGCCGATCGTTCGAAATCACGTACGCCGCCTAGCCCCCGAAGCAATCGGTACTGAGGGTAATGGAAGCGCGAACTCGATTATCGAGGAGCGGCGTCGCGTTCTCAGGGAAATTTCGCTGCGCCGCGGTCAGGCCCGATTTAGAAAGCGCCTGATTGATCGCTATGGCGCCCGATGTCAGATCAGTGGCTGCGAATTTCCCGGCTTGGTCGAGGCTGCGCATGTCAGTCCGTACGCTCGGTCCAGTGACAACAGCGAGACCAATGGCCTTCTTCTACGCAGTGACCTGCACACACTTTTTGATCTTGGTCTTCTTGGCATCGACCCGGTGACGTTGGAAGTAGCGATACATCAGGACGCCAAGCTTGCCGGGTATGACCTGTTCGACGGAAGGAAACTGAGCGTGAATGCTACCTTCGGCCCGAGCCGGGCTGCCCTGAAGGAGCGCTGGGCCTTCTACAGCGATCGACTAACGTCGCTGGACACTGACCAATGAAGCCGCTCACCGCCAGGCAACGCAAAATGAGGCGCGACGCTGCGGGAGGTCTAGTTGGCTGAGGCAGACGCTCGCTATCGGATCATCTTCGCGCGCGAGTTCGAGATGGCGCCATCGGAGCCCGGTACCATCGTTATCGTGCCAAATCCGCGTGTCCGTTCGCGGGCAGCGCAGATTGACGCAGACATCACGATCCACCCGCGCAAGGAAACCGGGATCGAGTTCGGTCGCCTCGGGTTTCAGGGGTTTGTCGGGTTTGTCGATGGGCGGCCACACAAGTCGACAAGTCAGACTCTTCCGCAGATCTTCAACGTCCGCAACGAGACAACGCTCGAACCCGCACAGATCGAGAGCTTCTTCTTCACGATGCTTCCAGCGATTGGCGCATATCGCGAACTCGTCAATCAGGCTGGTCCCGCCGAGGCGCGTCTGATCCTTCTCAGCCTGCATGACATGGTCGAGGGTGATGGTGCACCCGCACGACGAAACTGGTATCGGTCAGCGCGGGAAAGCCTTCTTTTCCAAGGCACATTCCTGCGCACCAGCGAGGCGTATTTCGCTTGGAAGAACGCTGGGACGCTCCTCGACGGCACACAGTTCGAGGAAATCGGTCGTCTTTCCGAAACGCTGTTCATCGACTACCAGCTTGCCGGCCGGCCGAACGCGCATTCGCTGAAGTTTCAGTTCTCGTTACACGAGCCAGTCCTTCCCAAGCGGTTTTCGGTTCTGATCGGCAAGAATGGGGTGGGTAAGAGTCAGGCCCTCGGTCGCATCGCCGAAGCCGCGCTGAAAGGCGACAGCGCGTTGAGGGATGGCAACGGCGAGCGGCCTCTGTTTAGCCGCGTGCTTGCCTTCTATCCAACGGTTCTCGCTTCCGCTGCCTTTCCAGTGGAGCGGCGTCGCGGCGCGCGCATCTGGTATCGTCGTTTCGCACTCAATGGCGCTGGCATAGGGCCGCGGCGTCAGACCACGCCTGATATCATCGTTGAACTTGCGCGCACGCGGGAAGCGATAAAGGACCGCGGACGACTGGAAATCTTTGCAGCCTCACTCGCGGCGATCGAGGGCCATCGAGAGATTTCGTTGCGGACGCGCGACACTCCCGCAAGATATCTTTCTCTGCGCGAGCTTCTTGAAATGGATGGAACGGCGGCGCGCGAACAGTTTGCGCTGGTCGACCTCAAGCAGGAACCTCTGCGACTGGTCAATGATCACGCTTACCCGTTGAGCAGCGGTGAACTGAGTTTTCTGCGCTTTGCTGCCCTTGCAAGTCTGCATGTAGAAAACAGCTCTCTGCTGCTGTTTGATGAGCCGGAGACCCACCTTCATCCCAATTTCATCAGTCAGTTTGTCGCATTGCTGGATACCTTGCTCGCGCAGACCGGTTCAGCGGCGATCATCGCCACCCATTCCGCATACTTCGTGCGTGAAGTCTTTGAAGACCAAGTCATAGTGCTCCGCTCTAGCGAGGATCGCGAGATTGTAGCTGAAGTTCCACGGCTCAAGACGTTCGGCGCCGACATCGGAACTATCTCCTATTTTGTCTTCGGAGAGGATGAGCCCTCCGCCCTCGCGAAGCGTCTGGAAGGCGAGATTGCGGGCCGCCATGATGACTGGACCGAGGTCTTCGAACGATACAAGGACCAGCTGTCGATGGACGTTCTCGGCGACCTTCGTGCGCGGATCGAAGGAGGCTCATGAACAGGCTCGACCTTCCCGTATTCGACAACGACGCTGCCTTGGATGAGCTGGCCAACAATGCGCTTCTCGCGAGCCACCCTCATCTGCTGCCTTATGTCGATGCGATCAAGCTGGGCTACGCGCAGTATCAGGCTGCGCAAGGCAACGCCCACGCCGTTCTCAACATCGCATTGCCCGCGAACATCGGAGGTTTTTTGAAGGGGCATTACGCCAGTCCGCCCAAGGTAATCGAATTCATTGACAGACTTCGTGACGAGGGTGAAATTAATACCTGCCCAATGTGCGGGTCATTCTTCTCCGGCACGCTTGATCACATCTTCCCCAAGGAAGACTTCGCCGTGTTCGCGATATTCGGTCTGAACCTCGTCCCGGCATGCAAGTGCAACAGTCGACGTGGGACGGCTCTGATCGGTCCAGGGCCAGGCGAGCGCGTGCTTCATCCCTATTTTGACGACGTGCTCGACCAGCGACTGTTGGGCGCGCATTTCGAGGATCTCGGACAGGCGCCCTTAACATCCATTCAGCTGTTGATTGATCCAGCTGACGCCGATTATGCCGCAGTCGCGTATCATTACCGCCGCATCGTCATGCGCACGCGCATTGCGGACTTCATGCGTCGCAGCTGGAGCAAGCTCATCGTACGGCCCAGCAATATTGCGATGGAGCTCCGACACAATCCTCAGACCCGAGGAGATCTCGAAGAAGTGCTCGAACGTCAGCGTGAGCGAGAGGATGATGTGGCCGAAAGCCGGAACAACTGGAAATCGGTCTTCCTGACTGGTCTGCTTGAAGATGAAGTAGTCGACTGGATGTTCGATCACCTCAGTCGGCCCGGCCGAGATCCTGATGGAGCTCTTCTGCCGGAAGAAGAGCCTACCTGATAGCGAGCTGGCCGATTCCGCAATCTTCTATCCGGTGGAAACTTCCGGGGTTGCCGCCAGGACGTGATAACTGCCGTTACCCGCCCGATAGACCACGAGCGCGGCGTGGCATCGTCTGTTTCCAGATTGAGCCAAGTCGACGGGTCGCCCGGCATGATCGAGACATAATCCGGCGAATCCTGGATAACGGATCTCATCTCGTCAGGCAGCGGACGGAAACTGACTTTATCGACAGCAAGGATCCTGCCGAGAAACGGAATGAACTCTTCACGCATCCTGATGCGTTGTCGTTCAGTCAACAGTTCCCGGTCGAAGGGTGACAGCGTCTCGCCTTTCTGAGGATTCGGACGGGTTGATCTAGAGCGCGAGCACACTCTGGGTCGAGCGCTTTCGTCCAATCTCTTCCACGAAAAACACACGCGCCGGCGGCGTGACCCAGCGTCAGTCGATGCCATGCTGCACATTGTCGTTGACGGGTGTCGCCGCTCGCATCTTTCCCCGGGATTAGCGCAAACGGCTCATGCCGAGTGGAAACAAGCCAAGTCGGCTTTCGTGTAAAGCTCATGGCGACGATGGACCCACCCAAGATCAGGATATCGTCGGCCCCGCTCGGCCGCGCCCGAATTGCCAGCTTATTCCATCCGTGCGCATGATGCCCGAAGCGGCCTTGCCGATGTTGCGCTCGAGCACGTCGCGCCACGGCACCAAGGTGAAGTCCCGCGATCGCTCGACAACAGCGAAACTCCCACTTTCCAGATCAATGCGCCGGGCGATCTTTCCCTCGATCCGCTCGCCGATCCGCGCGGGTTCAAACCGTTTCCCGATATCGTCGCCGAGCCGCTCGCCGGCATGCTGCAATTCACGTCGGCGCAGCGTGTCCAGCGCGCCGTCCCGGTATCGAAATCCGGATTGGTCGTCGTCCGCCAATTGCTGCTCGATCAGCCACTGCCGCCGCGCCGCGAGCGCGGTCCGTACCTCCCGCCCATATCCCACGTCGCGCACGGCACCATGACCACCCTCGGCAATTGCACGATCTAGCCAGGTCGGTGCTACCTTCCCTGCCAGTTCGTCGACCGGGGACCGCGACAGCAATTCCAGCGTGACTGGCCTGTCGCGCTGCTGGCCCCTCGCATAAGCATCGGCGCGAGCGAGATGATCGTCGGGAATCGTCCAGCTCCCGTCCGCCAGGCGCTCGGGTCCAGAGCCCGCGCGCCGCATCGCCTCGAGCCGCCGGACATGACTGGTTGCGAACGCCTCGCTGGCACCCGGATCGTGCGCCAGGTGCAGGTCGATCGAGTAGCGCCCCCCATTGGCGCGGGCGATCGCATCGACGGTACGATCAGACTGGGTCGCCTCGATCCGCGACGGCGCGACCCGTACCGTCGATCCTTCGGGAACCGATGGCGTGGCATCGCCTCGGCCGATATCGACATAATGGACCCGGCCATCTACTCCGTCGACCATCAGATAATGTCGGTCGCGATGCTCATCGGAAAAGCCACGCTGAATCACGCGTCCGACTATCGGTTCTCGAAGGTCGTTTGACACGATCTGCTCGACGCCGGCACGGTCGAGCCTGCGGGCGGTCAACTCACGCTGCATGAGACGGATGATGTCGCCGCGCTCGCCCATCCGGCGAAGCGTGTCCTCCAGCCCCTCGGAGAGCCTGTAGCGCCCGCCACCGACATCGTCGGCCAGGCCCATCGCCTTGAGCTTGCGCAGCCGCCCCGCCGCGACCGACTGCTGGAAGGGATCGTTGTCCGCCGGTGACACCGTTCGCTCGACGTCCATGCGGCGGACCAGACGGCGGTCGATCGCGGTTAGCCGTTCCTGGTCAACATCATGGCGCAGGCGCGCCTCGATCTCATGATCGGTACGAGGACCGAGGTCGAGCGTCACAAGCTCTGAGGCGCGCTCGCGAAACCCGTGCGAAATAAACTCCCGCGCGATGACCAGATTGTCACCCTGGTCATCGACCCCGCGCAGCACGATGTGGGTATGCGGACGCTCGGTGTTGAAGTGATCGACCGCGACCCAGTCCAGCTTCGTGCCGAGGTCCTGCTCGACCTGGATCATCAGTCGCCGGACATAGGGCTTGAGATCGGGATATTCCGCGCCGTCTTCGGCGGAGACGATGAAGCGAAACTGATGGCGGTCGCCGGCGGTCCGCCTCAGGAAATCGCCGCCATCTGCACGGTCGGTTTCCGGGCCGTAGAGTTCGCCCGGCAAGCCCTCGCGGGTCACCCCGTCGCGCTGGATGTAGCGCATGTGCGCGCGGGCGGCCAAGCCGCCCTTGCCAGCCAAACGGATCAGGCTCGCCTTCACCACGGCACGGCGCCCGCGAAAACCCGCGAGCCGGTCGCGGCTCGACAGCAATCGCCCCATGCTGGCGCCGCGCCCGATCCGACTGCCGTCGAACCGTCGCGAGCGGACTCCGGTCTTCGTGCCCGCGAGGCGTGCAGCAGCGCGGATGCGTCCGCCATATTTGACGACCTTCTTGCCGTCCTTGCCGCGCTGGCTGCCGAGCCTGGGGGTAAAATCGTCATCAGACATCACACCGTCCTCCAGTCTCGCGATTTCGGGCAGAAAATCGCTGATTTCGGCCATTCCTGCTTTGACTGTCTCGCGGTCGCGATTGCCTGTCTCGTGAAAAAAGGATGTGCAGACAATGACTTGGCAGGGGTCGTGAGACACTGCCTTTATCTTGTTTCCCCTCTCTTCCCTCCTGCACACCTACAAGGCTCAAAAAAGCGGGAAAGGCGAGCGCCTTGCGACGCCGCCTCTCCCCGTGAATTGCGCTGCGATCAATGCGCATCGAGCATTGCATCCCGCGCCCTGACCAGCGACCTGAACTGGCGGCATCCCACCATCCCGTGGGCCTGGCCTTCGCCATCCACGATCATGGTGGCACAGAACCATTTCCCGTCGAGCCGCCCGCAAATCGCGATCCGGTCGAGTTCATATTCCTCGCCATCGGGGCTTTCGCAGGCGCCGATCCAGCGCTCCTCGATCCGTGCATCCCAGCGAAAATCCGCTTCCTCGGCCTCAAGAAACCGATGCGCCAAGGCTTCGCCGGCACCCCGACCGAATTCCAGTTCAAGGCCAGAAACCAGCGCTGCCATCACGCGATCAACGGCATTCGCCGACGCCGTTCCAATACTTTGAGACATGCCCATTGAAACCTCCAAGCTTCGCGTTCCCATCATCGAGAACGGCGTTTGAAGGACGGCTGGCGGAGCGGCTGTCAGGGCCGCGGAGCGAAGCGCAGCGCCGCGAAGCGGACGTGGGGGGAACCGATTTGCGCAGCAAATTGGGGGGCACCCGCGAGCCTTGATAGCCGGTCCGCCAGCCGTCATACTGGGTCTATCGAGACGAGCTTCCTCCCTCTCGTTGGCACACGACCTCACGTCATTGCCCCTGCGACAGCGCAACAAAGAGTGACCCCTGGGACGTCGCATCGGGGCTATCGGAAGGCGGTGATGCCGGGATCCGTCGTACGGCAAAAAGCCCCTCAACTGGCCGCGCTGCTGCCGAGGCCTGGCCACTCCCTTTTGCTCCCGGCGCGACACTGGCGAGATAGCCGATGGTCTCGCCCGGCAGCCTCGTGCGACCGGCCAGATAGTCCGCATAGCGCGCCGGACCGGCATTATAGGCCGCAAAGAGCCCAGGATATCCGAAGCGATCGTACATCAGGCGAAGGTAGAATGTGCCCGCGAGAATGTTGTCGCGCGGGTCATCCGGATCGGCGCCAAGGCCAAGTCTCGCGCGCATGTCCGACCAGGTCGCAGGCATGACCTGCATGAGCCCGATCGCACCCGCCGACGACCGGATCGGCCGACCGCCCTGGGAGGTTCGGCCCCGGCTTTCGGCTTGCATGACGCGCTCGATCCAGGCCACCGGGACGCCGAAACGCAGGGACGCTTCGCGGATGTACGGCCGCCATGTCGCAACCGTTGATCCAGCTTGCTGGGCCGATGGCTGGCTCGATGCCGGGACCGGCGCGACAAACGCCAGGAGGGCCACCGCCCATCTCAGCGGCGCCACAGCAGCCGTGCCTTCCCGACGAGATCAGTGCCTTCGGTCACCCCGAAATAACGCCCGTCAAACGAGCCTGGACTGTCCATCAGCAGCAGCAGTTGCCGCCCCCGCAGCATGTGACAACCGTTCCATGAGGGCATGGCTCGTCCAGCGCCATCGGCGAGCCGTCGCTTCGCCGATGGCTGTCCGTTGACGAAAATCTGGTCGCCAAGCGCACAGATTTCATCGCCTGCCTCAGCCGCGACGCGCTTGACCAGCGGCACATTGCGAGGGAGGTAACGGCGGCTTGCTGCAAGTTCCCGGACGGGTTCGGGCAAGCGCGCCACCACCATGTCGCCCAACGTGGCGGGGGCAGCAGGACTGACCCAGTAGAGCCCGACCGGCGCACTGGCGCTCGCGTTCCAGACAAGGCGCGGCGTGGGCGGAAGCACCGCCGCGCCGAAGACAATAGCGGTCCCGAGGCCAACCGCGAGCATGCGGCGGCGAAGCCGGCTGTGCGCTTCCTTGCGCCGGCGAAAGGCTTCCCCCCAGGCGAGCAGCGGTGCATCGCGCAGACTGTCGCGACGGCCGCTCACTTCGAAAGCCCCCGCGCACTGTGCTCGCGCGACCAGGCATCGAGATCATCGATATGGTATTGGACGAAGCGGCTGTGGCGGCGGAAGATTGGTCCCGTGCCGCCGCGCCGCATGCGCCGCAGCAGCAGGCCGGAAATCTTCAGGTAGGCTGCGGCCTGCTCGGTGTTGAGGAAGGGCGAGCCGCGCTTGGCGCGGGTCGCCCGGGCGATCTGGTCGTCGTCCATGATGGGCCATCCTTCGAATAGAGCGACCCGAGACTGTGCGGTCGCGACATCGAAGATGGCTGGCGAGATACCGGGCCGGGAGTGTCGGAACCCGCGCGGTCGTTTTCGACACAGCAGGGCCAGGCCCCGCGCCGGTCTCGACGCGGGGCTCGCGCTATTCAGCGGGACCAGATGAGCCTGTGCTCGCCATTGTCGCCCTGGGTCAGCGTTGCGTAGATCGGCGCGGGAAGCGACGGATCGTCGAGCTTGAGGCTGAGATATTCAGCTCCAGTCTCGCGAGCCGCCTTGGTCCAGCCCGCCCCGAACTCGACGCCGCCGGCGCTGACGTGATGGTCCGGGGCCTTGTCGTGATCGCGCTCGACCGGCCTGATGGTGGCCTTGACGCGAAGCGTGAGGGTGCGGATTTCCCCGTTGTAGACGCCGTCCTCGTTGCGAGTGAAGCTGCCGATCTGTGCCATGATATGTCTCCTTCTCGATTGCCCGAATGCCGCCCGATGCGGCCTCGATGGCGGTCGATCGGGCGGTGTCGCGCCGCCGTGCACCGGGACGGCCGCAGCGCCAGCGAAGGACGGCGAAAGCGCCTGTTTCTTGGTCCGCGAGGAGCCCGTCAGGGCGGGGAAGAAAGAGGCGAGAAGCCGTTGCATGGACTAGGCGCGCACGCCGCCAGACCAGCCTTCGAAAGAGGCCAGAGTCGGCATGAGCGATCCAAAGGTGGAGACGTTTGTTCGCACGATATGGCTACGATACCGTGGGAAAGAACCGGCTACGGGGAAGCCGCAACGCTAGGGTGCGCGCACAACGCCCCCCCGCGTCCTAGCGCTCGACAAGCTCCCGGCGCAACGCGAGGACCGTGGCGCAGGCAGGGCTGCCGTCCTTGCCGGCACCGCAGACCGTAGTGACGATAATTCCTCCTCCGGCCGCGTGATCCAGCAGCACAGGGTCGATATCATGGATATCGACCTTCATCCGGCGGGACCAGGGTGAGCCGGGATCACCGGCCGCTTGGCCGACGCGAACATAGACGAACCGGCGAATGGGGCCCTCGGAGCGAACCTGGTCGCCGTAGAATTTCGGGCCGGGTCCGGTGCGGACGGCGAAATCGAAAGCAAGTGGTTCGCCGTCGCGGGAGCGCTGCGGATCAAGCGGCTTGCCGTCCTTGGATTGCAGGCTGTGGAGCACACCAGGAACGGGCCGATCAATAACGATCCGCATCCTGATGTCGGTCGTGTCCGTCCGCTTCATCGCCGCTCCCACATTGCCCGCCCGGCTTCCATTGGCAGTCTGTCGATCATAATGGGCCGTGCCGGGTTGTTCCAGCACTCATCCAGGCACGACAAAGCCGCGCGGCCGAGCCCAGAGGCAAGGCCGCGCGGCGCAATTTTTCCAACACTCCGAAGGCGGGCGGGATCGCTCCCGCCCGCGCCAGTTCACGCCGCTTGGGGCAGCGGTTGCTCCTCTTCTTCCTCACATTCCGCAGTGCATTGGCCACTGGCCGTCTGGCGCGTGGCCACGACCTCGGCATGGGCTGCAACGGTGCCGACGCCGCCCCTTTCGGTGTACGCAGACGGCGGAAATTGCATCCAGCGGGGCACCCAGCGCTCGACCTTGTCCCTCCCTTCCGCGCCGCCGAGATGGTCGGCGATGATCCGCTTCAAGGTCTTCGTCTTCTCCCCCGCATTGGCATTGGCGACCGTTGCGCCCGCCACTTCGGCCGTCATCCTGCCCAGCACTTCGCGGTCGCGCAGCAATGCGAAGAGCGCTTCATCGGCCTGCCACCAGTCCGCCATGTCGATCCCGACCTCCTCACCGACCGCCTCGACGGCAGCCGAGCCTGCCGCCAAGGTCTCGCCGATGACGACGGTGATCGCCCGCATCACGGCCTCGTCAGGCAAGGCGGCAAGACGCAGGAACAGCCCGGCCACGCCATGGTCATCGCCGTTGCCGCCGGTAACGGCAGGCTCTTCAGCGGCGAAGCCGAGAGTATCGAGCACCACGCGGCGTTCCGTGTCGAAGACCGCCTCGCCCCGGCTGGTTTCGACGCTCTCACGCACTTCGTCATTGCGTGTCGCCTGCGGCTCGACACGCACGGTCCAAAGGGACGAGCCGACGATGGCGTGCGCGAGCATGAGACGCAGGGCGAGCGCCGGATGGCCGATAAGCGCGGCGCGCACAGCCGCATGGCGGTGCAGGTCCACATAGGTCTGGAGCGTGGACGTCAGTTCGGGCCGCTGCGCCTTCGGCGCGCAGGCGGCTTCGCCGCGCTCGATCCGGCGCGCCTCGGCGCGCGTGACATAGCCTTCGTGAAACGTGACCTCGCCCGTGCCGCGCACATCGATATAGACGCGCCCACCCTTGCGCTTCGCGGCCTTTTCGAACTCCCACGAGTGGAAGTGCTCGGCAGGCGGAACCACGACGACGTCGGCCCATCCTTCATCGAGATAAGCGCCGCGCGACGCTTCAATCGCCGCATTCTGTGCCGTCCAGAAGGTGTCAGGATCAGCGAAATAACGGTCTTCGCCAAACAGGTCGGCGACGGTCGCGCCGGTGAAACCATCGATGTCGAAGAGGGCGAAGCGGGCCGGGATCGACTGTCCGCCAAAGAGCCACGCCTTCAACTGGTGGCCTGTGGGGACATAGGCGTCGGCGTCGTCGAACAGCGCCAGCCATGCCTTCTGCTGGCTCTTGCTGGCCAGTGTCAGGTGCCGGACGGTGCCCCGTTCGATCCGCTCGGTCCGATAGAGATCGCGGATGCGCGGCAAAAGGTTGCCTAGCGCGAGGACGCGCCGGATGGATAGCTCGGGAAGTCCGAAGGTCATGGCGATGTCGTCCAGCCCTCGTCCTTCTCGCACCAGCCGGGTGAAGCTCTCCCATTGGCGCACTTCATCGGCGTCAAGCCGGGCCATGTTCTCGATCATCGAGGCCTCGATGGCGGCGGCATCGTCGCCTTCCTCCATGATCGCGCAGGGCAGGAGCAGCGCCTCGGGATCGATATTGCCCGCTTCCCGGCGTTCATCGGCGACGATGCGGCAGGCATGGAAGCCGCGGCTTCCCGCGACTACGCCGAAGCGCCCTTCGGCATCGGGAGGACGGACCAGCAGCGTCTGGATGACGCCCCGCGCGCGGATGGTGGGCAGGATGTCGGACACGTCCGGGGCCTTGCGGCCAAAGCGCATGTTGGTCTTGTCCACATAGAGCCTGTCGAGAGGAATATGATCGAGTTTCATGGGTGATCACCTTTCAGGAAAAGGTGCCGGTCGCGCTGCTTGCGATGTTCTTGGCTTGACCGGCACTTAAATGGCGGCGTGACGCGCCGCCTCGCGTCATCCGCCGTCAGGACGGCGGAATGTCGGGGTCCGCAGCCCCGTCAGGCGAAGCCGGACCGTGTCGGCGGAGCATGGTCTGCGCCCAGAGGATCGAGCCGGAACGGCGCGACCACGAGGCCCAGACGGAAAGCGGGTGAGCCGTCTCGAAGGCCAGATCGCGCTCCATGCCCATGCCATAAGGCAGCCGCACAGCACTGATTTCCGAGAGGCTGAAAGTGCCCAGTTCCGGGCAACCAAAGCCAAGATCGGCGAGGCCGAACAGCGTATCGCCATCTTCGGCAAGCTCGGTCGCCAGCCATGTCGCCGCGCCCAGCGGATTGAAGAGCTTGAGAAGCGGCACGAAGTCCGGTTCGGCAAGGCCGCTGCGCATGGCGATGCCATGGCGGATCGCATTCGCGCGCAGTGCCTCGCGCAGGTCATCGGGAAGCAGGATCATGCTGCGATCCTTTCTTCGGCTCGGGCATTCTCGGCCTCGCGATGGCGGGCAAGCAGCCAGTCGGCGGCCTTGGAAGCAGCGCTCGCGGCGCGGAAGATGGCACGGTTGTCCTCGCGCAGAACATCGAGCCAAGCGCCGAGATAATCCGCATGACGGACAGTCGGGATGATGCCGAGCGCGGCACACAGGAAGGCGGAACCCATCTCTGCGACGAGTTCCTCACGGGCATAGTCCTTGCTGCCGAAGGGGTTGGTAAGATCGCGGCCCAACCGCTTGGCGTGGCCAGTCGCGTGGCAAAGTTCGTGAAGTGCCGTCCGGTGCCAGTTCACCGGATCGAAGAAAGCGGTCTGCGGCGGCACGGCCACGAAGTCGGCACCTGGCGCATAGAAGGCCTTGTCCCCGCCCACGCGAAACTCGACGCCCGAAGCGGCGATCAACTCGTGGACAAGCGGCACGATCTCGCACTCGGGCAGCGGCACCGGATCGCCGCCAAGCTCAGCCGGTAGGCCATCACATTGGGCGATGTTGAAGAGGGTGAAGCGCTTGAGGAAGGGGACGGCGCGGGCCTCGTCGCCGTCGCGTGTTGCCCGCTCGGCCTCGCCCTTGGGGGTGAAGCGATCGGCGTAGACCACGGTCACGCCGCGCTCGCCCTTTCGCACGCATCCCCCAGCCGCGCGGGCTTGCCGGAAGGTCAGCCAGCCTTGCGATGGCCAGCCGCTTTCGATAACGGCGCACCACAAGATGAGGATGTTGACGCCTGAATAAGGCCGGGCGGTCACCGCGTTGCGCGGCAGGCCGGGGCCAATGCCCTCCCCATTTCCCCATGGCTGCACCCACGGGAAGCGCCCCGCTTCCAGTTCCGAAACGATGCGCATGGTGACCTCGTCATAGAGGTTGGAGCGCTCGCCGTTCCTGTCCTTTCCGACCTCACAGGTAACACTGCGGCTTGAAGACTTCGACATGGCCTGTCCTTTCCCGCCACCCTAAAAAGGCACAAAGCCTCCCCGCAAAGGCGGGGGTGGGCGGCGAAATGCGACCAAGAGGCCCGGCTCCAGCGGACAAGGACACCGCCAGGGCGGAACGGATGTGGAGCACCCCGCAGGAGCGCAGCGAGCGGGGTTGTCCCTGGCCGCGACGGGCCTAGCCGGGAGCGCCGGCCACACCCGCCACGCCGGGAGAGGCAAACAGAAAGCGCCGCCGCGCAAACCGCGCGGCGACCATCATCCTGCGCAAGCGATCGTCACCGCAGGACGAGACCCGCGAGGGGCTCGGCGGCGAGAGCAACGAGCCGTAGAGCGCGATCGCGGCGTGCCGCGAGGCGCCCATTCATGCTATGAAGAACGCGCTCCGAAAGCGCTGATCGCCTGTTCGAGCCCGGGACCGACGATCCATCGCGCCCTTTGCAGATGCGACCGCCAGCATGCTTCGGCACGAGGGTCCGCCGGATCGATGCCCAATAGTGCGCTCACACCGGCAGCCCAATCATATCCTGAATCATCCCAATCCAGCAGCGCTGCGTACACGGCCAGATTAAGCCGATCGTAACCGGTCATCATGCCCTCGGGAGCCCGGGGAGAACAGGAGCAAGACGGAGTCCGCATCACGATTGCACAGTATACAGTGTAGATAAATACAGTGCAATCGGGTGGCTGGCCTTGATGTCCAGCCGCGACAATCTTGCGCGCAATCTGCGCCTCCTTCGGGCAGCAAAAGGCATGTCGCAGGAATCTTTGGCGCACGAAGCAGGGATACACCGGACGTATGTCAGCGCGCTTGAAAGGCGCGAGTACAGCGTCAGTATAGACAGACTGGACAGCATTGCTGCATCACTGGGCGTCCAGCCGTACGTTCTTTTGATGGACGAATTGCCGCGCGGGACGCTCGAGCAGATTTCATAGCTTCTTACCGCAGCACCGCTCCAGCCCCAGCCGCCAGCAGGCGGTCGCCTGCATCAATCAGACGCCGCATCAACGACTTGCGGTGCTCACCATCACCGGGCCACTCGCCCTCGCCCAGGATGAGCCCGGCGGTTTCGCGCAAGCTCGCGCCTCCAGCATGGACGTCATGGGCCAGCAAGGACAAGTGCTGGCGCTGGAGTCGGCGTGGCTCGCTGGAAACCGCCGCCATGCCGAACATCCGCCGAACAGCAGCAAGCTGGCAAGCCAGCCGCTCGTCGGCCACGATGTCAAATTGAAGAACTGCGGGGCCCGCGAACCGGCCGTCTCCGACCAAATCAATCCGCGCGACCTCGCCGGCACAGGTGAAGGCGAGATGCTGGAGATCCACGCCGGCAAGATGCCTGATGCGCCAAGCAGCTGGGTCGAACCAGCAAGGCCGGGCAACATCGGCCGGCGACACGAGCCGGGCGCGCAAGACGTGAGGATCCAGCGCCGCCGACCAGACGGGCAGCACCTGGGCGCAATCCAGCAATGGATCCTCAGCGAAAGTGCCCCCCCCAGCGGGCAGCGAAGGATGGAGGCGCGGCGTGGTCGGGCGATGCGCCGCGAAGCGCGCCCGCAGCAGCCCGGTAGCCTGGATCGCGCCGCAGCACCTCCCAGGCGAGGCCGGCACGACCGCGATGCGCCAACAACCGGCATCGTTCCAGGGGGCGCGGGCGCACCACCAACTTCAGCCCATTTCGCCCATCTGCGAGCGGACGAACAGTTCAGCGGCCTCGGCCTGGTCAAGGCGCAAGGCGTCGATCGCCGGAAGATTGGCCGGAACCACGTCGCGCAGGAGGACCGACGGGCACTGGCCTTCGACGTTGCCGAGGTTCGGGCGGTGCTGCGCGTAACCAACAAGTGCGGCAAGATCCGGCGAGAAATGACGCGCGACCGCAGGCGGGTAGACCAGCCATTGCAGCTCGAATGGCTTCAACCAGCCAAGACAATAGCTAACGATGATGCCGCGCCGGGGCGCAGTGCTGACATTGCCGCCACCACCGTGGAGCGTCGATCCCAGGAAGACCAGCGCGTCGCCGGGCCTGACCATCGGCACGACTGCCTCCTCCTCCGGCAGCGCCGGGACATCCTGGACGAGCTGGCTGCCGGTCCAGAGCCGGGTGCCGCCATTCTGGCGCGTGAACGCGGTGAGCGGCCACATCACGTTGACGAGATACTCGACACACCCCTTGGGGCCTTGCCACATGTCCTGATCGCGGTGGGGCATCTGGGGCAAGGCACCCGGCATGATCTCGATCGCCTGGGTCAGGTTGAGGGCGATCCGATCGCACCAGGGAAGCAGCAGCGCTTCCACGAGGTCCAGTACCGCCTCGTGCATCACCAGATCACGCGCGTGGGCTGAACGTTTCAGCAGCCCACCGAAGCGCCGCGTCCGCTCCCCATAGAACGCGCCCTGGCTCAGCGGCGTGGCGGCGAAGGGGACCTGGAGATCCCGTTCGAGGGCCGTGATGACCGAGCCCGGCAGCGCTTGCTCGATCACGCACCAGCCATCCTGGTCGAGACGGGCGGCGAGATGGTCAGTCCTGCTCATGCCGCAATTTCCCGGTCGGCGTGAATGTAAGTCTGCGTCCAGCACAGCCGCTTGGGCGTCTCCGGATCGATATGGACGAGAAAGGCGCCGACCGTGCCGCCGGCCGTGCGCACCGCAGGCCCGAGCGGCTCGGCTCTCCAGCCCATCGCGAGGACCTCCTTGCGAAAGCCTTCGGGCAGGACGCCGATGTATCGTGCAATCCCGCGCTCCAGCGCGACATCGACCATGGCCGAGATCAGCTCGTTTCGCAGTGCCCGCCGCCGCGCGGCGCCGTGCCGCCGCGGCAGACACAGCCGGGTACTTTCCCAGACATCGTCGCCCACGGGCGCACCGAGCGGGCAAAGCTGGGAGAAGATGGTGCCAAGCATGTGCGGCGCGGTGGTCGGCAGGAGGCGCAGCGAAGCGGCATGACCGCCGGTTTCGTCAGCAATGATGATGTAAAGAGCGCCCGCCGTGTCGAACTGGTCGATTTCGTAGAGCCCATCGACCACGGGGACGTCCCAGCCGAAGAAATCGACGAATAGCGCCTTTCGGTCGGCAAACATGGACGCGAGAAGATCCTGGCGTCGGTCGCTTGGATAATTGTCGATGTGATGGATCATGCAAGGGCTCCGCTGGCTTCGATCGAAGCCCAAGGAAGCAGCGTCGCAGCCTGACAGATAGACCGAGCGATTACCCGGGTTGACGGCTCTTAAGCTCATGGAGTCCGATCTCGCCGGCGAGCACGGCGCTGACGACCAGTTCGGTGCGATCATGCGCGTCGAAGAGCCGCCGGGCTTCGGTCAGGTAGCCGTCGACCGTGCGCGGAGTCAGCGAAAGGGCACGAGCGATTTCCTTGTTGGAATAGCCGCGGCCAGCAAGCACGACACAATCGCGGGGACGCGGATGCAAGCGCGGGCGAGGTGCTACGACCGGCAGGTCGAGGCAGCTCAGGCGGCGAGCGGCCTGGACGGCAAAGACGCCCATCATCTGGACGACACCGAGGATGTCAGTAGCGTCCTCCGGACGACGCATGCCGGCAAAGGTGCAAGATCCCAGGCTTTGCCCAAGCCGAAAGCAGGGCACGGTAATGCCTTCGTTGAGGCCTTCCCTCGCCCCGAATTCAAACTGCGCATGGTCATGCCTGTCGAGGTCGATTATTCGCCCGACTTCAGACCACAGGAAGGCGCTATCGGCGAAGATGCATCCGCGCAGGACCGGATCGCGACGGTAGCCGCGATCTCGAAACAGCCGCTCAAGTACGGCACCGGGGTAATGAACCAGGGGGATGTCGTCAGGGACAAGGCCGTTTAACATATCATGGCGAATGACGGCGAAGTAGCGGCATCCCAGCTCGGCGGCGGTATCTCGTAAGAGATGCTGAAGCCCGCCAGCCGAGTCCACCGTAAGCGGTAAAAATCCTCCACGTTGCGGTTGAACCGCCGCGGCAGGTTTGGCGATGTAATTTTGGTAATCAAGCAGCGGTGACGATGTTGCTTATTTCGAACATGGTTTGCCCGGCGTTTATATT
>NZ_JAZFAX010000034.1:0-47679 GCF_036352595.1 Novosphingobium resinovorum
AATGCCGCCGCGTGAGTGGAACATGGCAAAGGCGCAATTTGCCGTGCTCTTCGGCGAACGTTTCATCAGGGCCATGACGGCCTGATGATCAACCGCCTCGCCGTACACGAAATTCCTGACAGTCCCAGTTTCCTGCCTGATGCCGCTGGGCCGGCCCTTCGATGGCTTTGTCGAGCAGATCAAGCGCGTGTCGCCAACCTGCCTCATCGCCTTCGACCGCAACCGCTATTCGGTGCCTGCTTCCTTCGCGAACCGGCCGGTCAGCCTGCGGGTCTACCCGGATCGCCTTGTCATTGTGGCCGAAGGCCAGATCGTGTGCGAACATCCCCGGCTCATCGACCGATCCCATCACAAGCCGGGACGCACAATCTATGACTGGCGGCATTATCTGGCGGTGATCCAGCGCAAGCCCGGTGCCTTGCGCAATGGCGCCCCCTTTCTCGAGATGCCCGAAGCCTTCCGACAATTGCAAAGTCATCTGCTCAAGCGCCCAGGCGGCGACAGGGAGATGGTCGAGATCCTGTCTCTCGTTCTGCATCACGACGAGCAGGCTGTGTTGAGCGCGGTCGAGTTGGCTCTGGAAGCCGGTGTCGCCACCAAGACCCACGTTCTCAACGTGTTGCATCGCCTTATCGACGGCAAGGCGCCTCCAGCTTCGCCGATCGATGCACCTCAGGCCCTGCGCCTGACCCAAGAGCCCGAGGCCAATGTCGTGCGCTATGACATGCTCAGGGAGATTCGCCATGCGTCATGACCCCGCCAGCGCCGCGGTCATCGTCATGCTGCGCAGCCTCAAGATGTTCGGCATGGCTCAAGCCGCCGACGAACTGATCGAGCAGGGGGCGCCTGCCTTCGATGCTGCCTTGCCGATACTGGCTGGGCTCCTGAAGGCAGAGATGGCCGAACGTGAGGTCAGGTCCATCGCCTATCAGATCAAGGCGGCCCGCTTCCCGGCGTACAAGGATCTGGCTGGCTTCGACTTTGCCGCCAGCGAGATCAACGAAGCCCTCGTGCGCCAGCTTCACCAGGGTGACTTCATGGAAAACGCCGACAACGTCGTGCTGATTGGCGGCCCCGGAACCGGCAAGAGCCATATCGCCACCGCCTTGGGCGTGCAGGCTGTCGAGCATCACCGCAAGAAGGTCCGCTTCTTCTCCACGGTCGATCTGGTCAATGCGCTTGAGCAGGAAAAGACCTCGAACAGATCCGGCCAGCTGGCAGAGCGCCTGCTACGCCTCGACCTGCTCATCCTCGATGAACTGGGCTACCTGCCCTTCAGTTCATCGGGCGGCGCCATGCTCTTCCATCTGCTCAGCAAGCTGTACGAGCGCACCAGCGTCGTCATCACCACCAACCTGAGCTTCAGCGAATGGTCCGGCGTGTTCGGCGATGCCAAGATGACAACCGCACTGCTCGATCGGCTTACTCACCACTGCCACATCCTGGAAACCGGGAACGATAGCTTCCGCTTCCGCGCCAGCACCGCTGCACCCAAATCCAGAAAGGAGAAGTCAGCATCTTGAACCTGCCGGGAAACGGCAGCACATAAACCACGCCCACCCGGGTCAGTTCTCAATGGAAACCCCGGGTCACTTCTCAGTGGCAATCAACACCTTTGGGGACTGGGACGATCCTCTGCCGGGTTTTGTCGAGGTCGACTTCGTGGCCCATTCCGGCACCTCGTCATCCGGCAGCTTCGTGCAAACGTTGGTGTTGACCGACATCGCGACGGGCTGGACCGAATGCGTGCCGGTCCGCAGTCGCGACAGCAGCCTTGTAGTTGGGGCGATCCGGCAAGCGCAGCAGCTCTTTCCGTTCCCGCTCCTGGGCGTCGACTTCGACAACGACAGCGCGTTCATGAACGAGCTGGTGGTATGCTGGTGCCGCAGTCAGGGCCTAGAAGTGACGCGGTCCCGGGCATACCGCAAGAACGATCAGGCATGGGTTGAGCAGAAAAACGGCGCTATCGTGCGATGCCTGGTGGGTTACGGCAGGTTCGTGGGCGCGGAAGCAACGGCGTCGTTGGCGCGTCTTTACGACGTGGTGCGGTTACACGGCAATCTGTTCCAGCCCTCGTTCAAGCTGCGGGAAAAGACCCGGATCGGCGCGCGTGTCATCAAGCGATATCATCCGCCGGTTCCGCCGGCCGCTCGCGTGCTGGCGCATCCCAATGTCGCCATGGCCGACAAGGAGCGGCTGAGCCGGGTGCTGGATTCAGAGGATCCCGTAATGTTGTTCGCCGCAATCCGGGCGGCCCAGGACGATCTGGGAAAGCGCGTCGATCGCAGAGGGCTGAATGCCAAGCTTGAGGAGCCGGTCGTGATCGACCTGCAGCGCTTCGCCGCAAATCTGGAGATCGCCTGGCAGGCAGGTGAGATGCGCGCGACACATCGACGCCCCTACCGGCGGACCAAGCCCTACCCGAAAAGGGGGCACATGCTCGATCCGTTCGAGGCTCAAATCCGCGTCTGGCTCGAGGCTGATCCGGCGATCTCGGCCGCTGCGGTGTTGGAGCGGCTCATGAACGCGGATCCATCGCGCTTCCCGCTGAAAAGCGCGAGGACGGTCCAAAAGGCGGTGAAGGCATGGCGTGCAGAAATAACCGGGCAGATCATCCTTGGCGGGGACTGGATGAAGAGCCTCGCCACATCACCACCCGCCGCGGCGGGTGGTGATGTGGCGCATGTTGCAGTCGCTCAACTCGGTAACAATCTTCGGTCAGGCAACACGGGGGGGCAAATCCTCGGTTCGGTTGACACCCATCAGCGGAGAGCGCGCGAGGTAAGATCGGCTACGGCGTCACAGTTCGCCTGTGCGGCCTTCCGTTCGGAGTAGCGGTCGCTCGGCCCGGCGCTTATCCCCGGGAGATATTCGGCTTCGCGTGGCGGAGTTGACCAAGCAGCTGGTTGTTATGGCTGGCACGGATCAACGCTGTCGCCTACTCACCTCAGTACCTGGCGTGGGTACGGTCACTGCCACGGCCTTTGCAGCAGCAGTGGTTATGCCGGTGGCTTCGGGCCAAGCACAAGACCAGACGAAAGCGAGCGGGAGCCTATCACACCCCCGAGTTGTACGAGCGCTTTGGCCTCGTGCGTCTGGCCGACTTGGCCGCAGCCCGCCGTGGGTGAAGGCGTGATGTCTTGTCCGAGAGCCGGATGCGGGAGATCTGCATGTCCGGTTCGATGAGCAGGGAGTGGAAACGGATCGTCTGGCAAGCCCCACAGGCGCGCCGCACGACACCGCGCCACTTCCTGACTCTACCGGCCAAGGAAGCAGCAGCAACGCGCCCTTTGTCGCCGTACGGCGGCCCACTTCTGGCACTCGGAAGCGGCCATTCGGTCAGGCTTGGACAATTTTCAGGTTTAACTACCGCGAGATACGCATCGAAACCCGATGTGGGACGTCGCGGAGTCGATCATTTCCGGGTGCCGCGCAGCCGGACGATAGCGCTGGCAGTAGTTCTCGGCGCACAAATGGGATCCGCCCTTGAGTACCTTTCGACCGATCCTGACCCCGGGATGGGCTGGGTCGAAGCTGTCGCTCAATTTCGCGCCGCGCGGGTTCTTGGCCGTGCAGCACGATTTTGACGCAGGAGCCTTTCTGGCGCCTCGCGGGGTTTCGCTCCACCAGTCGCTGGTCCACTCCCACGTGTTGCCGATCATGTCGAAAAGGCCGTACCCGTTCGCCGGATATGCCCTGACCGGGGACGTGCGCTCCCACCCGTCGAGCATCTGGTTGGCAAAGGGGAACAGGCCCTGCCAGTAATTGGCCATCATCGCGCCGTCCGGAGCCAGGGTGTCGCCCCAGGCATAGTCTGCGGTTTCGAGGCCACCGCGTGCGGCGAATTCGAATTCCGCCTCCGAGGGCAGTTCCTTGCCGCTCCACCGGGCATAGGCTTCCGCATCGGCATAGGCGACCTGGACGACCGGATGGTCCCACAAGCCGAGGCTTTCGATGTCGCTGCCGGGGCCGAGAGGATGGCGCCAGTCCGCGCCGAATTCGAACCGCCACCAGTTGCCCGGGTTCGAGGTATCGACCGGGACCGGGCTCTTGTGGAAGACCAGCGACCCGGCACGGTCCATGCCCGGCAGCATATCGGGGTAGTCCCTGGGGTCGGGCGCGATCTCGGCGACCGTCGTGTAGCCGGTCGCCTCCACGAAAGCCGCGAACTGTCGGTTGGTCACCGGAATCTCGTCGATCCAGTAAGCGTCGACGAAAACGCGGCGCAGCGGAGCTTCCTCGGGATAGAACCTGTCCGATCCCATCGTGAAGGTGCCCGCGGGGATTAGGACCATGCCCGCAGTCGATGCCGCTTCCACTTCCACTCGTCCTGCTACCTCAGTCTGCTTTGGCAAGATGCCGCCCCATGTCCCCGAGGACGCCCCCGAGTGTCAACCGCAGTCTCGGGGCAAGCGGTCAGGCTTTGCCCTTCGGCTTGGGCAGCGGCTTGGGTTTGGGCTGGCGGTCGAGCACGGCGTCGAGTTCCTTCACGACCTCGGGCTTGTCCGCCGCCTGGTTGCGGGTTTCGCCCGGATCGTTGACGAGGTCGTAGAGTTCGAAGACCCGCTCCCCCGTCTGGTCGTGGGTCCAGCGCACGAGGCGGTACTGCTCGGTACGGATCGCCTGGCCCCAGCGATGCGGGCGGTTGTAGAAGTGGTAGGCGTAACCGCGCAGGCGTGTCGCGCCGTTCTCCAGCACGGGCTTCAGGCTGATGCCGTCCATCGGCTGCGGACCCTTGGGTGCAGGCAGCCCGGCCAGCGCCGCGAGCGTCGGGTAGATGTCGACCGTCTCGGCGGGCTGGCGGGTCGATGCGCCCTTCGCCACGCCCGGACCTGCGAAGATCAGCGGCTGGTGCGCCGCCTGCTCGTAATTGGTGTGCTTGGTCCAGATTGCATGGTCGCCGAGGTGATAGCCATGGTCGCCCCAAAGGACGACGATGGTATTCTCGGCAAGGCCGGTGCGCTCCAGTTCGTCGAGCACCTTGCCGATCTGCGCGTCGGTATAGCTGACGCCCGCGTAGTAGCCGTGGATCAGCTTGCGCTTGAGTTCATCGGGGTACTGCGCCTCGGGCGTCTCCGGCGGGACCGGGGTATAGGCGTTGATCTCTCCGCCGACCTTGCCCGCGAAGGCGGGCGCGCCTTCGGGCATACGCTCGAACTGCGGCATCGGCAGTTTCGCCGGATCGTACATGTTCCAATACTTCTTGGGCACCGAGAACGGCAGGTGCGGGCGCGCGAAGCCGACCGCGAGGAAGAACGGCTGCTTCGAGCCCTTCAGCGCATCGAGGCGGCCGATGGCATATTGCGCCGTCCGCCCGTCCGCATAGGCGTCGTCGGGCACGTCGGGGTCTTCCCAGGCGACGCCCTTGGGCAACGTGCGCGAGAATTCCCAGACGTCCTCGTCCGGCAGTTCGAACTCGTTGAACAACGCCTCCTCGCGCGTGTGGCCCACCGCCAGCGCCTCGGGCGAGACGTATTCGATGACGTGGTCCTTGTGCGGCGGGACGGAGAAGCTCTGCGGGTCGCCCACGGTGCCGTGACCGATGTGGAAGACCTTGCCCATGCTTTCCGCGCGGTAGCCCGCCTTCATGAAATACTGCGGCAGCGTCACCGTGTTCGGCATGAAGTCGCGCAGGTTCATGCCGAAATCGTAGATGCCCGAGGACGTCGAACGCGCCCCGCTCATCAGGTTGAGGCGGCTGGGCGCGCAGACCGCCTGGTTGGCATACGCAAGGTCGAACCGCGTGCCGCGCGCGATCAGGCGGTCGATGTTGGGCGTAATGGCGGTCGGGTCGCCGTAGCCGTGGATCGCGGGCTTGAGGTCGTCGATCAGGATGAAGAGGATGTTGGGGCGAGCTGCCGCCTGTGCCTGCGATGCGGCCGGAGCCTCCTTCGCGAAAGCCTGCGGCGCGCCGGTCAGCATCGTGAATGCCAGCAGCGAGGTGACGGCGCGGCGCGTTCTTCTGCCAAGGTTCATGCGCATTCCCTTTCGTATCTCATCCCGTCGACGACCCGTAGTCGCCCTTACAGCTTGCCCCGCACGCCGAACACGAAGCGGCGGTCGGCGGCGCGGTACTGCCCGATCGGGCCGTCCGCGAAGATGGCGCGCTCGATGCTCGGCTCGTTGGTCAGGTTGATCGCGGAGAAGGTGACGGCGAACCGGTCGTTCACGTCGTAGGAGACGCTGGCGTTCACCTGTGCGCGGTCGTCCTGATACCACGGCAGGTTGTTGCTGAGGTCGGTCGCCTCGGTCCGCAGGAACGGATCGCGCTTCGTATAGCGCACGCGCACGTTCAGGCCGTATTTTTCGTAGAACAGCGTGATGTTGTAGTTGTTCTTCGAAAGGTCGCGCAGGGGCAGGGGAAGCACCGCCGCCGTGCCGCCACCCGCCACGATGCCGGGCACGGTGAAGGTCGCGTCGCGCTTGCCGTCCTGATAGGTGTAGTTGGCAATGACGCCGAACCCGTCGAGGAACCCCGGCAGGTAGGTGAAGCTGTGCTGGAAGGCCACTTCGAGGCCCTTCAGCGTCGCGCCGCCCGCGTTCTGCGGCTGGTTCACGCCGACGCACTTGCCGACGTTTCCGGTCAGGTCCACCGCCACCGGGTTGAAGATGCCGGTGGCGCAGTTGTTGGGATCGAAGGGGCCACGGGCAGGGTCGATGAGCGTGGGCGAAATCGCCACGGTCGTCACGAGGTCGTGGTACTTCTTGTAGAAGCCGCCGATCGACAGGATCGAGTTGCGATCGAAGTACCATTCCACCGCCGCGTCGAACTGGTCCACGGTCTGCGGTTTCAGTTCGGGATTGCCGGTGCCGACGTAGACGTCGCCCACCAGCGGGAAGTTCACCGAAGGCGAAAGCTGCGCGAAGTCGGGGCGGCGCATGGACCGGCCGTAGGACGCGCGCACGGTGACCTTGTCCATCGGTTCGATGGAGAGCATCGCGCTCGGCAGCCAGTATTTGTAGTTCTTCTTGTCGACGATCTGCGAGATCACGCCGCTGGAGATCGCGTTGCCGATGGTGGTCTGGTCGGTGCTGACCCAGCGCACGCCCGCGTTGCCACGCACAGCCATGCCCGCGATCTCGGTATCGAGGTTCGCCTTGGCATAGAGCGCGACCGTCTTTTCCTTTACCTTGAAGCTGGCCGCATAGTCCTGCGGCGCCACCGGCAGCAGGCCGAAGGCTTCGCGCGCGGCAGTCGGATCCTGCGTCACCGATGCGGGCACGACGAAGCCGCCGATGTACTGGTATCCGGTGTCAGCGAAGACGTCGTCCTGGGCGATGTCGAACAGGTCGGGGCGCTGCGCGGCGCTGAAGCCGGGGAACGTGCGCGAAGCCTGCGTGAAGCGGTCACGCTTCGAATTGGACTGGTTGAGGCGGGTGCCGACCTCGATCGAGCGCAGCGGGCCAAGGTCCGCATCCCACTTCAGGTCGAGGCGCTGGGCGTTCTCGACGTTGCGGAACCGCGTCTCGTTGTCGCGCGCGATGAACGCGCTCCAGTAGGCGGGGTTCGCCTTGTTGGCCCACAGCGGGCTGGA
Source organism: Novosphingobium resinovorum (assembly GCF_036352595.1). Lineage (GTDB taxonomy): Bacteria > Pseudomonadota > Alphaproteobacteria > Sphingomonadales > Sphingomonadaceae > Novosphingobium > Novosphingobium resinovorum_B. The sequence continues at coordinate 7,536 of NZ_JAZFAX010000034.1, forward strand.
CGGCTCGGGCGCGAAGTAGAGCAGGTCGTCGGTCATCTCCAGGATCACCGGTGGGCTGATCTTGCCGCGTTCGTTGTTGAAGTTGGGGCCGGTCGGATCGCTGTACTGCGACACCATCTCGAAGCCCGCCTCGTCGCTGGTGGACCCGGCGCGGCTGGCCTCGAACTTCACGTTGAGCGCACCCCTGGTCCATTCGCCGCCGGCAGCCGCGATGTAGCTTTCGGTGAAGCGGGTGGGGCTGTTGTTGCGCGAACGCAGGCGGGTGTCACCCACGAGGCCGCTGGTCATCAGGCGGTAGTCGAACCCGCCCGAACTCATCGGGTCGATCTGCGCCTGCGAGAGATACGGCAGTTCCGAGATGTCGCTGGGCTGGTGGAAGAAGACTCCGTATTCCGCGCCCGTCACCGACTGGTCGATGTACGTGCCGTCGACGAAGAGCTTGAGCTCGGGAGATGCCTGCCACTCGATCGAGCCGGTGAGCGACTTGTTCTCGCGGTCGCGCACGGTGTTGAACTGCTGCGCGTAGTTGGGGCGCAGGTACGGATCGCTGGTGCCGTCGCCGTCCAGGTCCACCGTGGTGCGCGCGGCGTAGCGCACGTTCAGCGCATCCTCGCGTACGGTCTGCTTGCTGTAGCCGGCGGACAATACCACACCGATCTCGCCGATGCCGGTGTCGAAGCTCTTGCCGAAGACGGCGGAGATGCGCGGATTGTAGCTCTCGGAATACTCGGCATATTCCATCTCGGTGCGGATCGAGGCGATCGGCGCCTTGAGGCCGAGGCCCTTGTAGGTGCGCAGGTCTACGATGCCGCCCACCGAACCTTCAAGCTGGTCCGCCGTCGCCACCTTGGTCACCGCCACCGAGGCGATCAGCTCGGCCGGAACGTCGCCGAAGCTGATGCCGCCGCGGCTGTCGCCCGAAGGCGTCGTGGCCCGGCCGTTGATGAGCACGAGGTTCTGCGAAGAGCCGCGGATCGAAACGTTGCTGCCCACGCCCTGCGCACGGTCGATCTGGATGCCTGAGATGTTCTCCAGCACTTCGGCAAGGTTCTGGTCCGGCAGCTTGCCCACGTCGTCGGCGTTGATGACGTCGACGATGTTCACGGTGTTGCGCTTTTCGCCCAGGGCGTTCGCCAGCGATGCGCGAATGCCGGTTACGACGATGTCCTGGCCCGCCTCGGGCTCCGCCAGTGTCGTCTCGGTGTCGTTCTGTGCATCCTGTGCGTACGCCACACCGGCGTTGAGTGCGGCAAAACCGGCTCCGAGCATGAGGATGCGGCGGGCGCCCCTGGAATTCAGCATCAAACTTCCCCCATTTCCGACACCGGGAAGCAGATGTCGGTGAATGCCGGCCACTCCCGTTGTCGGGTTGTGGCGCGGCCGTTGCTGCCTGATAAAGAACGAAAATAAGGGGCGTCAAGTATTAATATTATAAATAGTAACCTTTGAGCGCGCACTTTCGATCTCGGTGGGGAAATGGCGCTTTGCCGCCATATTCCGCTTGTCACTTGCCGCTGGCGTCGAGGCGCGGAACGCCGATCGCCTCGGGATCGCCGATGTCGATGGGCACGAGGCCGAAATGCATGCGCCATGGCGCGGTCACGTCGTTGCCGAACATGGTGTACCAATAACGCTCTTCCTTGTCGCGGAAGGGAGTGCCGTGGCCGCCGTGAGGAGCGCCGAGGCGCCGCTGGCTGTAGGGACCCATCAGTGTCTTCGAGGTGGCGTACATCATGTCGTAGGTGCCGTGCGTGCGCAGCGGCCCGTTCCATTCGGCGCCGGTGAGGTAGTAGACCCCGTCCGCCTTGATGAGCGCGTTGCCCTCGTATCCCACCGCGTCGCCATCGACGTCGACCAGTTTGCGGACCGGGCCATCGAAGCCGCTGCGCTTCGCGTTCAGTTTGCCGATGCTGCCGCCGCCCCACAGGAAGTACATGCCGTCGTCGTCCTCGAACGGGAAGCCGTCGATGCCTTCGACGAGGAAGCTGCCGGTGGTGTTGACATAGGGGCCCTCGGCCTTGCCGGAGGTCGAGCGGTAGAGCCAGGTCTTGCCGCCGACGCCGCGCTCCATGACCGAGAAGGCGAGGTAGAAGGTCTTGTCCTTCTTGCTCCAGTGGATTTCGGGCGCCCAGAGTTCGGCGACATGGTCCTTGAAGTCGTAGCCCATGCCCTCCCAGTGGAAGACGAAGCCGACCTCGTCCCACTTCTCCAGATCCGCCGAGCGCCACAGCTTGACGCCGCCGTCGGGACGCTGCTTGCCGAAGCCGCCCAATGTTCCGGCGAGGTAGTAGAAGCCATCGCCACCCAGCGTGACGGAAGGATCGCGGATCGTCTCGCTGGTGACCAGCGCGTGGCGCGAGGCGACCGCGCTGTCCTCGGTGATGACCGAGGACGCTTGCCGCAGCCGCCCGTCCGGCGCGCGCTCGAGCGGGACGAGGCCGACCTGCTCGCAGAACAGCGCGAAGCCATCCTCGCAGCGCGGGTTGTAGACGGCGGCGAGGGTTCCGTCGTCGAGCCGGACGATCGAGGGCTTGCCGGCGTGCGGTGCGGCCAGCATGCGCATGGTGAAGGGGCCGTAGGGCGTGGGCGCCTCGGCGACGAAGACGTCCTCGGTCGCGGTGCGCAGGCGGCCGGTCACTTCGCTCGCCGCCAGCAGGTAGCGGTCGCCCTCGCGCACCATGGTCGCGCCGCGGCGGCCGACATGGGTGCGCACGGGCCAGTCCTTGCCGACCGGGGGATGCTGCGCGAACAGCGCCTGATCAGGCTTGAGGAAGCGCGGGCTCTCGGCCAGCTTGGCGAAGCCGGGGGCGAGCCTGGCGATCTGGCCGCCGCCCCACAGGAGGTAGCCCGTGCCGTCGCGGTCGACGAACAGCGAGACGTCCTCGGCCCCGTCGACGAGGCAGGGCGATGCGGTGAAGTCCCCGCCCGGCGTTGCCGCCGCGCCGACCGCGATACGTGCGCAACCGGTCTTGTCGGCGAAGGCGAGGTAGAGGCGCTCGCCCGCGACCGTCACCGAGGGTGCGAGGTAGCGCTCGGCGACGTCGCCGGGGGTGATGCCAGGGCCGGTGATCCTGGCCGGGCCGATCTTCTTCCACGCCTTGCCGTCTGCCGAGGTCCACAACTCGACACCGTGGCGATCGCCATTGCGCAGCGTAGTGCCGGTGAGGATCCATCCGCCGTCCGGCAGCCTCGCCATCGAGGCATCGCCGATCGCGCGCTGGTGGAACAGCGGGGTGACCGGCTTCGCATCCAGTGCAGGCATGACCGCAGCGTTACGGTCCATCGAGGGGTGGTCGAGGAAGATGTCGTCGGCGACCTTCGGGGCAACCTTGACCTTCGCCTCCTGTGCCGCGACAGGCGCGACGAGGCAGGGCAGGATCAGCGCGGCGGCGCCGGCGAGCAGTGTCTTTTGCAAGTCGTCAGTCCTTCTGTTCGGCGATGAAGTCGTCGATCCAGGCGTAGTTGGGAGCGCTGCTACCGTCCGCGTCGGGCTTGATCGTGCGTCCGGCGAATACGCTGTTGATGAGCCACGGCGTCTTCTTCGGTCCCCATTGCGCCGACATGGAACTGCCCTGCTTGAAGCCGTAAGTGGCGACGGCAAGCTTGCCCGTGTCGCGGAACATCTTCATCTGGTCGCGGATGTAATGCTTGTGCTCCTCGAACCATGGGCTGAGGCGCAGGAAGTCGTCCCACTGCGCCTTGGGGAAGGGCTCCTTCAACGCGGCGGCTATCACCTGCCAGTTCTGGGTGCCCGCGAGCAGCTTGTAGCGCTGCGCATAGGCGGGCGAGACCGGCTGCTGCATCTGCTTTTCCCACCACCATACCAGCGAGAACTCGGTGACCGTGAACTTCTGGTCGGGTCGCATGCGCGGCAGGATGTAGTCGAGGAAGGCTTTCGAATCCGTGATATCGTTGACGTGCGGATGGATGTTGACGCCGTCGATCTCGGGCGTCGCCTTGACGAAGGCCATCCACCGCTCGGTGGTCGGCGTGCGCCACGCCGGCTTCCACATCTGGTTGAGCGCGCCCATGTAGAGGCGGGTCTTGCAGTCCGCCCCGCATCGTTGCTGCCGGTAGGCGATGACGCGCCTGGCGATCGTCTCGTAGAAGAGGCTGAAGTCTTCGTCCCAGTCTTCCTTGCGGCTCTCGATGAAAGGCTCGTTGCCGATGACGAGGATGTCGATCTTGCCCATGACCAGCGGCAGCACCGCATCGACCCGGGCGAGTTCCCGGTCCATCGCGGGCGAGCCGGGCTTGGGGAAGTCCTTGTGGTTGTACGGGAACTTGAGCGTCAGCATCGTGTGATAGCCGCGCGTGCCGACCTCGAGGATGGTGCGCACCGCGCCGTGTTGCGCGGCGCCGGCATCGACCTGCGGCATCGGCAGGAAGATGCGCACCCAGCGGGCATGGGCTTCTTCCAGTTCGTGATAGTCCACGTCCTCGAAATGCTCGTTGTAGTTGGCGCCCAGCGCCTCCTGCGCGTGGAGCGCGGTCGGCGCCGCGCCCGCCACCAGCAGCGCGAGCAGGCCCGTGCCCGCCGTCTTCAGGTTACCCATCGTTTCGCTCCCTCGAAATAGTGTGTGTTCAGCCTGCCGCGATCAGGGCCGGCTGCGTCCGTCGCGCTCGATCGTGTCGAGCCTTGCCGCGAGGCGGCGGGCACGGTCGGCCTGCGTGGACGCGAGGTCCGTCGTCTCGCTGGGGTCGTTGGCGAGGTTGTAGAGCTGGTCCTGCGGGCGGGTGCCGATGGCGTTGCCGTGGAACGCCTGCGGCTCGACGCTGTGGCGGATCAGCTTCCAGTCACCCTCCCGGATCGCGAGGATGCGCGAGCCGCTGCTGGCGACGGTCGCGCCCGTCGTGACCATCAGCTTGGTGTCCTCGACCACGTATTCGCGGCCCCGGTCGGTCCGCCCCATCAGCGGCGCGAGCATGTCGAAGCTGTCCACCGCCGCGTCACGGGGCAGGGCCTGCCCGACCAACGCGGCGAGCGTGGCCAGCATGTCGACGTGATCGATGAGCGCCGTCGAGACGTGGCCGGGGCGAACATGTCCGGGCCATGACGTGATCATCGGTACCCGTGTGCCGCCTTCGAGGATGCTGTACTTGCCGCTGCTGAAGGGGCCTGCCGGCCGATGGGCGCCGGCAAGCTCGACAGCGCGATCCTCGTAGCCGTCGAACAGGATCGGCCCGTTGTCGCTGCTGAAGATCACGAGGGTGTCCCTCGCGATGCCCATCTCCTCGAGGTTGCGCATCAGTTCGCCGACCGTCCAGTCCAGCTGCAGGATCGCGTCACCACGCGGGCCCATGCCCGACTTGCCGACGAAACGCGGGTTCGGCGCGCGGGGGACGTGGGGTTCGTTGACCGCGTAATAGAGGAAGAACGGTGCATCCTTGCGCGAAGCGATGAAGTCCACCGCCTTGCCGAGCAGCAGGTCGCTCAGGTTCTCGTCGTCCCAGCGGGCGGCCTTGCCGCCGGTCATGTAGCCGATGCGGCTGATGCCGTTGACGATGGTGTTGGAATGCTCAGGGTCGGCGCCGTATCGCAGCTGCTCGGGATGTTCGGCGCCGGTCGGCTCGTCGCCGACCTTGTTTTTGTAGTCGACGCGGATCGGGTCGGCGGGGTTTAGATTGGCGACTCGGCGGTTGTCGATCAATACCGTCGGCACGCGGTCGAGCGTGGCGGGCATGAAGAAGCCGTGGTCGAAGCCGATGTCGAGCGGGCCGGGGCCGATCTCTCCGTTCCAGTCGACCTTGCCGTCTCCGAGGCCCAGGTGCCACTTGCCCACGAATCCGGTCGAGTAGCCCGCCTGCTTGAGCATCGAGGGCAGGGTATAGCGACCCGGCCTGATCAGCGCGGGGGCGTCGCCGGGCAGGATCTGCGTGCCTGAAGTGCGCCAGGGATAGTCGCCCGTGAGTAGCGCATAGCGCGAGGGCGTGCAGGTAGCCGAGGGCGAATGCGCGTTCGTGAAGCGGGTGCCGTGCGCGGCGAGTCGGTCGATATGGGGCGTGTGGATCGTCTTCGCGCCATAGCAACTGAGATCGCCGTAACCGAGGTCGTCGGCGTAGATGACCAAAATGTTGGGCTTCGCTTTCCCGGCAGCGGCTCCCACCCTCGCAGCGACACATGCGGCAGCGCCTGCGAGCAGCAGTGCGCGACGTGTGATCGTTGTCTTCATGCCTCTCCTCACACTCGATCTCACGATCAGAATTGTATGTGCTCGGTGCACGCATAAATATGATAAAAGCGTTTGACAATACAATTTAGGCCGTGCCAGACGACTTGTGAAAGCCGCAGCAAAGCGGTCGTGCGCTACACAGAGCACGAATTGGGAGGACGTTGGCTGCTGAGGCGCAAACGTCAGAGTGAGGAGGCAGGTTCATGACCGATAAGCCGTACGAGGCTAATTCGATCCAGCGCCGCGAGTTTCTTCGGCAGGTGTCAGCGGGCGCCATTATCGCGTCCCTCGCTGCACCCTGGGTGCTGGGTCAGGTCGCGGCGGCGCAAGTTGCCGGACGGCCGCCGACTGCGAGCACGGGCGGCCCGCAGCCCAACGTCATCCTGCTGCTGACGGACCAGCAGCCCGCTGGCCTGACCAAAAGAACCGGGTTCCCCTTCGATACGATGCCGACGATGGACCGGCTGGGCGCCGAGGGTGTCGATTTCCGGCGCGCCTATTGCACGATGCCGGCCTGCACGCCGAGCCGTACCTCGATGCTGACGGGCCGCTGGCCCAGCGCACACCGGGTCCGCATGAACTTCCAGACCGACGCCGCCTTCTTCGAGAAGGACGTTTACCAGGTGGCCCGCGACGCCGGATACCGCACTGGCCTGGCGGGCAAGAACCATACCTACCTCAAGCCGGGTAGGGTCGATTTCTGGCGCGATTACAGCCACGAGGTCGGCGACAAGACGAATGGCGACGGGGCGCGGAACGCCGCATACGAGACGTGGCTCAAGGAGCTGAGCTTCAACGTTTCCACCCAGCCGACGCCGTTCCCGGTCGAGACGCAGTTCCCTTATCGCATCGTCTCGGACGCGATCGACTTCGTCGACCAGTCGGGCGCGCAGCCGTTCTTCCTGCAGGTCTCGATCCCCGAACCGCACAATCCCGAACAGGTGCCGCATCCCTATTGGGACATGTTCCCGCCGGACGCCCTGCCCGAACGCAGCGCCGACTTGCGCGCGCTCGGGAAGCTGGGGGATCGAGCGCAATGGCTGCGCGAACTGGAACTGTTCGGCGGCCGCGACATCGAAGGTCACTGGCGACGCTATGTCTCGAACTACCTGGGGATGCTTCGGCTGATCGACGATCAGGTCAAGCGCCTCGTCGATCACCTTGCGGCCAAGGGCGTGCTGGAGAACACGATCATCGTGCGCGTCGCGGACCACGGCGACTACCTCATGAAGTACGGCCTCGGGCGCAAGGGCGTGGGGCTACCGGAAACGCTCGTGCACATTCCGATGGTCTGGCACGGCCCCGGCATCAGGGAGCGCGGCTCGGTGGGCGAAAGCTGCTTCGTCTCGATGGCCGACGTGATGCCGACGCTGTGCGAAGCCATGGGCGCGCCGATCCCGCACGGGGTCCAGGGCCGGAGCCTGCTTCCGTTGCTTCGGGGCGAGGCTTACCCCGAGGTCGAGTTCCGCAGCATCTACGCGGAGGCAGGGCTGGGTGGTCTGTTCTACGAGAAGGACGACAAGATCCCGCCCTCGATCGCGGGCGAGAAGGACAACGGGTTCGACGAACTCAACATGGTGACGCAGAGCGGCAACCAGAAGATGGTCCGCATGGGTCACTGGAAGCTGATCTACGACATGATGGGCTACGGCCAGTTGTATGATCTCGAGCGCGATCCCGACGAACTGGACAACCTTTTCAACCGACCCGAAGCGGCGAAGGAGCAGGCGACGCTGATGGCCGAACTGCTCATGTGGACCATCCGCAACGAGGACAGCCTGCCGACCGGCCGGCAGTTCCGCAAATACCAGACGAAGTGGCCCGCTCAGCACAACTGGTACGCGCCGCACCGCCATGGGTTGCCGGGATCGCCCTTCGTTCCGTGAACGATGCGCGCCGGGGCCGTGGGGCGCTGTAGCCGCGCCAATTTCGACTTTCAGAAGATTCTCAGGGGAGGATTTCAGTGTCTATTCGTAACGTTCGTCTGTTCCTGACTGTCGCCACGCCCGCGCTGGCACTGGCGAGCGCATCCGGTGCGGCCTTCGGGCAGGAAGCCGCCGCACCGCAGAGCATCGCCAGTGCCGATGCCGAGCCCGTCGACGGCGAGATCGTCGTCTCCACCTTCCGGGCCAGTCTCGAGACGGCGCAGGCGATCAAGGAGGACTCCGACCAGATCGTCGATTCCGTCGTTGCCGAGGACATCGGCAAGCTGCCGGACGTGACCGCCGCGGAATCGCTGGCTCGCGTCACCGGCGTGCAGGTGGACTGGGCGCAGGGCGGCGCATCGGGCGTGCGCGTGCGCGGCCTGCCCGACCTGACGACAACCTACAACGGACGCGAGATCTTCACCGCCGAAGGGCGTTCGGTGGCGCTGCAGGACTTCCCGTCCAGCTCCATTGCGCGCATCGACGTCTACAAGTCGGCCAGCGCCAACCTGATCGAGCCCGGCATAGCGGGCTTGATCGACGTGCGTTCGCGCAAGCCGCTCGACTTCAAGGGCGATCGCATCGCCGGCGGCATCAGCGGTCTGCACTGGTACCAGTCGCAGAAGATCGGGCTCGATGCCAACCTGCTCGTCTCCAAGCGCTGGAACACCGGGATCGGCGACATCGGCTTCCTGATCGAAGGGTCCTACGCGGACGTCAACTTCCTCGATTCCGCGCGCAACGTCAGCCAGACCATCCTAAACCGCAATGTGGCGGGCGTGGGCGTCATCCGCTATCCTTCGTTCGTCAACATCGACTACCCGACCGCCAACCGCTTCCGCCCCTCGGTGGCCTCGGCGCTCCAGTGGCGACCGAGCGACCGGCTCGAGTTCTACGCCGACTTCCTGTTTCAGGGGTTCCGCGGCAAGGGGTCGGGACGCAACCTCCAGATCAACTCGGGCGACGCGGCGGTTCTGTCCGACATCGAGTTCTTCCCCGGAACCAACCTCGTCAAGAGCATGACCGCGACGGCAGGGGGCATCCCGACGGGCGCGCAGAACGTGATCGACGCGAAGACCGACACCTACCAGGGCGGCGGCGGCTTCATCTGGAAGAGCGATCGCTTGCGTGTTTCTGGCGACATCGCGCTGACCGATTCGACCTACACCCAGTACAGCTTCGGCATGAACTATGCGCTGCGCACGCAGCCTACCCGCCACTTCGACTTCGACACCGACGCGGGTGACGGGGGCGGCACTGTCACGGTGTCGGGCTTCGACCTGTTCGACCCGGCGAACTACCGCATGTCCGGGCTGAACGAGAATGGCGTGCGCAACCACGGTCGCGACGTGCAGGCGCGCCTCGACCTGGACTACAAGCTCAACGCGCTCGGCATTTCGAACATCCAGGCAGGCCTGCGCTTCAACACGCGTGACGCGGAATCGTACAACTACACGCGTAGCGCCACCGCGCCGGCGGGGCTGTTCTACACCCAGCTGCCGCTCGAATATGCGCGCGTCTCGCCCGGTTTTCGCGGCGACGATGCGGACAGCATCCGCACCTTCCTGACCCCGACGCGCGGCAGCATCCTCGAGAACATGGACACCTTGCGAGGGCTTGTGGGCTGGGCTCCCGGGCGGCCGGAGTTCGGCGATCCGGTCTATCACGGTAACGAGAAGGCCTATGCCGGCTACGTGCAGGCGCGCTACGAGTTCGACGTCGCCGGTATGCCGGTCGACGGGCTCGTCGGTCTGCGCGCAGTGCGGACGGAGGATACGATCCACGGCTTCACGCGTGCGACGGCGAACGGCGTGACCACCGTGACGGCCGTGACCCGCGAGAATTCCTACGAGGACTTCCTGCCCAATGTCAGCGCGCGCCTGCGCATCCTGCCGCAGTTGCAGCTTCGTCTCGCCTATACCCACACGCGCAGCCGACCGGCGTTCGGCCAGCTCAACCCCTCGCTGACTGTCGGTGCACCCTCGACGGTCTGCAACACCGATCCGACCTCGCCGGACTGCGTGCGCACGGCGAGCGGCGGCAACCCTGACCTGAAGCCGATCGATTCCAAGAACTATGACGCTTCTCTGGAATGGTACTTCAACCGTAGCGGCTCGCTGACGGTGGGCGCGTTCCAGCGCGACGTCGAAGGGTTCATCTCGAACTTCACCGTCGATGTCGACGACGCCGAGTTCGGTCGCCTGCGCATCACCCAGCCGTTCAACGGCGGCAAGGGTCGGATCCGCGGTATCGAAGCGGGCTTCCGGACCTTCCTGCGCTTCCCGTTCCTGCCCGACTGGACGCAGGACTTCGGCTTCCTGGCGAACTACACGTATATCGACCACGCCTCGGAACTGCCCGACGACCTCGCCGCGACGCTGCCCGGCATGCAGAAGATCGCGGGCGTATCCAGCCATCTCGCCAACCTTGCGGCGTTCTACGAGAAGCCCGAGTTCTCCGTCCGCCTCTCGTACAACTACCGCTCCAGCTACGTCGTCAGCTATGGCCGGGTGAACGACCCCGCGCTGGGCGCTGGCGTGCTGGGGCCGACGCTGCCCGTGGTCGAGGACGGTCGCGGGATCGTGGACTTCTCGGGCACCGTCAATCCGACCGAGAGCATCACGCTTTCGTTCACCGCCTCGAACCTACTCGGCGCGGCGGCGACCAACCATCGCCAGTTCAACGCGCAGGGCCAGACCTATCCGTGGCAGACCCGCTTCCTCGAACGGGTCTACCGTCTGGGCGTGCGCTTCCGCTTCTGAGCAGGAGCGGGCAATCGGCAATACCATCGGCGGGCGGTCCCGGGAGAGAAGGACCGCCCGTCCGGGAATACAAGGTGGAGTAAGGCGCATGAAGAAGGCATGCATCACCCGTCTCCTGTCGCGCGGCTGCGCAGCGGCGGCGGCGCTTCTTGTGGGCACGTTGCCCGTGCAGGCGGCCGAGCCGGTCCCGGTAAAGCCGACCCCGACCCGGCCCAACATCGTGGTGATCCTGGTCGACGACGTGGGCTTCTCCGACATTTCGAGCTTCGGCAGCGAAGTGCCGACGCCCAACATCGACGCACTGGCCAGGGATGGGCTGGCCTTCACCCAGTTCTACAATGCGGCCCGGTGCAGCCCCTCGCGCGCGTCGCTCCTGACCGGGACTTATCCGCACCAGGCGGGCCTCGGGCACCTCGAAGGGGTGGACGTGCCCGGCTCGAAGGGGCTGCGCAGCAAACTTCTCGACCGCGTCGTCACGCTGGCGGAAGTGACGAAGTCGGCGGGCTACTACACGGCGATGGCGGGCAAGTGGCACGTCGGCATCGGGCACGGGGTAGGGCCCTGGCAGCGCGGCTTCGACCACTCGCTGACCTCGCCGTTCGGCTCTCTCTACTATCCCGACCAGAAACTGCCGGCGGCCACGCGCAATGTCTACATCGACGGCGAGAAGGTGCCCACCAGTTCGCCGCGCGTGGGCAAGGGATACTGGTACGCCTCGGACATGTTCGTCGACTGGCAGGCCCGGTTCGTTCGCCAGGCGCATGACGAGAAGAAGCCCTTCTTCCTCTACATGCCCTTCACGGCCGCCCACTTCCCGCTGATGGCGCCGCCGGAAGACGTCGCGCGGTTCAAGGGCAAGTACATGCGCGGGTGGGACGCGATCCGCCGCGAGCGTTTCGAGCGGCAGAAAGCACTCGGCATCATCGCCCCAGATACGCAGCTGCCGCCGCCGCTGCCGAATACCTATGACTGGGACAAGCTCTCCCCGGCCGACAAGGATCGCTTCGACACCCTGATGGCCGTCTACGCGGCGGTGATCACCCGCGTCGATCGCTCGATCGGCACGCTGGTCGGCAATCTCAGGAAGTCGGGCGACCTCGACAACACGCTGATCCTGTTCATGTGCGATAACGGGGGCAATGCGGAGAGCGGACCGGATGGCCGGCTCGAGGGCAAGGGCGCCCCGGGGAGCGTCGAATCCGTGGTCTGGGGCGGCATGAACTGGGCGACGCTGCAGAACACCCCGTTCCAGTACTTCAAGCATTTCACCGAGGAAGGCGGCATCGCGACGCCGCTGATCGCCCACTGGCCGCGCGGCATCGACCCTGCGCTGCGCGGAACGCTGGTGCGCGCGCCGGGGCATCTCGTCGACGTCATGCCGACCATCGTCGACGTTAGCGGGGCAACTTATCCCAAGACCGTCGGCGGCCATGACATCGTGCCGATGCAGGGACGCTCGATGGTTCCCGCCTTCTCAGGCCAGACGCTGAAGCGCGGCCAGCCGCTGTTCTGGGAGCACGAGGGCAACCGCGCCGTTCGCGACGATCGCTGGAAGCTGGTGGCGCGGTTCCGCCAGCCGTGGCAGCTCTTCGACATGGCGACCGATCGGACCGAAATGCACGACCTCGCCGCCAGCCAGCCCGAACGGGTCCGCACCATGGCGCGCCAGTGGGACGAGTGGGCCGCCGCCAGCGACGTCGACCCGTGGGACGACAAGTACGATCGCAACCTTACTGGCAGGTCGCGCATGAACTGGGGCGGCGCCAACGAAATCCAGCGGGTGGACGCACTCAGGAAGTAAGTTCGGTTTGGCGGTGTCGATCGGCGCCGCCAGAACCTTCAATACGGAAAGATCAGATGCCCAGATTCAACCGGCACCACCTTTTACGCACATCGCCCCTGCTTGCGCTGGCGCTCTCCCTCGCAGGCCCTGCACGGGCGCAGGAGGGCGCCACCGAGCCGGCAGGCAAGCCGAACCTGGTTATTTTCCTCGCCGACGACCTCAGCTATGCCGATGTGCCGTTGGGCGGCGATGCCAACGCGCGCACGCCCGCGCTCCAGCGCCTGGCCTCGGAAGGCGTGTCGTTCGACCGCGCCTTCGTCGCCTCGCCCGCCTGCGCGCCGAGCCGCGCGGCCCTGCTGACCGGGTTGATGCCGGCCCGCAACGGTGCCGAAGCCAACCACGACCGCGCCAATGCCGCGATCCGCAAGCTGCCCTCCTACCTGCAGGAGCAGGGCTACGAGGTCGTCGCCTTCGGCAAAGTCGCGCACTACCAGCACACCGGAACCTACGGCTTCGACTATTACGCCAACGACACCTTCCATGATCACAAGGGCATTCCCGCTGCGGCGGAATGGCTGAAGGCGCGCAAGGACAAGCGTCCGCTGGCGCTGTTCGTGGGCACCAACTGGCCGCACGTGCCTTGGCCGCGTACCACCGAAGGCTACGACCCCGCGGGCATGAAGTTGCCCCCCAAGTCGGTCGACACGCCCATCACCCGCGACGCCCGGGCGCGCTTCTATGCCGCCGTCACGCGCATGGATCAGGACTTGGCGGCGACGATGGATGCGGTCGACGCAGTGCTCGGCAAGGACACCTTCGTCCTCTATTCGGCCGATCACGGGACGCAGTGGCCGTTCGGCAAGTGGAACCTCTACGACACCGGGACGCGCGTCCCGATGGTCGTACGCTGGGGTGGGCATGTGAAGCCCGCGACGCGAACCGATGCAATGGTCAGCTGGGTCGATATCCTGCCGACCCTTGTCCAGTTGGCGGGGGGCAAGGCGCCCCAGGGCATCGACGGCATGTCCTTCGCCGGCCTGCTTGGCGTCGGACACGGGCCTGCGGGTCGCAAGGAGATTTTCACGACCCATAACAACGACGTGAAGGTCAATGTCTACCCGATGCGTAGCATCCGCACCGACCGATGGAAGTACATCGAGAACCTTCATCCCGACTGGACCTACACGACGCATATCGACCTGAAGGTGCAGCGCACCGATTCAGGCGCCTATTTCCCTTCATGGCGCGAGGCTGCCGAGAGGGATTCCGCCGCCAAGGCCATCGTCGACAGCTATTATCGCCGCCCCGCCGAGGAACTCTACGACCTTCAGGCGGACCCGGACGAGAAGGTGAACCTTGCCGGTGATCGGCGCTACAGCAAGGAACTGGCCGACCTGCGCAGCCGTCTCGCGGCTTGGCGCAAGTCGCAGGGCGATAGTGGAACCGTGCCGGTCGAGCCCCGCCTCGGGCGTGGCCCCATGGAAGGCGAGGGCGAATGAACCGTTCTGCGGCGGGGCAATAATTCGGCGCTGCGCCGCACCGTCGCGAAATACCCGTTTTAACAAAAAGATGTTTCGAAAATCGCCTCTTCGAAGGGCGACTGGCGTGAAAGCGCTTAACAACAGGGGAGTAGTGTATGCGGATCGTTCTGCAAGGTGCGGTGTCGGCCATAGCCGTGCTCGCCTCGATGCCGGCCATGGCTCAGGAGGCGGATGTTTTGCCGCCGCCCAATACGGAGATCGAGGGCGAGGGTGCCGGGGAAGACATCATCGTCACGGGCGTGCGCCAGTCGCTCGAGCGCGCGGCGGAAGTGAAGCGCGATGCCGTCCAGGTCGTCGATTCGATCGTCGCGACCGACATTGGCAAGCTGCCTGACCCCACCGTCGCCGCCGCCCTGCAGCGCGTCCCGGGCATCCAGGTCCAGAACGACCGCAACAACGAACTCTCCACCGTCCGCATCCGCGGCCTCACCGACATCCTGACGACCGTCAACGGGCGCGAGGTGATCACCACGACCGGGCGCGGCTTCGACTTGCAGGACGTTCCCGCCGAGGCGCTCGCGAGGATCGACGCCTTCAAGTCGCAGACCGTTGACCAGATCGAAGGCGGCGTCGCCGGCGCGATCGACCTGCGCCTCAACCGGCCGTTCAGCTTCCGCGAGCCCACGCTAGTCGTCACTGCGCGCCAGAACTACGCGACCATCGCCAATGCCGGAAACCCGCAGTTCGGTGTTCTCGCGGCGGGCAAGACCGATACCTCGATCGGCGAGATCGGCGCCCTGGTCAACGTGACCTATTCGCAGGCGGAGAACATTCGCAGCGTCAGCAATCTCGGCGAACGTCGCTATTCGGGCACCACCCCGCTGAACGTTCCGGGCCTGCTGATCCCGCAAGTGCTGCGCAACATGCCCGACGTGGGCGACATCACTCGCGTACAGGCCAATGCCGCGATCCAGTGGCAGGCGACGCCTTCGCTGCAGGTCTACGCCGACGGCCTCTACACCAAATTCCGCAGCACGACCGGCTTTGTCGGTTTCAATCCGCAGCCGTTCACCAACGGTTCGAGCATCTCCGAGATCACGGCCAGTGACTATTGCTTCGATGCGCGCGTGAATGCCGCGGGCACCAACCCGACGCTCGTCAACAATGCCGACGGCACCGTGGGCATCCAGCCCTTCACGGTCCAGCGGGTGTGCGAGCTGAAGAGCGCGCGGTTCAATAACGTGGTGATCAACCAGAACAGCTCGTCAGAAGACATTACGCAGCGCAACAAGATGATCGCGGGCGGCCTGAACTTCGAGCAGGGACGCACCAAGTTTGTGCTCGATGTCGCCTACCAGACCTCGCGCTCGTTCCTCGAGAACTTCAACGCTGAGGTGGGCCAGCGCGTCCCGACGGTATTCGTCGAGTTCAACGACAACAACGGCCCGTCGTTCACGCTGGATCCCTCGATCCCGCTGAGTTCGGCCAACCTGTCACTGCGCAACTCGATCAACCAGAACTACACGCTGGGCGAGGGCGAACTGTTCCAGGCGCGGCTCGACGGCGAGTATGAGATCGGCGACATCCTGCCCAAGGTGAAGGCCGGGCTGCGCTACGCCAAGCGCGAGGCGCGGTTCCAGGAAGTGCGGCAGACGAACACGGTGCAGTCGATCGGCTTCGGCAATATTGGCACGCCGGCCGAGGCGAACGCGCGGCTGATCTCCAGCCTGCCGCTCTCGCCCGACTTCCTGAGCGTGATCGGCGTCGCCCCGCGCCTCAACGGAGGCGTGCCGTTCCTGGGCGTCAATCCCGCTTACTTGCGCTCGGAGCGCGGGCGCAACGAATTGCGGGCACTGTTCGGGCTGCCTCTGAGCCAGCCTGATTTCGACCCGACCAAGGAGTTCAACGCCGAGGAGGCGACGTACGCAGGCTATGTCGAGGGATCGTATGAAATCCCGCTCGGCTCGCTGACGCTGGACGGCGTGGTGGGGACGCGCCTTGTGCGGACGGAGCGCACGATTTCGGGCTTCGAGAGGAACGGTGCGACCTTTACCCCGGTGACCGCCAGCACCACCGACACCGACTTCCTGCCTGCTGCCACCGCGCGCCTGCAGTTCCCCGGCTCGTTCCAGACGCGCCTGACCTATTCGCGCTCGATCCGGCGGCCTGACTTCGCCTCGCTCAACCCGACCGAATCTCTGACCCTGGTCGGCAACGTGTTCCTGCTCAACAACGGCACGCGTGGTAACCCCGATCTTCGGCCGCAGAAGTCCGACAGTTTCGACATCACGGCGGAGTACTATTTCAACAGCGGCTACATATCGGTTGCGGGCTACTATCGCTCGATCAAGGACCGCGTCGTCACTTCCAATACGCAGGAGGCGATCGACGGCCTGAATTACCTGATCTCCACGCCGCGCAACGTCGGGTCGGTGGACCTCAAAGGCATCGAGGTGAGCGCGCAGTACTTCTTCGACTTCCTGCCCGGCGCCCTCTCGGGCTTCGGTGTCCAGGGGGCGTTCACTCTCGCGGACTCGAAGATCAAGGGTGACGACAACCTTGCGGGCTACGCACTCGTGGGCGTGTCCAAGTACAATTACACGGCGGGTCTGCTCTACGACAAGGCGGGGCTCAGCGCCCGCCTCATCTGGACCCACCGCTCGAAGTACATCAACGCGGATAACTCCGGCGGCGTGGCACTGCGCCCCTACGACCCGGCCCGGGAGAACGAGCCCTACGTGCCCGTGTTCCTGACTTATGTCCGCCCCGCCGGTCGCCTTGACTTCAGCATCGGCTACGACGTGACCGAGGCGCTGCGCTTCGACGTGGGTGGCACCAACATCCTGCGCAGCAAGACGTCCAGTTACTGGGGTGATGAGCGCGTGGTATTCCAGCTCAACGGCGACGAGACGGTCTACAGCCTTGGCGCCCGCGTGAAGTTCTGACGGGCGAGAGGGTACGAGAGAATGGTCGATATCGGCGAAGCGACGGTGCGGCGCATTACCTGGCGGCTCATGCCGCTGCTGTGCCTGCTCTATCTGGTCGCCTATATCGACCGCCAGAACGTTGCCTTCGCCAAGTTGCAGATGGTGGGCGACCTCGGGCTGAGCGAGGCTGCCTACGGGCTTGGCTCGGCGCTGTTTTTCCTGGGCTACTGCTTGTTCGAAATTCCCAGCAACCTCGTGCTTGAGCGCGTGGGGCCGCGCCTGTGGTTCGCGCGGATCATCGGCGCCTGGGGCCTCGTCACGCTGGCGCTGGGCTTTGCCTGGACGCCGACCAGCTTTTACATCCTGCGCTTTCTGCTCGGCGTCGCGGAAGCGGGGTTCTTCCCGGGCGTGCTTTACCTGCTCACCTTGTGGTTTCCGCAAAAGGAGCGTGCCCAGGCGATCGGCCAGTTCATGATTGCGAGCGCGCTGGCCAATGCCGTGGGCGCTGCGATAGGCGGCCTGCTGCTCGAACTCGACGGGGTCGCGGGCCTGCGGGGATGGCAATGGGTCTTCGTCGCGACAGCGGTTCCGGCATTGCTGCTCGTTCCTGTCGTCCTCACCCGTCTGCCGCGCAGCCCTGCCGAGGCACCTTGGTTGACCGATCCGCAGAAGGAGTGGCTCGCCGCCACTCTCGCGGAGGAGGGCACCACGAGGGAGCACGCCAATCCCTTGCGTGCGCTCGGCGATGGCCGCGTGATCCTGCTGTGCCTCGCCTACCTCGGCCTCCCGCTTTCGGCTTATGGACTGAGCTACTGGCTGCCGACGATCGTTCGCGGCTTTGGCGTCGGGAATGCCACCAACGGACTGCTCAACGTCATCCCGTGGCTCGGCGTCGCGGCGGCGCTTTGGTGGCTTCCCCGCCGCGCCGCCAGCAGCGATGGTTTCAAGCGCTTCATCGTCGGCCCGGCTTTGGTGGGAGTGGTTACCTTGATCCTTGCGGCTGCGCTTCCCTCGCCCGCGCTGCAGTTCGCCGCACTGTGTATCGCGGCGGCCGCGATCTTTGCCGGGCAGCCGTTCTTCTGGGTGCTGCCCGGCCGCTTCCTGACCGGCGGTGCGGCCGCGGCGGGCTTCGCGGCGATCAATTCCGTCGGCAACCTCGGCGGCTTCGTCGCGCAGTCGGTCGTCCCCAAGATCCATGATGCGACCGGCAGCGACCTTGCTCCCATGTTCTTCCTGGCGACGATGCTCGGCCTTTCGGGCGGAGCCATCGTCCTGATCGAGCGCCGCATCCCACGCTGACCATGGCAAATTCCCCTTTCACGATCCCTTGAGTTCATAACGGAGAGCTTTCGATGCTTCGCGTTTCGACATGGCTGCTGGGCGCAGCGCTTCTGGCGGGCACCAGTCACAGTGTCGCCCATGGACAGGAGGCTTCGCCGCCACCCCGCCAGCCCGCCAACCCCGCCACCGACACCGCAGGCCATACCACGCCGGGCACGACCAGCGGCGGGGCGAGCTACGTTGGACCGATCATGACCAAATGGGGCCGCGAGGTGACGCCAGAGAATGCCTGGCGCAGCTATCCCCGCCCGCAGATGGCGCGGGACGCGTGGATGAACCTCAACGGCAACTGGGATTACGCGATCCGGCCCGCCAGTGCGCCGCAGCCCACGGCCATGGATGGCAAGATCCTCGTGCCTTTCGCGGTCGAATCCCGCCTGTCGGGGGTGGCGCGCAAGCTCATGCCCGACGATCGTCTTTGGTACAGGCGCAGCTTCACGCTGCCGGCGCAGTGGTCGGGCAAGCGTACGCTGCTGCACTTCGGCGCGGTAGACTATGAAGCGACGGTCCTCGTCAACGGTGCCGTCGTGGGCAGTCACAAGGGTGGGTCGGACCCGTTCAGCTTCGACGTCACAGCCTACCTGCGTCCCGGCGACAACGAACTGGTCGTGCAGGTTACCGACCCGACTTCTGACGGCGATCAGCCGCGCGGCAAGCAGACGCTCGAACCGCGGGGCATCTGGTACACCGCCGTCAGCGGCATCTGGCAGACGGTGTGGCTCGAGCCGGTGCCCGACCTCCACATCAGCGACCTGCGCGCGGTGCCCGACATCGACAAGGGTGAACTCGCCGTCGACGTGGCGCTCAGCAGCGCCGCGACGACGGCCGATGCGGTCCGCATCACCGCGCTCGACAAGGGCAGGGTGGTCGCCAGCACGATCGTGCGCGGCAACCGGCAGGCCACGCTGAAGATCCCGAAGGCGCGCCTCTGGTCGCCTGACGATCCCTATCTCTACGACCTCACCGCCGAGCTGGTCAAAGTCACCCCGCCGCAGGGCGCTGGCGACGACCGGCGAGGCCTGACCCCGCTGACCGATCGCGAAGTGCAGGCCTATGCCGCCGCGCCCGTGGTCGGTGCGCCGGCCGACACCGTCAAGAGCTACTTCGGCATGCGCAAAATCTCGACCGGGGTCGATCCCAGCACCGGCAAGCTGGCGCTGCTGCTCAACAACAAGCCGCTCTTCCACAACGGGACGCTCGACCAGGGCTGGTGGCCGGAAAGCCTGCTCACCCCGCCGTCCGAGGAGGCCGCGCGCAGCGATATCGTCTTCCTCAAGAAGGCCGGCTTCAACATGCTGCGCAAGCACATCAAGATCGAGCCGGCGCAGTATTACCACGATGCCGACCGTCTGGGCATCCTGATTTGGCAGGACATGCCCTCGGGCGCGTTCGGTGACCAGGCGGTGCGCCGCACCAGCGACCGCCAGGCGACCTTCACCTCGACCGCGATGGCCGAGTACCAGTCGGAGCTGGCGCGTATGATCGGTGCCCTGCGCGCCTTTCCTTCCATCGTGATGTGGGTGACCAACAACGAGGGCTGGGGCCAGTATGACGCGAAGACCGTAGGTGGCATCGCCAGACACATGGACCCCAGCCGCCTGGTCAACACCGCCAGCGGCTGGATGGACGTCGCCGACAGTGCCTCGGACGTCTACGACATCCACACTTACGACGAGGTGCCGCTGGCACCCGAACCGCAGGCCGACCGTCCGATCGTGACGGGCGAATACGGCGGCGTTGGCCTGCCCGTCCCGGGGCACCTGTGGTTCACCGACCGCGACGCGCGCATCTACCAGTTCGCCAGCGACAAGGACGATTTCCGCCGTCGCTACCGCATCAAGTTCGACGCCATCGTCCGGCAGGCCAAGGACCTCGGCCTCGCCGCCTCGGTGTACACCGAGACGAGCGACGTCGAGGGTGAACTCAACGGCCTGCTCACTTACGACCGGGCCGTGTCGAAGTTGCCGGTGGAGGAGTTCGCTCGGATGGCAAAGCCGCTGTTCGAGGAGGGCGACAGATAGCAATCGATCTGAGCGGCGCGTTTGCGCGCAGTTGGTTAAGGCAACTTTACCGCGCGGATCGGTGCCGGGTTGCAAACGGTCCTGTGCGAAAACGAACCAGAGGAGAAATGAGCATGAGGAAACTGACTGTCGCCAAGCGTGCGTGCCGAAAGTTGGGTTTGGCTGCGGCGTGCTCGATGCTGTCGATCATGTCCTCGGGCGCGCTGACGGCGGAGGCGAATTCTATTCAGGCCCCAAGCACTGGGCCCTCTTCCGCGCCAGCGGCTGCGGGCAGGCCGAACATCCTGTTCATCCTTATTGACGATATGGGCTTCGCCGACCTTTCGATCATGGGCAATCGGAAAATCGAGACGCCTAATCTCGATAGATTGGCGCGTGATGGCGTTCTCCTAACACAGTTCTATGACCCCGCGCCGATCTGTTCACCGTCGCGTGCAGGCATGTTCACCGGACGCTTCCCGGCTGAACTCAATTTTGTCACCTTCCTCGATGATCGTGCAGCAAACGCTGCGTTCGGCCAGGCGGATTGGCTCGACCCAAAGCTCCCTAACCTCGCCAACCTGCTGCACAGTGCTGGCTATGCCACAGGCCATTTCGGCAAGTGGCACATGGGCGGCGGACGCGACATCTCCGACGCCCCTTGGCCGACCGCTTATGGCTTCGACGAAAGTTTCACAACATTTGAAGGTTTGGGTCCCCGCGTCCTAGTCGCGGATGAGGAGCGGTTCCTTGCGGACATGTCAGGCAAACTCGGACAGGGTCCGACATTTTACGAAAGGAAGTCAAATCTCACGCAGCTTTTTGCTTCGAAGACGCTGGACTTCGTCTCGCGCCAGAAGGGAAGACCCTGGTTCGTGCAACTCTGGCTCAACGACGTGCACGACCCGTGGGCGCCGGACGACGCGCAGTTCGCACAGGTAAAGGGCAAGGGCGCAAATGGCGACGACGATCGCTACCTCGCGAGCCTGGCAGCGATGGATCGAACCTTAGGCAATCTTTTCGAGCGCCTCAAGGACGGGGGGCAACTAGAAAACACGCTGATTATCGTCACATCGGACAATGGGCCCTCGGCGCGTCAGCGCTACTACCAGAACGACGCGAGCGCTCCGGGCAGCGTCCTGAACCTGCGTGGCCGCAAGGGTAGTCTATACGAGGGGGGAATCCGGCAGCCGCTCATCATGTCCTGGTCTGGACACGTCAAGCCGGGTTATCGCGACGAGCGCACCGTGGCCGAGGGAGTCGATCTGCTCCCAACTGTTGCGAGCGTCGCTGGCGTAGCGCGCCCGGCTGACCTGCCCGGAATCGATCTGTCGGCTACTCTGCAGGGGACCGAGATAAAGAAGCGCCCACCGCTCTTCTGGTCGTTCGGACTGCCGAATTCCTCTAACAAACCCAGAGGCCCATTTCTCAAACGAGACGCAGCACCAATGTTGGCAGTGCGGGATGGCAGGTGGAAACTCCTGGCCCAGCCAGACGGCAGCGACGTTCAGCTATATGACATGGAATCGGACCCCGCCGAAAGCAACAATCTCGCAATGAGCAACAGAGGCGTTTGCGAACGCCTGCTTGTAGACCTTATGTCCTGGTCGTCGAAGTTGCCTGACTAGGGCTGTTCTCGCTCCGCCGTGACAGATATCGTCTTTCGACTGCAACAACAGGCCTGGAGGTTTTCGGGCGGCGCGCGCTTATTGCGTGTACTTCTGACAGTGCCGTGTCCACGCTTGGCTGATGGTTAGGTGGCTCTGATCCGGTCGGGGGTCATGTCGTCATGTTGTCATCGGCTCGTGAGGTCTGACTTTCTCCCTATCGAGGGTGCTTTCAGTGCGCCGAACACAATTGGAAAGCTCGAGCCAGGCGAAGGAGCGCCCGCTAAAGGCCTATGATAACTCTGGTGTGATTCTCATGTCTCCATGAGGACCGGATCAGCAACTCACCCGGTTCCCCTGCGGGCAGGAGCCGCCAACCAGAGGCCGACCCGGCTTTCAGCGTCATTCTTTATAAGATAATGTGCTGGATCAATCAGAACGCGAAGGGTTCGACCACCCGCCGGTCGGCGATGAGGAACGCGTCGGCGACGAGGCGCAGCGGGCGTAAGTCGACGTCGATCGCCCGCTCGGCGACGAGATGCGCGAAGCGCTCGTAGAGCCGCGCATATTCGAGGTCGGGCTCGGTGCGTTCGGCTTCGCCGGGGCGCTGGATTACGCTGCCGCCCTGCGTCAGGTGCAGGGTGCCGTGATCGGTGTCGACCTCGATCGACCAAGTCTGCGGGCCGGTCTGGAGGAAGTCGAACTCGGCACGCACCTCGGCGTCGCCACTGCGCATGGCGAGGCTGGCGGCGATCGGCGAGGCGCGGCCTTCGGGCAAGTCCATGGTCGCGCTTTCGACGAAGAGTTCGTGCGGCAGGATGCGGGTGGCGATCGAGAGCGCGTTGATGCCGGGGTCGAACACGCCGAAGCCGCCCGGACCCAGGATCCATTCCTGCCCCGGATGCCAGCGGCGGATGTCTTCCTTCCAGTCGATCCGCACCGCCTCGATCTTCTTGTCGGCAAGCCATGCGCGGGCCGGGCCGACGCCTGCCGCTTCGCGCGAATGCCACGTCGCGAAGAGGCTCACATTGGCGGCGCGGGCGGCCTCCACCAGCGCCTCGACATGCGAGAGCGTCACGGCAGGCGGCTTCTCGAGCATGACGTGCAGACCGGCCTCGATCGCGGTGAGCGCCTGCTGGTAGCGGCCGTCGGGCGGGGTGCAGAGGGAAACCGCGTCGAGCGGGCAGGCCGCCGCCATCTCGGCGATGTCGTGATAGCCGGTGACGCCATCGACCCGGCCATGGCGGCTGGCGGTGGCGGCGAGCACGAAGCGCTCGTTGCCGGCGATCGCGGGAAGGTGCTGGTCGCGCGCGATCTTGCCGATCCCGACGAGACCCAATCTGACAGGCTCCACGTCTGTTCCTTTTGTAATATTTATCGTTGATTATCGACGGCGCGCGTGGCGATCAACCCGCCAGGGCGGGTAAGTGCCGTCGATAAAGCGAAAATCCTACTCGCCCGAGGGCTGGCGTTCCTCGATCAGGCCCAGCACGTCGCCGATGATCGTGCGCATCGCGATCCGCGCCGCATCGGGATCGCGCGCGACGATCGCGTCGAGCACCTTGGCATGCTCGTTGACGTCGGCGGTGCGGCCCTTGATGCGGTTGGTGAAGCGGATCGAGGTGCGCAACGCGGTGCTGACGACGTCGCGCAGCTGGATGTAGAACGGGTTCTTCGACGCGCGCAGGATCGCGACGTGGAACGCGATGTCGGCTTCGAGCGGGTCGTCGAGACCGTTCTCGGCAGCGCGCATCCGCACGAGCCCCGCATCGATCCGCGCGATGTCTTCCTCGCCGGCGACCTGCGCGGCGAGCGCCGCCCCTTCGGGTTCGACCGCCACGCGCAGTTCGTTGAACTGGCGCAGCAGGTCAACCGAGAGCTGGCGCTCCAGCATCCAGCGCAGGACGTCGGTATCGAACAGGTTCCACGAAGAGGTCGGCTGCACCGTGGTGCCCTGGCGCGGCCGGGCGCTGAGCAGGCCCTTGGCGGTCAGCATCTTGACCGCCTCGCGGGTTACGGAGCGACTGACGCCATGCTGCTTGGCCAGTTCGGCTTCCGTCGGGAACACCCGGTCCTCGAACTGTCCGGTGACGATGGCGCGTCCGATGCTGTCGAGCAGGCCGTAGGTGAGGTTGCGGCCGAGTTGTGCCGCTGGCTCATCGACGATGAGATGGGAGACTGTCACTGAGCCATCCTTTTACAAACTGTCGTCCGCGCGTGCGGTGCGATCCAGTTGCCCTATGCATACTAGTCGACCTATCAGCAGAGGCAAGGTCCTTTAATATGATAAGTCAACTAATATGATAATGGCGCCGCTGCGCGGCGAACTAGTGTGATGACGCGCCGAGGGGTGTCGCGCTCGCCGTCGCCGAGCGATGCTTGGGCGCGGTAAGGGTATGGGATTTGCTCTGCAAGGCTCCGAATCCCGATGTCTTCTCGTTTTTTCAGAGCCGCAAAAGATCGCGGGACGGCGCCATTGTCAATATTCATCTTATAAATACGGTTTTAGGCGTTATGGAAGAGCGCGATGGCCCGGTTGGCTGATTCGAGGACGCCTGTGCCTGAGGCCCGCGCCTCGGGGCGGCTTCCGGGCAGACCTTGGGTTACGGCACAGGATAGTGCAGGGAGACGAGATGGGACTGGCAACGATCGACATCGCGGTAGTGGTGATCTACGCGATCGGCATATTCGGGCTCGCCCAGTGGGTCAGCCGGGACAAGCCGGGCGCCGCGCCCAAGGGTTCGGCGGACTACTTCCTAGCCTCGAAGAACCTGCCTTGGTGGGCCATCGGCGCTTCGCTGATTGCCGCCAACATCTCGGCCGAGCAGATCGTCGGCATGTCCGGCTCTGGCTACGCGATCGGCCTTGCCATCGCGTCCTACGAGTGGATGGCGGCGGCGACGCTGCTGATCGTGGGCAAGTTCTTCCTGCCGATCTTCCTGCGCAACGAGATCTACACGATGCCGCAGTTCCTCGAGCGGCGCTACGGCAGCGGCATCCGCACCCTGATGGCGGTGTTCTGGCTGGTCCTCTACGTCTTCGTGAACCTTACCAGCATCATCTGGCTCGGCTCGATCGCGGTGACGCAGGTGGCGGGCGTGAACCAGGACGTGGCGCTGGTGGTGCTCGGCGTCTTCGCGCTGCTCTACCAGCTGCGCGGCGGTCTGAAGGCGGTGGCACTGACCGACATCGTGCAGGTCACGCTGCTGGTGATGGGCGGCCTCATCATCGCCTTCCTGACACTCGGCCAGATCGGCGGCGAAGGCGGGGTCATGGCGGGCTTCTCGCGCCTCGTCGAAGTCGCGCCCGACCACTTCCACATGATCCTCGACAAGGGCGATCCGCACTACATGGACTTGCCGGGCCTCTCGGTGCTGATCGGCGGCATGTGGATCGCGAACCTCAGCTACTGGGGCTTCAACCAGTACATCATCCAGCGCGCGCTCGCCGCCAAGTCGATCGACGAGGCGCAGCGCGGCATGCTGTTCGCGGCCTTCATCAAGCTGATCATGCCGATCATCATCGTGCTGCCCGGCATCGCTGCCGTCATCCTCGCCCCCGATCTCGCCAAGCCGGACGAGGCCTATCCGACGATGATGCGCCTGCTGCCGCCGGGCCTGCTCGGCCTCGTCTTCGCGGCGCTCGTGGCAGCGATCATCGCCTCCACCGCGTCCAAGATCAACTCGATCGCGACGATCTTCACGCTCGACGTCTGGGCCAAGCTCAAGGGCCAGCGCGCCGACGCAGAGACCGATACTGTCGCCGCCGACCGCAGGCTGGTGCGCGTCGGCCGCATCGTCGCGGTGATGGCGATCGTCATCGCCATCCTCACCGCGCGCCCGCTGGTCGGGTCGAGCGAGCAGGCTTTCCAGTTCATCCAGGAGTTCACCGGGTTCTTCACGCCGGGGATCACCGTGATCTTCCTGCTCGGCCTGTTCTGGCGCCGTGCCAACGAGCCGGGCGCGATCAGCGCGGCGGTGGCATCGGTGCTGCTGTCCTGGGCCTTCAAGGTCTGGATGCCCGCGGTGCCGTTCATGGACCGCATGGGACTGGTCTTCCTGGCGGCGCTGGCGCTGGCGGTCGTTGTCTCCCTGTTGACCCCGGCGCGGCGCGACAAGGACACCATCTCGACCGGCGATGTCGCCTATGCGACGTCCACCGGGTTCAATGCAGGAGCGATTGCCGTGGTTCTGGTGCTATGCGTTCTCTACGCGGTGTTCTGGTGAGCGCGCCCTTCATCGCGGTCGACTGGGGGACCACCAACCGCCGCGCTTACCGGATCGAGGGCGGCGAAGTCGTCCAGACCGAGCGTGACGACATGGGCATCCTCTCGGTCCCGCCGGGCGGATTTCCCGCGCAGGTGACAGAACTTCGCGCGCGGTTCGGCGGGCTGCCGGTGGTGCTGGCGGGCATGGTCGGCTCGAACCGGGGCTGGCACGATGCGGGCTACGTCGCCTGCCCCGCCACCATCGAGGCGCTCGCCGCCGCCATGGCGTGGCCCGAGGAGGGCGTCGCGATCGTGCCGGGCGTTTGCGTCGACACGCCGAACCGCGCCGACGTCATGCGCGGAGAAGAAGTGCAGCTGCTCGGCGCGGTCGCTGCGGGACTTGTCCCTGCCGACGCGCTGCTCTGCCAGCCGGGCACCCACAACAAGTGGGCGATGATGAAAGACGGCGCCATCGCCGACTTCGCTACCGCCATGACCGGCGAGATGTTCGCGCTGCTCAAAGCCCATGCGCTGATCGGCAGCGAGATGGCGGGCGAAATGGACGCCGACGACTCCTTCCGTGAGGGCGTCGAGGCCTCGGCCGACCTGCTTTCCGCGCTGTTCGGCGTGCGCGCCGCCTCGGTGCTCGGCAAGCGCGCGCCGGGCGAGGCCGCGGGCTACGTCAGCGGCCTTCTCATCGGCAGCGATTGCCGCGCCCGGATCACTAGGCCGCGCACAAGGGTCTACCTGCTTGCCGACGGCCTGCTCGCCCGGCTCTACACCGCCGCCATCACCATTGCCGGGGGGGAGGCCGTCGTCGTCGACAGCCACGCCTCGTTCGTTGCCGGCATCACCCGCATCAGGAACCTCATGCCATGATCGACTTCAAGACTGCCCTGGCCGCTCTCCCGCTGGTCGCCATCCTGCGCGGCATCCGTCCCGACGAGGTCGAGGCCGCCGGTGACGTGCTCGTCGAGGCGGGCTTCACGCTGATCGAAGTGCCGCTGAACTCGCCCGATCCGCTGGTCAGCATCGAGCGCCTCGCCAAGCGCGTGGGGACGCGCGCCATCGTCGGCGCGGGTACCGTGCTCACGGTGGGGCAAGTAGGGCAGGTGCAGGACGCGGGCGGCGCGATGATCGTCTCGCCCAACACCGACATCGCAGTCATCGCCGAGAGTGCGAAGCGCGGCATGGTCTCGCTGCCCGGCTACTTCACCCCGAGCGAGGCCTTCGCCGCGCTCGGGGCGGGGGCCAGCGGGCTCAAGCTGTTCCCGGCCGAAGCGGCGAGCCCGTCGGTGGTCAAGGCGCAGCGCGCCGTGTTGCCCAAGGACGTGCCGCTGTTCGCGGTGGGCGGCATCGCGCCCGGCAACATGGGGCTCTGGCGCGCGGCGGGTGCGGACGGCTTCGGCCTCGGCTCGGCGCTCTACAAGGCAGGCGCCACGACCGGGGAAATTGCCGCCAATGCCCGCGCCTTCGCGGCCGCCTGGGCAGAGATGGAGGGCGCGGCCTGATGCGTTCGCTCCTGCCCCTGACGCTTGCCGCCCTGGCGCTGGGCGGCTGCGCGACCGCCAGTATGGACACCGGCGCCGACGCAGCGACGACGGCGAGCGCCACGCTCACCAACCCGCTTCTGGCGAGCGGTCCCGATCCGTGGATCGTCCACCATGGCTCGACCTTCTACTTCATGGGCACCAAGGGCGACCGTCTCGCCATTCGCCAGACCGACGATCTCGCGAAGCTGGCCGATGCGCCCGAACACGTCATCTGGACCCCGCCCGCCAGCGGCCCGAACGCGATCGCGATCTGGGCGCCCGAACTGCATCGCATCGACGGCAAGTGGTACGTCTACTACACCGCCGCTGCCGCAGGTCACAACGACGATGCCCATCGCGGCATCTTCGTACTCGAGAACGGCAGCGCCGATCCGCTCGCCGGCGAGTGGATCGACCGTGGCCGCATCGTCACCCGCATGACCGGGATCGACGGCACCGTGTTCGAGCACGGCGGCAAGCGCTACTTCGTCTATTCCGCCTACGACGGTCCCGACAGTGTCCTCGCCATCGCGCCGATGACCAGCCCCTGGACGCTGGGCCCCGGCGAAACCGTGATCGCGCGGCCCGACCTCGCCTTCGAACGGCAGGGCGGCCGCCAGATCCTCGAAGGGCCCGAGTTCCTGCCCGGTCCCAATGGCGACCTGTTCCTGACCTATTCGGCGAGCGCCTGCTGGTCGGACGACTATGCGCTCGGGCTGCTCCATGCGAAGCCGGGGAGCGATCCGCTGAAAGCCGAAAGCTGGACCAAGTCGCCGAAACCCGTCCTTGCCAAGGCACCGCAGAACGACGTCTACGCAACAGGCCACAACGGCTTCTTCACCACCGATGGCGGTAAGCAGACCTGGATCGTCTACCACGCCAACACAGGCGCCGACCAGCAATGCACGGCGGCGCGCTCGCCGCGGGTGCAGCGGATGGAGTGGACCAGGGACGGCATGCCGGTCTTCCCGGTGCCCTCGCGCGCGGGCGAACCCGTCCCCGCGCCGCAGCTCTAGAAAAGCGGCGGAGCGCGACCGGAGAGTCTTGAGGACCTGGTACTTCAGCACCACCAGCGAAGGGTTTGGGCAGAGCCCTCGTGAGCTATTTCAGGTCGGCACGGGCATGACAATATGATTAACCCGTAAAGCTGCAGAGGGCGGCAAGGTACGTCAGGTTGCGCATCATGCCGCCCTCTTGTGGAGCACCCGGGCTGTTGTCCAGCCTTACTTCTTCGCCGCCGGGACGACGCCCTTGGGCGCCTTGGCGAGGCTGCGGATCAGGTCGACCTCGGACTGGCGATAAGGCGTGCCGTCGGTGTGGAACACCTCGTGGAACCAGATCGTCGGCTCGTCCTGCGTGTAGGGCTTCTTCCACGAGTCCCACGGCAGGCGGGTCTGCGTCCTGCCGTCGACGAAGCCCCAGTTCATCATCGCCACGTTCTCGCGCTTGCCGATCGGCAGCGAGCCGTCGAAGGTCGAGCCGTTGCCGCGCGCCATGTACTCGGTGCAAAGGATCGGACGGCCATAGCCCTTGAGCTGGTCGACGCGCGACTGGAAGGTCTCGGGCCAGCTGTAGTCGTGGAACGAGATCACGTCCGACTGGGTGAGCTGCAGCTTCTCCATCGGGGTGAGCGCGCTTTGCGTCTTCCAGTCGTCATGCTGCCACACGCCCGAGGTCAGCGGCTGCGTCGGCTCGGCCTCGCGCGCCCAGCCATAGACCTTGGTGAGCAGGGCGAGCACCAGCGGCTGCTTGCCTTCCTGGCCCTTGTACTGGTGGGCGGGGTTGTCGGGTTCGTTCCACAGGTCCCAGCCGAGCACGCGCTCGTCCTTGGCGAAGGCGCCGATCACGCCCTGGACATAGGACTTGAAGCGCCCTTCCTGCGAGGGGTCGCGCAGCGCCGGCAGACCCGGGCCCTGCACCCAGCCCGAGTTGTGGACGCCGGGGATCGGCGGGTGCTGGGGGCCCAGCACCGGGACCGGGTCCCAGCAGCTGTCGAACAGTACGAACAGCGGCTTGATCTTGTGCTTCGCCGCGATCGTCAGGAACTCGTCGATGCGCTTCTTGAAGCCCTCGGGGTCCTGCTGCCAGAGCTGGTCGTGGAGGAACACGCGCATGGTGTTCATGCCGATGCCCTCGGCCAGACCCAGCTCGTAGTCGATGCGCTTCGGGTCCCAGGTGGCTTCCTGCCACATCTCGAGCTGGTTGATGGCATTGGCGGGCGCGAAGTTGGAGCCGACCAGCCAGGGCTGCTTGGCGTACCAGGCCTTGGCCTCGGCGGGAGTCCACTGCGGGCGGGCCTCGGCCGGCACGGCGGCCAGCGCGATCACGGCCGTAACGGAAGCCAGAAGGCCGGTTGCAAGTGCTTTCACGGGAGATCCTCTGTTATTGCGCGACGAAGAACTTGTAGGTCATGACATTCCGGTAGGTCTTGCCGGGAGCGAGGCGGACCGAGGGGAACTGCGGCTGGTTGGGGCTGTCCGGGAACAGCTGGGGTTCGAACACCAGCACGTCGCCCTCGCGGTAGATCTGGCCGGACTTGCCGGTGATGGTGCCGTCCATGAAGTTGCCCGAGTA
The DNA here is from genome assembly GCF_036352595.1 of Novosphingobium resinovorum. Lineage (GTDB taxonomy): Bacteria > Pseudomonadota > Alphaproteobacteria > Sphingomonadales > Sphingomonadaceae > Novosphingobium > Novosphingobium resinovorum_B. The sequence goes on from NZ_JAZFAX010000034.1 coordinate 37,848, forward strand.
GAACTGCAGGCCGGGCTGGTTCGACCACAGCTCGAAGCCCCGGCCCGAGGTCGGTTCCTCGACGCGCGCCATCAGGTGCTCGTCCTTGGTGACGCTCTCGCCGACGACCCAGTTGTGGTCGTAGCCGCGCCCGTAGACGATCTGCGCATCCCTTGCGTCGCGCACGCGCGCGCCGACGGCGGTGGGCTTGCGGAAGTCGAAGGCGGTGCCATCGACGCTGCGGTGCTCGCCCAGGGGAATCGAGGTCTCGTCGGTGGGGGTGAAGCGGTCGGCGGGGATGGTCAGCAGGTGGTCCATCGCCGTTGTGCCGGGGCCGGCAAGGTTCCAGTAGGCGTGGTTCGAGATGTTGACGACGGTCGGCTTGTCGGTGGTGGCGGTGTAGGTGATCGTCAGCTGGTTCTGCTCGTCGAGCGCGTAGGTCGCATCGGTGGTGAGCGTGCCGGGATAGCCCATGTCGCCGTCGGGGCTGACGTAGCGCATGGTGACGCTGGCGGCGCCGCCGGACTTCTGGCCGTTCTTTACCTCGCGCACGGTCCAGACGACCTTGTCGAAGCCTTTGGTGCCGCCGTGGAGCGAGTTGACGCCGTTGTTGACGGGGACGGTGTAGTCCTTGCCGTCGAGCGCAAACTTGCCCTTCGCGATGCGGTTGGCGACGCGGCCCACGGTGGCGCCGAAGAACTCGGGCGCCTTGGTGTAGCCCTCGAGGCTGTCGTATCCGACCGCGACGTCTACCGCCTTGCCGTCGCGCCCGGGAACCATGACCGACTGGATCGAGGCGCCCAGCGTCATCACCCGCACCGACATGCCCTTGGCGTTGGTGAGCGTCACCGCCTCGACCGTTTTGCCGTCGGGCATCGTGCCGAAGTTCTCGCGCTTCGCCTCGGCGGCGAGCGCGGGGGTGGACACCGCTGCGAGCAGGGCGGCGGTAGTGATGGCCTTGAGCATTCTCTCTCCTCTTGTCCCGGTTGGCGCCGCCGGTGTCGACCGTTTGCGGCACCCTCCATGATGTCAGTCCCGGTAGAGACAGGCGGGCAGGCCCACGCAGCCGGGGTTCAGTTCGAACAGCGCGCCGCCGTGTTCCTCGTCGACGCCGTTGGCCGAGCTGGTGACGTAGAGGTGGTCAAGCCGCTCGCCGCCGAACACGACGTTGGTGATCTGGCTGGCCGGGAGCGCGATGCGGCGGACCAGCGTGCCGTCGGGCGCGAAACGGCGCACCGCGCCGTCGCCCCAGCAGGCGACCCACAGGTGCCCCTCGGCATCGAAGGTCATGCCGTCGGGCGAGCCCCAGCTTTCATCGTCTGGGAAGGTGATGAAAGGCTCGCGCGGGCCGAGCACGCCGCCTGCCAGCGGGTAGCGGAAGATCACGCCCAGCGCGCTGTCGGTGTGGAGCACGAAGCGGCCCTCGGGGTCGATCGCCGGGCCGTTGGGGATCGTGTAGTCCTCGGGCGCGGCGCGGCTGACCTTGCCGCCCTCGAAGCGGTAGAAGCTGCCCACCGGCTCGTCGCAGGAATAGGGCATGGTGCCCATCCAGATCCGGCCGAGGCTATCGGCGGCAGCATCGTTGACGCGGTTGCTGTTGGGTTCGCCGCAGATTTCCGCGATCGTCTCGACCGTGAACGGGTCGAGCGTGACGGTGGCGACGGTAGTGCCGATGCCTGCGACGAAACCGCCCCCGGCGCGCCCGAGGATCCAGCCGGTGGCATCGCCCGTCTCCCAGCTCTCGACCTTGCCGGTGGCGGGGTCGAGGCGGTTGATCCGCTGGCCGAGGATGTCGGTCCACAGCAAGACGCCGTCGCGGGCTGACCAGAACAGCCCCTCGCCAAGCACATCGGCGCGGTCTCGGACAATTACGCGGATTTCGGTCATCAGTGGCTGTCCCGTGGCAGGCCCTTCGTCTGGGCGATACGCTGGTACTTAACCGCCGATTCCAGTACCGCTCCAGTCGCGAACTGGCCGACGAGGCCGCGCTGGATCTCCTGCCACGGGGTCTGCGATTCCGGCGTGACGCTCTCTTCGATCGCGGCGAGATCCTCGCGGCGGCGGGCGAGTTCGGCATCGTCGACCAGCATGTCGGCGCTGCGGGCCTTGAGGTCGATGCGCACGCGGTCCCCGGTGCGCAGCAGCGCGAGCCCGCCGCCGACCGCCGCCTCGGGCGAGGCGTTGAGGATCGAGGGGCTGCCCGAGGTGCCCGACTGGCGGCCGTCGCCGATGCACGGCAGCGCGTGGACGCCTGCGCGGATGAGCGCTGCGGGCGGGCGCATGTTCACCACTTCCGCGCCGCCCGGATAGCCGACGGGCCCCGCGCCGCGAATGACGAGGATGGTGTTCTCGTCGATGGCGAGTTCGGGGTCGTCGATGCGGTGATGGTAGTCCTCTGGCCCGTCGAACACCACCACACGGCCTTCGAAGGCGTCGGGGTGCGCTGGGTCGGACAGGTAGCGGCCCCGGAACTCCTCGGAGATGACCGAGAGCTTCATCACCGCGCCGTCGAACAGGTTGCCGCTCAGCACGGTGAGCCCGGCGGCATCCTTGAGCGGACGCTCGATCGGGCGGATCACCTTGTCGTCGTGGATGCGCACGCCCTCGAGGTTCTGCGAAACCGTGCGGCCATTGGCATTGAGCGCTTCGCCGTCGATCAGCCCGGCCTTCGCCAGCTCGCCCATCACCGCAGGGACGCCGCCCGCGCGATAGTAGTCCTCGCCCAGATACTCGCCGGCGGGTTGGAGGTTGACCAGCAGCGGCACGTCGGCGCCGTACTCTTCCCAGTCCGCGAGCTTGAGGTCGACGCCGATGTGGCGGGCGATGGCGTTGAGGTGGATCGGCGCGTTGGTCGACCCGCCGATCGCCGAGTTCACGCGGATCGCGTTGAGGAAGGCCTCGCGCGTCAGGATGTCGGAGGGCTTGCGGTCGGCCTTGACCATTTCGACGATCTGGCGGCCGGTCTCCCAGGCGCATTCCTGCCGATCACGGTAGGGCGCGGGGATCGCGGCGGACCCGGGCAGCGACATGCCGAGCGCCTCGGCGAGCGAGTTCATCGTCGTCGCCGTGCCCATGGTGTTACAGTAGCCGGTCGAAGGCGAGCCCGAGGCGACCAGCTTGAGGAAGCCGGGATAGTCCAGCTCGCCCTTGGCCAGCATCTGGCGCGCTTTCCACACGATCGTACCCGCGCCGGTTCGCTCGCCCTCGTGCCAGCCGTTGAGCATCGGGCCGACCGACAGCGCGATCGCCGGGATGTTGACGGTCGCCGCCGCCATCAGCGCGGACGGGGTGGTCTTGTCGCAGCCGATGGTCAGCACCACGCCATCAAGCGGGTAGCCGTAGAGCACTTCGACGAGGCTGATGTAGGCAAGGTTGCGGTCGAGCCCGGCCGTCGGGCGCTTGCCGGTTTCCTGCAGCGGGTGCGTGGGAAACTCGATCGCGATGCCGCCCGCGTCGCGGATGCCTTCCTTGACGCGCTCGGCCAGCACGAGGTGGTGGCGGTTGCAGGGGACCAGGTCGCTGCCCGACTGCGCGATGCCGATGATCGGGCGATCGGACTGCATCTCCTCGATCGACAGCCCGTAGTTCAGGTAGCGCTCGAGATAGAGTGCGGTCATGTCCGGGTTATCGCGATTGTCGAACCATGAGCGCGAGCGCAGGGTCGGGCGAGTAGCAGTGCCGGTCATGGCGGCGTTGTCGTCGACGGAAGAAATGTCGGCCTCCCTCAGGTTCGCTCGCCCATTGATGCCGCAATGTGCAGCGACCCTCGCGGGAGCGTTGAGGGAGCGGCTACCACTGCGTTTTTTTCGTGGCAACCTATTTATACGACAAATACGTCTTGTCCTATAGAAAGCGTTAATGTATTTCATCACGCGATTGGCCCAACCGTCCTCTGGCGATCAGCCTGGAACGAGGATCATTGCGAAGGTGATCCACTCCTCCAATCGCTCCGGGTAATTTAGACGGGGTGGCCGAGCGCCGCCCCGTCTCTTTGATAACATGAACCCGCCCCATGCCCAGTCGTCTCCTGCAATGTTCGATACCTAGTCAGTCGACGTCTCCGCGATCCGACCGGTGCAAAAAACGATAAAACCTTTTTATATGATAAAACGATTGACATGACTGAAGCGCTGTCGTGAAAAGCGCGCGCAAAATGGCCGCAAGGCGGCGTCAATGGATGAGGGCATCATGAGGTTTAAGCAATTTACAAGCGTGTCCGTCTCGATGCTGGCGATCATCTTTGCTACCACCGCACATGCGCAGAACACCGATCAGGACGCGAATGCGCCGGCGCCGGATTCTCAAGCTGAGTCCCCCACAAACGAGATCGTCGTCACCGGGCTGCGGCAGAGCCTTGAAAAGGCCGCAGCGATCAAGCGGGAAGCCCCGCAGGTCGTCGATTCGATCGTGGCTGAGGACATCGGCAAGTTCCCCGATCCGACCACAGCGGCCGCACTGCAGCGGGTGCCTGGTATCCAAGTGCAGGTGGGCACCAACAACGAGATCACGAACGTCCGCATCCGCGGCCTCGACGACATTCTGACCACGCTGAACGGCCGTGAGATCTTCTCCGCCACCGGCCGCGGCTTCGCGCAGCAGGACATTCCGGCCGTCGCGCTCTCGCGCGTTGATGTCATCAAGAGCAGCACGGCGGATCTGATCGAAGGCGGCATCGCCGGCCTCATCGACCTCCAGCTCAACCGCCCGTTCAATTTTAAAGAGCCCACGATCGTAGCCACCGCGCGCGGCAACTATTCGTCGAACACCGAAAAGCTGAATCCGCAGATGGGCCTGCTGCTCGCTGACCGCTGGGATACCGGCATCGGCGAGATCGGCGCGCTGATCAATGCCAGCTACGCCTATTTCGACTACTATCGCCCGACCACCTTCGTCGGCGAGCGCCGCAGCTACGCCGCCTCGCCGTTCAACTTGCCCGGCGTGCTCGGCCCGCTGAACTTCGGCGCGATCAGCAACGTCGGCCACTACTCCCGCCCGCAAGTCAACGGTTCGCTGCAGTGGCAGGCGAGCTCCAACTTGCAGGTCTACGCCGATGCCCTGTTCGCCGGCTACCGGGCCAAGGAAGCCTACATCTACCAGGCTACCCCGTTCTTCAATCCCGAAACGCAGATCTCGAACGTTGTAATCGACCCGAACGAGTGCATCAACGCACGCGTCGCGCTGAACGGAAACTCGAACCCGACTGCTGCGCAGATCGTGGCCGGCCAGTTCACCAACCAGACCTTGTGCAACCTGGAATCGGCCACGTTCACCAATGTGCGCCTGAACAGCAGCACCCAGGCGCACAAGTATTCCGCCGACAACTACATGGGCGCGGTCGGCTTCAAGTTCGACAATGGCGCCACCAAGGTCGATTTCGACCTTGGCTACCAGAAGTCGATCGCGCACAACGAACTCATCGTGGTCGACACTGGCAAGCGGATCACCGTCAACCTCGACACCAATGTCGACAACGGCGGCGTGGTGATCGAGCCGGGCAATCCGGCCGCCATTGCCGATGGCTATGCGCTGCGCAACGGCTTCAACCAGACGTTCGAACGGTCTGACGGCCAGCTGTGGCAGGCCCGCCTCGATGCGACGCACGATCTGGGTGGCAGCCTTGGCTTCCTTGACAAGATCCAGGCGGGCGTCCGCTTCGCAGACCGCAAGGCGCTGTTCCAATCGGTCCTGTCCAACAAGGGCGCGCCCGGCGGCGACCTCGCCACACCCGTGGCCGGCAACCTGCCGGACAATTTCCTTGCCCTGAAGCCTGGCATCTCTCGCGCCAACAACGGTGCCAAGGGCCTCGCCCCTGATCCCGACTTCCTGCTTTCGGACGAAGGCTTGGAGATCCTGCGCGCGCTATACGGCCTTCCGGCTGGCCGGCCGAACTATGCGCCTGATCGGCGCTTCGACGCCCACGAACGTACCTACGCCGGCTATGTCCAGCTCGCCTACGAGTTCGACCTGAGCGGCCCGGTCACGGTTGACGGCTTGATCGGCGTACGCCCGACCTACACCGAGCGCGAGATCGCCGGGGCCGGTCTCGTGAACGGCGTGGCGGTACCGATCTCGGCCAAGTCCACCGACACGAACGTCCTGCCGAACGCCAGCGCGCGCATCCAGTTCGGCGGCGGCCTGCAGGCCCGCGTCACATATGCCAAGGCGATCCGCCGCCCCGAGTTCAGCGCGCTCAACCCTGGCCTGACTTATACGCTGTCGACCAACCCCAACATTATCAACGGCGGCTCGGCGGGTAATCCCGATCTCAAGCCGCAGATGTCGGACAGCTACGATGCCACGTTCGAATACTACTTCGGGCCGAGCTATCTCCAAGTCGCCGCCTTCTATCGCAGCATCAAGAACCGCGTCGTCTCGCAGGCGCAGCTCGAGACCATCGACGGGCAGGTCTACAACATCAGCCGTCCGCGCAACATCGGCGAGGCCGAACTCAAGGGCGTCGAAGTGGGCGGGCAGACGTTCTTCGACTTCCTGCCCGGGGCGCTGTCCGGCCTGGGTGCCTTCGGGAACTTCACGTACATCGATTCGCAGATCAAGGGCAGCGATCCGCTGGCCGGTTACCCCCTGTTCCAAGTGTCGAAGTACAACTTCAACGCCGGCCTGCTCTACGAGCACAATGGTCTTTCGGGCCGACTAGTCTACACTTACCGCTCGCGTTACTACGACGTCGATGCCAGCGCGCTGGGCGCGGTGCGCGAGACGCTCAATCCGAGCCGCGTGAACGATCCGACCTATCGCCCGACCTCGCTGGCCTACGTCCGGCCCGCCGGGCGCCTCGACTTCAGTCTCGGCTACGACCTGAACGAGAATCTGCGCGTCGATGTCGGCGGGACCAACATTCTGCGCAGCAAGTACAAGAGCTACTACGATAATTCCTGGGAAGTCTTGGACTATCGCGACGACGATTCATCCTACACGATCGGGCTTCGCGCGCGGTTTTGACGTTGGTTGCGTCGCTGACGCTGGCGGCCCTCCAGAAGGTGGTCCCGGGGAGAAGATGCACTTCGCCGATCGTAGTGCCTATCAGGCGCTCAATGTGCCCGCCAAAGTGCGGAGTACGTGGAGGACGGTAATGAAGGTCTATTCCGAATTGCTGGCAACCGCGCGTGAGCGCCCGCGAACGGAATTCGGAGGCATCATCGAGATGCAGGATATCAGGCAGACCGAAAACGGGCCATGCGAACGCAAGGTCCCGATCGGCCAGCCAAGAATCTTTGGGTAGAACCGCATGGCGGATTGCCATGCCGACCGAGGTCGCCGATGGTTTCTCCAGAGAAAGGTAGAAGCCGGGAATTACGCGCGTGGCAACGTCAATCTGAAGGGTCAGCGTCGGCCGCCCCAGTGGTTTCCGGAAGTGCTCATCGACGATGATGATATCGGCAATCGTGTGGTCCATCTGCACGACCTGAAGCGGATACTCGGCCTCATAGGAGGCCATGACTGGACGAAAGCGATCTGCTGCAGCCTTGGCGCCGTCTCGGGCTTTGATCAGGTGTTCCCGCTCCCAGGCATCGACCCTAAGTAGAACCGTTTGCCGAGCCGGAGGTTGAAGGTTCTGCTCAAGGCACGAATAGCGTATCTGCCGAACCAACTGGGCGAGGGTCGGCTTTGGCCGGTTGAGATAGAATTTCGCTATCTCGGCATCGATCAAGCGGTCGATCTCGGAAGATAGGCGGGACCGGCCTTTCGGAAATCCATCGTGCTGGTCGACCAATGAGCTGGTAACTGGATTTTCCCGGTATCTCGCCAGAAGCTCGTAAATACGGGACCGGCTGAGGCCTAGTGCCGAGCCGGCCGCTGCAATCGCCTTGCGGCCAAGCCGAGGTTCCTCTGCGAGAGCGCGAATTATCGGCTCGCGCTCGCAAGCTGTACGCCACTGTGAAGGATCAACCGTCGTGAGGGCAGTGCCAGCTTCGGCCATGACCTATCCCCGATTTTTGCCAGGGACTCGTGTTGCCGGGTCCGGTCGTTTTGTAGCAGAATCGCGCCTTCAGGTCGAACGTCCGGAGGTATTCTTACACATGACCCAAGCGTTTCTGCGGTTTTCTCGTCCGCCCGTATTCTTTAACTGACATTTTCCGTGTGAAAGCACGAATGGACGGCGGGGAGGATGCGGGTGGACGAGCCAATCGACGACGGGGCAGGGCGGCCGGAAATCGCGGGCACGGCGAATGCGCTGGTCCCGGCCGGTGACCTGTCGCCGGCTTGCGCTCCGGAACTCGTCGCCGAGGTGGAAGCGGCCCGGGCCTATCGCCTGCGTTCCCGCAGCGCCAACACCCTGCGCGCCTACGCCAGCGACTGGCGCCAGTTCCAGCACTGGTGCTGGGGCAGGGGGCTCGAACCGTTGCCCGCGGCACCCGAGGCGGTGGCTACTTACCTCGCCTCGCTTGCCCGCGCGGGCCGCGCCGACAGCACGATCACCCGCCATCTCGCCGCGATCGTCTGGCAGCATCGCCATGAAGGACTGCCGCCGCCGACCGCGCACGACACCCACCAGCTGATCGCGGATACGCTTTCGGGCATCCGCCGCGAGCAGCGGGCGCGGCCCACGCGCAAGAAGGCGGCGATCGGCGCGAAGGATCTGGCGGGCATGATCGCCAAGGCAGACGGGTTGAACACTCGTGCGGTGCGCGACCGGGCGATCCTGGCGCTGGGGCTCGCTGCGGCGCTACGGCGGTCCGAACTGGTGGCGCTGCAACTGGCGGACATCGAACTGGTCGATGCCGGGGTGACGGTGCGCGTGGGCCATTCCAAAACCGATCAGGAAGGCGAGGGGGCCACGATCGCGGTGCCGACAGGAAAGACCCTGAGACCCGTCGCGCATCTCAACGCCTGGCTGGCCATTCGGGGCGGCGAGCCGGGACCGCTGTTCACGCGTATCGGGACGAAGGGGGAATACACTGCGGAGGCGATGTCCGATCGCTCGGTGGCGCGCCTGGTCAAGCGCTATGCCAGACTCCAGGGGCTCGATCCTGAGGTGATGGCGGGGCATTCGCTGCGCGCCGGTTTTCTCACCGAGGCGGCGCGCACCCGGGCCTCGCTCGCCAAAATGCAGGAGGTCTCGCGGCACAAGTCGCTCAAGGTCCTGCTGGGCTACGTGCGGTCGGCCGAGCGTTTCGACGATCATGCCGGCTCCGGGTTTCTTTGATAACCGGACCTACCGGTGTCAGGATCGGGATATTCGCGGCCGAGCATCGGATGAAGCGACGTAAGCGATAGCCGGGGTGTGGGACTTTGCGGTCATTGAGTGCAACCGTGCTGAACGGCAGCATCCGCCTGAACCGGTCGTTCCCCTGCTAACTTTGCCGGCGATCAACCAAGCCTGATTTGACGTGGTTTCCGGAATGTCCGCTCCGGAACACAGGGCGGCTCCTAACTGCCTGTCATTCACAGATCAAACCTGCTCGAATGGGCTAGCCCCCCTTACGGATAGCGCGTTCGAGTTTTCGAGCAATCATTCTGCCGAAGAAATTGCGGACAGGCGCCTCGGAGGCAACCTTCTTGTAGAGCTTGCCTTCGGAAAAATAGCTGGCATCTGCGATGAGAAACTTCCCGTCCTGACGCCCTTTGAGCCAGCATTCCGCCGGAAGCACTCGGTCGTTCGGTCGTTTGTCCGTCTTCAAAAAGATAACAAAGCTTCCTACGGAAAAGCGCACAGAGTTGATGCCCCCGTGCCGAGCTGGCATAGGAGCCCTGTAGAAATACACGTTGAATAGCCCCTAGTTTTCTAGACGCCTTGAGCCATCAAAGCCTGCTGCCGTTCGAACTCGACGGGCGACAGCATCCCGTTCCTGACATGCTTGCGGACCGGATTGTAGAACATCTCGATATAATC
>NZ_JAZFAX010000035.1:0-46797 GCF_036352595.1 Novosphingobium resinovorum
AGCCAATGCTCGAGATCCCGCTGCCAATCCTCTTCCATCGCCAGCCTCCATCAAAGCTGGCTCCCTATGAATCACGCATTTCCCCTGCAGGGAATCCCGAAAATCACAATTCTGCCAAAGTAGTGCTGGGTTGGGGACTCATTTGCTCCACTCGGTGACGACCGGTACGAGAGCGATGGCTGCAAGATAGTTGTTGGCATGCCGGTCGTATCTGGCGGCGCCAGTTTTTGAGGCGGCCGAAGAGCCGCTCGATCACATTTCTCCGTCGATAGATACGGCGATCGAGCGGATACGGTGTCCGGCGGGCTGCGGTGGACGGTATGATGGCTTTGACGTTTCGGGCCAAGCCACGTGCGCAGGCTATCGGCATCATAGGCCTTGTCGGCAAGCAGGCGCCTGGGCGGGGTAACCGCACCCAGCAACGGTATGGCGATGCTGATGTCGGCGATATTGCCCGGCATCAGGGTGATGGCGACCGGTCTGCCGCGATCGTCGCCCAAGCAGTGGATCTTGCATGTCCTGCCCCCGCGCGCGCGACCGATCGCTTCTTCATACTCCCCCTTTTTGAGCCGGCTGCCGAGCGATGAGCTTTGACATGGCTACTATCGAGCGACAGTTCTTTCGGGACTCGCCCCGCCGCTGCGACCTTCTCGAACAGGCGCTGCCAGATGTGCCGCTGAGACCAGCGATTGTAGCGGTTATAGATCGTCGTCGGTGGGCCATAGGCGGCAGGGACATCACGCCAGCGGCACCCCGTCTTCAACACATGCAGGATGCCAGAGATCACCGTACGGTCGTCGACCCTCGGTTTGCCCGGCTTGCCGTGTGGCAGATGGGGCTCGATAGCAGCCCATGCCTCGTCCGAAAGCCAAAACAGATGGCGCGACATACCCACTCCTGCTCAAACCCACAGGAACAGAAATTTATAACATATAATCAGATATATGTATCGGTTCTCAACCTAGCCAGCGATGCTTGCCTTTCGTGATGGATCGATTTTCCCTCTCGCTATGGACAGGTGGATCGATGCTGAAGATCACGAAATGGCTGCAGCAGCCATTCTGCGCTGCGCTGGTTGCCCTTCTGATGACGGCGACGCCCGCGTAGGCATGGACGCGTACCGGGCATGCGGCAATTGGCTTTGTCGCAGCAGCCAAGCTCAAGGCTGACAATCGCGCCGTGTGGAATACGATTTCCGAACTGCTCGACGGAGCCGAATTCTACGACGAAGCCGTGACCGGCTGCCGCGATCGCCCGGCTGGCGGATCACGGCGTTCCCTGCGAACCGGTGCGGCGCGACGAGCACTCCGGCAAGCGCTTCGCCTTCTTCCGCGACCCTGATAGGAAACTGCTCGAACTCTACGAGCAGCCATGACGCATCATGTCCATCGGATTAGGCCAGTGGGCCCATGGGTTCTGATCAATGCGCGTAGGTATAAAGCCTGCTTTGGAATGGTTCCACGGTTAGTGCGTTTCTCGTTTCAGTAGACGCCTCTCGATCCAATGACCGCCGGTACTGTCCTTAGGCAAATCGCGAGATCATAGATCGTCGATTTCCTAAGCGCATATAGCGCATCCAGCCGCACCCGTGTTTCGTACGACACTTCGTTACGCCCGCTCACCTGCCATAGACCAGTCAGGCCGGGGCGTACGGAGCAATAAGCTGCGAAGCGGTTTCCGTAGCGCTTGATTTCCGCTTCGACGATGGGGCGTGGACCCACGACGCTCATATGCCCAACAAGGATGTTGAACAGTTGCGGGAGTTCATCAAGGCTGCTCTTGCGCAGAATGGCTCCGATGGGAGTTATACGCGGATCCTTGCGCAGTTTCTGGTCGCGTTCCCATTCCAGCCGGGCGTCGGGCGAGGAAGCCAGCAAGTCCTGCAGCACTTCCTGTGAATTCACCACCATCGTCCTGAATTTGAGACACGGGAAGAGCCGACCATCCCTGCCGACTCGCGGTTGGATGAACAGAGCCGGGCCTGGTGCTGACAGTTTGATGGCAACCATGGCAAGGATCAGAAACGGCAGAAATATGAGGATCGCGACAAGTGCAATCGCCATGTCGAAGGCCCTGCCCACACCCGGATAGGGGCGATGCCTGGCGGTGATCCTGGCATCGCGCCCGGTGTTGCTACCCCGGTCGATGGAGGATGATCTGGGCGCCGGTTCGGATCGTCGACCATCATTGTCATAGACGGCAAAGGGGAGGGGCTTTTCGGACATCGCCGCATTGCCGTAAGTCGAGAGAGCTTCCATTATCCACCCGCCTTGGAATATGGGGTTGCCCCGACGGCACCCGTCCTCATCTTGGTTACTGGCATGGTAATACAAGTTAAGGTGCGGTCAATAAGTCGTTGCTGCGTTGCGGCATCAATATCTGATCCGATTGCAATCAATTAATGGGGGAATCGAGGGGGAATTCTATTTTTGGATAGATCGTGAGTGGTTTTCCGGGACACTTTTGATGTATCCGATTTGGATACTTCAGAAAATTAATCGCTCAAAAAGTGTTCGGTTGACGTCTCCTGCCAGCATACTGTGGCTTTGCTGAGTAGAACGCAATCGATTGAGGCGGGCACATCGACGCATGTTGCGAATCGGCATGTGCTTGATGACGGCAATTCCGCAAGGAGCAAGCAGGCCAGGGCGCTTTGAAAAGGGGCGTTCATCCCTCTCGGAATGCGCGGAAGAATTGATCTGCCAATGGCTTTAGTATGTAGCTGAGCATCGTTCGCTTGCTGGTCTGGATGAACGTTTCGGCAGGCATGCCAGGGCGCAGACGCAGATCCTTGAGTTTTACGAGTTCATCCTTGTCCAGTTTCACCGTCACACGGTAGAACGCGCTGTGCGTGGTCTTGTCGTCGGTCCGATCGGCCGAGACATGTGATACCGTGCCGGTGAGTTCGGGCGTCGTCCGGGCTGAAAAAGCGCTGAAACGCAATATGGCCTTCTGGCCGACGTGGACCTGATCGACGTCCACTGGCGACACCGTAGCCTCCACGATCATCCGATCGTCGTCAGGAACGAGTTCCAGGATCGTCTGTCCGGCGGGAACGATGCCGCCGACCGTGCGGTAAGCGAGCTTGTCGATCGTTCCTGCCTGGGGCGCGCGGATGACGGAGCGATCATAGTTATCGTCGGCAGCGACCTGAGCGCGGCGCAATTCACTGATTCGCGCCAGCACGTCCATCAACTCCGCAGCCGCAGTGCTTCGGGCATCGGCTTGCAGAGAGCCCATCTGCAGCCGCAATTCACCAATGTGTGCCGTGCCGGAAGCCGCTGCCTCACGCGCACTGCTTGCCTCGGCACCCAGCCCCGAAGCCGACCGCTCCAAGGAATTGAGCCTGTCGAGCGTGGTATAACGCTTTTCGTAAAGTTTGCGAGTGGCGTTGAGTTCGTCGTTTATAAGTATGGCCTGGTCGGAATAGCTTCTTGCCTTGGTGCGGGAACTGGCGACTTCCGCTTGCGTCTGGCTGATGCGCTGGCCGAGCTGCGCTGCCATCGATCGCCGCGCGTCGCGTCTCAACGTGAATGTCTTGCGTTCCTGTTCCATGAGAGCGGCAATGTTCGGTTCCGCTGCACGGCGCATCAACTCGGAAGGGAACGTCACGCCGTTCGTACCATCTCTTTCGGCTGTGAGACGCGCGGCGCGAGCCAGCAACTGATCGACATTCTCGCCGGTATACGTGGCGGTTGCACCACTTACCGTGGAGTCGAGGCGCAACAAGGCTTGCCCCTTTCGGACATGGTCGCCATCCCGAACCATGATCTCGGCGATAACCCCGCCGGAGGGGTGACCGATTTCCTTGACGTAACTGGATACGGTAACTTCGCCGGAGCCGATCACGGCGCCGGTCATCGGCAGCAAAGCCGCCAGTCCGCCGAGGCCGAATACCAGCGCGCCGCAGAGAATGAATCCCGCGCGCAGTTCACGGCGCAGGCTCCTTGCAGGCTCATATCCGCCATCCTCGGGCATTGCTGGCGGCATATCTGGCGGAATAACGACGTCACTGGCCATGGCATTCACTCGACTGGGGGATCTACGGGCCGCTGCGGCGCCGGGCTGAAGTTGATGCGCTTGAGCATTTCGGCACGCTCGCCCATTTGCACGACTTGGCCCTCGGCCATGATCATGATGTGATCGACTTGCGCGAAAATGGTCGGGCGGTGGCCGACGACGATCACGATCGCCCCCCTTTGCTTGGCAGTGGCGATCGCGCCCAGCAGAGCGTCTTCGCCCGCGGCATCGAGATTGGAATTCGGTTCGTCGAGCACGATCAGGAACGGTTCGCCATAAAGTGCGCGGGCGAGGGCGATCCGCTGCTTCTGCCCCCCGGAAAGGCCGCCGCCACCCGGGCCTCCCAGAGCGTATTCGTATCCGCCTGGCATCGCCACGATCATGTCATGCACATCGGCTGCACGAGCCGCAGCGATGATCGCTTCGGGATCGGCGTTTACCTCGAAGCGGGCGATATTCTGAGCTATCGTGCCTTCGAACAGTTCGATGGCCTGGGGGACATAGCCGATGTCGCGCCCCAGTTGCACCGGGTCGCGCTGGTCGAGAGCCGCTCCATCGAGCCGCACCGCCCCGCGCAGCAGCGGCCAGGCGCCGGTGATCGCCCGCATCAGCGAGGATTTTCCGGAGCCGCTATGCCCGATGACGGCAAGAGCCTCTCCGGCGGCGAGGCGGAAGGAAACGTTGGCGACCGTGATCTTCTGCCGTCCCGGCGGCCCGCAGACGACAGCTTGGACTTCGAGGCTCGTTTGGGGGCGGGGTAACGGCATGGGTGCCTGCAGCGGCGGAACCCTTTCCAGCAGGGAGGTCAGCCGCCGCCAGGCCTGGCTCGCCTCGGTCATCGGCTTCCACTGGCCGATGGTCTGCTCGACCGGCATCAGCGCGCGCGCGCTCAGGATCGAGCCGGCGATGATGACGCCTCCCGTCGCATCGTTGTCGATGACCAGGAAGGCACCGACGGCCAGCACGAACGATTGCAGGAACAGGCGAAAGGCCTTGCCGAGAACCTGCGTGCGGCCGGATACGCCGGCCAGGTCGTCGTAGGCGGCGATCAGGTTCAGGCTGACCCTGTCCCAGCTATCGCGGCGCCGGCCGCTCATGCCCAGTACGCGCAGCACTTCGCCGTTCCGGCGTATGTCCTCTGCCATGGCGAAGCGTGCCGCCCCTACTGCTGCGGCTTGCAGCGCCGGGGCACGCGTCCTGCGGTCACCAAGGACCATCAGCGCCACCATGACCAGAACCCCGGCGAGCGTCGCGAGACCCAGGGCCCAATGGAATATCGTCAGGATCAGCAAAAACATGGCTACATAGG
This sequence comes from Novosphingobium resinovorum, assembly GCF_036352595.1. Taxonomy (GTDB): domain Bacteria; phylum Pseudomonadota; class Alphaproteobacteria; order Sphingomonadales; family Sphingomonadaceae; genus Novosphingobium; species Novosphingobium resinovorum_B. The sequence goes on from NZ_JAZFAX010000035.1 coordinate 5,330, forward strand.
GCAGATCCAGCAGTGCCAGAGGCCCAGGGCCGGTGATGAAGCTGCGTACGAGGTCCAGATCGCGCACGGGGGCTGCGCCCGACGGCATGGGGCCGACCTCTTGCTCATAGCGGCTGATGATGTCGTAAAGCCGATCGCAAAGGCGCTGATCCGCCTGTGCCCCCGTATGCAGCAATACGCGTGAGCGAATGACATCCACGGCGCCTTGAAACCCGTAGGCTATCGTGACCATCAGGAGCAATCCGGAGAGGGTCGCGCCGCTGCGGCTGGCCAGGACGTCGTCGTATACCAGCAACATGAAGAAGGAGCCCGACAGCAGCAGCACGTTGAATACCGCGCTGAACAGCACGATCGGCCAGATCACCGGCAGGACTGCCTGCAGCATTTCCCGCAAGTCGGTAATGAAGGTGCCTCTGAAGCGGTTCATGTGCGGTGCCCGGCAGTTGGAGGATGATCCGGCATGCTGCACAAACCGGGCGCTGGCTTCGGGTGCATCGTCATTCCTTTCCCGGTTCCGATGCCATCTCGTGACCGGGCTCGGTGTCGTTCTCCCTGGCAATGGGCGAGGGAGTGAACCTGCCATCATAGCCGAGCGCGTCCAGTGCGCCGACTACCGGCCCCGTGGGCAAGCCTGCCCAGCCAAGCCCGCGATATGTCGCGGGATCGAAAGTCGCCACGTCGGGGGCGAATGCCTCCGGACGCAATTGGCCCATCGCACCGAGCAGAAGGGCATGCTGGATGTAGAACTGTGCTTCCGACTGGGCTTGCACCTGGCGGGAATTCAGCAAGTCCCTCGCCGTATCCAGCACGTCCAGTGAGGTGACCTGACCGGCCAGCTGTTGCTGCTGCGCTCCATCCAGTGCGCTTTGTGCAGCGGAAACCGCCCGCGCATAAGCGGGCAGCGCCCGGCGGGTGGCCGCGAGCTGATCCCAATAACTGGCAATGCTTTCGCGGACATCGCGCGAGGTTTGCTCCAGTTGCTGGGCAGCGCTATCCGTTACTTGTCTTGCTTCCCTTATGCGCGCGGAGAGCAGGCCGCCGGAATAGATCGGAACGCTGAGACCAAGCTGTACCTGCCCGACAAGCTCGCGCGTGTCGTCGTTCTCGATCGTCAACGGTGAACGGGCGAGGCTGCCTTGAATGCCGAGATAAGGGCGCGCATTGGCCCGAGCCTGAGCGATGCGAGACTGCGCGGCGACGAGGTCGAGGCGAGCGGCTTCGAGGATGGGACTGGAACTCGCCCCAAGTGCCTGAGCGTCTTCTACCGTCGCCGGCAGGGGCGGCAATTGCGGCAAAGGCGTCAATGCCCCGGGGTAATGTCCCACGATCTTGCGGTAACTGTTGCGGCTGGCCAGCAAGCTTCCGGCGGCGATCTCGAGCTGGGCCTGCCCGCTGAAGATGCGGTTCTGGGTCTGCTGGAGGTCGGTTTCCGTAGCGTAGCGGGCGGAATAGCGCGCGTTGATCTGGTCGAACTGTTCGGTCAACTGCGACAGGTTCTCGCGGGCGATATCGACGAGCTTCTGATCGCGCAGCACCGCAGCATAGGCAATGACGACGTTGGCCATCAGATCCTGCTCGGCGGCACGCATATCCGCTATGGCTGCGCCGTAGCCGGCATCCGCATTGCGACGCTGGGCGGCCAGCCGTCCGAAGGTGAACAGTGGCTGGTCGAGGGACAGTGTCAGTTCCGGGGTCAGGCCATGTTGGCGCAGTACCGTGGAGCCGTTCTGCAGGACACGACGCGACGCGTAAGTGTAGGTTGCTTCGCCGGTGAGTGTCGGCCCATATTGCGCCTTCGCCTGACTGACACGGTCCTGGGCCGCGCGCGTCGATGCGCGGCTTGCTTCGACGCCGGGGTTGTGCCGGTATGCGTCGGCCAGAGCCTCGCCCAAGGTTTCCGCGGCGACCGGCGGACCCGATGTCGCAAGCAGGAATGCCAGGAGCGGCGCCCTCCAGCGGGACCGAAAAGGGATGGTGAGCATGTCCATGGTGCCGGTCCAGTCCTGCCCGCTCAAGGTGAACATGGGGCTTCGATGAGTATCGGGGTTGGCCCTTAGCCGGCTTGGCGCCGACCGACTGTCCAAGTCCAGGTCTCGGCAGTTACGAGGCACGCGAGAGATCGCCCTGGAATGTGATCCAGCGTCGGTTATGCTTGGACAGGCATTGGGTATCGGCCGGCCGGTTGAACCTTGTGCAGTCCCAGAGCACGAGTTCGACACCCGTGCGCTTGTCGCTGATATAGAGAAAGGCGACAGTGCGCAGTACGGGATTCTGCGGAGATCCGTAGCGCGATGCGGCCCGATCCCACCCGACAACCTTGCAGTAGGTCTGGGCGCGACATTGGCTCAGCGCTTCCAGAGCAAGTGCCGTTCCGTTGCCGCCGCCTTCTACCTGGATGAAGTGGTCTCCGCCCAGAGCGGGCAATATCGGCTCTCCGACGGTCGGATCACTTCCGGCGTCGAACGCCGTAGGAGCAACCGGAGTTTGCGCTGCGTGAGCGGGCGACAGGAAGGCCAGTTTTGGTTCGGCCGGTTCGACGTCCGCATAGGGGGAGGTAAACGATGTCTTCCGCCCCCAACTGCCGCGCCATTTGAAGAACAGGTGTGTACGGACCTGCGCGATCTTGTCGAGCGATGCGCTCCAGTACGGATATACCCAGTCGGTATGGTAGTGCGTGGCCAGGCCGATCGCCGGCTCCGTTTTGCCCGCGAGGAATGCGGCAGCAGTGTCCCTCGCACGCCTCCAGGCCGTGAGCGTCGGGGGATGGGCCAGTGCACCATCGCAGGTGAAAGTGAATTGGCAGCCGGTCGTACGCTCGGAACCCTGATAGACGACGCCGCATATTGAATGGGGAAAGGCCGGATGGTGCACTCTATTGACCACGACTTGGGCGACGGCAGCCTGCCCCTCCCGATCTTCTCCCGCCTCATAGAGAACCGCGCTCGCCAGGCAGTCCAGCGCCCGCGCATAGTCGGGATCTTCGGAGCTTATGCGCAAGCGTGCAGGCCGATCGGGGCCAACGGCCACGAACGGCGTCGAGGCATTGATTTTCCGGGCCGTCTGGGCCCCCGCATCGACGAATGACAAGGCGTCCCGGCTGGTCGGGACGGCGGCGGTGGGTTGCGCCAGGCTGGCGCGCCCGGATGCTCGTTCGGGTGGGATATGCGGGCGATGATGGCCGACGGTCAGAAGAAGCGAGCCGATCGATGCCAGCATCATCAACAGTATGGCCAAGCCGCGCCGGTGTTCCGGGTGGCATGGCGATGCGGTGGTTGCGGCTGGCCCCGGCGTGATGGGCGGCAAGCCCGAAGCGACTGCTGAGCCCTGCCCCGGGACGTATGCGATGAGGGCGTTCATCGCGCGAATGTCACCGAAAGCATGCCGCAGAACTGGGAATAAGGTTCGAAAGGTGCCGAACCACTGACGAACCGCTTTGCATAGCTGATGCTGGCATCGGCCGAGAGCCAACGGTTGAAACGCAGCCGCGGTCCGCCGGCGATTTCCAGGCGCCGTGCGGCGTAGGGGCGCTTGGCATAGTCTTCGAGCGTGAACTTCGCCGTCCCGAGCCATGACAGGCTGCGTCGCATTTCGTACTCGACTTCGATCCGGGCAGCGGTCAAGGTTACTGCGCCTACGAGGTCGTAAGGACTGGTCGTGTTGTTCTGTTCGATGCTCCCCCGGATGGCCAGAACGCGCGAGGGAAAGTATCGCAGATGGCCTGAAACGGCGAACCCCTTGATGGCACCGAGAGCGGCGTCCGTGAAGTCGTAACGGCGGTAGCCGACACCGAGCTGAGCATAGAGTACGCGCGTGATTTCGTATCGCAGGCCTGCGGTCCCGCTCCAGTTTTCGGCGTCGCGATTATTGAGGAGCGGCGAGAAGGCGTAGTCGAAGCGGTCATATTCGAGGCTGCTGAATGCCGATGTCCGACCGCTGATTTCAAAAGTGACCAGACCGTGGACTCCATAGCGATCCACGTTACGAAAATTCTGATCGATTATCGTGAAGGATGGGTCATCTACGCGCTCGTAGCGTTGTCGTACCACGAGGGCTTGCGCGTCGATCGAGACACGATTGAATTGCTTGCGGGCTGTTAGCGACCCATGAAGGACACGGCGCATCAACGGCTCGCCGTCTGCAAGGTCATTCTCCACGGTGCCGCGTTGAATCGCTTCGCGCCGATAGCCCAGATTCACCGTCAACGAATTCGGTGTCAGCGTACCCCGCGTATATGTACCTTCCAACCGGTATTCGGTGGCATCCTGGTCATGCAGCTTAAGGTAAGTGCTGGTCCGGAGGCTGCCTTGAAAGGAGACATTCTCCAGACGATTCTCCAGATGTACGCGTATACGTGGTTCGGCTTGCAGCACGAGATCGGAGACCTTTACGCTTGTTCTTGTGAATACGTTGTTATCGAAGCGCGTTCCGAAAGTGACAGCAGGCAGTACATCGAAGCCGGCCAGATTGTAGCCGATCGGCGCATATTCGGGGATCACACGCCTGCCTGGTACGTCGTCAGGCTCATGGATGATCGGCCCTATGGTCTGTGCATGGGCAAAATGGCCCCATCCGGTAGAAACCAACAGCGCGGCGCACCCGACGCGAAGACGTGCCGACAGACAGGTTTGACCGTGGATGCGGTTCCAGAACGAGCCGCGTATCATATTCAAAACCGACGCTCGAGAACACGAATGGTATCGCCGGGCTGTACCGGCGTTACACCGTCTAGACGGTAGAGAACCTCGCTTGCGCCATCTTTATGGCGGATATAGACTCTCCGTTCTTCTGCCCGATAGGTGAAGCCCTCGGCTTTGGCTACCGCACTGAATACGCTCAATCCTTCCGCGAATGGGTATTCACCCGGCTTGTTTACTTCCCCGAGGATGTAGTAGGGTCGGAAATTGAGTACATCGATGGAGACGCTGGGGTTGTCCAGGTAGCCGTTGCGCAAGGCGGAGGTGAGGCGGTCGGCCAGACTGGGAGCGCTCAACCCGCTCGCTCGCACGGTCCCTACAAGCGGGAATGCGATGGCTCCCGATCCATCGACTAGGTATTCGCCGGTAAGCTTCTCTTCTCCGTAGACTGTGATCCTCAACTTGTCGCCTGCACCCAGGGTATAGCTCGCATCGCTAATCGCAAGTGTCAGGTCCGATGGTGCTACGGAACTGGCGCACCCGGACACAAGGGAACCAAGCAGCAGGGCCGAAAGCGCAATCAAAAATTTCCTCATGCAATCGCCCCGAAGATCGAATTTACCGAGATGGCATTTATGATTTGCGACATCGAACCCGTGCTGTTCAAATGGATAACCATTCATTCGCGATGAAGTTTGCGGGTTTTTGATCCGTTCAAGAGCTATTTGGGTCTTGGCAATCAGAAGATCTTGATGGCGAATGATAAAGGGAGGCGCGAGTGCGCCTCCCCTTGGAAGATAAGGCCCGATTGATGCGCGGCGACGATCAATTATAGAAATTGTAGTCGCCGAGAACGAGTTGGTTTCCGTTCATTGATCCGATCGCGATTATATAATCGAGGTTCGTGATCGTGCTGTGGATCGAATAGTACTGAGCATGGATATCGATCCCCGGGATGCCTCCGCCGTTCGCGCCATACCCGACGAACGAGATGGTCGATCCGACACCGAATCCGTCAAGATAAAGGAAGTCGTTGTTGCCCGCTTCGTAAACGCCAGCGCCGTGGAAGTCGTAGATGACATCCTGCGCTTTTCCGATCATCGAGGAAGCGCTTGAAAGCGAGGAATCCATGTCCGACAGGCGAATGACGAACGCGTCATTGCCATCGCCGCCATAGAGATAATCGACGCCTTTGCCGCCCGCGAGGGCGTCGTTGCCGCTGGTTCCTCCGATATGATCGCTGCCATCGGTCCCTAGAATGATTGCCATGCCTGCCTCCTGAGTATTCTTACGGATTAATGGTGTGACGAATGCTTGTATTGCGATTTGAAAAATTCGTTTTTTCCGATTTCATAACCCGTAAATGAACCCAGATTTACGGTATACTCATTATAGTTCGAAAGTTTTTTGTTAAACAAGTGGTCTGGCGTTTCGGATAATATTCGGGGTGAGTCTTACGTATCCGTAATGGATGTTGTTAGAATTCGGATTTCTACATTCTTGTGAAATGGAATGAACGGGAATGCGCCGGATTGTAGGTGTGGGCGATGGGGTCTGCGCGAAGGCAAAGATTGGGCAGGTATGGATCGGTTCAAACTGGATGCGAATGCTCGGATGCCTGGAGGGACTCCATCGATTGGATACGAAATGCGTGCGCCGGAAAACGACGATTCCATCGCTCGTCTGAGCCGGAATTCTGCCCGACCCGCCTCACGCCGTTGCCAGATAGGCGGCTGTGAAGGCCGTCGCCTGGGAGCAGGCGGATGAGGTTGCTGCGATATCGCCCGTCGGCTCCCAATTTCGGGGACGACCTCAATACGGAGTTGTGGCCGGCCCTCGTGCCTTCGCTTTTCGCCAACGAGACCGACGAGGGGGAGGATGCGTTCGTGGGCATCGGTACGATCGTCGGCATCGATCCAGGTCCGAGCCGAAATCTGCACGTATTTTCAAGCGGTGTTGGCTATACCGCGATCGATGCCTGGTCTGGGCGAGCGGTCGAATTCCACTGCGTACGCGGACCCGTGACAGCGCGTGTCCTGGGTGTCGATCCCGACCGGGCGCTGACCGATGGCGCGATCCTGACGACCGCCATCGATCGCTATCGGGCTTTGCCGCAAGAGTGCCGGGAGCGCACGGTCGTCGTGCCGCACTACGAAACGATAGCGTTTCCAGGCTGGGAAGAGGCGGTGCGAATGGCAGGCTTCGACCTTGTCGATCCTCGCACCGCGCCGGAGGCGGTCATCAGGAAGGTTTCCGGATCGCGACTGGTTCTCACGGAATCTCTTCATGGTGCGATTCTGGCCGATGCTTTCGGCGTACCGTGGCGGGCCTTTGGAGTTTCGCGTAACTTCTCCACCGCGAAGTGGGCGGACTGGACCGGCTCGCTGGGCATGCGGGCGCAGGTCGTCCTGCTGCCTCCGCCTGACGCAATCCAGTTGTTTCGGTTCGGAAAGCGGCCGGAGCCATTCGGAGCGATTGTCGCCTTGGACCAGGAAGTCGCCTATCGCGAGTTTCGCGCGCGTATCACCTCCAACTCGCGTGCTTCCTTTATGAAGCGGCAAGCCAAGGGCTTGCTGGAGGCACTGCCGGTTGCACGCCGGACCCTGGGTTTCAGCGTCGAGCGTACGGCCCGAGCTTTGATGGACCTCTCAGCGATGCCGCCGTTCCTCAGTGACGCATACAGGCGAGCAATGCTGAGAGACGAGATGCTTGAGCGATTGCACGGCGTGGCCCGGCGATATGGTGCCGGGTTGGCCGTTACAGGGTGACCTTCCTGCGATGGTGGTTAGGCGCGGCTTGACGGGCTCTGCGTGCTCGTCACGGGCCGGCGGTTAACCTGATCCGAGCACCTGCTTGCTAGAAGTGGGGCATGGAACCTCAACGCACCCCCTTTCGTACTGCCGTTCGCACCCAGACAGTCGGTGCTCGGTCGATTCTTTGGCAAGGATGGGCGGCAGGCGCGGTGGCCAGCCTGGCGATGTGGGCTGCCTTGGGGGCGCTGCTGCTGGCGCGCTGAAGGTTCGCCGGTTGCCTGCCGGCGGTGCTGGACTCCATCCATCTCTTGTCCCGGCGATGGTCCGGATCGCATGTATTTCGGATGCACTTGCGATTGAAGGGACGGTTCCGGGCATTCTAGGCTGATCGGGAAAGGCCTTCGGAGCGAAGGCCCGCAGGTGCCGCTCTCGCTCGAGGTCGGTCGTGACTGGCCCGGGGGCAGCTTGACCAGGAATCTATCGGTATTTCTTGACCTGTTGCGGCTGGTCGCTGCGCTGCTGGTGCTCGTCGCCCATGCGGGCGAAATCTATCGCATGGGACTTCCTGCGATGCTGGGGCACAGCGCGAAGGAGGCGGTGGCCGTATTCTTCGTGCTTTCCGGCTTCGTCATCGGCTTTGTCACGCACTGCAAGGAGCGGGACTGGAAAGCTTTTGCAAAAGCGCGGGCGCTGCGGTTGTATTCGGTGGTACCGCTTTCGGTAGCGCTCATAATCGGTTGCTATCAAATCGGTTCGGCGGCGAATCCCGCCGTTTATGACGCGGCGGTTGGCGGGCAGCCTTCCTTGCTTGCGATTCTGCGCTATCTCACTTTCACGAACGAGATCTGGTTTGATCGTGCCATCGTGGGTACGGCGGCGCCGTTCTGGTCGCTCGGCTTCGAAGTCGCCTACTATGTCTGGTTCGCGGTGCTCATTTATGGCCGGGGGCGTTGGCGATGGGGGCTTATGGGGTTGTGGCTGCTGGTCTTCGGTCCCCGCATCGCGCTTGCGCTCGCGCTCTGGCTGATCGGTGCGGCTGCCTGGACGGTGGTTTCCAGGGGCTTTCGAGTGGGACCGATACGCGGTGGTCTGGTGCTGGCGGCAATCGCGTTTGTAGCCTTCGGCTGGCGCAGATGGTGCGCCTTCGTCGCTATGCCGTTGTTCGAATGGGGCCCGCTCCCGGCGCTCGCGATGAGCATGGGCTATTATCTCGCGCTCTGCATCCTCGTGGCTGCCGCGATCGCGGTCTTCGCGGCATGCACCGGTGAACGTTCGATCTGGCCTCCCGTACTCGAGAAGGTGATCCGCTTTTGCGCCGGAGCGAGTTTCACGATCTATATCGCCCATCTGCCGGTCATGGTGCTGATCCTGGCGATCTGGCCTGGGGCTGCCGGTTCGTTCACTGGCGGAGCCGTTGCGACCTGCATCACCGTAATCGCCATGCTCATCCTGGCCGAGTTTGGAGAGCGAAGGAAAGGTATTTATAAATCTTTTGCGTCTTCATTAGTAAAAAATGTAGAATTAATCTTCAGTAAATTCAAAATTGCAATCGATTAAATTCCATTTACCAGAGTTGTTGTGCCGTCATTGTGGATGATGGTCATATCTAGAAACCCGACACAGCGAAGCAATAGGGCTTGCGTGACGGGATTTTAGATAATGTCTTTTTCCTATAAGAACGCATTCGGGTCTATACTTAATAGTTCTTCGGCGGGCGTAAGCACATTTTTCGGCACCGCTGCAGGTGAGACCATTACCGGTACATCCAAATCCGACGTGATGCGCGGCTACGGCGGTGGCGACAGCTATTACGGCGGCCAGGGCGACGACACCTACATCATCTCGTCCGAGAAGGACAAAGTCTTCGAGGCGAAGGGCGAGGGCATCGATACTGTTCGTTCTTCGGTCTATCATATCCTGGGCGCCAACGTCGAAAACCTGATCCTCGAAGGCAACCAGGCCTGGTACGGCGGCGGGAACGACCTCGACAACGTCATCATTGGCAACGAGTACGCGCAGCAGATCAACGGCGGCGCGGGCAATGACGTGCTTGTCGGCGGTGGCGGCAAGGATACCTTCATCATCCAGGCCGGCAACGGCAGCGACGTCATCATGGACTTCGCCACGGGCATCGACAAGATCAGGCTCGGCGGCTACGGCGTGACTAGCTTCGACCAAATTCAGTCGATCGCGCAGCAGGTCGGCAACGATACCGTCCTGCATTTCGGCAACGGCGAGGATCTTATCCTTCGCGATGTGAAGGCGACCAGCCTTGCCTCGGGCGATTTCACTTATGAATTGAACCGCACGGACCTGGTTCAGACTTTCGGCGACGATTTCAACGCGCTCAGCCTCTATTCCAAGGGCGGCACCTGGCGTACCGAGTTCGGTAACGGCGGCCCCGGCACGATCGCCAGCCGCACGCTGCGAACCGAAGCGCAGCTCTACTTCGACCAGGACTGGGGCGGCACCGGCAAGACGCCGCTGGGTATCAATCCGTTCTCGATCGATGACGGCATCCTGACGATCAAGGCCGAGCGGGCGAGCGCAGACGTGCTCCAGTACATGGACGGCCATACCTGGAGTTCGGGCCTGCTCACCTCGAAATTCACGTTCGCGCAGCAGTACGGCTATTTCGAGATCCGCGCGTCCATGCCGGCGGGCAACGGCTTCTGGCCGGCCTTCTGGTTGCTGCCCACCGACAACAGCTGGCCGCCCGAACTCGATATCTTCGAGCAGCACGGCAAGGATCCGAACGTGCTCTACATGTCGACTCACGGAACCAGTACGCCGGGCAAAACGCTTGAGGCGCAGGACCGGGCGGTGGTCGATACCACGCAGATGCATACCTACGGCGTCGACTGGAATGCGGACCGGATCATCTTCTACATCGACGGCACCGAAGTGGCGCGCCAGGCGACCCCGGCGGCGATGAAGAAGGAGATGTACATGCTCGTCAACCTCGCGGTCGGCGGCGCCCAGAGCTGGAGCGGCCCTACCGACGCGAGCACGCCCACCGGCGAGATGAAGATCGACTACATCCGCGCCTACCGCACGGCCGACACCGTATCGACCACGAGCAATGGCAAGCACGTCGTCTATACGTCGACGGGTTCGACTTCTCCGGCGACGGGTGGTTCCACGACGCCCACGCCGACGACTTCGGAAGGAACGACCCCCACTCCCACTCCCACTCCCACCCCAACGCCTACCCCTACTCCGACGACCACCGCGCCGGCGACCAGTTCGGGCGGCACGGCCACCGGGAAGACTTACACCGGCACGGCTGCCAACGACACGTTCCGCGTCAGTTCCAAGCTGGACAAGGTCGTCGAGGCGGCGAACGGCGGCACCGACACCGTGCTGGCCAGCGACAGCTTCATCCTGCCAGCCAACGTGGAGAACCTGACGCTGACCGGCGACAAGGCGCTTGATGGCACGGGCAACGCGCTCGACAACCGTCTGATCGGCAACAGCGCCGTCAACCTGCTCAAGGGCATGGCCGGCAACGACTATCTCGACGGGGCGGGCGGTGCCGACGTCTTGCAGGGCGGCACGGGCGATGACATCTATCGTGTCGACAACGCCGCGGTGAAGATCGTCGAATACGCGAAGGAGGGCAGCGATCTCGTCATCACTTCGGTGAGCTATACCATCTCTGCGAACGTGGAGAACTTGCGCCTCGACGGAACCGCCAACATCAACGGCACCGGCAATGTCGAGGACAACCGGATGATCGGCAATGGCGGCAATAATGTTCTGACGGGCCTTGCAGGCAACGATTACCTCGACGGCGGTGCAGGTAACGACACCCTGGTGGGTGGCAAGGGCGACGATATCTACGTCGTGGATTCGGCGGGTGACCGTGTCATCGAACTGGCTAACGAGGGCAGCGACACCGTGATGTCGAAGGTCAGCTATACGTTGCCAGCCAATGTCGAGACGCTTCGCCTTACCGGCTCTGGGGAGATCAACGGTGCCGGCAATACGCTGGCGAACAAGATCTATGGCAATGACGCGGCGAACAAGCTGTTCGGCTGGGCCGGCAACGATATCCTCGACGGCGGCCTGGGTAACGATATCCTCAACGGCGGGGCGGGTGACGACACGCTCACCGGCGGCGGCGGCGCGGACACTTTCGTGTTCGGTGCTGGTTACGGCAAGGATACGGTGACCGACTTCCAGCATGGCGTGGACAAGCTCGTGCTCGTCAACGTCCAGTCGAGCGCCGTATCGATCGCACACATCGCCAATTCGACGGTGGTGTCCATCGGCGCCGACAAGATCACGCTCACCGGTGACGCCCAGTTCGCGCTGTCGGACATCGCCTTCATGAGCAACGCCGAATACAACGGCTCGATCGGCCTGCTGGCCTGATCGGTAAGTCAAGTGCGTCCGTAATGAAGTAATCTCCGCAGGCGGCGACATCGACCGATCCGCCGGTGGCATGTATCGAAGCCGGGGTACGTTCCTGTACCTCGGCTTCGAGGCGTTCGGCGCATGCTTCTCAATATCCAGACCTTGAGGGCCATCGCGGCGCTGCTGGTGGTGGTCGTCCACCTGGAGGGCTTCGGGGCCGCCTGGGGCCTGGATGACCGCCTGTTCGCCCCTTTTGCAGCCGGCGTCGACCTGTTCTTCGTCATCAGCGGCTTCATCATGGTCCATACGACCGCCGGAGGGAAGACCTCGCCGGGTCTGTTCCTCCTCAACCGCGCGATCCGTATCGTGCCGCTCTACTGGATGTTGACGCTGCTGGTTTTCGCAGTTGCCCTTGCCATGCCCGGTCTGCTGGGCACCACGCAAGCGGACGGTGATGCGCTGGCGCGGTCGCTGGCCTTCATTCCGTACGAGCGGGTGGACGGCACGATGCGGCCATTGCTTTTCGTCGGCTGGTCACTGAACCTGGAAATGGGTTTCTACGTGCTGTTTGCCCTGACGCTGGTGGTGCCGCGAGCCGGCATGCGGGTGGGACTGGCGGTCGGTCTGCTGTCCATGGCGGTTGTTTCGGGCCATCTGCTGCGCGCGCATATCGCGCCCGAACTGCGGTTTCTCAGCCAGCCGATGGTACTGGATTTCGCGGGTGGGATGCTGATCGGGTGGCTGTATCCTCACCTGAGCACGTCGCGAACCGCCGCGAAAGTGGCTGCTGCGTGCAGCATTCCCGCGCTGGTCATGCTCGTGCTCATGGCCCGGTGGCCGCTAGAGGGTGGGTGGCCAGTGTCGTTGCCGCCTGCCTGCGCACTCGTGATCGCGGCGCTGGTCGCGGAAAAGGGCGGTCTGGCGATTACCTGGCGCCCGGTGCTGGCGATCGGGGATGCCAGCTATGCCTTGTATCTCACGCATCCCTTCGTGACACAGGGGCTGGCAATCGGGACGGCGCGGGCAGGGCTGCTCGCACCGCATACGGCGCCGATGTTGATGGTATTGGCGGTTGCCGTCGCCTGCATCTGTGCGATTGCGGTTCATGAGCGTGTCGAGCGGCCGCTTGGACGCCGGTTGCGGCACGTGCTGGCGCCTCGCTCGACGATGCAGCCGCTGCGGGTGGATTTCTCCCGATGAATGCGACTGCGGCATTCGTGCCTCGATCTCGTAGTCGCATGGAAGAACTGCTGTCCGACCGGACGGTGCAGGACGGTGCGTTCGCGGGGTTGATCGTCCTCTCGCGGATTCCTGCAAACCTTGGGACTGCCGGCGCGGGTCTCGGCCTGGGCTTGATGTGCGTTTATGCGGCCCTGCGCATGGACCAATGCCGCGCCGTCCTGCGGCGGTGCTGGCCGCAGTTCGCCTATCCCGCCGCGGCGTTGCTTTCGATCGCATGGGCAGTCTATCCGATCGTCACTGCGCGGGCCGCCGTGCAGATGGCGATGACCGCATTCGCCGGGCTGCTCGTGTCGCAGGCGATCAGGCCTCGCGCAGTAATCGCCGGGCTGTTCGTCGCCTTCGCGGGCTATACCCTTGCTTCGCTGTTCGCGGGACACTCCCGGCCCGATGGCATTTCCGGCGCTCCCGCGCTTTTCGGGCTCGGGGGGGAGGCGAAGAACTACTTTGCGGACAGTGCGGCCACGGCGGCGCTGCTGGCGGTGACGATCGGTGCCATCTTTCTGGAGCGTCTCGCTTTCGTCCGGGCTGGCATCAGTGCCGGGATCGCGATCCTGTGCGTCATCGCCACGGAGCGGGCGCGATCGGCCGGTGCGTTGGCCTCGCTCGGGCTGGCAGGCAGCCTGTTGCTGGCGTGTCTCGCGCTGCGCGGCCGTTCTCCGGCGACGAAGCTGGGTTTCGCGGTTTTCGCGGTGGCAGGGCTGTGCCTGTGCGCGGTCTTTGCCCAGCCGCTTCTGGCGTTGGTACAGGAATTGTCGGGCAAGGACGCAGGGCTGACCGGACGGGGATATCTGTGGTATCGCGCAGACTTCATCATCGCCGAGCGACCGTGGCTCGGAACCGGGTATTTCGGTTTCTGGACACCAGCCAATCCCGATGCCATCGGCTTTTGGCGCTACTTCGACGTGCGGCAGGAGGGGACCGCATTCTCCTTTCACAACAGCTATATCCAGACGCTTGTCGAAACCGGTTACCTGGGTCTTGCGGTCCTCGCCGCGAGTTGGATCGTCGGCGCGTTGGCGATGCTGCGGCGGTTCGTGCTGACGCCTTCCGTGCCGACCTGCTTCTGGCTGGCTTATCTCGTGCTCGAACTGAGCAAGTCGCCGGTCGAACCGATCCGGCCTGCCGCCCTCGTCGCGCCCACGATCATGCTGTTCGCCGCCCTCGGATTCGGTAACTTTCCCGTATTGCGACCATCGCGCTCAGGTTGATGCCGCTCCCAGCCGACGTTCGTCCTCGCGGTCTATGGCGAGAAGCGAGACGCCCTTGCTTTCGGTCATGACGAGCGCCGAGATGAGGCTGATGGCGCCGGCTCCGGCGACGTAGAAAGCAATCGGCAGCCAGTCATCGTACTGCCGCAGCAGGCTGGTCCCGATCAGGGGCGCCCACGAGCCGGCGAAGATCGCGGTGACCTGGTAGCCCAGCGAGACACCGGAATAGCGCATTCGCGTCGGGAACATCTCGGCCATGATGGCGGGCTGTGGGGCGTACATCAGCGCATGAACGAACATGCCCACGAAAATGCCGCCGAGTACGATTGCCGTATGCGTGCTCGAAAACATGGGGAATGCCACGAAGGGCCAGGCGATGGTGAGCGCCGAACCCATAATGTAGACGGGTCTGCGCCCGATGCGATCCGCCATTGCGCCGAACAGCGGGATCAGGATCACATGCAGGATATGGGCACAGAACAGAAGCGTGAGGATCTTGGTCGTATCCACCCCGATATGCGCAAGGTAAGTGATCGAGAACGTGACGACCATGTAATAGAGGATGTTTTCACCCACGCGCAGGCCCATGGCGGTGAACACGCCGCGTGGATAGCGCCGGAACACCTCGGTCAGGCCATAACCCTGGTGCGCGCGGTCTTCGGCTTCCGCCTTTGCTGCTTCGAAGATCGGTGAATCGGTGACTTGCGTGCGGATGTAATAGCCGATGCCGACGATTACCGCCGAAAGCCAGAACCCGATACGCCAGCCCCATCCCAGGAACTGGCCGTCCGAAAGCGTCGCCGAGAGCACGAGCAGCACCACGGTCGCGAGCAGGTTGCCGAGCGGCACGCCCGCTTGCGGGAAGCTTCCCCAGAAGGCGCGGCTGCGATTGGGACTGTGTTCCGCAACCAGCAGGACCGCGCCGCCCCACTCGCCGCCCAGTGCAAACCCCTGGATGAAGCGCAGCGTGACCAGCAGCACCGGGGCCCAGTAGCCGATCGCTCCGAAACTCGGCAGGCAGCCCATCAGGAAAGTGGAGCAGCCGATGAGCATGAGGCTGAACTGCAGCAGCGACTTGCGGCCGACTTTGTCACCGATGTGCCCGAAAATGACGCCGCCCAGGGGACGGGCGATGAAGCCCACGGCATAGGTGGCGAAAGCGGCGATCACGCCGTCGAGATCGTTGCCCGTCGCTGGAAAGAACAGCTTGCCGAATATCAGCGTGGCAGCCGTGCCGTAGAGGAAGAACTCGTACCACTCCACGACCGTGCCGGCCATAGAGGCCCCCACGACCTTCCGCAGATAGGGTAGATCGGCCGTCTGTTCGTGCTGCATCGTTTCCACATCCCGTTTCCCGCCTCGTCACCGTGCCGGGATCGTGTCCTCGGCGCTTGTGGAGACAGGGATATGTTGCAGCGCATTCAAGCCAACTCAAGTCGTTAGAATGGCCAGGTGCGCGATATATCCCGCGAAAAGGGCACAGGACGATGCGATCATCCGCCATTTTGCGGCTTGGAGCATGATCATACGGTGATCCGGCGGATGTCGTAGCGCCCCGGGAAGGGAGTGGTCTGGTCTGGTCGGGATAGCCGCCCCAAGTGCCGCCAATTGCTGGATCTGCGATGATATAGGCACTCTGCCAGGTGAGCGCCGATGGCGTCGCGGCGCTCGCCGCTTGGAAGTCGGGCCCTGATTTCGAAACAGTCATGCTTTTGCTCGAAACTGAACTTTGTCGTGGTCGCACCGCCATAATACGGCTCGTTCCGAGTCTTTCGGTTGCCAAGGCCGCACTCATCTCGACTATCTCGGCGGGCGGGATACCAAAGCAATTCCAGAACCTCAACGCCCGACAGTCCTTGAGCGGCACATGGAAACAATCCGATCGAAGTGTTCGCGACGAATGGGCATGATGGAGCATGGCAGTGTCGAACTGCGCCCCTTTCAGCTCCGGAATGGATGACTTTACAGTTCGCACGAAGGGCAAGTGGCACTAGATGACGCCGGAAGATTCATGGAGATGGAGAAGGCCATTCATGACAGCGGTGCAATGACGAGACCCATCGTGTCGATCCTGATGGTGGCGCGCAATGCTACCAAGCATATCGATGCGGCGCTGCTGTCTGCACGTGCCCAGACTCTGACCGACATCGAGATAATCGTTGTGGATGATGGTTCGATTGATGAGACCCCGGCACGGGTCGCGGCGCACGTTCATGCAGACCGGCGAGTTAGGTTGATCAGCGGGCCGCAAAAAGGGTTGAGCGCTGTTCGCAATGTCAGTCTCAACGCTGCCCGCGGTGGCCTAGCTGCCATTCTGGATAGCGACGATTGTCTTCATCCCCAGCATATCGAGAACCTAGTCCAGCATCACGCAAAGACCGGTGCGCACATCTGCGTCTCGAACATGATCGAATTCGTCGAGGTTCGATCCACTATCCGCAAGAAGGTCTTTGCGCAGGGCGCCTGCTGGCGTCTTTCGCGCGAGGTGACACTGGAGGAGTTCGTCCTGGGAGGCGCTATTGGCACCCGCGCGACCTCGCTCGGATACTGCAAGCCCTTATTTGACATACAATTTTTGCGATACCATGGCATAACTTACGATGAGAGGTTGCGTGTCGGAGAAGACTTTGATCTCGTACTGCGTATGATGCTTGCTGGGGGCATATATCGCTTCGTGCCTCAGCTTACGTACTATTATCGTAAGCATGCAGCTTCGACTTCGCATCGTCTGACGCTTGCCGATATTGAGGGTCTCATCGTGGCGGGCCGGGGTTATCACATCGATGATACTTCGATAGCCGAGATTCTGGAATCGCGGCTCGAGAACCTTGAGGGTGTCCGCCGGCAGATCTGTGCACTTTCCGCTATAAGGCAAGGTCGGTGGATCCAGGCCTTGCGCTTGGCAGGGACGCATCGAGAGGCCTGTCGGCTAACGCTTTCCAGCTTATGGGAAAGCGTTTTGAAGCGTGTGGGTCTGTTTGCGCTCAGCCATTCCTGGCCTGCGGCATCCCGATACATTGCGGAGCTGCCGGATGTAAATCACGCAGACGGTGCAACCATGGAGGCTTGGTCTTTGACGGAGGCTTTATGCGTCCGCTGATCTTTCTGTTTCCGCACAATCGGATGGATGTGGGCGGTAATTCCGCGCAGGTCCGGATCATGGAGGCCTGTCGTCGGTATCGTCAAATCACAGTAGCGTACTATGGCTCCAGGATCGCGGGCCAGGCTTGGATGGATGATCTTCTCGCGATGTACCCGGAGCGACCTTCGGGGACGGCCGATGCCCCAATTTTCGTGATTCATTGGGGGCCGGACATCCCTATGCTACTGGAAGCCCTTGGAAGACGTGACGTGATATACGTTGCTCATAGTACGGGATGGGGATTGGCGATACCGCCGACGGTGCCTATCTTAAGCGTCAGCCAGCACACCATGGCGTATTGGGGACGATATGCACCAAATTGCTACATCGCCCATGTTCCCAACGTGGTTGAGACGCAGATCGGGTTTGAACCGGTCGTCCGTGATATCGATGTTCTTGTTCAGGTGCGTAAGTCGTCTCGCTACCTGTTGGACCGGTTGGTGCCGGCTTTGGCGTTGCAATGCCGGGTAACCCTCCTCGACGGATGGGTTGAGGACTTGTCGGGCTGGTTTCGGCGCTCGAAGGTCTATCTGTATGATTCTTTGGAGCACTGGATAAAAGTCGGTGCGACGGAAGGGTTTGGCCTGCCACCTCTTGAAGCTATGAGCCAAGGATGCGTCGTCTTTTCCAGCATCAACGATGCTCTGGCTGATTATCTCGATCCTGGTTTTAACTGTCGAAAAATTCGAGTTCACTCGCTTGCATGGGATCTTGCGGCGATACTGCAGGCGGTCGAGGACGGTACTCCCTCGCCACCGCAGAGTGAATGGTTTCAAGATTACACGATGGCGCGGGCGACGGCACGCTTGCGCGTCGTCCTCGAAGATGTCGAGCGTTTCTTTGCTTTTACTCGTCAGAATTCGGCAGATATTGAAGACTTGTGGGCAGTATATAGCCCTGGAGTTCTTCAGAGAGTAAGCCGTGCAGTGCGTATTTTGAAGGGCCGAAGGGTTTGATGTGAAATCTGAGTTATGTTGAATAATTCTCGATCATCTCTCCCGTCGAAGATTTTTATTTAAGAAATATAAGCGATAAATTGTCATTATTTGTTCGATGGTCTTGCGATCTTGGCATATGTATGAACATAAATAAAGCGCTATACCGACAGGCAACCATACTATCATGACGGCAAGGTCGGTCCACGGCGGCGGACAGCCACGGATTCCCGTGAGTAACACTAATACCATCAGCGCCGTGCTGGTTAGGGCGGGTCTCAAAGTTCTGGCGACTTCTCGCAGAGAAACGCCCACATATTTGCGAAGCAAGAAAAATCCATATGGTATAATAAGATAGCCGCGAAGCACGCCGGCTATCAGCATGGCTTGCCAGCCCCAGCGGTGAACGGCGACGGCTGCGGTTCCTCCGAGCACGATCTGGACGGTTGTCCACGACAGCACAGTTCGAGATTCTCCGACCGAGGCCAAAGCAGCGATAATCAGGTTGTTGATTTGGGAAGCGACGACGGCGCATGTAAAAATACGAATAGCGTCGGCTACCAATGCCCAGTCCGGCCCGAAGATTAGCGCAACGATTTGCGGTGCCACGGCGAAGATCCCCATAAATGTGGGGAACATGATAAAAGCCGAAAGACGACTCAATTTAAGATACGTCTCCTTGAGAGCATCCCGATCCGCTGCTGTACGGGCGAGCAGAGGCATGGCAATCTGCTGAAATGGGGTGTAGGTTATCTGACTGATGACTTCTGCGATCCGCGATCCCGCACGTATGAAAGCGACGGCGAGAGGGCCTACAAGCGCGCCGGAAATAATTTCCGTGCTACGAATGTTGATCTGGTTCAGGGTGCCAGAAAGGCCGATGTAGCCACCGAAGCGGATCAATTGACTGCATGTACGCCATTCAAAGCGCATTCGTGGGTACCATCGACTACTGGCCCAGACAAAGATAACCGTTGCGCAAGCAGCCGCGATCCGCTGGCCTACAAGAGCCCAGACGCCACAGCCTGCAAGCGCCAGAGGCAGGCCGACCGCCGCTCCGGCTATAGAGGCGGCGATGTTCCGCAAGGCTATCGATTTAAACTGGAGCGCGCGCGTGAGGCGTGCGCTATGTATCGCACCTAGAGGTGTGATGGCAAAAATGGCGGCCAACGCCGTAACTATCGGTTGGAGTTGCGGTTGGCCGAACAGTCCTGCGATCAAGGGTGCTGTGGCTACCGTGATGGAACAGAATACTAAACCCGAGCCGAGATTGATCCAGAACGCGGTGTCTGCCTCGACGTCATTGAGAACTTTGCGTTGCACTACGGCTTCACCGATGCCCACGCTACTGACGATGAGGAACAGGTCGATCACCAGCGCCGCGAGCGCAACCAAGCCAAATGCGGGAGCGCCGAGCAGGCGCGCAAGAATGGCGAATGTCAGAAAAGACAGCGCTTGCGTGCCGAGGCTGGAGAATGTGCTCCATAGCAACGGCTTTGCGATGTGGGGTGGCGGGTTGGTCACGAGGTCAGGGTTGAGCATGCGCTCGAGTTGGCTTGCAGTTCTCCAGCCAAATGGAAAATTCCGCGTGGCAAGCCTGCGGTGAAAAGTATCTACGCGCGGCATCAAGCGCGGCCTCTGCCAAATTCAATCGATCATGATCGTCTTTCAGGGAAATGATCGCCTGAGCAAAATGCCCGGCATCATCTGCTTGTATCACCGCGTCTGCACATTCGCGTTCGATCCCTTGAAGCGTGATGCTCGTCGCGACGATGGCCTTGCCGTATGCCAGCGCCTCGACGAGTTTAATCTTGAGGCCGGACCCGAAGGTCAAAGGTGCAATTACCACGGCTGCATCGGAATAAAGCGAGTGGAGATCGTTCACCAGCCCATGAAAGATCACACCGGAATGAGGCGAGCGGGAGAATGCTGCAGCAACCGTTCCGGCCACGTCCAGCCGCATGTCTGGTACATGTTCTCTAACTTGCGGCCAGACATTATCGAAAAACCACTCGAGCCCGATGACGTTCGGGGCTGTATTGCTACCAACGAATAGCAGGCGATTTGGTATTCCAGGTTGTGCGGCGCTCACTGGACGCATGCCCATGGGCGTCAGGATCGGTTGCGCGCCGTAGACATATTCGGTGATGAACCGTGCTTCTTCCGACTGTATGGCGATCACTGCATCTGCTTTTGAAAGCAGAGCGATTTCATCCTCGCGGCCGAGTTGCGCAACCGAATCGCGTTTTTGGGCCCCAGGATCACGGCGATGAAAAAGGTCGTGCATCACGATTGCGGTGGGGCGGTCGGGTAGTTGATCGAACGCTTCGGCCTGAAATGCGTAATCGGCAATTACGATGTTGGCATACGGTGCTGCCTTGCGGACATAGGTACGGTCTGCTTCCTCCCATGGCGCTGCGATGGAGTAAGGATAAGGGCGGTCGTCAAACCATTTCACCTTGCAGCCTGCACGGCGCACCAGTCGTGACAGCACGCATCTGACGGCATCGAGGAAGACGCGAGGATCGCGTGAAACTACCCAATCGGCATGCCGAAAGACTCCGCGAATGGCGTGGCTTTCGAATATGGCCATCTCGCGGCGCAGGCGCATGATGGGCCAGCGTCCCATGAGGTTTGGCGACGGTTGAAGGAGATGTGGCGTAAATCCGGCGTTGCGGACGGCGGTGGCCAAATCGATCAGATACGCGCTGCTGCCATTGATCCTGCCGATCATGCGTTGCCGACTCACGAAAAGGACATTGCCTTTGGATATGTCGTTTCCATCGGCTGTGCCGCCCTTGGCTGTCACCGTGTCACCTGGATCGAGATCAGTTGGATCCGGAACGTGGGACGATGCGACGGGGGCGATTTTCCTACTGCCTCGCACGCAGTTTTCCCATGAATCACCCGATATGCGGCGGGTGCCTGAGATGCGGCGGTCGTGCCCGCTTGAAGACCGTTTAAGATGGACTGCCAGAAGTGATTGCAGCCTTGGCTCGATTCGCGCGGCGAGCCATGCAACGACTATCGCGATGGTCAGCGCGACTGCAAACGACAGAGCGGCATTGGGCAGACGGAGAGCTTCGATCATGTGCTTGATCGGTGCGTGAACTGCGTAGAGCGGGTAGGAGATCATGCCAAGCCACGCTCCAATCCGACCGAAAAAGGGGGAGGGCCCTGTGCCGGTGGCCAGCATCAGCAAAAGAGGCGAGGCGATTGTGATGAAGGCCAGGTCGTACGCCGCCCGCCATGTCGTGCTCGGATTCGCACCTAGCAAGGTGATGCAAGAAAGCATCAGCAAGGGAAGCGGAACTCGCGATACGCGAGGTTGCCAGTATTCTTGAGTGCTATGAAGCAGTACGCCGAATGTGAATGAGAAACTGATGCGTGACAATGCGACCGACCAGTCGGCAAGGATTACGCCTCGGTCCAGACCACCCGGTTCGAATGCGGAATGCGCGATGCCCAGACCGCTGGCCAGGCAGACGACGGCCAGAGTGATGTTGCTTCCAAACCTGATTGGCTTCGGGGACGGTAAGTATCGAATGGATAGAGCGAACACCATATTCGCCAGCAGCTCGTAGAATAATGACCATGCGGGCGGATTGAACAGGAATATGCCCCAGGGGAACAATACGTCGGGCAACATTGCCATGTTGAGGGGCAGGGCTGTTGCAATAGCGAGAATTCCGGGCGCATCAGCGCTGCCTGTGGCCCGCTGGACGAGCGCTAGGAAAGCCCCCAGCAATGTCCCGATCGCCATCATTGGCTGTAGCCGGATGATTCTGGCGATCAGAAATTCGCGCACAGTCATTGCCTGAGCGAGGTGGGCTCCGTAGGCGTGGGGAATGATGAAGCCGCTGAGGATGAAAAAGAGGTCTACGGCAAGATAGCCGCTGCCGAAGAATCTGCCCCACGATGGAAGAGTGCTGATCGGTCCAAGTGTGCGCAGATGGTAGAAGACGACGGCGAAAGCCGCCACGCCTCGGAGGGTATCGAAGGCGATAAGGCGTCCTTCAAGCGGCTTTTCAGTCGACATAGTAGCCCTTGAACTTCTTGTAGTAGCCGAATGCATCGGTCAGTCCGGCACTGGCGAATTCCTTGATATCCACTAAGCTTAGAGCGACGCCGCCGATCTTGCTGCCGCTCTGGATCAGTAGATCGAGTGTGGTGCGGACCGCTTTTGCGGGCGTCTTGCGCCAACGGACGACCACCAGGGTGATGTCGGACAGTTGCGCCGCCAGCCGGGTCTCGGCAACGCCCAGGACCGGTGCGGAATCGATCACCACGATGTCGAAGCGAGCCCGCAGATTGGCGATCAACGTTGCCAGAGCTTCTTGCGTGATGACATCGTCCGGGCTCGACTGACCCAGTGTGGTGAGAATTTGCAGGCTGCTTCGATCGTCTGCAGTGAGAGCGCGCTCGATCGGTTCCGTACCGTCGAGAACCCGGAACAGCCCTTCGCTCACCCGGTTCGGAGCCAATGCGTCTGACGTCGAATGATGTCGTACGTCGGCATCGACAAGCACGACTTTACGCTTGCCCATCGCAAGTGTCCGGGCAAGGCACATGGAAGTCGTGGACTTTCCTTCCCTGGGCAGGGGCGAAGTGATCGTGACGACGGTGGAATTTCCTCCGGAGGACAAACCAAGGTAGGTCGCTAGATTGCGTATGCTTTCCGTGAAGAGCGACATTGGCCGCATCGTAACGTAGTCCTGAGGCGTGATGCCTACCGCTTTCGATCGCGTGGCGGAATTGAGTGTCGGGATTGCGCCTGCGTAAATCGCGCCGAGTTCGATCTCGATGTCTCCCCGCGTCGCGACGGTGCCTTCGAGATATTCTGCCAGTGCGATGGTCGCGAAGCCGGCGACCAGCGCGGTGCCCAATGCAGCGAGAGCGCCAAGGGCGTAGTTGGGCGAAGAAGGTACGTTGGGCACGGGGGCAACCGATGCAATACTGGCATCCGCATTGGGTAACGCGCCCGCCTGTGCGGTTTCCTTGGCCCGTGTCAGATAGGCGTTGTAGATTGCGCGGCTCGCTTCCGCGCGCCTCTCCAGTTCGAGGCGCCCCACCTGCGCGGAATTGTTCTGAGCCAGCGCGCCCTTGGCTTGTGCGCGGCTCATCTCTAGGGAGCCGAGACGCGATTCCGCGATCTGCACATCACCGCGTAGGCCAGACACGATCCGGGCAAGCTCCGCAGCCAGTTGCCCTCGAACGTCGGCCAGTTCGTTCTTGGCCTCGACGACATCGGGGTGCAGCGATCCGTAGCGGGCGTCGAGCTGTGCGAGCCGGGCGCTGGCCTGCGCTTCCTGCTGGCGCAATTGCCGTA
The DNA here is from genome assembly GCF_036352595.1 of Novosphingobium resinovorum. Taxonomy (GTDB): domain Bacteria; phylum Pseudomonadota; class Alphaproteobacteria; order Sphingomonadales; family Sphingomonadaceae; genus Novosphingobium; species Novosphingobium resinovorum_B. Next base: position 28,932 of record NZ_JAZFAX010000035.1, read on the forward strand.
CGGTCTCGGAGGCGAGGGCGGTGCCGATGTCGGCGCCGCCGCCTCCCCTGGCAATCTGCGATTGGGCAGTCCCCAGTTTGCCACGCTGTTCCGCGAGTTGCGCCTGTGCATCGGCGATCTGGCGGTTGAGTTCGGAGACTTCCTGCTCGGCCATGGTGGCACCCTGGGCGCTCATCAGGTTGTTGCGGATCATATAGGCCTGAAGGGCGGCATCGTCGGATACGGCTTGACGTCGCAGCGCGGCGGCCTGGCTCTGGACGTAGTGTGCGGCCTGCGTATTACGTGATCTCTTCTTCGCCGTATCGAGGTCGATGTAGCGACGCGCTAAAGCATTGGCGATGAGGGCGGCGCGTTTCGGATCAATCGACGAGGCGGAAATCTCGATCAGGTAGGTGACCCCGACGCGTTTTGCGTAGCTGTTCGCGAGCAGGGTGCGCGCGGCGCGGCGTTCACGATCGACGACCGGTACGTATGTTTCGGCGGACTTGCTCGCCAAGGCATCCGGTTTGCCGCCGCCGAATTCGGCCGTGTCTGCGAGGTCGAGGCCGCGCACGACATCCAGCGTCAGCATCGGCGATCGGATGATCTGCACGGCAGTATCGATCAGGTTGTCGTCGGCAGGGGCAACGAAGCCGCGATCATTAACTTTGACTGGCTCTGTCTCTCGCGGTTCGAGCAGAAGCGCTGCGGTTGCAGTGTAGGTTCTCGGCAGCAGCGCCAACAGTGACGCTGCCAAGGCGACCGTCAGCGTGAAGGCACCCAATAGCAGCCAGCGCCTTCGGAAGACGATCATTGCGATCACGGAAGCATCGGGCAATATTCGTACTGCGGAATCCGGCAATACCTCATCGGAAATAATGCCGAATTTCCTGTGTTTCACCTAATATCTCCAAATAGGATTATATAAATATTGAGCAATATTGTTGTTCATACAAAATTCCGATTTCCCGCAATCTTATGCCCTTAGGTGTAATGCCGATGCGCTTCCGCGCTGGGAACAAAATCTCACTCCGTTTGAGAGGAAGTTTTGGGTTTTTTGGATGGATTCGGATCAAATCTGTGCGGCGCGGGTCGCTTATCTTGTGCATGACCTTGGCGATGCAGCGGTACGTCGGCGTATCGATCTGCTGGCGGGGGAAGGGATTGCGGTGGACGTCGGGGGGTTTCGCAGGCGCGCCGAAGATCGCATCGATATGCGGCGTGCAAATGCCATCGATCTGGGCGGTACCCGGGATGGGTGTCTGGCGCAGCGGGCAATGGCTGTGCTCAGGCATCTTTTCGTGTCGCGAGCGGTCCGCAGCCTGTGCGACGACACTGGTGTCATCTTGGCGCGCAATCTCGAAATGCTGGTGCTGGGGTGGCGTGTGCGCGGTCCGGGGCAAAGGCTGGTGTACGAATGCCTCGACATCCATCGCATCATGCTCGGCACAGGCCTGGTTTCGCGCCTGATGCGATGGATAGAGCGACGAATGTTGGCGCACACTGATCTTGTGATCGTCAGTTCGCCAGCGTTCGCGCGTCACTATTTCGGAGCGCGTCAGGGGCGCACGGGCCGAGTGCTGCTGGTGGAGAACAAGGTGCCGGATGAGCGCGGCGCCTTGCCTGCCGTCATACGGCTCTCGGACCATAGCGCACCCTACGTGATAGGCTGGTTCGGAATGCTGCGCTGTCGCAGGACTCTGAAACAACTGCTCCTGCTGGCCAGTCAGTCCGCAGGGCGTATCACGGTAGTCATCGCGGGAATTCCCAGCCCGGCCGAGTTCGGGGACTTCGCTGAAGAGATTTCCGGTCATCCCGGTGTGCGATATCTCGGCCCTTACCGGGCGGAAGACATCGGGCGTCTCTACGCGGAAGTCGATTTCGTGTGGGCCATCGATTATTTCGAGGAAGGGTTCAATTCCGACTGGCTGCTACCGAATCGACTTTACGAGGGGTTGGCGCGTGGCGTGGTGCCGATAGCGCTGCGTAATGTGGAGACCGGCCGCTGGCTCGAGCGGAATGGAGTCGGCCTGCTCATCGACGACCCGCTTGCGCAGTTGCCTCTTCGGTTGAATGCGCTGAAGCGGCGGGAATTCGACCGAATGCAGGCCGCTATCGCCGGACTTGCAAAGGATGTGCTGTATCAGACCCCGCAAGAACGCCGTGTGATCGTGCAGGCTATCCTGGGGCCGCCGAATGGCTGATGCCTGGGATGACACCGACGTCCTCATCGTCGTGCCTTGTCTCAACGAAGAAGAGCATTTGTCTGCGCTTCTCACCGACTTGCTGGCCGATGCCCGGGGGGCACTGATCGTCGTAGCGGATGGTGGCAGCGAAGATCGCAGTCCGCAACTGGTGGAGGCGTTGGCCGCAAGGCATTCGAACCTCGTCTTGCTCGACAATCCCAAACGGATTCAAAGCGCCGGTGTTAATCTTGCCGCGCGTCGGTATGGGGCTGGCCGGCGATGGCTGGTGCGGATCGATGCCCATGCCGGATACCCGGTCCGGTTTGTCGAGCGCTTGCGGCTGGCAGCCGGCGGGATGCGGGCGACTTCGGTCGTCGTACCGATGGTCACGCGGGGCAGCGCTTGCTTCCAGAAGGCCGCCGCGGCTGCGCAGAATTCGGTGCTTGGGACTGGCGGGGCACCGCACAGGCATCTCGGCCCGGGGCGATGGGTCGATCACGGGCACCATGCGCTGTTCGATCTCGAACTCTTCATGGCCGTGGGTGGCTACGACGAAAATTTCGCGGCGAACGAGGATGCGGAGCTTGATCGCAGATTGCTTGCGGCGGGCGGCCGCATCTGGCTGGAGCCTCTTGCAGCGATCACGTATTATCCCAGAAGTTCGATGGCGGCGCTGTTCCGGCAGTATCGCAATTATGGCAAGGGTCGCGCCCGTAATCTTCGGCGTCACCCGGCTCCGGTCAAGCTGCGACAGGCTCTTCCGCTGGCAGTAGCGCCCGCGATTGCGGCGGGATTGAGCGGGATCGCATTCTCGGCATGGAATGGTGCTGCATTGCTGCTGGCATTGCCCATGGCATGCTGGCTGGCGGTGTCCCTGGTCTTCGGGGCCTTGCTGGGATACCGCAGCGGGTGCCGGTGTGATGCGGCGGCCGGGGTGGCTGCGATCATCATGCATGCGGGATGGTCGCTGGGCTTCCTGTCGGAGGCGCTGGACCAACGCCGACCGCAGGAGGCGCCGGGGCCGCTCCGTTTCGAACCTGCCGACGGCGCAGTTCAGGATCGCACGATGTTCGTCGCATGAAAGGCGCCGCGAGGCACCCTACTTCCCCCACCCTCGCGCGCGCGCGGCGCGTTCCTGAGCGGCGTCGAGAGGAGGCGCTGCCGCCATGTCCTGCGCTGCCCCCATGAGTTCCGCCTGTGCCGATCCGGCCTGGCGGTAGGTACCGGCCTGACCGGTATCGCCGGTCGTCGTACGCTCCAATACCCAGCCAGGGGACTCCCTGCAGGCGATGCCGGATGACCGACCGGCAGCGTAGACGCGGCAATATCCTCCGCCTTCGCGCTGAAAACTCGCGAGGATTCGCAAGTCTTTCGCGTCTACATCCGCGGCGAGCCGCGTTTCCAGCCCCTTGGCGAGACGGCCGGTGGCAAGCAGGGTACCTTCGGGCGTCAGCTTCGCGTCTTCCTGTTGCACCTGCGTGCCCAGGGCGATGCCCAGGACAAGCGCGGCGGCTGCGGCGATGCCGGTGGTCCAGCTCCCCGACCAGGACGGGCGCCGCCTGGGGAGATTCTCGACATTCCGCCGTACTCGCGCGCTGGCGAGGTCGAAGATGCGGGCCGAGGTAGCGGGGGCGGCGCCGGCTTCACGGGTCTGACTGTCCGTCATTCGCTGCTCCGCAGGCTCGGCGGCTGCCGCCACGATCGGCAATGTCAGGCGCTCTGGCACCGGCTCTGCCGTGACCGGGGCGAAATGCGCGTGGAGCGTCTGGCGCAGGCGGCATTCGGCATCCAGTCTCGCCGCAAGGGCAGGGTCCGAGGCGATGGCGGCCGCGATGCGGTCGGCGTCCGGCCCCGCCAATTCACCGTCCGCATAAGCGGCGAATTCTTCGTCAGTGACGCTCATGCGATTTCTCCCAGTTCGCGCAGCAGTGCTTCGCGCCCGCGCCCGAGGCGAGAGGTCAGTGTGCCTTGCGGCACGCCCATGATTTCAGCAGCTTCCTTGTACGCGAAGCCTTCGACGAGGACGAGCATGACCGCCTCGCGCTGGTCTTCCGGCAGGCGCGCCAGAGCGCGGCCTACGTTGCCCAGTTCGACCAGGTTCTCGGCGGCGCGATCATCGCTGCCGCCGACGTTGGCGCCTTCCTCCGCGCTTGTGAAGGTCTGCGAGCGTCTGGTCCTGGCCCGGACTTCATCGATCCACTGGTTGCGCATTATCCTGTATACCCATGCGTCGAGCCGCGTACCGTCCTGCCAGGACTGGCGGGACTTTAGCGCGCGCTCGACCGTCTGCTGGCACAAGTCGTCGGCATCGGCGGCGTCGTGCGTCAGGCCACGCGCAAACCGCCGCAGGCGCGGCAGCAGGGCGGTCAGGTCTTCGCAGAAGCGGTCTGTGCTCATCGAAATGTCATGTCCGCAGGATGAAACGGTTCGACTGCCGCGTTTCATCCCCGAGCGCCATGAATTTTTGCTATCGGATCGTTCCATGAAGTGCCGAACCGTCATTCTTCTGATTTCGCTGGTAATGGCGACCATGACCGCTTCCGCGCCGGTGGCGGCGCAACTGGGCGGTGGTCTCGGCGGTGGATTGCCCGTGGACCTGCCCGAAACCGTTGGCCGAGTCCGCGAGGCGGTGGGGGATATAGTCGCTCCGGTGGCGGATCCCGCTGGCGCGGTTCTTCGCGATGTGCGTGCACTGGCGCGCGAGCGGGTTCGCCGTCTGGCGGACTTCGTGGCTGAACATGGCGACACGGTGGAGTGGGACGAGAAACGCCAGCCTGCCGTTCGCGGCGAAGTCCTGCTGCTCGATCCCGATGCGGCGTCGATCGAGACCGCGCGCCGGGCGGGCTTCGCTTTGCTGGAAAAAAGCGAGATCGAGGGGCTTGGTGTCGCTTATGCCCGGTTCGCCACGCCCTCGGGCATGCCGTTGGCCAAGGCGGTGGAGGCCTTGCGCAAGGCGGTGCCGGACCGGGAAGTCACGGCGGACCAGATCCATTTCCGCTCCGGCCGTACTCCCAATGCAGGCGGGCGTCAGGACGCGCCGTCGGCGCCGCTGCCGCGTGGCGGGACGGTCGGCATCATCGATGGAGGTATCGCAGGCTCCGGGCGTGTCGCGGCCCAGCGCGGCTTTGCCGCCGGTGCGCCGCGGGCCAGCGATCATGCGAGTGCGATCGCGTCCTTGCTTGCGGGCGCCGGTACGACGCGAATCTACGGTGCCGACGTCTACGGCGACGATCCGGCAGGCGGCAATGCCCTGGCGATCGCGCGGGCGCTCGGCTGGATGCAGGGGCAGGGCGTGCCGGTGGTCTCGGTGAGCCTCGTCGGCCCGGCGAACCCGTTGCTGGCGCGGGCCGTGGCCTCGGCACGGGGAAAGGGCATGGTGATCGTTGCGGCGGTGGGTAACGATGGTGCTGCCGCGCCTCCGGCTTACCCGGCTTCCTATTCCGGCGTGCTTGCGGTCACGGGTATCGACGGGGCCGGGCGCGTGCTGATCGAGGCGGGCCGGGCCGCGCATCTCGACTATGCCGCGCCGGGGGCCGACATGTCCGCGCTGGTGCCGGGCAAGGGGCGCGTTTCGCTGCGCGGGACATCCTATGCCGCACCGCTGGCGGCTTCGCGGATGGCGGCGCGGCTGACGGCGCTGGGCAATATGGAGAAGGCCTCGCGCGCGCTCGATGCCGAGGCGCTGAAAGGGCGGTCGCGGACCGGTCGCGGCGTCCTGTGCAATATATGCCGTTCGGGTCTCTGAAGGAATATTTCAAAAAAATCGCATCGGCTGCGGATGAAAGCTGCAGGGCCATCCGTTCCTTTCATCAGACACCCCCGACGGGGGCAACGATGCAAGGAAAGGAGCAAGACCCATGAAGAAGTTCGCTTTCGGAACCGCGCTCGCCACGCTTGGCGCGACGCTCGCGCTTGTCGCCCTGCCGGGGACGGCCAATGCCCAGTTGCTGGGCGGCGGCGGCCTTGGAGGCGGTCTGGGCGGTAGCCTCGGCGGCTCGCTGGGGGGCACCATCGGCGGCGTCGGCAGCTCGATCGACGGTACGGTCGATGGTGCGGGAGACATCGGCGCCTCGCGTGCCGGTCGCAGCGTTTCCTCCGGGGCTGAGGGCCGGGGGAGTGGCCGCGCGAAGAAGTCGGTGACCACGCCTTCGGTGCAGGCACCTGATACGTCGGCGGTCAGCGGCGCGGCGCAGGGTGCGCGTTCGCAGGCGAGCGGCCTTGCTGGCTCCGCCCGCTCGGCTCTGGGCAGCGCTTCGGCGACCGGCGCCGGCACGGGATCGGCTGCGGGTGCGCTGAACGGCGCGGGCGCCAGCGGTTCGGGCAACGGTAGCCTGACGGGTTCGGGCACCCTGCCGGACACATCTGGCGCGACCTCGCAGCTTGCCAGCACCGCTCAGGGCGCGCGCTCCGCCGCCACCGATGCGGCGCAGGCCACTGGAAGCAAGGCGCGCGACGCCGCCAGCGGTCTGGCTGACAGCTCGGCCAGCGGCTCCGGCAACGGCTCGGCTGCCGCGCAGGCTGGCAAGCGCAGCGCCACGGCCACAGGTTCGGGCAGCGGCTCGGCTTCCCGCAGCGGGGTCAGCGGTTCGGCCAGCCTCGGCGTGGGGACGTCCAGCGGCGACCAGTAAGCGTCACGACACGCAACGTCGTGGCCGGTGCGCCCCCGGGAGAGCCACTCGCTCCCGGGGGCGCATTCGCGTGCAGGATTCGCCCCCGAGCGCGGTCAGTCCCCGTTCCCGCCCAGCTTCAGGCCCTTGAGCGCGGCGAAGGGGCCGCTGTCTTCGGGCGTGCCGATACCGGCGGCCTTTCGCGCGGCGTCCGCCTCGGGACCGGTAAGGAACGGGTCGATCGCCAGTGCCAGGCTCTGTGCGACGGCTTCGGCCAGGTCGATATGCGTGCCATCGTATTCGATCTCGTCGAGTTCGTCGGCAGTCAGCTCGATTTCCTCGTCGGGCTCGTACTCGGTGATGCGCGGGACGAAGCGGAAGAATAGCGGCTCGTCGATGGTGACCGGCAGATCCTCGGCCGAGACCGCACAGGGCTGGATGATCGCGGCGGCAAGCGTGCCGCGCGCCTCGACCAGGAAGCCGCCGTCGCGGTCGGCGGTGGCAAGGTCCAGTTCCGCCACGAGGGTGTCGATCCGCACCAGCCCGAAGCGGACCGCGAGTGCCGCGCGCTCGGCCTCGTTGGGGGTGAGGGTGACGTGTTTGCCCTGGATCTGGCGGACGTCGAAGAGGCGGGAGAATTCGGGGGTCATCGGGCGATCCTCGCTGCGAGCAGGTCGTCGTTGGAAAGGGCATCTATCGCGGCGTGAAGCGCACGGACGCGGGCGGCGAGGCGTCCGGCCTGTGCTCCTTCGACCAGCGTGACGTTGCGTTGGAGGGCCGCGGCAAGGGCCGCGTCATCTTCGGGCAGGGCCTCGCGCAGGGCGCCGATGCGGCCGCCCAGCACGCTCATCAGCCTGCCCATGCGCTTGCCGACGACCAGGTCGCCGACGCCCGATTGGCGCAACTGGCCGTCCATGTCATCGACGAACAACTCGGTCAGGCGGACCGAAGGGTTGATGAGCCTGTCGTCGGACACCTTGTCCCGCTCCATGCGCAGCAGGACCAACGCCAGCACCAGCGTCACGGTATCGAAGCGGCCGGGCACGGTATCGGCGACGCCGCATTCGGCATACCAGGGCTTTTCCCGCGCGATTTCGACGATGCGGTGCCACAGCGGGCGGACCACTTCGCGCGAATCCGGGCTTTTGCCGAGGAGGCGGGAGATCAGGGACACGATGGCATCAGGCCTTTCCTGTAGGGCTTGGGTCGGGACGTTCATTCAGCGGCAATTCAAGCGGCTACCGCCAACGCCCATTGCGCGGGCGCTTTCGGGGCCGTAAGGCCGTCAGGCGATATATGGGTATGGGCGTGGCTGGCAATGGCCGTCGCATCCATCCTACGGTTTGGAGTGTTGAAATGCGCAAGGTGGGTCTCAAGGTCGCGGCAGCGGGCTTCGTGCTGGCTGTGGCCACGCTGGTCGGCGGCTGCACGTCGATCCGTGACCATCGCGGTTACCTCATCGACCAGGCGCTGCTCGATTCGGTGCAGCCCGGAATCGACAACCGCACTTCGGTGGAAAAGACTCTCGGCCGCCCGACGTTCGAGAGCCAGTTCGGCCAGAAGGACTGGTACTATGTTTCGCAGCAGGTCAAGACCCCGCCCTTCCGCAAGCCGCGCACGGACGACCAGACGGTCCTGCGTGTCCGCTTCGATCCGGCCGGCAACGTGGTCGGCGTCGACAAGCGCGGCATGGAGCAAGTCGCGCGGATCGATGCGGACGGGCATACCACCCCGACGCTGGGCCGTCACCGCAGCCTGCTGGAAGACCTGTTCGGCAACATCGGCGCGGTTGGCGCCGGCGGCATGGGCGGTACTGGCACCGCGACCGGTCCGGGTCCGAACGGCAGCTGAGGCCCGGCGCTGTTCCGTGTCGTCAACGGCGCGACTTGATTGATGCGGGGCGCGGCATATATCCGCGCTCATGAACAACGACGGGGCGAGCCACGGCCTTATCCAGTGGCACGGAACGACCATCATCGGCGTACGCAAGGGCGGCAGGACCGTCATCGCCGGTGATGGCCAGGTTTCCATGGGCAATACGGTGATGAAGCCGAACGCCCGCAAGGTCCGGCGCATCGGGGAAGGCGGCAAGGTCATCGCCGGTTTCGCCGGTGCCACTGCCGATGCCTTCACCCTGTTCGAACGCCTCGAGCGCAAGCTGGAGCAGTATCGCGGCCAACTGATGCGCGCCGCCGTCGAACTGGCCAAGGACTGGCGCACCGACAAGTACCTGCGCAACCTCGAGGCGCTGATGATCGTCGCCGACGCCGACACCCTGCTGGTACTCACCGGCAACGGCGATGTGCTCGAGCCCGAGGGCGCGGCTGGCGGTGACAGCCAGATCACAGCGATCGGTTCGGGTGGCAACTATGCGCTTGCCGCCGCCCGGGCGATCGATGCCTACGAGACCGATGCCGAGACCATCGCGCGCAAGGCCATGCAGGTCGCCGCCGACATCTGCGTCTTCACCAACGACCGCGTGACGGTCGAGACCGTCTGAGGCGAACAATTCCATGAACGACACTCTCACGCCCAAGGCGATCGTCGCCGCACTCGATGCGCATATCATCGGCCAAGCCGAGGCCAAGAAGGCCGTCGCCGTCGCATTGCGCAATCGCTGGCGCCGTCAGCGCCTCGACGCGGATCTGCGCGACGAGGTGACTCCCAAGAACATCCTGATGATCGGCCCGACGGGCTGCGGCAAGACCGAGATCAGCCGCCGCCTGGCGAAGCTGGCCGATGCACCCTTCGTCAAGGTAGAGGCCACCAAGTTCACCGAAGTCGGCTATGTCGGCCGCGACGTCGAGCAGATCGCGCGCGATCTCGTCGAGGAAGCGATCCGCATCGAGAAGGAGCGCCGCCGCGAATCCGTGCGTGAAGCGGCCAGCAAGGCGGCGATGGACCGACTGCTCAACGCCCTGGTCGGCGACGGAGCCTCGGAAGCGACGCGGGCCGCTTTCCACCAGCGTATCACCGAGAACGCGATGAACGACACCGAGGTGGAGATCGAGGTCGAGGATGCGCCGTCCGGGCCGATGGAGATTCCCGGCATGGGCGGATCGGTCGGCATGATCAATCTCGGGGACATCATGGGCAAGCTGGGCGGCCAGCGCATGAAGCGCCGCAAGATGAAAGTGCCCGACGCCTGGGACAAGCTGGTCGACGAGGAATCGGAAAAGCGGCTGGACCAAGACGACGTTGCCCGCGTCGCGCTGGCGAATGCCGAGCACAACGGCATCGTCTTCCTTGACGAGATCGACAAGATCGCCGTTTCCGACGTGCGCGGCGGCTCGGTTTCCCGTGAGGGCGTGCAGCGCGACCTATTGCCGCTGATCGAGGGCACGACCGTCGCCACCAAGTACGGCCCGATGAAGACCGATCATGTCCTGTTCATCGCCAGCGGCGCCTTCCACGTCGCCAAGCCGAGCGACATGCTGCCCGAACTTCAGGGCCGCCTGCCGATCCGCGTCGAACTCAAGGCACTCAGCGAGGCGGACTTCGTGCGCATCCTGTCGGAAACGCGCGCCAATCTCATCGCGCAGTACAAGGCGCTGCTGGGCACCGAACAGGTCACTGTCGAAGTCACTCCCGAAGCTATCGGCGAGATCGCCCGCATCGCTGCGCTGGTGAACGAGACGGTCGAGAACATCGGTGCCCGCCGCCTGCAGACCGTCATGGAAAAGCTGCTCGAGGAACTCAGCTTCGAGGCCGAGGACCGCAAGGGCGAGACGGTCACGATCGACGAGGCCTATGTGCGCCAGAAGCTGGAAGGCCTTGCCGGCAACGCGGACTTGTCGAAGTATATCCTCTGAGCGCCACAGGCCTTGCAGAATGAAGGGGCGCGGACGGTTGCGTTCGCGCCCCTTATTTGTTCCTTGAATGTTCTTGTGGTTCGGATAGGTTCCCCGCGAAGGAGAATCAGGATGACGCTTGCAGGAGGATGCCAGTGCGGTGCGGTTCGCTATCAGGTGTCGGGGGAGCCGGCTCATGTCGCGTTCTGCCATTGCGTGGATTGCCGCAGGTCTTCCGGCGCGCCGCTGATGGCGTGGGCGGCTTATCCGGCGGCAGGCTTCGCACTGACTCTCGGTGCGCCCGCCCGCTACAGTTCGAATGGCGATGCCGTGCGCCATTTCTGCCCCACCTGCGGGACGGGGCTCTACTATGTGAACGAGGCGGCGCTGCCGGGACTGGTCGATATCCAGGTGGCTTCGCTCGATGAACCCGCCGAACTCCCTCCGCAGGCGCACATCCAGGTCGCCGAACGCGTGGACTGGATGGCTGACATTGCCAGCTTGCCCGAATTCGCGCGCTATCCCGGATAAGTCATAGCTGCAGCACGGCGCCGTCGCCGCGTTTTGCAGGTGGATTGCGCTGCTATGGACTTGCCTGCGGGGCTGGAATGGCTAGGCATCTGAGCTTGGTTGGAGAGAGATGCCTTTATGTACCAGACCCCGGAAGATCGTCCCGTCTATCGACTGCTCACCGGCGCGGATGACCGCGCTTTTTGCGAGCGGGTATCTGAGGCGCTGGCGCAGGGGTGGAGGCTTTACGGCTCACCGTCGCTGGCGTGGGACACGGCGGAGAACTGCATGAAGGCGGCGCAGGCCGTCGTCTGGCATGAGGCTGACGTGGTGAAATAAGCCCGGTTATCGACGGACCAAGGCTGAGATTGCAGGCACCGATTCGACCGGCTGCCTGTTCAGCTGCGGCTGCCCACTCTGCACAAGTTCGTTCTGGGCATGCGCCGGGCTGGCAGGAAGCGCGACGGGGATCGCGGCCAGCGGGGCCGCCGCCAGCGCAAGTACACCAAGACCGGAAAAGCACGGCCGCATCGAATCGAAACTCCTCAGCATGAACGCTCCTGTTGAGGAACCCATGACCCTTTGACAGGTTCCCAGCCGCTGAATGGTGGGTTCGCCGCGATTGCGGCACGGCCTGCGGGGTTTTCGGTTGCCCGGCGGAGCGGCATCGGGATGCTAGGTAGGCCTAAGCCGATGCAGTAACCGGAAGAACGACATGGTCCCCAAGACGGTCGCCCCGCTGGCCCTGGCAATTCTCGCTGCACCTGCCGCGGCGCAGGATATCGTGCCGATCATTTCCCCCGGGCAGGCCGCCGAGGGGATTTTCCAGCGCTCGCGCATGGAAGCCGAGACGCGCCGACAGCACGGCAAGGAAGCAGAGCCCGCGCAGGTCGCCAGCGCGGCACCTGACACGCGGCCTGCGCCCGGAAGCCCGGAATTCCAGAAGCAGGCATGCGATAACCGCCCGCTTTACCGCAAGCAATATGGCGAGGATCACCCGCAGGTGCAGAAGCTGGAAGCCCTATGCAAGGCCTCCGGATACTGAGGCCTACTCCGCCGCCTCGATCATCGCTTCCGCTTCCGCCGCCTGGCGCGCCCACATTTCCGAGTAGAGGCCGTCGCGGCGCAGGAGTTGCGCGTGGGTTCCGCTTTCTGCGAGACGTCCCTCATTCAGCACCAGAATGCGGTCCGCGTCGGCGATCGTCGAGAGGCGGTGCGCTATCGAGAGCGAGGTGCGATGCTCCGCCACCCGGTGCAGCGTCGCGAGGATATCCTGCTCGGTGCGGGTGTCGAGCGCGCTGGTTGCCTCATCCAGGATCAGGATCGGCGGGTTCTTCACCAACGTGCGGGCGATCGCGACGCGCTGCTTCTCGCCGCCGGAAAGCTTGAGCCCGCGCTCGCCCACTTCCGTGGCGAAGCCCTGCGGCAGCCGGTCGATCAGGCCCATCAACGCCGCTCCGCGCGCTGCCGCCTCGACCTCGTCCGGGCCGGCGCCGTCGCGGCCGTAGCCGATGTTGTAGCCGATGGTGTCGTTGAACAGCACCGAGTCTTGCGGCACGATGCCGATAGCGGCGCGTAGCGAGGCCTGGGTTACCTGGCGGATGTCCTGCCCGTCGATCAGAATCCGGCCGGACAAAGGATCGTAGAACCGGAACAGCAGCCGCGCGATCGTGGACTTGCCGGCGCCCGAGGGGCCGACGATGGCGAAGGCCTGCCCCGCCGGCACCTCGAACGAGAGCCCGTGCAGGATCGTCCGGTCGGGCTCATAGCCGAACACGACGTCGTCGAAGACGATCGAGGGCTGGCGCACCGCCAGTGCCGGTGCCCCGGGCGCGTCAGGCACTTCGACTTCGGTGTCGAGCAGGCGGAACATCTCCGCCATGTCGATCAGGCCCTGTCGGATCGTGCGATAGACCATGCCGAGCATGTCGAGCGGCCGGAACAGCTGGGTCAGGTAGGTCTGCACGAACACCAGCTGGCCCGCCGTGTAGTTCCCGCGCCACCAGCCGTAAACCGTCCAGGCCAGCGCCCCGGCCATCAACAGGTTGATGACGATGCCCTGCACGATGTTCAGCATGCCGAGCGAGTTCTCGCTCTTTACCGCCGCCACCGCATAGGCGCGCGTGGCCTGCGCGTAGCGTTCCTCCTCGCGCTTTTCGGCGGAGAAATATTTCACCGTCTCGTAGTTCAGCAGCGAATCGACCGCGCGGGCGAGCGCTTGCCCATCCAGCCGGTTCATCTGCTCGCGCAGTTTGGTACGCCATTCGGTGATGACGCGCGTGACCCAGATGTAGGCGGCGATGGCGACTCCGGTGGCGATCACCAGCCCGGGGCCGAAATTGACGTAGAAGATCACCGCGACCACCAGCAGTTGCAGCACGGTGGGGGCGATGTTGAACAGCATGAAGTAGAGCATCGTGTCGATGCTCTTGGTGCCGCGTTCGATCGTCTTGGTGACCTCGCCGGTGCGCCGCGCGAGGTGGAAGCGCAGCGACAGCTGGTGCAACTGGCCGAACACGTTCTCGGCCAGTTCGCGGGTGGCGTCCTGCCCGACCCGCTCGAACACGATGTTGCGCAGATTGTCGAACGCTGTCTGCGCGAGGCGCCCGGCCGCGTAGCCGAGCACCATCAGCATCGCCAGCTGGACCAGCCTGGGGCCGGTGGTCCCCATAAGGTCCACCGCCCACTTCATCAGGTAAGGCAGGACCAGCTGAGTCGCGGTCGACAGCACGATGAATACGCAGGCCCAGACGATGCGCCAGCGCAGCGCCGGATTGTCCCGCGGCCACAGGTAGGGCAGGAAACGCAGCAGCGTATGCCAGCCGTCATGGCGGGCGGCGGGATCTCGAACGGCGGTCTCGGGAGGCATCGACGCTATTTAGGGTTTCGTCGCCGCGAAACAATCGGGCAATCGTCGATGACGTGATGCAATCGCGCGCCCGTCATTGCGCGAGGTCGAACAGCACCTTGCGGCTCGAAAAGTCGATGGCGACCCGCTTGAACGCCCGCAGTTCGCGCATGCCCAGGAAGATCGCCGGGCGATGCTGAAGTTTCAGCTCGGCGAAGGCCGGCGCGTCGGCATAGGCGATGATGACGTTGCCGATTCCCATGCGGCCCAGTTCCAGCCGGTCGGCGACTTCCAGGTCGACAGGGAGTTCATGCCCGGTAACGCTCGACAGTGCGCCCCTGAGAGGGGCTGGCAGGGGCGATGCCGGGCGATTGCGGCGCGCACCCCTCTGCTCGGCCAGGGCTTGCTGCAACGCGCGGTTGCCCACGGTCCCGCTTGCCCCGGTATCGATCACCACGTCGGTCTTGATGCCGTCGATCAGCGCGTCGGTCAGGATGAGGCGACCGGAGCGATGCCTGGCCCGCACCACGATCTCGAAACCGCGCGTGCCGCCGGTTTCGGCCGGATCGCCGATCGCGATGGTGTTGCGGGTGAAGTCCAGAAGCACGCGCTGGTGCTGGAAGCTGTCGGTGCCCAGGATGCCGTCGGCGCCGATATGCGCGCGTTCGAGCAGGGGTACGGTAAGGTCGTGAAACGCGCGTGGGCCGATGGCGATGGTATCGACTTCGGCGGTGGCGACGTCATGGGCGCCGGCTATGCCGACGACCCGGACCTGCGGCCCCGGCGCCAGGCCCAGCGAACCCGCCAGCGCGGTGGAGACGACGGTGCGCTGTGATCCGGTGTCGATGAGGAAGCGATAAGGGCCGATGCCCTGGACCGCGACATCGATCGTCATGCGTGAATGCATGTCGGCATCGCCCTGCAATGCCGGCGCGCCATCCTTCGGTACGGCGGTTTCCGTTCCCTGGGACAGCGGCGCGGGTGTCGCCCCGAGGATTACGGGATTGGCGATAAGCATCGCCAGCGCCATGCTGAGGCCTGACATCGATCCCTCCTTGCGCGGTTCGGTGCGCCGCGCTTTTCATAGGGGGTGATGATAGCACCACGGCGCGTGGAACACCATGTGAAACAGTGCCGGGCCCCCGCCGGCGATCAGACCGGACGGCGGCGCAACCGGGCGCGCAAGGGCGTGGTGACATGCACCGCCATGCCGGCGAGATCGCCGCGCGATGGATGGCGCAACATGGCTATCGCTGCCAGCCACGCAAGCCCGGATGCGAGGCCGGTCGCGGCGAGGCCGATGAAGCCCAGCGTCTGCGGCGTGCGCCAGACCGTGACCGCCAGCACCGCCGGCGCGATGGTCACCAGTGCGACACCCGCGCTGGCGGCATAGATTCTGAGGGCCGCTTTCCAGCTGAAGCCGACCAGGCGCTGCAGCCACAAGGCATAGAGGCAGAACCAGCCGAGCCCGTAGACCAGCCGGGATGCGGCTGCGGCCTCGACCCCGATCGCCGCGCCCATCGCCAGCGTGCCGACCGACAGCGCGGTGTCGGCAAGGTTGAACCACAGCAGTTGCCTCAGCCTGCCGAGCAGGATCGGCAGGTCCATGTGCAGGGGCAGGGCGACGAAGCAGCACTCGGCCACTGCCACGAGGGCGAGCAGCGGCGCGGCCTCCGCCCAGCCGGGGCCGTAGAGCAGCAGGATCACCGGCTCGCTCAGGACCGCGAGCAGCGCCATCGCCGGCCACACGATCGCGCCGTGCGCGGCGACGACCCGCTCGTAGTAGGGGCCCAGATCCTTGCCCTCGTCGCGCAGCCGCGCGAACGTGGGATAGTAGATCGAGCCCACCGCTCCCGCGACGAGGTAGTGCAACTGGGAGGCGAGGGCGACGCCGCGGCTGAACAGGCCCGCCGCGCTCATCCCTTGCATGCGCCCCACGATCAGGTCGGGCGTACGCATGCCGATTCCACCCGATAGGTAGAGCACCGCGCTGCCGGACCCGAAGCCGATGATTTCGCGGGCACGCTCGAAGCGGACATGGAGGCTGGGCGGCGTCGGGCGCAGCACCTGGGCCGCGACCGCGCGGACACCGGCCTGCGCAATCATCGCCCAGGCCAGCGATTCGGCCGAGAAGCCGAGTGCGGCGAGCGTGAGGGCACAGGCGCTGTTGGCGGTCGATCCGGCGGCGTTGACGATGAAGGTGCCCCGAAAGTCGAGCCGGCGCGACAGCAGTGCCACCGGCACGATGCTCCAGGGGTTGAGCAGGTAGGATCCGGCGATCAGCCCCAGGATCGGGAACAGTCGGGGTTCGGCATAGAAGCGTGCCACCGGCCAGGCGATCGCCAGGATCAGCGCGGCGAGCACGAACGAGAACGCCGCCGCGATCACGGTGCAATGCCGCACGGTGTCCTCGTCGGCGGTCGGATGCCGGCCAAGGTAGCGGGTAAGCCCGAAGTCCTGGATGACCGAAAGGATCATCGCCGCTGCCAGTGCGACCGAGAACAGGCCGATCTCCTCTGGCTTCAGGAAGAAGCGCGAGACGATGACGGAGGTCGCGAACTGCATGATGAACTGGGTATACTGGCTCGCTGCGGCCCAGAGCGCAGCCGACTTGACGCTGCCGCTGCCCCGGCCGGAGTCGGAAGCGCTCGGGTCGGCGGATGGCGTATCCGGATTGTCGGTCCGCGTGGACATGCGATTGGGTCAGACTTATCCGCAGGTGGTCAGGGTCGCGGCCAGGCGAAGGGCCCGTCGTGGCTCGCCGAAGCGCAGCAGCCGTACGACGGTACGCCACATGCCATCGCGCCGTCCTCCCTCGCGCAAGTGCCTCACCAGCAGATCGAAGCCTTCATCGCGCATGGCGCTGGCGGAATAGAGCAGCCCCATCGCCACCTGTTCGCGGACCTGCCGCGCTATGCCGGGGCGCCCGAACAGCGCATCGAGATCGGCGATGGGTGGAAGGCGATCGAGCTGCGCGGTAGGATCGGGCCTGCCTGCAGCCCGTTCCCGCCATGCGACTTGCGCGACGGCGGTGCCGATCTGCTGTTCGGTGGCATGACGGGACGAAACCTGTCCCGGATAGCGTCGATAGCGCAGCAGCCGTTCGGGGATGTTGCCGAGCCGGGTGATGCTGGACAGCCGCAGCCACAAGTCGAGATCTTCGCAGTGGCGGAACGCGGCATGATAGCTGCCCACCGAGCGGACGACGTCGCGGCGATACATGACGGCGGGATGGCAAATCAACTGGCCGCCTGCCTCGATGGCGGCGAGCAGTTGCTCATGGGTCTCGGGGTGATCGGCGCCGCTGCGGACCAGTTGCTCGCCCGCCTCGCCGATGTCCTCGCTCCAGCTGCCGACCACGCCATAATCCGGATGGGTCTGGAGGAATGCGAACTGCTTCCCGAACCTGTCAGGCCGGCAGATGTCGTCCGCGTCCATGCGGGCGACGATGGGCGCCCGGGCCATTTCGATCAGTTCGTTCAGGCTGGCCACCAGCCCGCGGTTTTCGCGCAGCCTTGCCCGAATACGCGGATCGCGCCGTGCATAATCGCGAATGATGGCCGCTGAGCCATCGCTGGAGCCATCGTCGAGAATCAGGAACTCGAAGTCGACGAAGTCCTGCGCAAGCACGCTCTCTATGGCGGACGCAAGGAAGCGATCGCCATTATAGACGCTCATCGCGACGCTGATCGCCGGGGTCGGCATGATTCTACGGCACTCTTTTCATAGGCGCGCACGGCGCCGGTTCGAAGGCGGGCTTAGGCCGCGCATGGTAAAGAAAGGGTGTGAGGGTGCCAGTCCAGCCTTTGGAGGGGTTCTTTGAGATTTTTTCAAAAACGGTGTTGACCGAATCAGAAGCCCCCCTTAGAGGCCGCTTCACCGCAGCGGAGCACGCTTCTGCTACGGTCGCCAACACAGACGGACAGCTAGTTCCCCCGGTCGCAA
>NZ_JAZFAX010000036.1:0-43996 GCF_036352595.1 Novosphingobium resinovorum
GCCGAGCATGCCCGCCATCCGACAGGCCATCATTGACCGAATATCAAGACCTCCGCCAGACCAATGCCCTCATTGCGGTGGGAGCCTATCAGTCACGCATTTCAAACTTCTGCCAAAGTAGTGCTAATCGCTTGCGCGGCGAATTGCATCGGTTTGCGGACAGGCGTAGCTTTGCCGTGAAGGAGATGCGGCATGGGCCCGGGATGGCGATACTGGCTGGTCGCGGCGGCGGCCGTCGCATGGAACGCCTTCGGCTGCCTCGACTTCACCATGACCGCGTCGCGCAATCCCGCCTATCTCGCCCAAGTGCCGCCCGACGTCATCGACTGGCTCGATGCCGCGCCGACATGGACGCTGGTGCCCTGGGCGCTGGGCGTATGGGGCGGCCTGGCGGGGAGCCTGCTGCTGCTCTTGCGCTCGCGGCGGGCGGTGCCTGCCTTCGCGGTGTCGCTGGCGGGCCTGGCGGTCTCGCAGGTCTGGCAGGTCTCGGCCGGGATGCCCGCGAGCATGACCACGCCGCCGATGCTCGCGGTAACGGCGGTGATCTGGGCCGCGGCGCTGGCGCTGCCATGGTTCGCGTGGCAGCAGCGCCGCGAAGGCGTACTGCGCTGAGAGGCCGTTTGAGAAATCGCGGAAGAGCGATTTCCAAGGCGGCACCGGCCCGCTCCCCCACCCGGCCACCCATAGAATACTGCCGTTGGGTGGCCGGGTGGGGGAGCGGGCCGGTGCCGCAATGCGCCGAAAGGCGCATTCTCAAACGGTCTCTGAGAGGCTTGCCTGAAAATCCGCCGCAGGCGGATTTGGCAGTACCGGCTTCGACATCGCAATATCGTTTCCGCCCCGGCCGGGTGCGCTGTATGGCTGCGGCCACGGGATAGGGAATCGCATCCATGCCACATCCGCTGGGACTCGAACTGTTGACGGTGCTCGGGCTCGATCCGGTCGCCCATGTGACGCTGGCGGCGGACCTGGGCTGCAGCGCGGTGTCGATGGGACTGACGCAGCTGCCGGATGCTTTCAATCCGCACGGCTACAGCCCGTGGTCGCTGCGCGAGGATCCGGCGCTGCGGCGCGAACTCAAGGCCGTTCTTGCCGATCGCGGGGTGGCGATCAGCATCGCCGAGGGGCTGGGCGTCTCGCCCACGGCGGATGCATCCGAGCGCGCCGCCGACATGGACATCTTCGCGGACCTTGGCGCGCTGCGCGTCAATGCGGTGGACATGGGCGTGGAGCGCGCCCGCGCCTTCGACCAGCTTGCTGTGCTGGCGGCGCTGGCGGCGGAGCGGGGGATGGAGTTCTCGATCGAGTTCACCCCGATCTTCACCATCCGCTCGCTGGCAGAGGCGCTGGAGGTGGTCGCGCATATCGGCGATCAGGGGCAGGGCGGGGCGACGGTGCTGATCGATTCCATGCACTTCTTCCGCTCGGGCGGGACGGTGCGGCAGGTCGCCGAAC
This sequence comes from Novosphingobium resinovorum, assembly GCF_036352595.1. GTDB lineage: Bacteria > Pseudomonadota > Alphaproteobacteria > Sphingomonadales > Sphingomonadaceae > Novosphingobium > Novosphingobium resinovorum_B. The sequence goes on from NZ_JAZFAX010000036.1 coordinate 1,456, forward strand.
TGGACCCAGCGCTGATCGGCCACGTCCAGCTCAGCGACGTCCCGCGCAAGGGCGGCGACGACTACATGGCCGAGGCGATGAGCGGGCGCATGATTCCCGGACAGGGCGAATTGCCCTTGCGCGAATTCGTCGAGGCCCTGCCGCGCGGGCAGGTGCTCGGCCTGGAAGTGCCGCTGATCGCGGCGGCGCGGAGCGGGCGCGAAGCGCGCGACTACGTCGGCGAGATCGTCAAGCGCACGCGCGAATTCCTGGCCTGATGGGGGCGGCAGGCTTGACATTTATATCCAAATAGGTTATATGCCCCAGCATCCGGAGTGACGAGGTACACGTCGCTTTCGGTGTATCGGGTCGGCGTCGTGGGCCGGGATGCGGTTTCAGCCGCGATCGTGCGAACCACGCGCCCAACGAAGACCCGGACCGTCCTCTCGGCTCTGGAAACGTCCTTCGAACCGCTTTGTCCTTATGGACAGACACCGCGAAGGCTATCCCGGATGACCCATGACCGCCAACGACGCGAACCCTAACGTCGGTCATACGGGACGGCTCCGATGGAATGCCAAGGTCGAGCCGGGCTGACCACCGCTACCCGGCCGCTCGTCAGAGCAGGTGGAACACAAGACCCCGCGTCCCTGCTTGGACGCTCCCGACGCCGACCCGATGTTCACTCTCGGTTGCGTTGACTTCCCCCGGCGTTAGGCCCGCACTCGCCAGCGGGCATTGTCGTATGCATCCTCCCCCTGCGGGGGAGGGGGACCACCCGCAGGGTGGTGGAGGGGCACCCTCGTGGACACACGCCCCCTCTGCACGCACCCGGAAAAAGCGCTGTCCTTCCAGCATCCGCGATCTGCCGCGTGCCCCTCCACCATGCTGCGCATGGTCCCTCTCCCCCGCAGGGGGAGGAACGGGCGACCTTCGGCTTACTTTGCCAGCAGCATTTCCGCGCCCTTTTCGGCGATCATCATCGTCGGCGCATTGGTGTTGCCCGAGGTGATCGTCGGCATCACCGAGGCGTCGATCACGCGCAGGCCGTCCAGCCCGATCACCCGCAGCCTTGCATCGACGACAGATCCCATCGCCGCCGTGCCGACCGGGTGGAAGATCGTCGTGCCGATCTCGGCCGCCGCGCGTTGCAGGTCTTCCTCGCTGGCGAAGGCCATGCCGGGGCGCACTTCCTGCGGATGATAGCGGGCCAGCGCGGGCCGGGCGACGATGCCGCGCGTGATGCGGATGGCCTTTGCGGCGACGCGGCGGTCTTCCTCGGCGGAAAGGTAGTTGGGGCGGATCGACGGTGCGGCGGCGGGGTCGGCGGCGGTGATGCGGGTGGTGCCCCGGCTTTCCGGCCGCAGGTTGCAGACGCTGGCGGTGAAGGCCGGGTAGGGATCGAGCGCCCCGCCGAACGCGGCAAGGCTGAGCGGCTGGACGTGGTATTCGAGGTTCGGCGTCGCATAGCGCGCATGGCTGCGGGTGAACACCCCGAGCTGGCTGGGCGCCATCGCCATCGGCCCGGTGCGGCGCAGCGCATATTCGAGGCCGATCAGCGCCTTGCCGAACAGGTTCGCCGCCCGCGCGTTCAGCGTGGCGACGCCCGAGACGCGGTAGGCGCAGCGCAGTTGCAGGTGGTCCTGCAAGTTGGCGCCGACTTCGGGCCGGTCCAGCAGCGGGGCGATGCCAAGGCTCGCCAGCCGTGCCGCCTCGCCCACGCCGCTGCGTTCCAGGATCGCCGGGGAGCCGATCGCGCCCGCCGCCAGCACCACTTCGCCCGCCGTCCGCGCCTCGCGCCGGGTTCCTCCCACCGCATAGGCGACGCCGACCGCGCGGCCGCCTTCGACGATCACCCGGTCCACCACCGCGCCGGTCTCGACCTTGAGGTTGGCGCGGCTGCGCACCGGCTTGAGGAAAGCGTCGGCCGCGCTCCAGCGCCAGCCGCCGCGCTGCGTGACCTGGAAGAAGCCCGCGCCCTCGTTGTCGCCGGTGTTGAAGTCGGTGGAATGGGGGATGCCGTGCTCCTCGCAGGCGTCGCGGAAGGCTTCGAGGATGTCCCAGCGCAGGCGCTGCTTTTCGACCCGGATCTCGCCGCCGCCGCCGTGGAAGGGGCCGGCGCCCTCGTAGTGGTCCTCGGCGCGGGTGAAGTAGGGCAGCACGTCGTCCCAGCCCCAGCCGGGGTTGCCCGCCTGCCGCCAGCCGTCGTAGTCCGCCGCCTGCCCGCGCATGTAGATCATGCCGTTGATCGAGGAACAGCCGCCCAGCACCCGTCCGCGCGGATATTTCAGCGCACGATCGCCGAGCCCGGCCTCCGCCTCGGTCGAGAAGCACCAGTCGGTGCGCGGGTTGCCGATGCAGTAGAGGTAGCCCACCGGCACGCGGATCCAGATGTAGTCGTCCTTGCCGCCGGCCTCCAGCAGCAGCACGCGGTTTCGCGGATCGGCGCTGAGGCGGTTGGCCAGCACGCACCCGGCGCTGCCACCGCCGACGATGACGTAATCGAATTCTCCCATGCGACAGGGCTATGCGGTGCGGGCGGCGCGATCAAGCGCGCGCTTTGGACAGGTGCCGGGCGGCGGGATTGCCCGCTCGGGCGATGCCGGGCGAGGGCGCGGCATTAACGAATTGGCAACCGGTCGGCGCTAATCGCTGTGGGCACAGGAGATGGCGGCTTCGGCCGTCAGATTGACAGGAGCCGCCGCACCCGGCGATCGCCAAAGCGGCGGCTCCTGGCATTTTTCGTCCTGTTTTCCCGCGATCCCGTTCAACTTCCCAGCGCGTGCTGTTCCGCCGTTACCGGTGCATGGTTTGGCTGATCGGACAGGGCCCGGGTGATCCAGACCGTCGACATCGCGAGCACGGCTAGTGCCAGGCTGGTCAACAGGACATAGCGGACGATATGCGGTGTGCTTCCCCCGCGCGCCTCGTCGTCGTCGAGATGAACCTCGTCGCCGGAACGATACATGACTGCTCTCCCGTCGGCCCGACGGCGGCCTTCATGGCCTCTTTGTGGTTCGGGCCGTCTGATGGAACGGCGCCGGGGCGCGAAAAGTTCCCCGTCCGGCGCATTCCCCCGTCAGGCGGCGCGGGTGGCGCCGACCTTGAGCAGGTGCGGCGTGTGCTCGTCGCGCCGTCCCTGGCAGAAGGCGTCGAGGGCATGGGCGAAGCGCTCCGCGCCCGGCCGGCCGAGCGCGGCCAGTTCGAACAGGGTCATCGAACTGCAGAACTTCATCGCATCGACCTGCCCGAGAATGGCGAAGGCGGTGCGCCGGCCGGCCCAGCCGAGCATGAGCTGCGTGGCCTCCGCCAGTCGCGCGCCCAGCACCGGATGCGCGAGATAGGCCTCCGCCTCGGCCAGCCCCTCGATCGCGTAGCGGCGTGCCATCTCGCTCGTGCCCAGTCCGCCGACTTGCGGGAACACGAACCACATCCAGTGCGTGCGCTTCTCGCCGTGCACGAGTTCGGCGCGCACGGCATCGAACACCTCGTCCTGCGCGGCGACGAAGCGGTCCAGATTGGCGCTCACGGCGTCTGGTCGTTGTGCTCGGCGACGGCCTTGTGGGTGTCCGCCGTGCCGCCGGTATCGTCGGGAGAGGTCAGCGCGCCGGTGATCCAGATCGCCGAGAGCGCGATCACCACCAGCGCCAGGCTGATGAGCAGGACGTAGCGCACCACTCCGGGAGTAGCGCCGCTGCGGGCGTCCTGCTTGTCGAGACGGACTTCCTGTCCCCGGGTTTCCATGGCGTGTCGCTCCGATTGCGGGCGGCCTCAGGCTGCACCCTTGCAATCGACAACACGCCGGGACGGACGACGTTCCGCCGCCCGTCCCGCGTCTGCGCGGCTTAGTCGCGCAGGAGTTCGTTGATGCCGGTCTTCGAGCGGGTCTGCGCGTCCACGGTCTTGACGATCACGGCGCAGTAGAGCGACGGGCCGGGGGTGCCGTCCGGCAGCGGCTTGCCGGGCATCGCGCCGGGGACGACCACGGCGTAAGGCGGCACGCGGCCGATGTGGACTTCGCCGGTCGCGCGGTCGACGATCTTGGTCGAGGCGCCGATGAACACGCCCATCGACAGCACCGCGCCTTCGCCCACGATCACGCCTTCGGCCACTTCCGAACGCGCGCCGATGAAGGCGCCATCCTCGATGATGACCGGGCCGGCCTGCAGCGGCTCAAGCACGCCGCCGATGCCGGCGCCGCCCGAGATGTGCACGTTCCTGCCGATCTGCGCGCACGAACCGACGGTCGCCCAGGTGTCGACCATGGTGCCTTCGCCGACGTAGGCACCGAGGTTCACGAAGCTCGGCATGAGGACCACGCCCTTCGAGATGTGGGCGCTGCGGCGCACCACGGCGCCGGGGACCACGCGCACGCCTGCGGCCTTGAAGCGGGCATCATCCCAGCCTGCGAACTTGAGCGGCACCTTGTCGTAGCCCGGCGCGCCGCCGGCGGCGTAGTCGATCACCGCGTTGTCGTTCAGGCGGAACGAGAGCAGGACCGCCTTCTTGAGCCACTGGTTGACGACCCATTCGCCATCGATCTTCTCGGCGACGCGGGCCTGGCCCGAATCGAGCAGTTCCAGCGCTTCGTCGACGATCTTGCGGACATCGGCGCTCGCGGGGGTGACGGTGTCGCGTGCATCGAATGCGGCTTCGATCTGGGCGGCGAGGTCGGACATGGGTGTGGTCTCCGGAAGGGATGAAACTGTCGGCGCGCGGCCTAGAGGGAGTTGGGGCGCGGGGCAAGGCTGTCGTCGGGTGAGGGTGGCGTCTGCGGCGGGGGCTTCGACAAGCTCAGCCTGAGCGGTTTTGAGAGCAGGTCTTTAAATCCCGCTCAGGCTGAGCTTGTCGAAGCCCCCGCGTTACAGCGCCAGCCGCTCAGTCGTCCGGCTGCATCAGTTCGCGCACGAAGCCGATCAGCCCCGTCTGCCGTGCGCGGCGCAGGCGCTCGGCGTGGAGGATCTTCTTCACTTCCTCGAAGCAGCTGGCGATGTCATCGTTGACCACGACATAGTCGTAGCCGTCCCAGTGGCTGATCTCGGACCGGGCGCGTTCCATGCGGCCGTGGATCACTTCGGCGCTGTCGGTGCCGCGACCGGTCAGGCGGCGGCGCAGTTCCTCGATGCTGGGGGGGAGCAGGAACACGCGCACCACGTCGCGCTCCAGCTTTTGATAGAGTTGCTGCGTGCCCTGCCAGTCGATGTCGAACATGTAGTCGACGCCGTCCTTGAGGCCCGCCTTCACTTGCGCCTTGGGGGTGCCGTAGCTCTGGCCGAACACGGTCGCCCACTCCAGGAACTCGCCGGCCTCGGCCATGCGGTCGAACTGTTCGTGGCTGACGAAGTGGTAATGCTCGCCGTCGATCTCGCCGGGGCGGGGCTGGCGGGTGGTGCAGGACACCGAGTTGCGCAGCTGCGGATCGTGCTCCAGCAGCATGCGCGCGATCGTCGTCTTGCCCGCGCCCGAGGGGGAGGACAGGATGAACATCAGGCCGCGGCGGGCGAGCGTGCCGGTGGTGTCGGGAGAGGGGGCTGTCTGGACCATGACCTCCGATGGCGACGATGCGCGTCGGAATCAAGGATTCGTGTTCGTGTGTGCGCGGCGGGGGGGCTTCTCAGTCCTCCGCCGCCCCGTCCTCGGCCATGTCCTGCAACTGCTCCGTCCCTTCGGCCCGCGCCTGCCGGGCGCGGCTGCGGTCGTAGAGGGTCTTTGCCACCAGCGCCCCGCCGACGACCAGCGCGCCGGGAACCGAGGCCAGCGCGACTCGGGCGAGGGCGCCGTGCAGCAGCGTCTCGCCGATGGTGCGGCCGCGCAGGATCGACTTGGCCTTCCGGGGCGAATAGCTGGCGCCGAGCACTCCGCGCTCCACCGCGCGGCGGGCGATGGTGGTCGCGGTGCGCAGGGCGATGTCGGCGATGACCAGGTTGGTGGCGGGGTTCGGGCTCGGCCCGTGAAGTTCGCCGCCGTTGTCGGCCAGGGTCTTGAGACCCTTGGCGGGCGCCGCGACGACGCTGGCCGCCTTCTTGGCCCCGCCTTTCAGATTGTCCTTCAGAACGGTTGCCATCTTCGCCCTCTTTACCGGGCGGGCCCGGTCACTTCTTCTTGCCGAAATCGACAGAGACGACGTTCGAGCCGTCTTCGCTGGGAGTAATGCGCGAGGCGATATCGCGTTCCGCATCGTTCTCCGCCGGAGCGGGTTCCTCGGCCTCGTCATCGATCATGGCCTGGAACTGCAGGCCGAAATCCACCGCCGGATCGACGAAGGCGGTGATCGCCGAGAAGGGAATGTCCAGCTTGGCGGGCATGCCGTTGAACGAGAGGCTCACCGTGAAACCGGTGTCGGTGACGCCCAGATCCCAGAACTTGTTCTGGAGCACGATCGTCATCTCGTCCGGAAACCGGGCGCGCAAGTCGGCGGGAATGCTGACCCCGGGGGCACCGGTCTTGAAGGTGATGTAGAAGTGGTGGCCGCCCGGAAGGACGCCGCCGGAGCTTTCGACCTGGCCGAGCACGCGGCCAACGACGGCGCGCAGGGCCTCCTGCACGATTTCGTCGTAAGGGATCAGGCTGTCTGTGGTATCGTTCATCGCGCCCTACGTGCTCATGGTTCCTTGGCCGGTCAAGCGGGTTTGGACGGAAAATAGCATGGCAGGCCGGGTTTTCCCTAACTCGCACCACGCGCGACCGAATATTGCCTGTGAAACGCGCAGGCGGCATTGTTGTGCCCCAAGGCAGCGCCACGGAATTGATTCCGCAGCGTACAAGTATATAGGCACCGGCCATGCGCACCGCCTCGATCATCCGCAAGACCCATGAGACCGACATTGCCGTGGAGGTGAACCTCGACGGCACCGGCGCCTATGACGTGAAGACCGGCATCGGCTTCCTCGACCATATGATCGAGCAGTTCAGCCGCCACTCGCTGATCGACATCACGTGCCACATCAAGGGCGACCTCCACGTCGACCAGCACCACACCACCGAGGACAGCGCCATCGCCATCGGCCAGGCCATCACCAAGGCGCTGGGCGACAAGGCGGGCATCGGGCGCTACGGCGACGTTAATTCCCCCATGGACGAGGCGCTGAGCCGCGTGTCGCTCGACATCTCGGGCCGCCCCTACCTGGTGTGGAAGGCCGCCTTCACGCAGGAGAAGCTGGGCGAGTTCGACACCGAGATGGTCGAGCACTGGTTCCATTCGATCGCGCAGGCGGTGGGCATTACGCTCCACATCGAACTGCTGTACGGTTCGAACAACCACCACATCTGCGAAGGCATCTTCAAGGGCTTCGCCCGCGCCATGCGCAGCGCGGTGGAACTCGATCCGCGCAAGGGCGGGGCAATCCCCTCGACCAAGGGCATTCTCGGACAGGACACGCTTTGATGGCCAGCTTCATCGTCTCGCTCACTTATACCGCGCCGATCGAACGGATCGACGAACTGCTCGATGCGCACGTCGCCTGGCTGCGGCAGCAGCATGCGGCAGGGCACCTGCTGGGCTGGGGCCGCAAGGTTCCGCGCGAGGGCGGCATCCTGCTGGCCAGGGGCGAGAGCAAGGCGGCGGTCGAGGCTCTGGCCTCGCAGGATCCCTTCGTGGCGAACGGCGCGGCCACCATCGAGGTGATCGAGTGGGCGCACGGCTTCCTCGACGACAGCATCGCGGGCCTCGCTGGATGACCACGCTGGCGCTGATCGACTACGGCGCGGGCAACCTGCACTCGGTCGCCAACGCGCTGCGCGCGGCAGGGGCCGAGGACGTGGCGATCACCGCCAACCCCGACGTCGTGCGCGCGGCCGACCGCATCGTCCTGCCGGGCGTCGGCTCGTTCCGCGCCTGTGCCGAGGGCTTGTGGGGCATTCACGGCATGGTCGAGGCGATGGCCGAGCGGGTCCACGTCGGCGGGGCGCCGTTCCTCGGCATCTGCGTGGGCATGCAACTGCTCGCCACGCGCGGGCTGGAGCATGGCGTGACGCGTGGGCTCGACTGGATCGAGGGCGAAGTCCGCCTGATCGAGCGCACCGACCCCGGGATCAAGATCCCGCACATGGGCTGGAACGACGTGAACCTGGGCCGCAAGGATCCGGCGCAGGGCCTGATCGATCCGGGCGAGGCGTACTTCCTGCACTCCTACCACTTCCAGCCCGACGACGGCGCATGCGTGGCGGCGATGACCGACCATGGCGGCGGCCTTGTCGCGGCGGTGGCCAAGGACAATGTCGTGGGCGTGCAGTTCCACCCGGAAAAGAGCCAGGGTTACGGGCTTTCGCTGCTGGCGCGGTTCCTGGAATGGAAGCCATAGCGCCTTGCTGCGGGGGCTTCGACAAGCTCAGCCTGAGCGATGGTTCGGGCTGGTGCTTCAAGAAACCCGCGATTTACACTAATCCCGCTCAGGCTGAGCTTGTCGAAGCCCGCACGCAACCTTCAGGAAAGCCGCAATGATCGTCTTCCCCGCCATCGACCTCAAGCAAGGGCAGGTCGTGCGCCTCGCCGAAGGCGACATGGACCGCGCCACCGTCTATGGCGACAACCCCGCCGCGCAGGCGATGCTGTTCGCCGAGGCCGGATCGCAGTACCTCCACGTCGTCGATCTCGACGGCTCCTTCGCGGGCCGCGCCGAGAACCGCGAGGCGGTGGAAGCCATCCTCGAGGTGTTCCCCGGCCACGTCCAGCTCGGCGGCGGCATCCGCACGCCCGAGGCCGTCGCGGGCTGGTTCGAGCTTGGCGTCAGCCGCGTGGTCATGGGCACCGCCGCGCTCAAGGACCCGCAGTTCGTCAAGGACATGGCGAAAGAGTTCCCCGGCGGCATCGTCGTCGCCGTGGACGCGCGCGACGGCATGGTCGCGACCGAGGGCTGGGCCGAAGTTTCCGACGTCTCGATCGTCGACATGGCCCGCCGCTTCGAGGACGCGGGCGTGGCTTCGCTGCTGTTCACCGACATCGGCCGCGACGGCCTGCTCAAGGGCGTCAACATCGACGCCACTGTCGATCTCGCCCGCCGCACCGACCTGCCGGTGATCGCATCGGGCGGCGTCAAGGGCCTCGACGACATCCGCCTGCTGGCGCTGCATGCCAAGGACGGGATCGAGGGCGTCATCACCGGCCGCGCGCTCTACGACGGCCGCCTCGACCTTGCCGCCGCGATCCAGTTCGCGGAACGCGAGGGATGAACGACAACCGCCTCGTCGCGGTGCTGGCGCTCGTGATCTTCGTGCCGGCGGCGCTGTTCGCCTTCCGGGACTGGCGCGAGGGCAAGGCGCGGCTCATGCTGTTCAGCCGCGCCCGCTCCAAGGTGGAGACGTCCCGCGCGGCCGATCCGCGCAAGTTCGCGCTCTATACCCTGTTCAACGTCGCGCTGTGCGCAGTGGTGGCGGTGTTCGCCGTGCTGCTGTTCTTCAAGCCCGTGGAGTGACCTGAATGACCGTGCGTGTCCGCGTCATCCCCTGCCTCGACGTCCGTGACGGGCGAGTGGTCAAGGGTGTCAACTTCGTCGACCTCAAGGACGCCGGAGACCCCGTCGAACAGGCCCGTGCCTACGATGCCGCCGGCGCGGACGAGCTGTGCTTCCTCGACATTTCCGCCAGCCACGAAGGGCGCGGCACCCTGCTCGACGTGGTCCAGCGCACCGCCGAAGTCTGCTTCATGCCGCTGACCGTCGGCGGCGGCGTGCGCACGGCGGAGGACGCCCGGGCGCTGCTGCTGGCGGGCGCGGACAAGGTGGCGGTGAACTCCGCGGCGGTCTCGCGCCCCGAAGTGGTGGCCGATATCGCCGAGAAGTTCGGCTCGCAATGCATCGTCGCCTCGGTGGACGCCCGGCAGGTTTCGCCCGGCAGGTGGGAGATCTTCACCCATGGCGGCCGCAAGGCCACCGGCATCGACGCGCTGGAACATGCGATCAAGCTGGCCGACTACGGCGCCGGCGAACTGCTCGTCACCTCGATGGACGGCGACGGCACCCAGAACGGCTACGACCTCGCGCTCACCCGTATGATCGCGGAAGCCGTTTCGGTCCCGGTCGTGGCCAGCGGCGGCGTCGGCAATCTGGGTCATCTCGTCGCGGGCGTCACCGAGGGCAAGGCCTCGGCGGTGCTGGCCGCCTCGATCTTCCATTTCGGCAAGCATACCGTGGCCGAGGCGCACGCGGCCCTGCGCGCGGCGGGAATCCCGGCGCGCGGGTGACTGCACGCGAAGGTTAACGCTTCGTGGTTAGCCGAATGCGACTAACGGAGTGAACCACATCGGGACAATCCCGGATCGGCGCTTGCTGCAGCGCACCCTGTAGTCGATGGCGAATGCGGCCACTCGGATCAACAGGAGGATTCGCCGTGCCGGTGTTCAAGTATCTTTCGGCGTTCGCCGCGGTCTTTGCCGCGCCGGTTCCCGCCTATGCCGCCGGGGGCATTCCGCTCCCCGAACCGAGCAGCATGCTCTTGCTGGGCCTTGGCGTCGTCGGCGTCGCGGTGGGCCGCAAGCTGTCGTCCAAGCGCGGCGAGGACTGAAGAGGCGCTTGACCGCGCCCTGCGGGCATTCCATGGCCGCATCATGAGCAGCCCGGACACCCTCTCGCGTCTCGAAGCCACGATCGCCCGGCGGCGTTCGGCCGATCCCGATTCCAGCTACGTCGCCAAGCTCAACGCCAGGGGCCTGGGCAAGATCGCGCAGAAGCTGGGCGAGGAAGCCACCGAAACGGTGATCGCCGCCCTGACCGAGGACCATGAGGCCCTCGTCGGCGAGGCGGCGGACCTGATCTTTCATCTCATGGTGCTGCTGGGCGCGAAGGACGTGGCCCTGGCCGAGGTACTCGCCGAACTCGATCGCCGCGAAGGCGTCTCGGGCATCGCCGAGAAGGCCGCACGCCCCGGCAACTGACGGCTCAAAGACTGACGGAGAGCGAAATGCCCATCGATCCCAAGCTGCCGTATGACGAGAACAACATCTTCGCGAAGATCCTGCGCGGCGAACTGCCGTGCGCGAAAGTCTACGAGGACGAGTTCGCGCTGGCCTTCAACGACATCCGCCCGCAGGCGCCGGTGCATGTGCTGGTGATCCCGAAGGGGCCCTATGTGTCGTGGGACGACTTCACCGCCGGGGCCGACGACGCGACGATCGCGGGGTTCATGCGCGCGGTGGGCACCGTCACCCGCCAGCTGGAGCTGGACGGGCCGGGGTATCGGCTGATGGTGAACATGGGCACCAACGGCCACCAGGAAGTGCCGCATCTGCACGTCCACATCTTCGGCGGGCGCCAGTTCTTCCAGATGATCGCGGACTGAAGGGCCTTTCCCGGACGGCCGGTCCGGGATGACGATTCTTTCAATCCATTCCGGCGGCGATTTTCGCCTCGGCTGCCGCGTCCCGGTGTAGCCTGCTGCCGGGGGTATCATGGCGCGCCATCAATTCCTGGACAGCTTGCGCGGGGTGGCCATACTGGGTGTCGTCATGACGCATGTCGGACAGTCGGTGAACGATGCGCCGGCGATGCTGACGGACTTCTTTCGCTTCGGCCTGCGGGGCGTGCAGTTGTTCTTCATGGTCAGCGCCTTGACGCTCTCCCTGGTCACGAAGCCGGCCACGCTCGACCTGCCCAGCTTCTACGTGCGGCGTTTCTTCCGGATCGCGCCGATGTTCTATCTGGCTGCGATGTTCTACCTGCTCTCGCCGTCGCTGCTGGGCGTCGATTTCGTCGCGCCGCCCGTCACCGGGTTCGACATGGCCTTCGCCTTCCTGTTCGTGCACGGGTTCGATCCGCACGGCATGAACAGCGTGGTGCCCGGGGGGTGGAGCATCGCCTCGGAAGTGATGTTCTACGCGATCTTCCCGCTGCTGCTGTACCACGCCGCAAGCCTGCGGCGGGCGTCGCTCCTGCTGTGCGTGTCGCTTGGCGTGGCGGTGATCAATGGCGCCTTGCCGATCATCCTGAAGATACACGATCCGATGTGGAAGGACTTCTTCCATTTCAACTTCCTGACCAGCCTGCCGGCATTCCTGATCGGGCTCGTACTGTTCACCTGGTTTCGCGAGAATGGCATCGCGCGCCCGGCGGGGGCGGGCAGGCACGTCCTGCCGGGTGTCGTCGTCGCCTCGGCGGTCCTCGTCGGCTGCCTGGGCGATCGCATCCCGGCGACGCAACTGCTGATGCTGTTTCCGCTTGGCGGGCTGGTCTTCGTGGCGGCGCGCTATGAGCCGCGGTGGCTGGTCAATCCCGTGCTGGGCTTCATCGGAGAGATCAGCTTCAGCATCTATCTGGTCCATTTCGCGGTGCTGCATGCACTGGGCGATATGCAAGCGCTTGCCCTGCCCGGATGGCAGCGCCTGCTGCTGCTTTACGGAGCCACCATCGCCGCCTCGTCGCTGGTGGCCTGGGTCTGCCGCGTCGTGGTGGAGCAGCCGATGGTGAGGGTCGGCTATCGCGTAAGCACTTGGCTGCAGCGGCCGCCTGCCGCGATGCGGAGCGGATTGGGTGCGGAGCCGGTTGCCGAAACCGACCTGAGGGGCGACCATGTCTGACCGCCGCCGCGCGGAGTGAAGGCCTTGCGGATATCGCTCGCTGGCGGGCAACGCGCCGTGATGAGGGGGAAAAGCGGCCAGCGGGCTTGAAGTCGTGCCGCCTGCCGTTACACAACCGCCCGGCATGACGGACGCACCATCCATACCTCTTGCGCCCGCCACGGGCGTGATCGACGGCAAGGTCCACCGCTACCCCTTGCGCGTGTTCTACGAGGACACCGACGCGGGCGGGGTGGTCTATCACGCCAATTACCTGCGCTGGTTCGAGCGCGCCCGCTCCGACCTGCTCGACGTGCTGGGCATCGACCAGCGCGCCGCGCTGGAGGCGGGCACCGGCCTCTACACCGTGGCCGAGGCGAACTTGCGCTATCTCTCCCCGGCGCGGCTGGGCGACACCATCATCGTCGAGACCTGGGCCGAAAGCACCGGCCGCGTCGCCAGCGTGCTGCGACAGGTCGCATTGCGCGGTGAGGTCAGGCTGTGCGAGGCGGCCGTAAAGGTCGCGTTCATCAGCCCTGAAGGACGACCGCGCCGACAGCCCGAAGCCTGGCAACAGGCCTTCGCCACACTTGAACCCATCGCCGCTCCGGCCCCGGAAGGACCAGAATGACGCTCGACCTGCTTGCCTCGACCATCAGCTTCGCCGGTGACGACAGCCACCTGAACCCGGTGAAACTGTTCCTCGACGCCGACATCATCGTGCAGGCAATCATGGTGGGCCTGATCCTCGCCAGCATCTGGGTGTGGATGATCGTCGTCACCTTCACCGTGCGCATGGGCGCCATCACCCGCCGCTGCGACGAGTACGAGGAAGGCTTCTGGGAAGCCCAGAACTTCGACACCTACCAGAAGGAGCGCAAGCGCGGCGACGTGCCGATGGGCAAGGTCGCGGGCGCGGGCCTTGGCGAATTCAAGCGCAACGTCGGTGCCGGCATCGACGCCGAGGGCGCCCGCCAGCGCATCGCCACGATCCTGAATTCCTCGGTGGGCGAGGAGGCGGACAAGCTTTCCGACCGCCTGAACTTCCTGGCGACCGTCGGTTCGGTGGCGCCCTTCGTCGGCCTGTTCGGCACGGTGTGGGGCATCATGAAGAGCTTCTTCGACATCGGCCAGCAGCAGAATTCCTCGCTCGCGGTCGTCGCGCCGGGTATTTCGGAGGCGCTGTTCGCCACCGCCATCGGCCTGTTCGCGGCGATCCCCGCGGTCATCGCCTACAACCGCTTCTCGCATAAGGTGAACGGCTTCGAGGCCCGCCTGCAGCGCTTCGCCGATCACCTCCACGCCGCGCTGACCCGTCAGCTGGAGCAGCGCTGATGGCGATGGGAATGTCGGGCGGAGGCGGCCGAGGCCGCAGGCGAGGGCGCGGCGGTCGCGGGCCGATGGCCGAGATCAACGTCACCCCGCTGGTCGACGTGATGCTGGTGCTGCTCATCATCTTCATGGTCACCGCGCCGTTGCTGAAGGCGGCGGTGCCGATCGAGCTGCCCGAAAGCCGCGCCAAGGCGATGAGCGAGGAGCAGGGCCAGATCACCATCACCCTGCGCCGCGACGGCGCGGTGTTCTACGAGGCGGACGAACTGGCCTCGGGCGAACTGGCCGAGCGGCTGGCCGCCACCCCGACCGGCCCCGACGGCAAGCCGCCGCTGGTCACGCTGCGCGCCGACAAGGCGCTCGACTATGGCCGGGTGATGGAAGTGATGGGCGAACTCAACCGCGCGGGCTTCACCTCGATCTCGCTGGTGACCGATGTCAGCGGCGGTTAAGGCAGGGGAGCTAGGGTCCGCCTGATGGCCATTCTGGGAGTGCGCAAGGAAGAACGGGTCGGTCTGGTCGTCGCGGTGCTGCTGCACGTGGCGGTCCTGGCGGCGATCCTGTTCAGCCCGCGAGGCAACAATACCGTCAAGCCGCCCGAGCGCATCGAGGTGACGATCAGCGACGAGGTCGGCCTGACCTCGACCGCGCCCAACCCCGGCGAGGCCAGCCCGGACAAGAGCCCGGAACTGGGCGAGCCCGCGCCTGCACCCGCTCCGGCGGAAGCGGCGCCCGAACCGGCCCCGGCGCCCGAGCCTGAACCCGAACCGGCCCCCGCGCCCGAACCGCCCAAGCCGGCACCCCAGCCAAAGCCCAAACCGAAACCCGCTCCGAAGCCGGTGCCCAAGCCCATTCCGCCCAAGCCGGTGGAGAAGCCTGCGCCGAAGCCCCAGCCGAAGCCGAAACCGGCTCCTCCCAAGCCTGCGCCCAAGCCGCCGACACGCCAGTCCAGCGCGATCGACTCCATCGTCAAGAAGCCGTCGCCGAAACCTGCCGCGAAGCCCGCTCCCGCAGGCAAGGCGCCGAGCACCAGCGCGGGTTCGAGCAATTCGGCTACCCCGCCGAAGAAGGCCGGGACCAGTTCCTTCGACGACGCCTTCAAGAGCGGCACGCCCGGCGCTACGTCCAGCGCGCCCAAGCAGACCGGCACGCCCGCGTCCGAGATCGGCCCCTCGGCCCGTTCGGCGCTGGGTGCGGCGATCAACCGGCAGCTCAAGCCGCACTGGCAGGCGCCGCAGGGTGCCGACGTGGAACTGCTCGTCACCAAGGTGCGCTTCCGCCTCAACCGCGACGGCAGCCTGGCGGGCGCGCCCGAGGTGATCGGCACCAGCGGCGTCAACGCCTCCAACCGCGCGCAAGTGGAGCGTCATCAGGAACAGGCCGTGCGCGCGGTAAGGCTTGCAGCACCATTCAACTTGCCCGACGATCTCTACGAGGGCTGGAAGGTCGTCACGACCACGTTTGACAGAAGGCTATCGCAATGAAGATAACCCGCATTCTAGCACTGGGATTGATGCTTGGCGTATCGGGTACGGCCTTCGCCCAGCAGGCCCCGGTCATCACGCCGCCGGCACCGCAGGACGGCGGCCTCGAAGTCACGGTGTCGGACGACAGCGCGTGGAATGATCTCGGCATCGCCATCACCACCTTCGCCACCGACCAGGACGTGCCGACCCAGACCAACGCGGGCACCACCGGCCAGCTCGGCCGGGCACTGGCGCAAGTCGTGGCGGGCGATCTCAAGAACAACGGCCTGTTCAAGCCCTCGGGCCCGGACGGCTTGCCGCAGCCCGCCTATGGCCAGATCCAGGCGCCCGACTACGCGCCCTGGACCTCGCGCGGGGCCGACATGCTGGTGCAGGGCTTCGTGCGCGCCGGGGGTGACGGCAGCCTGACGATCGGCTGCTACCTCTACGACGTGCAGCTCAAGCAGCAGCTGGTGAAGGGCGGCTGGCAGGTTCCGCCGTCAGACTGGCGCCGCGCCGCGCACAAGTGCGCCGACATGGTCTATTCGCGCCTGTCCGGCGAAAGCCCGTTCTTCGATTCGAAGATCGCCTACATCGCCGAGACCGGTCCCAAGGACCACCGCATGAAGCGTCTTGCGATCATGGATTCGGACGGCGCCAACCACCGCTTCCTGACCAGCGGCCAGTCGATGGCGCTGACCCCGCGCTATTCGCCGGACTACAAGAAGATCATGTACCTGTCCTATCTGAACGGACAGCCCAGCATCTACTCGTATGACCTCGCCACCGATCGCCAGACGCTGATCGCCCGCACCGGCGCGCCCACGCTGGCGCCGCGCTGGTCACCGGACGGCAAGTGGGTGCTCTATTCGATGGCAAAGGGCGGCACGACCGACATCTACCGCATCTCGTCGGCGGGGGGCGGCACCCCGCAGCGCCTGACCAACGGCCCGGGCATCAACATCGGCGGGTCGTACTCGCCGGACGGTTCGAAGATCGTGTTCGAAAGCGACCGTTCCGGCAGCCAGCAGATCTACGTGATGAACGCGGACGGTTCGAACCAGAACCGCATCAGCTTCTTCGGCGGCCGCGCGGCGACGCCGGAATGGAGCCCGCGCGGCGACCAGATCGCCTTCACGCATATTGCGGGTAACCTGCGCATTGCGGTCATGACGCCCAGCGGCGGCGGTATGCGCCACCTCACCAATTCGTGGCAGGACGAGGCGCCGACGTGGTCGCCGAACGGGCGCATCGTGCAGTTCTTCCGCACCGAGCAGCGCAGCGGCCTCGCCTCGATCTGGCAGGTCGACCTGACGGGGCGCAACGAACGCAAGCTGCCGACCCCGGTGGGCGCTTCGGACCCGGCCTGGGGCCCGATCCGGCCCTGACGGCGGCCTGAGGCAACGCCGATGCGGCCCCGGAGCGATCCGGGGACGCATCGAGTGCGTTCAGGTTGCGCCACGTTCATCTTGACTGTGTAGAAAATTGCACGGAACCATCACGCCATGCCGCCCATTCTTCCGGCCAGTTCTGTTGGGCGAGCGACATAGGAGATTGCCGATGCCTGTTTCCCTCTCATCCGCGCGCATTACCCGCGTCGGCGCCACCGCGCTGGTCGTCGCCGGTGCGCTCGCCATCTCCGCCTGCGGCAAGAAGGCTCCGGCGCAGCTGCCGCCCGATCCGGGCCCGGCCACCTCGACCACGCAGCCGACCGATTCCTACGGCGCCGCGCAGCCCGGCAGCCAGGCCGACTTCGTCGCCAAGATGATGGGCGCGGACACCATCTACTTCCAGCTCGACAAGTCGGACATCGATCCGCAGAGTCAGGCGGCGCTCGCCAAGCAGGCGCAGTGGCTGCAGCAGTATCCGAACAAGCGCGCCACGATCGAGGGCCACTGCGACGAGCGCGGCACCCGCGAATACAACATCGCGCTGGGTGAGCGCCGCGCCAATGCCGCCAAGAACTACCTGGCGAGCCTGGGCGTCGATACCTCGCGCGTGACCACGGTGTCCTACGGCAAGGAGCGCCCGATCGCGCTCGGTTCCGACGAGGCGTCGTGGGCGCAGAACCGCCGCGCGGTGACCGTCACCATCGACTGATGCATGGCCGGCGCGCGCGGGCCGCGCGCGCCGGTCGTCTTTTTCGTGCGCGACTCTTTTTAAGCATGACCGGGGTTGCATCGGCGCCGATTCGCAGCGTATCGCCGATCTGATGAGCCGCGTACGCCGATCCGCAGACTGGGGTTTTCCGCGCTGGCGCGGCTACGGCAGCTCGCGCGAGGCGGCGCAGGTGCGCCTGTGCGATCGCCACGGCTGCAACGATCCGGGCGATTGCCCCGCTCCCAAGAGCCCCAACAGCCGCGACCGCTGGATGTTCTGCCAGAAGCACGCCGCCGAATACAATTCCGGCTGGGACTACTTCGCCGGCCTGGACGCCGAGGAAGCCGCGGCCCGCGAGGCGAGCGAGCAGGCCGAGACGTCCGGCTACAAGGAATCGGCGCATTACGGCTGGGGTGGTTCGGGCGACGGCACCCGCAGCCGCGACGAACTGCGCGCGCTCGAAGCGCTCGGCCTCGATCCCGATGCGGACTTCGACGCGGTACGCAAGGCGTGGCGCACCAGGGCCAAGGAAGTCCATCCCGACGTGCGCCCCAACGATGGCGAGGCGGCCAAGGCCTTCCAGACCTACCAGCTCGCCTACGAAGTCCTGCGCGCGGCGGAGGAACGCCGCGAGTGGAAGGGCAACTGAGGGATTGCATGCCGGGGATGAAGCCGCTCCGGCGAAGTCTTCACGGCGAATGTCATGCCCGCGCACTTGCTTCATCCGCAAAGCTTGCTAGTCCGGAACAAACGGCAGTCGTTCGGCTGCCGATCCCGGGCTCGCGCTTTTTGATTGAACTTGTGGCTCTCGCCGGCCTTCCGGCGGGGCGTCCGTGCGGGCAGCGATAACAGAACACACCCGCAAATCCTTCGGACGACGTCCACGGCTGAAAGGCCACGCTTGAAAGGATTGCCGCCGCGATGAACTACGATGCGCAGAGCCTGGCCGCCGTGATCGAGCAGAGGCGCGACATCATGCTGACGCCGCATTTCCGGCTCTCCGAACTCCTGCGCACCCATCACGGCGCCGATAACTGGCCCGCGCATCCGGACGAGATCCTCGCCTTGCGTTATCTGTGCGAGTGGGTGCTGGAACGCGTGCGCGCGCAGTTCGGGCGGCCGGTGCGGATAATCGCCGGTTTCCGCTCGCCGGCGGTGAATGCACTCGCCGGCGGGGCGACCGGATCGCAGCACCTGAAAGGCGAGGCCGCCGAGTTCGCGGTGCCCGGCGTATCGAACGCGGAGGTCGCGCGGTGGATCCGGGACAACCTGGTGTTCGATCAACTGGTGCTGGAATACCCCGCTGCGGGCGACACCGCCTCCGGCCGGGTGTCGTGCTCGATCGTGCGGCAGGGCAATCGCCGCGCGGTGATGACCTCGCGCAGGAGCGCCAAGACCGGGCGGGTCACCTACACGGGCGGGCTGGACGCGTGAAGCGGGCCATCCTGGGGCTGACGGCGCAGGCGCTGTTGCTCGCAGGGTGCTCCCCCGCCGAGACCCGGACCACACCCGAATGCCATCTCGGCGATTTCCTGGGTGACTGGGTGAGCGCGCGCCGGGGCGACGAGGGGGTGTCGATCGGCGCCAAGGCGGTCACGGTGGTGGCCGGGCGCGCGCGGACGCGGGTGAGCTACGTCGCCAACCGCGATTTCGGGCCGGTGACGCGGCAGGTGCTGCGTCAGGAGTTCGGCAACCTGACGGGGCTGGGCGTGCTGCCGGTGAAGCAGACGCAGCTTGGCGAAATGCGCTGCGCGATCCACCTGATCCGCCCGCACGGCGCCGCCGCGCTGGTGCAGGAGCCGGGCCGGGGGCTGATCCTGCTGGAGGAGACCGACGGCGCCGATCCTCCGGCGACGATGCGGCTGCGGCGGGGCAGGCCACGGCCCGACCTGCAGCCTGGGGCCATGCCCGAAATGCTGCCGGCGCCAACCTGAACGGTCCAGCCCTCGTGATTGGGAGCGTGATGGACGCTCTCGTGCCAAACGGCCAAACGCCAAAGGGCGCGGCCATCGGCCGCGCCCCTCGTTTGCGTCAGACCTGACGACCATCGCTTACTTCGGCGAGAGCACCATCAGCATCTGGCGGCCTTCCATGCGCGGATAGGCTTCGATCTTGGCGATCTCTTCCACGTCCTGCTGCACGCGGCGGAGCAGATCCATGCCCAGCTGCTGGTGCGAAAGCTCACGGCCACGGAAGCGCAGCGTCACCTTGACCTTGTCGCCGTCCTCGATGAAGCGCACGACATTGCGCATCTTCGTATCGTAGTCATGGTCGTCGATGTTCGGACGCATCTTGATCTCCTTGATCTCCTGCGTCTTCTGCGTCTTGCGTGCGGCGTTTGCCTTCTTCTGTGCCTCGTAACGGTACTTGCCGACGTCAAGGAACTTGCACACCGGCGGATCGGCGTTCGGGGAGACTTCGACGAGGTCGAGACCGACCTCGGCTGCCTGCTCGATCGCCTGGCGCGTGTACATGACGCCCAGGTTCTCGCCCTCATGGTCGATGACGCGGACCTTGTCGGACTGGATCATGTTATTGAAGCGCGGTCCACTCTTGACCGGTGGCGTCATCATGCGCCGGGGTGGGGGTGCTATATGCGTTCTCCTGAGTCGTTACTATCGACGTAGCTAGATTCGGCGGTCATTAATGCGATTCGCCCTCCCGCGCAAAGCGGGATTTCGCGGTGATGCATAAGGAGCCCCGAGCCGTCTTACCGGCAAGGTCCGCGATATAGGTGCTCAGGCGGCTTTCCGCCAGAGGGGATAGCGAACGAGCTGTCCGCGCGCGGGCACCAGCGCCTCGATCGCCTCGGCCGGCTGGAGCGCCGAGAGGATCGCCGGATCGCCCGCGTTCATACCCCCGGTCAGGGCGCCGAATGCGGGCAGGATCAGCCGGTTCTCGCTGCGCACCGCGCAGGGCCGGGTGATCCGCCGGCCGCGTGCCTCCACCATCAGCCGCGGGTGGAAGTGGCCGGAAACCTCGGCCTCGCGCGTGCCGGGCACGGCTTGGTGGCGCAGGGCCATGCCGCCGACCGCCAGTTCCTCCAGCCGGGTGCCGCCCGCTTCGACGCCCAGATGCGGATCGTGGTTGCCGGTGATCCACACCCAGTCGAGCGCGCGGGTGAGCGCATCCAGCATTCCGGCCGCGTGCGGCTCCAGCCGGTCCGGACCGGCGCTGTCGTGGAAATTGTCTCCCAGTGCGAAGACCCGCCGCGCGCCGGTGGCCCGCACCGCCATGGCGAGCCGTTCCAGCGTCTCGCGGCTGTCGTAGGGGGGCAGCATCTGCCCGGTGCGGGCGAAGAAGCTGGCCTTCTCCAGGTGCAGGTCGGCGACCAGCAGCGCCTGCTCGCACGGCCAGTAGAGCGCGCTCGCACCCCCTTTCGATCCGGGGGCGCCATCGGCGCCGACCAGCACCATCTCCTGGTCGTGGAACGAAAAGGGAACCATGGCTTTCCCTTGCCGCAGCTCGTCCGATTTGGCAAGCGCCGCACGGTGCGAAGGGTGCCAGAACGGCCGGACCCCTGCGATGAGGACACGATGACCGACTGGACCCCCTACACCGCGCGCGCCAGCGACTGGTTCCAAACCCTGCGCGACCGCATCTGCGCCGAGTTCGAGGCGATCGAACGCGAGGCGGGCTCCGATGCGGCATTCGGCTATACCCCCTGGCGGCGCGACGCGGTCGAGGGAGAGGGCGCGGAAACCGGCGGCGGCACGCGCGGGCTGATGAAGGGCCGGGTGTTCGAGAAAGTCGGCGTCAACGTCTCGGCTGTCTCCGGCGGGCTGGCGAAGGACTTCGCGGGCACGATCAACGGGGCCTCGGCCGAAAACAACCAGTTCACGGCCACCGGCATCAGCCTCGTCGCGCACATGGCGAACCCGCATGTTCCGGCGGTTCACATGAACACGCGCTTCCTGACGACGACGAAGGCGTGGTTCGGTGGCGGCGCCGACCTCAACCCGCCATTGCCCTATGACGAGGACACGGCCGAGTTCCATGCTGAATTCAAGGCCGCCTGCGACGCCCACGGCGCGGATTACTACGACCGCTTCAGGGCCTGGGCGGACGAGTATTTCTACATTCCCCACCGCAAGGTCCATCGCGGCGTCGGCGGCATCTTCTACGACCACCTCGAATGCGGCGACGAGGCCGCGTGGGAGGCGAACTTCGCCTTCACGCAGGCGGTGGGCGAGGCGTTCCTGGCGGTATTCCCCCGGCTGGTACGCCGCCGCATGGGGATGGACTTCACCCTCGCCGACAAGGCGCAGCAGCTGGAATGGCGCGGGCGCTATGCCGAGTTCAACCTTGTCTACGACCGGGGCACGCTGTTCGGGCTCAAGACCGGCGGCAACATCGACGCGATCCTGATGAGCCTGCCGCCTGAGGCGACGTGGAGCTGAGAAGGTCTGTCCGGACGGGGCTTCGACAAGCTCAGCCTGAGCGGAATTGGAAAGACGGCGGTTTACTCCAACCCCGCTCACCCTGAGCTTGTCGAAGGGCGCGCGCACCACGCCCCGTTTTCTGCAACGCCGCGCCCGGTTTTCTCGGTTGGACAAGCCCGGCGCCCGCCCCGATGATCGCCCGCGTTAACTCAGGGGTGGGCCATCAACATGCATCTGGATCGACGTTCCCTCATCGGCGGCGCGCTGTGCGCTGCCGCCATGCCGCTGCTGCCGATGCGCGCTTTCGCCGCGCCGGATGACATGGCCACCTTCATCGCCGCCATGCCCAAGGCCGAGTACCACGTGCACCTCGAAGGCACGCTGGAAGCGGAGATGAAGTTCGCCCTCGCCAGGCGCAACGGCGTGAAGCTGCCTTATGCCGACGTCGCGGCGATGAAACGCAGCTACGTGTTCCACGACCTGCCCACGTTCCTGAAGGTCTACTACGAGGGCATGAACGTGCTGCTGACAGAGCAGGACTTCTACGATCTGTGCTACGCCTATCTCGCCAAGGCCCATTCGCAGAACGTGCTCTATGCCGAGATGTTCTTCGACCCCCAGCAGCACATCGACCGGGGCGTGCCGATCGCGGCGGTGATCGGCGGCATCACCCGCGCCCGCGCCGATGCCGAGGCGAAGCTGGGCATCGGCTCACAGCTGATCCTGTGCTTCATGCGCGACCTGACGGCGGACAACGCGATGGCCGCGCTCGACGCGGCGCTGCCCTACAAGGACAAGCTGGTCGGCGTCGGCCTCGATTCGGACGAGAAGGACAACCCGCCCGCCAAGTTCGCCGCCCACTTCGCCAAGGCCCGCGCGGCCGGGCTGAAGGTGACGGCGCATTGCGACGTCAACCAGAAGGATACGCTGGAACACTTGCGCGAGGCGCTGGTCGACATCGCCGTCGATCGCATCGACCACGGCGGCAACATCCTGCAGTCGCCCGAACTGATCGCCATCGCCAAGGCGAAGGACATGGCCTTCACCGTCTGCCCCTCGTTCTCGGGCAAGGTCGTGGTGGACGGGCAGCCGGTGGAGGTGGTGCGCGGGATGCTGGATCAGGGACTGAAGGTCTCGATCAACTCGGACGACCCGGCCTACATGGGCAGCAATTACATCACCCAGGCCATGATCGAGGCGCAGACGCGCTCATCGCTGACGAAGGCGGAACTGGTGCGGATTTCGCGCAATGCCTTCGACACGGCGTGGATCACGCCCGAGCGCAAGGCGAACTATCAGGCGAAGCTGGCGGCCTTCGCGAAGGCGCGCGGGGTGGCGGTGTGAGGGATCAGACCGCCGCGTAGATCGCGGGCCGATACCGGGGCTCGGGAATGGCCAAGCCCTTTTCGGCCGCCACGTCCAGCCAGCCTGCGATGGCATCGTCGATGTTGGCGAGCGCTTCGGCGCGCGTATCGCCGTGCGCGGAACAGGGCTTGAGGTCGGGAACGTCCGCGATCCAGCTCGCGTCCTCGTCCGACCAGAACAGGTTGATGTGGTAATGTGGCTCGTTCACAGGACGATATATAGCCCGTGTTGCTCAACCAGTTCAAGGAACTCGCGAACCTGATAGGGCTTCGCGTCCTTGTCGCTGGGCTGGACGGGGAAGGGCCGTTGCAGGGACGGATGCGTCCAGATCTGGTGACTGCCCTTCGTGCGGACATGCTCGAAGCCGAAGGCTTTCAGCAACCGCTCGAAATCCCGGAAGGCGACGGTTCGGTTTCGGGATTCGAGGAGTTGAGTGTAAAGTCTTGTCGGTTTTATCATGGCTGCCCTCAGTAATGCGCAGCACTTTTAATACTGGCCACTAAGTGATTCGCAACAAGCCCCCTTATGGAAAAGCCGGCTACTTCCCGAACTTCCGCTGCGTCTTCCCGTACCGCATCTTGCGTGTGCCCGGCTTGCCCTCGTTGCTACGCCCCACCCTCGGCGCCTTGTGCTCCGCCTCGGGCAAACCAAGCTCATTCTGCTCAAGCCGCCTGATCTCGTCGCGCAGGCGTCCGGCCTCTTCGAACTCCAGGTCCGCGGCGGCCGCGCGCATGCGCTTCTCCAGGTCCTCGATGTACGAGCGCAGGTTGTGGCCGACGAGGTTGTTGGTGCTGTCATCCTCGAGGTCCACCACCACGCCGTCGCGGCTGGCGGTATCCGCCACGATGTCGGCGATGCGGCGCTTGATCGTTTGCGGGGTGATGCCGTTTTCGAGGTTGAACTGCTCCTGCCGGGCGCGGCGGCGGTCGGTTTCGGCGATCGCGCGCTCCATCGATCCGGTCATGCGGTCGGCGTAGAGGATCACCCGCCCGTCCACGTTGCGCGCGGCGCGGCCGATCGTCTGGATCAGCGAAGTCTCGCTGCGCAGGAAGCCTTCCTTATCCGCGTCTAGGATGCACACGAGGCCGCATTCGGGAATGTCGAGCCCCTCGCGCAGCAGGTTGATGCCGATCAGCACGTCGTAGACGCCCATGCGCAAGTCCCGGATCAGTTCGATGCGCTCCAGCGTCTCCACGTCGGAGTGCATGTAGCGCACCCGCACGCCCTGCTCGTGCATGAACTCGGTCAGGTCCTCGGCCATGCGCTTGGTGAGGGTGGTGACGAGAGTGCGGTAGCCCTTGGCCGCCACGTCCTTGCACTGGGCGATGCAGTCCTGCACCTGATCCTCGACCGGGCGGATTTCCACCGGCGGGTCGATCAGGCCGGTCGGACGGATGACCTGCTCGGCGAAGACGCCTCCGGTCTGGTCCATCTCCCAGTGGCCGGGGGTGGCCGAGACGGCGAAAGTCTGCGGACGCATCGCGTCCCACTCGTTGAAGCGGAGAGGGCGGTTGTCGATGCAACTGGGCAGGCGGAAGCCGTATTCGGCCAGCGTGATCTTGCGGCGGTGGTCGCCCTTGGACATGGCGCCGATCTGCGGCACCGTCTGGTGGCTTTCGTCGACGAAGAGCAGGGCGTTGTCAGGCAGGTACTCGAACAGGGTCGGCGGCGGCTCGCCGGGGATGCGCCCGGTCAGGAAGCGGCTGTAGTTCTCGATGCCGTTGCACGATCCGGTGGCGGCGATCATCTCCAGGTCGAAGTTGGTGCGCTGCTCAAGCCGCTGGGCTTCCAGCAGCTTGCCCTCGGCCTCCAGTTCCTTGAGCCGCTCGGTCAGTTCGAACCGGATCGCCTCGCTGGCCTGCCGCATCGTCGGCCCCGGTGTGACGTAGTGCGAGTTCGCATAGACGCGCACCTTTTCCAGCACCGCGCCCTTCTTGCCGGTGAGGGGATCGAATTCGGCGATCTCCTCGATCTCGTCGCCAAAGAAGCTGATGCGCCAGGCCACGTCTTCCAGATGGCTGGGGAACAGCTCCAGATTGTCGCCGCGCACGCGGAAGTTGCCGCGCGCAAACGCCACGTCGTTGCGCTTGTACTGCAGGGCGACGAGCTTGCGGATGATCTCGGTCTGGTCCTGCGCCTTGCCGGTGACGAGGTCGAAGATCATCGCCGAATAGGTCTCGACCGAACCGATGCCGTAGAGGCACGACACCGAGGCGACGATGATGACGTCGTCGCGCTCCAGCAGCGCGCGGGTGGCCGAGTGGCGCATCCGGTCGATCGCCTCGTTCACCGAGCTTTCCTTCTCGATGTAGGTGTCCGACCGGGGCACGTAGGCCTCGGGCTGGTAATAATCGTAGTACGAGACGAAATATTCGACCGCGTTGTCCGGGAAGAAGTCCTTGAACTCGCCGTAGAGCTGCGCGGCCAGGATCTTGTTCGGCGCCAGGATCAGCGCGGGGCGCTGCAGTTCCTCGATCACCTTGGCCATCGTGAAGGTCTTGCCCGAGCCGGTGACCCCCAGCAGCACCTGAGTCTTCTCGCCGTCGGCCGCGCTGGCGACGAGTTCGGCGATGGCGGTCGGCTGGTCGCCCGCCGGGGCATAGTCCGAGACGATCTTGAACGGCCGCCCCGGCATCGATTTCTCGGGCCGCTGCGGTTTGTGGGGGACGAAGTTCTCCGAAGTATCGGGTTCTTCGAGGCCGCGCCGGATGATGATCTCTGCCATGGCGGAACATATGGGGTATATCCGTTCCCGCGGCAACAGGACGTTGGCGCGGGCGTGTTGGAGTGATAGCCCTCGGTCGTTCCGCAAGGAGAGGGAGAAGACCATGAAGGCCCCGATGACGACCGCAGTGATGATCGCAGCGGCTGGCGCGCTGGCACTGGCGGGGTGCGGATCGAAGGAGGATGCCTCCGACGGTGCGACCCGATCGGTCGAGGACGTGCAGAAGGAAGCCGCCAAGCTCGATACGCCGGAGGCGGGCGAATACCGGCAGGTGGTCGAGATCACCCGGTTCGAGGTGCCCGGCATGCCCAAAGAAGCGGCCGAGCAGATGAAGACGATGATGACGGCCGGTCAGCAGAGCACGATCTGCCTGACGAAGGAGGATGCCGAGAAGGGCTATCGCGACATGTTCAGGAACGTCGGCAAGGGCGATCAGTGTTCCTATTCGAAATTCGATGTGGACGGCGGCCGTCTCGATGCCCAGATGGATTGCCAGTCGCCGCAACAGGGAAAGGCGGTCATGAAGCTTAACGGTACGGTCAGGAATGATGGTTCAGACGTGACCGTCGACATGGACATGACCGGCGGGCAGGCCCCGATGCGTTCGATGAAGATGACGATGCACCTGACCACCACCCGCCTCGGAGACTGCAAGGTCCGGTAGCGGTTTCACGAGGTATGCGAAGGCCGATGGATCCGGCGAACGAGGAACAGGACCGCTCCACCCGCTCCCTGCGCGAGGCGATCGCGCGGCGGGCGGCGTTCGCGCGCGAACAGCACCCCGAAGGCGTCGGCAAGCCGCCGCTGGAACTGATGTGGGCGGAACTGCGCTCGCTTTATCGCGGCGGGCACAAGTTCGGGCTTAACGGGCAAGCGGTGAAGGCCGCCGTCAGTCCGATGCCGGTGATGTTGCTGCCCGGTTTCGGCTCGCACCCGCGTCGGATGAAGCCGATGGCCGATGCGCTTTCGGCAGCGGGGCATCACGTTCACCAGTGGGGGCTGGGCCTCAACCTCGGGCCCAACGAGCGCAACTTCTCGTACCTGATGCGCCGCGTGGCGGTGATCGCGCGGGAGAACTGGCATCCCGTCGCGCTGGTCGGCTGGTCGCTGGGCGGCCTCTTCGCGCGCGAGATCGCCCGGCGCGAGCCGGCCCTGGTGGCCAAGGTCATCACCATGGGCACGCCTTTCTCGGGCGACCCGCGGGCCAACAATGCATGGAAGGCGTATCAGGTGGTGACCGGCCATTCGGTGGACCGGCCGCCGATCGACTGCGATTTCTCGGTCAAGCCGGCGGTGCCGACGGTCGCCTTGTGGAGCCCGCGCGATGGTATCATCCAGCCGCGCGCCGCCGCCGGCTGGCCGCACGAGCGCGACCGCGCGGTGGCGCTCCGCTGCAGTCACCTCGACTTTGCGAGTTCGCCCAAGGTCGTCGCCGAAGTGCTGCGCCAACTCGACATCCGCGAATAGCGACGAGGCGCACGCGGCTCGCGTTCGGACGAGCTGTTGCAAGGTTTCCGGGCTTTTCGATGAACGAAAGCGCCACGCCGGGTTCAGGCGCGGGGAACTAGGCATTGTCTCGATAGATGTGAAACGGGGGGCGGGGCTGGAAGGAGACCTGCCATGGCGCATACCTTGCGCGCGATATTGATGCTGGGCGCGGCCGCCGGTCTTGGCGCCACGCTTTCCGGCTGCGGCCCTGACGACGGGGCCCAGACCCAGAGCAAGCAGGCTATCGCCGACGTCGAGTGGCCGCTCTCGGCCTATGGTATCGATGCGCCGGCCGACACCGACGCGCTGCCGCCGTTGCCGGATGCCGAGCCGATGGCCCCCGCCGCGCCGGTCGCCCGGGCCGCCTCGTCGAACGTCAGCTACGCCAATGCTCCGCGCTATTATGACGAAAGCTACTACCGCGACGAGGACGGCCCCGACCGGTACGACCAGAGCGCTGATGACGGTGGCGGTGATCCTTATGCGCTGATCGCGCTGGCGGGCGTGCTGGGCGGCGTTCTCGGCAGCGCGCCCCCGGATTACGGCTTCGGCTACGAGGGGGCGCAGCCCTGGGCCTGGGAAACCGGCGACCATTACCGCCGTTATGCCGAGCCGATCGACGGCGGTTATCGCTACTACTATTACGCGCCGCGTCAGGAACGACCGTTTCTGGTGCGCGATCCCTATTATTCCTACGGTTATCGCGGAGACCGGATCGCCTACATCTACGACCGCGACGGCCGGGTGATCGACCGCAGGCGGGCCGAGCGCCAGCGTCTGGTCGGCGATCGCTATCGCACGCGCGGCTACGACCTCTACCGCGCCTCGCAGCGCGAGCGGCGGTTCGGCGTCTCGGCGCCGCTCTGGGCGCAGCGCCGGGGCGAGGTCGCGCGGGAGCAGGCCCGCTGGGACCGTGTCCGTCAGGAGCGGCGCGGCTGGCGCGACTGGGATCGTCGCCATGACGATGTCGTCGCCGCCCGCTGGACGCAGGAGCGCGCGGCCCGGCGCTTCGCCTCGGATCGCTTCGACACCTGGCGCAAGACGGATTATCGCGGCGAGGCCCCGCGCTTCTACCGCGAGGCGGCGCGCGACCGGCAATTGCGAAAGGCCGCGCTGGCGCAGCGCGAGACGCTGCGCCGCCAGCAGGCGCTGCGGGCCGAGCAGCGCCGCATGCACGAACGCAGGCAGGAGCAGCGCATCGCCGTCGCCGCGCGCCACGATCCGCCGCGCTTCATGGGCGTCGATGGGCGTCCGTTCACGCGTCCCGACGACGCTCGCCGTGAGCAGCAGCGGCGTGAGCAGGCGCATCGTGCTCAAATCGCCCGCGAGCAACAGCGCCGCGACGGCGCCGCGCGGCAGCAGCGAGAGGTGCAGGCGCACCGGGACGATGTGCGCAGGCAGGCGGCGGCGCGCTCGGAGCAGGCCCGGTCCCAGCAGGTCCGGCGTGCGCAGCAGCAGAAGGCGCGTCAGGCACAGCTGGTCAGGGCGCAGGCGACGCGCAAGCAGCAGCAACAGGCGCAGCGGCAGCGTACCGCTCAGGAAGCCCGCCGCGCGCAGCAGGTGCGGGCCGAGCAGGCCCGTGCGCGTCAGGCGAGCACGCAGCAGGCTCGCCAGCGCCAGCAGCAGGCCGAACGTGCCAGGGTCCGTCAGGCGAGCACCGAGCAGGCCCGCCAGCGCCGCGAGGCCGCCAGTGCCCGTCAGCAACAGGCCCGTGCCGTTCAGCAGCGCCGCGCCAGCCAGGCGCGTCAGGCGCAGCAGAAGCAGGCGCAGGTTCAGCAAGCCCGTCAACGCCAGCAGCAGCAGGCGCAGCGTGCGCAGGCCCGTCAGGCGCAGGCGAAACAGTCTCAGGCGCGTCAGGCCCAGGCACGTCAGGCCCAGGCCCGTCAGGCACAGGCGCATCAGGCCCAGCAGCGGCAGGCTCAGGCTCGCCAGCGGGCCCAGCGGCGCGATGCCGGTGCCGATGCCCGTCGCCGGGTCGCGGCTCGGGAGCATCGCTGACGCTCGCGCCGCGCCTCAGTTCACCGGGGCGCGGCGGCGGTAGCTGAGCGCCTCGGCGATGTGAATGCGAGTGACGCCGTCCGCGCCGGCAAGGTCGGCGATCGTGCGTGCGACACGCAGGATGCGGGTATAGCCGCGCGCGGAAAGGCGCATCGCCTCGGCGGCCTGCAGCAGCAGCCGCCGGCCCGGCTCGTCCGGGGTGGCGTGGGTCTCCAGCAGGTCGCCGTCGAGCTGCGCGTTGGTGCGCGCAGGGGTACCGCTCAGCCGTTCGGCCTGGATCAGCCGCGCCCGCGCCACCCGCGCGGCGACTTCGGCGCTGCCTTCCCTGGGCGGGGGTAGGGCGAGATCGGCGGCGCGCACGGGATCGACCTCTACGTGGAGGTCGATCCGGTCGAGCAGTGGGCCGGACACCTTGCTCTGGTAATCGGCGGCACAGCGGGGGGCGCGGCTGCAGGCGAGTGCGGGATCGCCAAGATAACCGCAGCGGCACGGGTTCATCGCCGCGACCAGTTGCACCCGCGCCGGATACGTGAGGTGGGCATTGGCGCGGGCCACGGTGACTTCGCCGCTCTCCAGCGGCTGGCGCAGCGAATCGAGCGCCTGGCGCTGGAATTCGGGCAGTTCGTCGAGGAACAGCACGCCAAGGTGCGCCATCGAGACTTCGCCGGGGCGCACCTTGATGCCGCCGCCGGTCAGCGCCGCGATCGAGGCCGAGTGGTGCGGCGCGCGGTAGGGGCGGGCGCGGCTGATGCGACCGCCTTCCAGCGTGCCCGCGACGGAGGCGACCATCGAGACTTCCAGCGCCTCGGCCGGGGTGAGCTGGGGCAGGACGCCGGGCATGCACGAGGCGAGCAGCGACTTGCCCGCGCCGGGCGGTCCGACCATCAGCAGGTTGTGCGCCCCGGCGGCGGCGATCTCCAGCGCGCGGCGGGCGGTTTCCTGCCCCTTGACTTGCCTGAGGTCCGGGCCGTGGACCATCGGTTCGACTTCGCCGGGCGGCGGCGTTGGCAGCACCTGCTGGCCGCGCAAGTGGTTGAGCAGGCTGATGAGGTTGGGGGCGGGGACCACCGGCACCCCGCTCGCCCAGCGGGCTTCCGAGCCTTGCGGGGCAGGGCAGATCAGCCCTTTCTCATGCTCGCTGGCGTGGATCGCGGCGAGCAGCACGCCGGGGGAGGGGATCACCCGCCCGTCGAGCGCGAGTTCGCCCACGGCGACGAAATCGCCCAGCTGTTCGGCATCGATCACGCCCATTGCGGCCAGCAGCGCCAGCGCCACCGGCAGGTCGAAGTGCGACCCCTCCTTGGGCAGGTCGGCGGGGGAGAGGTTGACGATGATCCGCTTGGGCGGCAGCGCGAGGCCCATCGCGGTCAGCGCGGCGCTGACACGCTGGGTGCTTTCGCGCACCGCCTTGTCGGGCAGGCCGACGAGGGTGAAGCCCGGAATTCCCGGCGCCACCTGGCACTGGACCTCGACGGCGCGCGCCTCCAGCCCGAGGTACGCGACGGTCGAGACGATGGCGACCAAGATCGATCCTTAAGCAAAAGGGAGCCCCAGAGGGCTCCATCTAGTACCGCCGCAGGGCCGGGGCGCCATTCGCAAAATCATCCCTTACAGCACTTTAACCGGACCTGTGAGGTGGTGGGTAAGGGTGCGCGGCGCAGACACTGGCCATGCGCTCGCTTTCCGTATGTCTCGCGTGTGTCGCCCTGTTCGCTGTGTCCCCCCTGTCGGCGCAGGTGATCGACTACGAGGCTGTCGACGAGGTCTCCGATCCCGTCGTTACGGGGGGCGAGCGCACCCTCTTCACCACCGCCGTCGTCGAGGCGCCGGCGATCGCGCAAGGGCCCGCCTACGGGCCGTTCCGCGTGATCGACGAGGGCCGCGCGGCGCTCGTCGATGTCACGGACGGGCGCACGCCGGCGCTGTTCGCGGCGATGCTGCGCGATCATCCCGGCATCGCCACGATCGAGATGATCGACTGCCCCGGCACCGAGGACGACCTCGCCAATCTCAAGGTCGGGCAGATGATCCGGCAGCGCGGGCTGGTCACGCATGTTCCGGCGGGCGGTTCGGTCCGTTCGGGCGGGGTCGAGCTGTTCCTGGCGGGAGCGCGGCGCTATGCCGATCCGGGTTCGGAGTTCGCGGTCCATTCTTGGCAGGACGACACCGGGCTGGAGCCATCGGACTACGCCGCCAATGCGCCGGAGAATCGCCGCTACATCGACTACTACCGCGCCATGGGCATGAGCACTGGCGAGGCACAGGCGTTCTATGCCATGACCAATTCGGTTCCGTTCGCGTCGGCGCGCTGGCTCGACGAGCGCGAGATGGGTGCATGGGTGCAACTGGACGACGTGAAAGTGGACGTGACCCCGCGTTTTCAGTTCGTCCAGCTTGCGGCGCTTGTTGACTCAATCCCCTCGTTCCAGTAACGGCGGCCAACGATTTCCATGGTCGTCCGGTTTGGGCGGCCCTTTTTGTTAGATTTTCGAGGACTGACATGAAGCGCACTTTCCAGCCGAGCAACCTTGTTCGCGCCCGTCGTCACGGCTTCCGTGCCCGCACCGCGACCGTCGGTGGCCGCAAGGTTCTGCGCGCGCGTCGCGCCCGCGGCCGCGCCAAGCTCTCGGCCTAATCCGCCGGGATCGGCAGGGGCCCCGGCTCCTGCCATAAGCGGCGCCAGCCCACGCTCCCGCCTTGCGCGAGGGCATGGGCTGGCGCCGTTTTGCTTTGGCGCGAATCGCCATGTCCCGACGTTCGAGCTGTCATGAAGCAGGCTGACGCCTACACGGTCCTGAGCCGTCGTTCGGACTTTCTCGCCGCCAATCGCGGCCTGCGAGTCGCGCGTCCCGGTTTCGTACTGCTGGCCAACCGCAATGACGGACTGGGACGGCGCGCCGGGATCACGGTGACCAAGAAGATCGGCAATGCCGTCGTGCGTAACCGCATGAAACGGCGTTTCCGCGCGCTGCTTCGCGAATTGCTGCCCGAGCATGGCCTTGCCGACACCGACCACGTGCTGATCGGCCGCGAAGGCGGGGTGGAGCGCGACTTCGAGAAGCTGCGCGTCGAACTCGTCGCGGCGCTGGGCAGGGCGCGGGACGGCAGGGGGGATGCGCCCCGGCCTCACAATCGCAAGCGCGGTCCCCGCAAATGAAGCGAATCGTCGCCTTCCTCGTGTCGCTTCCGGGGCTGGCGATCATCGGGATTGCCCGGCTGTGGCAACTCGGTCCCTCGGCGATCATGCCGCCGACCTGCCGCTATTCCCCGTCCTGTTCGCAGTACGCGATCATCGCGGTTCGCAGGCATGGTGCGATCAAGGGTGGATTGCTGGCGCTGTGGCGTCTATTGCGCTGCAATCCCTGGGGTGGGCATGGGCACGATCCCGTGCCGGACTGAACCTTAGACACTAGCGAATTGACGCCGGTGGCCCCACATGGCCGCCGCCGAGACGAAGATACGGGCAGGAAACAGGCTTTCGTGGAAAACCAGCGTAACATCATCCTCGCGGTCGTGCTGACCGCGCTCGTTCTCTTCGGCTGGGAGGCCGGGGTCGGCTATTTCTATCCGCAGGCCAAGACCCCGACGCAGACCGTCGCGGCGGGCGGCGCTGAAAACGCGACCAAGCCGACCAAGCCCACCCGCGAGGGCGGCCTGATGGACGCCGCCGACCGCACGCTGGAAGCGAAGGATCTGGCGACCGAACTGGGCGCCAAGGGCCGCGTGAAGATCCAGGCGCCGGGCCTCTCGGGCTCGATCAACCTCAACGGCGCGATCGTCGACGACCTCGTCATCAACCGCCACCGCGAGACGGTCGAGAAGAACTCCGGCCCGGTCCGCATCTTCTCGCCCTACGGCACGCCCGCGCAGCAGTTCACGCAGTTGGGCTGGGTCGGGCAGGGCATCGAGACGCCGGATACCAACAACCCGCGTGTCTGGACCGCGCCCGCAAATGCCGTGCTGACGCCGAGCACCCCGGTCACGCTGACCTGGACGAACCCCACCGGTCAGCGCTTCGGCATCACTTATTCGATCGATCAGAACTACATGATCACCGCGAAGCAGACCGTGGCGAACACGGGCGGCAACGCGGTTTCGGTCAAGCCCTTCGCGATCGTCAACCGTACCGAGAAGACCGCCAGCCTCGACACCTGGAACGTCCACTCCGGTCCGATCGGCGCCTATGACGGTTCGGTCAGCTTCGCGACCAACTACAAGGACGTGGCCGAGGCCGGCTCCATCAACGAGACGGGCAACACCGACTGGATCGGCTTCACCGACGTCTACTGGATGTCGGCGCTGATTCCCTCGGGCGCGAAGGCGACGAGCACGCTGCGCTCGATGGGCAACCAGATCTTCCGCGCCGACGTCGTCTACGATCAGGCGATCGTCCAGCCGCGCACCGCGCAGAGCGTGACCACCAAGATCTTCGCGGGCGCCAAGGAGCACAAGGTGCTCGACGCCTACGAGGCGCAGGGCATCGCCAACTTCGGCCTCGCGATCGACTGGGGCTGGTTCCGCTGGTTCGAGAAGCCGATCTTCTGGCTGCTCACCAAGCTGTTCAGCCTCGTCGGCAACTTCGGCGTCGCGATCATCCTGCTGACCCTCATCGTGCGCGGCATGATGTTCCCGGTCGCCCAGCGCCAGTTCGCCTCGATGGCGGCGATGCGCGCGATCCAGCCGAAGATGAAGGCGATCCAGGAGCGCTACAAGGACGACAAG
This sequence comes from Novosphingobium resinovorum, assembly GCF_036352595.1. GTDB lineage: Bacteria > Pseudomonadota > Alphaproteobacteria > Sphingomonadales > Sphingomonadaceae > Novosphingobium > Novosphingobium resinovorum_B. The sequence continues at coordinate 35,497 of NZ_JAZFAX010000036.1, forward strand.
CAGAAGCAGCAGCAGGAGATCATGGCCCTCTACAAGCAGGAGAAGGTCAATCCCCTCGCAGGCTGTCTGCCGATGTTCCTGCAGATCCCGGTGTTCTTCGCGCTCTACAAGACGCTGATCCTGGCGATCGAGATGCGCCACCAGCCCTTCGTGCTGTGGATCAAGGATCTGTCCGCGCCCGATCCGCTGCACGTGCTCAACCTGTTCGGCCTGTTGCCGTTCGATCCGCCCAGCTTCCTGGCGATCGGCGTGCTGGCGCTGCTGCTGGGCGTGACGATGTACCTGCAGTTCCAGCTGAACCCCGCGCAGATGGACCCGGCCCAGCAGCAGGTGTTCAAGCTGATGCCGTGGTTCATGATGTTCGTGATGGCGCCGTTCGCCTCGGGCCTGCTGGTCTACTGGATCACCTCGAACCTGCTGACCATCGCGCAGCAGAAGTTCCTCTATAGCCGTCACCCGCAGCTCAAGGCGCAAGCCGAGAAGGATGCGGCGGACAAGGCCCGTTCGGCGGCACGCCCGAAATGAGTGAGGACCTTCACGAACTGACGGAGCGCGCGCGCAAGCTGTTCTCGGGACCGGTGACGTTCCTGAAGTCGGCACCGTCGCTGCAGTTCCTGCCCGATCCCGATGCGCCGGAGATCGCCTTCGCGGGCCGGTCGAACGTGGGCAAGTCCTCGCTGCTGAACGCACTGGTCGGCCGCAAGGCGATCGCGCGTACTTCGGTGACGCCGGGCCGCACGCAGGAGCTGAACTTCTTCGACGTGGCGGAACCGCTCAAGTTCCGCCTCGTCGACATGCCGGGCTACGGCTTCGCCAAGGCGCCGCCCAAGGTTGTCGAGACCTGGCGCCGTCTGGTGCGCGACTACTTGCGCGGCCGGGTGGTGCTCAAGCGCACACTGGTCCTCATCGATTCGCGCCACGGCGTGAAGCAGGTCGACCTCGACATGATGGAGATGCTCGATCAGGCGGCGGTGGGTTACCGCCTCGTCCTGACCAAGGCGGACAAGATCAAGGCCAGCGAACTGGAAGCGGTCCACGCCGCCACCATCGCCGAGGCGCGCAAGCATCCCGCCGCGTTCCCGGTGGTCCACGTCACCAGTTCCGAAAAGGGCCTCGGAATCGAGGAATTGCGCGCTGCCGTGCTGGGCGATTCGGAACTCTGATTTCACGCTTTCGTCATTGCGAGCGAAGCGAAGCAACCCAGGGCAGCACTAAGCCGCGCTGGGTTGCTTCGCTTCGCTCGCAATGACGGACGGGAGGGCCTTCGGTAAATTGCCAAGCCTTTGGAAATCATCCTTTCATCATTCGAGTCCACAATCGAGACCGCGTCTCCATTTGTGACATTTGCATGACGGCGCGCCGTCCCCTATGGGGCGCAGCTTCACGCGTCGAGGGATGAAAGGAATCTCGCCCATATGCGCCAGATTGCCGTTCTTCCTTACCGCACCGTCGGCCCCGCCGTCGACGCGCCCATCCAGATCCTGCTCATCACTTCGCGCAGCACCCGCCGCTGGGTGATTCCCAAGGGCGGGCTGATGAAGGGCCTGCAACCGCACGCCGCCGCCTCGAAAGAAGCGGAAGAGGAAGCAGGCGTGCTGGGCGCGACCTGCCCGGTTCCGCTGGGCTCCTACCGCTACCGCAAGCAGCGCAATTCGGGGGCCTCGGTCTGGGCCGACGTCGATGTCTATCCCTTCGCGGTCACCGACGAGCTTTCCACATGGGACGAGCAGCACCAGCGCGAACGGCGCTGGTTCTCGCTGGAGGAAGCGGCTAGGGCGGTCGACGAAGAGGACCTTCGCGCCCTCATACGTTCCTTCGGCGCACGAGAATTCCGCGCCGCCGCCAGTCCCGCGCGCTTCCTTGGCGCGGCCATGGATACGGTGGCCAGCAAGACAGGGGTCAATGCCATGTTCGCCTGGTTCCAGAAGCTGCTGCCCGAGCAGGGCAACTTCTTCGACCTGTTCGAGAAGCAGGCCGCCACGCTGGTGGCCGGCGCCGACGCGCTCGCCCGTCTGGCGCAGGGCGGCCCGGGCCGCGCCCAGCACATCCGCGAGATCGCCGAGCGCGAGCACGACGCCGACGACATCACCCGCGAAGTTCTGCAGACGGTGCGCCGCAGCTTCCTGACGCCGTTCGACCGCTCGGCCATCACCAGCCTCATCAACACGATGGACGATGCCATCGACGAGATGCAGCAGACGGCCAACGCCTGCGATCTCTACGAGGTGAGCGAGTTCGAGCCGGAGATGATCGACATGGCCGCGATCATTGTCGATGCCGCACGCCTGACCGCCGAGGCGATCCCGCTGCTGCGCAAGATCGGCGACAACGGCCACCGCCTCCACGAACTGACCGAGCGCCTCGTGCGCATGGAAGGCCACGCCGACGAGATCCACGCGGCCGGGCTCAAGCGCCTGTTCAAGGCGGACCTGACCAACCCGATGCACTTCTTCGTGCGGCAGGAGATGTTCAAGCGCCTCGAGCGCGTGGTCGATCGTTTCGAAGACCTCGCGAACGAGATCGACGGGCTGGTCATCGACCACTCGTAAAGGCCCGACCATGGACCACAGCCTTGCCCTGCCGCTGCTGATCGGCCTCGTCGCGCTCGCGCTGGCGTTCGACTTCCTCAACGGGCTGCACGATGCCGCCAATGCCATCGCGACGGTGGTGGCGACGCGGCTGCTCTCGCCGGTCTTCGCGGTGCTGTTCGCCGCCGCCGGCAACTTCCTCGCCTACTTCTTCGTCGGCCTTCATGTCGCCGAGACGGTGGGCAAGGGCATCATCGACGTCGATGCCGTCACCCCGGCGGTGGTGTTCGGTGCCTTGGTGGGCGCGATGTTCTGGAACGTGCTGACCTGGATCAAGGGCATCCCCTCCAGTTCCAGCCACGCGCTGATCGGCGGGTTGCTGGGCGCCGGCATCGCGCATGGCGGCTTCGCGGTGGTCGAAAGCTCGGGCACGGTGAAGACCATCGCGGCGATCTTCGTCTCGCCGGTGCTGGGCTTTGCCATTGCCATGTTGCTGATGCTGGTGACGAGCTGGCTGTTCAAGGGCACGTCCCCGCGCCAGTCGAACGGCATCTTCAAGAGCCTCCACCTGCTCTCCAGCGCCGCCTATTCGATCAGCCACGGCGGCAACGACGCGCAGAAGACGATGGGTATCATCGCGGTGCTGCTCTACTCGACGGGGCACATGTCGGGGGGCTTCCATGTGCCGCACTGGGTGGTGCTGTCGTGCTATCTGGCGATTTCGCTGGGGACGCTGTCGGGCGGGTGGAAGATCATCAAGACGATGGGCTCCAAGCTGACCAAGCTCAACCACCACTCGGGCTTCTGCGCTTCGACCGCCGGTTCGATCGTGGTGTTCGGGGCTTCGGCGCTGGGCATTCCGGTCTCGACCACGCATGCCATCACCGGCTCGATCGTCGGCACCGGCGCGGCGCGGCGGTCGAGCGCGGTGCGCTGGTCGGTGGCGAGCCGGGTCATCGTGGCATGGTTCGTGACGATCCCCGCCAGCGCGGCGGTGGGCGCGCTGTTCTATCTGATAACGCGGGCGTTCTGAGGGCGGCGGGGCTTCGGTGCTTCGACAGGCTCGGCACTCAGCCTGAGCGGATTTGAGGGGGCATCAGCCAACGTCCGCTCACCCTGAGCTTGTCGAAGGGTCAGGCTCGACACATCGCGCCCCAGCCTCTAGGCCGCTCGTTCAGCAATCCCGAGGAACGCCGCCCCGTGAAGCTCATCATCGGCAACAAGAACTACTCCAGCTGGTCGCTGCGCGGCTGGCTCGCCTGCAAACAGTCGGGCCTGCATTTCGACGAGATCACCGTCCCCCTGTTCGGCGAGGAATGGGAAGCCTTCAAGAAGTCCTCCGACGACCTCGCCCCCAGCCACGGCAAAGTGCCGATCCTGTGGGACGGCGAGGCGGTGGTGTGGGATTCGCTCGCCATCGTCGACTACCTTGCGGACAAGGTCGGCCGCGACCGCTTCTGGCCCAAGCAGGACGCCGCGCGCGCCATGGCGCGATCGATGGTGGCCGAGATGCACTCCGGCTACCTCTCGCTGCGCCGCAACTGCCCGATGAACATCCGCTCGCGCGTCGAACTGCCGGGGCTTGAGGACGAGACCCGCACCGACATCGTGCGTATCCTCACCCTCTGGGCCGAGGCGCGGGCGCGGTTCGGCAAGGGCGGGCCGTTCCTGTTCGGCACCTTCGGCGCGGCGGACGTGTTCTACGCGCCCGTGGTCAGCCGCTTCCTGACGTACGGCATCGGCGTGCCCGGCTTCGCGCAGGCCTATATGCAGGCGGTGTGGGAGCACGAATGGATGCAGGCCTGGATCGCCGCCGCCGAGGCGGAGGACTGGGTCATCGAACAATACGAAACCCCGGTGGCCCGCTGATGCGCAAGCTTCTCCTTCCCTTCGCCGCGCTGGCGAGCGTCCTGTCGAGCCCGGCGATGGCCTGGGGCTATCTTGGCCACAGCACGGTCGGCGCGATCGCCATGGCCAACGTCCAGCCCTCCACCCGCGCCGCGATCCGGCGCCTGATCGCGCACCAGGCCGAACTCGACACGCCCGAGTGCGCGATGACCTCGATCGAGAAAGTCGCCACCTGGCCCGACTGCATCAAGGGCGAGAAGGGCCGCTGGGCCTACCAAAGTTCGTGGCACTACCACGACCAGCCGGTCTGCGGGACGTTCGACCTCAAGCAGTTGTGCCGTGACGGCATGTGCGCCACCGCGCAGCTCGAACGGAACGAGAAGGAGCTGGCGAACCGCAAGCTGGCGCCGGTGCTGCGACTGGAAGCGCTGTCGCTGGTCGTTCACCTCGTCGGTGATATCCACCAGCCGCTCCACATCGGCGAGAACGAGGATCTGGGCGGCAACAAGGTGAAGGCCGACTACGGCGACGCGCCGGGCCGCAACCTGCACTCGATCTGGGACACGACGCTGGCCGAGCGCGCGATCACCTCTGCCCGTCCGCCGCTGGTGCGCGTCTACAGCGCGGCCGAGAAGGCGCAGCTGGCGACCGGCGGCGTCGCCGACTGGGCGCGTGAGAGCTACGAGATCAGCCGCGACGTGCTCTATCCGCTAGCGTTCGGCGGCAAGCTGCCCTGTGATGATGAGGGCGACGTGAAGGAACCGCAGAAGGTCGTCTGGACCAACGCCGCGATCGAGCAGACCATCCCCATCGTCGACGAGCGCATCGAGCGCGCGGGGCTCAGGCTCGCGAAGGTGCTCGACGAGGCGCTGGGGTAAAATACGACAATAGGCCCGTCATCCCGGCGCATGCCGGGACCGTGGGCCGTCTTCAGGCGCCCATTGTCGTCAAGGCGCCCCGCCGCAAGCTGCCGCCTCAAGACTTGCCCGCGGTCCCGGCATGCGCCGGGATGACGCAAGGGAAACACCATCATGCCCAAGTCGCCCTCCACCACCCGTGCGTTTCTGCTGCTCGGCCTCGTGATGCTCCTGTGGGCGGGCAATTCGATCACTGGCCGCGCGGTGCGGGACGCGATCCCGCCGTTCACGCTCGCCTTCGGGCGCTGGTTGATCGCGGTGCTGGTGCTCGCGCCTTTCGCCGCGCGGCGGGTCTGGGCGGAGCGGGCCGAGGCGCTGGCCGGATGGCGCTGGATCGTGGCGCTGGGGTTCCTGGGCATCGTCTGCTTCAACGCCTTCATCTATTCCGGGCTGCATCATACCAGCGCCGCCAACGCGCTGCTGCTGCAGGCATCGATCCCGGCGCTGGTGCTGGTGCTCGACCGTGCGATCTTCGGCACGCGGGCGGGGGCGCTGCACGTCGCGGGGGTGGTCGCATCGACGATCGGCGTCGTCGCCATCGTGTTCCGGGGCGACGTCTCCGCACTGGCCTCGCTGCACCTCGGCTCCGGCGACGCGCTGATCCTGTGCGGCGTGGTGGTGTGGGGGCTCTATACCGTACTGCTGCGGCGCAAGCCGGCGATATCCTCGGCGAGCTTCCTGCTGCTGGTGTTCGTGATCGGCGCGCTGGCGATGGCGCCGCTGGCGGCGTGGGAACGGGCGCAGGGCCTGCGGGTCGAATGGAGCCCGGCGGTGGTCGCGGCTTTTCTGTACGTCGGCGTGTTCCCTTCGGTTCTGGCCTATTTCATCTACAACGCCGCCACCGCGCAGCTGGGCGCGGCGCGCTCGGGGCAGGCGATCACGCTGATGCCGCTGTTCGGCGCGCTGCTTTCCGCTCTGCTGCTGGGCGAGCGGCTGGAGGGTTACCACTTCGCGGGCATGGCGCTGATCCTGGCCGGGATCGTGCTTTCCGCCCTTGAACTGGCGCGGCGCCGGGGCGGCTAGCCCCCGTCACATGCCGGTGAGGAACAGCCCCGCCAGCGCCGCGCTCATCAGGTTCGAAAGGCTGCCCGCCGCCAGCGCGCGGATGCCCAGGCGCGCGATGATCGGGCGCTGGTTGGGCGCGAGGCTGCCGGTCACCGCCATCTGGATCGCGATCGACGAGAAGTTGGCGAAGCCGCACAGCGCGAAAGTCACCACCGCGACGGTATGGGGCGAGAGCGCGGCGTCCTTGCCCAGTTCGATGAACGAGACGAATTCGTTGAGCACGATCTTGGTGCCGAACAGACCGCCCGCATGCATCGCCTCGGTCCAGTCGGGCGCGGCGAGGAGGTAGAAGATTGGCGCGAAGATATAGCCCAGCAGCGACTGGAACGTCACGTCCTGGAAGCCAAGCAGCCCGGCGATCGAGCCGACGACGCCGTTCGCCAGCGCGATCAGCGCCACGAAGGCCAGCACCATCGCGCCGACCGCGACCGCCAGTTTCACGCCGGTCTGCGCGCCCTGCGATGCGGCCATGATGATGTTGGCGGGCTTTTCCTCCTCGTGCTCCACCGCCTCGGGCTCGTCGATGTGGACGCCGGGGAGGTGGGTGACGTCGGCGCGGTTCATCGCGGCGGCAGCAGCACCGGCGGGCGGGAAGGTGCCTTCATGGACCTCGGTATCCGAGACCATGCCGGGGCGCGGGTCGGGCATTATCATCTTGGCCATGAAGATGCCGCCCGGCGCCGACATGAACGCGGCGGCGACGAGGTAGTCGATGCGGATGCCCATCGAGGCATAGGCGGCCAGGATCGTGCCCGCCACGCCCGCCAGGCCCACCGTCATCACGCAGAACAGCTGCGAGGGGTTGAGCGAGGCGAGGTAGGGGCGGATCACCAGCGGCGCCTCGCTCTGGCCCACGAAGATGTTGGAGGCCGCGCAGAGGCTTTCGACCTTGCTGATCCCGGTCACCTTTTCCAGCGCGCCGCCCAGCCAGCGCACCACCAGCGGCATGATGCGCAAGTAGTACAGGATCGAGATCAGCGAGGCGAAGAAGATGATGACCGGCAGCGCCGCGATGGCGAAGCTGGTGCCGCCGATCTCGGGCGAGGCAAGCGGGCCGAACAGGAAGTCCACGCCGGCATGGGCATAGCCCAGCAGGCTCTCCACCCCCGATGCCGCGCCGCGCAGCATGCGGTTGCCGAAAGGCACGTAGAGCACCAGCGCGGCAAGCCCCGCCTGCAGCGCGAAGGCCGCGCCGACGACGCGCAGGCGGATCGCCTTGCGGTCGGTCGAGAGGGCGAAAGCTGCCGCCATGATGAGAACGATGCCGATCAGGCTATAGGCGACATGCATCGAGGCGCTGGGCTCCGGGAAAGAAAGGGGGAAACAGCCGCCGACCCTAGAGGCGGGAGGGGCGCAGGGCTAGAGGAAACAGGGCGAGGTTTACACGGTTTACACGGTCCAGGGGGAAAAGTGTCACCTTGTGGGCCGTATGCTCCGGGATTGGCGGAAATCCGTGGGTGCAGGTGTCACCTTGCGCGGGAAAAGTGTCACCTTGGGGCAGCGATGTGTCACCTTGCGAGGCATGGAGTGTCACCTTGTGATCGAGGCAGGGCGGGGGAGCCGCCGCCTTGCGAAGATACTCCGGCGCGCCGTCTGTAGGAAAGCGCGGCGCTATTCCGCCTGCCGCTTCATCTCCAGATAGGCGGCCTCGCGCGCGTCCTCCGGCAGCGCCAGCAGGTGGCGGCTGGCGTCCTTGTAGGTCAGGAATTCCCGGCCCTCGACGACGATGGGCTGGGTGCGGCCGTTGTAGATACGGCGCAGCAGGCGGCGCTGGGCACGGGGCAGTGCGGTTTCGGCGTCTTCGGTCATCGGCGGGCGGATAGCACGGCGGGAGGCGGGTGGCGAAGAGGGGCAGGAATATCCACGCAGAGGCGCGGAGGAGTCCCGCTCGCGGCCGCGCCGCTTTCCTCGTCAACGGAGCGTTTTCCTCATCGCTGCAAAAGGAAGGGAGGCGGCGGTATTACGTAAAACCTCTGCGCCTCTGCGTGAACCCGTTTTTCTGATTTTGATGGAAAGGCAGCTTACCCCCATTCCTCCCCCTTGGGGGAGGGGGACCATGCGAAGCATGGTGGAGGGGCACGCGGTGGATCGCCAGACCTCGATCGGCGGGCATTGGGAAGCGTATCAACGCGATGGCATGCA
>NZ_JAZFAX010000037.1:0-40739 GCF_036352595.1 Novosphingobium resinovorum
CACCGCAAAGTACACGATTCCTGCAAAAATCAGGGCAAAAGGCGCTGTTACCATCAGCCCCGCCGTGAGAAATGCGAACGGCCATAGCCAACGGCGAGGGAAAACAGCCAGAGTTGGCGTCGTTGTGGAGGTCATTCTGCAATGGGTAGATCGAAGAGAAACGGAAGCAATAGGCTTCAGTTTCGGGCCAGCTTCACAGCCTGGATTCCCGGCGCAGCGTTGCGCCGTAGGACGGTCTTCAGCGGACGCTTACCTTTTGGGGACCGTTGATGTTCTGAGTTCGTCCCGCTGTTCCACAGTCTCGCGGCTGAGTTACGCTAATCCGTTTATCGTTCATGCCCCCATCATCTGATTGCGCGGCCCATCCATAGACCTCTGCTGGGGTTTGTCCGGGCAAACCCGAGTGCGGCCTCAATATGTTGTAATAAGTAATCCCCGGGCAAGGCCGGCGCCAAGATAATCTGTTCAGCCTTGACCGGCAACTGGCGCGAAGAACACATCTTCGCGCTGTGCCAATCGCTTGTGCTGTTTGACTTCTACTAAGGTAAAGATCGTGGAGTGCGACCGAAAGCTGGAGATTGCGCTCCGGAACCTCGAAGGTGATGATGGGGACGACATTGCGCGTTTGCCCAAGGTTCGGACCAGACCAAACAAGTGAACGCGCCGCATTTTGAAGTTCGCTCGGCGCTCTATCGCGTGCTGGGAGTAGACCTGACCCAGGTCCACGGCATTCGACCATCGCTGGCCCTCAAGCTGGTCGAGGAATGCGGCACCGATCTTGCGGCGTGGCCAAGCTCGAAGCACTTCACATCATGGCTTGGCCTGGCGCCAGACAACAAGATATCGGGTGGCAAACTGCTGTCATCGAAAACGCGCCGATCTTCGAACCGGGCGGCGCCACTGCTGCACCTTGCACCAACCACGATAGGTCGGACTGATACGGTGCTCGGTGCGTCTTACCGCCGGCTGTCGAAAAGCCAAGGCTGTGATGGCCACCGTGCGCAAGCTCGCCGTGCTGTTCTAGAACGCTTTGGGGCATGGTATGGCGTATAGTGACCCCGGTGCGGCTCAATATGAGGAGCGGTATCGCAGCAGGATAATTGGTAATCTCCAGCGCCGCGCCAAGGCTTTCGGCTTCGCGCTCCAGGAACTGCCGCCGGAGCCAAAGACAGCTGTTTCTATGTCTGGCAGAAGAACCCCTGAGCCAGCGAGCCCGGGAAGATGTTGGAAGACCAAGTTGATCCGGCAAGCCTGGAACGACAGCGGCAAGGTCTATGGCTGCCACAATTTGCACGGCGACCTACTGGATCAGGGCGAGACCTGCTGCCCGCGCCGTGTTGCCCGGTTGCCCCGGCTGGCGGGGATCAAGGGGTAGATCGGCTATAAGCGTGAGCGCATCCCGCGCCGCACCTACAAAACACGCGAGGAACCCCGGCAGGACGTGTTCGATTATATAGAGATGTTCGACAACCCGGTACGCAAGCACGTCAGGAACGGGATGCTGTCGCCCGCCTAGTTCGAACGCCAGTAGATTTTGAACGGAGAGGGCGTCTAGAAAACTAGGGGCTATTCAAGATGCTTTATGGACAGCTCCCTCGTTTGAGCGTCGACAACTCATTCTGGCACATCCGATGCTTTTGGGGGGCGTCCACTTGGTGTGGAGCAAGGCGGTGATGCTCGGGCGCCCAGATGCCGGAGATTGGCGGTGAGAGTCAGCATCGTCTCCGGCGCCGCCTTGAACAGCAGACCGTAGAGCAGCGCCTTGTTCTGCCAGGCGATGTCGGCTGACCTCGGCCGGCAGCGTGAAGACGTCGTGGAAGTAACAGGCCGGCCTTCCGTTCGGCCAGCCAGGTACGCGGCGGGGCCCCGGCATTAGGGCAGTGCCGGTTGCGGCAACTGTTGTAGGCGATCCGCCAGAGCCCGCAATCCCGGCAGGCCTCAACGTGACTGCCCCGGGGGAGCCGTGCGGCAGGTCTCGATTGCGGACATCACCTTGAACTGGGCGAGGCTCAGGGCCCGGCATGGGCTGCCCGATAGGTCGGCCCGGCCGAGCGGAAGATGTCCGCGAGTTCGAGATTGGGACACACCGGCTAATCCGGCGCTGGGCCTTGCCTTCCATCAGCGCCATCGACTGGTCGAGCAGGCTCGACACGGCGTAGATCGTGCGGGTGCACACCTTAGTGTAAAGCGCGGTGGTCGCCAGCTTGCTGTGCCCCAACAAGACCTGGATTACTTGGATATCGACATCCTACTCCAGCAGATGCGTGGCGAAGGAATGGCGCAGGGTGTGCGGGCTGAAGCTCTTGCGGATACCGGCCACCTCGGCCGCCTCCTGGAACGCGCGGTGCGACTGCCGGGTCGAGATCGGATCGGGGATGTTCTGGCCCGGGAACAGCCAGCCGTCCGCGATCAGCACCCAGCGCTTCCTGCCCTTGCGCCACCATATCCGCAGCAGTTCGAGCAACTCCGGTGAGAGCATACCGTTGCGATCCTTGCCACCCTTGCTCTGTTTGACGCGGATCAGCATGCGCGTGCTGTCGATGTCATCGACATTGATGTGGGCGACCTCCGACACGCGCAGGCCCGCGCCATAGGCCGCGCCCAACGCCGCCTTGTACTTTATCCCCGGCGCCGCCTGAAGTAACCGCGCGGTCTCCTCGATACTCAGCACTTCCGGCAGCGGGGACACGATGCGGGAGACAACCAAAGCCCGCGCCAGATCGTAGCGCCTGAGCGTGTCGTTGAACAGAAATCGCAGCACGGACACCGCGGAGTTGATGGTCGTTGGCCCGACCGTGCTACATAATCTAGAAGCGGCGAAGATCTTCTTCCGTTGCCGTGCCCTGATGGCGACCGATGAAGCTGCCAGGCACTTCACATGGCGCAAGTAATCCTTCTGGGTGCGAGGCCCGAGCCCCCGCATCATCATGCCGTGCTGCATCCGTTGGCGCAACGGGCTGATCGGAGCCGTGTTGATCGAGACATTCATGGCAAGTGCCTCTTCGTTGAAGGAACTGCCAACCTCTCCCCACTAAAGGGCTACATTTAACACGCTAGGCCGCCCCCGCGCCCCTCCCGCGAAGGGGGTTCGTGCATGGGCGCTAAGCAGACGTCGTGCGGCGTAGCTCGGTTAGCCATTTCCCACCCAAGTCACATTGTGCAATTTATCCCCGCGCGCTAGCTCAGTGAAAAAGTCCGCACCTCCGGAAGGGATAACAGTACAGTCTCAGTCAGTCCGGGTAGGGTGGATCAGCCCAGCGCCCCGAGGAATCGACGGTCACGCCGTGCGCGTGCGGCCCCTTCTCCCGCTGATGCGGTCCGGAACCTTCGTGTGCCGCTGCCCAGCCCGGTGCCAGCGGACCGCCCGCAGCGCCGAGCGCCAGATGCGTCGGCCCGCCACCACTCGACGCCGCATGCCCCTCGGCCGTCAGCACCCCGCTTGCGGGATCGTATCCGAACGCCAGAGTCCGGTCCGAGTCTACGTCAGGCAACGTCTGGCAGCCGGCCAAGGTGAGACCCGCGATGCCGAAGGCCAGCCAGGTCTTGGTTTTCCGCGCTTCCACGGCCCAGCGTAGGCGCTTTGCACGTGGCGACACCCCCCCTTGGCGACCGGATACAATCACCCCGACACCGGAACCTGTCGGTACACGGCCTGGCGCGGCTCATCCCTTATCGCATTCCGCCGCGGCGGCTTATTTCGCTTCGCCTGCCTGTTCACACGAAAAGCTCGATGCCTTGTCCATGGAGCCGGTCCCGCGATACCTGGCGACCAGCGGATAGGCGCAGGTCAGCCGCTGCCTGACCAGTTTGCCGTTTTCGAACTTGCTGGCGACAAAGGATTCCGGTGCCTTCCGTCCGCTCGACCAGGCATCCATGATACCCAGCTTGTCGAACGTGTCGCAGCCGGGCCCTCCCTGGCAGTGATCCATGCCTGGCAGAACGAACAGGCGCAGGCCGCTACGGGCATCGATGCCACCGGCTGTGCCCCTAGCCATCACGGCGTCGTGCCAACCCATCAGGTCACCGGGGTGGTGGTAATCGTTCCAGCCGACGTAAAGGAGCAACTTGCCACCCCGCCGCAAGAAGGCACCGAGATCGGGCGCCACGGCGAACTTTCCCTTGGTGCTAACTTCGGCTGCGATGATGTCTTTGGACCAATCCATCGTGAGCGGCGACCACTGGGCGGACTGGAATGCAGCGTAACGGAAGAAATCGGCGGCGTTGGTAAATTCCTTGCCGCTGGCGAACATACCGAGTTGCCCCTCGGAGCCGAGTGCGGGGCCCGCGAAGATCAGGTGCCCGCTCTTGGGATCGACCGGTCCGCGGTACATCAGGTCGAGGAACTCGACCTGTCCGGGGTTGAGGCACCCGGCGATGGCACCGTCCCTGCAGAGAAGCTGGCTTGGCCGGAAGCCGCAGGTCGCGGGATTGTCGATGAAGCCCTGCGCCTTGCCGACTGGCCCGGCGCATGCGGCGATCGCTGCAGCCGTGATCGAGGCATAGCTTTCCTTCGGAATGAACCTCCCGGGATCCTGGGCGAGAAGCCATTGCGGCCAGATCTGTGCGGCGTTGAAGGCGGCCAGCGGGTTCGGCGGCGCCCCGGCGACTATGCCGTCGTAGTCTTCGGGATAGCGCTGCGCTTCGATGAGCGCCTGCAGGCCGCCAAGCGAACACCCGATGAAGTATGATCGGCTTGCTGCCCGGCCGAAATAGCGCGCGACGAGCCGCTTTGCCTGCACAGTCATCAGATGATTGGCGCGCCCCGCGTAGTCTTCGAGCTTTTCCGGCTGTCCCAGCGCGAAACGTCCCCCATGCCCGGTGGTTTCGTCGTGACCGGTATCGTTCGCAGCAACCGCATAGCCTTGCGCGAGACCAGTCATCATCGTCCCGAACGGGATGGAGCCGCCCCAACCGAAGTTGCCGAGGCCCAGGAACTTGCCGTTCCAGCCGTTCGCCGGCAGCCAGACCTCTGTGCGGATCGCCGATGCCGGGGTCGGCTTGAGCACGAAGGAGACCCGGCAGAAGGACGGGTTGGGAGCCTGGGTCGCAAGCCCGGCAATGTTCATCCCGGGCGCGCGCTCCCAGTCCGTTCCCTTGAGCTGAAGCTCCGATGCCCCGACCAGCTTCGCCTGCGCACCTTCCGCCCGCGCGCTCAACGTTTGAAGAACACCGGCACAGTCCGAAGCCGAAGCGGCCTGCGCCGGGGCGGACGCCGCGGCTGCCATCACCGCGCCGGCCAGCGACAGGGCGATCGCGCATAGGCGTGTCATACCTGATGTCTTCGTCATGCGATCTCTCCAGCGAAGAGGATATGAACGGGCCGGGGCATGTCCAGACCGTTGCGGGTGGGAGCGACATGGCCGGTGGCGGCATCGATGCTGAAGACCTCGATGCGGTTGGACCGCTCGTTGGCGACCAGCATCCAAGAACCTGATGGGGCGATGGCGAAGTGCCAGGGAAATTCGCCGCCGCAGGCGATCCGCTGAAGGAAGGTCAGCTTGCCGGTCTCCGGGTCGATGGCGTGAACGACGATCGTGTTCTCGCCCCGGTCGGTGAGGTAGAGAATGGTTCCGTCGGCACTGATCGCAAGCTCGGATGCGCTCCTTTCTCCCGCGAAGCCGGACGACGAGGTCGAGCGTGCGTCGGTCAGCCGCAAGGCGCCGGTCGCCCCGTCCCACTGGAACGTCAGGAGTTCGCCGGTCAGTTCGGTGAGCGCGAACATAATCCTGCCGTTCGGGTGAAACAGTACATGGCGCGGGCCACTTCCCGGCGCTGCGATGTAATCGAGTTCCTCGTCGGGGCGATCATAGCGCAAGGCCCGCCCCGCCCGGTCGAAGCGATGAACGAAAATCCGGTCGGCGCCGAGGTCTGGCACGAGCACGAAGTTGCCAGTGGGATCAACGACGACGCCGTGCGGATGCGAATAGCTCTGTCGCTTCATCGGCCCGGACCCGTGTTCGACGAGGACGGAGGACACCTCCCCGAGCGCCCCGTTCGTCAAAACGGGGATGGTGCAGACGGTGCTGCCGCCGAAGTTAGCAGCGATGAGGGTCATCGAAGGCACGTCGAGGTGAAGATGCGTGGTGCCCCCGCCCTGCGCGATCGTCTCCCCTACTAGGCCAAGGCCGCCGGTCGCACGGTCGATGCGATAGGCGGCAACGGCGCCGCTTCGGCTACCGTCGTTGCCGTCCTCACGGACGTAATAGACGAGATCCGCCGCGGGATGGCGAATGCCCCAGGTAGGTGCGGACTGTTCCGCCACCGCGCCGATCATCGTCAGGGCGCCGGTGGCGGAATTGAAGCGTGCCGCATGGATCTGGCTGCCGTGCATGCCGAAATAGACGAGCGCCTGCCGGCCCGGACCTGGCGTTGCCAGCGAGCGGCCGCCTGCACAGGCGGCAAGTCCGCCAAGCGCCAGAGTGCCAAGCAGCGTGCGCCGGGACCATGCGGGCAGCAAAGCCGCGGGGCGGGAATATCGAGTGGGCAAGTTTCGTGTCCTTGTCGTGTCAGCGCGAGCTCAGGCGCCGGGAAGCGGTGTGGTTTGCCAGGAGACGAGCTGCCAGCGCGCATCGCGCCAGACATAGACGCCCAGCACACTGCTGAGCATAGTCCGCTCTCCAACCTGCATCGCCAGCACGGCACGCGTGACGCCGATATCGCCGTAGACGCGCGAACTGCGCTGGGAAGGATCGATGCGGCGATAATCGGCCCCGCCGGACCGCAACGCTCCGAGGTATTCCGCGCGCGTCTGCCTGCGTCCCGTGGCATGCGAATAGACCAGCTCATCCCCCAGCCCCGCCTCGATCGCCGCGAAGTCGCGGTGGACCTGGGCTGCGAAGCGCGCGTCCTCGGCGGCGATCAGCGATGCCTCGTCATGCATCTTCGCCACCGCGGAAGCGGGCCTGGCGATGGCCGGGGAGGCGAGGCCGGCGCTCACCAAGAGCAGCCAGGCCGGCAACGCGCGAAAGGAGATCATGCGTATCATCGGCCTCACTTCCAGAACAGGGCCCGGCGCCCACCCCTCGCGCGGCGGCGCCACAGGTCGAGGTACATCACCGCGCCCGAGATGGAGAAATAGACGAGCGCCGCGCCGGCCAGCAGATCCAGCCAGCGGCCGGTCATGCCAAGGATATCGCCGCGGTGGATCAGCTTGGCGGTTTCGTGGGCCTGCCAACCGAAGGGGAACGGTACCGGCGGATAGCCCGGCTCGGTCAGCGCCATCGTCGCTCCGGTCTGCGCATTGAACACCAGCTGGCGCGAATCCGGGCCGCCGGTCACCACCACTCCCTGGTGATATCCGGCATAGTCGCGCAGCCGCACGACCTTGACCGGGTGCCCTTCGGTTTCCCGCTCGGCTGCGGCGAGGGTGACGACGAGCATCCCGGGCAGGCGCGCATCGTCGAGCGGCGTCAGCGCGCCGGGGCGAAGCGGATCCCCCATCTGCGGGCCGAGCTTTCCGATGACCATCGCCAGCCCGGCACTTTCGATCGCCAGCCACATGCCGCTGAACGTCACCACCATCAGCGGCAGGGCCATCACGATCGAATGCCAGCGGTGGACCTGCCGCCACTTGTCGCCGCCTTTCCAGAACAGGCTGCCCTTCGCCATGCGCCGACGCGCGCCCAGCAACCGGAAATAGATCAGCAGGCCGGTGACGATCAGCGTGCCCAGCGCAGCCGGCGCCAGCAGGTTGAAAACCAGCGCCCAGTCGCCGAACGAGGTCATCCGATGCAGGTGCTTGATGAAATTGCGCGGTGCGCCCTCTGGAGCCTGGTCGATCCTGTCCGCAGTGGTACGATCGATCATCCGACCATCGGCGAGGTCCATCGTAACATGGCCGCGCCCTTCCCCAAAGCGGACTACGGGCCGGTCGCCGATCATGCGGAATTCGGCGTAGACCAGCGGAACGTTGCCGACTGTCCGGCGCACGGCGGCCAGACCTTTTCGCAGGTTTGCGGCATAATCAAAGTTCGCCGGGAGCGCCCGCGCCAGATAGTCGCGCGTCTGGCGCACCTGAAAGTCGGCAGGACCGTCGAAGCTCTCGCGGATCGCCTGCACATCGAGGTCGCTGGCGGGTGCCCCGGTCTGCAGTTTGAAGATGTCCAGCCCCTGGATCAGGGTGCCAGTGACACCCAGGAACAGCAGCAACACCAGGAAGAAGACCGTGACAAACCGATGGATCGACTTGAGTTTAAGCATGCTCATCCTGTTCACTCAGGAAAAAGGGCGGCTCCGCCCGCCGGGAGGAGCGCGAGCAGAACCATGGGAAGCATCAGAACTTGTACGCGAGCCGCACGCCGTACATGCGCGGGGCCGTGGTGTAGAAGGCCAGGTAGTTATCCGGCAGTGCTCCCGGTGCATTGTTGCCGACGCCCCCGTAGCTTCCCCCGAAGTACGAGCCGGTGACGAAGCTGGTACGCTGCACCTTGTTCTCGATGTTCTCGACGAAGGCCTGCAGCGAGTAGCGACCGCCATCGACCTCGTACGTGATGTTGGCGTCGCTGCGGGTATAGCCCTTCTGCCTGTAACGCACCCCATCGCCAAAATCGCTGAGATAGTACGCGCCGCTGTACTTTATGCCGCCGTGAAGCTTGATCCGCGCATCGCTTCCCACGTCGAAGGCATGATCGAATGCCGCAGTCACGAAGACCTTGGGTGCGAGGTCGACCGCTGCTCCCGAGAAATCGATGCCGTTGCCGACGAACCGGTTCACGCCGGTCACGAAGTTCTTGTACTCGCTGTGAAGCAGTGAGAAGGAAGTTGAGAGCGTCGTCTGCGGACCGAGCGCATAGCTGGCCTCGTTCTCCAGTCCGTAGATCTGCACCGGCACTACATCGGTGAACAACGCCTGCTGCCCGTTGGGGAACAGCGCGATGCTGTTCACCTGGTAATCCGAGTAGTCGTAGTAGAACGCCGAGGACGACAGCGTCAGTCCGGACAGCGGACGCCCCTTGTAACCGATTTCGTAGGCGGTCAGGTAAGCCGGCTTGTAGTTGCCGATACCGCCGACCGTGGGATCATAGTCGTTGAAGCCCCCCGGCTTGAAGCCGGTCGAGACGGAGGCGTAGACGAGATCGGTAGGGGTAGCCTGAAAGTTGACGCCCAGTCGCCAGGTGAGCTTGTGGTCCTTTTCTCGGCCATTGTTGAGGCCGCCCACGCAATCGTTGGGGTAGGTGCAGATCGCGTTGCCCGCGTCGTCAGGATAGGGCGGCGGCGGGAATCCGGCGCCGAAGTTGAACGGCAGCGTAAAAGTGCCCACCCGCACCAGCTTGTTTCCGGTGTAGCGCAGCCCGCCCACGACGCCCAGACGGTCTGATACGTTGACGGTCGCCTGACCGAACACACCGTAAGATTTCTGCGTCGTCGTGTTTACCGGACCGGCGTAATAGTAATACTGCGACTGATCGAGCGGCGCATCTATCTGCGCGTTCCAGGTCAGCCCACTTTCGTCGTTCTTTTCCTCGTACAGGTTGGCGCCGACGACATAGTCGATGAACCCGGGGTTCTCGTTCGACGCTCGCAGTTCGATCTGCTTGGTAACCGAGCGGCTGCGCTGGAGATAGAACTGGAAAGCCGGGCCGAAGGCGGTCGGAGAGAACGTCGGCTCGACCTTGGAATTCGCATTGGCCGCGACATCGTTGGTCTGCGTGCCCTGTTGCCGAAAGCGGAAGTTCTGGTACGATCCCAGCAGGTCGAACTGGATACCACCGGCCCGCGCCTTGATGCTGGCGTCGTAAATCTGGAAATCGGCGTCGAGATAGGCCGGAACGGGATTGGTCAAGGTGCGCAGCGCCGCCGTGCCGGTGTCGTTATGGGCCTGGAGTTGGCTTTCCAGCGCATATGTACTTCCGGCACCGCCCTGATGCCCGACCGTCGCGGTGAGGCGCGCCTCGAAGGCATCGCCTGGGGCGATCAGCAGCGAGACGCGGCCTGCGGCGTCCTTCTGGTCGTTGCGTGCACGCGCCTGCGACTTGTCGAAGCTGTATGTCTGCCCGCCATCGACGATCGTGGTGTCCATCGGCTTTGAGTAGCCGTCGCGGTCATTGAAAGTACCCGAGACGCGCAGGGCGGCGATGTCGCTGAGCGGCAGGTTGAATGCCGCCTCGCCGCGCTTTGCATCGAAATTACCGTATTCGAGCCGGGCATAGCCTTCGATCGCGTCGAGCTTGGGCGCGTTGGTCACGACGTTCACCGCGCCGCCGGTCGAACTGCGGCCGTAGAGCGTACCCTGCGGCCCGCGCAGTACCTCGACGCGGCCGATATCGAAGAACGCACCCGAACGGGCAAAGCCGCGCCCGACATACGCGCCATCGATATTGTAGGCGATGTCTTGCGAGCCCTTGCTGGAGGTGTCGGTGGAGGACACGCCGCGGATGGCCACCTGCAACCCGTCGCGGCCGGTCGAGATGTTCACGTTGGGGACCACGTTCTGGAGATCGGCCGCGCTGTTCACGCCCTGATCCTTGAGCGCATCGCCAGCCAGCACCGAAAGCGCCGCCGGCGTCTTCAGCACTGTCGATTCGCGCTTCATGGCGGTGACGATGATTTCCTGGGGCTCGGCCTGCTCCTGGGCCGATGCCGGCGCCGAGATCGCAAATGCCAGGATGCTGCCGCCGCATAAGGCGTGTTCGATGAATCTCATGGCCCGTTTCCCCTCCAAATCGCTTACCGGCTCGAGCCGGTTTTGAGCGCTTTCTTGATCGTCACGGCGCTTCGCCGATCGACTGGAGCAGGCCTAGATGGGCAACCTAAACCGAAGACGAACGAGATCGCCATTAATTCGGCGTGGGCTATAAGTTTTTCGCCGATGATATAGACCCTGTTACAGGTTCGACCCGATAAGTGAGCTTGCCGGCTAAACCGGCCAGCCGGATACTAGCCGGCCCGAGGAGAGGAAAGTGCGCCTGCTGCTGGTGGAAGACGACACCCGTCTTGCCGAAAAGTTCTCTCGCTTCCTCATGAGCGAAGGGTTCGCGGTCGATGTCGTCCCAGACGGAGAGGACGCGCTGCATCTAGGACTCACGCAGGATTACGCCGCGGCGGTTCTCGATCTGGGCCTGCCGTCGCTGGGCGGGATGGCCATACTGGAAGCATGGCGGCAGAGCCGGCGCGACCTGCCCGTGCTGATCCTCACCGCCCGCACCACCTGGCTGGACAAGATCGCCGGCTTCAAGGCCGGTGCCGACGACTACCTCGTCAAGCCGTTCCACCCCGAGGAAGCGGTCCTGCGCTTGAGAGCCCTGATCCGCCGGGCGGGTCCCAATGCGGGCGCCAGGGTCGTCTGCGGGAACCTAGTCTACGACAGCACGATCGGCAGCGTCACGCTGGGCGGGCAAGAATTGAAACTCACAGCCTTCGAACTGCGACTGTTGACCGCCCTGATCACTCGCAAGGGCATCGCGGTGAGCCGGGATCACCTTATCGGCAGCGTCTACGGTTACGCCGAAGATGCCGAGCCCGGTTCGCTCGAAGTGATCATGAGCCGCCTTCGCCGCAAGATCAGTCCGCATGTGATCGAGCCCATACGCGGGTATGGCTATCGCCTCGTCGGCTGCGCGTCGTGAAGCTGCCGCTTTCGATCCATGCGCGTCAGATCGCGATCGCCGGCATCGCCGGCATCGTCGCGCTGGGGGTTTCCTGGCAGGCTAACAAGAGTGTGCTCGATATCGTCATCAGCAGCAGTCTCAACGACAAGATGGACGCGCAACTGAGCGGGATCGAGCGGGCGATCGACGCCCGAGGCCGCCTTGACCGCTCGCGCATCCTGTTCCTGCCGGACTACGACACACCCGGCAGCGGATGGGGCTGGGATGTGCGCACCGTCGCCGGTCACTGGCATGTCGGGCCAGTAGCGACGCGGATGGCCTATGCCAACGGCACGCTTCAGGTCGGGCACGGCGCCTACAGCGGGCGCGGCTGGACGAAGCAGGGGGATCGCGTGCATCTGCGTCAGAGACGCAGCGGACCCGACGACAGGCCGGTGATCGTTACTGTGATCGCTCCCGATTCGCTCATCAAATCGCCGATCCGGCATGCGCTCATCCCGACCAGCGTGGCACTTGTGCTGCTGGCCGTGATCCTCGCTGCGACCGCGTTGTTCCAGGTCCGCCTAGGCCTCCGGCCAGTTCGCCTGCTACGGAGCGATATCGCCCGGGTGCGCGCCGGATCGTTGGCAGCGCTACCAGAAAACCAGCCGGGCGAACTGCGGCCCCTTGCCGCCGAGATCAATGCTCTTATCTCCCAAAATTCGACAACCTTGCACCAAGCCCGCCAGCATCTCGCCAACCTGGCGCACGGCCTGAAGACGCCGCTGGCGTCCCTTTCCCTCATGACAATGCGCGATGCCGAAGGCAGCGCGGAGATTCGGGAACTGGTTGCATCCATCGACAACCGGGTATCGCACCACCTGCGCCGCGCGCGCAGCGCCGCCGTTGCCGGCGGAGGGCGACTCAAGTGCGATGCCTGGCAGATCGTCACAGACTTGTTCGCGGTACTCGGCAATCTGCACGGGGGGCGGCCGCTGCGCTGCGAAAACGGCATTCCGCGCGATTGCCAGCTTGCGGTCGATGCGGAGGATTTCAGCGAAATCCTGGGCAATCTACTCGAGAACGCGTTTCGGCACACCCAATCGATGGTGCAGGTGAGCGCCGTCGTTGGTCAGGGCCGCTCGTGGAAGTTCCTCATCGAGGACGACGGCGCCGGCATCGCGGAACACGACGTTGCCCAGGCAATGCTGCCCGGACGGCGCCTTGACGAAACGCAGAAGGGCTATGGCCTGGGCCTTGCGATCGCCAAGGAACTGACCGAACTTTACGGCGGCGAAATGTCGCTGGCGCAGTCGGAACATCGGCGCGGGCTCGCCGTCCGCCTACGCCTGCCGCAGGCCGGCGACCAGCCCGTGCATGACACGGCCGCCTGATCGAACACAGGTGCCGCGCGGACGCAGGCGGTTCCCCTTGCCTCGTTGTCATTGGACACGGTGCAGCAGCTACCTGAACAGCGCATGGGCCGAATTGCCATTCATATCATTCCATAAACGTCGGCGGCGATCGCTGCATCGAGGTTCGCTACACCGGCGTCTACGTCAAGCGCCCGGGCCATTGGCTGGTGCTCTCCTGGCAATCGACCTCGATCGCCCCACGGCAGTGACTGTTCTGAAAAACATCGTAGAGAGAACAGGCATGAAAGTAATGCGACTGCAGGGCGGGCTGCTGCTCGTGGCCGGCTTTCTGGCGTCACCTCTGGGCGCCGCCCCCCGCCTCGGCGGCGCCAGGCCTTCGCGTTGGCGCCGCCCGGATCGACATCACGCCGCCTGCGCATGAACTGATGGCGCCGTTCAAGTCGGTGGCCACCCTCTCTACGTGCGCGCGGTCGCGATCGAGAGCGGCAGCGTCCAGGCAATCGTGATCATCGCCGACGTCCCCACCATCGGCGACAGAACCCTTGCCCAGATCGTCGACAAGGTCGCGGTGCTTGCCAGAGTGCCACGCGCATGATCGAAGCGCGGCTCGGCAACGATGCGGTCGCGCTATTCATGGTGGGCGCCGCCGCCCCCTCCTCTACCGCGCGGAAGACGCGGGCGCTGGTGTCGACTTGAGGGCGCGGGCAGTCTCACTGATGAATGCGATGAGCACTATCCTGGCAGAGGAAGCACTCGCCGTCCCGGCAGATTTACAGACCTCGCCCAGTGCCATCCGAATCGTCGCGGCGGCGCGAAGTCTTGTCTGTCCAACGCTGTGCCTACTCGGCAGGCTCAATTCTACCCCCATGCGAATTCAAAGACCGAGCAAGCGCACCTATCGCACTCCACTTGAGCTTGTTGCGGATCGGCGATCTCCTGTTGATGCGTACAGACGCAAACGTCACTCCCGCACTGGGACAGAAGTTTACGCGTGCCATGCCGCTCACGCACGCCTGGATTGTCGCAGAAGCCTATGGCCCTATTGCGTTGACGGTTTTACAAAACAACTCCGCCGAATTATGCGTTCACGCTATTGAAAGAGAACTGCGCCACCGAGATGACGTAAAACGCGCCGAAGTAGAATAACGTGCAGATAGTCCGCTCAATCGTCATACATCGATATGGCACCCCGCATGAACAGGCCCCATCTTCAATGACGAACCATCTAGCTTTGAGATATCATACGCTAGTAGAATTAGCACAAGGTGCTGTTTTGCACTTCATTAGTCAGCGATCTAAAATGGACGTGGAAAATCTACTGTAACTCACCCATAAGCGTCACCTCTATGTCATAAATTACTGCAAGGCGCTAACCGTGATTTGAAGACGAGGTGCCAATGCGCGGCGTGAGAAATGGACCGGTAAGCGGTGCCGATCTTGCAATCTTCTCATCACCGATGCTGGTCTATCAGGCGATTGAAACACCTTGGCGGCTGTATATGCCCGCTTTCCTGACCACCAGCGTAGGGCTTTCGCTTGCGGCGACTGCAGGGTTGATGTTCTGGATCAGGCTGCTCGACACTTTTCTGGAGCCGCTCCTGGGCATTGCCAGCGATCATCTTCACGGTCCGTTCGGTCGCCGAAGGCCCTGGATGGCTGCTGGTGTACCGTTGCTGATGGCCGGCGCGATGCAAGTGTTCTTCCTCAGGCCAGAATCCTCGTTCGGATACATTCTGTTCGCGGCGATGCTTCTTCATGTCGGGCACGTTATGCTGGTAACGCCGCATGGCGGCTGGAGCCTCGAATTGGCGGTCAATGCCAGCGATGCACGCGGATCATGGGCGCCAAGATGTGGGCCTTTGCGCTGGGTCTGCCGTTGACTTTGGCCGTTCCGGCAACAGTGGAGTGGACGGTCGGAGGCGGCCTGCCGTTGCAGATCGCCGCCATGGGCATTCTGGTAATCGTCATCGCTCCGCTTGCGATCACTGCCGTGCTCGCAAGAGTGCCGGAAACGGGTGGGCCGCGAACAGCGGAGCCTTGGCGCTCGGCACGGCGATCATTGGTCGGCCTGCTGCTTCGCCGCGATCTTGCGTTTATTTTGCTGCTCTATGCGATGCTCGGCGCGGCCGATGCCGCCGAAGGTGCGGCCATGCTGTTCTTCATAGAACGGGGCCTGGGTATCCAGGCGTGGACGGGAACCCTGCTGCTGGTACCCGCTGTTCTGGGGTTGTTTGCGATTCCCGTCTGGACTGCCCTTGCGATACGGTTCGGCAGGCACCGTATGCTTGCGGTTACGCTGGGGATTCGCGCCATTGTCGCTCCGCTTGCGCTCTTTCTGCCGGACGGGCAGCCATTGCTGCTAGTGGCGTATCTTATGGCGCGCAGTCTCGCCTGGGGTGCCGACTACCTCATATTGCGCGCCATGGTGTCCGATCTGGTGCGATCCGGAAGCGGGGCCGAAAGCGACAGCGGTGCGAATGGCTATGCCGCCACGCATTACGCCATCTTCAATGTCGCCAACAAGCTGGCGGGTGCCTTCGGCGTTGCGGTCGCATTGGCGACTCTTGGCGAGCAGGGCTTCGTCCCCGAAGCAGGCGTGCAGGTGGGCGACGATACGTTGCTGCGTATGATCTACGCCTTGCCCTCCTCCGCGGCCGGGCTGATCGGACTGGTCGCCGTGAACCGGATGAATCCGGTGCTGCGGCGCCAATCAGATCAGATCGTCAACTGATGTTCCAAGCGCTAGGGCCGTCCTGCGCGATCTCAGCGCTGGCGCGCCGGACGACGTCCAGTTTGCCCGCAGCCTGCCGGGGGTTGAGAACGCGGACGAAATCGGCATCCACTCTATTGTGAGTGAGCGATACCGTCACGAAGCCAACGGCATTAGTGTCACACCAGCGAACATCGCGGTTGTCATCGGCGAAGGCCCGACCGACCGGGCCGGGCGGCAGCAGCAGTTCGCCGATGGAGGGGCCTGTCAGCGTCGATGCGGAGAGTTCAAGGCCGATACGCCTGCCGCCATGATGCGGCTCGTTGATCCAGGCCATATGACTGTCGCCCGAAAGGACGAGGAGGTTGGCGCCGCTCCTGTCGAACAGGTCGTAGACCTTAGCGCGCTCGCCGGCATAGCCGTCCCATGAATCGAGGTTGAGCAGGGGTAGGCCGTAGCGCGTCGACTTGTACATCGGCGCAAGCGCGGCCTTTCCTCCTGGGAAACGGGTGAGGTCGGGATAGACATAGCTCGACAGGATCGTGGCGCTCCCGAACAGGAACCAGGCGCGCTTTGCGTCCTTGTGCGTGGCAAGTTCCTCTGCCAGCCATTGCCGCTGCCCGGCACCGATCATCTCGCGTTCCGGATCGGCAAGCTTCTTGCGGAAGCCATCAATGTCGGGCTCGCGGGTCACACCCTGCGGAAGGGCCTTCGGGTCCAGTCCTTTCATCTCCACCGGATCGGTGATGACGCGAGGGGCCGCACCGCGACGGTCGACCAGGTGCCAGTCGAGATCGCTGCCCAGGGACAACTGCTTCTGCCGCGCCATGAGGCGGGTTTCCGGCAAGGCGAGTGTCGCAAGATCGCCGAAGGCGAAGCTGCGGGTGATGCCATAAGGATCGGCGCGCGCCGGATCGCGGATCGGCATCCATTCGAGATAGGCTTGGACGGCGGCCGACTTGCGCTGTTCCCAATCACCGTTGACCGCAGGGTCATGGTGCTGGGCGCCGTGCATCCAGTCGTCGTTGGCAATCTCGTGATCGTCCCACATGCAGATCCACGGCGCACGGGCATGGGCTTCCCGCAAGGCCGGATCACGGCGCCATTGCGCGTACCGGGCGCGATAATCTGCAAGGGTCACCGTGTCGTGCGAGGGTTCGATCGGCCGCAGGTCCATGACCCCCGGCATCGAATTGGCGCCATATTCGTAGATGTAATCCCCGACGAACAGGACGACATCCACCGCTTCACGATCAGCGATCGCACGGTAGGCGTGGAATTCGCCGAACATGTACATCGCACAGCAGGCAAGCACGATGTCGAGTTTCTCGATCCGCCCTGTCGGGAGCGTCTTTGTTCGGCCAGTGGCGGAAACCGTGTCCAACGCGCTGAAACGGTAGAAGTAGTCCCGGCCGGGCTTCAGACCTTCGGCGATGACCTTCACCGTATGATCGCGCGTCGCCGAGGTCGTGAAGGTTCCGCGCGATGCGATTATGGTGAAGACCTCGTCCTCCGCGATCTCCCACGTGCCATGCACGGGCTTTCGCGCCGGGTCGGTGATCCGTGTCCAGAGCAGCACGCTGTCCGCATGCGGATCGCCGCTGGCAACGCCGTGAGCGAACACGCCTTCGGTCCGCGCCGCCGCCGAGGTGGCGGCGAGCAGAAACCCGCCCGCCGCCGAACCTGCAAGCATTGTGCGCCGCGTAAGCGCCATCAGAAGCGGGCCCCGAGAGAGACGCCCCACGTGCGGGGCGTCCCGCTGAAGGCCTGCGTGGCGGAGCCACCGGTCGTATAGTCGACATCGGCAATGTTGCGCACAAAGCCGGCGACCATCCAGCGGTCATCGATCTTTAGATCGATGCGGGCATTGACCAGGGCGAAGTCTCCGACCGGCGCGGTATTGTCGAGATCGCCATAGTAGGAGTCGACATAGCGGGCATCGACCTGCGGCGTCAGCGTCATGCGATCGCTCAGGACGAATTCGTAGCGCACCGAACCATTCAGCGTCATCTTCGGTGCGAACGGCAGGTCGTTGCCCAAGCGCGCCTGCTCGGCAGCGGTGATCGCGTCGATCTGGGTGATCTTGGTGTCGAGCAGCGCAACGCCGAAGGTCATCGTCATCGGGCGCACTGGGCGCACGGTGAAGTTGGCTTCACCGCCATAGTTGCGCGACTTGCCCACGTTCGTGCGCACGCTCGTGGTGGCACCGTCATAAGTGCGGTACGAGCTCGCCTGGATGTTCGAGAAGTCGTAGTAGAAGCCTGCGACCTCGAACTGCACCGGGCCGTTTGCGGGCATGAACTTCACGCCGCCTTCATACGCCCAGACTCGTTCCGACTTGAAGGCATCGGCCTCCGGCGTCGACCAGATCGTGCTGCCATCGAACCCGCCAGCCCGGAAGCCGCGGCCCACCGAGGCGTAGATCCGGGCGCTGTCGCTCAGCTCATACGTGGCCGTGGCGCGGCCCGAAGGGCTTGTTTCGCTGAGCGTGTTGTCGAATTCGGCGGGCAGCGCGAAGACCAGCGAGCCGATCGAGACGCCATAGGGATTGAGGTCGTGCGTGTAGCCGCTGAACTGGTTCTTCTCATGGCTGACGCGAACGCCCAGGTCGAGACGCACGCGCGGGGCGACCTTGAAGTCCACATCGGCAAACCCGGCGAAGCTTTGGCGCTGCTGCAGATAATTGGCTTCAAACACGGTGCGGAACGTGTCCGAACCGTCGAGCGTGCTGAACAGGCGGATCTTGTCCTTGAACCAGGCGCCTCCGACAGTCCAGTTGATGTCGCCCTGTTCGCGGTTCTGCAGTCGCGCTTCGATCGAGCCCTGCTGGACCTTGTCGCGATAATCGATGTCGAAGGTGCGCGCGGTCGACCCGTCGTCCCAGGAGAACTGGCTCTTCATCCACTCGTAGCCACCTAGAACCGTCAGTAGGATGTCGTCACCGATGTCCTGCTGCAACGTGATCGAGCCGCCCGCGTTCTTGCGGCTGCGCGACGGGTCGATGTTGCCATAATAGCTGTAGGGCGGTGCGCTGCCATTGGTCGGCTGGCCTTGCGCCTGTCCGCCGTGATCCTTGAAGCCGTGCAGATTGAGCAACACCTCGGTGCCGGTGCCCATCCCGACCGACAGCAGCGCGCGGGCGCCATAAAATTCGGAATGAGCAGTCTTGTCGTCACGGCCGGGATCGGTGTTACCGGGGATCACGCCCGGCAGCGCGGTGTTGCCGCCGGCACCGTTGGCGCCGAGCAGGGTCAGATAACCATCGGTGCGATCATACAGGCCCGAGACGCGCAGCGCCACGGTATCGGCCAGCGGCACGTTGACGGCCGCTTCGCCGCGCACGGTCTTGAAGCTGGAATAGTCGAGGGTAGCGAACCCTTCGGTCTTGTCGCTCGGCTTGTTGGAAATCACATTGACTGCACCGGCGGTGGTGTTGCGGCCATAAAGCGTGCCCTGCGGCCCTTTGAGGATTTCGACGCGCTGGACGTCGAACATCTGGCCGCCGATCAGCGCGCCTGAACCCTGGTAAATACCATCGAAGTGCACGGCAGCGGACGGATTGCCGTTAGGGCGGAAGTCATCGAACCCGATGCCGCGAATGGTGAAGTTCTGAACCGTCGGGCCGCCGACCAGCGATGTCGAGACAATGACGCCCGGGGTCTGCTGCGCCATGTCGATGAAGGTCTTCACGCCGCGCTCGCGCAGGGCCTCGCCGTCGATCACAAGGACGGAAGAGGGCACTTCGAGCAAGGTCTGTTCGCGCTTGTTGGCAGTGACGATGATGTCGCCGCTTACTTCAGCGCCAGCGGCTTCTTGCGCGATCGCCGGCATCGCGTTCGCCAGCAAGAGGGCGATCACGGAAGTGCCCGATACGGCACGGACTGCATTCATATAACGGTGGTTCAACTGACAGTTCCCTGTTTATGCCCGATATCCCTTTAAAATTATAGGAATCAGCGCTGCCCCTGCATTACCGCCACAAGAAGAGGTAACGACAATTCAATGAGGGCGCGGATAAACGGGCTTTGCGTCAGTTCGGTGACATCAGTTCAAATTTCTGATCGAGGCTAACTGGGCTGAGATCCTGAAGAACAGATGATTTTTCGGCTTAAATCCATACGTTTGGCGGGCGAATAAAAACATCAGTTCAGTTTTTTGACACATTTCCAATCAGGGCGCGAAGGATCATCGCCATATCGTCTTCGGAACCGGAAGAGGCCGGTGCGCTGATTCGCGACAGAGCATGGGACTTGATCCAAATCGAGAAGGTAGAAGCGGCTGCAGGGTCGAGGCGGAACTCGCGCGGCCATGCGTTGAGGCTGGCACGATGTATCCCCATGCCCTCGATCGCGCGCAACTGCCGCACCAGCGGCACAAGCTCGGGTCGTTGGCGGGCCAGAAGGCAGACCTGCCCCAGAATGCGGGCATAGCGCACGTAGAACCCGTTAGATGCGCCAGTCGGGCCTGGCGTGACCGCCGCCCGCAATCCGGCCAGCCAGTTTGCACGACCTTCGTCATCCGTCGGGTCGGTCTGGTCCAGATAGGCTGGCAATTCATGCATCATCGCCCGCCAGATCGCAGCAGACAGAAAGGCCGCAAAATCGCCGTAGTGATAGATGATGAGCGACGGGGGAACCCCTTCGTCCAGAGCGATGCGGCGCAGATTGATGGCGTTGATTCCTTCGTTCGCGATCCGCTGTGCGACGGTCACCACGAGGGGCTCCATCGGAGCGTCCTTCGCCGTACTCTCTCCCAACGCAGGAAAGGCCCTCTGTCGCGCCCAGCCTAGAATGGGATCGTCGGCTTCAGGGTCGAACGGAATTCTGCCCAGGCAGGCAGCGCGGGCAGTGGTGCGCAACAACTGATCGTATGCCGGTTCGCCACGCAACGCCGTGCAGAAGGCCTGCTCCATCACGGTGTAATCGGCCAGCAGGCGGATGATGGAGGACGCGGACTGCGTCACCGTCTTCCAGAATGCGCCGCGCACATCACTCCACTGCTGCAACCGGGCGGAGGGATCGGTCAGAGTTTCCGGGTGGAGCATGGCTTCCAGGCAGAACCGGGCGTTCGCATCCCGATCAGCAGCCTTTACGTAGTAGGCCACAAGCTCCGCTAGAGCCATCGGCTCATTTGGAAACCCATCGATCTCGGCCAGCAAGGCATCATGGCGTAGACGCTCATGCGCAAGTGCATGATCCAACGCGGCGTCGATCAACCCCTGCCGTCCGCCGAAGTGCTGGAAAATCACGGTCGTGCTCTTGCTGATCTTGCCGCTGACCGACCGCAGGCTGATACCGTCAAAGCCCTCCGTATAGGCCAGGCCCACCGTAGCTTCGAGCAAAGCAGATCGAAGCGACACCTGCGGGTCAGCCACGGTGGGTGGGGTATTGTCACTGCGCGGGTTCATGGGCATCCAAGCCTCATGCCTTCCGGCGCGTGCTGCCTCAAGAGCAAAGCGCCGCAGCTCTTATGCAGTATCTATGCGGGAGATGGACAAGTGATTGCGCCAATTCTGCACTGCGTTGTGGGAAACGGCCAGGTGCGGACGTTATGGCGTAGACTCATTACCCGTTGCACCAGAGACGTGCGCACCGTGTCGCCAGTGGCTGCGGGGGCAGGTGACGTCCCGGCGCGGCGTCTCGCATGCCTTGACCACCAAGAATGCGGACCCCGGCATCGCTCGTACCGCGATACCCCGTTGGGTTATCGATAATAAAGCTAACCGCCAGAAAATTTGAATTGCCGGCCCACCCTGCCTGGAGATGTTGCATTCAACTTGCACTGGACAGCGGTCCGCTAGCAGCTTGCCGTGCGTACGCGCAGCGACGAAGGCGTACCGATCTGACTGGTTGGGCCGGACAGATCCGGCATGTGGTCATCGTTCGGCTGGATCAAAGAAAATCACGCTCGACAATGGCTCAAGGGTCATCTTGCGCCCCTGCGGCATGCTCGCGCGGGACAGCAGCTCCGGACCCTCATGCCGGGGCACGGTGATCGAAAGCGGCTTTGTCTCGCTCATATTGATTGCGACGAAATAGCCACCATAGCGCAGCACATAGCTTTCACCGCGCCCCGCGAAGACGCTGTCCTCGCCGGGAACGACCGTCAACCCCTCGGGCGCGCGTACCAGCGGCAAGCGCTCGCCGGCTTCCGCGAGCGCCTTACCATAGGCCCGATTGATGGCCTCTCCCTTCACCAAAACGACCTTGTCGGGTCTCGTCCAGAAAGCCCCGCCGGGAACGAATCCAGTCTCCACCGCGACGGTCGCGATGCGGTTCGCCGAAGGTGACCCGAGCCATACCCGCCCCAGATTATTCACGCCCCGATTCGCCCGCCAGTACAACGAGGCGTAGAAACGCTCCTCGCCGCGCTTTAGCGCCACGACACCGGTTTCGGGATCCGCAAACGCGAAATCGGGCTGACCGGCCGCCATCGGAAGCTTAACGTCCTGCAACGCGTGGCTGGCGATATCCGCGACGTCATCGATGACGTTGAGCAGGCCGTACGTGGTGCGAAAGCTCCTGTCGGCCAGCGTTGCCGCGAGGCTCGGCCACAGCGCGTTGTCGCCGATCATCTGCTGGGCATAGCCGACGAGTTGCGGATCGTCCGTGAAGACCGCGGCCTCGAACGGACTTCCGGCACCGGGCCGGGGCCGCTGCAGATACGTCACTTCCCCAGGCGACTTGAGATCGCGCCAGCCGACATCGCTCATCATACGCATGGCCAGGAAGCCATCGTCATCGATCCCGGGGTAACGGAACGGCGCGCGGGCACGCGCGATCTTCGCAAGCTGGGCACGGATCCTCTCGTCGCCGGGCGCGCCGGGCTTGCTGCGCGTCGCATCGTAGATCGCGCCGACCCAGTCCTGCACCTCGCCATAATTGCCGACGTACCCCAATTCGCGCGTAAGGCCGGTGCGCGACACCAGATGGTAGCCGTGCGGAACCCGGTAGGGCTGCGCCTTGGTGCCATCGGGACCACCTGCGTCGTAACTGTGCCCGCCGTCGGGCAGATCGTCGCCGCGCCATTCCTCGATGCCGACCGCCTCGTAGAGATAGCGCCGTGCCCGCTCCTCGGAGAAAGCCGACTGGGGCGAGACCACCGCCAACCCCCGATTCGCGAGATAGATTCCGTAGCAATCGACGATCATCGACTGATTGGTGTAGAAACGCCGGTGCGTGCGCAGCCAATCCCGGCTCGCCATTAGCATCCGGGTCAGCGCGGCGCGGCGCGAAATGCGCGTTGCGCCCGTCCACGCCACCTGCTCGTCCAGATAAGGTGCGAACGAAGCAGGATCGAGTGCGAGGGTCTGGCCGATCGGACCGAACCCGAACCAGTCGGGGTTCCAGGTGCTCTTCTCGTCGCGTACGATGTCCGGGTTGGCGGCATAGGCGGCGATGAAGTGGTCGATGCCCCTGACGATCGCCCGCTGGAGCTGGGGATCTGTCGCCAGCCGTGTCCAGGACTTGTGCCTGAGCTGGGCGAGGAACAGAATTTCGTGCTGGCCAAGCGGCCTCTGCGCCTTGACCAGTCCTTCCGCAGAACTCTCGATGCGCGCGCGGATTTGCGACAGCACCTCGCTTCCCGCGGCCTGAGGCACGATCCTGCCCGGCCCGGGACGCCTGGGCGCCACATCGGTCCGGCCATCGGGCAGTCCGGAAATGGCGGGCGCCCATGCCGAGGCATGGGTCTCCAGAGCGTAGATGATGCGCGAGGGCACGCTCATCGGCCGCTGGAACTTGTCGAAGGTCGCGCCGTAGGAGAATATCGGGCCGGTTGCCTCGACCTCGCACGAAATCTCGTTGCGCCCGCGGGTCACGGACATTGGCAAGGCGGTCGTGCGATAGAAGAACGCGCCGGGAAACTGCGGCGCGTGCGATCCGAAGTCGAGGGCATCGTGATCGCTCAGGACCCGGTCCCCGACCTGCTTGCCGTCGCACGACAGGATCAGGTTGCCGTCCACCGTCTCGCCGCCCCACAGGCGCACAGTGAGATAGTTCAATTCATCCGGGTTGACCTTGAGGCGGAAGGCGATCGACCCGCCGCGCCAGCCCGACGGCGGCGCATGCAACTGGACGCCGTTCTGCCCCAGTCCCCCCGCCACGATCGCGCCGTCGCGCAGATCGACATGATGCGCATCACGATCGCGCGCGTCGGCAAACACGATGCGATCAATTGGGGTTTGCGCATCGTGCGCCGAGGCGGGACAGGCCAGGACGCAGCACAAGGCGGGGCCGAGGGAATGAAGGGAGGTCGAGGCCATGATACGCGCTGAGTGCATTGCGGTGTCTCGTTGTCTTGCGACGCGGGCGGTCACGCCACCGGCGCACCGGCACCAGCGGCGTGACGGTAGCCGCAAAGGATCAGAAGCGGGCGGAGACGGTCAGGAAGTAGGATCGCGGTGCGTTCGTCTGCACTTGCGACAGCGCATTGGGGTACATTTCCAGGAACTGTTCTTCCGTAAGCTCCGGCGGGCGCGTGCCGACCTGGCTCAGCTGGGTTGGGTTCATGTCGTTGAACAGGTTGTTGACGTTGAGGTTGAGGGTGACCGCCTTGCTCAGGTTGTAGCGCAGGCCGATGTCCGAAAGCTTCTGCGCAGGCAGGCGGAAGGTGTCGCGAACGGTCACCGGGCGCGAACTGATGTAGCGGAAGCGGTAGTACGCCGCGAAGGGGCCGAAATGGACGTTCGCGGTTCCGTTGTAGGTTACGACGGCCGCGCGCTCCTGCGGCCCGGACAGATAAGTGGCGGTATCGTCGTCGGGAGGCAGGATACCGTTGGGGCACTTCTCGGGCGTAGGCACCCCGTTGCAGGTTCCAAGGCTGATCGAGGCGAACGAGACGGTCTTGCCCTTGTTCAGGGTCAACACATTGCGGATGTCGAACCAGCGCGTGAAGCGGATCGTATTGTCCAGCTCCAGGCCGTACGAGCGATAATGGCTGAAGAAGGGCCGCGTAGTATAGCGCGTGACGCCATCGGCAAGCAGACCACCGTTGTTGCGCACCGCCACATTCGTCAGGTCGGTGTAGAACACCACCGGATTGAAGGTCAGCCATTTATTGCGGAACTGCAGCGACAGCTCGTACTGCTCGATCGTAGGCAACGGGTCGAGCGAGAACTGGTCGGCGAGGGTTTGGGAGACATTGAATCCGTCCCAGAATGCATCGTTGTTCTTTCTTCCCTTGGTATAACGGGCATAGAGCGCGGCCTGGTTGCTGATCATGTAGCTGACAGCACCGCTGTACTGCAGGAACCTGGTGCTCTTGTCGTAGCGGAACGTCGTCGCTGCCGATTCGATCGCGTAGAGATTGTCGTACAGGGTCAGTGGATCGCCATCGATGCCGCCGAAGGTGCGCGACGCCGCATTCGGATTGGTCGAATAGCGCTGGTTGACGCCCCAGCCCCGGTAGAACGTGTAGCGCGCGCCGAAATCGAACAGCAGGCGGCTGGTCGGCTCCCAGGTAATCCCGAACATCGGCGAAATCTCGCGGACATTGGCCCGGTCGCGAAGCGTGAGGCCGGTGCTGCTTCCCAGCGCGCCGAAGCCGGTCGGATCGGTCAGCTGGTAGACGGTGCCGGCGGCGCCGCCGGCCGCAGTCGTCGTCGTGGTCTGGAAGTCGACGTCCAGCGTGGTCGGATTGTTCTGCAGCGGCATGATCCCGCGCCCCGCATAGGCGAAGTCCCTGGAGAAGCGGGTCAGGTTGAAGTAGCTGCCCGCAGTCACCGTGACCGGACCGAAGTCCTTGGTCAGGGTAAACTGGTCGGTGATGTCGCGGCTGCGGATCACGCCGCTCGAGTTGGACGATCCCACGGTCAGGATAAGATTTGTACTGTCGATCGGCGCCTGGTTGACGATGCTCTGATTCGGCAGGATATTGGGCGTGTTGCGATCGATACAGTAGCCATTGCTTACCGGCGTGACGCAGACCCCGTTCTGGCTTGTGGCAGTGATTCGATAAACGCGGGCCAGAACCTGTCCGGTGGACCGGTCGCTCAGCGTGAAGAAGCCGGGCGTGTTCGCGAGCCCCGCGGCCTGAGTCCCGAGCAGGCGGAACGTGTCGGCATTCAGCAGGCTCTGGTAGCCGATATCGGTGGCGTATGTGTGGTTGACCTGATTGCGCTGGATTCTGAAATTGTTCGTGAACGACCAGCCGCCACCGAATTCATGATCCCATTTGATACCTCCAGCGATCGATTTCTCATGGCTGAAGTCGCTCGGATTCCATTCGCGCGTGTCACCATTGCCGCCGAACGGCACGGTATGCGACAGATCGCCGGTGGGCAGAAAATTGACGGAGTTGCCGAATTGCTCGGTAAACTGCGGATTGTCGAAGCCGTAGGCAAGTGGGCGATAATTGTCGAGGTTGCCGGTGTGGTCGTTCAGGTACTTGAAACTCACAAGGAAACCGCCCGATCCAAGGCCTGAAACGTAATTGACGTTGGCATTGGCCTTGATCTGCCCCCCGCGATTGAGCGGGTAGGGAATGTCGCGATAGCCGAAACTGCGACGATAATTGCCACCAATCGAGAAGCCGAGATCACGTTCCTCGTTGCGCCAGCCATAGTAGAGATCGAACTTTTGGTAGGGATTGTCCTCACCCTCGATGCCGAGGCGCACGATCGCCAGTCCGCCGGGGTCCGAGAGCCCGGTCTTCGAGATATAGTTGAACAAGCCGCCCGGGGCGTTCGGTCCAGTTACGGCGGCAGATCCGCCGCGCACAGCCTGGACCCGCCTGATGGTCGCGTCGGCACGTAGGAACATGTCGGGCTGGAAATTCGAATAAGGCGCAGGGACGACGGGCATCCCGTCCTCGAGGATTGTTGTCCAGTAGTACCCGTATGTTCCGGATGCCGTGCCATTGGAAAGGCCGCGCGCATACACGGTATTCTTCGTCTCTCCGGCGTCACTGTTGACGACGACCCCGGGAATCTCCGTGAGGAGGTCGGCAGCACTGACGGGGACCGTATCGCGAATCCGCTCTTCACTCACTGTGGTGACGGCAACCGGGGCCTTGGAGGCCGTAGTATCGCGAAGAACGCCCGTAACGATGATTTCCTCCGTAGTGGCCTCTTCCTGCGGCGCAACGGCGCTCGTTGAAACAGCCTGTGCGGCGGCCACGGGAGCGATCGCAACGTATGCGACCCCAGCAGAAAGTGCGGCAAGCGTAGTGATGCGCGAGCGCGTCATCATCCTCTCCTGTTTTGAATTTTCTTCGGCAGCCGTGCTGTCGCTATTTCTGATATCGATATCAGAATTTTCGGCAATAGTTTTTTGCTATCCTACCGTTCGAAAACTTCGACGAGGTATTATCCGCCTCAGTAATTGCCTTGCAAATCAGCAGTATTCTATGGTCTCAGCGGGTCGATCAGCAGACAAGCGAGACCGGTTTTGCTGCGCTAGCCGAGCGCTCCCCATCCTCGGGCACGCGCGAATTTGCCACACTGCACACTCAGCCTGCTCTCAGAATAGAGCTACAAGTCCTGTCACTAAAGCGTCTGGTCGCTTCACCGACTCACAAGCACCTGCGCAAGGATGGTTGCAAGGCGCCGTCATCTCAATTCCAGCAACCTGGCAATCCGCACAATCTGTGCCCAACGGGCGATAAACCACCATATGATGCTGAAATCATCCAATAAAATTACCAAGAACCAGCCCGATAAAAAAATCGGTTGATGACCCATTCTGATATCGATATCAGAATGGGTATCGATATCAGCAGCGACGCTGAGGACCGGATCAATAATTCGAGGCGCGAGATGCGCCCGGTATACGGAGGGGATCACAATGAATAAGATGCGCCTGACGCCCATTCTGCTCGCAAGTTGCGCGGCGCTGCCTGCGTTCGCTCAGACGCCTGCTGCTCAGGCAACGTCGCCGCAGGCCGTAGAGCAAGCTGACGCCGACATCGTCGTGACCGGCATTCGCGCCAGTCTGCAGAGTGCCGTCCAGACAAAGAAAAACACGATGGAGATCGTGGATTCCATTACTGCCCAGGACATCGGCAAGCTGCCAGACCCAAACGTAGCCGAGACCCTGACCCGCGTCCCGGGTGTGCAGGCCTATCGCTTCGGTGGCGAGGCGTCTTCGCCCGTCGGCAACGGTTCGGGCCTGACCATTCGCGGCCTTACGGGCCAGACCGGATCACGCGTCGATGGGCGCGCCTATTTCACCGCCGGCAGCCGCGAATTCAATGTCGAGGGAGCTAGCCCGGGCATGGTGGCCGGGCTCGACGTATTCAAGAACCCGTCGGCCGAGCACATCGAGGGCGCGATCGGCGGTCTTGTCGACATCCGGACCCGCAAACCTTTCGATTTCAAGGGTTTGTCGGTGTCTGCCGCAGCGGGTGGACGCTACAACGATCTCGGCAAGAAGCTCACGCCCGAATACTTCGGGATGGTGTCGAACCGCTGGGACCTGCCGGGCGGCGGCGAGATCGGCGTTCTGCTGGCGGCGAGCTATTCCAAGAGCTTCAACCGGGGGGACAACACGCCTTCGGTCGGCGGCACGCAGTTCCGCAGGGCCATTCGCGGGGACAGCGCCGAGTATGCCGCCAATGTCGGAACCGGGCTAAATCTCAACGGCGCCTATCTTGGCCGCTCTGACGTGACCTACCTAGCGGATGTCAATCCGGCCACCGTCCCGGTCGACGAGCGCCAGAACCTGCTGACGTCGGTCGGCGTCCAGAACAACATTGCCCAAGAAGACTATACCCGCACCCGCAAGGGTCTCAACGGCGCCTTGCAATGGCGCCCGGGCCCAGGGCTCGAGTTCTACGTGGAGGGCAACTACAACTCGTACCTCTACCACCAGAACTATCGTTTCCTCAACGCAACCGACAGCCGGTACGCGCAGGATCTTACGACAAAGGCCTTCACGATCGATGAGATGCTGGCCAACCGCAACGCGAACGGCGGGTCGAACGACCTACTGTCCGGCCAGCGCATCACCGGCGGCACGTTCCTCAATTCCGGGATGTCGACGACCGGCGGCGACGAGCATCGCCGCTACGAAACCTTCGTGATCGCAGGTGGCACGAAGTGGGCGGCCAGCGATCACCTCGACGTCGATTTCGACTTCTCCTACGTCAAGGCCGACCAGACACAGGACAACCGAGCCGTGACGCTGGCCTCGGCGGCCGGGTTGATCTGGGACATCACTCGCGATCTCGGCCGTCCGCAACAGGTCTCGATCACCGGCCCCGACCTGTCGTCGGCGAGTTCCTGGGTATTCAACAACTACTCGAACGCGACCAACCAGGCCTGGCATGATGACGGTATCTCTGCCGCGCTCGATCTGGTCTACAAGTTCGACGATTCCTTCCTCAAGGACATCAAGGTCGGAGTACGCTATGCCACCCAGAAGGACCGCTACCGCAACTACTCGTTCAGCAACCGCAACCTGACCACCAATGGCCTAGCGCTCGCTGCCGATCGCTCGAACGCGATATCGGTGGCCTCGATGGCGGATCTCGTCGCGACATCCCCCACCAACTTCATGAATGGCGAGGCGGGCTACCGGGGCGGCTACCTGACGTTCTCACCCGATGCCCTGCTGGGCGACAACGTGCGCTCGCGTTTCCCCAACGCGGGAATCCTGCCCGAGGACTCGCTGGCCGAAATCGTGCTCAACCGACGCTACTTCAGCGAGAAGAGCTACGCCGGCTACGCCGTCGCCGACTTCGGGTTCCTCGACGACCGGATCAAGGGCAATGCCGGTGTTCGCGTCGTCAAGACGGACACGTTCGTACGTGCTATGGTCGATCCGCTCAATACTGGCAACGTGGTGCCGAGCGAGAGTACCTCGTCGTATACCTACGCACTGCCCAGCTTCAACCTGACAGGCTACATCACGCCCGATACGCTGGTGCGCTTCGGCTACGGCAAGGGTATCACCCGTCCCGAGTTCTCCGCACTCAACCCCTCGCTGATCATCAACACGGTCAGCGGTGTGGGCACGATCGGCAACCCGAACCTCAAGCCCCAGACGGCCAACAGCTTCGATCTCTCGTTCGAACACTACTTCTCGCCGGTGAACTACGTCTCCGCCGCGCTCTTCTACAAGAAGATCGACGGGTTCTTCAGCGGTGTATCCTCGTGCCAGAGCGTCGCCGGCGCCCCAACGCCGACCACCAATACCAGCTGCTCGGGCGACCAGTACTTCATCACCCAGACCATCAATGCGGAAAAGGGAACCGCCAGGGGCATCGAACTGGCAGGGCAGACCTTCTTCGACTACGACTTCCTTCCCGACTTCGCGCACCGCTTCGGCGTGCAGGGCTCGTTCACCTACGTCGAGACAAAGAACCCGCTGACGCTCAACAACCAGCGGGTGACCACCATGCAGCCGCTGACGTCCAAGTATTCTTACTCAGTGACCGGGCTTTACGAAGACGAGACGATCTCGGCACGCCTCGTCTACACTTGGCGTTCCAAAGCGATTCTGTTCGGCCTGGCGGCCAACCCGATCGACGGCCGCTACATCCGCAGCTTCGGGCTGCTCGATGCCTCGATCAACTTCAACCTGGCACATAACTTCTCGCTCGCGATCACGGCCTCGAACCTCACCAATCAGGCGGCCGACCGCTTCGTTGGTGAACCCGATCTCGCGACCGGGATCGAGCGTCAGCATTTCATGAACGGCCGCAACTTCGGCGCAACGCTGCGCTACAATTTCGGAAGCTGACGCTTCCGCGACGAGAGGGGACTCCTCCCAAAGAAACCCTCTCAAACCTGATGGGTCGCCGGCTCCTCCGCCGGCGACCCTTTTTTAACAGTGCCCGCACTTCACGGCGGCAAGATCGAGACCCGTTCCGCGTAGGCTCCGACATCGATATCCTCGAGTGACAAAGCCCTATCCGGTCCGCCGACATCGACAAGGCTGACATCGCGCACGGTCCTGTGAGCGTCGAATCCGGCGATGACGGGGCGGTTCGCGTTCCCGCTGCTCGAGCGGACGTTACGCATCACGATGTTCTCGATCCCGCGCCCCGGAGCAAGGCTGTACTTCTGGTTGAAGACCACCCGGAAATTGAACAGCATGCCCTCCTCGATCCGGTCTATGCGGATGTCGTCGAACACCACGTTGCGGACCAGATTGTTGTCACCATCGGTGATCGCCAGCGCGCCCTGATAGTCGCGGTCGTCCTCGTCGTGATCGAGAATATCGATGTTGCGGAACACTAGGTTCTCGATCGTGCGCGGCTCGTCCTTGCTGCCATGAAGCCCGATGTTCACCGGATGGGCGACATCAGCCCAGAGCGTCGAGTTCTCCACGAGGTAGTTGCGCGCATCGCCGTGATAGTCCCAGCGATCGGCATAGATCGCCACGGCATCGTCGGAAGTCCGCAGGAATGCGCCGTCGATGTGGACGTCCGAGCAGGCCATCAGGTCGATGCCGTCGGTCCAGCCGCCCGCACTGAAGGTACGCAGGTTGCGGATCGTCAGCCCACGCGACTGTCCGCACATCAAGGTATAATGGCCCGGGTTGATCACGATCGGACCTTCGATCTCGATGGCTTGGGAATGGAGAACGGTTATCCCCTCCTTGCCGCCCTTGACGATGCCGGGCCCAACGATGCGCACATCGTGCGCGTTGGCGACATCGACCTGCCCCTTGAGGATCGCGCCTCCGGCAAGACGCACGTCGGTATTCGATTCGAAACGGAAGCTGTCTTGCCCTGGCGGCGGGACGTGGATGCCGGCACCGAATGCCACGAGCGTGCGCCCTTTCGCGGGCCCGGCGGCCGGATAGATCGGATTGGCGAAGAGATGGAGGTTGTGCAGGCGATCATCGTCGAACTCGACCGACAGGTTCGCCGGGCCATCCAGCTTCAGGTAGGCGATCGCGCCGACGAGCCTGGCCTCGATGCCTCGCGAAGCGGGCCGCACGGCAACGTGACGAACCGCGCCGTTGTTCTTCTGGATCGCCACCTCGACCGGGCCGCTGGTCCCGAAGGTGACCATCGAGGCGGGCTGCGGCTTGTCGAGATCGACCATGACGCGGTATTCGTACAGGTTCCGCCATTCCCCTCCGGGCTGTCGTACCCGCACGGTGAAAGTGTCGTCGAACGAGGTGTAGTAGTCGCTGCCCGGCGGCGGTGGGTAGACCTCGAGAACACCAGGCGCGGCGGCCGGCGTGGCCTGTGCGGGAAGTCCAACGGCAAGCGCGCCGAGCGCGACGACCGCCAGGGGCTTCACTGCCCGATCCTCCACCAGTCGTACCGGGCGTATCCGGCACTCGTCGCGACCGCGGCCGGCGTGCCGAGGGCAGCCTGCGCGAAGAGACCGATCTGGGCGCCAACCCAGCGCCCCTGCCTGGCTTCGAACGTCGATCCCAGCTCTTCGTACCGCGCGCCGTCGAGACTGTAGGCGAAGCGCACCGCCATGCGGGTATCGCGCAGCATCGAGGGCCAGTAGGGCGCAAAGTCGGGGGGCGGCACATCCACCATGACCGGCCTGGCGCAGGCCCTGAGCCAGACACGATCCTGCTTCAGCACCGGCCCTGCCGTATCGACGATCGGCATGCCGGGACGCTCGTCGTCCTTGCGCACCTGCACTACCCGCATGCCCTCCGGCCTATTTTCCAGGCCAATCCAAGCAAAGTTGACCCCGTGCACCGCCAGCCCGGCCCGCTCGCCGATCCGCAGAGGCGCAAAGCGCATCAGCGTGCTCGCGCAGAACGCCGGTCCCGGAAGCTTCTGCGACAGCACCGCCCCGGTCTCGTACAGGTCCGCGGATCCCGTCACCGACTTGAGCTTCAGCCATCCGTCCTGGACGCTGGCCGAGTCGTCTCCCAGGTTACTGCCGAACTGCCAGGCGAGAGAATAGCCTTGATCGAATTCGTCATCGGCGACCGGCGCCGCGACCGGCTGAGTCGCCACGCCGGGTTTGCGATGCACGAGCACCGGCTCACCGCGGCCGTCGCCATCGGCGTCGGTCCCGATCACCGGCCAGCCGTCCTTCCAGCGCATCGGCTGGAGGTGGACGATCCGCCCATAGGCATCGCGATCCTGGAAATGAAGGAACCAGTCCTCGCCGCCCGGCGTATCGATCCACGCGCCTTGGTGCGGCCCGTTGATCGCCGTGCCGCCCTGATCCATGACGTTACGCCCCTCATAGGGGCCCGTGATCCTGCGACTGCGGAAGACGCCCTGCCAGCCGCCCTTGACGCTGCCGCTGGGGACGAACACGTAATACCATCCACCGCGCTTGTAGAGCTTGGGACCTTCGGTCGTCTGCCAGGGACGCGGTCCGAGGCTCGTCGCGACCTCGGGCATTCGCCCGGCGTCGATGATGATGCGTTCGGGGCCTTCGGTCCTGGTGCCTGCCGCATTCAGCCGCTTGAGCGCGATGAGGTTCCCCTTGCCCGCCCGGCTTTTCGCGAAGGCGTAGGCGAGCCAGCCGGTGCCGTCATCGTCCCAGAACGGCGCCGGATCGATCGCGCCGGTGGTACCGTCGACCAGCACCGGCTCGCTCCATGGTCCTTTCGGATCGATCGCCGAGACCATGAAGATGCCGCGGTCTGGGTCGGGATAGTAGATCACGAAGCGACCATCGCGATGACGGATCGCGGGAGCCCACACCCCTCCCCCGCGCCGGGCGGTACGATAATGGTCGTCAGGGGGAATACGGCGCAGGGCGTGGCCAATCAGCGTCCAGTTGACGAGGTCGCGCGAGTGGAGGATCGGCAGGCCCGGCACATCCGTGAACGAGGACGACACGAGATAGAAATCGTCGCCGACGCGAACGGCATCGGGGTCCGAATAGTCGCCCGCCAGCACCGGGTTGCGATAGGTGCCGTCGCCCTGATCGGCGATCCAGCGTCCCTCACCGGCACCTGCTCCGGCGCCTGCTCCAGCGGATGCGCCTGCGGTCATACATGCGGCAAGAGCCGCGAGCGAAAGCAAGCTAGTGCGAAGCATGGTCTTCTCCCAGGTCAGGCTGCGGCGGCCTCGGCGAGCAGGAAGGCTCCGACGAGCCCGGACGGCTCCCTGCATGCGGGCGACACGATCGTGCGCTCCATGTCCTCGTGTCTGCGCAGCGCATGGACATAGCCGCCCAGCAATTCGAGCGTTCGCGTCCGGATCAGTGGCAGCAGGCGCTCCTGCTTCATCACCCCTCCGCCGAGCACGATGCGCTGCGGCCCGGTGGTCAGGAACAGCGAGGCACACAACTGCGCGAGATAGCTCGCTTCGACGTCCCAGAACGGATGGTCGTGAGGGACGTGGGAAGGCGTGAGATCCCAGGCAGCGGCCACGGCGGGGCCTGCCGCAAGGCCCTCGAGGCAATCCCCGTGGAAGGGGCACAGTCCGGCGAAATCGCCATGTGCGGGATGACGCCTGACGGGAATATGCCCGGCCTCGGGATGCCCGATGCCATGGACAGTACGGCCCGCACTCACGAGACCGACCCCGATCCCGGTGCCGACCGTGACATAGGCAAGATCGCGCAGCCCGCCGCCGATCGCCGCGATCTCCGCCAGGGCCGCGGCGTTGACATCGGTATCAAGCCCGATCGGCACGTCGAGAAACTTGCGCGCGCGAACGATCATGTCGGTGCCCTCCCAGCCCGGCTTGGGAGTCGCCAAGATGTGGCCGTACTGGGGTTGGGCTGGGTCGACGCCGACGGGCCCGAAGCTGGCGATACCCAAGCCCGCCAGGGGCCCGAGGTCCGTCGCCGAGCGGAAGAACGCTTCCACGTCCGCGAAGGTGGCATCGGGATCGCGCGTCGGGATGGTGACGGTGCGAAGCGAGCCACCATCCGAACTGCCCACCGCGCAGACGAACTTGGTGCCCCCCGCTTCGATCGCGCCGAAGATGGTCATGCGATTTTCCTTTCGCGAAATGTCTGGATGGCTGCAGGCGCAGCCGGTTCAGTCGATCGGTGCGCCGGTCGAGGCGCGTTCGACCAGTGTCAGCATCTCGCGCACATGCTTCACTTCCGGCCGTGCGCCGGTCCGTGCCTCGCGCACCTGGTCGCTCAGCAGCGCGACCGCGCGCGACGCCATGTCCGAGATCGGCTGGCGGATGGTGGTAAGCTCGGGCCAGATGGTGGCGGCGATCTGCGCGTCGTCGAAGCCGGCGATGCTGAGATCGCCTGGAATCCGCAGACCCAGGCCATGGGCGACTGCGGTGACGGCCGCCGCCATGTCGTCGTTGCTGGCGAAGATCGCGGTCGGCCGGTTGGGCTGGTCGAGCAGCGTGTGCGCGGCATCGAGCCCCGAGCGGTAGTTGAACAGACCCGGCGCGATCCATTCGTCGCGGATTGTCAGCGATGCGCCCGCCATGGCCGCGCGGTAGCCCTGCTCGCGGCGCTGGGACGGCGAGTGCGCCGGATCGCCCTGGATGAAGCCGATCGCGCGGTGCCCCTTGCCGATGAGATAGCGAGTCATGTCGAAGGCACCCTTGTAGTCGTCGACGATGATGGCCGAGATGCCTTCACGGGGGATGGCCGTCGCGAAGGCGAGCGGGATCACGTCCGCGCTGGCCGCGAGATCGAGGAGCGCCTGCGAGTCGCACAGCGGCGGCGGCAGGATGACCCCGCCGATGCGCGCCTCAACGAGGCGATGGAGGCTGGCGATGGCTTCCGCCT
Organism: Novosphingobium resinovorum; assembly: GCF_036352595.1. GTDB lineage: Bacteria > Pseudomonadota > Alphaproteobacteria > Sphingomonadales > Sphingomonadaceae > Novosphingobium > Novosphingobium resinovorum_B. The sequence goes on from NZ_JAZFAX010000037.1 coordinate 35,200, forward strand.
CGTTCGCGCCCGGCTCGATGAGGAACTGGCAGCCGCTCTCCCCGCTCTGGCGAAACGCGCCCATGAGGAAGGTGCCGAGGTTCGACGAGGAGGGATTGGAATAGATCGCGCCTACCCGCACCGCGCTCGAAAAACTGCGCGCATTGAGATTGGGCGAATACTCGAGTTCGGCGATCGCGGCATTCACCCGTTCGCGCATCGCTTCGCTGACATGCCGCTTGCCGGTCATCACCCGCGACACCGTCATCGACGACACGCCGGCATGGCGCGCCACATCATGGATCGTCACGACAGGGCGATGCGCACTCTTCGCGCCGCTATCCTTGCGCTTCGACTCATTTGCCATCAAATTGCCTCTCCAGGGCCGTCACGGCCAGCGAGCACCTGATACGGTGACGCACTTCCCTTACTGATATCGATAACCTCTCTTGGCCATGTGTCAAGTTAGGCTCTTGCCAAACGGGAATCGCAGCTGCATACATGATATCGATAACATAATGTGGAGCGTTCGCGAGATCGAAGCAGCCGCCACGCAGCGAACGAGGATGCCGTGCTTGCCAATCGACAAAGAAACTATGCGGTTCTGAGCGCCTTCCTGTTTGCGTTCTTCTTCGCGCAGGCCATGGCGATGTCGTTGCTGTCGATCTGGCTGACCCGATCGCTGCACTTGAACGGGGCCCAGGCCGGGACGGTCTTCGCAGTCAATTCGATCGGCGCAATGCTGGCTCAGCCGGCCTACGGCTTTCTGTCCGATCGCATGGGCTTTCGCAAAGTGGTGCCGGTCATGATCGCCTCGCTGGTGATTTTTGCCGGGCCGTTCTTCCTGTATGTCTATGCGCCGCTGCTGCGATGGAGCCTGCCGCTCGGCGCGGCCACGGGCGGGATCTATCTCGGGTTCACCTTCATGGCGGGCAGCTATGCCCTCGAGAGCTATGTCGACCGCGTCGGCCGGCGCTACGGCTTCGAATACAGCCGCACCAGACTGTGGGGCTCGATCGGCTTCGCGACGGCTGCTGCATTCTCTGGCCGGCTCTACAACCTCGATCCGGCGATCAACTTCTTCCTTGCCAGCCTCGCCGGCCTGGCGCTGATTCCGCTGATCCGCCTTGCCCGGATCGAACCGGACGAGGAGGCGCAGCATGCGGCCGACCAGCTGAAGCTGCGCGACACGCTTGCCCTGTTCGGCCAGGCGCGCTTCTGGCGGTTCATGATCCTGATCCTCGGGGTCACCAACCTCTACCTCGTCTACGACCAGCAGTTCCCGTTCTATTTCTCCTCGCTCTTCCCCTCGCCCGAGGAAGGCAACGCGATGTTCGGCTACCTCAACGCGGCGCAGATCTTCGTGGAGGCCGGGGGAATGTTCGTGGCTCCGCTCATCGTGCGCCGGATCGGCGCCACCCGCGGGCTGCTGCTGGCGGCGATGATCATGATCATTCGCATCGCCGGGTCGGGCTTCGCGATCGGTCCGGTCACGATCTCTATGTGCAAGATGGCGCATGCCGTGGAACTGCCGATCCTGGCCGTCTCGATCTTCCGCTACATCGCCTACCACTTCGAGAGCCGGTTCGCCTCGACGGTCTACATGGTCGGCGTCAGCTTCGGCCATTCGCTTGGCCTCGCCATCCTCTCGCCGCTTGCCGGCACCGGCTACGACCTGTTCGGCTTCCAGCACACGTACTTCCTGATCGCGGGCTTCGCGTTCTTCTTCTGGATCTGGTCGGCGATTTCCCTTGCCCCGACCCCGCCCGAATACACGCCTGTCCCCCGCAAGGCCGGACAGGCGCCCGACACCGCCGCGATCGCATCCGCACCGGACGTTCGCCGCTACGAGGATGCTCTTTGATGAGTGAAGTTACCTTCGAGGTCCTGTCTCACCGCGCGCTCGAACGCCCGCGTCCGGACCTGATCGACGCGTGGATCACCGCAGCACTGGCCCGTGTCGATCGCATGCTGCCGCAGTTCGACACCCATTTTCCCGCGCCCTCTAGCGAAAGCAACATCTACGGCCCCATCGACAACGTCGAGTGGACCAACGGCTTCTGGACCGGGATGCTGTGGCTCTCGTGGGAATTCACGGGGGCGGACAAGTACCGCAAGATCGCGGCGCAGAACCTCGTCTCGTTCGCCAACCGGATCGACAAGCGCATCAACGTCGACCATCACGATCTCGGCTTCCTGTACACCCTGTCCTCCTGTGCCGGTCATCGCCTGACGGGCGATCGCAACGCGAGGGATGCCGGCGTTGCCGCGGCGGCACAGCTGCTGGCGCGCTTCGATCCGGTGGCGAAGGTCATCCAGGCATGGGGCGACATGGACGTGCCCGCCGAACGCGGCCGCATGATCATCGACTGCAACCTCAACGTGCCGCTGCTCTACTGGGCGACCCGCGAGACCGGCGATCCTCGCTTCGCGGCCGCGGCCGACCAGCATCTCGAGCAGGCCGCGCGCCTGCTGGTGCGCCCCGATGCCTCGACGTTCCATACCTATTACATCGACACCGTCACCGGCGAACCGCGCCACGGCAGCACGCACCAGGGCTACTCTGACGACAGCAGCTGGGCGCGCGGACAGGCCTGGGGCATCTATGGCTTCGCTCTCGCCTGGCGGCATACCGGCAAGCAGCACTACCTTGACCTCGCCTCGCGGCTGGCGAACCATTTCCTCAACCGTCTTCCCGACGATGGCATCTGCTGCTGGGACCTGATCTTCACCGAGAACGAGGGCGTCGACAGGGACAGCTCGGCAGCCGCCATCGCCGCCTGCGGCCTGCTCGAGCTGGCCCAGGCACTGCCGCTGTCCGATGCCCTTCGCGAGACTTACGAGGCCTGGGCCGTCGCGATCATGAAGACGCTCTCGGACGACTATCTCGCGCCTGTCGACGGGTCCAACGCGCTGCTGCTTCACGGCGTCTACCACATGCCTAACAAGGCTGGCGTCGATGAAGCCTGCATCTGGGGCGATTACTTCTATCTCGAGGGCCTGATGCGCCTGCGTCGTCCCTGGTCGCCCTACTGGGCGTGACGCATGGCCTGGCGTAACCACAAGATCAGACGCTCCCCGAAGTCGCCGCCCGGTCGGCTCCGAGCGAGGGCCGCCCGCTGGGCCGCTTGCCTTGGCGCGTTGGCGATAGCGGGCTACGCGACGATAGCGAGTTGCGCGGCTACGGCCGGTGCGGCCGCCTGCCCGCGCGAACCCGACAACGCGCGGCTCATCGTCCTGACGGACATCGGCAACGAGCCGGACGATTCGGAATCGCTCATCCGGCTGCTGCTCTATACCAACGAGATAGACCTCGAGGCGGTGGTCGCATCGACCTCGGTGTGGCAGCACGAACAGATTCGCCCGGAACTCGTGGACGAGCGGATTGCCGCCTACGCGAAAGTCGTCGGAAACCTGCGCGTCCACGACTGCCGATACCCTGAAGCCAGCGCCCTTGCGCGCATGGTCAAGCGAGGAAGCTCCCGCTACGGCCTCGCCGGCGTCGGACCAGGTAAGGCGACCGAAGGCTCGCGCGCCATCATCGCCGCCCTTGACCGTGACGATGCCAGACCGCTCTGGGTCGCCCTGTGGGGCGGCGGTGTGGACCTGGCTCAGGCGCTGACAGACTTGCGCGATACTCGCGCGCCCGAGGCCGTCGACAAGGCAGTCGCCCGGCTGCGGGTCTATGCGATCTCCGACCAGGACGATGCCGGTCCGTGGATCAGGACGAATTTCCCCGGGCTGTTCTGGGTCGGCAGCATCCACGCCTTCGGCGACTATTCGGCCGCGACCTGGCGCGGGTTCTCGGGCGATCTCTACAGACAGCCCGACGTCGTCGCTCCCGCGCTGACCGGACCCGACGGTCGACTGGTGACGAACGACTGGCTGTCCCGCAACATCCGCAAGGGTCCTCTCGGCACTTTGTATCCGACCTGGCTCTACGCCATGGAGGGTGACACCCCCTCGTTCATGAACCTCGTGTGCAACGGTCTGTCCTTTCCGGAACGCCCCGAATGGGGAGGCTGGGGTGGCCGCTACGGCCGCGTGTCGCCCGAGCAGGGCCTCTTTGCCGACGCCACCGATACCGTCGTGGGCATGGACGGCGTAACCTATCGCAGCGGACAGGCCACGATCTGGCGGTGGCGAAAAGCCTACCAGAACGACTTCGCGGCGCGCATCGCCTGGACCCTGACCGGATGCTACACCTGCGCCAACAATGCGCCTCGGATCGCGCTGAAGGGGACGCATTCGCCCTCCCCGCTCGTGCTCGCCGCCAGGCCCGGAACCACGATCACGCTCGATGCCAGCGGATCGCAGGACCCCGACGGGGACCAGCTCGATTTCGCATGGTCGAGCTATCCCGAAGCAGGATCGACGTTCCCCGAGGCCTCACCCCAGATCCGTGACAGCCACAAGGCGATCACGACCGTTGCCGTTCCATCCGGGACCACGAAGCCGATCCACGTCATCCTGCAGATCACCGACCATGGATCGCCATCGCTGACCCGGTACCGCCGGGTGATCATCAATCCGGCGAGAGCCGTGGAAGGCAGCAGTCAATGACCGTCCATCGCCTCACTGCACGCAGTGTTTCGAAGCCCTGGGGGATCACCGATGTCCCGTCCGCATTCCCGTCCCTGTCCGGAGACCGGGTCGGCGAGGTCTGGTTCACCGATGCACCGATGAATGCCTCGACGCTGCTCGTGAAGTATCTGTTCACGAGCGAGAAACTGTCGGTCCAGGTGCACCCGAACGATGCCGATGCCCAGGCCGTAGGCCTGCCGCTCGGAAAGTCGGAGTGCTGGTATGTCGTCGAAGCAGAGGCGGATGCGCGGCTGGGCATAGGCCTGCTCGCATCCATGGATGCCGCTGCGGTCAGGTCCGCGGCTCTGGACGGATCGCTGCAGGATCTCCTCGACTGGAAGCCGGTCAGCGCCGGCAGCTTCTTCTACATTCCGGCCGGAACCATCCATGCCATTGGAGCGGGCCTGCAGATCGTGGAAATCCAGCAGAGCGCCGACGTTACCTATCGCCTCTACGACTATGGCCGCCCCCGCGAGCTCCACCTCGAACGCGGCCTCGCCGTGGCGCAGCTGGGCCCCTATTGCATGCCCGAACGGACGGTGTCCGCAAACGAGCACGAATGCCTGGTCGAGCCGGGTAATGCGCCTTTCAGCGTGGACAGCATCGTCGAGGCGGATGGCGATACGTTCACCCTCGCCGACGACGTCTCCTGGTTCGTGCCGATCAAGGGTCACGGTCTCATCGACGGACATCGCTGGACCGCGGGCGAGTGCTGGGTTTCCGAGGGCCACTGCGACATTGCTGCCGAAGGGCCAATGCATGCGCTTGTCGCCCGCGTGTCGCCGCCGGGGCGAGACTAGACCACGAATTCGAACAACGTCAGACAATCCGATACCCCAAGGAGGGAAACCAGTGTTCTGCAAGACGTATCACGCCACCCATCCTGACATGATGGAGTGTGTCTCCAACGAGGAACTGCGCGACCGTTATCTGGTCACCGGCATGTTCAAGGCCGGCGAGGTCAACCTCAACTACTC
>NZ_JAZFAX010000038.1:0-39995 GCF_036352595.1 Novosphingobium resinovorum
AGGCATAGATCCCTTCGGCGAGGAACGCCCTGGCCCGCTCGAGGTCAGGCTTCTCGACGAACTGCGCGGTGCGGAATCCGCTGGCGGAACCGCTGGCCGAGGCAATCGCCTCGCCGCGCTTGAGATAACCGAAGCCGGTCTCGGGCCGGGTCGCCTCGATGCCGAAGGAGACCAGCCAGCCATCCCCGGCGAGGTCGGCGGCGGCGAGCGCGGCGAGCGCGAAAGCTTGCGGATTACCGATGTGGTGGTCGCTGGGGCACACCAGCATGACGGCATCGGCGGGCAGGCGGCTGGCGGCGAGCGCGATGGCGGCGGCGGTGTTGCGCGCCGAAGGCTCGACGATCACTTGTGCGCCTTGTACGCCGCCAAGCTGCGCCTCGACGTGCGCCAGGTGCTTGTGGCCGGTCACCACCACCGGCGGAGCGAAGCCGCCCGCGCCGGGGCAGCGTGCAAGGGCGGCCTCGAACAGGGTGGAATCGCCGACGAGGGGCAGGAACGGCTTGGGCATCGCGGCCCGGCTGCGCGGCCACAGGCGCGTGCCGCTGCCACCGCAGAGAATTACCGGTACAATCGTGGGCATGAATGAGTTCGCTCGCCAGTGACGGTATTGCTCCGCAATGCTCATAAACGTCCAATACTGCGATGCAACATCGGTGGACAAGAAAACCCTCAATAAAACCACCGCTGGCGCCAGCGATAGACCGCCTCAACGGGATTTCCCGCCGCGTCACGAGCCGGACGGAAGCGGAATCGCTGCGCCGCGAGAGTGCAGGTGATGCGGTCGGCCTGCGGGTCCGGGCTCGGCTGGACGACCCGGCATGACGATACCCGGCCATCCCTTCCGACGGAAAGGTCGATCGTCACCGAAGCCCCGATCCGCAACTCGCGGCTGGCGCGCGGATAGTCCTTCGCGGAATTGATGTCGCCGGCGATCTTCGCCGTGGGCATGCCTCCGCCGCCGCCCGTTCCCTCGCCCGCCGCGCCCGAGCCGGTGCCGGCACCAGTGCCCGCGGCACCGGTGCCGCTGCCCCGGGCAGACGCACCTGCTGCATTCTCGTCGCCCTTGCCCGCGACGGGCGGCGCCTTTGCGGTGGCGATGACGACCGGTGGTCGGGGCGCGGCGACTTCGCGCGGGGCTGCCCTGCGGCCCGGCGTTCCGGCACCGCCCTCCTGGTCGGGCGCTGGCCTGGACGATGCCGGGGAAGGCGCGGGCGACGGGCTCGGGACAGGCGGATCGGCCGCGATGGTGAAGGCTTGCGTGACCGAGCGGGCGACCCGTTCCGCGAGGTCCGGGGTGAAGGCCCGCACCAGTCCGGCGGCGATGACGACGTGGATCAGCAGAACCACCGCCGCCACGCGCCAGTCAGGCCGGCGGCGCGCCGTGCCGCCGCCGTCCGGCAGGTCGCTGCGCCGGGCCAGTCCGATGCGGGATCGCCGAAGCATCATCCCCCGCAGATCGCACGGGCGCACAAGCGGTTGCAACCTTTGACAGGACACCGCGCCCCGCGCATTCCCACATGCGATCATACGTTCTCATATAAGAAAAGGAAACGACGATGGCCGAGAGGTTCGAACGCGTTCACTGCAGCCATGACGAGGTCGAACTCGAAGGCTTTCTCGGCAAGCCGGAGCGCGCCGGGCCGCATCCGGCGGTGCTGATGTTTCCCGGCGCCACCGGCCCCGGCCCCAGTTTCGAGGCGGCGGCGCACGAACTGGTGGGCGCAGGCTATGTCGTCGCCGGCATCGACATGTACGGGCGCGGGGCGGATCTCTCGACCCCGCAGTCGGCGGGGCGCCACTTCGCCGATCTCCTCGCCCGCCCCGACGTGCTGCGCGCCCGCGTGCTGGCCTGGCTGGACGCGGTGTGCGCCCTGCCCTGCGTCGATCCCGAGTGCGTGGCAGCCGTGGGTTACTGCTTTGGCGGCAAGTGCGTGCTCGAACTGGCGCGCAGCGGCGCGGCGGTAAAGGCCGTATCGAGCTTCCACGGACTGCTCGGCACTCACGCCCCGGCCATGCCCGGCGCAGTCCGCGCCCGAATCGCCGTATGGACCGGTGGACGCGACCCCTATGTTCCGCGCGCCGACCTCGCGGCCCTGCGCGCCGAACTCGATACAGCCGACGCAGACTACCAGATGACGGAGTTCGCGCGGGCCCGGCACGCCTTCACCGACCCCGACCATGACGGTATCGCCGAGGGGATCGCCTATGACCCGGTGGCACATCGAATTGCCTGGAGCGGCACACTTGCCCTGCTGGAAGCGACCTTGGCGGCATGACCAACTGAACAGGTGTTACAATCCGATCACAGCTCAAAGGAAATTCGCTTTCACGATATAATATTCCCAATTGTGAACTGAAACGCCTGCAGTTATCCTTGCAAACAGTCGAGGGATTCGTAGTGTTTCCCAAGGGCGATAACAGGTGCCGCCAAGGCATCGGGGGGAGAGAGGACAGGCGCTGAGGGGCGCGCCCGGAACTGGTCCAGATGCTGGCCGGACCCTATCGGATCAGCGGTCCGCACCGGGCACTTACCGACTTCGACTACCCGAAAGACTCCCGCGCTGACCGGCAAAACCGGCCGCCGAAGGGTATCGCCTTACGACAACGAGAACAATGTTTCCGGAAAACTGTCCGGAGGAGGAGAGGAGAGGTCATGATTGCAAGGAATTTCCGACACGCCCTGATGCGCGGCGCCGCATTCTCGATCGTCACGCTGCCCGCAATCATGGCAGTTCCGGCATTTGCGCAGGACGACGGGCTCAACCCCGGCGACATCATCGTCACCGCCCGCCGCACCGAGGAGCGCCTGCAGGACGTGCCGATCTCGATCACCGTATTCAGCGGCGACCAGATCCAGAAGCGCAACATCGCGGTCGCTTCCGACCTTGCCGTGTTCACCCCATCGCTTTCGGTGAATACCCGCTACGGCCCTGAGAAATCGACGTATTCCATCCGCGGCTTCAACCAGGACGCATCCACCGCGCCCACTGTGGGCGTCTACTTCGCCGACGTCGTCGGCGTACGCGCGCAGGGCGGCACCGCAGGCGGCAACACCGTGGGCGCGGGCGCCTTCACCGACCTCCAGAACGTGCAGGTTCTCAAAGGTCCGCAAGGTACGCTGCAGGGCCGCAACACCACCGGCGGCGCCGTGCTGCTGGTTCCGGCCAAGCCAACGGATGTGCTCGGCGCCTCCGTCGAGGGCACTTACGGCAACTACGACCAGCGCCGCATCCAGGCGATGTTCAACGCCCCGCTCGCCGACACCTTCAAGGTCCGCGTGGCGATCGACCGCAACGAACGCGACGGCTACATGAAGAACCGCTCCGGTATCGGCCCGAAAGACTACAACGACGTCAACTACTTCTATGGTCGCCTCAGCATCGTCGCCGACCTGACGCCGGAGCTGGAGAACTACACGATCTTCCATTACAGCCGTTCGGACACCAACGGCTACGCATCGCACTACGAGTTCTGCGATGCCAACCCGGGCGACCCGCGCACGATCAATCCGGCGACGATCTCCGCCATCAATCCGAACGGCAGCAAGTACAGCGTCAGCCGCTATTACACCTCGCTGGCCGCCTGCGACCAGATCGACCGCCAGACCGAGCGCGGCGACGGCCCGCTCGACGTGGAGGTGAGCAACCCCAACCCGCGCATGTTCCTGCGCACCTGGCAGGCGATCAACACCACGACCTGGCAGGCCAGCGACACGCTCACCGTCAAGAACATCGTCAGCTACGGCGAGTACCGCGAGCAGAGCCAGTTCCAGCTCTACAGCGACAACTTCTTCGTGCCCGACACCGAGATCACCCGCTACTACGCGGCGCGCGGCGGTCCGCAGGTCGGCCAGCCGTTCGACTACATCCAGCTCGGCACGCAGCCGGGCCATGATGCGGCGGCCGAATCCACCATGACCGAGGAACTGCAGCTCCAGGGCCGCTCGGCCGACGGCAAGCTCAACTTCGTGGTCGGCGGCTACCTCGAATTCAGCCGCCCGCTCGGCTTCAACCAGCAGCGCACCGGGATTTACGGCAACTGCATCGATCCCGGCACCATCGATTGCACCGGCGGGCTGCCGCTTTCGGATGCAGCGCCCTATGCCGGCACGATCATCTCGGAATCGCGCACCCGCATGGCCTTCGACAACCACGGAGTCTTCGCGCAGGGCACCTACCACTTCACCGACCAGCTCGCGCTGACCCTTGGCGGGCGCTGGACCTTCGACAAGATCGCCGGCTATTCGGAGAGCAACCGGCGCGTCTATGCGACCATCCCCGGCCTCGGCACCATCCTGTCGCAGTGGGTCTGCAACGACAACCTGAACCACCCGGCGGTGAACCTGCGCACCAACGGCGGCGACCTGTCCGCCTGCGGCACGCGCATCGTCAACAAGTCCAACAAGCCGACCTGGCTGATCGACCTCGACTTCAAGCCGAGCCCCGACACGCTGGTCTACGCCAAGTACGCGCGCGGGTATCGCCAGGGCACGGTGAACTTCACCAACCCCGGCCTGGAAACCGCACGGCCGGAGAAGGTCGATGCCTACGAAGTGGGCGCCAAGCTGACCTTCCGCGGCGCCCTGCCCGGCTACTTCAACATCGCCGCGTTCTGGAACGACTTCTCCGACCAGCAGGTGTTCGGCGCCCTCATCGCCAAGCCCGAAAGCGGGCTGGTCGGCGGGGCCGCCATCATCAATGCGGGCAAGTCGGTCATCAGGGGCGTCGAAGTCGATGCCGGCGTCTCGCCGTTCCACGGCCTGCGGCTCTCGGCGGGCTATACCTACCTCGACACCGAGCTGAAGGAACTCATTCCGCCCGCGCTTTCGTCCGACAGCCCGTTCCTGCAGATCATTCCGCGCGGCACGATCGGCGGTCCGCTGACGTACTCGCCCAAGCACAAGGCGACGCTTTCGGCGGACTATTCGGCCTCGCTCGGCGAAGGCGTGGGCGAATTCAGCCTCGGCGCGGTGTTCACGTATACCGCCAGTCAGATCATCGATGGCAACAACCGAATTCCCGGCTACAGCCTGCTCAACCTGACGGCGGGGATCAACGACATCGGCGGGACCGGGTTCGACCTCACCGTGTTCGGCCAGAACGTGACCAACAAGCATTACCGCACCACTTCGGGCGGCGGCTACGAATCCTCCGGCATCGGCGATTTCATGTACGGCCCGCCGCGCATGTACGGCCTGCGCCTGAAGTACGCGTTCGGCGGCTGATCTTTCACGACAGGAACCCCGCGCCGCCAAGGGCGCGGGGTTCCTGTCGGCCCTTCGCGGTGCGGGCCCCTTTGAATCAGATGGGTCACGCCATTATCGCCGTGGCCTTTTCCATGGTTGCTTACGCAGCACCCAGCAGCCCGAAGCTGTCGTGCCGCATCACCGCCTTGCCGAGCCGATCGACGAACTGGACGATGATCGGCGGATCGACGCGGCGCGTGATCGACCATAGGTAATAGCCGTAGGTCACGCCTTCGCGGTACTGCATCCAGGCGTCCTCTTCGGACGGCATGTCCACCCCGTGTCCGCGCATCATCGAGAGGTATTCGCCGAGCAGGCGACGCTCCTCAACCTCGGCCACTTCGGTCGGCAGCACCGCGTTCAGGTGATAGGCCACGTCGAGCGCCCAGCCCCCGCGCTGGAGCAGTTGCCAGTCGATCACGCCCATGCCCTCGGGCGTACGGAAGACGTTGCCCGCATGGGCGTCGCCATGGATCATGAACTGCGGCCGGCCGCCGTCGCGCGCGGCGAGTTCCCTGATCGCCGCCGCAAGATTGGCGGCGCTGCGCACGCGGGGCGCAAGGTTGTCCCCGCGCGGACCGTCGAGCAGGTCCTGCAGGGCCTCGGGCGTGACATAGCTCATCTTCGCCAGCTCCGCCGCGCGCGGGCGAATCCAGTCGGCGCCATCGAGGAAATCGCTGCGGGCGTGGAGCAGCGACAACTGCCGCAGGCTCTCCAGCGCATCGTCCGCCGTGAACGGATCGAGCGCCGAGCAGAACCGCGCGCCGTCGCCGATGAGATCGCGCATGATCGTCACGGCCTGCTGCGCCTCCCGGTCGATCACGGTGGCGACGCAATCGGGCACGCGCACGGCAATCACGGGTGCGACCTTGTTGTAGAAGTCCGACTCGAGCACGCAAGTCGGCCCGCCGCGCGCGGTCATCGCGTCCACGTCGAGCAGGCCCTTTAGGCAGAACCCCAGCCGCTCGCCGTCTTCGAATGTCACCGCGAAGCGCACTTTGGTGGCGACGGTGCGGATCACTTCGACCTGTTCGACCTGGGCGATGGCGCGTCCCGCCGCGATTTTGCCCAGCGCTCCCGCCAGCCACTGCGGATCGAGCGCCTGTTCCAGCGTCGCCGGAACCGTGACTTGCGGCTGCGCCGGGCGCGGCCTTTCGAGGACTTGAGACATGCCTTTTCCCTTTCCCGATATCTGTTCCTTCGGCTTGACCTAATTCGCCATTTCGGTCCATCCTTCGCAATATAGAATTTCATCGGCCGAGCGATAGTAAAACGGGCGATGGTAACAGAACGGGAGAGGCCGATGGGCAAGCCGCTGGAAGGCATCAAGGTCGTGGAAGTCGCGATGTGGGCCTTCGTGCCGGCTTGCGGCGGGATGCTGGCGGACCTTGGCGCCGACGTGATCAAGATCGAGCCGCCGACCGGCGATCCGCTGCGAGGGCTTTCGATCGGCGGTCTTGGCGGCGGGAAAATCGACTATTCGTGGGAGAGCTACAACCGGGGCAAGCGCTCAGTGACGCTCGATCTCAAGCAGGCGGCCGGGCGCGCGGTGCTGGACCGGTTGCTGGAGGACGCCGACGTGTTCCTCACCAACCTGCTGCCTCCGGCGCGGCGGGCGATGCGGATCGACGAGGAGACGATCCGGGCGGAGTATCCCGGCATCATCTACGCCAGCGGCAGCGCGCTCGGCCCCAATGGCCCGGACCATGAGAAAGGCGGCTACGACGCGATCACCTTCTGGGCGCGCGGCGGTATTTCCTCCTCGCTGACCGAGCCCGAGGCGCCGCATCCGGTCGGTCCGCCGGGACCGGCATTCGGCGATACGATATCGGGCGCGATGCTGTCGGGCGCGATCTGCGCCGCCATCGCCAAGCGGGCGCTGACGGGCGAGGCTTCGGCTGTGGACGTCTCGCTGCTGGGCACCGCCCTTTGGTCGATGCAGCGCTACGTCTGCCAGGCGACGGCGGACGGGGTGCAGAAGTTCCCCAAGCCGCCCGCCGACAAGCCCAACAACGTGCTCGTCAGCAACTACCGCACCGCCGACGGGCGTTTCCTCGCGCTCTGCATGCTGCAGGCGGACAAGTACTGGACGCCCTTCTGCGAAGCCGCCGGACGGCCCGACCTCGCCGCCGACCCGCGCTTCGCCGACGCCGCCGCGCGCAAGGCGAACATCGATGCCTGCTATGCCGAAGTGAAGGCGCTGTTCGCCGGCAAGACGCTCGCCGAATGGAAGGTGATCCTCTCGCGCCAGTCGGGCCAGTGGGACGTCGTGCAGGACGTCGGCGAAATGAAGGACGATCCGCAGGCGCAGGCCAACGGCTACCTCAAGCGCGTGGACTACGGCGACGGCACGCAGATCCCGATGATCGGCCTGCCGATGGTCTTCGACGGCACGCCGCTGTCCTCCACCCGCTCGCCCGACCTCGGTGCCGACAGCGACGCGGTGCTTGAGAGCCTGGGCTACTCCGAGGACGAGATCATCGACCTCAAGGTGCAGGGCGTGGTGTTCTGATGCGCAAGCTGCCGAAGCTGGAGCCGGAAACCGCCTTCTACTGGACTTGCGGAGCGGACGGGCGCTTGCGCATCCAGCGCTGCGGACAATGCGGAACCTACCAGCACCCGCCTTTTCCGCGCTGCTCGGGTTGCGGCAGCGAGACCGTCGCCCCCGCGCCGGTTTCCGGCAAGGGCCGCCTCGCCAGCTACACGGTGAACCATGAGGCGTGGGTGCCGGGGCTGGACGTGCCCTTCGTGTTCGGCGTCGTCGAGCTGGCGGAGCAGGCACAGCTTTACGTCTTCACCAATGTCCTCGGGAGAGAAGTGCGCATCGGCATGCCGCTGACGGTCGAGTTCGAGCACCACGACGATGTCTGGCTGCCGATGTTCCGGGAGGACAGGGAATGACCTTTCGCCCCCCACCTCGTCACCCTGAACTTGTTTCAGGGTCCATCGTGCCTGAAACGCCGTGCTGTGGGGCCGTAAACCGAGGAAGCCGCTGGTCACGCCACGCTCCGGCACTAACTGCCCGATGGACCCTGAAACAAGTTCAGGGTGACGGAGTGTCTGGACGGATGAGCGCGCCAGCATGACCCTTCTCCCCGAAAAGCAGGTGTGCATCACCGGCGCCGCGCAGTCCGAGGTCGGCCGTCCCTCCCCCCGCACCGCGCTGCAACTGACTGCCGACGCCTGCCTCGCCGCCATTGCCGACGCGGGGCTCTCCCCCTCGGACATCGACGGGATCGCCACATATCCCGGCAAGAGCAGCGAAGGCGGCGGGATCGCGCCCGTCAGCCCCTCCGAAGCCGCCGCCGTGCTCGGCATCGAGCCTCGCTGGATTCTCGCCTCCGCCGAGGGGTTCAGCCACATGGCGCCGATCTTCAACGCGGTGACCGCAATCGCCTGCGGCCTCGCCCGTCATGTCGTGGTGTTTCGCAGCGTCGCGCAGGCGCAGGCACGGCTGGTGTCGCGCGCATCCACGCTCATGTCCGGCGCGCGTGACCGGGTGGACGGCAACAACGCCTGGACGGTGCCCTACAACGCGCTTTCGCCGATCAATACTTTCGCGCTCTATGCGCAGGCCTATTTCGACAAGTACGGCGCCGACGAAGCGCAACTGGGCGCCATCGCCGTCAACAACCGCGCCAACGCCGCGCACAATCCCAATGCGATCTACCGCAAGCCGCTCACCCTCGACGATTATCTTGCGGCGCGGGTGATCTCCTCGCCGCTCAGGCTGTTCGACTGCGACAGCCATATCGACGGCTCGACCGCGATCGTCCTGTCGCACCGGGATGCGGCGAAGGACTTGCGCAATCCGCCGCTCCATATCGAGGCAATGGGCATGGCCGTGGGCGGACTGTGGGTGGGCCGCCACGAGGGCGACTTCACCGAACTACCCGCCGCCCACCGCGCCGGAGCGATGCTGTGGGAGCGCACCGACCTCACGCCCGCCGATATGGACTGCGCGCAGATCTACGACGGGTTCTCGATCCACGTGTGGATGTGGCTGGAGGCGCTCGGCCTCGTGCCGAAGGGAGAGGCCTGCCGCTTTACCGAGGGCGGGCAGCGGATCGCGCTGGACGGCGAACTGCCGCTCAACACCGGCGGCGGCCAGCTCTCGGCCGGGCGGTTCCACGGCTACGGCCACATCCATGAGGCGACCGTCCAGCTCTGGGGCCGCGGCGGCGGGCGGCAGGTGCGGGACGCGCGGACCTGCATCGTCTCCAACGGCGGCTATGGCTACGGCGCGATGATCCTGCGGCGGGATTGATCGCAAACTCCCTCCATTCCCACACCCCGTCACCCTGAACTTGTTTCAGGGTCCATCAGGCGTGTCACGTTGAGGCTGCAGCCAACAAACCGCCAGTGCAGATGGCGACACGGCCCGTCGCATTGGGCTGCGCGATGGACCCTGAAACAAGTTCAGGGTGACGATGAAGTGAGAAGCGGCGCGGCGGATGCCCTTGACCGACTCATTCACTAATGCGATAATCAATTCGCAATTTAGAATAATAGATCGGGACGAGAGGAACCGGACATGAGCGAAGCAGATCCCGCCATCCGCACGAACGCGGCCACCGATTGGCAATTCGGCCCGATCTTCGACGCCGACGCGCACATCGATCCGCCGCACGACATGTGGAAGGACTACCTCCCCGCCCACCTCAAGGACCGCGCGCCCTTCATCGAGCACGCCGAGGACGGGGACTACATCTGCTTCGAGGGCAACCGCCGCCCCTTCATGATGATCAACAACCAGGCCGGTCGCGAGGGCAAGAACTTCAAGATGAAGGGCCGCCTCGCCGACCAGCGCACGGTCTGGGAGCCCGCCACCCGCCTCGCAGACATGGATGCCGACGGCATGGACGCCGCGCTATTGTTCGGCGGCGGGCCGCTCGGTTCGTTCGACAACGAACTCTACGTCGCCAGCTACGAGGCGTACCAGAACTGGGTGATGGACTTCGCCTCGGTGGCGCCCGACCGGCTCTATCCCGTGGGCTACGTGCCGATGCGCGACATCGACGAGACGTGCGCGCATGTCACGCGCCTTGCCAAGAAGGGCTTTCGCGCCATCAACCTGCCCGCCTTCCCGCAAAACCCCGACGCGTGGAAGACCTCGTCCGGGATCGCGGCGATGAAGGACGGACAGGTCTCGGCGCTGACCGGCGACAGCAAGGGCGCGCTGCAATATTCCGACCCGGCGTTCGACAGGCTGTGGAAGACGATCTGCGACCACGGCCTCGTCATCACCTTCCACCTCGGCGCGCGGGTGCCGCGCTTCGGGCAGAAGGAGTTCTTCCTGCCCGACATGCCGATGAGCAAGATGGCGATGGCCGAACCCATCGGCATCTTCATCTTCAACTGCATCTTCGACCGCTTCCCGGACTTGCGCATCGGCAGCATGGAGAGCGGCGTGGGCTGGTTCGCGTGGTACACCGAATACATCACCCGCACCTGGGAACGGCAGCGCTTCTGGACCGAGAGCCAGCTCAAGCATCCGCCCAGCTACTACATGGACCGCAACGTCTACGGCTCGTTCATCCAGGACCGCACCGGAATCCTGAACCGCGACCTGCCGGGCGCGCGCAACATCATGTGGTCCTCGGACTATCCGCACTCGGAGACGACCTTCCCCAGATCGCGCGAGGTCATCCTGCGCGACTTCGAAGGCGTGCCCGAGGCAGACGTGCGCGCGATCATCCACGACAACGCCTGCAAGCTGCTGGGGATCGCCTGATGCTGGACACCCCCACCGCGCCCGAGAACGACGACGTCCTCACCGCCGACGACCCGCTCTACGAGGAACTCTACGACGTCCGCCGCGAGGCGGAGGCGATCGGCAACCTCGTGGAAGTGGCTAAGATCATGCCGCGCATCCACGCGCTGCGCGATGAAGGCCCGGTGCTGAAAGGACGCCTGCGCGAACTGCTCGGCCTGCCGCTGCACGAGCGCCATGCGCGTGCAGCGGGGCGGCCGCACTGGACGGTGCTCTCCTTCGAGGCGGTGGAAGCCGCTCTGCGCAATGCCGCGGTGTTCTCCAACTCGGTGCAGGGTCACGACAACCCGGCGGGCGAGAAGACGATGGGCATCCTCGAGATGGACCCGCCGCTCCACCGCGCCTATCGCCGCACCATCCAGCCGCGCTTCAACATGCCCGAGGCGATAGGCTGGTGGCGCGAGCACACCATCGACACCATCATCGAACGCCTGATCGCCCGCATGGGCCGGGCAGATCGCGCCGACCTCAATCTCGACTACTGCGCGCGCATCCCGGTCTACACGATCACCACCGCCATCGGCCTCGACGGCGACGAGGCGCTGCGTTTCCGTCACGCCTATCTCAACTCCACCAGTTCGAGCCGGACTGTGACGATGGAGCAGCGACAGGCCAACGCGAAGATCGTCGAGAGCACCGTGCTGGGCCTGATCGCGCGCCGCCGTCAGGAGCCGAGGGACGATCTCGTCAGCTTCCTCATCACGATGAAGCTGCAGATGCCGGGCGAGGAACCGCGTGCCCTCACCGACCGCGAGATCATGGCGCACGTCAAGCTGGTGATGGTCGCGGGCGGCGGCACCTCGTGGCGGCAGATGGGCATCGCTCTCTACGCCCTGCTCACCCATCCCGGGCAACTGGACGCCGTGCGCGCCGACCGCTCGCTGGTGGACGATGCGGTGGAGGAAAGCCTGCGCTGGTATCCGACCGCGCCTTACTTCTACCGCATGGTGATGGAGGACACCGAACTCTACGGCCACGCGATCCCCAAGGGCGCGGTGCTGGAACTCGGTCTCGGCCCCGCCAACCGCGATCCTGCGCGCTGGGAGCGGCCCGACGAATACGACCTGTTCCGGCCGAAGAAGACCAACCTCGCCTTCGGGTTCGGTACGCACCGATGCCTCGGCATGAACGTGGCGCGGGTGGAGATCAATCGCGGCATCAACGCGCTGCTCGATCACTTCCCGAACCTGCGGCTCGATCCCGAAGCGCCCGCGCCGTTCATGACCGGCGGGCTGGAGCAGCAGGGCGTGTCGGGACTGCCGGTGCTGCTGCGGTAACCGCCCCTTACCCCGTCACACACCCACTTCGTCATTGCGAGCAAAGCGAAGCAATCCAGGGCGGCCTTAAACTGCCCTGGATTGCTTCGGCCTGCGGCCTCGCAATGACGAGGGCTGGGTGGTCGGCTCAACTCTCCGCGAACGTATAGGGCTGCGCGGCACGGCGGTAGTCGTCCGCCAGCACGTCGCGCCCGATCGGCGGGACCGAGCGGGCGGTGCATTCCGCACGCTGACACAAGCGGCAGGTGACGCCGATCGGCGTCGGCGGCGCGCCCGCCGGGTCCACGCCTCCGGCATAGACCAGCCGCCCCGCCTGCTCGGCCGCGCAGGCGAGCGCCACCGCGCGCACGACCCGCGCACCGCCGTAGCCTGCCGCCCCACCGGTCACCGTGCGCGCGATAGAGAAAAAGCGCTCCCCGCCCGGCAGTTCGAGCCATTGCGGCACGATCTCGCCCGGACGGCGGAACACCTGATGCACGCTCCACAAGGGGCACCCGCCGCCGTGCGCGGCGAAGGGGAAGCCCGCGCCGTCGAGCCGCTTGGAGACATTGCCCGCCTCGTCCACGCGGATGAAGAAGAAGCCGACGCGCTCCTCCCCCGGCCTCTGCAGCGTGGTGAGACGGTGGGCCACCTGCTCGAAGCTGGCGCCGAACAGCGCGCACAGGGCATCTATGTCATAGCGCCGCTGATCGGCCGCGCGGGCGAAGCGGCCATAAGGCATGACGATCGCCGCCGCCGCATAGCCCGCCAGCGCGCGCAGCAGCAGCGTCGCGGTAGTGCGGCTGGAGAAGCTGTCGGCCCGGATCGTCTGCTTGATCTCGGATCGCAGCGCGGTGTGGGCGATGTGCGTGGCGATCTGGAACGCGCGGCTGGCATGGTCGAGCGTGTCGGCGATCAGCAATTGCTGGTTGTGCCGGTCGAAGCGGCGCAGCGAATCCATGAGCACGTCAGGCGGCAGGAATCGCACGCGCACGGCCTTGGCGGCGAGCCACTCGGTCGCCCCGCCCGCCTTCTCGATCTCGCCCGCCAGTTCCTCGGCGCGGGTGTCGAGCGCGTGGAAGTAATTGCGGTTGGCGGCAAGGAAGCGCTGCGCTTCGCGCACGGGTTCGTTCTCGTCCGCCATCGGCCCGGCAGCGCGCTGCTCGGCCAGCGCCTGCGCCTCGCGGGTGTAGGCCTGATGTAGCCGGAGCAGCGCTTCGGAGACGCCGGGAAAGCTGGTGGCAAGGTCGGCGACTTCCAGCTTGGGCAGGTCGATGTCGGCGAAGATCGGGTCGCGCAGCACGTCGGTCAGGCGGCGCGCGTAGTCCTCTCCGTCGTCGCCGGCGATGTCGGCGATGTCGAGGCGGTACGTCTTCGCGAGGCGCAGGAGCATGTCGGCGGTGACCGGCCGCTGGTTGCGCTCCAGCAGGGCGACGTAGCTGGGCGAGATCTCCAGATCATCGGCCATCGCCAGCTGCGTCAGGCCGAGTTCACGGCGCAGACGGCGCAATCTTGGACCAAGGTATAAGGGACGGTTTTCTGCCATTTCCGCGCATTCTGTCACAACCACACAACTTTACAAGGAACATCTGTAAAGTTTGACAACAGCACCTCGCAAGGCATTCCGCCGCGCCGTCACCGCGACTACCTCGGCTCCATCGAAAGCAATCGCATCCGCGAAGAGGAACTGAAGCGTGACCTACCAGAGCAAGATCATCGAAGCCGGTAATACGATCGGCACCGAGACCCACTGGAACGGGATCGAGGCCGAATCGGTCGCCCGCATGCGCCTGCAGAACCGCTTCCAGACCGGCCTCGACATCGCCCGCTACACCGCGCGCATCATGCGCGAGGACATGGCGGCCTACGATCTCGACCCCGCCAACTACACCCAGTCGCTGGGCTGCTGGCACGGGTTCATCGGCCAGCAGAAGATGATCTCCATCAAGAAGCACTTCGGCACCACCAAGGGGCGCTACCTGTATCTCTCGGGCTGGATGGTCGCGGCGCTGCGCAGCGAGTTCGGCCCCCTGCCCGACCAGTCGATGCACGAGAAGACGTCGGTTCCGGCGCTGATCGAGGAACTGTACACCTTCCTGCGTCAGGCCGACGCGCGTGAACTGGGCGGTCTGTTCCGCGATCTCGACAAGGCCCGCGAGGGCGGTGACGAAGTCGAGGCCAAGCGCATCGAGCACGCCATCGACGCCTACGAGACGCATGTGGTGCCGATCGTCGCCGACATCGACGCGGGCTTCGGCAATGCGGAGGCGACTTACCTCCTTGCCAAGAAGTTCATCGAGGCAGGCGCCTGCTGCATCCAGATCGAGAACCAGGTCTCGGACGAAAAGCAGTGCGGCCACCAGGACGGCAAGGTCACCGTCCCGCACGAGGACTTCATCGCGAAGATCCGCGCGGTCCGCTACGCCTTCATGGAACTGGGCGTCGATGAGGGCCTGATCGTGGCGCGCACCGACTCGCTTGGCGCCGGCCTCACCAAGCAGATCGCCTTCACCCGTGAAGCGGGCGACATCGGCGACCAGTACAACGCCTTCCTCGACTGCGAGGAAGTCGAGACGGTCGGCCACGGCGACGTTCTCATCAGCCGGGACGGCAAGCTGCTCAAGCCAAAGCGCCTGCCCAGCAACCTCTACCAGTTCCGCTCGGGAACCGGCGAGGACCGCTGCGTGCTCGACAGCATCCACGCCCTGCAGAACGGCGCGGACCTGCTGTGGATCGAGACCGAGAAGCCGCACATCGGCCAGATCGGCGGAATGGTCAGCCGCATCCGCGAGGTGATCCCGAACGCCAAGCTGGTCTACAACAACTCGCCCAGCTTCAACTGGACGCTCAACTTCCGCCAGCAGGTGTATGATGCCTGGCAGGCGGCGGGCAAGGACGTCTCGGCCTTCGACCGGGCGCGCCTGATGAGCATCGACTACGACGCCACCGAGCTGGCGGCAGAGGCCGACGAACGCATCCGCACCTTCCAGAAGGACGCGGCGCGCGAGGCGGGCATCTTCCACCACCTCATCACCCTGCCGACGTACCACACCGCCGCGCTGTCGACCGACAATCTGGCGAAGGAATACTTCGGTGACGCCGGGATGCTCGGCTACGTGAAGGGCGTGCAGCGCGAGGAGATCCGCCAGGGTATCGCCTGCGTGAAGCACCAGAACATGGCCGGCTCCGACCTCGGCGACGACCACAAGGAATACTTCGCCGGCGAGGCCGCCCTGAAGGCCGGCGGCGCGCACAACACGATGAACCAGTTCGCGGCCTGAGCTAAATGGCGGGCATCCGAACCTGATGCCCGCCCCCTACACCCCGTCACCCTGAACTCGTTTCAGGGTCCATCAAGCCGCCTCCCCGGAGGTATGGCTTCACCATCGGCACTCTCGGCCTGCAACTCGAAGCGCCGCGCTCGCCGCCTGATGGATCCTGAAACAAGTTCAGGATGACGGGAATAAAATAAGCCGCAGGGGCAATCCCTCCGGCCCTGAGCAACCACCAAGGCGGGAAGCACCCCCGCATAGCAAGGAAAGGACATAGCATGACCACCATGACCGCAGAACCGACCCGCGCTCGCGCGGTGCTCTCGAACGAGGACTTCAAGCTCCTTCAGGAAGCCGTCGTCTTCTACCTCAAGGCGCACGAGGACGATCCGATCTCGTCCAAGTACTCCAACCTCTATCACCGTCTCGGCAGCGCGATCCGCCGCTGAGGCAGCTCAAGAGTTTTCCTGGGGAGGAAAGCTTGGCCCGTCGCACCCGTGTGCGGCGGGCCATTTGCGTCCGGGCTTGAACGGGCGCCTCCGCAAAGACCCGCATGGCGCGCTCAGCCGAACTCAACCCTGCCGCACTAGGCTGACGGGATGGTCGAAACCCTCAGCACCCACATCCTCGAAGTCATCCGCGCGGTCGAGACGCGGCATCGCCCGGACGTGCTGCTGCTGGCGCTGCTGGCTTGCGGCGCGGCGGCGACATTGGCGCTGCCCCTGCTGCGCCAGGCCCGCCATGCCCGCGAGACGCAGCGGCGCAACTGGTGCCTGCTCGGCGGACTGATCCTCGGTTTCGGCGGCTGGGTGGCCTTCTTCACCGTCATCATGGGACTGGAGACCGGCGAAGGCTACGCACCGCTGATGGCGATCCTGTCACTGGTGGTCGGCATCGCCGGCTGCGAGGCGGCGTTCTGGTTCGCCGTGCAATCGCGCAGTCCGGCGGGGCGGGCATCGGCCGCGCTGCTGCTCTCGGCAGGGCTGGCGGCAATGCTCTACACCGGACTGGCGGCACTGCGGGTGCCGGCACTGATGCACTGGGACGGCCATCTGGTGCTCGCCTCCGTGCTGCTGCCGGTGGCGCTGATGCTGCCGGCGATCCACCTCACCCTGCGCGGGCGCAGCGCCGCCTCGCTGGCACTGGCGATCGGCCTCGTCTGCATCGCCATCCTGCTGCTGCTCGCCGCCGGCACGACCGCGCTGTCGCTGACCCCGACCCGCATGGCCGAACCCGGCCTCGCCATACCGCAGGACATCCTCGCCGCGTGGATCTGCGCCGCCTCTGCCGCGATCGTCGCGGTCAGCGCCTTCGCGCATCACATGCGCGGACGCCAGCACGCCGCGCGCCTCCTTGGCGAGCACCAGTTCTCGCAGTTGGTGCGCGGAACATCCGATTATGCGATCTGCATGCTCGACCGGCAGGGCCGGGTCGCCCGCTGGAACGTCGGCGCGCACGCCCTGACCGGCTATATGGAGGACGAGGCGATCGGCCTTCCGTTCGCCTGCTTCTTCACCGCCGGGGACCGTGCCGCAGGCCGCCCCGCCAAGGCACTGGCCGCCGCGCTGGCCGACGGCATCGCCAAGGGCCAGTGGCCCTGCCCGCGCCGGGACGGTTCGCGGTTCTGGGCGGCAGGCACGATCGAGACGCTCAAAGACGAGGACGGTGCGCATATCGGTTTCTCGCTCATCACCCGCGACATCACCGAGATCAAGCAGGCGCAGGACGCCCTGGCCGCCACCACCGAGCGGCTCGACATGGCGCTCGACCATATGCTGCAGGGTCTGTGCATGTTCGACGGCGAGGAACGGCTGGTCCTCGCCAATCCCGCCTTCTACCGCATCTGGTCGATCTCGACGACGCAGTGGAAGCCCGGCGCCACGCTGGCCGAGATGGTCCACGCCGGGTGCTTCGCGGCGGGCCTTGGTCCGGCCGACACACTGACGATGATCCGCCAGTCGGTGCGCCGCGCGATCGAGGCCGGCGGCACCCCCAGCTGGACGCTGGAAGTGAACGACGACCTCGTGCTCGCCATCACCGAAAGCCCGGTCCCCGGCGGCGGCTGGATCGCCACCTTCGAGGACATCACCGCCCAGCGCCACTCCGAAGCCAAGATCGCGCACATGGCGATGCACGACGCGCTGACCGGCCTGCCGAACCGCACCCGCTTCTACCAGGGCCTCGACGAGATGATCGCCGAGAGCGGGCGCAGCAGCGACAGGCTGGCGGTGGTCGCCATCGACCTCGACCGGTTCAAGGAAGTCAACGACACTTTCGGGCATGCCTCGGGCGATCATCTCCTGCGCACCATCGCCGAGCGGCTGGACACCGTGCGCAGGCCGAACGAGACGATCGCCCGGCTTGGCGGCGACGAGTTCGCGGCGGCGATCCGCTATGGCAATCGCGCCGAACTGAACGACTTCATCGCCCGCATCCGCGGTTGCATCGCCGCCGCCGTCGCCGCGCCGGACGCCGAGGGCGGGCATCAGTTGCTGGTCGGGGCCAGCCTGGGCATCGCCGTCCATCCACAGGACGGACCGACGCGCGAAACCCTGCTCAGCAACGCCGACCTCGCCATGTACCGCGCCAAGGCCAGCCTCGGCGAATCGGTCTGCTTCTTCGAGCCGGGGATGGACGAAAGCGCCCGGCAGCGCCGCCTGCTCGCCAATGACCTGCGCCATGCGGTCGAGCGCGGCGAGATGAGCCTGCTCTACCAGCCGCAGCGCTCGCTGCGCACCGGGGAACTGGCCGGCTACGAGGCTCTGCTGCGCTGGCAGCATCCGCGCCGCGGGCCGGTCTCGCCCTGCGAATTCATCCCGATCGCCGAGGAGACCGGGGAGATCATCGCGCTGGGCGAATGGGTGCTGCGCCAGGCCTGCATCGAGGCCTGCACTTGGCCGGGCGAGGAGAAGGTGGCGGTCAACCTCTCGCCGGTGCAGTTCCTGCAACCCGAACTGGTCGAGGTGGTGCGCGGCGTGCTGCTCGAGACCGGACTGCCGGCGCGGCGGCTGGAACTGGAGATCACCGAAACCGCGATCATCTCCGACAAGCTGCGCGCGCTGCATTGCCTGCGCCAGATCAAGGCGATGGGGGTCAGCGTGGCGATCGACGATTTCGGGACGGGCTATTCCTCGCTCGACACGCTGCAGTCGTTCCCGTTCGACAAGATCAAGATCGACAAGTCGTTCCTGATGCGCTCGGGCGAGAGCGCGCAGGCCCGCGCGATCATCCGTGCGGTGCTGGCGCTGGGCCGCAGCCTGGAAATCCCGGTACTCGCCGAGGGCGTCGAGACCGAAGGCCAGCTGCGGGTGCTGGAAGCGGAAGGCTGCGACGAGGCCCAGGGCTACTACTTCGGCCGGCCTGGCCTGCCGCCGAGCGCAGCCGCCGCACCGGCCGCGGCCGGGTCACGCGGCTGATTGCCGCATCGCCCCGATCGTTGACGGACGTTAAGCCCGTATCGCGTTGAAAATGCCCACTCCACGTTGTCACGATCCAGCAAGAATAGGGCAGAAAATTAACCCCCTGCCCATAGGCTGGAAGAAACCAGGTGAGGGTTCTGCGTGTATTTGGGGCTGAAACACGAAGTAGCGGACGAAGAGTTCATGCTGGCCGAGGACGACTTGCCATCGCTCGACACCGCGCTGCAGGCCGCGTCGTTGGCAGAGGCACGCCTGCGTGAGGCGATCGAGGCGATTCCGCAAGGCATCGTCTTCCTCGACGAGGAGGACCGCTATATCCTCTGGAACGAGAAGTACGCGCAGATCTACGAGAAGTCGGCGGACCTGCTGAAACCCGGCGCCAAGCTGGGCGACACCCTGCGCATCGGCATCGAGCGCGGCGACTACCCGGAGGCCGAAGGACGCGAGGAGGAATGGCTCGCCAACCGCCTCGCCCGCCTGCGCCAGCCCGCCAGGCGCCACGAGCAATGGCTGTCGAACGGGCGGTGCATCATGATCGAGGAGCGCCGGCTCGAAAGCGGCGGCTCGATCGGCGTGCGCGTCGACATTACCGACCTCAAGCAGAAGGAAGAAGCCTTCCGCCTGCTGTTCGAGCGCAACCCGCTGGCGATGTTCGTCTACGACCTCGAAAGCGGCTGCCTGCGCACGGCAAACGATGCGGCCTGCAGGATGTTCGGCTACGAGGCCGGAGCGATGGCCGGGCTGCCGGCCAGCGCGCTGTTCCCCGAATCGCTGCGGACCTGCGCCGCCAACCTGCTCGCCGCCGACCATGGCGATACCGGCGACTGCTGGAAGATGATCCGGCGCGACGGCGGCTGCCTGGAAACGGTGATCGCCACGCGCACTTCGGACCTCGAAGGCTTCGCCGGCACCATCGTCTCGATCTTCGACGTCACCGAGCGTCGCCGCATCGAACAGCGCATGGCGCACATGGCCCGCCACGACGAACTGACCGGCCTCGCCAACCGCGCGCATTGCCGCCAGCACTTGCGCGAAGTGCTGGAAGGGTCCGGTCCGCATGAAACGGTGACGCTGGCCCTCGTCGATCTCGACCACTTCAAGCCGGTCAACGATACTTACGGCCATCACTTCGGGGACGTCGTGCTGACCGAGGCCGCACGGCGCATGCGCGAACTGATCCCGCCCGAAGCGCTGCTGTGCCGCATCGGCGGCGACGAGTTCGCGCTGATCTTCCAGCGATCGAGCCTGACCCAGGCCGAACTGGTGGCGAAGTCGATCATCACCACGCTGTCCGAGCCGTTCTTCGTGCACGGGCACATGATCCACATCGGCGCCACCATCGGCTTCGCCTCATCCCCCTACGACAGCCGCGATCCCGAGACGCTGCTGCGCTACGCCGACCTTGCGCTCTACGCCGCCAAGGGCGAGCGGCGCGGCACCTGCCGCGGCTTCGAGGCCGGGATGGACGCCGCCGCGCAGGAGAAGAACCGGCTGGAGCAGGATCTGCGCGCCGCCGTGCGCGAAGGCAGCCTGCAGGTCCACTACCAGCCGATCGTCGACCTCCAGAGCGGCGAGCCCGAATGCTACGAGGCGCTGCTGCGCTGGAACCATCCGGAGCGCGGCGCGGTGCCGCCCGACGTCTTCGTGCCGCTGGCGGAGGAGATCGGCCTGATCGACCAGATCGGCCGCTTCGTGCTGACCAGCGCCTGCCAGGCGGCGATGGGCTGGCCCGACCACGTCAAGGTCGCGGTCAACGTCTCGCCGCTGCAGTTCCGCAACGGCAACCTGCTGAGCACGGTCATCAACGCGCTCTCCACGTCCGGCCTCGCCGCCGGTCGGCTCGAACTGGAGATCACCGAGGCGGTGCTGATGGAGAAGGGCCCGCGCCCCTCGGCGATCATTCGCAACTTGCGCGCCTTCGGCATCGGCATCTCGCTCGACGACTTCGGAACGGGCTATTCCTCGCTGAGCTATCTGCTCAATTACCCGTTCACCAAGATCAAGATCGACAAGTCGTTCATCCTCAACCTGCACCACGAGGCCAATTCGCGCGCGGTCATCCGCGCGGTGATCGGTCTTGGTCGCAACCTTGGCCTCACCGTGGCGGCCGAGGGCATCGAGAGCGAGGTCGAGCGCGACTACCTGCGCGACGAAGGCTGCACGCAAGGCCAGGGCTACCTTTTCGGCAAGGCGGCGCCTGCGGTGACGGGGAAGTAACGCCCCGGATCGTCAGTATCGTTCTGACGGCGGCACGTCACGCCACGACGGCACGGCGGCAGAAGTCCCACAACTGCGTCGCCAGTTGCTCGCGCCCCGTGCGGTCGGGCACGCCCTCCTCCTCCGCCAGCAGCACGGTATGCACCGTGGTCGAGACGAGGTTGTAGATCAGCCGCGCCTGAAGCTGGGGATCGGCCTCGCGGAACAGCCCCTGCGCCATACCGTCGCCGACATGGCCGGCGATCAGGTCCAGCAACGGCTCCAGCGCCGAATTCAACTCCGAGGGCCGGGTCTGCGCCAGCCGCAAGTGCTCGCGGCTGAGCGCCGCGCCGCGCCGGTTCGCGCCCATGCGATCCTGCCCGAGCTGGCCGACGACGATGCCGGTGACGATCGTGCGCAGCGCTGACAGCGGGCCGTCGCAGCGCTCGGTGATCTCGCGGAACTGCAGCGCGGCGGCGCGCAGCGAACTGTCGAACACCGCCAGCACGAGATCGTCCTTGCCCTGGAACCGCTCGTAGAACGCGCGCCGGGCCAGCCCCGCCCGCGCCAGCACGGCGCGGATCGTCAGCCCTTCGAGCCCGGATTCGTCGAGCAGATCGTAGGCCGTGCGGATCAGCAGGCGCGTACGATCGCCATCGGGGTTTTCAGGCGCGGTGAACAGGGTGGGATATGCCGTTTCCATGCGCGCTTCGCTACCCCCGCTCGCCGTCCGGGTCCAGTCCCACTGTGTGCACTGTTACACACTGCCCGTTGCGCCGGGCGCATCGTCCATCGATTGACCTATAACATCATCGTCGCTAAAAGATCGAGAACAATGTTCTCACAGAGCAACGAGAGAGGAAACCATGCCACAGATCACTTACGTCGATCATGACGGGCACGAGACGCGGGTGGACGTGCCGCTGGGCGAGAACGTCATGCGCGGCGCGCTCTACAACGGGATCGAAGGCATCGTCGGCGAGTGCGGTGGCGGCCTCTCCTGCGCGACCTGCCATTGCTACGTGGACGAGGACTGGGTCGATACCGTGGGCGGGCCCTCGTCCGACACCGAGGCCGAACTGCTCGAGGCGGTGGCCGGCGAACTGCGGCCCAGCAGCCGCCTGTCGTGCCAGATCGAGATCACCTCCGCGCTCGAAGGGCTCGTCATCCACCTGCCCGAAACACAGTTCTGAAGGAGAGGCCGCAATGCCGATCGACGCCGCCAATCCCGTCCCGCCCAGCTTCCCGCGCCACGTCGGGATGGACCAGGTGCCCGCCCACGTTCCGCACGAACTGATCCGCCAGTCGGGCCTCACCGTCGGGCCGGACTTCCTGGCGAACCCGCACGACTTCATGGCCGCGCTGCACGAAAAGCAGCCGCCGATCTACTACGACGTCAGCCCGATGGGGAACATGTGGCACCTCATCAAGCATGAGGACGCGCTGTTCGGCCTGCGCCACCCGGACATCTTCTCGAACGAGGGCGCCACCCCCTTCCCGCGCGATCCGGACGACTATTTCTACTTCATCCCGATCGAGATCGACCCGCCGCATCACCGCAAGTACCGCAACATCGTGGATCCGGTGTTCAGCCCGCAGGGCGTGCTCAAGCTGGAAGAACAGATCCGCCACCGCGCCAACGGGTTGATCGACGAGATCGAGGCCAAGGTCGCCGCCGGAGGGACTTGCGAGTTCACCGAGGACTACGGCCGCCCGCTGCCGGTCACGGTGTTCCTCGACATCATGGGCCTGCCGCAGGACATGCGTGACGAGTTCGTGGACTGGGCGATGAAACTGCTCCATTCGAACGACCGCGCGGTGATGGGCGAGACCATGGGCAAGATCACCGCCTATCTGCGCCAGGCGATCGAGGAGAAGAAGGCGAACCCCGACGACGGCGTCGTCAGCCGCATCGCCCACTCCGCGCCGGACGGCGTGTCGCTGTCGGACAAGGAGATCTTCGGCTTCGTCTGCTTCCTGTTCATCGCCGGGCTCGACACCGTGTTCGCGACGCTGAACAACATCTGGCTCTATCTCGCCGAGAATCCGGACAAGGTCGCGGAAATCCATAGCCGCCCGCAGGACATCGACAAGATCGTCGAGGAACTGCTGCGCCGCTGGTCGGTGACGTTCTCGGGCCGCGTGCTCGACAAGGACCACGAGATGCGCGGCGTGCAGATGAAGAAGGGCGACCGCGTCACTTTCATCCTGCCTGCCTGCAACTTCGATCCCGAGGTGTTCCCGAACCCGAAGGAGGTGGACTTCGATCGCCCGCGCAAGACGATCCTGGCCTTCACCGTGGGCGTCCACAGTTGCATGGGCGCGCACCTCGCGCGGCTCGAAGTGAAGATCGCGCTGCAGGAGTGGCTCAGGCGGATCCCGGCGTTCTCGGTCAAGCCGGGTACGCGAATCGAGTACCGCCCCGGCGGCGTCATCGGCCCGGAACACCTGCCGCTGGTATGGTAAGCGCGGTGCCCCGATCGATCGCCAGCACGCAGGGCAGATGACAGCGCAGGACAAGCAACACGGCGGAAACGCGCGGGAAAAGCCGCGAGGAATTTTCCGCATGCTGCGCAGCATGAAATGCATTTCCGGCTTTGCCAAAGCCGAATTCTTGTGCAATGTGGTCGGTGAAAGGTTCATGTAACCTTACCGGTGTTGGGAGAGAGCGCGCCGGGGATGATCCAATCACTCCGGCGCGCCGATTCCCTCGCAGTTGCAGCAAAAGCTGCTTTCTCCATCAACTCTGGCAATCTCCCTGATCCGCGAGGGTTTTGCAAGCCCTCATTGTGACGCGTGGCGTCGCAAGATCGGTTCAATACCGCAGTGCAGCATGCCTGGACCTGCGAAAAGCCGCCGAATCCGCCGTGTCGGTGATTCGTGAAGCTGGGACAAAATGTCCTGCCGGGGCCTGCGCTCCTCCGCCATTTGCCCGGTTCGATTCGCTTGGCTAGAGCAAGCCATCGTGACAGCATCCTCCCCCTCCTCCGCCCGCCAGCTCTGGGCGATCGCCTTGCCGGCAATGCTGACCAACGTGGCGACCGCGCTGTTCGGCCTCGCCGACATGTGGGCCATCGGCCGCCTCGGCGATGCGCCGGCGCAAGGCGCGGTGGAACTGGGCGCCAAGTTCATGCTCGGCCTGCTCAACGTCTTCAACTTCCTGCGCACCAGTACCGTGGCGCTCACCGCGCAGGGCAGCGGCCGCGGCGACGCGGACGGCGGCGAGACGCTGGCGCGCGCGATGGCGGTGGCGCTGGGGATCGGCGTGCTGCTGCTGGCGGCGATGCCGCTGGCGATCCCGCTCGGGCTCGACGGCCTGGGCGCCGAGGGACCGGTGCGCGAGGCGGCGCGTGGCTACGTCGCGATCCGGTACTGGTCCGCGCCGATCTGGCTGGCCAACTGCGTGCTGGTGGGTTGGCTGATCGGGCGCCGCAAGGTGCGCCACGTCCTCGTCGTGGAGATCGCGGCGAACGCGGTGCACATCGCGCTCGACCTGCTGCTGGTGCTCGTGGTCGGCTGGGGCGTCGCCGGGGTGGCGGTGGCCACCGTCAGTTCGGAAGCCTTCAAGTTCGCCCTGCTGGCCGCCGTGGTGCTGCGCGCTGGCGCAGCGGGAGACGCTCTTGCCGCACTCGGCCGACGGGGGACGTGGGCGCGGCGCGAACTGGCGAAGCTCTTTGCGCTCAACCGCGACTTGTTCGTGCGTACGTTGCTGCTGACCGGATCGATCCTGCTGTTCGCGCGCGTCGGCGCCCGCGCCGGGCCGGTCACGCTGGCGGCGAACGGCGTGCTGTTCCAGGTCTTCATGCTGGCGACGCTCCTGCTCGACGGGTTCGAAAGCGGCGCACAAGTGCTCTGCGGCGAGGCATTGGGCGCGCGGGCGAAGGCGCGCTTCATCGCCGCCGTGCGCGCGGCGCTGGTGTGGGGCGGCGTGACCGGGCTGGGCGTCGGGCTGCTCTATGCGGTGGCCGGCGCGCAAATCGCGGCGGCATTCAGCACCGACCCGGCCGTGATCGCGGCAACCGCCGAATATGCCCCCTGGCTTGCACTGCTGCCGGTGCTGGGGGTCTCGTCCTTCGTGTTCGACGGAGTCTTCGTCGGCGCCGGATGGACGCGGGCGATGCTGGGGACGATGGCAGCGGCGATGACGGCCTACCTCGCTCTGCTGTACCTGCTCCAGCCGCTCGGCAACCATGGCTTGTGGGCGGCCTTCGCGGTCCTGTTCGGCGGGCGCGCGGTAGGCCAGGCGCTGGTGCTTCCGCGCCTGGTGCGACGCGGCTTCAGCGCTTCCTGAACACCAGCACGAGGTTGTTGGCGGGCATCTCGACCAGCCGGTCGAACGCCAGCCCGCAGTCGAGCGCGCAGGCGCGCACGCTTTCGACGCTGCGTAGCCCCCATCGCGGATCGCGGCGCTTCAGGCTCTCGTCGAAGGCGGCGTTGCTCGGCTCCAGCGGATGCCCCTCGCGGCGGTAGGGCCCGTAGAGCACCAGCGGATAGCCGGATTCCAGCGCGGCGGCGGCGCCGGCCATCAGCCCTTCGGTCGCACTCCAGGGACTGATATGGACCATGTTGATGCAGAGCACCGCCTGCGCCCGCAAGGCCGGCCATTCGCCGGCTGCGTCGAGCGCCAGCGGGGCCTGCAGGTTGGGCAGAGCGGCATCCTCGCGCCAGGCGGCGATGGAGGCGCGAGCGTCGGGATCGGGATCGCTAGGTTGCCATACCAGGTCCGGAAAGGCGGCCGCGAAATGCAGCGCATGCTCGCCGGTGCCGCTGGCGACTTCCAGGACATGCCCGGAAAGCGGCAGCACTTCGCGCAGCACCGAAAGGATCGGGTCGCGGTTGCGGGCGGCGGCGGGCGCCTGCCGCCGGTGGTCGGGAGAGGATGCGTCCTGCTGCATGAAGCAGGCATGGCCCCGCCCCCGGCGCGGCGCAAGGGTGATGCGGGACGAAAGGATGCGCCGGCCGGACGAAAGCGAGGGACTGGGGGGCTGTCTGTGCTTTTCGTCCGGCCGGGCGCGGCCGGCGCCAACGGGGGGGATGGCGCCGGCTGTCGGCAGGCCTCAGTGCCCGGATGCGGGCTTGGCATTCCTGGGCGGGCGCGGCGCCAGCCAGATGGTGGTCGCGGCGATGAACAGGGCGATCGCGCAGATCACGAACAGTTCGCCGGTGGCGACCGCCGTTCCCTGGCTCTCGACCATCTGGGCGATGATGCCCCTCGCCTGGTCGGCGCTGTAGCCCTGCTGCTGCAGCGATTGCGCGGTGGCGTCGGCGCCGTTGAGAACGCCCGCCAGTTCCGCGCTGCGTTCGCGGCCCATGTCGCTCCATATGGTCGTGACGATGGCCGTCGCCACCGCGCCCGCCAGCGTGCGCCCGAAGTTCGCGATGCCGGCCGCCGCCGCCGTCTCGTGCGGCTTGACCGAACTGAGGCTGATGGTCGTCAGCGGCACGATCATCAGCGATACACCCACGCCCTGCAGCAACTGCGGGATGGCGATCGTCCAGAACGTGATGTCGTTCGACCAGGTCATGCGCATGAGCGCGCAGATTCCGATCCACGTCACGCCGACGAAGACGAGCATGCGCGGATCGAACTTCTGCATCAGCTTGGGCACGAACGGCGACGCCACGACCGCCAGCACGCCGCTGAAGGCCATCGCCTTGCCCGCCTCGGTCGCGGTGTAGCCCATCGAGGTCTGCAGCCACTGGGGGATCACCACGATAGACGCGAAGTACGTACCGAAGGCGATCGTCAGCGACAGGGTAGAGGCCGAGAAGCCGCGATAGCGGAACACCGAGATGTTCACGATCGGATGTTCCTCGGTCAGTTCCCAGATCAGGAAGGCGATGAAGAACACCCCGGCGATGCAGGCCAGCGCGAGGATCTTGGTGGAGGAGAACCAGTCCTCGTCACGGCCGAGATCGAGCATCATCTGGAACGAACCGACGAAGATCACCAGCAGCGCCAGCCCGACCTTGTCGATCGGCAGCTTCTGCGTCGGCGTCTCCTGGTCACGCAGCAGCACCCAGACGCCGAAGAAGATCAGCGCCACGATCGGCACGTTGATGAAGAAGATCCACTCCCACGACCAGTTGTCGGAGATGTAGCCGCCCAGGATCGGGCCGGCGATCGGTGCGGTAACGACGGTCATCGCCCACATCGCCATCGCCCTTGGCTGCATTTCCTTCGGGAAGATCTTGAGCAGCAGGGTCTGCGTCAGCGGCATCAGCGGACCGCCGCAGAGCCCCTGCCCCAACCGGAACAGGACGAGCGCCGAAAGCGTGCCCGAAAGCCCGCACAGCGTGGAGAACACGCCGAAGCCGACCAGCGAGAACATGAACACCCGCAAGGTGCCGAAGCGCCCGGCCAGCCAGCCGGTGAGCGGCACGCAGATCGCCTCGGCGACCGCGTAGGAGGTGATGACCCAGGTGCCGCTCGACACCGAGACGGCGAGGCCGCCCGCGATGTGCGGCACCGAGACGTTGGCGATGGTGGTGTCGAGGACGACGATGAAGTTGGCCATGGCGAGCACGAAGCCCGCCAGGACCAGCTTCGCGCCGGTCAGCGGCTTTGCGCCGCCCACGCCTGAGCCCGCACCCGCCGCCGCTGGAGCAGCGCCTGCCATCAGTCGTTGTCCGTCAGGTCGATCTCGGCTTCCATCGACAGGCCGACGCGCAGCGGGTGCTCCTTGAGTTCCCTGGGGTCGAGCTGGATGCGCACCGGCAGGCGCTGCACCACCTTGATCCAGTTGCCGGTCGCGTTCTGCGCCGGGATCAGCGAGAACGCCGCGCCGGTGCCGCCCGAGAAACCGACGACCTTGCCGTGATATTCGACCTTGCCGCCGTAGAAATCGGAAGTCAGCACCGCCTTCTGGCCCGAGCGGACCTTGCCGAGCTGGTCTTCCTTGAAGTTGGCATCGACGTAGAGTTCACCCACCGGCACCACCACCATCGCCGGCGAACCGGCCTGGATGCGCTGGCCGACCTGGATCGTGCGCTTGGAGACGACGCCGTCGATCGGCGCGCGCACGATGGTGCGCTCGAGATCGAGCTTCGCCTGCGCCAGCTGTGCCTGCGCCTGCAGGATCTCGGGCGCGGTCTGGAGGTTGGTGCCCTTGGTCAGGGCGACGGCGGCCTCTTCCTGGCGGCGGGCGCTGCGGGCGTTTTCCTGCGCCTGCGCGACGCCGGCCTGCGCTTCCTGGTAGGATGCGCGGGCGCTGTCGAGGGCCTGGCGGGCCGAGGTCATTTCCTCGCCCGAGACGG
Source organism: Novosphingobium resinovorum (assembly GCF_036352595.1). Taxonomy (GTDB): domain Bacteria; phylum Pseudomonadota; class Alphaproteobacteria; order Sphingomonadales; family Sphingomonadaceae; genus Novosphingobium; species Novosphingobium resinovorum_B. The sequence goes on from NZ_JAZFAX010000038.1 coordinate 28,419, forward strand.
CCCCGCTGTCGCCCAGCGCGGCGCGGCGCTTGTAGTCGGTCTCCGCCTTGGTCAGCGAAGCCTGCGCCGAGGCGAGGCCTGCGCGCGCGGTGTTGATCTGCGCGTCGCTGGCACCGGCAGCGGCGCCCAGCGCGGCGTTGTTGGCGATCGACTGGCCATACTTGCGCTGCATCATGGCCAGGTTGGCCTCGGCCTGCTGCACGGCGATCTTCTGGTCGGCATCCTCGATGCGGAACAGCAGCTGGCCCTTGCGCACCGGCTGAGTGTCGGTGACCAGCACCTCGATCACGCGGCCGGACGTCAGCGGCGTGACTTGCGCGTTCTCGGCCGCGACATAGGCATTGTCGGTCGAGACCGAACCGCTGGCGATGAATTCCTCATAGAGGAACCACAGGCCGCCGATCACCACGACGGCGCCGCCAAGGCCCAGCAGGAGGTTCTTGCGCTTGCTGGTATCGACCACGCTTGCGGAGGCGGTTTCATCACTCATCGGTCGAGGCTTTCTTGGCTGATTCTTCTGCATAACCACCGCCCAGCGCGCGCTGGAGCGCGACTTCGCTGGCGAGGGTGGCGAAATGGGCGTCGACGGCGGCCAGTCGCGCATTGAGCGCGGTGGTCTCGACGTCGAGCGCGTCGATGTAGGTATTGAGGCCGCCGCGATAGCGCTGGAAGGCCAGGTCGTAGGCGGCGTTCGCCTCGGTCCGGGCATCGATCGCGTGGCGCTCCTGCTCGGCGGCGGAAGTGCGCGACGACAGGGCATCGGCGACTTCCTGCAGGGCGCCGATCACGGTCTTGTTGTAGCTGGCGACCTGCGTGTCGTAGCCCGCGCGCGCCATGCGGTACTGGCCCGCCAGCTTGCCGCCCTGGAAGATCGGCAGGCTGATCGCTCCGCCCCCATTGCCGTAGTCCGAACCATCGTCGAACAGGTGCGAGAGGCCGAGCGAGCTGAGGCCGATCAACCCGCTGAGCGAGATGTCGGGCAGGAACGACTTCCTGGCATAGGACACGCCCTTGTCGGCGGCCTCCACCAGCTTGCGCGCCATGACGATGTCGGGACGCCGCCCGGCCAGCGCGATACCCGCGTCGGCGGGAACCGGCGTCGCCGCGATCGTGTCGAGCGGCGGCGGGGTGAGCGTCAGCGTGCGGTCGGGGCCGGCGCCGAGCAGCGCGGCAAGCGCGTGGCGGCGCTTCTCGATCGCCTCGCGGTTGGCGGCGACGGCACCGCGCGCCTCGGCCGCCAGCGCGTTGGACTGGCGCGACGAACTCTGGTTCTCGATCCCGGTCTCGACCCGCTGGCCGATCAGCTTGGCGGTGTTCTCCCGCGCGCCGAGCGTGCTTTCGAGCACCTTCTGCCGTTCGAGCAGGCGGCCGAGGTCGAAGTAGGAAGAGACGATCTCCGAAGCGAGCACCAGTTCGGTCTGGCGCGCGTCGGCCACGGCGGCCTCGGTCGCGGACGTCGCGGCGGCGAGCAGCGCGCGGTTCTTGCCCCAGATGTCGAGGTTGAGGTCGGCCGACACGGCGAGCACGCCGTAGTCCTTCCAGCCCTTGGGCAACGCCGAGGCCGGGGTGCCGTTGTTGTAGCTCTGCTTCTCCATCGTCGCCGAGCCCTGCGCGCCGACCTGCGGCAGCAGCGCCGCGCGCGAGGACTGCAGCGCGCCCTGCGCCTGGGCGATGCGGGCGGCGGCGGTGGCGATGTCGGGCGAACCCTTAAGCGCTTCGTCGATCAGGCCGTCGAGCTGCGGATCGCCATAGGCGGTCCACCAGCGCTGCTGGGGCCACTGGGCATCGGCACCGGTGATGGACGCGGCGCTGGCGAGGCTCGGCGGCGGACGCAGTTCAGGGCGCGGCCCCAGATCGGGCACGCCGCACCCGGCCAGCGCTAATGTGGCGGTGATGGTGGCGGCGAACTGCGTGGCTGCCGCGACTCGGGGGGGGAATTTTGTACTCATCGGTAAAGGCCAAATCGTTTGCCTGCTTGTTTCTGTCAATAAAAAACTGTACTGGAGAGTACACCATGATAGAAAAAACGGGACTCTCCAAGCGCGAGATCAACAAGGCGAGGAAGCGGGCGGATATCGTCCGGGTCGCCTCGGGCATGTTCCTCGAACAAGGTTACGCGACGACGACGATGTCCGGCATCGCCGATGCCGTGGGCGGATCGAAGGCGACGCTGTGGGCGCACTTCGCCTCCAAGGAGGAACTGTTCGCGGCCGTCGTCGATCTCCACGTCGAGATTTTCGCGCGCGACGTGGACGAAGTGCTGACCGGGCAGAGCTTTTCACGGGCGGCGCTGCGCCGCGCCTGCCTGCGCTTCGTCGACTGCCTGCTGCGTGAGAACTCGGTGCTGCTGTACCGCCTCGTCACCAGCGAGGGGGAGCGGTATCCCGAAGTCAAGGAGACGTTCTATACGCGCGGCCCGGTCAAGCTGAGGTGCGCGATCACCGATTTCTTCGCCACCCGCTTCGACCGGGAGGAAGCGGTGCGGCTGACCCAGATCACCGTCGCCGCCGTCACCGGCTACCGCAGCGACGTGCTGCTGCGCCCGGAGCCCGTGCGGCCCGGCCAGCACGAGGACTTCGTGGACACCCTGCTCGCGCACATCGCCTGGCCGGACGCGTAGGCGCGTCCCCAGCAAACGCCCGAGCGATCACTGCCGCACCGCCGCCATTCGGGGTTGGACGCCGGCGCCGCGCCTCGTCCATCCTTTCCCTTCGGCTCGGGAGGAGAGGAGAAGTCCATGAGCGACGACACATCGGCCGCGATCCGCGACACGCGCAAGGACTGGGTGGTCGAGCACCGCGACATGTACTTGTCCTCGGGCGGGGCGCAGGGCCACATCATGGACATCACGCCGGTCGGCGGGCGATCGTTCGCCACGCATTGCCTGGTCAAGTATGTCGGCCGCAAGAGCGGCAAGGTCTTCATCACGCCGCTGTGCTACGCCGACATCGGCGGCGAGGTCGTCATCTGCGCCTCCAAGGGCGGCGCCGACCATCACCCCGCCTGGTATCTCAACATCCGCGAAGCCGCGACGGTCGACTTCCAGGTGGCCACCCAGGCCTTCCGCGCGACCTGGCGCGAACCGGAAGGGGCCGAGCGCGAGAAGGTCTGGGCCTTCCTGACCGACTGCCACCCCTTCTACGCGAATTACCAGGAGGCGACCGACAGGGTGATCCCGCTGGTCATGCTCAAGGCGATCGCGCCGATTCCCGTGTTCAGGGCCGAGGACGCCACCGGCGTCCGGCAGTTCTGAAACAGGCACCCGGCCGCAATCGCCCTGCAGGGGAAGCTACCCTAGAACAGCGATCCGCCGCTCGACACCGTCTCCACCCGCCCGGCGATCCAGACCTCGCCCGCTTCGTCCTGCGTGCAGTGGACGAGGCCGTCTGCGCCGACCTTGCGCCCTTGCGCGGCGACGTAGCGTCCCTGCGCCAGCCCGCTCGCGAAAAGATACTGCGCCACCGCCGCGTTGAGGCTGCCGGTCACCGGATCCTCGAACAGCTTGCCCTGCGGATCGGCGGCGAAGGCCCGCAGTTCGAACTGCGCCATCCCACCCGGCGCGCAGGGGCCCAGCAGCGCGACATCGGTGCCGGGAGGCGCCTTCGCCACCGGCTCGGCCGCCAGCACCGCCTCCGCCGAGGCGAGGTGCAGCAGCTTCCAGCCCGGCCCGTTGGCGGCATGGACCGCCGCTACGACCTGCTCCGCGTCGGCCCCGGTCAGCCGCAACGTCTCGGCCCGGTCCGCCGCGTCGAGAGGGCCCGAGCGGATCAGCGGCGGCGCGCGGAAGGCCAGTCGCTCCTGGCTCTCCTGGCGCACCTTGACGAGGCCGATGCCGCATTCCTGCACCACGCGTCCAGCCTCGCGCGGGGTGCCCCCGGCGGCCAGCCAGGCATGCGCGGTGCCCAGCGTCGGGTGGCCGGCGAAAGGCAGTTCGCCCGCAGGATAGAAGATGCGCACGCGATAGTCCGCGCCGGGATCGGTGGGCGGCAGCAGAAACGTGGTCTCCGAAAAGCCCAGCCACTGCGTCAGGCGCAGCATCTGCGCGTCGCTCAGGCCCTCCCCTCCGCGCACCACCGCGAGCGGATTGCCGCTCAGCGGGCCGGAACCGAAGACGTCGACGAGATCGAGAAACATGGCTTGTCCTTTGCAGCCGATTGCACTTGTGAACGTTACGGCTCAGGGTAACCCCGTACCGCCGCTGTCCAGCCGCCGGTTCATCGCCGGTTGTCATAAGCGGGTCCAGTGGCGGTGGAAGATTATGCCTCGATGCATCGCAGGAGAATGACCATGAAGAAGTCGCTGCTGGCGCTGGCCGCGCTCGCCGCCACCATCACCGCCGTGCCGGTGGCACCGGTCCTGGCCGATCCGCCGCACCGCAACGATCGCGACCGGGATGGCCGGAACGATCGCTGGGACCGCCGTGACGATCGCCGCGACAACCGCTACGATTCGCGCGGCCGCTATCGCCAGCCGCACCGCATCACCCGCAACGACCGCATCTGGCGCGGCAACGACGGGCGCTATTACTGCAAGCGCGACAACGGCACCACCGGCCTGCTGATCGGCGCGGGCGTCGGCGCGCTCGCCGGCCATCAGATCGCCGGCAATGGCGACCGCACCATCGGCGCGATCCTGGGCGGCGTGCTCGGCGGCGCATTGGGCCGCGAGATCGACAAGGGCGACATCCAGTGCCGCTGAACTGAACCCTCGGCCGGGATCGACGAAGGCGCGCTGCCCCCAAGGGCGGCGCGCCTTTGCATTCGTCAACCGCTGGAACGGCCGCTCAGCGCCCCAGAAAATCGACGAACATGCCCTCCACCCGCGCCTTGTCGACGCGGTAGACCACGTCCACGTCCTGTTCGCCGAGGCCCGGCCCCTTGCCGGCCGGCCAGGCCAGCAGCGCGCCGTAGTTGGCGCCCGGCATCAGATCGACGTCCATCGCCAGACGCCCCTTGCGAGTGACGATCGCCGGGTCGAGCCACGCCGCCGCCTGCACCTCGTCCCACAGCGGGAAGCCCGCCTGCGCGGTCTGCTTCAGGTAGCGCGCCGCCGGCCGGCCGCTCGCGGCGGCCTTCTCGATCAGGGGCGCGGTGCCGAAGATCCCTTCGTTGGCATCCCCGGTGACCAGCACCAGCCGCCGCCACTTCGTGGTGAACACGATGTGCGCCGCCTCGGGATCGAAGAAGTGGTTGAACGACATGCGCGGCGAAAAGGCGGTCTGCATCGCGAATTCGTCGTGCTCACCGTCGATGTCGCTGGCGATGAAATTGCCGCCCTCGGTGACCAGTTCCTTCACCCGGCCGGCAAAGCCGTCGTCGAGCCGCTGGGCCAGAGCGAGGTTGGTCAGCGGCCCCATCGCGACGATACTGACCTGCCCCGGAAAGCGGCGCGTCATCTCCAGCATGAATTCGGCCGCTGAACCCGCGCGGGCTTTCGCCCGGGGCATGCCCTCGGGCAGCGGCGGAACCGCGAAGGGGCCATGCGGCTCGCGGCGCTTCATGGTGTTGTAGGCGGGCCAGGCGTCCATCCACGCGCCCTTGTAGGGCAAGGCACCATACAGCGCCTCGCGGCGGGTGGTCGCCGGCTTGCTGTTGACCAGCGGGAATACCGCGCCCTGCACCACCGGCACGTCGGTGCGCCCCACCCGTTCCAGCATGCGCAAGGTCGCGGCGGTCTCTTCGGGAGCCCAGCCGTCACCGGTGACGGTGGTGATGCCGAGCACCTCGACGGTCGGATCCTGGAGCAGCATCAGGATCGGCTGCAGGCCGGGCCCCTCGAACGCATCCTGATCGACGATCACGAGACGCTTGGCGACAGGAGCGGGAGCGGGCGCGGCGAGAGCCGGCGCGGATGACAGCAGCGCGGCCAGCAGCAGCGACAGGATCGAGACGAGACGGCAGGGACGTTTGGACGGCAAGGCGGATCTCCGGACAGGCGGCCTGATTCTATCGGTCCGCCGCGCTCTCGGCCAACGCAATTCCTGCGGGGGCCCGTTGCCGAAATTGGCGCGCAACGAAGCCGAAATCATGTCTGCGCAGCAACATTTCCCTCGGCTCGTCGCGCGGCACGCGCGTCTCGTCATGCATTTTTCCCGGGCGGCCCACGTTCATCTGACGTTGTGGATCAATGAACGATTAGCGGCGTTACCCCACCATTCAAACGCACCGATGAGGGCACACATTATGCGTAAAATCATTCTCGCCGCCACCATGCTGGCATTCGCCGCTCCCGCCACCATCGCCTTCACGGCACCGGCCGAGGCACGCGACCATCGCCGCTACCACAACGACCGCGGCGTCAAGTACTGGCGCGGCAACAACGGCCGTTACTACTGCAAGCGCTCGAACGGCACCACCGGCCTGCTGATCGGCGGCGTCGCCGGCGCGCTCGCGGGCCGTGCGATCGATACCCGCGGCGACCGCGCGACGGGCACGATCCTCGGCGCTGCCGGCGGTGCGCTACTGGGCCGCGAGATCGACCGCGGCGGCTCGCGTCCGCGCTGCCGCTGACAGGGCCTCGACAAGTCCCTTGGGAAAGGCGCGTCGCCCGCGGGCGGCGCGCCTTTTCGTTTGTCCGGTGAAGCGGCGCAAAGCTCAAAGCGGCTTTCCTACACCGCCGTGCTATGCTCAAATGCCGCCATGTTTCAGCAATTTGCCTGCGTTTCACGCCGCTTGCCCCGCTTCCGGGAGGCCACTTCCGGAAGGCCGCGGGGTTTTCGCTCTGGACCGTGTAAACCGTGTAAACCTGCGTCACCTTGCGCGAACGGTATGAGCCGGCGATGAGCGGCGACAGCGCAATGCGCCCCGCCATGCTGGTGACCGGCGGCGCCAAACGGATCGGCGCCGCGATCGCGCGGGCGTTCGGGGCAGCGGGCTGGCATGTCGTCATCCATTACGGCCATTCGCGCCGGCAGGCCGAAGCGCTCGCGGCCGAACTGCCGAGCGCCGAAACCGTGGCCTGCGACCTCGATGACTGGAACCAGGGCCCGGCGATGATCGCCGCGCTGGCGGAGCGGCTGGCCGACTGGCGGGTGCTGGTGAACTGCGCGGGCGTGTTCGATCTCGACACCGCCGGGGCGCTCGACCCGGCGACGTTCGAGGCCGCCATGCACGTCAATGCGGCAGCGCCCGCGCGGCTGGGACAGGCCTTCCTCGCTCATGCCCGCGCGGCGGGCGGCCGGCGGCTGGTGCACGTCACCGACCAGAAGCTGCTCAACCCCAACCCCGACTTCTTCTCCTACACGATGAGCAAGCATGCGCTGGCCGCGACGATCCCGATGCTGTCGATGGCGCGCCGTGACGAGCGGGACCGCGTCTACGGCATCGCGCCGGGTGCCATCCTCGCCAGCCACGACCAGAGCGAGGCGGAGGCCGAAGTCTCGCACCGGATGAACCTGCTGGGCCGCCGCGCCACGCCGCAGGACGTCGCGGGCGCGGCGCTGTTCCTGGCGGACGGCTGGCTGGCGAGCGGCGAGACGCTCTATGTCGATTCGGGCCAGCACCTCACCGCCCAGCCGCGCGACGTCCTGTTTCTGGCACGCGGGTAGGGATTGTGCATTTCTCATCACAAGCCCCCTTGCGCATAGGGATTTACCCCCCCAAGACCCCCTGATGGCACTCGGCATACTTGACCGCTTCCTCGAGCGCGGCGTCCGACAGGGCGTGCTCGAACTGGCCCGCCCCGACGGCTCCGTCCGTCGCTTTGGAACCCCCGCAGAAGGCTTTCCCCACGTCCGCATCCGCCTGACCGACAAGGGCGCCGAACGCCGCATCCTGCGCGACCCGCGCCTGGGCGCCGCCGAAGCCTTCATGGACGGTCAGCTCGAAGTCGAGCAGGGCGACATCATGGATCTCGTCTACCTGCTGCGCGCCAACGCGCGGTGGGACAAGGGCGGCGAACTGAAGGAACAGACCGCGCTCAAGAAGGTGCTCGGCAAGGCCGTCACCCTCGTCGACGGCATCAACCGCGCGGCGAGCGCCAAGAAGAACATCGCCCACCACTACGACGTGGGCAACGACCTCTACAACCTGTTCCTCGACATCGAGCACATGCAGTATTCCTGCGCCTACTGGCCCAGTGACGACATCACGCTGGAGCAGGCGCAGACCGCCAAGCTCGCCCACATCGCCGCCAAGCTGGCGATCGAGCCGGGCCAGAAAGTGCTCGACATCGGCTGCGGCTGGGGCGGCATGGCGATCTACCTGGCCAAACACTTCGACGTCTCGGTCAAGGGCATCACCCTCTCCGAGGAACAGCTGGTGCTGGCCCGCCAGCGCGCCGTGGAAGCGGGCGTATCGGGTCGCATCGACTTCGAGTTGATCGACTACCGTGACCTCGCCGCGCGCGGCGACAAGTTCGAGCGCATCGTCTCGGTCGGCATGTTCGAGCACGTCGGCCAGGCCCAGTTCGACCGCTTCTTCCGCGACTGCGCGACGATGCTGGACGACGAGGGCGTGATGCTGATGCACACCATCGGCCGCATGGGCGGGCCCGGCTCGACCGACGCCTTCACCCGCAAGTACATCTTCCCCGGCGGCTACATCCCGGCGCTGAGCGAGACGGTGGAGGCCAGCGAAAAGGTCCGCCTGATCGCCACCGACGTCGAGAACCTGCGCCTCCACTACGCCAAGACCCTGCGCGAATGGTACAAGCGCTGCGTCGCCAACAAGGAGGCCATCGTCAAGCTGCACGACGAGCGCTTCTACCGCATGTGGATCTTCTACCTCTCCGGCGCGACCGCCGCCTTCGAGAGCGGCGGCATGTGCAACTACCAGATCCAGTACACCCGTTCGCGCCACGCCCTGCCCCTCACCCGCGACTACATCGCGGAAGGAGAGAAAGTGCTGCTGGGCGCGTAAACGTTGCGAAGTTTGGGCGCACCTGCTAGCCGCGCGCCCAAACTTCCACCGCTCATGCCGCGAAAGCCCGTGCCCATGTCCGACAGCATCAAGAAGGTCGTCCTCGCCTATTCCGGCGGCCTCGACACCAGCGTCATCCTCAAGTGGCTCCAGGTCACCTACAACTGCGAGGTGGTGACCTTCACCGCCGACCTCGGCCAGGGTGAGGAACTCGAACCCGCCCGTGCCAAGGCCAAGCTGATGGGCCTGCCGGACGAGAACATCTACATCGACGACCTGCGCGAGGAATTCGTGCGCGACTTCGTGTTCCCGATGATGCGCGCCAATGCCCGCTACGAAGGCGACTATCTCCTCGGCACCTCGATCGCCCGCCCGCTGATCTCCAAGCGCCTGATCGAGATCGCCCACGAGACCGGCGCCGACGCTGTCGCCCACGGCGCCACCGGCAAGGGCAACGACCAGGTCCGCTTCGAACTCTCGGCCTATGCGCTCGACCCGAACATCAAGGTCATCGCCCCTTGGCGCGAATGGGACCTGACCAGCCGCACCGCCCTAATCCAGTGGGCCGAAAAGCACCAGATCCCCGTCCCCACGGACAAGCGCGGCGAAAGCCCCTTCTCGACCGACGCCAACCTCCTGCACACCTCGTCCGAGGGCAAGGTGCTGGAAGATCCGTGGGAAGAGACCCCCGACTACGTCTATTCGCGCACCGTCAACCCGGAAGACGCGCCGGATGCGCCCGAATACATCACCATCGACTTCGAGAAGGGTGACGGCGTCGCCCTCAACGGCGTGGCGATGAGCCCGGCCACCCTCCTCACCCAGCTCAACGAACTGGGCCGCAAGCACGGCATCGGCCGCCTCGACCTCGTCGAGAACCGCTTCGTCGGCATGAAGTCGCGCGGCATGTACGAGACGCCCGGCGGCGAGATCTACGCCCGCGCCCACCGTGGCATCGAGCAGATCACGCTCGATCGCGGCGCCGCTCACCTCAAGGACGAGCTGATGCCGAAGTACGCCGAGCTCATCTACAACGGCTTCTGGTTCGCCCCCGAACGCGAGATGCTGCAGGCCGCGATCGACCACTCGCAGGCCCGCGTCAACGGCACCGTGCGCCTCAAGCTCTACAAGGGCTCGGCCTCGGTCGTCGGCCGCAAGAGCCCCGATTCGCTCTACTCCGAACGCCACGTCACCTTCGAGGACGATGCCGGCGCCTACGACCAGAAGGACGCAGCAGGCTTCATCAAGCTCAACGCCCTGCGCCTCAGGCTGCTGGCCCAGCAGGGCAAGTAAACCTTGCTGACAGCTTAACCGCATCAGGCGGCCCGTTGCCAAAGCGCGACGGGCCGCTTTTGCCTATATGGCCTTCGGGAAACCGCACAGGTAGGACTCCCGCCATCGTCAACGACGAAGCGGGGTAAGTTTTGCAAGTTCGATCGACCAGCCTGATGGCGCTTTGCGCCGCCGTCATCCTGCCCTTCGCAGGCCCCGCTCAGGCTGAAGCCCCGGTTGTTCTTGCTCCTGTCGCTGGCGTCAACGCCGTCGCCGCCGCAGAAGTTCCCGCCGCCCTCACGGCACCTGCCGACGAGATCGAGGTCACCCCGATCGCAGGCGGCATCGCCAGCTTCTACGGCCGCCACCTCAAGGGCGCCCGCACCGCCAGCGGCGAGCGTTACGCGCCCGACGAGCTGACCGCCGCTCACCGCACCCTGCCCTTCGGCACGCAGGTGCAGGTCACCAACCCGGCCAACGGCGAAATGGTCGTCGTCACCATCAACGATCGCGGCCCCTTCCACGGCAACCGCGTGATCGACCTGTCCGACGCCGCCGCCGACGAACTCGGCATCACCCGCATGGGCAGCGGCAAGGTGGAACTGGCCGTCCTCGGCAACTGACCAGCGCTGCCGACCTGATTTTCAAAGGGAAAAGGGTCGGCCGGCGCAGCTGGGAGGGGGTGGGGGAAGCGCCGCGCCGGCCTTCACACTCGATAACAGCGAAGCCCCCCATTCGTTCCCGCCAGCGGCAAGGTTTTGTCGATTCGTGCCCCGCGATCGACGAGCCGTGAGGTTTACACGGTTTACACGGTCCTGAGAGACCAAGGCCGGAACCCCCAACCCCGCCGCATCCAGCGACTTGTACTCCATCGCCCCCTCACTCCCCGAGAACCCCAGCGCCGCGTCGACACAGGCGAAGGCATGCGCCCGCCAGCCATCCCACTGCGCCGCCCGCGCCCGCACGAAGCCCGCGCGCCGGGGCGAAGGCGGATAGTCCGGCGCCTCGACACCCGCGACCACCGACTCCTCATCGTCCTCAGGCTGCACATACCCGGCCGCAGCGTCGATCGCGTCCACTTCGTCAAGCCACGCCTCCCGCGCCGCAACGAAGTCCGCCTCACCCCCGAGGCCGACATAGTGCTCCCGCTCCGGCGGCAGCGACACCTCCGCGACCGGCCCCGCAAGGCCGGACAGATGCGACCCCGCATCCGCCCCGGCGACGAGCGCCAGCACCTCGTCGAACCGCTCCGCGCCGCTATCCTCCTCTCCCGATACTGGCCCCGACGCCGCATCCAGCCGCGCCAGATGCGCCAGCAGCGTAATTGCTCACGGGGTCAGCAATTGGGCTCTGATCAGGCGACCACGAACCTGCCGTCGACGAGTTCGCGGATAGCTACGAGGGCCGATTTGCCGCTGAGACGGGCGGTTCCGGTGACGGAGCGATA
>NZ_JAZFAX010000039.1:0-36656 GCF_036352595.1 Novosphingobium resinovorum
CCCACCCGGCCACCCAACGATAGTACCCTATGGGTGGCCGGGTGGGGGCGCGGGCCGGTGCCGCCTCTACTTCAGCAGACAAAACCTAGACACCTTCTCCCATCACGAATAGCGATTGTTTTTTATCAATTCTGATATGTAGCTATTATGAAACGCATCGCCCTGTTCCATCTCGAAACGCTGATGTGGATCGACCGGCTCGGCACCTTCGCGGCGGCGGCGCAGCGGCTGAACACCACGCAGCCCGCCATCTCCGCGCGCGTGCGCGAGATCGAGGAGCAACTGGGCGTGCCGCTGTTCCAGCGTGAGGGACGGCGCATGGTGCTCTCCGCGCGCGGACGGCGACTGGTGCAGGCGAGCGAGCCGCTTTACCACGGCCTCGAACAGGTGCTGCTGGAGGCGAGCGACTTCGCGGGCGCCACCGCCGCCGTGCGCATCGGCTCGGGCGAGATCGCGGCGGCCAGTTGCCTGCCCGCCTTTATCCAGGCCATCGAGCGCGACCGTCCCGGCGTCGCCATGGAGATCGAGATCGACCTCACCGCGCCGCTGCTCCAGCAATTGCTGGCGGGCACGCGCGACATCGTCTTCCTCGCCGGGCCGGTCGCGAGCCCGGGGATGCGCACGGCCTCGATCGGCTCGGTGGAACTGGTATGGTGCGCAGGCGCCGAAGTGGCGCAGGACGGCGGTTTCGCGAAGGCGCTGCCGGTCTGGTCCCTGCCCGATCACTCGCCGCTCCACGCGGTGACGCACGAGACACTGGAGGGCCACGGCATCGTCCCGCGCGCCCTGCACACCTGCAACAATGTGCGCACCCTCATCGAGATCGTCGCCAGCGGCCAGGGCGCCGCCGTGCTGCCCGAGACCATGGTGCGCGATCGCCTCGCCGCCGGACACTTGCATGAAATCCTCCCGCGCCCCCGGCATCACGTGCACTTCGAGGCCGCAATCCGCACCCGCGAACGCGACCCGGTGATCCTCGACCTCTTCGCGCGGGCGACGGAGCTGCGGATCGAGCCCGGCGCCTGACCCTTCGACAAGCTCAGGGTGAGCGGACTTGGAACATGATGAACTCCCATCGAATCGTCATTGCGAGCGAAGCGAAGCAATCTAGGGCAGTTTCGCCCCGCCCTGGATTGCTTCGCTTCGCTCGCAATGACGAAGGCGGTTCGATCCAATGTCATCGCGTTCTGACTGAATACCCTCAAACCCGCTCAGGCTGAGTGCTGACCCTGTCGAGGCCCTAAGCCCACGCCACCCGCACCTTCGTTTCAAACCATTTCCCTTGCGCCTTTCCCGCAACTCCGCGCCCCGCCATTCGTTTTACCAAAGCCCCATGTTTGATCCCGGTCATGGAAATCCCACCGCCACGGGTTAGCCTGAGGATGCCTAAGAGGGAGAACGACCATGCGCTCGATACTCGTCAACGCCGACCGCAAGCCGGGCAGCGATGCCCGCCTCCAGACCGCCGTGGACATCGCCCGGCGGGAGAACGGCCACGTCACCGTGCTCGTCGACACCCCCGTCTCGCGCTACATCGCGATGGACCCGATGGGCGGCAGCTACGTGATCTCCGAAGCGCTCGACAAGGCGCTGGAGGCCGACGACGAAGTCGCCGCCGCCGCCGAGACCCGCCTCGCAGGTGCGGGCGTGCCCTTCGAGGTGATCCGCTGCGAGGACGACCCCGTCACCGCCTTCGCCTATGCCGCCCGCCTTGCCGACCTGATCGTCGTCTCGCGCTCGGGCGGGCTTGCCGGAGACCTTGCCCTGCGTGCCCGCGCGCCGGTGCTCGCGCTGGCGGAAACGCCGCTCAAGGTGCCGGTCGGGACCGCCTGCATCGGCTGGGACGGCGGGGAGCAGGCCGCCGCTGCCCTGCGCGCCGCCGCGCCGCTGCTTGCGCAGTGCTCCACCGTCAAGCTGATCTGCGTGGTCGAGAAGGAAGGCGGCTTCCCCGCCACCGATGCCCTGCGCTACCTCTCGCGCCACGGCGTCAACGCCGAACTGGAGGAGCACGAGCGCGTCCACTCGACTCAGGAGACGCTGGCGGCCGCCGCGCAAGGGGCGGACCTCCTCGTCATGGGCGCCTACGGCAAGAATCGCGTGCGCGAGTTCCTGTTCGGCGGCGTGACCGAGTTCTTCCTCAAGGAGGAAACCGCGCCCGCCCTGCTCCTCGCGCACTGATCAGCGCCCGACATAATACCGTACGGCGCCGCCCCAAAAGGGTGCGGCGCCGCAGTTTTATGGCGATTCCGAGTGATATGCTGACCTTGGCAAGCACTTGACGCGCTGCAGCAGGCAAAGGATTGCAGCCCATCGCCCCGGCGTTGCGCGCTCACGTAAGCGTAAAGGTTAATCTGAAAGTCGGTTCATTATCATACATGGCGGAAACCCTGACATTTCGTTCAGGAAAGCGCCACTTGTGCAGCAATATGCAACCTTGGTTCACATTTTCGCAACACAACCTATCCTTTTCGCACTTGCACAAAAGCCGATTCGGCGGCATACAGACAGTGCCTTTCAGGCATCCTCTCCCAAAACTTCCACGGCCTGGTCGGAAACGACCGGGCCTTTTTTCTTGTCCGGGTAATGCGCGAATTCCGCCACTCGGAAAGGGAACACGCGCCGACTGTACGGGTTCGAATTGCATTCCCCGGTGGCGATACCCAGCTATCCTCCACCGACCGGTCGATCAGCACGATGACCGGCACGGGATCGAGGAAGGAACACCCCGCACATGGCGGATACCGAAACCAAAACCGAAGACCGCACCATCAAGCTGCAGGTCGCCGCCGCTCGTCAGGAAGAGAGCGGCCAGGGCATCGCCCGCCTGTCTCGCGCCGCATTGGGCGAGATCGGCGCCATGGAAGGCGACGTGCTCGAAATTACCGGCAAGGCCGTGACCGTGGCGCGCGCCGTGCTCGCCTACGACGAGGACGAGGGCCTCAGCGTCATCCGCCTCGACGGCCTCCAGCGCGGCAATGCCGAAGTCGGCTCCGGCGACCACGTCACCATCCGCAAGGCCGAATCGCGCCCTGCCCAGCGCGTCGTCTTCGCGCCCGCGCAGAAGGACATGCGCCTTCAGGGCCCCTCGGCCGCGCTCAAGCGCAACTTCTTCCAGCGCCCGATGGTGCAGGGAGACCTCGTCGCCACCACCGGCCAGCAGCAGGTCGCGGACATCCCGCCCCAGCTGCGCCGCATGTTCAACGCGCCCGCCTATGCGCTGACGCAGATCCGCCTCAACGTCGTCTCCACCACCCCGCGCGGCATCGTTCACATCGACGAGAACACCGAAGTCGAACTGCGCGAGGTCTTCGAGGAAGCCCACGACGCGCGCGGCGACGTCAACTACGACGATGTCGGCGGCATGAGCGACACCATCCGCCAGCTGCGCGAGATGGTCGAACTGCCGCTGCGCTACCCCGAACTGTTCACCCGCCTCGGCGTCGCCCCGCCCAAGGGCGTCCTGCTCCACGGCCCGCCGGGGACCGGCAAGACGCGCCTGGCACAGGCCGTCGCCAACGAGAGCGAGGCCAGCTTCTTCTCGATCAACGGCCCCGAGATCATGGGCTCCGGCTACGGCGAGAGCGAGAAGCACCTGCGCGAGATCTTCGAGGAGGCGACCAAGTCCGCCCCCGCGATCGTCTTCATCGACGAGATCGACTCGATCGCCCCCAAGCGCGACCAGGTCCACGGCGAAGCGGAAAAGCGCCTCGTCGCCCAGTTGCTCACGCTGATGGACGGCCTCAACAGCCGCGCCCACGTGGTCGTCATCGCCGCCACCAACCGCCCCGACGCCATCGACGAGGCCCTGCGCCGCCCCGGCCGCTTCGACCGCGAGATCGTCATCGGCGTGCCCGACGAGAAGGGCCGCCGCGAGATCCTCGGCATCCACACGCGCGGCATGCCGCTGAGCGAGCGCGTGGACCTGAACGAGCTGGCCCGCACCACCCACGGCTTCGTCGGCGCCGACCTTGCCGCCCTCGCCCGCGAGGCCGCGATCGAGGCGGTGCGCCGCATCATGCCCAAGCTCGACCTCGAGGCGCGCACCATCCCCGCCGAAGTGCTCGACAACCTGCAGGTCTACCGCGAGGACTTCCTCGCCGCCCTCAAGCGCGTCCAGCCCTCCGCCATGCGCGAGGTCATGGTGCAGGTGCCCAACATCGGCTGGGCCGACATCGGCGGCCTGGACGAAGCGCAGATCAAGCTGAAGGAAGGCATCGAACTGCCGCTGAAGAACCCGGAGGCGTTCCACAAGCTGGGCATCCGCCCGGCCAAGGGCTTCCTCCTCTACGGCCCGCCCGGCACCGGCAAGACCCTGCTGGCCAAGGCGGTGGCGAAAGAGGCCGAGGCGAACTTCATCTCGATCAAGTCCTCCGACCTGCTCAGCAAGTGGTACGGCGAAAGCGAACAGCAGATCGCCAAGCTGTTCGCCCGCGCCCGTCAGGTGGCCCCCTGCGTGATCTTCATCGACGAGATCGACAGCCTCGTCCCCGCCCGCGGCATGGGCGGCGGCGGCAGCGAACCGCAAGTCACCGCCCGCGTGGTCAACACCATCCTCGCCGAGATGGACGGGATGGAGGAACTGCAGTCGGTCGTCCTCGTCGGCGCCACCAACCGCCCGGCACTGGTCGACCCCGCCCTCCTGCGCCCCGGCCGCTTCGACGAACTGGTCTACGTCGGCACCCCCGACGCTCCGGGCCGCGAACACATCCTCGGCATCCACACCGGCAAGATGCCGCTGGCCGACGACGTGCGCCTGGGCGAGATCGCCGACCGCACCGAACGCTTCACCGGCGCGGACCTGGAGGACGTCGTCCGCCGCGCCGGCCTCATCGCCATCCGCAAACGCGGCGCGAGCGTGGAAGAAGTGACGATGCAGGACTTCGAGGAAGCCCTCGAAGACAGCCGCGCCACCGTGACCGAAGCCATGGAAGACGAATACCAG
This sequence comes from Novosphingobium resinovorum, assembly GCF_036352595.1. GTDB lineage: Bacteria > Pseudomonadota > Alphaproteobacteria > Sphingomonadales > Sphingomonadaceae > Novosphingobium > Novosphingobium resinovorum_B. The sequence goes on from NZ_JAZFAX010000039.1 coordinate 4,943, forward strand.
CGCATGAAGGGCGAGTTGAAAAAGCGCGCCATGGAAGTGACGCCGATCGGCTTTATCGCCCCGGGCATGGTGGAAAGCACACGCGAACGCAAGCACTGAGGGCAAGGGGTGGGGCGCGGCCTCACCCCCATCGCCGCCAAGCCGGCCAAAGTAAGGATAGTGATAAAACAGCCACTCCTTGTAGTATCTTGTATTATTGACCATATAACAGAGTGCGCCGCACCACTTCATCCCATGTGGTTCTGTCGGGCGTTGTCTCTTCGCTATCAAATATCGTTTTGATTGGTCTTCCTGAGACAGGAAACGCAATCGTCCTGCCCGGGGTCTCGACAGCCGGAAGGACGAACCGACGAGGCCTGCTTCATGATCGGCTACTTCCTGCTTGTTCACCGCTATCCGGCTCAATTCAAACGCCTCTTCAAGGCTATCTATCTGCCCGGCAATCAATACGTGGTCCATGTGGACAAGAGATCGGGTGCGGCACTGGCGAAGGAAATATCGGAATTTCTGGAACCTTTCGAGGGAGCGGAAATACTGGAGGCGAAAAATGCCCTCTGGGGTGGCTACAGCCTGGTAGATGCCGAGTTGAGAGGCATGGCACGGCTCCTCCAGATGGATTCGCGCTGGACACATTATATCAACTTGTCCGGCCAGGATTTCCCGATCAAGAGCCAGAACTATATCCGCCAGTTCTTCGCGGCAAATCCCGGAAAGCAGTTCATTCGCGCCCTCGACCAGCGGGCGGAGCGCCCAGATACCCTGAACCGGATCAGCCACCTGTTCGTCGAGGAACGCGACCGGATGATCGCCACGGGAATTGCCCGCCCCTTCCTCGAAGGCGACACGCCCTATATCGGCACGCAGTGGAAAGCCGTGACCCGCAGCTTCTGCGATTTCGTCTGCCATGATCCGCAAACGCAGCGCTTCAAGCAGTTCTACGGCAACAGCTTCATAGCTGATGAAGCGCTTTTCCAGACCGTGATGATGAACTGCGGCAAACATGGCACCGTCATGAACGACGACCTGCGAATGATTGACTGGGTTCCCGATGGCGACATCAAGCTGCGACCTCGCAATTTCGATATGGGTGACTTCGACCAACTGCGACGCAGCCCCAGCCTGTTCGCCCGCAAGTTCGACGCCGAAGACGATTCGGCACTTCTGTCGGCGCTTGAACGGCATCTGAAGACCCCGGCTGCCAATCGCTATCGGCCAGCGGCGCGTGCAATCTCGAGGGCAGTCGGTTCACCTGCCTCCTTTCCGGGTGCCGCTACCGCAGCTCCCGCCGTGCAAGCCGGCCCCGTCATCGAAAACGTCGCTTTTTAAAGGAACGCACAGTGGCTAAATCACAAAAGAAATCGAACCGCGAAATACGCAAGCCCAAGACGGCGAAGCCAAAGATCGACGCCTCGGCCGCTTCGGAAAAGCGCGGTGTGGTGCCGGGCCTTGAGCACATGAAGCGCCGGGATACCCGGTGATGCGGATTTCAGCGACTTTCTGCCGCGAACAGGAAGCCATCCAGAGGGCCAGGGCGATCAGCGAGCCCTTGCAAAGCCAGCGCGGGATTGCACTGGCTGCCGCCTCGGCCTGGAGCAAAAGGGCCATTGCCATCGATGAGAGAATCGCGGCTCCGGGCGCGCGGGACAAGCTGGATACGGCGATCGCGCTGGAATTTGCCCGTGAGGAGGCGACCCGCGACGATGTCGACGACGCTGACTCGACATAGCATTTTCCTACATCCCCCGCCCCGTCATACCCTCCCCGGCATGACCCAACCCCGCGCACCCAGATCGCCCCGTCGGAGCAACGCCGACTATCGTTGGACCAGAGCCAGGGTTCATGCCTTCGTCGCGGCGCTCGCTCGGACGGGAGGGGTTGCGGCGGCGGCGCAGGAGGTGGGGATGTCTCGCCAGTCGGCCTATCGCCTGCGCGCGCGGCTCGGGCCGCAGTTCGCCGAGGTCTGGGACGAGGGACTGGCCTGGGGCGCCCTCTTCCGGCAGGAGCGTCAAGCCGCACAAGGTGACACCTTTACACACAAGGTTACACCACAAGGTGACACTTTTCCCTCTGGACCGTGTAAACCGTGTAAACCTGCGTCACCTTGCACACCGCCGAGCGCAGGGCACGACGACGACAGTAACGGGAGCGCGAGGAGTCCTGAGCCTGTCGAAGGGCCCTCGCATGTTCTCCCCTTCCTGAAACGAAGAAGGGCGCCCCGGCCGAAACCGGGACACCCCCTCTCCACCGATCCGCGAGGGATCAGAACTGCATGTTGATCGAGCCCGAGATCGTGCGCGGGGCGCCGATGTAGGCGTAGACGGCCGAGGTGTTGGACACGCCCGCATCGTCGAAGCCGCCGACGTAGAACTTGTCGAACAGGTTGGTGACGTTGAACTGCAGGTAGGTCTTCTCGCCCATGCCGAGGAACCCGGCGTTGAGGCGCGCGTCGAGGTTGACGGTGGTGTAGGCCGGAACCTTGGCGCCGTACACTTCGACCCCGGCGGTGGTGTAGACCGGGGTGTTCAGGTCGTTGTAGTACCGCGCGCCGGTGCGCTTGGCCTCGACGCCGACGGACAGCGGGCCGAACTCGCCCTGCACGCGGCCGCCCAGGGTGTAGTGCGGGATGGCGCCTTCCATGTTGCCCGAGGTGTCGGCGTACGTGCTGGCGCCGGTCTGGACGTCGTCCTTGATCTTCGACCAGAGGTACGAATAGAAGATCGAGGCCGAGAAGTGGCTGTCCGGCTGGACCGCAAGGCTGGCATCGATGCCGTAGCGCTCGACCTTGCCGAGGTTGGTGTAGATCGAGGTCTGCGTGTCCGGGTCGTAGGCCGAGGACAGGCGGTTGCTGAAGAGCGTGTACCAGCCGCCCAGCGATCCCTGCAGGATACCGCTGTGGTAGCGCACGCCGAGGTCGAAGTTGTCCGTGGTCTCGGGCTTCGCCGCCGAATCGCCGTCGTAGTAGAACGAGTTGTAGAGGTTGTCGGTGCCCGGAACCTGGAGGCCCTTCGAGTAGTTGGCGAAGGCGGTGACGGCCGGGGCGACGTCGAAGGTCGCGCCGATGTTCGGCAGGGCGCGGGTGTACGAGAACGTCTTGTGCATGGCGCCGGTGTAGGTGGTGCCGAGCGAGGCGAGGTAGGCCTCGTAGGTCGCCTGGTCCTCGGCGTTGCTGCCGAAGCAGGTGACGCTGCCGCTGGCGCTGGTGGTCAGGCAGTTCTGCGTGAGGTTGCGGCGCAGGTTCTTGAGCGCAAGGCCCGCGTTGATCTTCAGCGCGCCGAACTCGCCCGAGTACTCGCCCGAGATCTGATGCAGGATCGCGTAGGACAGGCGGTCGCGCTTCTGCAGGACGTTGCCGTCGGCATCGACCAGCGGATTGTCGTTGTTGAAGTAGGACGAGGCGAAGCCGTTGCTGTTGACATAGCCCAGCTCGCCGGTCTGGCGGTGGCGGCCGCGATCCCAGGCGTAGGAAACGCGGAAGCGCTGAGTGTCGCTGAGGTCGTAGATCAGCGAGGCGAGAACGCCGAGGCGCCAGGTCTCGGTCTGGCTGGGGGCGGAGAGGAGCACGGTGTCGAGCGTGTCGCCGTCGCCGTTGAGATCGACGCCGCCGAAGTACGGGGTGCCGCCGATGTAGCCGCTGATCGCCGAGACCGGGTTGGCGGTCGTGCCGGTGTACGAGCCTTCCTTGGCCGAGACGGTGCCGCCGCCGTTGGCCGAGGTGTACTGGATGTAGGGATCGACGGTCAGGGTCAGGCGGTCGCTCAGCGTGAACTTGGAGTTCATGCGGATGTTCCAGGTGCGCGACGGGTTGTAGCGCCACTCCCACGAGGAACCGCAGGTGGTCGCCGCGTCGGCCACGCCGGTGACACCGGCAGCCGCGGTGCAGTTGTCGAGCGAGTAGTCGTCACGCTCGGCCTTGCTGGTCGGGAAGCGGCCCGAACTGCTGGAATTGACGCCGGTGTTGTTCGGATAGGCATCGGTGACGAGGCGGACCGAGGGGTAGTAGTTGTTGTGGTTGACGTTGTAGTGGCCGGCGAGCGAGATGAAGTCGCCATTGTCGCCCAGCGGCTGGTAGATCTTGGCGTTGAGCTGGGTCTTGTCGATCTTGCCGACGCCGCCGTAGGCGACGTCATACGTGTCCTTCGAGGCCGCGAACCAGGCGCGGGTGCCCGACGAGTTCAGGTCGCCGGTGTTGATCATCCCGAAGATGCGCATCTTGTTGTAGTCGCCCAGGGTGCCGACCATGCGCGCGCCGAATTCGTGATCGGGCACGATCGAGCGGTAGTTCACCGTCGATCCCGAGGCCGAGGCGGTGGGCGAATCGACGTCGGTGGTGCCCAGGTTCACGTTGACCTGCTCGATCAGCTCGGGGTCGAGCATCTGGTTCGAGTAGATCGCGTAGTTGCCGGTATCGTTGAGCGGGATGCCGTCGAAGGTCTGCGAGATGCGGCTGTCGTCGAAGCCGCGGATCATCAGCGTGCCGCCCGAGGAGCCGTAGCCGTCGTTGTTCTGGAAGCTGACGCCGGGCATCATGTTGATGATGTCGTCCACCGACTGCCCGGGGGTCTGGCGGGCGATCAGCTCCTGCGTCATGACCTGCTTGGCCTTGGGGGTGTCAGGAATCTTGAGGCCCGCGATGCCGTTGTCGACCTTGCCGGTGACGACGATCTCGGAGTTCTCGAAGTCGAGCGAGCCGGTCGACTGTGCACGCGCGGGGGCGGAGCCGAGCGCGCAAGCGACGGCGGCGCTCGCCGCGGTGGCGGCGAGCAGGCGATACTTCTGCATGTGAAACACGACCTCAAGCTGGCCCCTCGCGGGGCGTCAATGGCGCGGGATCATCCCGGTTGAGGAAGCTCGATCGTCCGCCAACGGCCGTCTTCGATGGCAGCCCGTAACCCGCTGCCGGGACCGGCATAAACAAAGCTATGTGACGGTTTCAAGACACACTGGTGCACGAAAGCATCGCGCGGGCAGCGCTGTGGCGCCCTCGCCACATTTGTTGCAAGCGCGCTGATATAGAGCTGAAATATATCGATAATGGTTACAGAGCGCGACAAATCGGTCGGTGCCCTGATGCCTGGCACCTCGGTCCGAATCGCTCGGCTGTGGTCAATGGGGCGATCGTGACTCGCGACCGTTGCCGTTCGCCATAGTGCCGGTCAGCACCTCGACCATGGCGGGCGCCGGGCTCAGTTCCATTGGCGCGACATGCAACTGGCGGCGGCGGGCGATGGCTTCGGGCTGTTCGCGGCGGATCCAGTCCATCATGCCCTCGCGGATTTCGCAGCGCAGGTCGAACAGGGTGGGGCCGTCACGCGCGCTCATCAGCAGGCGCACCTCGAGGGTGGCGTCGCGGCAGTCTGTGACCTGCAGTATTTGCGCGCGCCGGTCCCACAGGCGGTGGGCCTTGATCTGGCGGGTGTATTCCTCACGGATCGGGCCGATGTCCACGCCCTGGTCCAGATACAGGAACACGGTGCCGAGCAATTGCGAGGTGGTCTTGGTCCAGTTCTGGAAGGTGTCCTCGAGGAAGCGGTTGGAAGGGACGACAAGGCGGCGGTCGTCCCACAGGCGCACGACGACGTAAGTGGTGCGGATGTCCTCGATGCGGCCCCATTCGCCGTCGAGGATGATGACGTCGTCGATCGAAATCGGCTCGGTCATCGCCATCTGGATGCCCGCGATCAGGGCCTTCAGCGCAGGCTGCGCGGCGGCGCCGACAGCCAGCGCGGCAAGACCGGCAGAGGCCATCAGGGTAACGCCGATCTCCTTCACGCCGGGGATCGAGGCGAGCATGCCCGAGATGGTCAGGAACACGATCAGGAACGTGCCGAGGCGGCTCATGATACCAAGACGCGTGCGGCGGCGGCGGGCGTTGCGGTTGTTCTCGACGGTGATGTCGGCCCGCAGGATCATCGCCTCGATGAAGGCGCGGAAGATCGCGATGGCCACCCAGCCGGTAAGGAGCGGCATCACGAAGGGGGCGAAGCGCTCCCACACCGCATCGAGCGCCGGAGCCTCACGCGCGGCGAAGACCACGCCGATGGAGACGAAGGCCCAGCGGGTAGGCCGTTCGAGCCGGTTGACGACGAGGCCGTCCGCATCGCTGGTGCTCCCCCGTGCCACCCGGACAAGGGCGCGGAACAGCACGGCGTGGATCACCAGTGCAAGCACCACGCCGATCAGCGCGGCGAGGATGGCGACAACGGGCCGCTCAGCCCAGTTCGGAAGGCCCGCGATGTGGCTCTCGATGAAGTCGATCATGGGGAGCAAACGATGCTGCAGTGCAGCAGTTTCGCAGGTGGTCGTGGTTTTTGCCCGGCCCACCCCCAGCCCCTCCCGCAAACGGGAGGGGAGAGGATCGGAAACAGCCCTCCCGCTTGCGGGAGGGCCGGGAGGCTTGGCCCGAATGGCTTAGCCGGACGGGGTGGGCAGACCCCTCAGTGCGCCGCGCCCCAGCTCTCGCCGTGACCGATCTCGATCCCCAGCGGCACGTCGAGAGTGACGGCAGGCAGCGCCGCGTCCGCCATCACCCGCTCGATCACCGGAGAGGCCGCCGCGACGTCGCCTTCGGGCAGTTCGAAGACGAGTTCGTCGTGCACCTGCAGCAGCATGCGCACGTTCGGCAGGCCCGCCTCGACCAGCGCCGGGGTCATGCGCGCCATCGCCCGCTTGATGATGTCGGCGCTGGTGCCCTGGATCGGCGCGTTGATCGCCGCGCGCTCGGAGCCCTGGCGCTCGGCCTGGTTCTTGGAATTGACGCGAGGGAACCACGTCTTGCGGCCGAACAGCGTCTCCGAATAGCCCTTGGCACGCACGCTCTCCAGCGTCTCGTGGATGTAGCGCTGGATGCCCGGGAAGCGATCGAAATAACGATCGATCATCGCCTGCGCCTCGTCCGAGGACGTGCCGAGACGACCCGCGAGGCCCCAGCGCGAGATGCCGTAGAGGATCGCGAAGTTGATCGTCTTGGCCCGGCCGCGCGTGTCGCGATCGACCGTGCCGAACATCTCCATCGCCGTGCGCGAGTGAATGTCCTCGCCCGCCGCGAAGGCTTCCTTGAGGCTGGGCACGTCGGCCATGTGCGCGGCGAGGCGCAGTTCGATCTGCGAATAGTCCGCCGCGAGCAGGACGTTGCCCGGTTCGGCAACGAAGCAGTGGCGGATCTGGCGGCCGATCTCGGTGCGGATCGGAATGTTCTGGAGGTTCGGGTCGGTCGAGGACAGGCGCCCGGTCTGCGCGCCGACGAGGCTGTAGCTGGTGTGGACGCGCCCCGTTTCCGGGTTGATCGCGGCCTGCAGCGCCTCGGTGTAAGTGGAGCGCAGCTTGGAAAGCTGGCGCCATTCCAGCACCTTGGTCGCGACGACCTCGCCTTCTCCGGCCAGCTTTTCCAGCACCGACTGGTCGGTGGAATACTGGCCGCTCTTGCCCTTCTTGCCGCCCTTGTAGCCGAGCTTGTCGAACAGGATGTCGCCCAGCTGCTTGGGGCTGCCGATGGTGAATTCCTGGCCGACCTTCTCGAAGATCTCCTTTTCCAGCGCGCCGATGGCCTCGGCGAACTGGCTGGAAAGGCCGGACAATTTCTCGCGGTCGACCTTGACCCCGTGGCGCTCCATTTGCGCGACGACCGGGATCAGCGGCCGGTCGACGCGCTCGTAGATGCGGGTGCCGCCTTCATAGGACAGGCGCGGCTTGAGCGCCGAATGCAGGCGCCAGGTGACGTCGGCGTCCTCCGCCGCGTACTGCGTGGCGCGGTCGAGCGGGACTTCGCCGAAGGGGATCGCCTTCTTGCCGGTGCCGCAGATTTCCTTGAAAGTCAGCGTGGTATGGCCGAGGTGACGCTGCGCCAGTTCGTCCATGCCGTGCCCGCCGCCGATGCCCTCGATCTGGCGGCCCGCGTCGAGGCAGAAACTGACGATCATCGTGTCGTCGATCGGCGCCACCGCGATGCCGTGGCGGGCCAGCACATTGAGGTCGTATTTGATGTTCTGACCGACCTTGAGCACCGCATCGCTCTCCAGCAGCGGTTTCAAACGGGACACAGCGGCACTCAACGGCACCTGAACGGGCTTTTCGGCGAACATGTCGCTGCCACCGTGGCCCAGCGGGATGTAACACGCCTCGTTCGGGCCGACCGCGAGGCTGATGCCCGCCAGATCGGCCCGCATCGAGTCCAGCATCGAGGTCTCGGTGTCCACCGCGACCAGCCGCGCGGCGAAAGCCTTCGCGATCCACTGGTCGAGCTGCGCCTCCGTCGTCACGCACTCGTAGGCATCGCGATCAATCGCGGGCCACTCGGGCAGCGGCTGGCGGGCCGCGCCTTCGGTCGGGCTTGCTGCGGCGGTGGTAGCCTTCGCCGGGTTAAGCTGCGTCGCCCGCTCGGGGCTGCCGTGGCCGGTGTCGAGGCGCTTCAGCAGGCTGGTGAAGCCGTGGGTGGAGAGGAAGGCGGCCAGCGGCTCGGGCGGGATCGCGTCGAGCTTGAAGTCTTCCAGCGCCATCGGGAGGGTGCAGTCCTCCTTCAGCGTCACCAGCACCTTGGAGAGCCGGGCCTGCTCGGCCTGTTCGATCAGCCGTTCCTGCAGCTTGGACTTCTTCATCTCGGGCGCCGCCGCCAGCGCGGATTCGAGATCGCCGTAGTCCTGGATCAGCTTTGTCGCAGTCTTGGGGCCGACGCCGTAGACGCCGGGCACGTTGTCCACCGCGTCGCCCATCAGCGCGAGAACGTCGCCGACCTTCTCTGGTGGAACGCCGAACTTCTCGATCACCTCGGGAATGTCGATGCGCTGGTTTTTCATCGTGTCCAGCATATCGACGCAGCCGCCGCCGATGCCGCACTTGCCGACCAGCTGCATGAGGTCCTTGTCCGAGGAAACGATCGTCACGTCCCAGCCCTGCGCCGTGGCGGCGCGGGCGTAGGAGGCGATGAGGTCGTCCGCCTCAAGACCCTGCTCCTCGATGCAAGGCAGCGAGAAGGCGCGCGTCGCGTCGCGGATCAGCGGAAACTGGGGGACGAGATCCTCGGGCGGCGGCGGGCGGTTGGCCTTGTAGTCCTCGTAGATGTCGTTGCGGAACGAGTGGCTGCCCGCGTCGAGAATCACCGCCAGATGGGTCGGACCGTCGGCCTTGTTGAGATCCTCGGCCAGCTTCCACAGCATCGTCGTGTAGCCGTAGACCGCGCCCACTGGCGTCCCTTCCGGGTTGGTGAGCGGCGGCAGGCGGTGATAGGCGCGGAAGATGTAGGCCGAGCCATCGACGAGATAGAGGTGCTGCTTGGAATCCATGCCGCAACCCCTAGCAGCGCACGCACGGCACGTCATTTGTCGAAATGCAGGAACCGTGCATGTCCGCAGGAGTTTTCGCCGAGCGCTTGAATCGCCGCGCAGTGCCTCGTACCCACGGGGCCTGAGCCCACTGTCAAGGAGGCTCACGCGGCCACAGCGCCGTGGGGTAACTCGCAGAAAGAGGGATTTAAGGACACATGCGCAAGACCATCATCGCCGCCACCGCAGCGCTCGCAGCCCTGTCGCTGGCCGCCTGCTCGCAAAACACCCAGGACGCCGCCAGCGAAGCCGCTTCGTCGGCCGGTGACGACCTCTCGGATACCGCTTCGGACGTGGGCGACGCGCTCGGCTCGGCCGGCGACAAGGCTTCCGACGCCGCCAACGACACCGCCGATGCCGCCAAGGATGCGGCGAAGACCGCCGAGAAGACCCTCGACGAGACCGCTTCCGACGCCGAGAAGGCCGCGAACGACGTCGCCAAGGAACTCGACGAGCACACCGACGGCAACCCGCACACCAACTGATCCGTCATTTCGATGGAACGGAAAAAGGGGCCTCTCGCGGGGCCCCTTTTTTGTGCCGGTCTGCCGGACGATCAGCGCGCCGAAGCGCTGCGCGGGTAGTTCGGCCCTTCGGCCTGATAGCCGTTGTAGATCGTGCGGGCGATGCTGGCGATGCGCGTCTCGCGGCCCGGGCGGCCGCCCTGCCCGGTCACGTAGATGGCGACCGCGAAGACGCGGCCGTCGGGCGTCTGGATGATGCCCACGTCGCTCGAGGTGTTGTTGAGCGAGCCGGTCTTGTGCGAGACCTGCACGTCGGCGGGAAGGCCGGCGGGGATGCGACGCTTGCCGGTGAGGCAGCGGCTCATCGCCCCCATCAGTACGCCGCGACTGGCCGGGCTCAGCCACTTGCCCTGGTAGATGCCGGCGAGCAGGCCGACCATGGCCTTGGGCGTCGCGCTGTCGCGCTTGTCGACGACGCGGGCGGGGTCGATCGCGCCGTCATCGCGCACCAGCGTGGCGATGTCGCGGTCGATGTGCCAGTCCTCGATCCCGGCGCGCTCGATCCAGGCGTTGACCGCCTTGGGACCGCCGATGACCTTGAGCAGCGCATCGGTAGCATAGTTGTTCGACCGGGTTATCATCAGTTCGAGCAGGCGTGAGGCCGGCATGTACTCACCCGGCCGCACCGGCGCGATGGCGCTGGAGAACGGCGCCGAGCCGACCGGCACCATCAACGGGAACTCGCTCGACAGGCTCCACTTGCCCTTGTCCACGCCTTCCAGGAAGGTGGCGGCGATGGCGATCTTGCTGGTGCTGGCCATCGGGAAGCGCTGGTCGCCCAGCACGTCGACCATGCGCCCGCTGGTGAGGTCCATCGCGGCGACGCCGATGCGCCCGTTCGAGGCGTTGGCGACGGCGGCAAGCTGCTGGCCGAACGGTGAACTGTAGCTGCGCGGGCCGCGCTTCTCGGTGCCGAACAGATCGTCGAAGCTGTTCTGGACCTGCACGACCTGCTCGGTCGGCCGCGAGAGCGGATCGATCTGCTCGGCCTGCGCGGCATGCGGCAGCGCCACGGCGGCGGCCAATGCCGCAGCGGCCCAAAAGCGTCCGGTGCCTTGACGGCACCGCGCGAAAAGTCGGTCTGCCCCGGTCATGCAGCCCACACCCTACCTTCGTCCATGTTCCCAAACGGTTAACGTGCCAGCGACGAAACGCCAGAGTCCAGCGACGAGTTGCATTGGACGTGCGGCGATTTCCCAAATGGGCACTTTCCTTTCACTCAGATGAACGAAATTTGCGCGGCGTGGGGGCTTCGACAAGCTCAGCCTGAGCGGGACTGGGAGTTGGCACCACCGCCGCTCACCCTGAGCTTGTCGAAGGGTCAGGCACGGCTTGTCGAAGCCCCCATGCCGCACACGACACCGCACGAGCCACGCGCACAGCAAAAGGGCCGGGAGATCGCTCTCCCGGCCCTTCTATGTGCTGACGCTGGGTCAGGTGCTTCTTAGAAGCCCATGTCGCCCATGCCGCCCATGCCGCCACCCATCGGGGGCATCGCGGGCTTGTCGTCGGCGCGCTCGACGATACCGGCTTCGGTCGTGATCAGCAGACCCGAAACCGAAGCGGCGTCCTGCAGCGCGGTGCGCACGACCTTGGTGGGGTCGATGACGCCGGCGGCCTTCAGGTTCTCGTACACGTCGGTCGCGGCGTTGAAGCCGATGTTCTCGTCCGACTGGTCGAGCAGCTTGCCCGAAACCACGGCGCCGTCGCTGCCGGCGTTCTCGGCGATCTGGCGGACCGGAGCGGCGATCGCCTTGCGGACGATGTCGATGCCGCGGGTCTGGTCTTCGTTGGCGCCGGTCAGGCCGTCGAGGGCGCGCGTCGCGTAGAGCAGCGCGGTGCCGCCACCGGGGACGATGCCTTCTTCAACGGCGGCGCGGGTCGCGTGGAGAGCGTCGTCGACGCGATCCTTGCGCTCCTTCACCTCGACTTCGGTGGCACCGCCGACCTTGATGACGGCAACGCCGCCGGCCAGCTTTGCAAGGCGCTCCTGCAGCTTCTCGCGGTCGTAGTCCGAGGTGGTGACCTCGATCTGCGAACGGATCTGCTCGACGCGGCCCTTGATCTCGTCGGCCGAACCGGCGCCGTCGACGATCGTGGTGTTGTCCTTGTCGATGGTGACCTTCTTGGCCTGGCCCAGCATGCCCAGGGTCACGGTCTCGAGCTTGATGCCGAGGTCTTCCGAGATCATCTCGCCGGCGGTCAGCGTGGCGATGTCGCCCAGCATGGCCTTGCGGCGATCGCCGAAGCCCGGAGCCTTGACGGCAGCGATCTTCAGGCCGCCGCGCAGCTTGTTGACGACGAGCGTGGCCAGGGCCTCACCCTCGATGTCCTCGGCGATGATGAGGAGCGGACGGCCCGACTGCACCACGGCTTCCAGGATCGGAAGCAGCGCCTGCAGCGACGACAGCTTCTTCTCGTGGATGAGGATGTACGGATTTTCCAGCTCGACCGTCATCTTCTCGGGGTTGGTGACGAAGTAGGGCGAGAGGTAGCCGCGGTCGAACTGCATGCCCTCGACGACATCGAGTTCGAATTCGAGACCCTTGGCCTCCTCGACCGTGATCACGCCTTCCTTGCCGACGCGCTCCATGGCCTCGGCGATCTTCTCGCCGACTTCGGTGTCACCGTTGGCCGAGATGATGCCGACCTGGGCGATTTCCGAGGAACCGGCAACCGGGGTCGAACGGGCCTTGAGGTTCTCGACGACCTTGCCGACGGCGAGGTCGATACCGCGCTTCAGGTCCATCGGGTTGATGCCGGCGGCAACCGACTTCAGGCCTTCGCGCACGATCGCCTGTGCAAGCACGGTCGCGGTGGTGGTGCCGTCACCGGCCTTGTCGTTGGCCTTCGAGGCCACTTCGCGCAGCATCTGCGCGCCCAGGTTCTCGAACTTGTCCTTGAGTTCGATTTCCTTGGCGACCGAAACGCCGTCCTTGGTGATGCGGGGAGCGCCGAAGCTCTTCTCGATCACGACGTTGCGGCCCTTGGGGCCCAGCGTGACCTTCACGGCGTTGGCGAGGGTGTCGACACCGGCGAGAATGCGCTCGCGGGCGTCGCGGCCGAACTTTACGTCCTTGGCTGCCATTTTGGAAATTCCTTCAGTAAATCAGATGGTAGAACCGGATACTCAGGCAGATCAGCCGATCACGCCGAGGATGTCCGATTCCTTCATGATGAGCAGGTCTTCACCAGCGACCTTGACCTCGGTGCCCGACCACTTGCCGAACAGGACGCGGTCGCCGACCTTGACGTCGAGCGGGGTGATCGTGCCGTTTTCGGCGCGGGCGCCGGTGCCGACGGAGACGATCTCGCCTTCAGCGGGCTTTTCCTTGGCGCTGTCGGGGATGATGATGCCGCCGGCGGTCTTTTCCTCGGCTTCGACGCGGCGCACGAGAACACGGTCGTGCAGCGGGCGGAAAGTCATTGGGGTGTCTCCCTAGATCCAACGAAATATAAACTGGTCTTGGCACTCAACGAAGGAGAGTGCCAACGAGCGGAGATATGGTCCGGGGCCCGGAGGCCGTCAAGCGGCCTGTGGCAGAAAAATTTATCTGCCGTTCAACTTCGCGGCGAACCGGTGCGGCCGAGGGATGGCCGCTCAAGATGATCGCTCTATGACAGCGCGGGCGCCGGCGCAGAGATAGGTGCCCCGCGCTCCGGCACAAGGCCGAATCGACCGCGCCAGTGCCAGCGCGCGAGCAGCAGGATCGCGGCGACGGTCAGGCCCACGGCAAGCCCGATCCACACGCCCACGCCCCGCAGCGGCGTGAACAGGCCGAGCGCCACGGACGTCGCGAAGCCCGCCAGCCAGTAGCCGACGATGGCGATCACGGCGGGAATCCGGGTGTCCTGCACCCCGCGCAGCACTCCTGCGGCGATCGCCTGGAGCCCGTCGGTCAACTGGAAGATCGCCGCCACGAACAGGTACTGCACGGCCAGCACCACCATCGCCGCGTTGGCGGGGGCGGCGACGTCGACATAGGCCGAGATGATCGTGCGCGGGATCACGAGCATCGCCAGCGCGGAAAGCCCGACGAAGGCCATGCCGATGCCGATCGCCGCCCAGCCGGCGCGGCCGATGGCATCGCGGTCTCCCGCGCCGAAGTGATAGCCGACGCGGATCGTCGCCGCCTGGCCGATGCCGAAGGGCACCTGGAAAGCGAAGGCGGCGATCTGCAACGCCACGGTATGCGCGGCCAGTTCGGTCTCGCCAACGCGGCCCATCAGGAAGGCGGCGCCCGAGAACAGCCCGCCCTCGGCGATCAGCGTCGCCGAGATCGGCAGGCCCAGGCGCAGCATCTGCTGCAGGCGCTGCCACTCGGGGCGCCAGAAGCGGCCGAAGACGTGATAGCGGCGCAAGTTGCGGTTGCTGCGGATCGCGATCACATAGGCGACCACGGTGGTGCAGGCCGTAAGCGTACTGGCCACCGCCGATCCGGTCAGCCCCAGCGCGGGCATGCCCAGGTTGCCGAACACCAGCGCATAGTTGCCCAGCGCGTTGACCAGGATCGAGAGCGCGGTGATGACCGTCGCGAAGACCGGCCGCCCCAGCGCCGAGACGAACGTGCGCAGCACGTTGGCGATCGCCATCGGCACCAGCGCCAATGAGATCACCCGGATGAAGTGTCCGGAAATCGCCGAGACATGCCGGTTCTGCCCGGTCAGCAGCATGATCCCCTCGCCAAAGAAGCAGATCGCCACCGCGACGAGGCCCAGTCCCAGGGCCAGCCACAGCGCCATGCGCACCGAACGGCGCACCTCGCGCACCGAGTTGCGCTTGCGCCCGATCTCCGCCGCGATCAGCGGGGCGACCGAGCCGGTGACCCCGTTGAGCCCCATCATCACCACCGCGACGATGGCCACGGCAAGGCTGGACGCCGCCAGCGCCTCTTGCCCCAGCCGCGCGACGAAGATCACGTCGATCGCGAAGACCGCCATCTGCAGCATGTTGGCGAGCGCCAGCGGCCCCGCAAGGCGCAGGGTGGCGGCCAGTTCGGCGCGAAACGGATGGTCGGTGGTGCTCTCCCGCATTTGGGGGCGCGATAGATGCTGCCGGGTGCGAGGGGAAGCCATTTTGTCCCACCCTGGCCCGAACGCTTTTCGCGGCGCCCTTCGTGTTCTACCCGGGGCGCAATACAGGAAAGGGCACCATGAACCGGAAAGCGACCGCCTTCGCGCTCATCACCGTCATGCTGGCGGGCTGCGGCCAGAAGAGCCCCGAACAGGAACCCTCGCCATCCAGCCCGGCGCCGAGCGCAAGTGCGCCCGCGGCGATCACCGATCCCGCGCCGATGGCCTTCGCGACCTGCCGGTCCTGCCATTCGACCGAGCCGGGTCGCAACGGCATCGGCCCGACGCTCCACGGCATCGTCGGCTCCAGGGCGGGGGACGTGGAGGGTTACGCCTTCAGCCCGGCCCTCAGGGACTCCGGCATCCGGTGGGACCGCCAGACGCTCGACACCTGGCTGCAAGGCCCGATGAAGATGGTCCCCGGCACGAAGATGGTCCTGCCGGTCCCCGATCCGCAGAAGCGCAAGGCTATCATCGATTACCTCGAGACGCTGAAATAACGCATGAAAAGGGCCTTGCGTGCGATCGCGCGCAAGGCCCTTTCCTGATCGACGCCCAGGGGACCGGAGGACGTCGCGGGGTACCGGCTTCGGATCAGACCTTGCGGCCCGGCGGCGGCGCCTGCTCCACCGGGGCTTCGGCTTTCGCCGGGATCGCCGCCTGAATCCCCGAGGCGTGCGGCTGAACGGCATCGCAACCATCGGAGGCGGCCTGCGTCACCTTCGGCGCGGCGCCCGATCCATCGGAACTGTACGAGGTCGAGCGCGTGCAGCCGCTGGCATCGGTGCTCGACGAATAATACGTCACATGCATGCCCTGCGGCATGTCGCCAGCCACCGTGAAGCCCGGCGCCGATGAGCCGTTCGCGCCGGAAGCCACGGCCTGCTGCTGCATCTGCGCCGTCTGCTGCTGCAGCATCGCGGCGCGCTGCATCATCGCATGCATCTGCGCATCCATCATCGCCGAGATGCGCTCCATCCGGGCGAAGGGATCGGCCATGGCATCGGCGGCATCCGCAGCTTCGGCGGGAACGATCTTCACTTGCGGCGCGATGTCGCCGGAATAGCGCACATGGACGACCGAGCCATCGGGCGCATCGACCGCCATGGTGTGCAGGCGGCTGCTTGCGGCCTCGGCCGCTCCGGCACCCAGCAGCGCCAGCGCCGCGGCGCCCAGAACATACTTGCGAGGGGGCATTCGCATTGGGAAGGATCCTCCTGAGGTGACTCGGCCCTGTGCGAAAGGGAAGCTGCCCTCGCGAAGCTGAACGCAGGATTACAGCCCTTGCACCGGCAGGGGCGAGGCGCGCTTCCGTCACGCCGAAACCCCGGCCCGTCACATAACAGCCATTGTCAGGCGACCCGGAAGGGGCTGTCGTATATCCCGAAGTCAACGTAACGTGAGCAAGGGCGGACGCGGCAAGGGGCGGACGCCGTTGCCCCGGGGGAACAAGACCATTCGCAGCCCGAATCTCCGCCGCCGCTCCGACGGCACCATTCCATCCTCGCCAGGCCCGAACGCGTTTCGGAGCCGGAAAGCCCGCCGTCCCAGTCCCCTTTGGCGGCTTCCGGCTTCGTCCAGCCCGGTGGCGGCCGGCCGATCACTGTGCGCCGAGGGCCGGGAGGGCCCCTTGCGCACCAGCGATCGCCCGGTCGCTGCCGGCACCCCCTGTCCGGCGACGATGACGCAGGCCCGCGCATGAGCGGCCTCAACATCCTCTACATCGAGGACGATTCGCGCGCCGCCTCGCAGGTCGAGGAACTCGCCGGCCTCTCCGGCGATTCGCTGACCTGGTGCGCCACCGGCAACGACGGCCTCAAGCGCGCCGGCGCCGAGCGCTTCGACGTCATCATCCTCGACCGCATGCTGCCCGATCTCGACGGCATCACCATCCTGTCACGCCTGCGCGAGAGCGGCGTCGGCACGCCGGTCCTGCTGCTCTCGGCGCTCGGCCGCACCACCGACCGCGCCGAAGGGCTGGACGCGGGCGCCGACGACTACCTCGCCAAGCCGTTCGAGGGCGAGGAACTGCTCGCCCGCCTGCGCGCGCTGCACCGCCGCTCCTCGGGGCGCGAGCATTCGGCGGTGATCCTCTACGGCGCCTTCGAATGCCATGTGAAGGCCCGCACCGCCTTTCGCGACAACCGCCACCTCTCGCTCAGCCCCAAGGAATTCGAGCTGTTCCGCTACTTCATGGAGAATGCGGGCGAGGTGCTGACGCGCGAGATGCTGCTGCGCGACGTGTGGAAGATGAACTTCGACCCGCAGACCAACGTGGTGGACGTCAACATCGGCCGCCTGCGCCGCAAGCTCGAGGATGGCTTCGACAAGCCCGCGCTCGAAACGATCTGGGGTTCGGGCTACCGCCTTCTGGACGGAAGGTGAGCGTGATCTTAGAGACGGCGCCGGCCCGCGCCCCCACCCGGCCTCCCAACATGGTAAACTGTCATGGGAGGCCGGGTGGGGGTGCGGACCGGCGCCGCAAGATCCGCCTGCGGCGGATCTTCGAAAGATGAGCGGCCTGGTGTTCATACGCCATTCGATTTTCGCGCAGATCGTGCTGTGGGCGATCGCCACTGCCGCCACCATCACCTTCGGGCTGTGGCTGCTGACCAATGCCACCATCGAGCGCTCCAACCGCCAGGCGCTGGAGCGCGCGGTGGACGTCGATCTGGCCGGCATGGTCGATATCTACGCCAGCGGCGACGAGAACGAACTGGCCAAGCGCATCAAGGACCGCCTGGCGCTGCAGCCACGCAACGGCGACCCGGCGCACTATCTGCTGGCCGATGCGCAAGGGACGCGCATCGCCGGCGACCTCACCGTCTGGCCCGGCCTGCACGCCGGCATCTCGGAAGCCGCCGACATCCGCATCGAGGGCGGCAACCGCGCCTTCGCCCGCGCGACGCAGCTGGGCCCCAACCTCAAGCTGCTGGTGGCGCACGAGTACCGCGACCTGTCGATGCTGCTGCGGCAGGTGGCGCTGGTGTTCCTGACCGGGGGCGTGCTGGCGATGCTGGCGGTGGCGCTGGGCGGCTGGACCGCCGCGCATCGCCTCGCCGGCCGGCTCGAGCGCATCAACGCCGCCTTCCGCCAGCCCGACGACGCCGCGCTGGAGGAACTGGCGCGCGGTTCGGCCGGGCGCGACGAGATCGACGAACTCACGGCGCACTCGGGCAATGCGCTGGCCCGGCTCAAGCGCCTCGCCGCCGCGCACCGCGAGACCACCGACCATGTCGCGCATGAGATGCGCACCCCGCTGATGCACCTCGACAACCGGCTGGTAAAGGCCCTCGCCGCGACGCCCGACGCCGAGACCGCCGCGCGCATCGCCGATGCCCGCACCGAGATCCGGGGGATCATCCGCATGCTCGAATCGCTGCTCGACATCGCCGCCAGCGAGGCCCGGCGCGGCGACCGCCACGGCCTCGCCCCGGTGGACCTGAGCACGATGGCATCCCGGCTGGGCGAACTCTACGCCGACAGCGCCGAGGAATCGGGCCATACTTTCGTGCTCGACATCGAGGACGGCGTCGTCATCGACGGCGAGGAGATGTCGCTGACGCGGCTCATCACCAACCTGCTCGACAATGCCTTCAAGTTCGTGCCGCCCGGTGGTACGGTCCGGCTCACGCTGCGCAAGGGACCGGTACTGATCGTCAGCGACGACGGCCCCGGCATTCCCGCCAGCCAGCGCGAAGGCATTTTCGAGAAATTCGCCCGTGGCAGCGATTCTCTCGGCACGCAGGGGGCGGGCCTCGGGCTTGCATTGTGCCGCGCGATCGCCGAACGGCACCACCTTGAGATTTCACTGGCGCCCGGCGATGGCGGCGCCTGCTTCACCGTTGCTCCGGAGTTCAGACGATGAACCCACTACCGCGCACATCCCCGATCCTGGCAGCCCTGGCCCTTGCCGCCAGCCCGCTCGCCGCGCAGCCTCAGGCGCAGGATGAGACGCCGGAAATGGGAGAGCGCGTGGCCCTCGCCCTCGCCTCCGCCCAGAGCGCGCAGGGCCGCTCCGACAACGAAGGGCTTGCGCGTGCGCTCGGCGTGATCGCGCGTGCCGGGGCGCGCCCGCTCGACGGCTGGAAGGGCGACGATCCGGTACCGGCCTGGCGCGCTCTCGTCCCGCAAGGAGGGCCGGAGGCACTGGCCCCGCTGCGCGGCAGCCCGCTGGGGCCCGGCTATCGCACCGGCAAGGCCCAGCCGGGCAGCAGCGACAGCTTCGAACAGGTGTTCCTCTCGGGCAAGAAGGCCAGCATCGCGCTCTCGACGCCGGGGGACACGCCGGTGACGCTGCAGGTGCTCGATGCGGAACGCCGGCCGGTCTGCTCCACCGCCGACGCCCGCCGCGCCTGCCGCTGGATCCCGCTGTTCACCCAGCGCTACGTGATCGAAGTGCGCAACGCCGGCAGCCGCGCGGCGGAGTATTTCCTCGTCGTGGAATAAGGCGGGCCGGGTGACGCCCGCTACAGAGTAACCCCGCGCTTCCAGATCCCGATCGCGCGCTCGTCGTTCGCCTCGTTGCGCGCAGGCTCGCCGCTGGCGATGGCGACGATCCGGTCGAGCAGCAGGTCGGCCGCCCCGGCCATGCCCTTTTCCAGCACCAGCGCGGCGTCGAAGTCGATCCAGTTGGCCTTGCGCTCGGCCAGTGAATGGTTCGAGGCGATCTTCATCGTCGGCACCGGGCTGCCCAGCGGCGTGCCCCGTCCGGTCGAGAACAGCGTGATCGTCGCCCCCGCCGCCGCCAGCGCGGTGGTAGAGACGGCATCGTTGCCCGGCGCCTCCAACACCGTCAGGCCAGTCGTCGCAATCCGCTCGCCATAGCCGATGACATCGCACACCGGGGCGAGCCCGCCCTTCTGCACCGCGCCCAGCGACTTCTCCTCCAGCGTGGTGATGCCGCCGGCGATGTTGCCAGGGCTGGGGTTCTCCGAGACCGGTTCGCCGTTCTCGATGAAGTAGCGCTTGAAGCCGTTCACCAGCGCCGAGAGCTTGTCGAACACCGCCTCGCTGGTGGCGCGCTCCAGCAGCAGGTTTTCGGCACCGAATATCTCGGGGATCTCGGTCAGGATCGCCGCCCCGCCAGCATCGGTGACGGCATCGGCCATCAGCCCGATCAGCGGATTGGCGGTCAGCCCGCTCATCGCGTCCGACCCGCCGCACTTCACGCCGAGGCGCAGCTTCGACAGCGGAACGTCCTCGCGCCGGTCCCCCGCCATCAGGCCCAGCAGTTCGCCGATCAGCGCCTCTCCGGCCGCGAATTCGTCGTTCTCGGACTGGGCGCGCAGCACGCGCAGGCGGTCCCGCCGGTCCTCGGGAATGCGCTTGAGAAGTTCCTCCAGCTGATTCGATTCGCAGCCGAGGCCCAGCAGCAGCACCCCGCCCGCGTTGGGATTGAGCGCCAGCGAGGCGATCACCGCCGCCGTACCGTCGAGGTCCGCGCCAAGCTGCGAGCAGCCGAACGGGTGGTTGAAGGCATGGACGCCGTCGACGCCCTCTCCGGCCATCAGGTTGCCCTTGGCCGCCAGCCGCTCGCCCAGCCGCCCGACGCAGCCGACCGTGGGGAGAATCCATAGCTCGTTGCGCGTGCCGACGCTGCCGTCGGGCCGCACGTAGCCCCGGAAGGTGCGCGCCGAACCCTCGGGCCCGGCTTCGGCCCGCGCCCCGGCAAAGGCATAGGCTTTCTCGCCCGACAGCGCGGTGCGAACATTGTGGACGTGGACATGCTCGCCCACCGCGATGTCGCGCGTGGCGAGGCCGATCGGCGCGCGATAGCGGCGCACCGGATCGCCCGCCGTGACGGCGGCGACGGCGAACTTGTGCCCCGCCGGGATCGCATCGCGCAGGCGCACGACCTGTCCGTCCACCACCACGTCGATCCCCGCCTCCAGCGGCTCCAGCGCCACGGCGACGTGGTCCTCGGGCGCGATGCGCATGACGGTTACGGGCTTGCTGAGTGTGTCGACCATGCCCTGCCGATACACCAGCGCGAGAAGGATTGCCAGCGCTGGCACAACTCGGTAATCGGAGCGCAAACGTACCCTTTTCGAGAAGGCCCCAAGGATGCCCAAGCTCTCGCTCCACCCCGACCGGCTGCTGCCCGCCGACCCGGCGACGCGCGCGATCGCCCGCGAACTCTACGCCGAAGTCGCGGAGCTGCCGATCGTCAGCCCCCACGGCCACACCGACCCCGAGTGGTTCGCCACCGATGCGCCGTGGACCAACGCGACCGAGCTGCTGCTGGCACCCGACCACTACCTGTTCCGCATGCTCTATTCGCAGGGCGTGAACCTCGATTCGGTCGGGGTTCCGCGCCGGGGCAGCGCGGTCTCCGCCACCGATCCGCGCGAGGCATGGCGGACATTCGCGGCGAACTGGAAGCTGTTCCGTGGCACCCCGTCGAGCATGTGGTTGCCGCACGTGTTCGGCGAGGTCTTCGGCATCGACGTGGCGCTCGATGCCAGCACCGCCGACCACTACTTCGACACCATCGGCGAGGCGCTCGCCTCCCCCGCCTTCCGCCCGCGCGCGCTGTTCGAGCGGTTCAACATCGAACTGCTCGCCACCACCGAAGGCGCCGGCGACGATCTCAAGCACCACAAGGCCATCCAGGCCTCGGGCTGGCAGGGCAAGGTCGTCACCACCTACCGTCCCGACTCGGTGATCGACCCCGAACACGACAGCTTCGCGCGCGACATCGTGCGCTTCGCCGACCTTTCCGGCGAGAACGTCGAGACGTGGACCGGATACCTCGCCGCGCACCGCAAGCGCCGCGCCGACTTCCGCGCGATGGGCGCGACGGCGACCGACCACGGCTTCCTCACCGCGCGCACCGCCAACCTCTCCACGACGGAGTGCGAGGCACTGTTCGCCAAGGTCATGGGCGGGAAAGCGGACGCTGATGAAGCCGAGCTTTTCCGCGCGCAGATGCTCACCGAAATGGCGCGCATGAGCCTGGAGGACGGCATGACCATGCAGATCCACCCCGGCTCCACGCGCAACCACAACGCACAGCTGTTCGCCAGCCACGGCCGCGACAAGGGCGCCGACATTCCGCGCGCCACCGAATATGTCGAGGCGCTGCGCCCGATGCTCGACCTGTTCGGCAACGAGCCGGCGCTGACGGTCATCCTCTTCACCCTCGACGAGACGACCTATGCGCGCGAGCTGGCGCCGCTGGCGGGGCATTATCCGTGCCTGAAGCTGGGCCCGGCATGGTGGTTCCACGACAGCCCCGAAGGCATGCGCCGCTTCCGCGAGATGACCACCGAGACGGCGGGCTTCTACAATACCGTGGGCTTCAACGACGACACCCGCGCCTTCCTCTCGATCCCGGCGCGCCACGACGTCGCCCGGCGGATCGACTGCGGCTTCCTTGCCCGCCTCGTCGCCGAGCATCGCATGGAGGACTGGGAAGCGGCCGAACTGGCGCACGAACTGACCGTGGGTCTGGTCCGCAAGGCCTATGGCCTGGAAGCTCCCGCGCGCGAGGTGGAACCGGCATGACCCGCCTTTCGGACGCCACCCTTTCCGCCCTGCCCGCAGGCGTGGCCCAGCCGCAGTACGATCGTTCGGCGGTAAAGCCGGGCGTCGTCCACTTCGGCCCTGGCGCGTTCCACCGCGCGCATCAGGCGGCGGCCTTTGACACGCTGCTGGCGCAGGACAGCCGCTGGGGCCTGACCGGCGTGAGCCTCAATTCGCGCGGGGTGGCCGATGCGCTGAACCCGCAAGGTGGGCTCTATACGCTGGCGCTGCTCGATGCCGAGATCGACTATCGCGTCATCGGCGCGATCGGCAGAGTGCTGACCAGGGACGATCCGGCCGCGATCCTCGGCGCGCTGGTCCATGCCGATACGCGCATCGTCAGTTCCACCGTGACCGAGAAGGGCTACTGCCTCGGCGCCGACGGTACGCTGGACTTCGCCAATCCGGCCATTGCAGCGGACCTCGAAGCCGCGCGCTCTGCGGACTGGACGCCGGGCTCGTTCACCGGCTGGCTGGTACGCGGGCTGCAGGCACGCCGCCTTGCCGGGCTGCCCGGCGTGACGGTGCTGTGCTGCGACAACCTCACCGACAACGGCCGCAAGCTGGGGGCCGCGACCCTCGCGCTGGCCGAGGCGATCGACCCCGACACCGCGCGCTGGATCGCCGACAACGTCGCGTTCCCCAATGCGATGGTGGACTCGATCACTCCTGCCACCGACGACGCCCTGCGCGCGCGCATCGCCGCCGCGACCGGGCTGGAAGACGCCTGGCCGATCCAGCGCGAGCGCTTCACGCAATGGGTGATCGAGGACCGCTTTGCAGGTGAGCGTCCCGCACTCGACCTTGCGGGCGTGACTTTCGCAAGCGAGGTTCGCCCGTTCGAGAAGGCCAAGCTGCGCCTGCTCAACGGCGCGCATTCCTCGCTGGCCTACATCGGCCTCGGGCGCGGGCTGGAGACGGTGGCAGACGCCATGGCCGACGGCGAGCTTGCCCGGTTCGCCGAACGCCTGATGCGCGAGGACATCGCACCTTCGATCACGCCGCCGCCGGGGCTGGACCTCGATCGCTACATCTCGGACGTTCTGGCGCGCTTCCGCAATCCCGCGATCCGGCACCTGCTGGCACAGATCGCCTGGGACGGCTCGCAGAAGCTGCCCTACCGCCTGCTCGACACCGTGCGCGAGGCGCTGGCGGCC
This sequence comes from Novosphingobium resinovorum, assembly GCF_036352595.1. Taxonomy (GTDB): domain Bacteria; phylum Pseudomonadota; class Alphaproteobacteria; order Sphingomonadales; family Sphingomonadaceae; genus Novosphingobium; species Novosphingobium resinovorum_B. Next base: position 28,538 of record NZ_JAZFAX010000039.1, read on the forward strand.
GGGCGCAGCGTGGAGCGGCTGGCGCTGCCCATCGCGGCATGGCTGCGCTTCCTTGCCGGCGCCGCAAACGAAGGACGGACGATCACCGACCCGCTCGCCGCGCCCTTGCTGGCACGCGCGGGCGACTGGCGCCATGTGCTGACGATGCGCGAGGTGTTCGGCGAACTCGGTTCGGATGCGCGGTTCACGAGCGCGGTGGAAGCCGGGCTGGCGGCGCTGGAAGCGGGACGTCTGAAGGGCGTGGCGGCGTAGACAGGCAGCATGGGCGGCATGGGCTTCGACAAGCTCAGCCTGAGCGGATCTGAGAGAATGTCTTTAAATCCCGCTCAGGCTGAGCTTGTCGAAGCCCATGCCGCCACCGGTCCCGTCGATTCCGCCACCACCACGCGCAAGTCGAGTGCGACCGGGCCCGGCATCTGGCGGCCCTCGATCCTCGCCATCAGGCGCTCGGCCGCCGCCCCGGCCATCTCGCCGAAGGGGCGCAGCACCGAGGTCAGGGCGGGGCTCAGCATCCGCGTCACCAGGCTGCCGTCAAATCCGACCACCGACAGGTCGCCCGGCACCGCGATACCGCGCGCCGCCGCCACCTTGAGGACGCCGGCGGCCATGATGTCGTTGGCCGCGAAGATCCCGGTTGGCCGGTCGACCCGCGACAACAGCAGTTCCGCCCCCGCCACGCCGGCCGCGAAGTCGTAGTCGCCCGGCGCTTCGGCGACGCTAGCCCCGGCCCGCGCGGCCTCCTCGATAAAGCCGGCGCGCCGCTCCGTGGCGGAAGCGGTGTCGGCGGGTCCGTTGACGATCCCCAGCCGCCGGTGGCCGAGGTCTAGCAGGTGGCGTGCCACTTGCGCCCCCGCCGCGCGCTCCTCGCTGACGATGACGTCGGCAAAGCCCGCGATCGGCACCGAGGACAGCGCCGCCACCGGCACTTGCGCTTCCGCCAGCGCCTCCGCCAGCCCCGCTATGCCCGAGACGGGCGGCAGGATCACCAGGCCGTCCACCCGCGAACGCTCGACGAAGCCGAGCACGTCGCGGATCGCCGCTCCGGCCTCCAGCGGGGTCGGATGGACGATGACTTCGTAGCCGCGCGGCGCGGTGGCATCGACGACGCCCCGCTGGATGGAATCGAGCACCAGCGCGTTGCGATCGTTGTGGATCAGCCCGATCAGGAACGAGCGGCGCATCGCCAGCGCCCGCGCCCGCGCGCTCGGCCGGAAATTGAGCACGGCGATCGCCGCCTCGATCCGCGCACGCGTCTCTGCGTTGACCTTGGGGGACTTGTTGAGCACGCGCGACACGGTGCGGATCGAAACCCCGGCGGCGGCGGCCACGTCCTCGATGGTGGGATCGCCGTCTTTCACGCGTGCCGGGGTGGGGTCCATGCTTTCCGCTTCTATGGCATGGCCCCCAAAACTCAACCGCAACTCAGGCGAAACCCACTGTCCCCGCCCAGGCCCGCCACATCTCGGGCCAGGCTTCGACCGGCTTGCCGATCGCGCGGCGCAGGCCGAAGCCGTGGCCGCCGTTGGCGAAGTAATGCGCCTCGACCGGGATCCGGCGCGCCCGCAGCGCGGCATGGAGGCGCGTGGTGTTCTCCACCGGCACCACGTCGTCGTCCTCGGCATGGACGAGGAAGTGCGGCGGGGCGTCGGCTGGCACCACCCGGTCCGGCGAATGCGCGGCTTCGAGCGCGGCGCTCGGCGAGGGGCCGAGCAGAAGATCGCGCGATCCGGAATGGGCAATGGCGGGGTCCATGCTGACCACCGGATAGATCGGCGCGGCGCAGAACGGCTTTGCGGAAAGCGTGTCCGCCTCGTCCGCAGGATCGTAGACTTTCGCAGCGAAGCGCGCGCCAAGGTCCGCGCAGAGGTGCCCACCGGCAGAAAATCCCATCGCCGCGACCCGCTCGGGATCGATGGCGAAGTCCCTGGCGCGGTGGCGGATCAGGCGCACCGCCCGCTGCGCGTCGGCGAGCGGGGTATCGGGACCGCTCGACCAGCCCTCGCCCGGCAGGCGATAGAACAGCACGAAGGCGGTGAAGCCGCGCGCGGTCAGCCAGCGGGCGATCTCGTAGCCCTCCTTGTCGACGACGATGCGGGTATAGCCGCCCCCCGGCGTAATCATTACCGCCGCACCGTTGGGGCGGTCGGGACGGAACACCACCATGCGCGGCCGGGTGACGCCGTGGACGGCGCGATCGGTGACGAGCGCGTCGGTGGAGCGCTCGTCCACCACTTCGGCGATCGGCACCCGCAGCGTGGCCGGCGGGCCCTTGGGCCACAGGTCGATGGTCTCGGTGGGCTGCGGCAGGCCGGGAGGGAGTGCCTTCGATGCCTGCGGGGGCGCTGTCTGCCCACGGGCGGACGAGGCGAGGCCGGCGGCGACACCAGCGGCGGTGAGCGATCCAGCGATCAGAGTCCTGCGGTCGAAATCCAAGATGAGGCTCCCATGAAGACAAAAGAGCGTGGCCCGCAGCCATATAGCCACGGACCACGCGTCAGGGGGAGGAAATCAGATCTTGGCTCGCGCTCCGAACAGGACCGTGCGGCCATAATGGTTGTACTCGTAGTTGCGCTGCGCCGATACGTCGGTCCAGCGGTAGCGGTAGGCGTCGGTCAGGTTGTTGCCGTCGATCGACAGCTCCAGCCACTCGGTCGCCTTGTAGCGGATCGCTGCATCGACGCTGGTGTAGGAACCATAGCCCTCGAACACGTTGCCGGTGCCGCTGCCCTGGTCCACGAAGGGCCCGCGATAGCTGACCGAGCCGCGGATCGAGAACTTGCCGTCGTCGTAGTACAGCGTCGCGTTCCAGGCCTTCTTCGACACGCCGTAGAGCGTCGAATCGTAGATCGCCGAGACGCCGACCAGCTGGCAGGCGCCGGTCGTCGCATTGCGGGTGCAGGCGGAGACCGCCGGGCCGGTCTGCTGGTATTCGGCGTGGCTCTTGATGAAGGTCGCGTTGCCCTGGAACCCGGTCTTGCCCAGGATGCCCGGCAGGAAGGTGAAGGGCAGCTGCAGCGCCACTTCCACACCCTTGAGCGTCGCGCCCTGACCGTTGACCTGCGAGGACACGGTGTAGAGCTGGTTCGGATCGTAGTTGATGTAGGCCGGCGAGCTGGGGGTCAGCACCGAGCGGTCGAGCCCGAGCTGCGGCAGCGTCGCCTCATACGTGCCCGAGACCGGGAAGCTGTCGATCTTCTTGATGAAGCCCGCCACCGAGAACAGCGCCTGCGGGGCGAAGTACCATTCGATCGAAAGGTCGAAGTTGGTCGCGCGGTAGGGCTCGAGGAACGGGTTTCCGTAAGTCACCTTGTAATTGAACCCGTCGACCGAACCGCCCGGGTTCAGGTTGCCCAGCGAGGGGCGGGTGATGACCTTGGCGATCGCGCCGCGCACCACCACGTCCTTGTCGGGATAGAGCGCCAGGTTGAACGAGGGCAGCCAGTCGTCGTAGTCGCGCTTGACGGTGGCGGCGATCCCGGCGGTGTAGCCGGTCGACTTCTGCGCGGTGTGGGCATAGCGCATGCCGGCGTTGCCCGCGTAGTCGAGCCCGAAGATCTGGCCCTTGACGTCGAACTGCACGTATCCGCCCGAGGTGGTCTCCTGAACCGCGCGGTTGGAGCCCAGGTCTTCCACGGCGGTGCGGCCGTAGAGGTTGGTGTAGTCCGCCGCCGCGCCGATGTCGCCCGCCAGGAACGAGGAGGTCGTGCCCGAAGGCTGGCCGGCGTCGCCGAGGTTCACGATCTGCGAGATCGCCGAGGTCACCGGCAGGCCGTAAGTGGTCGCCGAACAGGTCGTTGTCCCGAGGATCAGGTCGGGCTGGCCGTTGGTCGAACAGGCGACGGTGTCGCGGGTCCACAGCTGCGTGTTGAAATTGTAGCGCCGCCACATCGCGCCGGCCTTGACCGTGAAGCCATCGGTCAGATCCCACTCGGTGCGCAGCTGCGCGGTCTTGAAGCGGTTCTTCACGTAGGAAGGACGGTCGCGGATTTCGGCGAGCTGGAAGTTCGCCGGGTCGGTCACGTCGATGCCGTAGTTGAGCACCGGCGACTTCATGTTCGAATAGTCGAAGCTGAAGCCGTCCGCGCCCTTGCTGTCGTAGGCGATGGTCGTCTCGACCGGGATGTCGTTCTTGGACTGCGACATGCCGCCCAGCACGGTGAAGCGGAAGGTGTCGGTGACGTCCTGGTCCCAGGTCGCGCCGATCTGGTAGAACTTGGTCTCGGACTTGCGCAGGTAGCTTTCGGTGCGCACGTAGGCGTTGTCCAGCGTGGCGCTGACCATGTTGCCGTTGCTGTCGTACGTCGGGTTGACGACGTCGAAGCTGCGCTCGTTCGACCGGGCGAGCACTTCGAGCCACTGCTCGGAACGGTTCTCCTTGAACGAGGAGAACAGCCCGTCGAGCGAGATCTTGGTGCTGTCGGTCGGCTCGAACTGGACCGATCCGGTCAGACCCAGGCGCTTGCGGTCATGCTCGACCACGCCGTAGCGCGGGATGCGCGGGTGGAACGAGAGCGCCGCGGCGTCGCAGGCCTCGGAGGGACGATAGCCGCCGCCCGAGTTGACCGGGCTGCCGCCGGTCGCGGCGACGTTCGAGTAGAAGCACGGGTTGCCGTCCACCGAATTGAAGTAGGCCTGCGACCAGCGCACGGTGTTGTTGCCGCTCTCGATCGTGTCGGTGTGCGAATAGGCGGCCGAGAAGTTGACGCCCAGCGTGCCGGCATCGTTCTTCCACGACAGCAGCCCGGCGATGCGCGGGCCGACGTTCTTCGACAGGTCGTTGTACGAACCCTGCACGTTGAGAACGGCGCTCAGGCCGGTCTTGCCCGCCAGAGGGTTGCCGGTGTTGAGGTCCACCACCGCGCCCAGCGAGCCTTCGTCGAGGCTGGCCTCGGCGGTCTTGTGGACCACCAGGCTGCTGAACAGTTCGGAGGCGAAGACGTTGAAGTCGAACGAGCGGTCGCGGTTGGCCGAGGCGCCGTCCGAGCTGGTGGCGATCGCCTCCAGTCCGTTGACGCGCACGCGGGTGAACTGCGCGCTGAGGCCGCGCACGGTGATCGCGCGGCCTTCGCCGCCGTCCTTCTGGATCGAGATGCCGGGGATGCGCTGCAGCGATTCGGCCAGGTTCTGGTCGGGGAACTTGGCCATGTCCTCGGCCACGACCGCATCGACCGCCGAGACCGATTCGCGCTTCACGTTGAGCGCGGCCTGCAGCGACTGGCGATAGCCGGTGACGATGATGTCGTTGGCGCTGGCCGTATCGTCGGCCACGCTGTCGGCAGCCTGTGCGGGCCCGGCCGCATCCTGCGCCGTCGCGGCGGACGAGACGCCCCCTGCCACAAGCGCGCCGCCCGCAAGCAGCGCAGCCCTCAAAAGCGAAATTCCGGTAACATGCTGACGCATGACAACATCCCCTCACGACCCCATCGGGCCAAAATGATACCGGTGTCAGAAGGAAGCGTGGCTATAGCGCGCTGCTCCGGCACCTCTACTCCCGCCCTGCTCGCAGAGCTTCTCGGACGACCTCCAAAGTCGCCCCACCGGTTCCGAAGATCATCCTTGCGATCTGGGGTAACCGGTGTCATCGATATGTGACGCAGTGAGGTCTCCGTGTCAAGAACCTCTGCTCAAGGGAGATTGATCGTGGAAAATCGCCGGATCGACGCAGGATTTGTTTTTTCTTTTCTGATACTTGCGATGACGACGACGCGCGCCGATGCGGCCCCGGCCCCGCCGATGGCGGTCATTGACGAGCGTGACACGGTGCGTGAGGAAGCACCGCCCCACGGCGCGATCGGCATGAGCACCGCCTATCGCATCTCCGATGCCGCCCCCGCCCCGCGCACGATGGAATTCCGCCGCCGCGTCCTCCACAAGGGCGCCGCGATCGGCGAGCACCCGATCGCACACGACGAGGTCTACTACGTGCTCTCCGGAGAAGGCGAAGTCGTATCGGACGGCAGGCGCGCGAAGCTCACGCCGGGGATGACGGCATACCTCTACGACGGCGCCGTGGTCGGCATCCGGCAGCGCGGCGAGGCACCGCTTTCGCTGGTGATCGCCTATCCCAATCCGCCGCGATGACGCTCACGTCCCCGGCTGGAAGTAAGGCGCCGTGGCCCAGAGTTCGCGCTGCCAGCGGCGCGGGTCGTTCTCCAGGCGCACACTGTCGCCCAGCACCATCGTCGCGCGCTGCGGCAGGCGATAGGGCGCCCACTCGGCCAGCCCCGGTCGGCCGGTCTTCGCCAGACCGGTGAACGCCTGCATCATCGCCCCGCTCAGCCTGCGCGCGCCTTCGTCCGTCCCGGAGAAGCTGCCCGGCGCGCCGAGCGTGCCGAAGACATAGGGAATGTCGTCGGTATGCGCCGCGCCGCGCAGCGGATCGATCGGCGACGGCCGGTCCAGCTGGTACACCCATGTGGCCCCCGCCCCCGCCGCCGCGCGCGCATCCGCCTCGATCACCTGCCCCGGCCACGAGCGTCCCGCCGTGGTGGCCGCGTAATAGACCTGCTCGGGCGTCCAGCCGGGCTCATGGGCGCGGTACTGGTCGACCACCCAGACGGGATCGAGGTCGATCTTGATCTCGGGCAGGATGCGCGCGGCGAGATTGTCCCACGACAGCCCCCGCAATTTCTCTCCGCGCGGATCGAGGAACGCCCGCGTCTCCTCGCGCACGTTGCCAAGGATCATCGGCACGCCCAGCGACTGCGGCGCGGCATCGGGCCAGAACGGATGCCGCGGCAGGTTGGTCATGTCGAGCACCGGGCCGAAGTAGACCCCGCCGCCCATGATGGGATCGGTGGCGGCAAGACCCTCGACCAACCGCTCGACCGCCATAGTCCGCAGGCCCTCGACATCGCCGGGGGCGAGCTTCAGCGCCGCCATGAACGCTTGCGTGCGCGCCCAGGCATGGGCCGGGCCGCTGGCCTGCACCTGCTGCCCGCTCATCGTCGCGGCGGAATGGAACAGGCCCTTCGCGGCGGGCATCGCCATGAGCGTGGCGATCTTGGCGCCCCCGCCCGACTGGCCGAACACCATGACGCGCGCCGGGTCGCCGCCGAATGCGGCGATGTGATCGCGCACCCATTGCAGCGCGAGGATCAGGTCGAGCTGGCCGAGATTCCCGCTGTCCGCATAGCGCCCGCCAAAGGGTTTAAGCCAGGCATAGCCCAGTGCGTTAAGACGGTGATTGACGGTGACGACCACGACGTCGCCCTCGGCGGCGAGCGCCGCACCGTGCGTCAGCGGATCGGTGACCGAACCGGTCGTGTAGGCGCCGCCGTGGAAATAGACCATGACCGCCCGCTTCGCGCGCGGGTCCGCCTCGGGCGTCCAGACGTTGAGGAACAGGCAGTCCTCGGACTGTGCCTCGCCCGCCATGGCGCGCTGCGGGCAGACAGGGCCGAACTTCGCGGCGATGATCGCCGGCCCTTCGAGCGGCTCGGGGACGGCGCGGGCAAAGCGCTCGGCGCGGCCGTAGCGGATGCCCCTGAAGGCATGGACACCGCTTTCCGGGGTGGCGGTGTAGCGGCCGATGCGCGGGGTCTTGGTGCTACGGGCAAAAGATGGGAGCGGTGCGGCGGCGAGCACTGCCGCCGTTTTCACAAGGATACGGCGCGAAAGATCGGTCATGATGCTCTCCTCCCATCGTCATCCCGGCGCATGCCGGGACCGTGGGCTGTCTTTAGAAGCAACGTTGCGCCGGGGCCCCGCCGGAAGCTATCGCCTAAAGACTTGCCCACGGTCCCGGCATGCGCCGGGATGATGAATTCTTATCGCCGCACGTCCCCGCCCGAAGCCGAGAACGCCTCAAGCTCGCCCGGTCCAACGAGGCACATGTCCCCCGGCACCGTGTGCTTGAGCACGGTATAGGCCAGTCCCGCCTGCGCGGTGGCGACGAGGTCCGCGCCCTCAAGCCACTTGTGCAGCACGCCCGCCGCGAAGGCGTCGCCGGTGCCGATGCGATCGACGATGCCGGTGACGTCCACCTCGCTCGTCTGGTGCGCCCCGTCCCGCGCGTCGAGACGTGCGGCGATACGGTGATGGCCGGAGTTCACGACATGCCGCGCGGTCGAGGCGATCAGTTGCAGCTTCGGGAAAGCCTCGAAGGCCGCCAGCGCCG
>NZ_JAZFAX010000040.1:0-33831 GCF_036352595.1 Novosphingobium resinovorum
GAGCAAGCAGCAGCTCGTTCTTCTCGGCCTCGGTCAGAACATGAAGCGGCGGTGGCGGCATCCGTAGGGTGAATCAGCCAATCGACCTCCGCGCAACACTTTTCTGCCAACCCCGTGAGCAATTACCTCCGGCGTGCCGTTGCGCAGCAGCGTCATTTCCTGGTCGCGAAAATGCGGCGTCTCTCCTGCGAGGCCTGCCTTGATTATCGCATCGTTGAAAGCGGCGATCTCGGGCCAGCTTTCGCGCACGTCCGATCCGAGAGAGCCGGGATGGCGTCCGCCTGCAAAGTTCGAGTAGGCGTCGTTGTAGAGCATGACCCCGGCCGGTCCCCACATCATCACCATGGGGACGCGCGAGCGCAGCAGGATCGACAGGGCGCCGGTGAGGCAATGCGGCCACTGCGCGATCGGCCCAAGCGGCGTTGCCGACCAGTCCCGGCTCGCGATCAGTTCTGCGCACGCACCGCCTCCTGACAGGAAGGGCAGAGAGCCGCCGGCGGGCGCGAAATCGAGAATCGGCATTGTGGACATGCATCAGAATCCTGAAAGCCGCTTTCGAATTACCGGTGCGAAAAAGTGCGGCGCGCTTGCCGATCGGATTGTCATAGCGGAACTCGTGTTGGTCTGGAAACGCCGATCGTACGGGCTGGATACGGGGGCAGCCGAAGATCGCCCTTTGCAACGCCTTGCCTTATCCCGGAGTAGCATCTTCGCGCTTTTCGGGCCGGATGTAGACGGAGGCGATCTTGGGAGAGAGCGCTTTCATCTGCGTCTCCAGTGCCTCGATCAGAGTCTGCGCCTTTCCCATCGGCAGATCGTCCGCGAAATCGACGCTGGCTGCGACGAAGACCGAATCCGGGCCGGTATGAACGGTGCGAATGTGATTGACGCCGATGATGTCCGCATTGCGTTCCATCACGGCACGAAGGCCGGCGATCAGGTCCGGGTCGGCCGCCTCGCCGATCAATAGCCCTTTGGATTCGCGCGCGAGCAGGATGGCGACGCCTGCCAGAACCAGGCCGATGACAACCGAGGCCGCACCGTCCAGGCGCGGGTCCGCGAAATGGCCACTGGCCCAGATGCCCAGGGCCGCGATGACCAGTCCCACGAGAGCCGCGCTGTCCTCGAACAGCACGATGAAGTCAGGCGGATCCTTGGACTGTAGCACCGCCCGCCACCAGCTTTGTCCAGCGCGGCCGGCATTGAATTCCTTTACCGCGATGGCCCAGGATGTGCCTTCCATCGCAAAGGCGATGCCCAGGACGATGTAGCTCAGCGTAGGGTCGCCGATCGGGGTGGGCTTGTGAATGTGGGTAATGCCTTCGTAGATCGAAATGCCTGCCCCGCCCGCGAATATCAGGATCGCGACGACGAAAGCCCAGAAATACAGCTCGCGCCCATAGCCGAACGGATGGGCCGCATCGGGTGGGCGCTGGCCGCGCCGCTGGCCGTAGAGGAGCAGCAACTGGTTGCCGCTGTCCACCAGCGAATGAACGCCTTCGGTCGCCATGGCGGAAGAGCCCCCGATCCCTGCCGCCACGAACTTGGCGATCGCGATGCCCAGGTTCGCCGCCAGTGCTCCATAAAGGACGATATTGTCTCTGAAATGTCCGGGAGTTCTAGCCATGCCGCACTGAACGAGCGGAGGGCGCTAGCGTTTCACGGGGTGTTCACGCTTTTTCCTCCGATCGCGGACTTATGCACGAGGTGAGGGTGCCCTGGCCGTCTCCCGCTTCTGCAAATGCCTCTTCAGCGCGTAGCCGCCCAAGCCGGCCGCGACGAGGCCTACGGGACCGAGGCGGCGCAAAACGGACGTAGCCGCTACACCGAGAACGGCGCCTCCTGCACCGTCGATGCCGCGCACATGCTGCGCCACCTGACTGCCTGCGATCGCACCGAGAATCTTGCCGAACATGTCTTGTCTCCTTTCAGGTTCAAAGATCGGCGGCAATGATGGTTCCGGACCGGACCACCGCGCTATCGCTGGTTTTTCTTCGGCGATCCGTTGCCCACGTCGTCACGCGGCTTGCCCCCGGTGGTGCGCTGGGCGCCGGCGCGCGCTCCGGCGAGGACCGGGCCGCATGCCGCCGACTTCGCATCGCCGGGATCGACGAACGCCAGCAGCCCGGCGATCGGCGTCGCCACCACGGCAAGCCCAAGTCCCACGCCGGCACGTCCCACCAGTTGCGGGCTGATGACCTGCAGCCTCGGCGCGGCGAAATGGCCGCCGAGGCCGACCGGCGACTGTCCGGAGAACAGACTGAACTTCTTGCCGTCCGCCCGGAATGCCAGATCAAGCGCCTCGGTCCCGAAGCTGAAGCCGCCGCGACCGGTCACGACGTTCTTGCTGGTGTCGATCAGGATCGGGTCGGCCGCCGCGGTGCCGCCGCGCACCGTGAATGCCAGCAGGCCGCAATTGACCTCGATCGGCTTCTTCAACTTGCCCTGGAACATCTTGGAGATGAAGGTGCCAAGATCGAGTTCGGCCAGTTGCGCGTTCTGTGTCCACAAGGTGCCCTGCGGCATCACGAAGGCGATCCGGCCGGACGAAGTCGCCAGCGAATCGTGGATCGTGTCGCCCCTGCCGTTCAACTCGATCCGGCCGCGAATGGTGCCGGTGGTGCCGGAATCGGCAAGGCCGTAGCCGGCAAGCAGCCGGCCCATCGGCGTCGAGGCCAGGCGGATGTCGTAGCGGATCGCGGAAGGGCGCTGGCGCGTGTCGAAGATCAGGTCGGAGGCTACGTCGCCGCGCGCCATCGAGAACGTGAGGGGTGAAAGCTCCAGGCGCCCCTTATCCAGCGACAGCTTCAGCGCGATGTTTGAGACGGGCACGTTCTTCGAGCGCACCACCGCGATCTTCCAGTCGAGCCCGGCGTCGAAGCGCTGCATCATCGCGACCGGCAGCGCGGCTTCGGGAAGGATGCGGCGTGGGCCGGCCCCGGTCGCGGCGGCGGCGGCGACCGCGCCTCGTGAAGCCACGAGGTCGGGATTATAGCCGATGAACGGTGCCGCATCGACGATGTCGAGCCGCCGGGTCACCAGCGAGGCATCGATGCGCAGCCGCTGCGCATTGCTTACCGTGAAGCCGCCCGAAAGGTCGGACTGGCCGAACGTGCCGGTCATGCCCGTGAAGCGATAGGTCTGCGCCTCCTTAACGAGCTGGGCCTTCAGGGCGTAGCGCCGCGTCCGGGGTATGGCGACGTCGATCACCGCCATCAGGTCCGACAAGTCGCGTCCCTGCGCCGCGACCTTCAGGGGGACACCTTCGAATTCGGTGAGGCCGGGCAATGTGCCCGAGACGTCGATCACGCTGTTCGCGGCCCAGGCCCGTGCCTGCAGCCGGTTCTCCGCCCCGGAAATGCTGGCATCGGGCGAGAGCAGGCGGGCGGACAGGCGAAACCGCGTGGTGCGAAACGTCCCGTCGCCCGTCAGCCCCACCGCCTTGCCGATGCGGGTGTCGGTCGCCGCGATCGGGTCGATCGTGAGGTTCGCCAGCAGCGGCATCTGCGGATCGATGTAATGGATCCGCGTGCCGGTGACCTCGGCCCTGTCGATGCGCGGCATCGCGAAAGGCTTGCCTTCGCCGCTCTTCGCGAAGGTCCAGGTGTTGCGCTTGTGGCCCTCGTCCCATTCGAGATTGGCGACACCCTGGTCCAGATCGAGCGAATAGACGTGCCGCCGCCCGAACAGCAGCGACAGCGGGGCGATCCTGGCCTCGATGCGCCGGGCGGCGAAAAGGGTGCTTCCCCTGGCCCATTGCGGGTTCGAAACGGCCAGTCGCTCGGCCAGGAACTTGATGCGCAGCGGGGCGAAATAGAGCTGGAAGTCGCCGCCGACCCTGACCTCGCGGTCGCTCAGTGAACTCGCGATGCTTTCGAACGGATGCTTGAGGAACCGGCCCTTGGTGATGAACACGACCAGCCATACCGCGAAGATCGCGGCAATCACGACGATCAGCACATTGCGCAAGATGCGCCAGCGCCGCCTGTGTGCAGGTGGTGTGGGCGCAGGCGGGTCTGATGCGACTGGCGTATCCATATCTCCACATCGCTTGAACGCGGGTTTTGGTTTCAGGCCTCACCTTCGCGGCACCGGCCCACTCCCCCACCCGACCGCCCATAGGGTACTATCGTTGGGCGGTCGGGCAGGAGAGTGGGCCGGTGCCGCCAAATTCGCGTATCGCGAATTTCCAGACGATCTCTGACCGGCTGCTTCAAGGGAGTGCGTAGGCGATCACCTGATCGCCGATTGGCGTCTCCATGAAGTGATGGCCGCCCGGCGCGATCACCAGGTATTGCTTGCCGTTCACCATGTAGGTCATCGGCGTCGCCTGGCCGCCTGCGGGCAGCACGTCCTTCCACAGCACCTTGCCGGTCCTCAGGTCGATCGCACGGATCAGGTTGTCGGTCGCGGCGGCGACGAAGATCACGCCGCCCGCCGTCACCACCGAGCCGCCGTTGTTGGGCGTACCGATGGTCAGCGGCAGCATCGAGGGGATGCCGAAGGGACCGTTGGTGCGGGCCTCGCCCAGCGGCTTGTCCCAGATCGTCCTGCCGGTCGCCATGTCGATGGCGCGGATGCCGCCATAGGGGGGCTGCTTGCACAGCATGCCCGTCAGCGGCAGCCGCCAGCCGGCATTGACGTCGATCGCATAGGGCGTGTGCGCCTGCGGATCGCCCGCGCCCTCTGCCCCGCCGATTTCGCCGCGTGCCTGGTCGCGCGGTGCCCAGCCCTTGCGGTTGGCCTCGGCGCGCGGCACGAGGCGCACGTAGTTGGGCATGTCGTTGTAGTTGGCGATGATCACCCCCCGGCGCGGATCGACCGCCACGCCGCCCCAGTCGGTGCCGCCGTTGTAGCCGGGATACTCGATCGAACGGCGGTCGCTTTCGGGCGGAGTGAAGAAGCCCTTGTAACTCGCCTTGCGGAACTGGATGCGGCAGATCATCTGGTCGATCGGCGACATGCCCCACATGTCGCGCTCGGTCAGGTCGGGCTTGCGCAGCGTATGCCACAGCGAAACGCGCTGCGTCGCCGCGCGCTGGCCGGGCTCGACGCTGCCGCCGGGCGCCTTGATCGAGCCCACCGGGGTCAGCGGCTGGCCGGTGCGGCGGTCGAGGACATAGATGTCGCCCTGCTTGGACGGCAGCACCAGCGCGGGCGTGCCCTTGTAGTCCACGAGGGTCGCTTGCGCGCCGAAGTCATAGTCCCACACGTCGTCGCGCACGGCCTGGAACTTCCAGCGCGGCTTGCCGGTGGTCACGTCGAGCGCCACCAGCGAGGTCGCGAAATCGCGCTCCTGCGGGCGGCGCAGGCTGGAGTAATAGTCCGCCGCCGCATTGCCCATCGGCAGGTAGACGAGGCCGAGCTGCTCGTCGCCGCTGGCGATCGTCCACATGTTGGGTGTGCCGCGCGCCCAGGTCTGGCCCTGCGGCGGATAGCCGTTCCAGTCCGGGTGCATCATGTCCCAGGCCCAGCGCAGCTTGCCGGTGACCGCGTCATAGCCCCGGATCACGCCCGAAGGCGCCCAGCGGTCCTGACCGTCCAGCACCTGGTGGCCGGTGACGACGACGCCGCGCACGATGGTCGGCGGAGAATTGATCGAGACGTAGCCCGGAGGCGTGTTGCCCATGCCGATCTTGGTATCGACTTCGCCATTGGAGCCGAAGGCGGCGCAGCGCGCGCCGGTGCGCGCGTCGATCGCGAAGAGGCGCGCGTCGAGCGTGCCGTAGACGATGCGCCGCGCACAGGGCTGGTCGGCCGGAGCACCGGGGACCGCGAAGTAGCTCACGCCCCGGCAGGCGGCAGTGTAGGGGATCGCCTCGTCCGAAACCCCGGGATCGAACTTCCAGCGCTGCCTGCCCGTCGCCGGATCGAGCGCGATAACCCTATTCTTCGGGGTGCAGACGTAGAGCGTGTCACCCACCTTGAGCGGGGTATTCTCACCGCCGTAAGTGCCGGCGATCTTCGCGGAGGAGGGCATGTCGCCGGTATGGGCCAGCCAGACACGCTTGAGGTTCTTCACATTGTCCGGCGTGATCTGGCCGAGCGGCGAAAAGCGGCGCGCGGCATCGGTGCCGCCATAGGCGGGCCAGTCGTCTCCGACAGCGGCGAGCGAGGGATCGCTCATCTCGAAGCGCAGGCCCGGAAGGTCTTCGGCCGGGCCGGTGTCGGCCATGCGCGCGAAGATGGTGGCCGAGATCGCCGTCAGCACGATCGCAGCCGCGCTCGTGGCGAGGCCCAGCTTCCAGCGGTTCGGGCGAGTGGACAGCGTGGGCATCACCAGCAGCGTCGCCACCAGCAACACCAGCGGCGCGACGATGCGCGGCACCAGCGCCCAGTTGTTCGCGCCGACTTCCGCGAAGGCCCAGATAACGGTGAGCACGAAGATCGCGCAGTACAGCCAGCCGCCCAGCAGGTTGCGGCGGATCAGCAGCCCGCCCGAAGCGAGCATCGCAAGACCGGTGAGCGCGTAATAGGCCGAGCCTCCCAGCACCGCGAGATAGGTCCCGCCCAGCGTCAGCACGAGTCCGATAAGCGCGATGACGGTGCCTAGGACGAGAGGCGCCAAGGGACGTGCCTTGGGCTGCAGGTTCGCCGACTCCATCATTCACACTCCAGAAACATTTAGCCGCTCCGGCATCGAAATGGTCCGAGAAGCCGATTGTTCCTCAAGTGGTTGAGATGGAAATGCCAGAGGGCATGTCGCGTCCGCGGCAGCTTGGATGCGGTAAGAAAAGTGCCGGGAACCTGGTATGCGGCGAGCCATGGGCCTTTGCGTGCTGCCGCCGGGTGTCTCACGCGAAGCGGTAGGGGCCGCCGCGTTCGAGTGCGGCCTGGTAGGCCGGCCGTTCATGAATCTTGTCGAGCCAGGCGATGGTCGCCGGGCGCCCGGTATCTAACCCGCCCCGATCGCGGGCTGCTTCGAGCGGAAAACTCATCATGATGTCGGCGGCCGTGAAGGTGTCGCCGGCGAACCACGGTCGGAATGACAACTCGTGCTCGACGAAGTCGAGGTGAATGTCGATCATCGGTTGCAGCTTCTTCTGCGCGGCCTTGCCCAGCAGCGGAATGCGGCCCAGCACCAGATTGACGAACAGAGGAGGCATCAGCGAGCCTTCGGCATAGTGCAGGAAATGGCGATAGCGCAGCGCCGCGTTTTCACCATAAGGTTTGCCCAGCCGACCATCCGCCTTGGCGGTGAGATATTCGATGATGGCGCCGGTTTCGGCGATGATGAGTTCCGAGCCCGAAGGGTCGTGATCCACGATGACCGGTGACTTGCCGAGGGGATGCACGCGGCGCAGTTCGTGCGGGGCGAGCATCGTCTTCGGATCGCGTTCATAGCGCCTGACGTCGTATGGCAGCGCGAGTTCCTCCAGCAGCCACAGGACGCGCTGCGAGCGTGAGTTCTCCAGGTGGTGGACTACGATCATCGGGGCAGGGCTCTCCGCTGGTTGGTCTCATGGGCCAACGGACGGCGCGGTGCATAGTTGCGCAGCCTGCGGATCCCAGTCCTTGTGCTTGGCGATCCTTTGCGCCTGGTTGCCGCGAAATACTCGCGCTGTGGCTTGGCGATCGGTTTCCCTATCTGCTTCGATGCGCTTGCAGCGTCGATTTGCGTGTTGCCCCGGAGATTGGCGGCAAACGCTGCTCCGGCGGCCTTCTGCTAGGTTTCGAACGGCTAGGCATGTGCTTCTGCTGGATCGAGATGTCGTTCAGGTTCAGTTTGGGTTCGCCTTCTATCGGGGCTACGGAGGCGTTCCATGCGCATTTTGGTTATCGAGGACGACCGTCCGCTCAGCGAAGAGATCGCTCGTGCCTTGCGGGCCGAAAATTTTGCCGTGGACCTTGCGTTCGAAGGGGAAGACGGGCGCCATCTCGGCGCGACCGAGAGCTACGATGCCGTCGTGCTCGACCTTGGGCTACCCAATATCGATGGATTGACGGTATTGCAGTCGTGGCGAGCCGATGGACACGGTTCGCCCGTGCTCATCCTGACCGCGCGCGATGCGTGGGCGGAAAAGGTCGCGGGGTTCAAAGCCGGCGCCGACGACTACCTGATAAAGCCGTTTCGCGTGCAGGAACTGATCCTGCGGCTGCGCGCGCTCGTTCGCCGTGCCAATGGCTATGCCTCGAACCGGGTTTCTTGCGGGGCGCTGGTGTTCGACGTGCAACTCGGCCACTTCGAGATGGATGGGCTGCCCTTGCGATTGACCGCCTTTGAATGGCGGGTGCTGTCGGCACTGATGCTGCGCAAGGGTACGGTGATGGATCGGCGCGAACTGCTGGACCGGGTCTATGAATATGACGCCGACGTGGATTCAAACTCGCTGGAAGTGATCGTCGGACGCCTGCGCCGCAAGATCGGAGCGGACATGATCCGAACCATTCGTGGCAGAGGCTATCAACTGACGAGCGACTGAGGGGCTGTCCTGTTCCGGGTTCTAGCGTGGAAGCATGAGGGCGACCCGCAGGCCGCCTCGCGGCGAAGCTTCCAGCGTGAGCGAGCCGCCATGCAATTCCGCCAGTTCGCGTGCGATCGGCAAGCCGAAACCGTGGCCTTCCCCGCGCTCGTCCAGGCGGCGCCCCGGGACCAGCGCCTCTTCGATCGCCTCGGCGCTCAGGCCGGGGCCGTCATCCTCGATGATGATGCATGCCATTTTCCCGGATGCCCGGGCCGAGAGACGAATGTCATGGCGTGCCCATTTCCAGGCATTGTCCAGCAGGTTGCCCAGCATCTCCGCCACGTCCTGCGGATCGCATTTCAGCGTGAGGCCAGCCGGGACTTCGGCGGTGAACCTAATTCGTCGATCAGCGTGGATGCGTCCCAGTGCCAGTGCCAGTTCGTCCACGCTTGCGGCGACGGACACCACAGGCCCTCCCGGCGATCCGGGAGAGGCGGCTCGGGCACGGCCGAGATGATGGCGGATCGCCCCGTCGATCTGCGACACGAGTTCCGTCAACCGGCCGGAAGGATCGTTGTCCAGTTCGGCTATCCGGATGCTCAGCGTTGCCAGTGGGGTCTTGAGGCTGTGCGCCAGATTGGAAACATGTCCGCGCGCACGGGTGAGCGCGGCTTCGTTCTCGTCCAGCAGGGCATTGAGTTCATGCGCCAGCGGCGCCAGTTCCGCAGGTTGGCTATCCGGGATACGCTTCAGAGAGCCGCTGCGCACCGCAGTCAGCGCCAGCCGCAATCGCGACAGGGGCTTGAGGCCGAAATGGAGCTGTGCGCAGGTTGCCGCCAGCAGCACCACGCTCAGGCCACCCAGGATCAGCAGGATCGGCGTCAGCGCACTTCTCAGCATGCCGTCGAACACGTGGATGGGCGCGAAGGCGGTGACGCGAACCAGCCCGGCCGGCGTCCTGTTCTCCAGCGTGCGGAGATAGGATTCCCCGGTGCGACCGGCGAGAAGGCTTTCCTCGCCGCCGCGGAAATGGCCCTCCCGACCCGGCGGTCCTTCCCAGACGATGCTGTCGAGCTGCGGGGCATCGCGCGAGATATACGTCCGCGCCGGCGTTTCGATCGTCCAGCCCCAGCCCCGCCGATGCTGCGTGAAGGGGCCCAGGTCGCCCAGCATCGCGCCATCGACGGTGCCGTCGGCGCGAACACTGCGCAGCAGCAGCGCGATCTGCGCGTCGAGCCTTTCGTTGAGGCTGCGCCGTACGAGATCGTAGATGCCGTGATGGATCATCAGCGAGGCCAGCAGGAGCGCCGCCCCGGTCAGCACGATGCCGGCGATGAGCAGACGGGAGCGGATCGAGCGGGGGAGCAGTCTCATGTCGTTACGTTCCCTGCCGGCCAATGTTCATCGCCTCCTTCAGCCCAGGACGCTCGCCCGGACCAGCCTGAAAGCATACCTGCGACAAATACGAACCAGACCTGAATAGCCCGGTTCAGTCAGCGTGTATCGAGGATCGCTATTAATATTCACTATCAACAGACGGCCAGTGGCGCCAGGCGGTGCAATGCGCCGCCAGACAGTGAGGGACAATGCAGAAGCACTCGACCACGCGAACGGGCATGTGGGTGGGCGCAACGGGTTCGCGGCGGGCAGGCCGGCCAATTACGGTGCTCACCTCGCTGGAACGCCGCGTCCTCGCGCTGCTACGCGAGGCAGACGCTGGTGACGCACATGAATTCGCCGGAACCCCGGACATGGATTTCTCGCTCTGCGAAACGCTGGCGCGTCTGGCGCAGAACGTACGGGACAATGGGCTGATCGTCTTCGGCATGCAGTCCCGGTTCGTGAGCGATGACGAATTCGCGATCCTGAGCTGGCTGTCGATGTTGCAACGCCCGTCCCAGTCAGGCCGCTGGCGGATGGCGAATCCGCTTCAGGAAACCTTGCGCAAGTTGGCCCAAGGTCTCCTCCGCGGGGAACGCCGCCTGCCGGCCCGGTCGATGCTCGCCGATGCCAGGCTGGAACGCGAAGATTGCCTGCATGTCGAGTTCCTGCCTGAAAACACCCGCAAGGCGAAAAGCCGCGCAGGAGCGACAAACCATGCGCAAGGTGCGGCGGCAAGTGCCGTCGCGCTGGTCGAGCGGCATCGCTTCGTCACAGCCTCGCAGTTCCGGGAATCGGGCATTTCCACGCAGAAGCTGAGCCGCCTGTGCAGCCGTGGATATGTCGAGCGGGTATCTTTGGGCCTCTACAAGAAACCGGGCGCAACGGACGCGATGCTCGCTTCCTAGCCCTGACCATCGGCGCCGCGATCCATCGGCGAAACCACCATAACCAGGTGTATTACCAACCAAGGGGGATCTCTTGTCCTATTCTCGTATCCGCCGTTCGCATTCGCGGACTGCTCCGGCTTATCTGGCGCTGGCCTGTGTCGGCTTCGCATCTGCTCCCGCTCTCGCGCAAGACGCGAAGGAAGACACCGCGCCGAGCCTCGGCGGCGTGACCGTTTCCGACACCGCCATCGAAGAGACGCCCTATCGTGCGCCCAGGGCGGATTCGCCCAAGTACACGGCGCCGCTGCTCGACACCCCCAAGACCGTGATCGTCGTACCGTCGCAGGTGATTCAGGACACCGGCTCGACCACGTTCGTCGAAGCGCTCCGCACCGTGCCCGGCATCACGTTCGGCGCCGGTGAAGGCGGCAACCCGCAGGGCGACCGTCCGCTGATCCGCGGCTTCGATGCCCAGGGCAGCACGTATATCGACGGCGTGCGCAGCGTGGGCGGCCAATCGCGCGAGATATTCGCGATCGAGCAGATCGAAGTGGTCAAGGGCGGCGACTCCACGATGGGCGGTCGCGGCAGCGCCGGGGGCAGCCTCAACCTCGTCAGCAAGATGCCGCATCTCGGTACGTCGGCGCAGGCGGACCTGAGCTACGGTACCGACGACTACAAGCGCGCCACGATCGACGCCAACTACCAGCTCGGCGAAACCGCCGCGATCCGCCTGAACGGCATGTGGCACGATGCCGACGTCGCCAAGCGCGATGTGGTGACGTACAACCGCTGGGGCATTTCGCCCTCGGCGGCGCTGGGGCTCGGCACTGCGACCCGCGCCTTCGTCAACTACTACCACATGCAGAGCGATGACATCCCCGATCCGGGCATCCCGTTCGAGCGCCCCGGCAACGCCACTTACGTGAACACTGCCGATCAACTCGCCATCGGACCGGCTGACGTCGATCGCACCAATTTCTACGGTCTCGCCAACCGTGATTTTCGTAGGACCAATACCGACGAACTGCTGCTCCGCGCAGAGCATGACCTGTCCGACACGATCCGCCTGCGCGCCACGACCAAGTACGCCAACGTGAAGCAGGCCTATGTCATCACCCAGCCCGACGACAGCCAGGGCAACGTGGTGAACGGCCTTGTCTGGCGCCGTGCCAACACCCGCTGGAGCAACGTCGATTCGATGGTCGGCCAGCTTGACCTCGCCGGCAAGTTCGACACCGGCGGTATCGAGCATTCGTTCTCGACCGGCTTCGAGGCCAGCTGGGAACAGTCCAAGCGCGGCAGCTTCGCCGTCAACACCAATATCGGCACGGCCAACGGCGACCGCTGCAACGCCGCCAACCAGGCTGCCGGCAACTGCACCAGCCTGCTGAATCCGACCCCGTACGATAACTGGCGGAACATTCCTGCCGGCGGCACCACCGGCGTTCCGATCACCAAGTCGGCCGCGACCGGCAAGACCGAAGCGACGACGTACGCGCTTTATGCGGCCGACACGGTCACCGTGACCGACTACCTGCTGCTGAATCTGGGCCTGCGTTACGACTGGTTCGACACCGCCGCGACCACTATCGCGACGAGCGGCAACACCGTCTTGTCCAACAAGGAGCACTTCCTAAACTATCAGGCAGGCGTCGTGCTCAAGCCGATGTCGAACGGTAGCGTCTATGTGTCGATCGCCAAGTCGTCGACGCCGGCAGGCAGCATGATCGGCGAAGGTTCTGAAGGCAACGCGCTGACCGCGCTCACCACTCTGGACCTCAAGGCGGAAGTCACCAAGTCCTACGAGATCGGCACCAAGTGGTCGTTCTTCGATGATGCCTTCGGCCTCAACCTGGCGCTGTTCAAGACCGATACCGACAACGCCCGCATCACCAACGGTGCCGACGTGGTGTTCCAGGGCAAGCGCAATATCAAGGGTGTGGAAGTCGGATTCAACGGCAAACCGCTGCCCTTCTGGAGTGTCTTCGGCGGCTACACCTACATGGACTCCAAGATCGTCGATGGCGGCTTCACCTCCGCCACCGTCGGCGGCGTCACCGTCATCACGCCGAGCATCAACAACGGCAAGCCGTTCCCCAACACGCCCAAGCACAGCTTCACCGCCTGGTCGACCTTTGACATCGCCCAGCGCTTCCAGATCGGTGGCGGCGCGATCTACAGTTCGAAGCAGTACGGCAGCTTCGGCACCGTCGTCCTCGACAACGGCACCACCGGCACGATCGTCCGCTCGATCCCCAGTTACTGGCGCTTCGACGCGATGGCTTCGGCACGGATTGCCGACAACATCTCGCTGCGGGCGAACGTGCAGAACCTGACTAACAAGAAGTACTATGACAAGACGTACTCGACTCACTTCGTGACAGTCGCGCCGGGCCGCTCGGTCTTCGCGACCCTTTCGCTGAAGTATTGATCGCATTGCACCTGTGCTGTCCCCGACCGGCGGCACAGGTGCAGATTACCGGCGTTGGCAATCTTGAGTTGCAGATCGAAAGACGCCGTTCTCCTGACGATCAGTCTCAGTCCAGGCGCGAGCATGGGCGGCAGTTAAATCTGGTGGCAGGAACAACCATGAAACCGGAAAGTACGGGCTTTGGCGGGAGGAGGAATATAGTCAGTCGGTTCCGGACAAGACCTCCCAGCCTCCTGTGGCCTGCCAGGATCAGCTACCTCTGCTTTGGATCCGGCAACAGGATTGCCAACAAGCCGATAGCGGGAAGATAGGCGCAGATCGCGTAGACCGTCTCGATGCCGGCCCTGTCAGCGACTTCGCCCAGCACCGCCGCACCCACGCCGCCCATACCGAACGAGAAGCCGAAGAACAGGCCGGAGATCATGCCGATCTTGCCAGGCACAAGGTCTTGCGCGAAGACGACGATCGCCGGGAAGGCGGAGGCCAGGATCAGGCCGATCATCACCGTCAGCGGTCCCGTCCAGAACAGGCTGGCATGCGGCAGCAGCAGCGTGAAGGGCAGTGCGCCGAGGATCGAGAACCAGATCACATATTTCCGGCCGAACCGATCCCCCAGCGGCCCGCCCGCGATGGTGCCGACCGCAACGGCAGCGAGGAATGCGAACAGGTGCAACTGCGCCGCCTCGACCGACACGCCGAAGCGGTGGATCAGGTAGAAGGTGAAGTAGCTGGTGAGACTGGCCAGATAGACGTACTTAGAGAAGATCAGCGCCAAGAGCACAGCGATCCCACCCAGAACCTTGCCGCGAGGCAGCGCAGGAACGGCCTTCGCGCTGCCCTTGCCATACGACAGGCGCGCAAGCCCATGGTGACGATACCATTGGCCGACATTCCACAGGATCGCGCAGGACAAGAGCGCCAGCATCGCAAAGAAAGCGAGGCTCGACTGGCCCCAGCGCATGACGACGATCGCGGCTGCCAGCGGCCCAAGCGCTGACCCGGCGTTCCCGCCGACCTGGAACATCGATTGGGCTAGCCCATGCCTGCGTCCTGCCGCCATGCGAGCGACGCGCGATGATTCGGGGTGGAAGACCGAAGACCCCATCCCCAGCAGCGATGCGCCGACCAGCAGCATCGCATAGCTGTGTGCAACCGACAGGACGAGCAGCCCCGCCAGCGAGAAGAGCGTGCCGCCCGGCAGCGCCAACGGTGTCGGCCGCTTGTCGGCATAAAGGCCGACAAGCGGCTGAAGGATCGATGCCGTCATCTGATATACGAGCGTCACCAGCCCGATCTGGCTGAACGACAGGCCCAATTCCGTCTTGAGGTTGGGATAGATGGCAGGCAGCAACGACTGCAACATGTCGTTGATGAGGTGGCAGGCGCTGATCGCCGCGATGATGCCGAAGACGGTGGTTTCCGTTGTGGGCATGGATGGGGCGGCTCGAGTGGGGTTCATGGTGATTTCCGTTCGGGATGACGTGCCTGGCTATAGGTGCTCGCAGTTCTACCCGCATTCGATTATGGGTCTTTCACTTTCGCGATTGGGACAAGTGATGCGCTGGAATGATCCGGCTTCGATCGAGCATATCGACCGACCTATAATCGGTGTCGGCAATGAATATCCGCCTGCCTTCGAACTCGACTGGCATGAGCATCGCCGTGGGCAGCTTCTCTATGCCGCACGCGGCGTCGTGGTTGTCAGCACCCCCTATGGCGCCTGGGTCGCGCCCCCGGAGCGGGCGGTCTGGACGCCGGGCGGCTGTCCCCATGCGGTCAGAATGGTCGGTGAGGTCAGTACGCGTAGCGTCTTGATCGAAGCAGATGCCGAGGGCTGGCTAGGCGACAGCAACAAGGTCATCCAGGTATCGCCTCTGCTTCGAAGTCTGCTGGAGGCTGCTTGCGATATCGCGCCTGAATATGATCCCGAGGGACGCGACGGCAAACTCATGGCTCTGCTTCTCTCCGAACTGGCAGTTGCACCGACCGTGCCTTTGGCCGTCCCCTTTCCGCAAGTCCCTGCCATGGCTGCGCGCTGCCAGGCATTTCTGGAACATCCCACGCCGCATGACAGCATCGACCAGTGGGCCGCTGGGCTTGGCATGGGCCGCCGCGCTTTCACCCGCGCCTTTCGCCGAGAGACGGGTTTGAGCTTTGGCGCATGGCGGCAACAGGCCTGCATACTTGTAGCCCTGCCGAGGCTGGCCGAAGGCGAATCCGTTACGAACATTGCCTTCGATCTGGGCTATGAAAGCGCAGCGGCATTCACGACGATGTTCAAGCGGCGCGTGGGTGTTTCACCCAGCCGATACCAGTCTGGCGGTTGAGGCGCATCGATCGAACCTGCACGGGTATCGACTTTCGGAGAACGGGCTCACCTCTCGCCCGGTCAGTTCGCCGGGGGGCTGGGCGCGGTTACGTGACTGGGCGGCATCTTCGGCGCGCTTGCCGGAGCGCACAGGGCGGGGCTTGGCCGACGCTGCGGAGGCAGGGCCAGGGTGCTGAACTCCTAAAGCGGCGTGGCTCTTCGACGGCGCGTCCCATGTGCAGGCGTTAGCAGTGGAAGAGACTGACCGTATCGACGGATGGCTGAACAAAACGCCGAGCGGGGAGGGCCAGGTATAGTTCGGCCCCTCCGCCGTCGCCGGTTGCTCTTCATTTCGGGCGGCGTGAACGAAATTTCGCTGATCGAGAGCCGATCCGGGACCGTCAGGAACGCCAATGAGGGCGACGGCTTTCAAGTTGGCAGAACGTCCGGACCCGGGGTGTGGAACTCGGTGCCTGAACGACAAAGCTGGGTCGAGGCGCGAACCGCTGCTTGGCATCCGGTTTCACCATGAGATTGACGAAATGCAGCGTCCCAGCACCAACATTTGTTGACGCTGCCCGGCACTTGGCGGATAGATGCCGGACCGGGCACATGCGGACGCCCGGTCAGACGGCTTCCGTCCAAGTCCGCTCCACGAGCCGCGTCAGCGGTGGAGGAGCGCATATGGAAGTCAGTACGCAGCCCGTTCCAGCCCCACGCATCTCGCTGCCCGCGTTGTTCCTGAAGTTCCTGCGCTTCGGTTGCCTCGCCTTTGGCGGCCCGGTGGCCCAGATCGCGATGTTGAGGCAGAGCCTCGTTGAGGAAGAGGGGTGGGTCGATCACGCCCGTTTCAATCGCCTGCTCGCCGTCCTGCAGATACTTCCCGGGCCGGAGGCGCATGAGCTTTGTGTCCATCTTGGGGTAATGGCCCGTGGGCGCGTCGGAGGCCTGCTTGCCGGACTGGGCTTCATGTTGCCGGGCCTATTTCTGATGCTTCTGGCAGCATGGATCTACGTCACGCTCATTGCCGGGCACCTCGGTTGGAGCACGGCCCTGCTCGGCATCCAGATCGTGGTCCTGGCGGTCATCCTGCGAGCCGTATTCCGCATCGGCGAGCATATCCTTGACGATCGGTTTTGCTGGGCGATCGCCATCGGCAGCGCCGCGGCGACACTCGCCGGGATGCCTTTCTGGCTGCCGCTCGCGGGTGGTGCGCTGATCCATGCCTTTGCGCACCGTACCGGTGTCCTCGCCTGCATCGTCTTTCTTGCGCTCTTGCTGGCCGTCTGGATACATCACCTGCCGATCGCAGAGATCGTCGCAGTGCCTGGCGCAGCAAACGTCACGTCCGCCGCGCTCTTCATCGCCGGTCTCAAGGGCGGCCTGCTGACCTTTGGCGGCGCCTACACCGCCATTCCCTATGTGCGGGCCGATACGGTCGGACGCGGATGGCTGAGTGACGCGACGTTTCTTGACGGCATTGCGCTGGCCGGTGTGTTGCCTGCACCGCTGGTCATTTTCGCGACCTTCGCCGGCTACGTTGCTGGAGGGCTTGCAGGCGCGCTGGCCATCACAGCCGGAATGTTTCTGCCCGCATTCGCGTTCTCGATGATCTTCTACGAACGACTTGAAGCGGCGATCGAGCACCCGGCGCTTCAACGGGCCCTGTCGGGCGTGGCAGCGAGCGTGGTGGGAATCATCGGCGCCACCTTCGTCCAGTTGAGCCTCGCTACGGCGCACCGTCTGACCGCACCTCTTGTAGCCATCGTGCTGTTCGCCGCCGCACTGCTCATCGTATGGCGTGTCAAAGGCATGTGGGTCACCCCGGCGGTGTTGGCCGCAGGCGCTTTTGCTGGCGTCGTTCTTCGTCTTTAATCCATCCAGCTCCCTCTATTGGCAGCCCTGAATGAAATAGCGGGCCGTCCGCACATAGCTACAGAGAACTGTGCTCTAAGCGTCCGAGAGTGATGAAGTGGGCTATTGCATTCTAAATTTCATACTCAAGGTGCCAAGTATTGGCTTTAGGGGCGTACCCATCAGATTGATCGCGCGGCCTGCGGTTTGTCATTTCGTCATGCAGTTTCTTGACGATGTCGCTCCCGGTGCGGGTCAGCAGGCCGGGGATGAAACCGTGGACGATTGCCGCCAACCCCGCCTTGAGCATCAGCACGCCGAAGCGGTTGGCAACGTACCAGTGTTCGCCATAAGTTTCGTGGACCGAGCCGGGATGGTCGACAAACAGTTTGTTGAACACATGTTTCTCCTGGAATGAGGCAGATGGCAGATCATACCGCGCGTGCCGGCCGCGGATCAATGACCGACAAGGAAGGTCTGGCCAGTTTCGATACCTTCGATCGAGCGAAGATAGGCGCCCGCAACATGCGCTGCCGGCACCGGCTGGTGGCCGGGCAGCAGGTTGGTGCCGATCTTGTCGACCGATTCCTGCAGGATGGTGGGGCTGATCGCATTGATGCGGCGGTCGCGGCCCAGTTCGGCCGCCGCACCGATCACGAAAGCCTCGATGCCGCCATCGACGATACTGGCTCCGATGCCGCCTTGCCAAGGCATGCGCGACATGATGCCTGAAATCAGCGTGAACGAGCCGCCTGCGCGTACGAAGGGCAGACCTTGCAGAACGATGTCGATCTGCGAGGAGAGCTTGCCCCGGATAGCTTCGTGGACATGCGCCAGAGTGGTTTCATGCAGCGGTAGCAGCGGGACTACGCCTACGGTGCAGACCACTGCATCGACCTCTCCGACCCGGGCATAGGCGGCAGCGATGGAGGCGCTATCGGTTATGTCGATGCGTAAGTCACCCATGTCAAAATCGGCGCTGGCGACGTCATGCTCGCGCTCCAGCAGCATGGTCAGGACAGCGCTTCCGACCGTGCCGGAAGTACCGATCAGGAAGACGCGCTTTTTAGGGATGTTCATCCGGGATTTCCCGGGCGTGCGAACCAGCGGGTCGTAGCGGCGCTTTCGATTGCGGCAAGGAGGACTGGATCATAGTCGCCCTCGTCGATTTCGACGTTCTTCTGCGCTATGTCGCGCCGTGCGATGCGCCACCCTTGGGCAGTACGCACCGCGCGATCGGAATAGAGCCCATTGCCGCGGATGCGGCGCACGCGCCCGGGCGTGTCGGTGGGGTGGAGCGTGATGTAGGTCACCTCGCTCACCACATGAGCGCTCTCGCCATCCGCTGCGAAGCGGTAAAGCGTATTGCCGATCAGGTGCTGGCCGGAAATGCGCGTGCGGTTGAAGTCCTGCAGGAACTGGCCGAATTCCGCAGCGCCAAGGCTTTCCATCGGCATGCCGGGAAAATGGATCGTGGCATCGGGCGTGAACACGCCTTCGTAGAGGCTCCATTCGTCCTGATCCTGCGCCTGGCCGTAGCGGACCAGCAAGTCGGAGATTTCTGCGCGGGCGAGCAGTTCGGCGTCTGTGATCTGGAGCATCGGGATTGTCCTCAATGGGAAGCGGCTACCGCCAGCCAATCGGTGGCGAGGGTGGCGCGCACGGCATCGGCGATGGGCGAGGCGAAGGGGATCACGGCGCCGTCGGCGGCCTTGCGCACGATGGCGTGGCGCACGATGCGCCATTCGCCGTCGATCCGCCTGAAATCGTCGATGTAGAGGCCGGGCGTCACTTCGCGTAACGACCCGCCTTCAGCCTGTTCCAGCGTAGTGGCCAGGAACTCGGTGACGGTGCGGGCACTGTCGCCGTCGATCTCGGCGCGCATGTTGCCCAGCAGGTGCTGGCCGGACAGGCGCAAGGCGTCGAAGGTGCTTGCCAACATCTCGCGAAAGGCGACGAAGCTGAGAGCGGCGTCCATGTAGCCGGGCACTTCCACTTGCGCGCTTTCGTGGAAGGCGCTGTCGTAGAGAGGCCACGATCGCTGGTCGACACCTTGCGCATAGCGGGTGAGGCAGTCCAGCAGTTCGGCCCTGTCCCGCAGCGTCTGCCACGTCAGCCTCACGCGGCGACCTCGGGCGCTATTTCGGCGGCGGCGAGAAGGCTGGTGTCCTCCAGCGGCTCGGTGATCGTCAGGAACTGGCCGACGTGGCGCGGGGCCACCACTTCCGAGAGGGCGAAGGCCGCGAGATCCTGATAGGTGACGCGCGAGGAGCGATCGAGTTCGATACGGGTGTAGACCGCGTGCGGGCGGCCGATGTCGCCTTCGTAGATCGAGGGGTTGCGGATCACCGTCCAGTCCACCGGCGCGTCGCTGGCGGCGATGAATTCCTCGGTATGGTCCTTGTCGAGCACGCGGTTCTTCACGAGATCGCGCAGCCAGGTGACGTAGGGCGAACCGTCGTTGCTGCCGCCGGCGCCATGCGTGCTCATCAAGACGATGCGGCGCTTGCCGTGCCGGGGCAGGGCGTCGAACAGCAGGCGGGTGGAGACGAGGCAGACATCGACCGAGGCGGAATCGTCGATCTCGGCGCGGCTCGTGCCAGAGGCCGGGATGCCCAGGCTGCAGATCACCGCGTCGTTCTCGGCGGCGAGCTTTTCGATGATCGCCGGGTCGCGGGCGTCGCCGACGACGACTTCGAGGTTTTCGCCCCGGACGGGCAGTCCTTCCGGACGGCGAACGAGTGCGGCTACATGGTGTCCGGCGGCCAGCGCCTGTTCGACGATGACCTGGCCGGTGCGTCCGGTGGCGCCAAGGACAGCGATTTTCATGACATGCTCCTATCGGGGGAAACGAGGAAAGGGGTGAGCGCCGCCACGAGAGCGGCGGGGGACTGGCCGGGCAGCGCCGCCGTGTCGCAAGCGCCGGACAGTGCGGCGTTGGCGCGATACTTGCGGTCGAGGGGAAACGGGGCGCGGAGACTGCCCGGAGCGTCATCGACGCGCAGGCGGCGCGCAGTTCCGGCGACATGGATCGTCACGGCGGCGGGATAGCTGCGGTTCGGGGCAAGCGGGGAGAGGTCTGACGATTCCACCAGCGTCACCTTGCGCCCGGCGGCCAGGATCGCGGCGTCGCTGCGCCCGTCCGGCAGGAAGTGCTCGGGCAGCACTACGCCTTTCGCCAGCAGGCAGCCGATCGCGAAAGGGAAGCTGAACTGTGCATGGTCGGCCGAAGCAGGCGGCAGGAAGTCGAGCGCGGCGAGGCCGGGCATCACCTCGACCTCGATGCGCTCGACCTGATCGCCGCTCCAGCCTTGCTGCGCGAGTATCGCCTCTACTGAGGCGAGTGCGCCATGGATGGCGCGGCAGCAGGGCCAGAGCTTGGCGTAGATGTTCAGGATGTGCCAGCTTTCGCCCAGCCGGGACGCGAACGTGTCCGCGGCCTGCGGGGTGTCGAACGGAGGGGTGTCGAACGGACTGGGCGCGATGCCGAGGAACGGCACGCCTTCACCGCCGAAGCCTGCCTCGGCCAGCAGGGCGGCGGTCACGGCACTGGAGGCGGCCTGCCCGATCGCTTCCTTGACCATCGGTAGCTGGAGGCTGGCGAAAGGACCATGGGCGGCGGCGATGCGTATTGCGCGTGCTATCGTGTCTGCCGAGCCGCCTCGGTAGCGGGCTACCGCAGCCGCCGCTCCCAGCACCGATGCCGCGCCGGTGCAGCGATAGGAGCCGCCGCTGAGCTGCGGCATCAGCAGGTAGCCCGCGCGGATCGCGATCTCGTAACCGACGACGAGCGCGGCCAGGAGGTCTTCGCGGCTCTCATCCCCGCGTGAGGCGGCAAGCAGTGCGGGCAGCACCGTCGAGCCGGGGTGGATGCCGCCGCCTTCGTAATGCCCGTCGTCGTGGTCGAAAGCCGATGCGGCAATGGCCAACGCGAAGGCGCGCATTGCGGCGGACGAGCCTCTCGAGCCGCCCAGATCCAGCGCCATCGCCCGGCGCGCTGCTGCGAACGCCTCGCTGCGGGTGCCTGCGAGCAGGCAGCCCAGCGTATCCTTGAGCGCGGATTCTGCGCGATCGCGCACGCGAAGCGGCAATGCGCTCCAGCGGACCGATGCGGCGAAGGAGGCGGCGGCTTCGGCGCTCACGGCCGGGGCTCCGAGCGGCGCGCCTCGCGCCGGAGTTTCGACGCCAGCCCCGCCAGCGCATAGAGGGCGACGGCGCAAAGCGCGGCAAGCATGGTGATGGCGGCGGGCAAGGGCGTGATCGCCGCCTTGAGGTCTTCCCACAAGCGCAGCGCCAGCGGCATCGCATCCGACGAGGCGAGGAACAGGCCCGCGCTGATGTCGTCCACCGCGAGCAGGAAGGCGAACACGAAAGCGCTGGCGAAAGCGGTCGCGAGCAACGGCAGTGTCACTGTCCGGGCGGTGGCGACCGGTCCGGCGCCCAGCGTGGCGGCAGCGCGGGCGAGTTGCGGGTCGAGGCGGCGCGCGGCGGCGCCGACCAGCAGGAAGCCATAAGGCAGGCCGGTCACCGCATAGACCGCGACGAACAGCACCGAGGGCTCGATCCCGCTCCAGCGCAGCGCGACAAGGTAGAGCGCCGCCGTCACTGTGATTGGCGAGACCACCAGCGGCGCGGCGACGGCCAGCGTCACCAGCCTTGCGCGCGCGGTGCCCAGACGCAGGGCGGCAAGGGCGGCCATGGCTCCGGCAAGGCTGCCGATGGCGGCCGATGTGATGGCGATACGCAAGGTGAAGGCTGCCGAGCCGAGCAGGTCGGGGTCGCCGAGGAAGGTTTCCATCCAGCGCAGCGAGAAGCCGCGTGGCGGGAACCGCAGATAGAAGTCGTCGCTCACCGAAAGCGGGACGAGGATGACGAGAGGCACCAGCAGCAGCGCCAGTACGAAAGCGAAGATCGCACCGACCGGCACCCAGCGCCACGGCGAGACCGCGCGGGCGAGCGGTTCCAGCGCATGCATCACGCGGGCGGAGATGCGCCCTGCGCGTGCCCGTCCGGCATAGCCGCGCAGCATGGCCGCAAGGCCGCAGGAGAGCAGAACCAGCGCGAACATGACCACGATCCGCGCCGAGGCACCGGCATCGTCGCCCAGTGTGTTGATGCGTACTTCCAGTTCCTGCGACAGCAGGTAGCTGTCGGGCGCGCCGAGGAGCGTCGGGATCGCGTAGAAGCCGAGGCAGCTGAGGAACACGAGCGCACAGCTCACGCCAATGCCGGGCAGGGCAAGCGGGAGGACGGTGGTGAACCACGCCGTCACCGGGTCCGCGCCGAGGCTGCGCGCTGCGCGCGGCACGCGCAGGTCGATGCCCTGCATCACGCCGTAGAGCGGCAGGATGAACAGCGGCAGCGTCACCTGCACGCTGGCGAGCAGCATCGCACCATCGGTGAAGGCCAGCTTGACCGGATGTGCCCAGCCCAGCGCATGCAGCGCGGAATTGACGAGCCCGCGCGAGCCCAGGATCGCCAGCCAGGCATAGCTGCGGATCAGCGTGCCGATGGTGAACGACAGGCCCATGGCCACCAGCATCGCCCGGCGTGCCCATGCGGGACAGCGCACCAGCGCATAGGCCGTCGGCGTGCCCAGCAGCAGGCAGGCCAGCGTCACCAGCGCGGCGAAGCGCAGGGTGTCGCTCAGTACGCTGCGAAAGGCGCTGTCGAGAATGCCGGAATAGGCCGAAAGATCGAAAGTCCCTGCTGGCGCCACCGAGCGGTACAGCGATAGCGCGAAGGGCGCGAACAGCAGGCCGAGGCTGATTGCCAGCGCGGGAACGCAGGCCAGCCACGCCATTGCGCGGTTTCGGGCGAGGGCGCTCATTTGCCGACCACCCCGGTCTCCCACAGCTTCACGCTGAGCGCGACGTTGGTGATGCCGGGACGGTCTTCCTTGGCCCACCATTCGTCATCCTGCATGATCTGGCGGGACAGGTTTTGCGGCGCTGTGGGCAGGTGCGCGGCGCGCCCCGGCGGCAGCAGGGCGAAGGCGCGCTGGTTGGCGGGGCTGTAGCCGATCAGCGAGGCGAAATGCGCCTGCCGGTCCGGCCGCAGGGCGAAGGCCATGAAGCGCAGGGCATTGGCGTGGTTGGGCGCGCCGCGCGGGATCGCCCAGTAGCCGCCCTGCAGGATGCCCTGGTTCCAGGTGTAGAGCGAACCGGCATCGCGCGCCTCGGGCGTGTCCACCGGCCCGTTCCAGATATTGCCGATGACGACGTTCTGCTCGTTGAGCATCTGCAGCGCATCGCCGCTCGACAGCCAGTAGCGCGCGACGGAAGGGCGCAGGCGGCGCAGGGCGCGGATCGCGCGGTCCCAGTCAAGGGGATAGAGCCGCTCCGGCGATACGCCGTCGGCCAGCAGGGCGATCTCGAAGGTTGCCGCCATCTGTCCCATCAGGCCGGAACCGAGCATGCGTTCGCCGGGATGACGGGCGGTGTCCCACATCGCGGCCCAGCCTGCTGGCTCGCGGCCGGGGAACAGTTCCTGACGATAGGCCAGGACGGTGGAGGCGTAGAACGAGGGCAGCGCGTGCTTGCGGGGCTTGCGCGGGCCGAGTGCGGCGATGTCCTGCGGATCGAACCCGCGCAGGTCCACAGGCGCGAGCAGGCCGTCGCGTTCGAAACGCGGGAGTTCGGCCCCGGAAATGTCGGCGACGTCGATCACCGGGCGGCCCTGTTCGATGCTGGTGCGCAGCTTGCCCGGCATGACGAAGGGCACGGTGCGCACGCGGATGCCGGTTTCCTTCTCGAACGGCTTGTAGAAGGCGCGGCGCTGGGCGCGGCCCCAGAAGCTGCCGCCGTCGCACAGAATTACCTCGGGGCCTTTGCGCGAGGGGGCGCAGGCCCCGGCGGCAGCAGACATCCCAAGGGCGAGTGCGCCGCGTCGGTTCAGAATGACGCTCATCGCGCACCCGCCGGATAAGCGCAGGCTGCGCCGGGCGCGATCGTGACGCCGACCGCCGTTCCCGGCACCGGCATGGCGGCGGTGATCGGCTGCACGGCATGAAGCTGCGCGCCGGAGCAAAGCCGGATTTGCACCGTGCGGTGCGTGCCCGCAAACAGCGCGGTCAGCACGGTGCCGCCCAGCGCACCATCGCGCGGTTCATGGAGCGCGACGTCCTCGGGCCGCACGACGAGATCGACGGCGGTTCCCGGCAGTGGCGGCGGGGAGGGCCAGCGGGCATCCAACGTGACCTCGCCAAGGTGGACCGCGCCGTTGTGCCCGGCAACGGCGTCGAGGCGGTTTGCGCCTGCCCACAGGAACTGCGCGGCGAAGGCGCTGGCGGGATGGGCGTAGATGTCCTCCACCGCGCCGACCTGTTCGAGCCTGCCCAGGTTCATGATGGCGATGCGGTCGGCCAGTGCCAGCGCCTCGCGCTGGTCGTGGGTGACGTAGATGACGGTGGCGCGCGTTTCCTGCAGCAGCAGCTTGAGTTCGACCTGCAACTGTTCGCGCAGCGCCCGGTCAAGCGCCCCCATCGGCTCGTCCATCAGCAGCACGGCGGGCTCGGCGGCAAGGGCCCGGGCGATCGCAACGCGCTGTTGCTGGCCGCCCGACAGCGTCTGGATGTGCCGGTCGGTGAAGCCCTCCAGCCGCACCGAGGCCAGCAGGCGATCGACGCGCTCGCGGATCTCACCGCGCGCGGCGCGTCGCCGCACGAGCGGATAGGCGATGTTCTCGGCGACGGTCAGGTGCGGGAACAGCGCATAGTGCTGGAACACCATGCCGATCTCGCGCCGGTGGACGGGCAGCGCCACCACGCTGCGCCCGTCGATCAGGATATCGCCCGCGTCGGGCTGCTCGAACCCCGCCACGAGGTTCAGCAGCGTCGACTTGCCCGAGCCGCTGGGGCCGAGCAGGGCGATGCGCTCGCCCGGCTCGATGTCCAGCGATAACCGGTCGAGCACCGGTGAACCGCCGAAGCTCTTGCTCACCTGGTTGATGGCGAGCGGGGCGGTGGAGGCCGTTTCGGGGCGGGCCTGCCTGGAAAGGATCACGTCAGTCGGTTCCTGTGCATGATGGAAAGTCCGCCCCCGGTGCGCATGGTCAGAAGTTGACCGATGCGCCGACCTGGAACTGCACCTTGGGCTTGGGGGCCACGTAGATGCGGTCGCTGAGCGAGAAGCCGAACTCGTTGTAGACCGAGCCCGGATACCAGATGCCTCCGGCCCACAAGTTGAGGTTGTTCTTCTCGGGCAGCACCCAGCGCACCTTGCCGGACACGCGGTTGTAGGTGCCCGCGCTGTAGGCGCCGAGCGAGTCCAGCTTTTGCGGTCCGAAGAACTCGTGGTCCAGATCGACGCGGATGCTCTCGCCCGAAGTGCCGGGCAGGCGGTAGTCCACGCGCGCACCGTAAGCCGCCAGCCACTTGGCGACGTAGGGCACGTAGCCGCCATCTGCGAGGCGCGCCTTGACCGCCGAGTAGTTGCCGGTCAGCTTGAGGTCCACGGCCTCGCTCTGGATCAGCTCCAGCGAGGTTTCGAGGTCGAGGCCCTTGCGGCGCGAGGTGCCGAGGTTGACGTATGTATAGCCGACCTGACCCACTTCGTTGGAGTTGACCGTCTTGTAGAAGTTCGCCTGGAAGTGCAGGCGGCGGTTCCACGGGTCCCAGGCGATGCCAGCCTCCTTGCTCGACAGGTGCGAGACGTTGAGGTCGGGGTTTGTGGTCAGCTCCGAGAAGGCGCTGGGCGAACGCGGGCTCTCGCCGTAGTTGACGTAGACCGTGATGTCCGGGATCGGGTTGATCGCGGCGCCGACCTTGGGGCTGAAGCGGCCGGTCTTCGTCTTGAACGGGGCATCGTAATAGGCGTTCGCGGTCGCGTCGTAGTCCTGATTGTCGACGTCGAACGCGAAGTGATCGTAGCGGCCGCCGGCGGTGATCTTCAGCCAGTCAACCGGCTTCAGCTGGAGCGAGGCGTAGACCGACTTGGTCGTCTCGCGCACGTGCTCGCGCTGGTAGAAGTAGGCGTCGAGCGGATCGAGGCCGGTGATCTCCTCGCCGTTTTCGGAGGGCAGTTCGGTCAGCCGCGCATTGGTGTGCTGGATGCTCACGCCGCCCAGCACCAGCGCGTCGATGCCCGCGACCTCGAAGCGGCGATGCGCCTCGACGCTGGCCGAGTAGTTCCAGCGCGCGTCGCGGCGGTAGTACTGCGGATAGGGGTACGTCGTGGACGTGCGGGTGAGCGCGCTGTGACCGGCGCTGGCGGTCGCTTCGAGCCCCTGGTTGTAATCACCGACGAGGTAGTTGGCGATCGCGGTGTAGGTCTGCGCCGAGCCGTGATCGCTGTCGCTGATCGCGTCCTTCGCACTGATCGTGCCGTCCTTGATGAGGCCCAGGTCGATGTAGCCGGGCTGTTCGAACTTGTTGTTGTAGGTCTCGACGCCCAGCGTGAAGCGGCCGCCGCCCAGCGGGGTCGCGAACTTGGTGAAGGTCTTCAGCAGCTTGCCGCCGCTGCGGTCGCGGTAGCCGTCGCTGCGCTGCCCGTCGACGATGGTGTAGAGGCTGGTGTCGTCCCACTGGTGGCCAATGCTGGCGACCGCGCGGACGAAGCCGTAGGAACCGCCGGTGATCGACAGGCTGTTGG
Organism: Novosphingobium resinovorum; assembly: GCF_036352595.1. Classification (GTDB taxonomy): domain Bacteria; phylum Pseudomonadota; class Alphaproteobacteria; order Sphingomonadales; family Sphingomonadaceae; genus Novosphingobium; species Novosphingobium resinovorum_B. The sequence continues at coordinate 26,862 of NZ_JAZFAX010000040.1, forward strand.
GGATGAAGTCCCGCGTCGTCGCCACCACCGAACCGGCCTGCGCGAAGTTGCCGCCGTAGCGCGTGTCGAATGGACCGCGCACGATCGTGAACTGGTTGATGGTCTCCGGGATCAGCGGGTTGAGATCGACATAGCCGTTGACGCTGATGTGCGAGGCCGCGTTGCGCTGCACGCCGTCCTGATAATAGGCGAGATAGGCGGAATCGTAGCCGTTGGACCAGCCGCGCATGGTGATGCCCTGCGTCTCGCCGACCTGGCCGTAGTCCGAAACCTGCACGCCGTTGCTGCCGCGCAGGAGGTCGCCCGCCGTCGTCACCAGCTTGTTGGAGATGTCGTCCTGGGTGATGACGGTGACCGAGGCCGGGTTGGCCGCCGGGGTGTTCGAAAGTACCAGCGGCGCACCGTGGCCGCGCTTGGCGGCGGTGACGATGATGGTGTTGTCTTCGGGCCGGGCGTCCTTGGCGGTTTGCTGGTATTCGCCGGTAGCCTCCTGCGCGGCGGCGGGCAGGGCGATGACAGACAGCGCAGTGGCGCCCAACAGAGCCGCAAGGTGACGGGAACGGAGGATGTGCGCGGGCGAATGCCCACCGGTCAGGGTGTTCATGAGCTTTCCTTTCGAGTGTGACGGCCGCGAGAAGGCATTGTCCGACGGCTTCAGTCGGGCAGGAGCGGGGCGCGCATAAGCGGCTCGCGGTTGGGCTTGTTCTACGAGAAGCCTGTCACCTCGTGGCGTCCAGTTCTGGTCTTGTCGTGCGGACGAGGAATGCCGCGTTACCGGGAGTCGTCCTGCTCCAGGTCGGCGATGTAGTCTCCGATGATGTCGGGATCGATCAGGGCGTGGCGGCGCATCAGCATCCGGGCGGCTTCGCCGTCACGCGCTTCGAACGCGGCGATCAACCGGTGGTGATCGTCGAGGTCGGCGCGCATCTGCCCCGGATACGTCAGGCAATAGCGGAAGTAGCGCGCCAGGTGGATCACGGAGCGCTCCAGCGCTTCGATCAGGTAGCTGTTGCGCGATGCCGCGATGATGGTGGCGTGGAAGGAGGACGCCGTGGCGGCATAGCCTGCAACGTCGTCCGCCAAAAGGTGGTCTTCCAACTGCGCGCACAGGTCGCGCAGCGTTTCCAGTTCGTCCGGCCGCAGCCGCCGCGCCGCGAAACGGGCGGAAGAGGCAGCCAGTTCGGCCGAGAAGTCCATGAGGTCCAGCGTCTGGCGCAAGTCCAGCCGCGGGACGATGGCGCCAAGGCGCGGGGTCTTGTGCAGCAGGCCCGCCGCGACCAGCTGCGACACCGCTTCCCGCACCGGCGTGCGCGAAGTTCCGAAGATCTCGGCGATCTCCACTTCCTCGATCCGCTGGCCGGGCACGAGCAGGCCCTGAGAGATGCGCGCCTCGATACCCGACCGGACGAAGTCCGCCTGGGAAGTCTTGAGAGCGCGTTCGGTCAATGGCCTGCCTTTCGAGCGGTGAGTGTGGAACCCTGATAGTCAACCAAATAAGTTGAGTAAAGAATCATGTATGCAAATTTGTCTTTCGTGCATGCAAGGAGGAATTTGTCTCAAACCGTGCCCGCCTGCAAGCGGATGTTTCACGCAGTTCCGCGAGACAGGTTGCGGCAGGCGCGCCGGGTGTCTTTCAGATTGAAGTTACGCGATTGATCTTGCGGTGGCGGCGCCATAGCCCTTCGGGACCGAACGATGGAGGTCACGCACATGACGGCCAGGCCGACTGGGGAAATGAGCGCTCTGCTCGACGAACTTCTGGCTGAACGGGCCGTGCTGCGGTTGCTGGCGCGCTATGCCAACCTCGTCGATTACGGGGACGCCAGCGCCTGCGCGCTGCTGTTCACCGAGGACGGCTATTTCGAACTGCAGGGCGGCGAGCGTAATCGCCTCAACCCTTATGCGCCTTTTCCCTATCCCGAGGATTACCTGCTCGGTTGTGGTGGCCGCCCCACCGACAAGGGCTTCCGCTTTGAAGGGCATGCCGGGGTGCGCGGGTTCATGGCAGGTCTCGCACGGGACCGGCTGCGTCTGCACGCGGTGCTGCAGCCCGTCGTCAGGCTGGGCGACGGGGAGGCCTGGGTGGAAAGCCAGATGGTTGCGCTGGGCAAGAACCCGAAAGAGGACCATCGGGTGCTCGCATTCGGGCGCTATTTCGATCACGTCGTTCACACTCAAGATGGCGAGTGGCGCTTCCGGTCCCGGTTGTGCGAACTATGATGCTTGAAGGCTGCGGTGGTAGGCTTGTGCCCCCGCGAGGAGACCGGGGAAAAGCGCCTTATGCGCCCCGGCAAGATCGCCATGCCGGTCAGCCAGATTTTCCTCATGCATCTGCTTCTACATCACAATGAGGGATCTTTCGGGAGCAGGTCAGGCGCCATCGTTGGGGGCGCCAGCGTGAAGTGGACGCGCCGGTCGGACGCAGCAGGTTTTGACTTGGCGCCGCCCTCGCAGAAGAGATGGATGACCTCAACCGCCGCTTGAATTCCTGCATTTCCTTCGTGCCGCTCAGCTTCGACTGGGTGGTGAGCCGGTCGATGTTCCACCATGCCGACGATCCCGCCGCGACGCTGGCGCAGATGCACCGCGCCTGGGCCGCGCGAGGCAGAATCTTCGTGTCCGATCTGTTGCCCGATCCCGCACGCGCCCCCGCCTTCGACGCGATCGAGCTGCTGCGCGACCCTTCGCATCGGGGCGTCCTTACCCTGGAGGCGCTGCGCGCACTGGGCCGCGAGCGCGGCCTCGTCGAGATCGCGGTCAGCAGCGGGCTTACCAGCCTGCCGCTGGAAAGCGTGCTCGCAACCTCGTTCCCGCCGCCCGGGATGCTCGACCACGTGCGGTCCCTGCTGGCCCGCGACGCCGCGGCGGGCACCGACATCTTCGGGCTGCGTGCAGAGCGGCGGGACGGCGCCATCTGGGTCAGCTATCCCACGATGATCGTGGGATGGTCCATCGCCTGAGGCGCGTGCGGGCGCCGCATCTCGGTCAGGCGCCAAACCCGCCGTCGATCGTCTGCATCGATCCGGTTATCATCCCACCGTGGGGCCCCGCGATGTAGGCGGTGAGTTCGGCGACTTCGCTCGGCCGTGCGTGACGCTTGATCGCCATGAAGCCATGCATGGTTTCGGCCATCGGCCCATCGGCGGGGTTCATGTCGCTGTCGGTGGGGCCGGGCTGGACAGAATTGACCGTGATACCCCGCGGCCCCAGGTCGCGAGCCAGACCGCGGACCATGCCCTGGATCGCAGACTTGGTCAGGGCATAGGCGGCCCCGCCAGCAAAAGGCATGCGATCGCCGTTGACCGATCCGATGACGATGATGCGCCCGTCCTCGTTCATGCGGCGCGCGGCTTCGACGGCGGCATGATAGGGGGCCCGGACATTCACATCGATCATGTGATCGACGGCGTCGGCCTCGATTTCAAGCGGGTCTCCCATAACCAACGCTCCGGCGGCAACGACCAGGACGTCAAGCGCGCCGCGCCCAGCCACCGTGGCGACGAGTTCGCTGCGGTCCGCGCTGTCGGTCCGGATGGCCATCGCGCCCGTTTCAAGAGCCAGCTCTTCTGCGGCCTGCCGCGAACCGGCATACGTGAAGGCAACATGGCCGCCGCCGGCCGCAAAGCGGCGTACGATGGCTGCGCCGATGCCGCGGCTTCCTCCGAGGATGAGGACATTCTTGTCGGTAAAATCGTTCATGACATATCTCCTTGGTTCCGGGCGGGTGCGATGCAGGTGTTTGCGGTCGCAGCCCTCGCCGTCTGGACTGCAAGATGAACCTGAAGCATTGTTCGGACTAGACGTCTGAATCTGATTCTAGATGACGGGAATTCCGAACGATGATGAAGCTCGATGGAGTTGTCGCCTTCGTCATGACTGTCGAGGCCGGTTCAATCAGTCGGGCGGCGCAAAGGCTCGGATTGGCCAAATCGGTCGTCAGCGAACGTTTGGCCGAACTCGAACGCTCGCTGGGCACCACGCTGATCCAGCGGTCCACCCGCAGGCTTTCCCTGACCGCAAGCGGAGAGACTTTCCTGCCGCGTGCGCAACGGATCCTGCGCGAGGCGGAGGAAGCGACTTCCGAACTTGCCGCACGCAGTGGCAAGCTTGCCGGACCTTTGCGCATTTCGGCGCCGGTCGGCTTCGGGATACTTCATCTCGGGCCCGCCCTCGGGGCGTTTCTGCGGGACTATCCTGATATAGACCTGTCGCTCGAACTCGACGACAATTTCGTGGATGCCGCGACCGGTGGTTTCGATGCCGTCCTGCGGCATGGCGCCGTAGGGGATGGACGCCTGATCGCTCGGCGCCTGGCGCGCAGTCGACGCCTGCTGGTTGCCTCTCCGGGTTACATGGAGCGGCATGGCACCCCCAGGGTGCCTGAAGAGCTTGAGCGGCATCGCGGGCTCCTCTATTCCAACCGCACGGGCGACTGGCGCTTTTCGGCACCGGGGCAAGGCTGGTCAGTGATTCGGCCCCGGGCTGCGCTGCGCGTCAACAGCGGCCTCATCATGCGTGACGCCGCTATCGAAGGCTTGGGCATCGCCCTCTTGCCCACTTTCTTCATCCACGAGGCCCTCGCCAATGGGGCACTTGTCGAGGTTGATGTCGGGTTGCAGGCCGAAGGCGCCGAGCTATTTCTTGCTTACCCCAAGGACCACGGCGCAGCTGCGAAAATTCGGGTCTTTGGCGACAGCCTGCGCAGAAGCTTCGGAAGTCCGCCTTATTGGGAACGACGTGACCTTGAGAAGCCCTCAACCGATACTTGAACCGGACCGACCGCTTCTGATTATCGAAAATCGGTGACCAAACGACGGGAAGGGGAGGGGGCGGAAAGGCCCGCATGCATGCCGGTGTGCGATCTTCAGAATTCAATCATTCAATGCATGCACCCGGCAGTGATCGAGATAGCCTTTTTCATGCCGCCCGGTGAGGTCCACGACTGAGCGCCACAGCCATGACGGGGCATTCAGGTTTCGAGGGCGCCCTCTTTGCAAGGTTTGTGCCCAACTGCGACGGATCTCCGGCTCCATCTGCCGGGCATGCGCTTTGCCCACCACCAAGGCGAGATATCGCGCTGCCTTGAGCGCTTCGCCCCGCGAGAACTGCTCGACCTCGATCTTGAGATCCTGGGGCATGAGTTCGCGCACGAATACCGAGTGTTCATGCAGCCGCGCCGTTCCCATACGATCGCCGAGATGCGGCGACAAGGCGCGCGCTGCAGCCAGAACCCGTTCGGCCGGATCGGTCGGCATGACGGCGCCAGGTGCGATAGGTGCGACAGGAGCGACGGCCTCCTTTATGTCGACAAGCGCGTGGTCCCTGCCGCGCTGGCCTTCGAGCGCAACGATTGCCGCATATCGCATGAGACCGAGCGAACTACAGCCTTTCATCCAGTAAGCGGCATCGACCATTTTCGGGGCTCGTTCCTCGTCCTTGCTGTCCAGAGACAGGATCATGCTGCTTACCGGCCGGTGGGTGACGATGTCGCGAAGGCCTGTGGTCTCGGCTTCGGTGAGGGGCCAGAAGCGCCGGCCAAGAGGAATTTTCGGCTCCACGTCGTCGAGCCGTTCTTTGGCCAAATGCCTCCACTTCCTGCCGAGCGCGCGGCGGCGCACCACGCGCACGATCTCGGGCTCCCAGCCTGCGGTTTTCTTTCTCTCATCCGGGTCGGCAAAGGCGTCTTCGTAGCCTTCGACCATCTCTTCCATCATCCGCGCGGTCACGACGCCCGGCAGGTCCGATCCGCGCGCCGCCGTGGCAAGCGAAAGTCCCAGGCGGATAAGATCGTGCGCAGGGTTGCCGATCACTGCCTGATCGAGATCGCGAATCTGTATCTCGACCCGGCCGTCGCCGTTCGCGATGGGCCCCAGATTGCCGAGATGGCAGTCGCCGCAGATCCAGACGTCCGGTCCTTCGGGGACGATGCGTTCGCCGCCTTCTTCGGCAAGCCAGCGATAGAAGAGTTCCGTGTTGCCTCGAACGTAGGCGTGGGCGGAACGCGCCATCTTGAGGTCTCGGCGAGCATGAAGGGTGGCAAGGCGATCTGCCGGTACGACGAATTTCATGCAGACACGAACGAGCAACACCGTGTGAGTGTTCCGGATGCAGCGGAAGTTGTGAAAACAGCAAGGGATAGCCGGAACAGGCCATGTCCTCGCGGATTTTGCCCCTGCCAGACATACACATACGGGAAACAAACATGACGACAGTGGCGCACGTGATCGTGGAGACGCTCCAGGCCGCAGGTGCGCGCCGCTGCTACGGCGTGCCGGGTGACACGCTCAATCATGTGACCGACGCGATCCGGACAAGCGACATTCGATGGGTTCATGTCCGGCATGAGGAGGCGGGCGGCTTTGCCGCCGGCGCGGATGCTTTTCTGACGGGCGAACTTGCACTTTGCGCCGGGTCGTGCGGCCCGGGCAGTCTTCACTTCATAAACGGCCTATTCGAATCCCACCGCAATCGTGCGCCGGTCGTCCTGATTGCCAGCCAGATCCGTGCAGGACGAACTTAGCTTCGATTTTCCGCAGGAAGTCGACTTTCGCGCCATTTACGAGAGCTGCAGCGTCTTCTGCGAGGAAATCCGTACGCCGGAGCAGGCGCGCTGCAAGACCGCGATGGCGGCTCAGGCGGCTCTGGCCAAGCGCGGCGTTGCAGTGCTGATCGTGCCAGCCGACATCTCCAGCGCCAGGGCACCGGACGAGCCTGCATTTGCCGTCCATCGCGCAAGTCCGGTCGTCGTGCCCGCCGATCATGAACTGGACCGTATCGCGGCCTTGCTGGAGAAGTGATCTGCCCCCTTCTGAGTGGCCCAAAATCTGTTTTAGATTTGGGCATGAAGGAGGACTGGAATGGCGAGGAAGCACAAGCCGGAAGAGATCATCGGCAAGCTGCGTGAAGCGGAGATCGTGCTGGCGCAGGGCGGAACGGTGGCGGATGCGTGTCGCCGGATCGGCGTCACCGA
>NZ_JAZFAX010000041.1:0-32482 GCF_036352595.1 Novosphingobium resinovorum
AATGCCTCAAGGTGATCGCTCAAACTGAACAGGGACTTGGGATCCATAGCTGGCCTCCGTGATCGCGCGCCCTCAATGAATCATTATAGCCGTCCAAACGCTACCGGTTTTTGCGGGTCTCCAGCTCAATTGCGCGCGTAAATGCTCGACGCTGCATAGCCAAAGCAACGGATGCGCGCGGTGAGGCCGGTATTGCGCTTGATGGCGTCGTCCAGCATTTCCGTAAACTGCGCCATGACTGACGGCGTCCGAAATTGCTCAAGGCGATACTGGATTTCCGCGAAAGCGGGGTGCCCCCGGCCATGCCGGACAGCGACATAGACAATATGCACGTTCGCCAATGCGGCCCGGAGAATGCCGGTGCAAAGTTCTGTGCATTGCTCCGTGAGGTCTGCAAGGGCTTCGTCCGGCGGCATCCTGTCTGCGGGAATATAGATCGTGACATTCGGCATCGGGATCTACCGTGCCTTCCCGGCCGCAGCGTCACCGTCATTCGTCAACTGCGCCGTCATCGGCACATAGACATGGACGCCTTCAGATAGATGCTCGATGTCAAACACGCTGCCGCGCTCGACCTTGGCGAGCCAGCGGTGTTCCGGGAACTTCTCCATTGCGACCGCCTGCATCGCATATGGGGCGAGGCCAAGCCGGATCAGAGGTTCGGGGCCTGTTGCGCTCAACGCCAGATATTCGCCCTCACCAATGCCCGGCGCGCGGTCGATGCCGCCATAAAGGTTCCGGTGCCAGTCGGTGATGTGCTGTTGCCAGCGTGCGAAATTGCCGCCGCCCTTATGGCGGTATTCCTCACCCGTCAGAATGTCGAGGCCGTCTATCGAATGAAGGGCGAGATAGACCGGGCAGCCACCGCTCAGCGCCTTGAAACGCTGCGAGGTGTGGAAGCCGGTCACCGAAATGAGGGCTGGCAGCTTGTCCAGGCTGTAAAAGTCGTTCCATTCCGCTTCGCTGGCCGGATCGGCAAAGCTGCATTCCACCGTATAGATCATTATTCCACCTTCGGCCGGAAGATTGGCCCTCCAGTTGTCTTTCGTTGATATTTTCTCATGATGGACTGCCAATCCACGCCTATATATCGACAATGGATCATGCTTCAGTGATCTAATATCAAGGTGACGGCGGATCGAAGGCCGAACCATCCATTCAGGAACCGTCATGCGCCGCAAGATTCCCAGCAATTCCGCACTCATGGCGTTCGAGGCGTCGGCGCGTCATGGGAGCTTCGCTCGCGCGGCCGACGAACTGGCCCTCACCGAGGGGGCGATCAGCCGCCAGATAGGCCGGCTCGAAGCCTTCCTCGGCGTCACGCTGTTCGAGCGGATCGGTAATCGCGTCCGGCTTTTGCCGAATGGAGAACGTTACGCCGTTCAGGTCCGCGAGGCACTCGACCGGCTGGAGCGCGACAGCCAATATCTGATGGGGCAGCCCAGCGACGGCGCGAGCCTAGACATCGCAATCCTGCCGACGTTCGCCACGCGTTGGTTCATCCCGCGTCTGAAGCCGTTCCAGGAGCGGCATCCGAATATCACCCTGCATCTTGCGGAACGGATGGAGCCATTCGTTCTCACCGGCAGCGGCTTCGACGCCGCCATCCATTTTGAGCATCCTGCTTGGACGGGAATGCGGACACACCGCTTGCTGCATGAGGTGCTAGTTCCGGTCTGCCATCCGGCGCTGATCAGGGGCCGAGACCCTGCGGCAGCCCTCGATGCGCTGCCGCGGCTCCATCGCCGCCAGAACCCGGACGCCTGGCATCGTTATGCCGAAGAGGCCGGGGTCGTGCTGACCCATCCTGCGATCGGTCCCCGCTATGATCTTCACTCCATGCAGATCGAAGCCGCGTTGGTTGGTCTCGGCGTTGCGCTCGTGCCGCGCCTCTATATCGAAAGCGAACTGGCGGAAGGTCGCTTGGTCGCGCCTTGGCCTGATGGGGAGTCGATTTCCAAAACGTTCTGCCTCATCCTGCCGGAGCCGATCCGACTGAGCGACGCTCCAATACAGGTTTTCGCAAATTGGCTTCTCAACGAGGCGCGAGCGTCAAATCCAATCCTTTGATGCCAGCCTGCGGCCTTGGCTTGCAACTCAGCCATGACAAGCAGAGTCAACGTGTCTCTCCGCACATTGCGTGCGGCGTTGGAGGGCTATAGCTCCGCACCGTCAGGCGCCGCCTGCCAGCCCGCCGAATCCGCACCATATTCTGCACAAATGGATAAGCAAGCGCAGCCGAATGCCACACGGAATCAGTGGAGGCGGAAAAGCGTTTCGGTCGTCTTTTCCATAATTGTCGCCGTGCTTCCTCGTTATTCGCGGGTGCGACGGGTGCCAGCAGGCGCGCGCTCTTCGGTGAGACATATGCCCCGGTCTGTTTGCCGAATACCGGATCGGTGGCCAGACGTACGATGGCCCCTGCGCCACGCTCGGGATTGCCAATACCAAGCCACGTCGGCGACCCGGCGACTGGATGAGCCAAGCTCAGGTCACGACCGAGCCTGACGACATTGAAGCCCGAACACAGGCAATTGACAGCGCCTCCTGTTCCGTCGAGTTGTCGGGCCAGTTTGGGGGAGAACATGAGAAGCTTGGTTGCCATCGATCCCCGATGATCCACGCGCGGCAAACGGCGCTGTGCCGAGCAAGCCGCTTTCGATATCGAGACCCCACTCTGGCGCGAAGCCTCCGAGCCAGTGGTGACGACGCGCGATGCCGAGGAGTGCACGAGGGTTTCCCGCAAGGTCTCCGTCGGCAACCAAGACGCGAAATGGTCGCCGGCGATCCTTCTCGTATAACCATCCTTTATCGTTTTCATGTTTCAGTTCTACGGCGCCAGGCGGAGGTTTCAGCGCATAAACACGTCGTTCCCGAACCTTCCGCTCAGGTGCATGGCCACAGAGGCGATATAGTTTCGCTGACGCCACGCTGTCGGGCTGTGGTAGACGCCAACGGCCTTCCAATAGTCCCCCGTCGTCCGCAGAGCGGACAGAAACACCCACCGTGCGGCCTCTGCGTTGAAACAGGGATCAAAACGAAGCCAATGACGCACATGGGCTTTCGGCCGGTCGATATCCGCTGCGATGCGGCCGACCCACCAACTGTTGATCTGCAAGGGCCCCAGGTCATGGGTGCCATTAGTGTTGGCAACCTCGGCACCGATCCAGCCGGCCTCCTGGTCGCGCAGGCCCCAGAGCGTCTTTTCGAGCCAAGGCCTGCCGAGCGAGGCCCGGCGGATGCAAGCGCCGATCAGATGTTCCTCATCCGGATTGCGCGCTCTGGCCTGGGCCGGGGACGGTGAGATCATCGCTCCGCACAGCAGTGTACAGATGAGACAGGGAACGAAACGCATTATACAGCCCTCATCCATCGCCTTTGACGCCGCTCGATCATGGTGCCCTAGGCCGGTGAGGTCTGGAAAAGGCCCATCCGTAAGCAAGGCCAGAAGCGCCCGACCAGAAATGATTTCGATGGCGCTGCCATGGGCGATGGCGGCGCGACTTTGCGGCCCGGTCCGCCCGGTATGGATGAAGAGGCCGCGCCGCCCCCTCGTGCGACAGAGCGCCTCAAATGCCGCAACATGTTCCGGCCGGATCGTATCAGCATAGCGCTTGGCCTGGATCAGCCAGACAGCGCCATTGATCACGACCTGCCCGTCGCTCCCACCATCACCGGTGTAACGGCGGTTCCGAATGACCTTGTGACCACGGCGCTCGAAACTTTCGAGCAGAAGCTCCTCGAACGCGAGCGGGTCCATGGCGCGCAGGCGGGCATAGAGGAGTTGTGGCGGCTGCAACCGGTCCCGCCCGCGAAGTTGGGCCGCCATGGCCCTGGCCTGCCGCCTCCGCCAGCGATGCTTCACGGGCACCCGAAATCGACGGACGAAAAAAGCCAGAAGGATGAGCAGCAGCGCGGACAGGATAAACAGCATGGGAAAGGACCTTATCGCTCGGGACCGTGAGACGGCTCGGGGTGATGGACAGGAAATGGCGTTGGCCGCGTCGGCTGATTGTCTGGTGCCCCGCGATCGGTGCGGGCGCGGTCGAGAATGCCCTCGAGGAAGCGGTCCAGGACCTGTGCAATACTGCGCGCGCCCTCGGCGAGATGTTCGGCGGCGCCGCGCGGCGGACGCTCCCGGCGATCAAGATGCCGTTCGAGCATGCGATCGCGGCGTTGTGCGCGCAATTGCTCCTGTTCGGCCTTGAGATTGGCCAGATGCCGTCCATGGCGGTTAGAGAGTGCATCGACACGGTCTGCCTTCTGCCGCCCCAACCCTTCCGACGAAGATGTTTTCTCGCCCGACTGCCGCTCGAGTTTGGCGATCAACGCCTCGACGTCGTTGGTCCAAAGCCTCGCGCCGAAGGCCGCGCGGGTGATGGCCGTGTAGAAATTCTGGGCGTTGACGAGCGGCGATTCGACCGGGGCGAGCACGAAAACGCGCGGATAGGTCTTGGACTGGGCGGAATAGACGGTCTCGGCATAGCCATGATCCCATGTCCTGTGCCTGGACAGATCGACCTGTTCCACACGTTCGTCGCGGTCCCAGCGGATCGTTGCCACCACCCCTTCCAGCTTCTCCACGGTCCCACGCTCGGCGTTGCGCAAATCCAGTTCCCGGTTGACGAGACGCCACTGGATACGGTCTCCTTCGGCAAGATCGCGATATTCGGGATTGAATATGTTGATGTGCCGGGCCCCGGTGGTCTGCGGATCCCATCGGATTGTGCGTCCTTGCTCATCGACGAGGCGCACGACCTGCCGGCTATTGGGTTCACGCCCCAGTCCGATGACGTGATAGTCGGCATTGCGGGCGACACCGAGGCCGACGATGTCGCGGTCGAAGCGCACGATCTGACCAGAGCCGTAAAAACGCGCCTTATGCTTTTCAATGTCGGTCAGGCCGGCGGGTGCGAGGATGGACAGCCGGCTATCCTGGGCGGCGAGACCATTCTCATCCTTCAGCGCATCGCGAATCTTGCTGTTGACGATGAGGCGGGTCGCATTGTCGAGGACGAGAATATTGGTGCCGGCCCGCGAGTCCGGCTTGAGCCGTATCCAGGCATGGACGACCTGCTCGGCCATCCTCTCATTGTCGGTGACGGTGCTGACGCTATCGAGCTTTGCCAATGACTCGGTGAAGTTGCCCGAACGTGCGGCAGTGACGGCCGCCTTGATCGATTTGGTTTCCTGACGCACGGCCTCGGTAAGTTCGACCGTCGGCAGGCCCAGTTTGCGCATCAGCCAGAACGGCTTGCCCTGCTCGATGGCGCCAGTCTGCTTCTCGTCGCCCAGCAGCAGCAATCGTGCGCCCGTCGTCCTGCTGATTTCAAGCAGCCGCTGTGCCTGGCGGTTACTCAGTTGCCCCGCCTCGTCGAGGACCAGCACATGACGGTCGGTGATCCCCTGCCCGCCTCGCGCGACGAAGCCGGCAACAGTATAGGAGGCGATATCTGCCTTCTTGCCAAGTTCGGCGGCCGCCGAAGATGTGGGCGCCAGGGCGATCAAGGTCGTGCCGGGCTCAGCCGCCTCTCCCAACACTCTGACCAGCGTCGATTTGCCGGATCCCGCGACACCGTGGATGGCGGTGATGCGATCGGGTGTCAGCGCCGTCTCGACAAGGGCATTCTGCTGCTGTTTGTTGAGGCTGGTCCCCTCCAGCACGGTAAGTAATCGATCACTTGAGGCAATCGGGCGAGCATCATTCAGGCCGAGCGCGATATGCTGGGTGAGCGCCAGTTCCAGCCGCCAGGATTTGCGACTGGTTCTCCCGCGCGTCAGTATCTTGTCGCCGGTCTGCTCATGGGTCGGCAGCAGCTTGCGCACCAGTTCGTGGTTTTCAATCCGGGGACGGATATCCTCGAGCCGGACTTCGCCGACATGGGCGGTGAGACCAGTGCGCAGAATATCGCCCAGATTGTTGACCGCTTCCGTCGTCTCCAATTGCCGCAAGCCGAACAGCGCGGCACGCGATGCCTCCCGTTCGGTGGGTGGCAGGTGCCTGCCTTCTCGCTCATGCGTTTCATCGGTGATCAACCGAAGCGCGTCGAGCCGTGGCCCGGTCCGCTGGTGCCACCGCGCAACAAGGTCTTCCTTGCCGATCTTCACCTTGGCCTTGCGCGTGGCGTAGAATGAGGCGCGCTGGGCCTTCTGCCCGACCAGCCCGTGTTCGCGGGCATGTTCCTCGATCGCCTCGGCGCGCTGCGAGAATTGTTGAATCAGATCAACGGGAACACCGCGTATCTCGAAGAGGCCCGATCGCGGATTGGTGTCGATCTCATAGCCCGCCTCGCGCAACCCGAAGGCCAGGGCATTGCGATAGATCTGACCCGCGACGCGCTGTTCGCCATACATGACCCTGCTTTCCAGGCTAGCCATGGGATCGCCGGGTTCACGGTTGGTCATGTTGAGGACGACCAGATGGGTGTGGAGATGGGGATCGAGTTCGCGACTGCCATGTTCGGTAAAGCGCGCGACGAGGATGCGACCGGTAATTTCGTGAATGATTTTGCCTTCGTCCCGGCGGCGCAGCTGTGCCTGTTCCTCCAGATAGGAGATAGCGGCGGTCACCGCTCCCTCATGGGCGGCAAGCACGCGTTCATCCCCGGCTACCAGCGCCATGATCGACACGGACTTTGGCGCGTTGACCGCGAAGTCCCAGCCGGGATGGTGTTGGATCTGCCCATCGGCGCGATGGCGCCCCAGTTGCTGGTCGCCGACTTTTCCGGCCAGGAGTTCACGAAACAGCTTCGGATCGACCGCGCCTGACAGCCCAAGATCAGCCGCGAGCTTGCCGGCCCATTCCGAAGGCTCGTTCCGGCCCTTGGTGTAATAGTCGCCGACCGTATAATAGCGGGCAATGTTAGCGGGTTGACCGTGGAGACGCTGGGGCTGGATCATGCCGGTCTCGCCCGCTCACGCGGCCCATCTTGATGGCCATGCTGGACAAGTTCGGAGCGGATTTCTCCCCGCTTGCCGGCGAGGATGGTCCACAGGGATCGCGCGGGAGCCGGGAGCTCGGCATGCTCTTCATTCAGCAGGATGTCCTCGACCCGCTGCGGATCGATATCCGGCGCCGGAGGGCTGAAAAGATCCGGCTGGGGTGACGGCGGCGTTGGCGTCTCCTGGGATGCCTGGGGCTTCTTCGACGGCTTTTCCCCTGCGTAGGGGGCTGGCGGCGTCTGCGCAGCCTCGCGCTCCATGGCTTCACGGACCCGCGATTCGGCGTGGGCAATGCGAACGAGTGTTTGCGCCTTGTCGATCTGGGCGGGCGAATCAGTACGTTCGGCGAAGGCCTCTCCCAGCGATGGAATGTCCTTGAACCGGCTATCGAACCGGACCACGGGCAAATTGCGGCCGAAGCGCAGGAAGCCCACCAGATTGGGCAGGTTGGTGACCTCGGTCGGCATGACAAGCGGCCGTGTCACCTGCATGCGCGACAGGTTGACGCCGTCGCGCATGTCGTTGACGCCATAGGACATGCCCTCATTGGCCTCGACCTGTTCGACCTGGCCTAGGTTGATAGAGACATGGTCGGCGGTATCCGTATCATTCGCCCGCAGCGCCACCCAGGTCGAGCAATAGCCAGTCATCGCTGCGGCATCTTCCTTGCCATAGGTCGCCTTGAGCTGGGGATAGGACTGGAAGCCTAATATGCCGCATCCGCCATATTTGCGGGCCCGCGCAAGAAAGTCCGAAAGCGACGGCAACTTATGCAGTGTCGGCAGTTCGTCGATCACGCAATAGAGCCGCCGGTCGCGATCCGGCGCCAGGCTCATGATCGCACTGATCGCGATATCGAGCCACACCGTGATCAGCGGGCGCAGCGAGGGAAGCTGATCGGCTTTCACGGTGATGAAGAGCCAGCTTCCCTCCGCGCCTTTCTCTACCCAGTCGCGGATCGAGAAGCCGTCCTCGGTATCGTCGAGATAGCTGAAGCTGCGCATGACCGAAGCGAGTTCGGCCTGGATGCCGGCGGATGTCCGTTCGCCTTCGGCGCTGATGAAGGCGGCGGCGTCCGTACCGGTCACGAAGGCGGCCAGATCCTTGAGCTTCGAACGCAAGAGCCGATCGAGCAGTACCGAAACATAGGTATGCTTCTGACGCGCGAGTTTGCGCATGACCGCGACCAGCGTGCCCCGCGCAGCCTTCGCCCAGAAGGGATCGCCATGCTTGTCGGGAATCGTCGACTCGGCGATTTGATCATAATGATAGTCGCGCGGCACATCGACCCAAGGCGACCACCGCGCCGTCCGCTGGTCGAGCGGGTTGAGCAGCATATCGGTGCCTTGCCGGTAGAATTTCTCGACGAAGGTGCCGGCGGTGTCATAGACGATGGCGCGCTGGCCCGATTTGCGGATGCCGTCAAGCATGCCGACGATGAGGTTGGTCTTTCCCGTGCCAGGCGCGCCGCACAGGAGGATATGTTCCGGCTCATAGGCTTCCGGTACCGGCACTTCGCCGATCAGGAGCGGCCCCTTGGTCTGGCGCCAGAGTGCGCGCTTGACCTGCCGGATCGTGCCGAAGCGTGCCCCGCGCAGATATTCGTTGGAGCCAAGGCCCCTGCCCGTTCGGGTGAAATAGAACCAGGCCCAGGCGAGCATGACGAGGCTGAACAGTCCCGAGATCAGCGCTCCATGGAGCAGATAGACCTCGAACGCATGCAAGGTCTTCCTGGCCAGGCTGGACGCAACGAGCCAGTCTGCCGAAGTCCAGTAGGCCTGGCCTTCGGGCGTGCGGAACTGAACGGGATCGTTGGTACCGGCTGCCGCGTCGACCTTGATCATCGCCTCGGCAAGCTTGAGCAGGACGAAGCGCTCGTATTCCGTAGATTTCTCGAAGGCGTACCAGAGGGTACCGACGATCCAGATGATGAAGCCGGTCAACAGGGTCTGGTAGAAGACTTGCGTGGTCATGCGAACGTTATGAACGATGGCTTGTCCGCCGCGGGTCCATGAGCCCAGCGTGTCGTTGCGGAAAATGCTCACCGGGCGTCCCCCCCGCCCAGCAGCCCACGCTCGGCGAGGATGGCGCGCGCCTGCGCCATGCCCTGCTCGAGTGCAGCGGGGGATTGTTGACCGACGGATGTGGCGACGATCGAGAGGATCTGGATCGAGGTCGCGAGTATCTCGTCCTGAGAGGAGAAGACATAGCGCTTGCGCTCGTCGACCGCCTGCTCGAGCACTTGGCGAATGAAGCCCGAAATGGACAGGTTGGCGCCGCGGGCGCGGCGCACCAAGGCAAGATGCAGCGCCTCATCGAGACGAAAATTGATCTTTGGCAAGCGCCAGGCCCCCTCATCAGGTGACCTTCGCAAGCATCATGAAGCCATCTGCTTATATATCAGCCGCCGCCGTCTTTCAAGTTGCGACGTGCTCTCTTTGCTCAAAACCACGTTTAGGGGTCACCGGCAGATTCATCCGCCGAAGTCTTGTCCGTGCTAACGAATGCCTGACGGGCATAGGTCGCTCAGGTTGCTTTTCGCCGGAACGGGCGCAATCGGGGCATACGATATTTTTCCGGCATCACTGCTCTTGGGCAAGGTTCATCCACCTTCCTTCGGCCCAGAGGTCCGCAGGTACTACAGGCAGCATTTCAGCGGCGGTGGCAAATACCCCGGCTCCCCTCCATAGCTCCCGATTGCCCACGACATATAGTCCCCGCTTTGCCCTGGTGGCCGCAACGTTGAGCATGTTGGGCGTGTTACCTGCCCATTTCCGAGAACCGTTCTTCGCGCCTCGCCCTGCCCCTAACATCAGAATAACGCACTCGGCTTCCTTGCCCTGGAAGGTATGGATCGTGCCGACATGCCGATCGAGCCAGGCCTCCGCCCTCTTCTGCGAAATCCTGCCCAGCGCAGCATCCTTGCGCGTCAATAGCGCCTTGAGGTTACCCGTCGGCACGCGAAACGGACTGATGATGTATAGGTCGGGCAAATCCTGATCGTGCCGTAACACGGAGCGCAGAGCCTGATCGATCAAGCGTCCTTCCTCAGCAACCCATTTGTCGGAGGACGGCGCATCGACATCGATCCAAGCCGTATGTCCCAACATTTCGCGCAGCCTGGAGTTGCCCCCGCCGGTCGCGTGGATCATCCGCTCGCCATAGGCGATACGGTTGGCGATGGCAAACATGGGGTTGTCGCAGCGTCGATGCACGAGAAGGGGAAACCCCGTAATACGGGGTTGCTCCGGGTTGCCATCCAGCGCAGGGAATTGCCCCTGAATCGCACTGGCGCGATCCGCCAGCGTCTGCACCGACTGGCCCGGAGCGCTCCATTCCGTAGCCCGGCTCCCGCAATTCTCGAAAATTTTCCGGGTTGTTTCCTTGCCCAAAGTAGCCACCGGCGGAATTTGTAATGGATCCCCGATCACGATCGCGCGGCGAGCACGCCAGATCGCGCCGAGGGCATGTTGAGGACAGGCCTGCCCAGCCTCGTCGAGTAAAAACCAACCCGTCGATCCACCTTTCAGAGTAGGAAACATTCGTCCTAGCGAGGCGAAGGTCGTCGAGACGACGGGAACGAGAAGGAAGAATGCACCCCAATCTCGCGCGGTCGGCGGGTCGCCCCGGCCGGCGGACATTACCTTGTTCAAAGCCGGCTTGATATGCTTCACACCAGCGATCAGGAAGGCGCGGTGGAGGCGTACTGCAGCCACGAACAGGGCGTCGCGGGCAGCCCTGAACTCGCCTCCGTTCCAGGGCGATGCGGCTTGCAGTGCGTCTTCTGCCTGCTCCCAGAAACCGGGTTCGGGACTTGCGCCTTCAAGCCTTGTTTCCACCACCGCAACTTTTCGATCAAGCTCAGAGATTTCCTTTTCCAGATAGCCCAACTGGCGCGCCAGCTCGACCTGTAGCGCGGCAAGGGTTTTGACCAAATCCTTCGTCGCGTCGCGATCTCGCGCTGCCTCCGTGGCGACGGTTCCGGCGCGCTCCAGGTCGCCAACGCGCATCTCAATCGAACGTTGATACGCGCGCCATTTTTCCGATCCGATGAGACGCGCCAGAAAACCTGGCCTCGCACTCCGCAAGGCTGAGAGCATACCTAGTTCGGCATTCCGTTCCTCTTCTGCGGATCGATAGCGCTCCTCATCGACGAGGAGCGCCCGCTCGGCATCCTCACGATCATGAATCGCCTCGCACAACTTGTCGTGCAAAGCGGGCTTTCCGCTCTCCAGCAACCGCAGCCGATCCCGTGCGCGTGCCATTTCGATTAGGTCCGAGCGCAACCGCCTGCACTTCTCCAATGCGTCGCGAAATTCCGCTCGTGCCTTCCGCCATTCCGCGCGCGCCTGCTCCCTGGTGGGAGGCGGATCGATCTGGCACAGCCGACTGGGTTCCTTCCCTTCGAACCGCGGCTGATTTGGCGACCAAACCCGGTCGAACCACTCCGACAGCCCCCAGTCCTTGTCGAACCAGAATCGCTTATGAAATTCGTAACGGTTGCTCGAATTGCCGAGCTTCGCCGCCATCACGCCCCAAGCTTTGCGCGCTTCCTCTTCATCCTGCGATAAACCCAGGACGTGAGTCGCGGTATGCGAGAAATAGGTCAGGCGGCCGTCCTTCCATATGCTCGGATCGAGCGCCTTCTCGCGAAGAGGAAGCTCCAGACTGATATTCTCGACGGCGGCATTATTGTTGCTCGCCACCACGATCGCATAGTCCATGAGATCTATGTTGCCGAGGCCATTCCACGGCTTGTCGATCTCGGCCAGTCGTTCGGCCCGGTTGGTGAGGACGTGCGCAACGACATCGCGCAGCAAGGTCGTCTTGCCCGTTCCCGGTGGGCCATTAACGGCGAATAGTCCCTCCTGGGACAGATCACGGAGAGCGGCGTTGACCGCCCCTTGTTGCAACAGGGTCAGAGGGTGCAGACCGGGACCGGGCCACCGAGCGAGAGGGAATAGACCGGGCTGAAGAAGGTCCGACAACCGGCGCCGGTCGCTGAGCGCATCCCAGGTTTGCTTCGGCCGGTCGAGACCGAGATAAGCGCGTGTGGCGGCGGGCAAGCCCGACAGATCCCTTTCTACCGCCAGAAGGTCCGGGAGATAGAAGGTGGCGAGGATATCCCCGCTCGGCGGATCCTTCTTGATCGTCCTGATGGCGCAAGGTGTCACGATCCAGAGATCCTCCGGAACCCCCAGATCGGTCCGCAACTTGCGCGACACGTCGCGTAGATCCTGCCAACTCAGTGCACGCGGACGCCCCGCGGTATCGGTGGGTGAAAGGCGGGCCGTCACCTCGTGCAAGAGCGACGGCTCGTCGTTTGCCCATCCGGAGAGATCGGCAGCAGCACCGTCGGCGCAGAGTTTCCCGACACCCCATGCGAAGCAGGCCAGCGCTATACTGCCGGGCACGAGGATACCGAACTCATCGAGAATGAGCGTCGCCGCGAGAACGTTTCCCCGCATCTTGCGATCGACGGTATCGTCATCGACCTCATCGCCGAAGACACCGTCCAGGAACTTCATGGCGCCTGCTGTCGGCATCGCAGCAAGGACGATCTTGTACCAGGGACGAGGCTTGAGTTGCTCTCTTCGGGCTTGCGGGGCGTCGTGGTGGCCTGGTGAAACAGGGTGTTGTTCGGTGGTGGCGATCGGCTCTTCGCCTCCGGCGATGTCGGTTTGCATTTCACCAAACCATGGCGCGATGTCGTCGTCTTCAGGAGTATCCCAGAGGCTCTGCCCGGTCTGCGCCTCCGTTGCCCTGTTACGAAGCTGGCCTCCTATTACTTGCGCGTAGCCATTCCAGCCTCCCTCTTCGACAATCCCCGGTGTCAAAATTTCGACGCCAATCCAGGATCTCAGCGCGTTGCGAACGGTGTCGGGATCGGAGTCTATGCAGGTCATGAAAGAAGGCTAACCTTACCAAGCCATCCCGACAACGAATTTGGGCACGTGAGACGTGGCACACGCAGAATCACGATGATTTTGCAATGACTTGCACTGAGAGCAGGTGAAGTTCGTGTGCTTCGTAATACACCGCTGAGAAAACGCGTATCACCGGGGTTGCATGAATAGCCCGCTGAAAGAGCGAGGATTTCTCTCTGCAGCACCCGTGCGTAGGGTCCATTACAAAACGGCCTCGCGCCGTGCGTCCCGCCTTACGCAGCGCGCTCGCGCTGCGCAGCCTCGTACCGGCAGGGGCGGGGCACCCTTGCTGCAGTTTCGCGGTGGTGCGTGGCGAGGAGGTTTGAGGGATGGCGTTCATGGGTGGGGTCTCCCCGAAAGCAAAAAAAAAGGGACCGGGCGTCAGGCCCGGTCCCGGGATATGTGATCAGCCCTGCTGGGCGACCAACGCGTGCGCTTCCAGGATGAGCATGGCCGCCTCGTCGTCACGGCCCTGCGCCCGGATGATCCGATACGCATTGGAGCGGGCACCTATCCGGGCGAGGTCCGAAGCCCGGTTCCATTCCGCCTCGTATTCCTCGTCGCACTCGCCGGTTATCACGAAGTCACCGGTCTCGTAATCGGTGTAACCATAGTACTGGCCCGCGTAGGAATTAGCCGATTTGAGGTGGCGCTCGATCTGGCGAATGAGAGCGAACCCCCTCGCCTGCGCAGAGAAATAGTGCGGTTCATGGGTTTCGACGAATCGGTCGTAATCGGGTTCGATGGTGAGCATGAAAGCCTCCTCATGGGGTGTCCGCGGAGGACAGGCACCGCGGGCCGATGGATGGGATGGGATGTGGTCGGTGACGGACCGACAGGAGCGGCCAGGCGCGAAGCCCCGCCGGTTCCGCAGGAAGCGGCAATCCCCGCTTGCGCCGACCCGCCGATGTGGCACAGTCGCAAGCGACGGGCAGGCCATCGGGGAAGGACGATGGAAATGCCGAAGATGACGGAAAGGGATCGGCTCGCCGATCTCGAAGCGCGTCAGCGCAAGATGAACGATGAACTGGAAAACGCGCGCCGTGCGTTGCGGGGCAGATATGCCGCGATGATCGCGGAGATGCCGGTGGAGAAGCTCACGGAAAAGGAGTTTCGCGAGCTTCTCACACAGGCGGTCCGGGTAGGCGGCGGCGCGGCGCTGACGGCGATTAAAGGACTGCCGGCAGCGATCTGATCACGCGCCGGTCATCACCAGGTTCCGGCAGGGGTGCGCCTCGAGAAAGCTGTCCCTGTCGGAATCCGATCTCAGGGTGATGAACCGCGCTTCGGGCCCGAACCAGATCATGATGAAGCGCCGCTGCGCCGCCAACCGGTGGATATTCGCAAGGCTGCCCCGGCTGCGACCATCCCAGATCACGAGACCGAGGGCGGCATCGCGCGCCATCGCCGCATCCTTCGCGGCATGGAAGGCGGCGGTGCCCTTTCGCCCGGAAGTAGGAATGCGCCGGACAGGCCAGTCGCCCATATTATGACGCGGTTCCTCGCCGGAACAGTAGACCCTGACAGCAGCGATCTCGCGATCGGAAAGATGGCGCTGGACCAATCGATCCACGCCGCGCGCGTCCCCGATCAGGATGGGAAGCGCACGGTACAGGATACCATCGATGCGTTCGATCACGGGCTCGGGAAGCGCGGTAATGGACAGCGATCCGGAAACGAAAACGGCCGAATTAGAAAGGTGCAGATGCTCGGACATGGCTTTAATCTCCTCGAATGAGCCACCCCTCTCTGCCCTCCTCTCCTCTGGTGGCAGGACGCGGCCTCGCCCCTCAGCCAACCCCGCCCAGACCGCACCCGGAGGGTGTCCCTGCGACGAGCACGGCGAAGCCGCGCGCAGGAGGCCGGGACCGCCTGGCGGTCCCGCATCGCGCCCGCGACGGACCCGCCTGCGGGTCCC
Source organism: Novosphingobium resinovorum (assembly GCF_036352595.1). Lineage (GTDB taxonomy): Bacteria > Pseudomonadota > Alphaproteobacteria > Sphingomonadales > Sphingomonadaceae > Novosphingobium > Novosphingobium resinovorum_B. The sequence goes on from NZ_JAZFAX010000041.1 coordinate 14,788, forward strand.
TGAGCGGGGGCGAGAGCTACGCTTGGTAAAAAGAAATGAGGACCGGCCCGGCGAACCGGACCGATCCTCTGGCGGAATCTCACTGCGCCTCCCATCCCTGATCGCTGAGCCTCACGAACCGCGCCGGGATACGCTTCTCCTTCACGAGGCGCGCGAGGTGGGACTGCAGGCCCGACCCTTCGCAGACCAGCGCCTCGACGGGTCGCAGTCCGACCATCTGCTCGTTCCGGACGAACCCTGCCCTCTTCCCCAGCTTGGCGCTGAGGCGGAACGTGATGAGCTTCACCTTACGCGAGGCGGCCCACGCTGCGGCCATCGCGTCGCATCCCTTATCCTGTGCGGTCGTCGCCAGCACCATCGCCGGGTTCCGGGATTTCGCGTCGTCGAGTTTCGCCCAGATCAGGCGGTCGTCAAACCAGCAGTCCGCGCCGCCTGAGAAGATCACGATGGGCCCTCGCGGGTTATGCGCGTCGGTGCGGCGCTGGCGGCGGGCGGCAAGAAAATCGGTGGCGGCGATCACCGAGGCGGTACGCTTACTCGAGACCAGCGATCCCTTCGGTGCCGACCATGGCCGTCCGGTTTCGGTGTGGAAGACGTCGGCGGCATGGTCGCGCATGCAGCGCAGGGCGTCGGTGGCTTCGTCGAGGAATTCGAGTTCGCCCTGTGCCTGCTCGAGTTCGACGCCGTGGATTTCGCTGCCGTCGGCGCGCGGCAGCAGGTCCTGAATGTCGCGCGTCGCCTTATCGGCCTGCCCCTGCCACTGGTCGGCGACGTGATGGAAACTGTTCACGATGCCCCATGCGAGGCGCTCGGCGGCAGGCTGCAGCCGCGTGTCGCGCAGCAGGTCGACGAGGGTCGTGACGATCAGTTCGACGGCAAGCTGGGCTTCGCGCGGATCGGGCATGTCGGTCGCCATCTCCTCTTCGCCGCGCCCGATGCGGATGCCGCCAAGATCGGAGGAGAATGCGGCGTGGAAGTCGTCGGTCGCGCCCCCCATCGTTTCCTGCGCGATGAATTCGGCGATGTCGGAGAAGGGGCGGACGCTGCGGTGGATCTTCGTCATGGAAACCTCCTGTAGAAACGAAAGAGGTTCCCCCCTGGGCACGGGCTCCGAGCGGCGGGGTCAAGGATCGCGGAACGCGACCGGCGCAGCCGGCGATGGGGGTCACGATTTTTCCGGGCGGCCATCATCATTGCAGGCCAGGCGCGACGCCCGACCCGCCCGGAAAAATGGTGGGGCCCCGTCGTCCTTGAGGCCGACGCGGTCCCGTGCCACCATTGGAATTCTTGAGAGAGAGAAGAGGCTTTGCGAATCTGGGGCTCGATGCCCCTGATTCGCAACGGGTGCCTCCAGGCGCTTACCTCTCAGTGGAGCGCCCGCGACCTCGCGACCCTGCACGCCCCTTGCGCAAAAAAGGGGGGACGGCGCGGCGCGCCGTCCCTCGAAAAATGCGCTAAGACTTCGGTCTCAGGCTACTCGGCGAGAGCGGCCCCGCGGAAGCGCGGTGATCTTCTCGGCGGGTGCCTGATCGGCCTTTCGGAAGGCATGGATCGGAACACCGACCTTTCGCAGCGCCTGATAGAGGTTCGCCTGAATGCCCGAGCCCTCGCCCAGCACGGCTTCGACGGGTTTCAGTTCGGCCAGCTTGCGATTACGGGCAAAGGGCGCGCCGCGCCCCGCGCCCATCAGCGAGTAGGTGACGAGCTGGACCTCGCGGCTCCCCGCCCACGAGGCCACGATCGCATCGAAGCCCTTACGCTGCGCGGTGGTCACCAGCGTCATGTGCGGGATCCGCGCGAGGATCGCGTCGAGCCGGTCCCACAGGATCTGCCAGTCGTGCCATTCGGCATGGCCCGAGGCGACGACGATCGGGCCACGCGGGCGGTACCGCTCGCGCTCGGCGAGCTCCCGGGCGCGCAGGAAGTCCTGTATCGCGACCTGCGTGGCGGTGGCGACCTTCGAGACCCGCGAACCGCGCGCCGGCGACCAGGGACGGCCCGAAAGCACGCGGAAGGTGTCGGCCGCATAGTCGCGCATGCACTCGACCGCTTCGCGCTGTTCGGACAGCGACTGGCACAGCAGCTGCTTCTCCTCGAGCTCGGTGTTAAACACCTCGGAAAGGTCGGAGCGGCGCATCATGTCGCGCAGTTCGTCGGCCAACAGGTCTTCCTGCCGTTCGAGCTTTCCGGCGACGAAATGGAAGCTGTTCACCATGCCCCATGCGATCTCGGGGGCGAGCGCATCGAGGCGGGTGTCGGTCAGCAGGTCGAAAATGGTGGCGATGACCCCGGCACAATCGGCCTGTGCGTGGAGCGGCTCGGGCATGTCGTGTTCGCCGGGTTCATCCCCCGGGCTGATGATCGAGAGGGGGATGGGATCACCGAACGCGCGCTGGAATTCCGGGGTCGCGGTCACTTCGGCGAACAGCGCGGGCAGATCAGCCAAGCGGCTGATGCTGCGCGAATGGTCGTGGCTCATGGAACTTCTCCCTGTCAGGGGGGCAAAAGGAAAAGGGCCGCGAACGCGAGGATAGCGTCCCGGCCCTGCATGGGTGTCGTGCCGGGTCAGTGCCTGCTCGCCCGGGCGGGCGCGACGAATGCCGCGCGCGTCAGGACGGTATCGACGATCCCGGCCGCATGCGGCGCGAGCGGCGTATTCTCGAGCAGGTCGTAGATGGCGGCGATGATCTCGCCGCAGGTGATACCCGCCGGGATTTCCGGCACGGGAGACGCGCCCTCGACATGCCGCGCGAGCAGGTCGCGGATCGAGGGGCTGGCCATGATCGCCGCGGAGAGCGCGGCAAGGTCGGTCAACGGGGCGGAAGAATGCAATGAAGAGCGGGGCATGGGATGTCTCCTCATGGGCGAAAAAGAAAGAGGCCGGGGAAGCCTGACGCCTCCCCGGCCCGATGGGACTGATCAGCGCGTGATCAGAACGGGTCTTCCTCCTCGAACGAGGTGTCCGAACCCGACCGTTCGCCGCCGGCACCCACGGTGCTGTCACCGAAGCCGCCCTGATCGCCCGGGTCGCGATCGTCGTACCGGCCGCTGCTCGCGCCCATGCCGCCACCGAAATCGGAGCGCATGGTGTCGCGGCGCCAGGCGACCATGTAGCCGCCATGGTCGGCCGGGAAGAGCGCGATCGGCAGCGGCTCGGGCAGGCTGGGGTCGTCGATGTTCCCGGCGAGGAACACATCCCCCTGCTTCGACACGGCCTCCCACAGCGCGCCGATCTGGACGTAGCGGCGGGCGACGTTAAGCGCGAGGATCTCGTAGACCGGAGCCTTCGGATTATCGCTCACGACCTTGCGCAGCCCGACACTGGGCAGATCGATGGTGCGAGTGGCGATCGAGCCCTTCAGACGGCCATTCCGATTAAAGATTTCACCGATGTTCATCGTCTTTACCTTTCGAATGTCGCTCGAAACCATTCTCAGCGACACCCTCACCGGCCCTTCTCTCCTCTCTATCCCGCGCTCGCCTCCCGCGCCGCGCGCCCGCGGCGAGGCGCTCCGCCTCCCCCAGCGCGACGCCGCCGCGGTCCACGCGCAACGCCCCCGCCGCCCGCAACTCCGCGCGACACCGCGGCACGATCAGGGGCAGAGGCGCGGCGCGAGGGATGATGAAGGTGGATTGGGGCGCGACGCCCGGGGCGCGGCGGTAGCCGCGCGGGTGCTACGCTGGCGGGAGTCGCCGTAGCGAGGGGCAGCGGCGTGAACCGGCGGTCATCGCAGACACTGCGGGAGCGGCGTGGTCGGCGGCACCGGCAGGTGCGGTCCCGGTATCGGGAGCGAGCAGGAGATAGGGGCGGGCCGCGCGGCGGAAAGAATGGCCATCGAAAGACGGCGGATGCGACCGCTCGAAATCCCCAGCCAATCCGGAGTTGGGGATTGAAATTGACGTAACGCCGTGATCGGCCGATCTGGGAAATAGCGAGAGCGTAAAGGTTGGAGCCAGTGTTCCGGCTACCGCTTACTTGCCGTATCGCAGGACGCCAGCATCGTGCCGAACGCTTGGGAAACTCGGCCTTCGGAGTAACCGCCTATCCAGGCTATCCGTCCGAGATATGTCCTGTAGGGATTAGCCGATGTGGGCTCACCGCGTCGTGCCGCCACGAAACCGAGGTGGCGGATCATCGAGAATTCTTTCAAGAAAGCCTCCTGATTCGCGGGAATATTGCATTGCAACATGCGGGGCACAGATAGTCCAGAGCTTCAGTTGGAATGTCTCGCGTTTCTACTCAGGCCCCTGCTCGAAGGCTTTGGCCCCTGCCCGTTGGAAAGCGTCAAGAACCTCCGGTCCCAGAAGGCGGGCGGTTTCGCTGCTTTCCAGTCCGGAATACGCGATGGTGTAGGTGCCGTCTTCATGCGTGACGATCCTTACCTCGATGTCGCCTTTCGACGCGGTGGCCTGGGCCAGATCGATATTCCACTCACCGATGCGAACCTTAGACATGATCGAAGCCTCATGGAAGATTTGGGAAACGCGGTGCCCCGGCCGGCAAACAGCACCAGAAACAGCGGCCGGAGCGAGGTGCACCACATGGGCCTGTGATCAAGGGGTCGTGCCTGCATCGGTTACCGCCCCCTGCCCGGAGCATCCGCTAGGCAAGGATGCGGCGCCACCGACGAGGGCCATCCTTCCGGATCGCGCAGCCGCAGTATTGGCAGGTTCCGATGTAATGATCCCCGTTCCACCACATATCTCTCCGGAACGATTTATGACGATCGAGCGGACAAAAAACGAAGCGCCACACCAAAGAGATCATAAGTCGTTCTCCAGGACTGCGATGCCCCTATGTGGTGGGCCTTCCTGCGCCATCGCGGCCCTGACGATGAAATTTCCCGCCTGCCCCTCGGGTGCGCAGGTGGTCCTGAAGATTGGGACATTTGGCCGCAGGGGCGGCCAGACCTCAAGACCGTGCAGATTGTGAATGCTGCACGTGCGAAGTGTCAAGAGGAAGCGTTTCCCCGCGGGTTATATCGAAACGAGCGGTCGAACCCTCGTCGGTGCAGGGCACGCGCGAATGCAAGCCAGTGCCGCTAGCCAGTACGCGAGACCGGCAAAATGAACATCACGTCCCAAGCGGGTGAGGTAATCAGGCGGCGAGCCTCTCGACACCTTCATTGAACCGATCGATCCATTGGCGCATATGCGGCCGTCGCTCCACGGGAATGGCCGCAGCGACACGCTGGAAATCAATGAGATCGACAGGTGCGCCTGCGACGATGGCGTCGATCTCGTCGGGATCAAGAAGCTCTCGCTGCCGGATGAACATGGTCATGGAGCCGGGACGGGCTTTCGTCGCCCGACGCCACAATCCCTCGACATTGCGCAGGCGTGGCGCGGCCCGCGCCTCAACCAACACGATCAATCGAAGCACCCAGCGCGGCAATTGCGCGACTTCCTCGGAACGCATATGCGCACAGCAACTCGATTTCGGGGGAACCGGCAAGCCTTCAGCCTCAATTCGCCGGATGCAGGCGTCGCGGTCCCAATGCCATTCGTGCAGAAGCGGATAAAGATAGTCGTATCGGGCATCCATGATGCCTTCGCGGTTTGCATAACGCCGGTTGTCGGCAGGTGAAGCGTCATACCCGATCAGCTTGACAACCTTACCGCCAACCTGCCATATATTCTTTGCAAGTTGCCATTTTGACACCCAAAGGTCTTGAGGCTGTATCTTCCATTTGACTGAACAAGATTTCCTACCAAATGAGGCAGATGGCAAAGTCGAGTTCGTCAGGCAATTCTCCAATATTGTGAAGTACGGCGGCCAATGCTTGAATTTCTTTGGCTCGTATCGAACAATATGGTGAGATATACCTCGATCGTCCATCCATTTCTGAAAAATCGGAAGATAGGCGTAACTCTGGGGCTTTCGGCGCCAGTATCCGCGGTCAATACGGCATCCAGCCTTCGGCCCCGGGCTACCCACTCGATAATCATGGCGGTGCTGTTTACGCCCATGCCCCAGGCCGCCACGACCGGATAGGTGGCAGATGGCATCGTCATGCGACCATCGCCAGCCAGCGGTCGGGCCAGGCAGGCGGCCGCATCGTAACCCTGAACGCCTGTAACGGCGCGACGCCATGCACGACATAGTGCGGCACACCGGTCGCACACCGCAGCTGCTGGGCTGTTCTGAGCGCGTGATCGAAGCTGGAGAGTTGCCGCCGCAGAGACGACAGGCTGCTGGGCGGGACAGGCGTGGACATAAAACCTCCGGAAATGAAGCGGCGGCCGGGATCAGGCAGCGATCGGAAGATCGACACCGGTCGGAACAGCGGTATCGAGCGCCAGCAGGCTGTGGAGCGTGACAGGTGGTCTATTGGCCCGCCGCGTCTTAGGGCCTCGCGTGGGACGCGCCGGATCGTTGAACCGGCAGCCGAGGCGCGCGGCATGCTTGCCGATGACGGCGGGATCGCGGGCAAGGGCCTGCGCGACATCGACCATCGAGACGCCATATGCCCAGGCGTTACGGATCGCCCTTTCTTCGTCGGCGCTGAATGCGCGCATGAACCCGTGGACCAGCCCCATACGGTTCGCATGATAGAGAACGGCGCGCACGCCGCGGCCAAGCGCCTCGGCGATCTGGCGGGTCGGAACCTTGCCATAGTCAGCCCGCAACCGGGCTTCTTCCTCGGCCGTCCACACCGGTCCCTGCCGAAATCCGTCCCGGCGGACATGCGAGCCCCTGAGCCCCAGCGCCTCGGCCCGCCAGCGGATCGAGTGGGGGGTGCGGCCAAGCCGCTCGCGCAGAGGCGTCAGACTCGCCCCCGTCCTGTAGGCATGACGGAGAAGCGCGTCCTCCTCGGGGATCCACGGGCGGCCCCAGCCCCTGCCATAGCCCAGCTTACGCAGGCGCTGGCCGAGGCTGCGACTGTTCCGGGCCGGGAAGCCTTCGGCCACCAGAACCTCGGCGATGGCGACATAACGTGCGCCGGTTGCCGCGAGTTCGAGGGCGCGGTTCATTTCCGCGTCGCTCCAGTCGTCCGGCTGGCAGGCATGGCGCAGCCCCAGCGCCGAAGCGCGCGAGATGACGCCGGCGAAGGGTCGCCCGATCAGGCTCGCGATCTGCACGACAGGTACGCCTGTGGCGTAGCCCGCGCGCAGTTGCGCGTCCTCCCAGCCACTGTACGGCGGGGATCCGGGTTCAGAGAGGCCAAGCAGCCGGGCGCGGGCATAGAGCGCGCTCACGCCGCGACCAAGCCGCGCCGCCAACGTCGCCGTCGGCTCGTGGGCGTAGCAGCGCGCCAGTTCCTCATCGGCCCAGTCGCTCCACGATCGCCGCGAATTACGGCGCAGGCCCAGGTCATGGATCCGGGTAGCGACAGCGGCCCGGGACCGCCCAAGCTGGGCGGCGATTTCCTCGATCGTGCAATCGTCGGTAAAAGCTACGCGGAGACGCCCCGTCTCATGGGGAAGCCATGCATCCGCGCGGAAAGCCAGTTCAGATAGCGGCACGGTCGGCGCGGTATCCGTCTCGGGGACGAAAGGGGTCAGTTCGACGATCTCGGTGTCGAGATCGAAGCTGGTCTGGGTCATGGTGGGCTTCTTTCAGGCCAGGCCGACGACTGGAGTGTCGACGACGCGCAGGCGCAACCGGGCCGACAGGCGCGCGATACGCGTATCGCCGCGCGGCATGGTGTCCGAGGCGCCGATCGCGGCGAGCAGATCGAGACCGGCATCGATGTCATTGGCGGGCAGCGCGAGATGGCGCGCAAGATCATCGGCCGTAGTGGCGTTGGGCGCGATGCTGCCCAGCGCCCCGACGATGCGCGCGGCGGCGGGCGCGGCAGGATCGAGCAGGAAAGCATCGAGCGCGCGTTGGCCACGCATGGCGGCATGGGTGTTCCTGCTCGGCGCCACCTCGCGCAAGGTGTCGAGGTCGAGGAGCGTGCGGCTCTCGTCCGGGTCGAGGTCGGCCGCGGCGACCAGATCGGGTGTACGGCCGATATGCGGTGTAATCGTCGTGTCGATTTTCGCCAGTACGGGCAGCGCCGAAAGCGCGGGACCGAAGGCGAAAAATTCTCCCGGCGGCAACTGCCGGAGCAGCGCCGCCTGATCGCCACCGAAGCCGAGCAGGTCGGCGGCGCGCGCGACATCGCGATCGAAGACGTTGAGACCGATCAGGTGGTTGTGCAATTCGGAGACCACCGAACTGGCGAGCTTGGCGAGACGCTGCGTAGCGATGATCGTGCCGATCCCGCGCTTGCGCCCCCGAGCGCACATGTCGGTGAGCGTGGCGACGCCAAGGCGACGTGTTTCGGCATCGCGGGCCGAGGCCGCCATATGCGGCGCAAGCAGATGCGCTTCATCGATGCAGACCAGCACCGTGTGGGCCCAATGCTCGCGCGGCGCCGAGAGCAGCCCTGCGAAGAAGGCGGCGGCCTTCTCGATGCGTTGGTCGGGTTCCAGATCGGTGAGATCGAGGTGCAGGGCAATACGGTGCTGGCGGGTGCGCAGCGCCAGTGCGGTAAGACCGTCATTGGCATAATCACGCGCGACGACGGTGGTGGCGCCGATATGCGCGGCAAGGTTGGCGAACTCGCCTTCCGGATCGACGATGATTGTCGTCAGATAATCGAAGGCCTCCTCGATGATCCGGCGCAGCGTCTGGCTCTTGCCCGCGCCCGACGATCCCTGGATCAGGCAGCGGCCTGACATCAGTTTGCCGAGATCCAGTTCCAGCGTGCCGGTCGAACAGTGACCGAGCGGAACTTTCGCATCGCGGGTGAAGTCATGAGTGGCGATCGTCATGGGCGTGCTCCTTCCGTCGGCATCGTGTCCGGACGCCGGATCTGCTGCTCAGGGGACGGGTTCGGGCGGCGGCTCATCAGTCCGGCATGAAATCGGCGGTGATGCCGGCGCGATCCGCGTGGATGACAATCCGGCGATCCTTCGGGATCAGACAGGCGAGATGATGGCGCGCCTCTATCAGGATGGCCTCGAGGGTGGCGGCGTCCTCCCCCAGAAGAACGCCGGTCGCCACCTGCCGGGCTTCGCGCGAAGGCGCGGGACTGGGTCTCCCAGCTATCGGCGTCGGCATCGTCGGGCGCAGAGAACAGCGACGCGTGGATCATGCGTCCCACGCGATCCGGGTCGATACCGCCGCCGCGGGTCACAAGGACGACGGCCTCCTCGATATCCCAACTGCCAGTGGGACAGACCAGGGCCGGGATTTCAATGGAATGGACGTATCGCGGCGCATCCTCATGGCAGGTCTCGGCAATCTCCAGGTCGGAAACGATCCTGTCGACGAAACCTGAAGCGAAGCTGCATGGAAGGCGATCGTCTTCACCATAAGGATATTCGATGCCCTCCCGGTAAATCCGGAAGGAAACATAGAGGATGATCGGTAGAGCGTCGTACCAGTCATAGCCGTCGAGCCAGCGTTCCTCCTCCACCAGCACGAAATCCTGAAGCGGCGGCTGATGGTGGGCGAGTGCCAGCGCCTGCGCGATCTCGGAGCGCAGCGAGGGGACAACCATCAATGCGCCCCCAGAGGCAGTCTCAGGGGCAGTCGTTCCGTCGGCGGGCTTGTCATGTTCATCGTCGGACGATGGATGCCAGATCGAGAGCCCTGGCCGTACCGCGGGCAGCGTCACACCGAGTCCTCGAGCCCGCAGCCATAAGGCGAAGGGCAGGCGATGCTCCTCCTGGGCAGCGATGGCCGTGTATAGGGCCCGTTCCATGGCGATGCGCAGCGCCTTCATCGCCTCGTTCGTGATCACCGCGTTGCGGGCCGGCAGGGCGAGGCGAATTTCAGGCGCGTCGATCACATCGATGCGAACGGACCAGTGGCAGTCCTGCCTCTTCAACTCGAATATATTGGGAAGAGAACACGGGACGGCCAAACCATGGAAGTTGATGCAGGGGCCATCTTGCCGAACCGAATTGCCTTTATAGACGCCGATACGGCAACCGCAGGCCTCTTCGATCAGCAGCGCATCCTTGAGAAAATCCTTGCGGGGCAGCAACGCACCGTCCAGCATCACCGGCAAGGGATAGTAACGAGCAGCCTCAGCAATGGCCGAACAGATGCCCATCTTCCAGTCGCCGGATATCTCGATGCGGACCATCGTTCCCCAGCCGAGGTCGCACGGCTCGGGTTCGAGCGCCCTGTCGCCACTCCAGGCTTCAGCGGGAATCCGGACCTTCCAGCCGTGTCCCATCGCGGGCGAGAAGGCGTGGATCTCGATGGCATGACCGGCAAGGCTGAACAGGCCGATGCCGGCCAGAGCCTCACGCCGCATGATATCGTCGCCCCAACCGGATAAACCGAAGGTCAGGAGCGCAGCGGGATTGTCGATGCCGCAGCCGTCATCGTGGATATCGAGAAAGGCGCGGCCGTCTTCCTCGACAAGGTTGATCATGACGTGCTGCGCGTCGGCCCGGCGGCAATTCTGCAGGATTTCGTGAATCGCATCGAGCGCGCTTCCCGCGACAAGGCGGGACGCGCAGCGAACGGCGTCCTGGCTGCGGCGATCTCGATCGTGGCGGGAAGAGGCATGATCATCTCCTGTCTCGGCGACGGACCATCCGGCCGTCTCCCCTACGCTGCCCCCTTCCCTTTCGTCCCGGCTTGGCGGTCTGCCGACGCAAAGCGCCAAGACAGTTGTCGTCGCGGTGAGCGTCCTGCAAAGAGGAGGCGATGAGCAACTCAAACGATGTAAAACTGCGGGACCTCGTGCGGCGACTGCCCGACTGGATGCGCAAGGACCTGGCCTCGAGCGATGCACCCCGGCGTGAGCGCGCGGAAGATGCCCTCCATGCGATGCTGCTGCCGTTGATGGAGGCCGGGGCGGGCGCTCCATGATGGATTGAAGGCGATGGGGTTCCGAAAGGAGTCCATCTCCGGCGGGATGCCAGCCAGACTCTTCCTGGCTGGTAAGCCGTTCCTCGATGCGGTCACCAGTCGTGGACGGGGAGATCGGCGGCGCGGTCTGCATCGCAGTCGAAGAGCAGGAACTGGAAGCCCCGATCACGTCCGAACGCGATAATTTCCTGGAGATCATCCGGGATCTGCGCTCGGCGGTCATCGGGAAGCGGCCGCGTCGGTACGAACCAGCCATAGACGGAGGCGGCGATGTCGATGGGGCGGTCGCTCGGAGGCCAGCAGGCCCATTTGTCGAGAAGGCCGGCCGTCTGCACCGTCAGATGGGCTGTCGACAGCACGCAGTAGGCGCCGCTTTCGATCGAAGAGACTGAGCGGACCGCCGGGAGGGGCTCCAGGCGCAGGATCTCGGTCGAATAGCTTTCCGAAGGGTGATCGTCGAAATAGGCGGCGAGGACCTCGTCATCTGGCAGTGTATGCGGATCGCGCCTGTCGCCGATCTCCTTCCACCATTCGCGCGCATATTCCGCCATCTCCGCGACAAGAACGTCATGGTTCAGGCCTGCGTAGAAATTGATGCCATGACGGTGCTCGATGATGCCCAGATGCATATCGATCGGCCAGGGCAGCGCACAAACCCTGAGCCCGCTTTCGCTGGCGCCGATCACCCCGGTCAATGTGGCGCGTGCGGCGGCATCGAGGCTGTCCGGCCTCGCCAGGGCGACGCGCACGCGGGCCAGCAGGACGACATGTTCGTGCCGAGTGATTTGTGGCCCCGCTGGCCCGGGCGACTTCGCCCCCGCTTGGGCGGCCGTAGTCACGTTGTCTGTCATGTCAGTGCCCGAACCATCTATCCGGATGGCCGGATTATCGGGGTCGGACCAGTCGATGGTGTCGATGACCCACTGCTTCACAAAGGACCAGTCGAAACAGAAGGGGCAGGTCTCCTGGTTCCTGTACCAGGCGGCATCGACCGCATCAATCCAGCCCACGACAATGATGCGCATGGCGCAGGTCCCGATCGCCTCGAACGATGTTCGGATCGCCAGCGCACGAACGAGAGCGTCGGGTTCGGCGGCCGGATGGTCGCGCAGGTCGAGAACCGCTTCCCAGAGGGAGGCGGCCGCTTCGAGATGGGAAAGTGTGTAATGTATCATGTGCATCTTTCCTGGATCAGGCGGCGCGGCGATCGGTGGACCGAGGCGGCGCCAGCTCGGCGGCGGTCAGCGTGTCGATGTGCGGGGCGATGGCATCAAAAGCGGCATTGAGATCGATCGCCGCGACGCGGTGGGACGCGCTTCCCGGGTCATGGTCGAGCCGAAGCGCGATCGGCGCCAACCAGGTGGTCATCTCGGGAAACACCGACTGCAACAGAAGTGCTTCGATGCGCCGCGCCGCGAGGCCGAGCTGGGCGGCAAGACCGAAGGAGATGGCCATATCCCGTTCGAACCAACGATGGGGCGCAATCGTGTCGGCAATGCGCGTGCACGCCGATCGGATCATCGCGATCTGAACATGCAGGATCGCAACACGGTGGCGCCGGTCGGGATCGACGCTTTCCACAGGGACCAGCGCGCGATAGGAATAGAGAGGCGCGCACCCAGCGATGCGGGTGCGGGAAACGATGACATCCATGGGATAATCTCCTGTGGCACGGAAGAGGCAGTCGATCGCCCCGGGTCCGTCGCCCCAGCCCTCCTCCCCTCTCCGCTCCCTGCTCTCCGGCCCGCGTACATGCGCCACGATACGCGTGGGAAATCGGCGGCTATGTCAGGGGAGGCGTAAGTCGCCGGCAGGTTAAGCACGCATCAATCAGCCTGCTACGGAGCTATTCGCCGCATTGTCGTAGAGCGGCTATCGGCGCGCTGCCAGGCGCCTGCGATCCAGATGGCCTCTGTGCATTATTCGAAAACTCACGGTAACATCAGCGATACGAGGACGGTTAAGTCGGCCGGTCTGCAGTCGCGGTCGACTCGGACGCTCCACAGAGCGCCCGGTTTGCGCCCATCCAAGCCGTTTAATCGGGAGTTTAGCGCGTCCATGAACGGTCAGTCCGCTTATGACGGGGGCTGGGCAAAACTGTCACGCACGCCGTTCTCGAAGAATGGCAGGATACGACAGGACTCGCCTTTCGCCGCGCAGAGCAAGAACGCCTGCAGCAAACGCCCCAGCTATGGTAGCGGCCCGCGAGACCATCATGACCCCAAACGATCGAAGGCCTCTGCGTTTTCCTGGCTTCGGGATGACCGCACGCGAGATCGCTTCAACGATAGACGTTTCGGTCGCGCCACTCCATCGTCGTTTACCAGACCCGGTACAAGTCCCCATCGCGCAGACAAAATAGTGGAGGTTTTGATAATAGGGAGTGAGTAGCGGGCCGTAAATACAATCTTTGGTCAAGCGACGACTACATTCATTAACGCGGCGATAGCAGGGCGCTATTTTAAAAATTATGATATAAGCATTATAAATCAAAGCCGCCCAGCGATTTTAGCTCTTCTTGATTGTGACTGAAGATTCTTCTTTGATGCGCACTAACGATTTGCAATTCACGCAATTTTTTAAAGACGCGATTTACATGGACAGCAGTAAGACCTGTGGCATCTCCAATCTCCTCCTGAATGAGGGGAAATTCCATACTGTGATCATCAGTAAGGCCGATAACACCGGCGCGGACATGCAATTCGGCGAGCAAATGGCTTACAGCTTCTAGAGCTTCGCATCGTCCACTTTTGACGAGCCACCGCCGCATGATCGCTTCATCGATCAAAGCGCTGCGCCCTATCGCCCGAGCAAGGGAGGGATGGGAAACTGAGATTTCTGGAATCCTCTGGGGTTCTACACAGGCGATCTCGCAGTCGGTCCGGGCGAAGATGCTATGGTCCATTCTTCCCAGAATGCTCCCATGATAGTCGCAGACGTCTCCAGCGAGGAGTATGGCCGTAATACGCCGCTTCCCATTGCCAAGGATGTTATAGCGAGCAGCCCAGCCCGTCAGAATGATATGAATGCGCTCGGGGCAAGCGCCCTGCGAAATAATGTCGGCCCGGCGTGGAACGCGGCGTGTGTATTCACACAGGCCTGGCACCGCCTGCTGATCAGTAGCCGTGAGTTTCCAAGTCCTAGACCATTTTCGTATCAAGGCCTCGTGGAGCATAAAAAACGTCCTTCCACCGACATGCTTGAAAGCGCAATTATCGGGAGGGGGCAAGGCGTGCGTTCCGTGGGTAAATAACTTCCCGGCTGCCTCAGCAGAGCCGGCATAAGGCGGAATATGAGACAGATAGCAGCACTCCCCTATCGACAGGATTCCGCCGGTCAGGTGCAGGTGCTGCTTGTTACCTCCCGAAAGCGAAAGCGCTGGCTGCCGGCCCAAGGGTAACCTCATGCCCGGACTGCCCCCGCATGAGGCCGCGGCCCGGGAAGCTTACGAGGAGGCGGGCGTAGTTGGTGTTGTTAGCGAGGCTGCCATCGGGCGCTATCATGCGCGCAAGATCGACGATCGGGGTCGATCTCGGAGGTTGGAAATCACCCTCTATTCTCTCGCGTTCGAGCGACAGGCGGAAACCTGGCCTGAAAAGGGAGAGAGACAAGTCCAATGGTTCAGCCCGAGTGAGGCTGCCGCCATCGTGATAGAACCAGCCCTCGCCAAGCTGATAGTTGAGTGGAGCGAGACAATTCGGCGCAGCCCCACCTCACCAGCCTGAAGGCCGGCCGACCGCTTCGCAGGTTTTCAGTGCGATCCGCGTTCGAGGATGATAGTCACTCAGCATGAGCTTAAATTCGACAGAAATCCCAGGCAATTCAGCGGCCGAAGTCTGGTCCGAGGCTGATCGCGTGGCTTCACTCGAAAGCTATGGAATCCTCGATACCCCGCAGGAAGCCGACTTCGACGATATCGCCAAGCTAGCCGCGGAAACGTTCGCAGCGCCGATCGCCGTCGTCAATTTGGTGGCGAGTGATCGCCAGTGGTTCAAGGCAGAAGTTGGCATAGGCGTGCGCGAACTGCCTCTCGATGTATCGATCTGCGCCCATGCCATTTTACTAGACGATTTTCTCCTCGTGCCCGACACGCTTGAGGATGCTCGCTTCGCCTGCAATCCTTTGGTGAAAGCGGAAGGCGGCCTGCGCTTTTACGCGGGCGCAATCTTGCGGGACAAGATCGGGTTGCCGATCGGCACGATCTGCGTGCTGGACCGTGCGCCGCGCCCTGCCGGTATCTCGGCTTACCAACGCCACGTGCTCGAGGTGCTGGCGCGGCAGGTCATGGCTCAGCTGGAGCTTCGTAAGGCCCTCCAGGCCCAAGCTTCGCGGGCTGAAGAATTGCGCGTCGAGGTCGAACAGCGTGCTCGCGTTGAGAAGGCGCTGAGGGCCATACGGGAGCGATATCGCCTCGTGAGCCGGGCGACGAACGATGCCATCTGGGACTGGGATTTCGCCACAAATCACGTCACGTGGAACCAGGCTCTGGAAGCGACGCATGGCCATAGGCTCGCCGATATCGAGCCGACAGGAGAGTGGTGGATCGAGCATATCCATCCTGACGACCGAGATCGTGTTCACCACAGCATTCATGCTGCAATCGATGGTGATGCTGAAAGCTGGTCGGATGAGTATCGTTTTTGCCGCGTCGATGGCAGCTACGCGGCTATTCTCGACCGTGGGCAGATCATCCGTGACCCGGAAGGCAAAGCCGTCCGGATGATCGGTGCCATGCTCGATCTGACAGAGCAGCAGCGCACCCGCGCCGAACTGATGTTGAACGAGGAGCGGCTGCGGCTCGCCACGCAGGCTGCCGAGGTGGGATTCTGGGATGTGGATGTCGTGCATGACATTCTCATCTGGCCACCGATCGTCAAAGCCATGTTCGGAATTTCAGCCGATGTGCCGGTTACCATGGCGGATTATTATAACGGTCTTCACCCCGATGATCGCGAAGTGACGTTCAAGGCTTATGCTGCAGCTGCCGATCCTGCGCGACGTGCGATCTATGACGTTGAATACCGCACTATCGGGAAGGAAGATCAGCTCGAGCGTTGGGTGGCCGCAAAAGGCCGGGGCGTTTTTGGCGAAGACGGTCAATGCCTTCGGGTCATCGGCACTGCCATTGATGTCACCGAGCGCAAGCGCGCAGAGGTGCGGGTTCTGGAGTTGAACGAGCATCTGGAACGGCGCGTGGCCCAAGCGATTTCCGAACGCGAGCAAGTCGAGGAAGTGCTGCGGCAATCCCAGAAGATGGAGGCAGTCGGTCAGCTGACCGGGGGGATCGCACACGACTTCAATAACATGCTGGCTGTCATCGTTGGATCCCTGGATCTCCTGAACCGCCGCCTTGGTGCCGAGGATGCGCGGGCGAAGCGCTACGTCGACGCAGCACTGGAAGGCGCAGGACGTGCCGCCACCCTGACCCAGCGGCTCTTGGCTTTCTCACGCCAGCAGCCTCTCAATCCGGAAGTGTTGGACGCCAACAAGCTGGTACCGGGTATGTCCGAACTGCTCATCCATTCTCTGGGAGCAGATGTGCGGTTGGAAACGGTGCTCGCCGCGGGGCTGTGGCGCACCCACGCGGATCGCAACCAGCTGGAAAATGTCGTTCTCAATCTCGCCGTGAACGCGCGGGATGCGATGCCGGAGGGTGGACGGCTGACGATCGAAACGCAGAATGTGCACTTCGACGACCGCTATTCTGCCGCGCATCTTGGTGTTCCTTCGGGGCACTATGTCCTGATCGCCATTTCCGATACCGGCTGCGGAATGCCGCCCGAGATCATTGCAAAAGCCTTTGATCCCTTCTTCACGACCAAACAGGTTGGTAAAGGCACAGGGCTTGGGCTCAGTCAGGTCTATGGGTTCGTCAAACAGTCGGGCGGCCACGTCAAAATCTATTCGGAGCCAGGACAAGGAACGACTGTCAAGATCTACCTCCCACGCTTCATAGGCGACGAGATCGAAGCCGAACCGATTTCAATCGGCGACCTGCCATTGGGCGAGGAGCAGGAAGTAATCCTGGTAGTCGAGGACGAAGCGGCGGTGCGCCAATTCAGCGTCGATGCGTTGACGGAACTCGGCTATCAGGTGCTCGAAGCCGAGGGCGCTGTAGCGGCGCTTCAACTCATCGACGCGCATCCGGAAATCACGCTGCTATTCACAGACATCGTCATGCCGGATATCAACGGCCGTAAATTGGCGGACGAAGCCCAACGCCGGCGCCCCGAACTCAAGATTCTTTACACTTCTGGCTACACCCGCAACGCGGTCGTGCATAATGGCGTGATCGACCCAGGCGTGGAATTGATCGGCAAGCCTTTCACCATCGAACAGCTCGCCACCAAAGTGAGGAACGTGTTGGAATCCTGATCGTAGAGACATCTGCTTCGATGCAGCCGCCCAGGCCCGGCAATTTGCAGCGGTCCGCTGCAAGGGTGGGCTAGCGAAATAATAGGCCCCGCTCGGCGATATCATTGCGGATAGTAACGGCGGCGACCCCGGCCTCGCCCATCGCATGGCTGATCTGATCGAGACCTTTGGCAACATCTCCCGCCGCGTAAAGACCAGGAATGGAAGTGCGCTGATGAACGTCCACGATGAGACATCCATCGCTGGTAAGCGTCCGCTGAAGACCGTCCTACGGCGCAACGCTGCGCCGGGAATCCAGGCTGTGAAGCTGGCCCCAAACTGAAGCCTATTGCTTCCGTTTCTCTTCGATCTACCCATTGCAGAATGACCTGCACAACGACGCCAACTCTGGCTGTTTTCCCTCGCCGTTGGCTATGGCCGTTCGCATTTCTCACGGCGGGGCTGATGGTAACAGCGCCTTTTGCCCTGATTTTTGCAGGAATCGTGTACTTTGCGGTG
>NZ_JAZFAX010000042.1:0-32157 GCF_036352595.1 Novosphingobium resinovorum
TGAGCAAGCAGCAGCTCGTTCTTCTCGGCCTCGGTCAGAACATGAAGCGGCGGTGGCGGCATCCGTAGGGTGAATCAGCCAATCGACCTCCGCGCAACACTTTTCTGCCAACCCCGTGAGCAATTACTCCGAGAGCACAGTTCCTGCCACTTCGTTACGAACGCTGCCTTGCTGTTGGTGCGCAGCGGCATGACGGGCAGGCCCGCCAACCAGTATAGGGCCGCATGGGCCGCAAAAATTAGGTCAGTCAATTTGAAAATCCCGGCGCGGAATTGCGCTAGGCGGTCCAATTAGACGAAACGGATGGGTGTGCATCAAGTATCTTGGCGTGTTTCTAGGAACAACGCTTAAATAGTTGGTCTTTCCATGAACCACCCCTTCAAGCGTCTTGCGCCGTTCTGCGATTTCTGCTTGCGCGCGTGCCCCTGCGCGCGAAGCTTCGATTGTAAGTGAGAGGCGTGTTTAGGGCGGTCAGATCCCGACAGAAGGGTACCACCCATTTTAATGGCCTGCGGGTTGCCCTGCGGATGACAGGGGGCGGTCGGTCGAAATTAAAATTTTCTGCGTTTTGGGGAAATGCTTTGGCTGAGCATGCCCATCGCTGCAAACGTCAGGGTCAAGATACTCTGCTCCCCTGCTGGACCTGCTACATCTGCAAGTTGCGTTTCTGTAATCATAGATTAGGCTTGAAATAATGACTTTTCCATAGTGTTGGCGGGTGCAAGAAGCGGGCGGATGCACTGTTTGCATGCCGATAGCTTGAACTGTGGGACGGGGCGATAGCTCTGATATTGTGGTAATTTAATGACATCTGGCGGCCTCAAGCCCTCAGTCTGCTTTGTTCCCCTGGTCTGAGCGGCTGGCATCAATGCTGCAGGCAGTCATGACTCGTGTGACCGCTTTTGTCGCAACTGCCTATATGACCCACATTGGCTTCGCACTCGAACCCGTCCTATTCATGAGGCCACCGTATTGCGTTGCGCGGCCTGTGAAACGGCGGCGAGGTGATAGTAGCGAGCGTGATCGTGGGCGCATTCAAGGGGCAAGAGCAATTGGCTTTCGGAGGTTGGTGCTAGGCCGGTTCAGAGTGTGTACGGCAGGGCCCCACCTGCTATGTCGCGGTGGATCGAAGACCGTTGCAAGGGTCCTGAAAAGCCGCGCATCCGAGCAGGCTGAGGCGAAGGCCACGCGGATGCGCATTGTGCTTTCGGTGACACGGGCGGCGACTTTGAGTATACACAGGCGTAATGTGGCGAACTCTGCCGAGGCCAGTGATGGGACGGAATGTCGGATGTGCCATAGCAGCCAGTAAGCGGCGGTATGCAGGATAGCCGCATCTTCTTGGCATTGGCCGAGCAGCATGAGCTGCAGTCGCTGGCAGGCTAGGTTTTTTGTAATATGATCAAGCTTTCAGCCTAGCCGCGTGCGCAGTAGAGCATATTGTAGATGTGTTAGGTCGAGCCTTGGCCCAGTGAGGTAATGACGTAGCGGATGTCCATGCCCAAGATGCTGGCCTCGATCCGGCGAAAATGCGGCGCTGGCGGTTCCAGCTCTTCGCACCGTCGCGAGCCTGGGAATAGGGTCCCGCAAACCGTTTCACCCGCCCCGGTGAATAAGGCAGGGTAAGCAGAAGAACTCCAGGTTTCCAGCGCGGCTGCTCCGTTACGATGCAACTCGCTGGACGAATTGCTGGAAAGGATGCTTGCGGCGGTGTGATCCCATAATCGGGAATGGTTCGCGCACCTGCTGTATTTCGGTCTTGAGTATCAATCGCTTGCCGATAAGGTGTTCACGTGCGTGGGGCGTCACTCAATTTTCGGTTCTTGGACCAAGGCGGCGATGACCGGCTAGTACGACTTGCTACTTTGGCGGAGCGCTATTTTCGGGATGACGCGCCTTCCGCGCTCGCCAAGCTGCGCACCTTCGCCGAACTGCTCGCCAAAGAGGTGGCGGCTGCCCATGGGGTACTTCCGGCAGGTAGCCCCAGCTTCGATGACGTGCTCTTCGCCCTGCGCAGACGGTCTGAACTGCCTCGGCAGGCGGCAGACCTGTTCTACCACCTCAAGCAGGCGGGTAACCGGGCAGTTCACGAGGAGGCGGGCACTGCTTCAGACGCGCTCACGGGCCTGAAGTTTGCGCGTAGTCTCGCAGTCTGGTTCTACCAAACCTACCGCAACCAGCCCAACTTCAAGCCCGGCCCCTTCGTGCCTCCCGTGCCGCCCGAGGACATGACTGAACACCTCCAGCAGGAGATGGAGGCCCTCCGCGAGCAGGTTGCCGCTTCTCGTGACGCGGAGGCGCAGGCGCGGCTTGCAGCGTCTGATGCGGAAGCGGCGAGAGCCGAGGCGGCCAGATTGGCCGACCAACGCGACGACGAAAGACAGTTCTGGGAGCAATACGCCTCCGAAACCGAAGCCAAGACGCATGAGGCTGAAGCCCAGATCAAGCGATTGCAGGAGCGTGCAGCCGCCAAGCCGCCGGTCCAACTCGACCTGCTGGCAGCCGTTGCAGCTTCGTCGGCGGAAAAGATCGAACTCGACGAGGCTTCTACCCGCGTGCTGATCGACGAGGCGCTAAGGGCGTCCGGTTGGGAGGTCGACAGCGTCGTCCTTCGGCACGCCGCAGGTGCTCGACCTGTCGTGGGACGTAACATGGCCATTGCGGAGTGGCCCACTGAGACAGGTCCTGTCGATTACGCCCTATTCGTAGATGGGCGCTGCATTGGCGTGGTGGAGGCAAAGAAAGGGTCTACGGACGTTCCTGGGCGATTATCGCAGGCCAAGCGCTACGCGCAGGGTATCATCCTCAGCGAGGACGAGCAGCCTCTTGGCGGGCCATGGGCGCAGGGGATGGACCTGTTCCGTGTACCGTTCATGTTCGCGACCAATGGCCGCCCTTACGTCAAGCAATTGGCCACTAAGTCCGGCATCTGGTTCTGGAACGCACGGACCGGAGAGGCTCCAAAGGCGCTGGCCGAGTGGTTCTCTCCGCGCGATCTCGACGAGCGGCTTCAGCAAGCGGTCGGTGACCCTGCGTCGGTACAGGCTGGGCGCGAATTGGGCGTCTCCGGCCTGCGGCCCTACCAAGTCGATGCGATAAGTGCCGTAGCGGACGCCATTGGGGAAGGGCAGCAGTCTATCCTCCTTTCCATGGCGACCGGCACGGGCAAGACGCGCCTCGCCATCGCGCTCATGTACGAGCTGCTGCGCGCCAAGCGGTTCCGCCGCATCCTCTTCCTCGTCGACCGCAACGCCCTCGGGCGGCAGACCCTCGACGCGATGGCCACAACGGACACGCAGGGCTTCCTCAAGTTCAGCGATGTGTTCAACGTGGCCGATCTGGCGATCAAATTCCCCGAGGCCTCCACGCGCGTTCAAGTAGCGACGGTGCAGGCCATGGTGCGTCGCCTGTTCGACGAGCCGGGGCCGGAACGCCCCACGCCCGGCACCTACGACCTTATCATCGTGGACGAGGCACACCGGGGTTACACGCTGGATGCGGAACTGCGCGAGGACGACCTCGGCTTCCGCACGCTCGACGACTACCTTTCTGCCTACCGCCGCGTGCTGGACTACTTTGACGCGACCACCATTGCGCTCACTGCCACGCCTGCACTGCACACCCGCGAAATCTTCGGGCCGCCGGTCTACTCCTACGGTTACCGACAGGCTGTTATCGACGGCTACCTGATCGACCACCGCCCCCCGCGCCGCATCACCACTGCGCTCAGTCAGACCGGCATCAGTTTCGAGCAGGGCGAAGAAGTTACAATCATCGACCCGAAGACCGGCGAAGTGAACCTGTTCGACCTTGAGGATCAGGTCGACTTCGAGGTCGCCCAGTTCAACCGCAAGGTCTACACTGAGCCGTTCAACAAGGCGGTGGCCCAAGCCATAGCCGTCGAATGCCCGCCTCAGCAGCCCGGCAAGACGCTCCTGTTTGCCGCGCGGGATGACCATGCCGACATCCTCATAAAGGCGCTCAGGGAAGCTCTGGAGGAAGAATACGGCCCCCAGCCGCACGACATCGTGGCCAAGATTACCGGCAGCGTGGACAAGCCGCTGGATGCGATCAAGGCCTTCAAGAACGACCCGCGCCCCAAGTACGTCGTCACCGTCGATCTGCTCACCACCGGTATCGACGTGCCTGCGATCACCAACCTTGTGTTTGTGCGTCGCGTGAATAGTCGCATCCTGTACGACCAGATGATTGGTCGAGCCACGCGCCGCTGCGACGAGATCGGCAAGGCCTACTTCCGCATCTTCGACGCGGTAGACATCTACGCCAACCTCCAGGACTTCACCGACATGCGCCCCGTGGTCGTTGACCCGGCGCTGTCCTTCACCGACCTTGTCCGCGACCTCGAACGCGCCCCGCAGGATGCCGACAAGGCCATCGTGCGCGACCAGATCGTCGTGAAGCTGCGCACCGCGATCAAGCGGCTAGACGAGGAGCGCCGCGAGGCTCTCGAACAGGTGCTAGGACCGCTCAAGGACCTGCCGGACACCCTCAAGGATGCCGACCCAGCTGACACACTTGCCCTGTTCCGGCAGCACCCCTCGCTGGCCAAGGTGCTCGACGCGCCCCGCAAGAAGGGCAAGGGTGACGGCATTTACGTTTCCGAGCACGAGGACGAATTGATCTCGGTCGAGGATGATTTTGGCGACAAGGCGTCGCCTGCGGACTACATTTCCGGCTTTGAGGCCTATGTGAAGGCCAACATGAACCTCGTCCCAGCCCTAATCGCTGCCACGCAGAAGCCGCGCGACCTGACGCGGGCTGAGCTACGCGAAATCGCGTTGCTGCTCGATGCGCAGGGCTATTCCGAGGCGGCCCTGCGCCAGGCTTATGGTCGCGCCCGCAATGCCGACATCGCTGCCCACATTATCGGCTTCGTGCGTCAGGCTGCGCTGGGCGATCCGCTCGTGCCCTACGAAACCCGCGTCGAGAACGGCGTGCAGAAAATCCTCGCCAGCCGCGACTGGACGTCTGCGCAGAAGCGCTGGCTGAACCGCATCGGGCGCGCCCTAAAGGAACAGCCCGTCGGCGATCCGGTCATGCTTGCCGATGGGGCCTTCGCTCAGAACGGCGGCTTCACCGAGATCGACAGGGAATTTGACCACAAGCTTTCCGACGTGCTCATGGACCTCAACAGCGCCATCTGGGATAGCGGCCAGGCCGCTTAGGAGAGTACCCCTTGAACCCCGCTTCCGACCTCGTCACCAAGCTGTGGCGTCTGTGCACGTTGCTCCGCAAGGACGGCATTACCTACCAGCAGTACGTTACCGAGCTGACCTACCTGCTGTTCCTGAAAATGGCGTCCGAGCAGCATGACGAAGGCAAGATCCCCGCAGCCTACCGCTGGAGCGCCATCAAGGCCGCGAACGAGGCCGAGGTGCTCCAGAACTACCGCAAGGCGCTGGTGGACCTCGGAGACCCCGAAAAGGTTGCGGACCGCTCCATTGTCGCGATCTTCCAGAACGCCACCACCGTCGTGCGCGAACCGGCCACGCTCACCCGCCTGATCGAGGCCATCGACGGTCTGCGCTGGTTCACTGCCGAGCGTGATGCCTTCGGAGATGCCTACGAAGGTCTCCTCCAGAAGATGGCCGAGGAGACTAAGCGCGGGGCGGGGCAGTACTTTACCCCGCGCGTGCTGATCGAGGTCATGGTGGAGCTGATGCAGCCCCGCCCCGGCGAGGTGATCCAGGACCCGGCCTCGGGCACGGGTGGCTTCCTCATTGCCGCCGATCATGCCATGCGCGAGGCGACAGACGACTACTTCGAACTGTCCCCAGCGCAGCAGAAGTTCCAGCTCGGCCAGGCCATCCGGGGCATCGAGAACGTGCCCGATACCTTCCGCCTACTCCTGATGAACCTGCACCTGCACAAGATCGACCCGGACAACATGGTCCTGGGTGACAGCCTGTCCCCCAAGGGCAGCGCCCCGCAGTTCAAGAACGCCGACCTCATCCTCTCCAACCCGCCCTTCGGTCCCGCTGGCGGCCCACCCACGCGCGATGACCTGACGATCACTTCGCGCGTCTCCTCTTTCCAGTTGCCCTTCGTGGAGCACATCGTGCGGGCGCTCAGGCTCGGTGGCCGCGCGGCGGTGGTCGTGCCCGACAACGTCCTGTTCGACGATGGACGGGGCAAGGAACTGCGCAAGCGCATCATGAGCTGGTGCAACCTCCACACCATCCTGCGCCTGCCCACCGGCATCTTCTACGCGCAAGGGGTCAAGACCAACGTCCTGTTCTTCACCCGCGCCGACGAGGAAGCTCCGATCACCGACGCGACCGAGGCCGTCTGGATCTACGACATGCGCTCGGGCGCGCCTGCCTATGGCAAGACCAACCCCCTGAAGCGCGGCGACTTCACCGACTTCGTTGCCTCCTTCGGCCCCGACCAGCTGGGCCTCGCCCTGCGCACCGACACCGGCGAGGAAGGCCGCTTCCGACGCTTCACCCGCGAGGAAATCGCGGCGCGCGGCGACAACCTCGACATCACCTGGCTCAAGGACACCAGCGACGAGGCTGAGGATGGTCTCGACACGCCCGAGGACATCGCGGCGGCTATCGAAGGGCACCTGATGCTGGCGCTGGAGGAGATCGGGGCGCTAGTTGGCGAGTTGACTGGCGATGTTGAAGCGGAGGTCGCTGCGTGAGCCTTCCAGATGGTTGGGTCGCAGTACCGCTTGATGAGTTGACTTCGAAGATCGGCAGTGGCGCAACGCCACGCGGTGGCCGCGAAGCCTATGGCGGAGGCGAAATTCCGCTGATCCGCTCCATGAATGTCCACTTCGCAGGTTTCGATCCTGAGGGGCTAGCCTTTCTCAGCCAAGCGCAAGCAGACGGGCTTGCAAATGTCGTCGTTGAAGAAAGCGACGTCCTGTTGAACATCACCGGGGCCTCGATTGGCCGGGTGTGCCTAGCGCCACCGAGCATGGCAGGTGCCCGCGTGAACCAGCACGTTTGCATCATCAGGCTGCGAGAGGTGTTGGCGCGATACGTTCAAAGCTACTTGGCGTCGCCAAGTATGCAGCAGTTCATACTCTCCGAGAACTACGGCCTCACCCGACAGGCCCTTACTAAGGGCATGATCGAGACCATTGGCGTGCCACTCCCCCCGCTGCCCGAACAGCGCCGCATCGTCGCGAAGCTGGACGCGCTGACCGCCCACCTCGCCCGCGCGCGGGCGGAACTGGATCGGGTGCCCGTCCTCGCGGAGCACTTGCGGCAGTCCTCGGTCGTGGCCGCCTTCAAGGGCGAACTGAGTGCTGCTTGGCGTAATGAGAATGCCGACGTCGCGAAGACCAGTCCGGTCGATCTTGATGCCGCATATGAAGCGGTAGCGGGCCAGAAGCGCCGGAAAGCTGCCGCTGCAATTGACTGGCAGCCAGACGTGAAATTGCCGCCGCACTGGCGTTGGGTATCTGTCGACGAGGTGCTCGGAGTTGTGCAGTACGGCTCCTCCGCGAAGACAAGCGACGCCAGCGACGGTGTGCCTGTCCTGCGTATGGGGAACATCCAGCGAGGCGAACTCGATTGGGGAAACCTGAAATACCTGCCAGCCGAACATGCCGAATTTCCAAACCTTTTCCTTGAGCCGGGAGATGTGCTGTTCAACCGGACCAACAGCTTTGAATTGGTCGGCAAGAGCGCGGTGTTCAGAGGGCATGAAGCGCCAGCATCCTACGCCTCTTACCTGATCCGTCTAAGGTGTTCAGGCATCCTGCCGGGGTTGCTGGTCTTCTACCTGAACTCGCCATTTGGCCGTGCTTGGGTTGGGCAAGTGGCAAGTCAACAAGTGGGACAAGCGAACGTCAACGGCACGAAGCTGAAGGGGCTTGGTATCCCGTTGCCGCCTGAGGATGAGCAGCAGGAAATGGTGCGTATTCTTACAGACGCCTTCGCCCGCGCCGACCGCATGGAAGCCGAAGCTGCCCGCGCCCGCGCGCTTATCGACCGGCTGGAGGCCGCGCTGCTCGCCAAGGCGTTCCGGGGCGAACTCGTCCCTCAGGACCCGGCCGACGAACCTGCCAGCGCCCTCCTCGCCCGCTTACGCACTCAGCGCGCCGCCGCCCCCAAAGCCAAGCGCGGTCGCAGACCGAAGGAGGCCGCAGCATGATCGAACCCACCGCCGATGTGTGCCTTCTGACCCCGGTGCCGCTCGTGCATCTCCAATCGGGCGCTGCCATGCCGACGGTCGAAGATCTGGTGGTCTTCGGGACAAATGCATGGGAGGTTTTGCGAGACCTTCAGCAAGGCATCGACCCTGAACACCCTGTCGATGCCCTCTTCTATGCGTCCGAAGACCCTGCACCGGGCAGCCCTATGGCAACCTATCGCGCTCGCTTTGTCGAGTACCGGGAAGCCAGGAGCGGCAAACCGGGGAAGGATTGGAAGCCATACCGACCTCCCAGCACAGAGCAGGATGGGGCTTTTGCAGGCTTTTATGCGGTCCGTGGCCTGCACCGGCTCTCAAGTCCCGTTGAAATAGGCAAACTGCCCAAGAGGGGAGGAACAGGGCTGTTGGCCCATGGTTTTGTTCCAAAGGGGCCATTGGTCATCGACACTCCATTCCCCTTGCCTGGCGACGAGTTGCCTGGCGACGAGCCAGCAGGATCATGGGAGCCGAGCGTCAAAGATTTTCGACATGCGCTAGAAGCGGCTGCGCAGATGAGCGATGACGAGTTGCGAGCTGCCACCTTGGGAAGCCAAGGCCCTAAGTCCTATTTTATCCGGTACAAACACCGCGTTTTTGGCCTGAAAACAATCGCGCGGCTTGTGTTCGCGCAGAACGGCCGTCTTTGGGGTGACCCGTCGAAGCCGCAATCGGCGAAGCTGGCTAGGATGCTGCGACCGCACTTTGAAGTTCTGCACATTACCGAAGAGACCGAAGCTCAGAGACTAGAGCGTCAGCGCGAAATGGTCTCTCGGCTATCTAGGCCGGGGCAAGCGAAATTTCGGACAGACCTGCTGAACTTGTTTTCGACCACTTGCCCCGTGTCCGGCTGCTCGACGCGGGACGCACTTGATGCTGCACATATCCAAAGCGTGGGCGATGATGGCGATGACCGCCTTGAAAATGGCTGGATACTAAGGGCAGACTTGCACCGGCTTTTCGATGCCAAGCTCATGTCGGTGCACCCCGAGGCAGGTACTCTTCACTTCTCCAAGTCGTGCCTAGCTGACTACAGAGATTTTGAGGGCAAAAATCTGAAGTTCCCGCCTAAGGGGCCGATAGCTGCAACATTCGCGACGCATTGGGCCACTTTTATCAATCAACAAAAAGAGTGATGGCAGGGCCGGACGGCAATGCCGCTCCGTGCATCGTCACCTTTGCGGCTGGGGGCAACTGCGGGTCCCAGCAGGCTTACTGCCGTTGGACGTTCGGTAGCGACTGTCTGATGTTGTGGCGCGCTTGCTGGGTACGCCCTCGACAGGCTCAGACTGGTGGGCGCATCGTAACTGACTCTGCGTTGCACGAGAAACTGACTCTACGTTGCATAGTTACTCGGGCTTGCCACGGTCAATCAGAGCTACGGGAAGGCCGGATCAGCGTGAAGCCCTCAAGTTTGCGCAGCGCCGATTGTGCCATGCACTTCGTTTCGATCGATGCTCGTTGGAACCATCGCTTAGCGATGGGCTCTCTCAATTGAAGCCCGACCGCGTAGTCCTGAGCGTATGGGTATCTCGAAAGTAAATGACCGGCTCGGGCCGGTAGGCGACTGTCTGGTTCGGAACCGGGTCGCGGGGATAGCTGACGCTCGCGCGGAGTCGGCTGGGGACCAACACACGCCGTACCGACGCGATACTGGGAATGTCCGCTCGCGCCGGAAGCGGCCAATCGCAACGCTGATACTTGCCGGGCAGTTACCGACACCAGCGAACGCGGCCGTTGATCACCCAATAGTGAGCGCGACACCCCGACTTGCGCCACACAGATGGCGAAAGGCTCGGACGGCCTTTGGCGTCGAGCGTCAGCGTCCATCGCGGAGTGGCCTCCGCCAGCAGCATCAGTTCAACCGTATCGCCGCAACCGCACGGGCACTTCATGCCGATGCTCCACGCCTCGCCATCGTCTTCGGCCAGCATCAGGTCGCGCCGGGGCAGTCTTGCGGGCAGAATGTCAGAACCGGACCGCAGCAATCGACGCCGCGGACCCAGGCGCTCCCTGGCGTCACGCCACCATCGGCTGAGCCATCCAATCATGGCTTCGTCGCCCGCAGCGCCAATGCCGGCAGGCCAAGCAGCGGCTCGCGCGCGCCGCGCCCGAGGAGTGGGTTCGGTGCCTTGTCGAAACTGTCTTCGGCAAATAAGTCCTCGTCGCAGCCTGCCAAGCTGAAACGGGTCCGAGCATAATTTCGGTTGGGCTCCAGCCGGAAGGGATAGGCCCGCAGGATGAACTCATTCATGCTCGCCGCGGCCGCGCGCATATTGAGGGTGATGACAGCGGGGGCTTCCTCGACAATCCCTTTGAGATATCCCGCCTCGATCTCGTGCGCATGCTCGGAAGGCGCAACACGGCGGAGATATTCGGCCCGCAGCGTTTCGGGTGTGTAGACCTTGCGGTCGCCAAGCGTCGCGCCGCCCGGCTGGACATAGTCTATCCGGCCTACCGCATCGGCGATCGCGACGGTGCTCGCGTTGGCCCGGACAGGGATCACCACGCCCACATCAATCAGCGGGCTCAGAAAAGCCGAAGCGATCAGGTCCGCCATGTACCGCGCGTCGAGCGTATCGACGCAGCAGAAGATCACATCGCCCTGGCTGGCGGCAATCACGGCCGCGCGCGCGTCGATCGACTTCGGCAGGGGGATCGCCACGCCCTCACCGCGATAGGCGGTGATTGCCGCGCTGAAGGCGTCGACTTTCAGACGTTCGGCCGCAGCATCGGCAATGGTCGTGTTCAGGATACGATTGAGGTTCTTCCGCTCCACACGATCGAAGTCAATCAAGGTGACGCGACCAAAGCCCAGCCGGGCTGCCTGCTCAGCATTGATCGACCCCGTCCCGGACACACCGATGATGACGGCGTGCAGGCGACCAAGCTCCTGGGTCATGCCGCTCGTGAAGGCGATCGGCTTATTTGAAGGGCCGCCGAACCCGGAGGTATCTGCCCACCAGTAGTGCAGATCGTCCCCAGCGACGGTGACCAAATCGACCGGGCTAGCCTTCAGATCGGGACCGTACAGCCGGGCGCGGATCGCGCCATCGGGCGTCATGATCGCAGAACCATGCAGATCACCATAGGCCTGAAACAGGCTCGACATGGTGATTGCATCGCTGGCGTCATCGACTTCGGAAAAGGCGAAGAGACCACCGGGGTGCGAATGCAGGAGGATGATCGCCAGCCCTTCGACCTCGCCCTTGTCGATTGCCTTTTCCAGATAGGCACCCGGCCAAGTGATAGCGTCTCGTACCCGGCGCGCGCACGCGTCGTGCGGCACGGGAATCATTTCACGCACAACAAGTTTGAGCCGGGGACCAGGTGTCCGGGCGCACAACAGGATGGTCGCGGCTTCGAAGCCATCGCCCGGAAAAAGGTGGCTGCGGGCCTCGCTATGGTGGATGCCGGCGAGGGCCAAGGTGCTGGCCGGCATCATTCGCCAACTTCCTTCGCCAAGGCAGCTTCGACCAGAGCGAGTTGCGTCACGACGTTGTCGACGGCCGGGTTCCAGCCGACTGCGCCGCGATTGCGCGACCAGCCGTGGAACTCCTTCTTGCGGATCGTGCCGCGCATCTGCGTGCTCGGAATCTCGCGCCCCGAAGTCAGCTGGAGCGGCGGATAAACGTAAAAGCCATAGATTTGCGCAGCCGGATAGGTCGGCGGCACTTCCAGCGCGAGGAGCGTGTGCGAAACCGCATAGCCCGTCGGCACGGGATAATTGTGGATGACCAGCCAGCGGCGCTGGTCACCCTCTTCAATCGTTTCCCAGCGCAGCTTGAGGCGGTCCAGATACTCGGCATCCGCGTCCAGCAAAGCAAAATCCCGGCGAGGCGCCGGAGGCGCCTCCCCATTACCGACATCACGCGGGCTCAGACGCAGCTTCTCGATGCCTGGGGTTTCTAGATCGAGGACCGTATCGAGCTGGACCTCACGCTTAGGCGCGCCGGCCACCTTGAAATAGATGTGCCACGGCTTGGTCGTGTCGAACCCGGCCTGAGCCATCGCCGCTTCAGCGGTGATGGTCGACGTCGCAGCCTCGATCACGACGCCGTGAACATTGAGCTTCCAGTGCTGCTTGCGCGAGATGAAAGACTCGATTCCCTGGCGATCGAGATCGACGAGATCCCGGTCATCGATCAGGCGATCGGGCTCATCGATCCGCTCCAAGTACAAGGCCTCGTCGCGCGGCACCTTGCCGAGCTTGCGCACGACAGCGCCAGTCGCGACGCGCGCCGGCCAGTCAAAACGCTCGCGGTTAACCGAGAACAGATAGAGGCGATCGCTCTCCACGATGATGAAACGGCCATCGTCATGGCGCAGGTCGACCACCTCGTCCGGGCGGATCGTTTCGAGGGCGCCATCGGCAAGCATCTGGAGGACGATGGCCGTGTCGGGCGGCTTGAAGCCCGCTGCCTTCGCCAGCTGCGTGCCGGTCGGCGTCAGGTCGGTGATCGCCACCGATCGGAAGGTGAGGGTGTCGTCTGCCACTTCGATGGTGTGACGGTTATCGCCGCGGCTGAACGCGGCATCTGCAGTGGTGCCCATATTAAATCTCCAGAGCATCGCCGGTCCATTCGCCGGTGCCGCTAATGATATTGAGCGGTCGCTAAGGATGTCAAGCACCTCCTTAGCAGTCCGCTTGACAAAATTAGCAGCCGGCTTAAGGTGTCATCGCTCGGACTCCGCGTCCGGCTATCATCAAGGAGGACAGATGAGTGATGAAACAGACAGTGATACGGGGCGGCCCAACAAGCTGGGCGACTATCTCAAAAGTGTGAGACAATCGCTCGGCATGTCCCTTCGCGACGTCGAGGAGGCGACGGAGAAGGAGGTCAGCAATGCATATCTGAGTCAGTTGGAGACAGGAAAGATCACCAAACCCTCGCCGCACATATTGTTTGCTTTATCGTCGGCATTGGGTGTGGCGTACGAGGCATTGATGCAGCTGGCGGGCTATATCGCACCCGCAGGCGATCGTGCTCCCGGCGTGAAGCACGGCCGAGCGGCCACCTTCGCGATCGAAAACCTCTCAGCAGATGAGGAAAAGGCGCTTCGCGATCACCTCGCCTTCATTCGTTGGAAAGATAAGAAATGACCTTGCGCCCGGACGATTGCACTTTGACCCAAGGTGAGTTTGCGAAAGTCCGGGCGGAGGCCGAAAGGGCACTACGCGAAGCCGGCGCGTTGGGCGTGTTCCCGACCCCGATCGATCACATCCTGAAAGTGGCGAAGGTCGAAGAGGTCAAGGAAGATGTCCTCAACCCAAGCTTTGTCGAAAAGATGCGTGCCAAGGCGGGCGGCTTTTTGAAAAGCGCGGTCAGCAAGGTGATTGGCCTGTTTGACGCGGTCGCAGGCCTGATCTTCCTCGATCACTCGCTATACCTGCCGAAGAGGCGCTTCGTCACATTCCACGAAGCCGCACATGGGTTCCTGCCCTGGCAGCGCGGCATGTACAAAATCGTCGAAGATTGTGAGATGGCGCTGGAGCCGGAGACGGCCGAACTGTTCGACCGTCAGGCGAATGTTTTTGCCGCCGAAGTGCTGTTTCAGCTCGACACCTTCGCGACGATGGCGGCCGACGAAAAGTTCAGCATCTGGACGCCGATCGGATTGGCCAAAAAGTTTGAGGCGTCGCTGTACGCCTCGATCCGTCAGTATGTGTCGAAAAATCATCGCCGCTGTGCCGTGCTCGTCCTCAACAAGCCCGAACTTATCGAAGGCGACGGATTCCGCACCTCTTTACGTCGCGCTATCCAATCTCCGACGTTCACTGAAGTCTTCGGCCAGCACGCCTGGCGTACCGTATTTACGCCTGACGATGAATTTGGCGCGTTGGTGCCGCTTGGCTCACGACGGGCGTCGGGAAAGCGCGGGATGTATCTGACCGATGCGAACGGCGATCGGCATGACTGCGTGGTAGAAGCTTTCACCCAAACACATCAGGTCTTCATTTTGATCCACTGTGTAAAGACCCTCGGTCCGCCTGCGATCGTATTCTGATCGGAGTAACGGCATCGTCCGGCAAATCCTATCGCATATCGGCGCGGCAGCTTTCGGCAAGTTGCGAACCTACAAGCGGTCGGAATGATCCGGCCCATATGCCGCTGCAATTACTGGACGGTAGGATAACGCCGAACGTCGGCTCCTGACGGGACCGGTCACCCGGCATGTCGCGAAGGAACGACTGCTAAGTCCTAGGCCAGGTCATAGCTGAAGGTCAGCTTTCTGGCGCTCGATAGCTGGAACCGAGCGGCAAGGATGGGCGCACAGCCGCCAACACGCCCCAGGAAACCGGGCATCTTGCCTCTAAATATGAACGGCCCTCACCGCTGGCTGCGGTATCCCAATGCTCGGACTGCTGTCAGGTGCAAACAATCACTGTGTTCGGAGGTGGGGGCCTGATTTAGATCGGCTATGCGTTAGAGCGCCGATTTCGGGGGAAACCAGTTCGCGTTGGCGGGGGACAGCAACCCTGGTACTATGTCCTGCCGGGCGACGGACAGGTAACCCAGTCACGCGCTCTGCGGACCTGATGCACGTGTGATCGAGGGGCGGCAATTCGAATACACCTGCCCTCGATTGCAGCACCAAGAACAAGATTGAGGGTTACCTTGAGGGTCAGGTAGCCCACGCGATGTGGAAATGCCCGGAAAGCAGGGCTTCTAGCCAACCATCAGCGAGGACACCCTCTCCGCCAAGAGCCCTTCCAGAACGGTCCACAAAGGACCACCTGGATGGACTTTTTCTCCCTGATTACCGACGTTTAGCACGCCTGTTCGGCTCCGGCCGTCCGTACCCGTCCATGCCCTTCCAGCGCTCTGGAAGCACGCAAACGTGGTACGCGGCGTCCAAAAACGTGGTACTTTTTGGAGATCGCAGATGCTCACTGAAGCGAAGGTCCGCGCGGCAAGGCCGCGCCCAAAACCCTACAAGCTCACCGACACCAATCGACTGTTCCTGCTCGTCACGCCCAGCGGAGGAAAACTCTGGCGATGGGGCTACACGTTCGATGGCAAGCAAAAGGGGATGGCATTCGGCGCCTATCCGCTTGTCACGCTTTCCGACGCACGGGCAAAACGCGATGAAGCCTACACCACGCTGTGCGAGGGTCGAGATCCCACCATCGCGAAGAAACTGCGGGTCGAGGCCAACCTCGAGGCGGAGCGCCAGACATTCGAGCGGGTCGCCCGGGAATGGCACGCAAATGCGAAGGCCCAGTGGGCGGCTGTCCACGCCAGCGATATTTTCCGCAGCCTCGAGCGCGACGTCTTCCCCTTGATCGGCGAGTTCCCGATCGCGAGCCTGACACCGCCTCATGTGCTTGGCGTTCTTCGAGCGATCGAGCAGCGCGGCGCGATCGAGACCGCCAGGCGCGTACGCCAACGCATATCCGCCGTTTTCATCTATGCGATCGCCCAGGGCATCGCGCAAAACGATCCGGCCGAAAAGCTCGGCGCTGTCCTCAAGCCGCTGCGAAAGGGCCGCCAACCGGCGATCACCCAGATCGAGCCCCTGCGCACGATGATCGTCGCCGCCGAAGGCGACTATGCTCGCCCCATCACCCGCCTGGCCCTGCGCCTGCTTGCACTCACCGCAGTGCGGCCGAGCGAGCTTCGCGGGGCGCTCTGGGCCGAGATGGAGGATCTCGATGGTCGCGAACCGCTGTGGCGCATCCCCGCGGCACGGATGAAAGGCGATCTCGATCGCAAGGACGAGATCGATGGCGATCACCTCGTTCCCCTCACGCCCCAGGCGGTGGGCGTGCTCAGGGCGCTGTGGCCGCTCACCGGCGGGGGCAAGTTCGTGTTCCCCAGCACCCGCCATGCCCACAAGCCCATGAGCGAGAACGCAATCGGCTATCTCCTCAACCGGGCAGGCTATCACGGTCGCCATGTCCCGCACGGTTTTCGCGCAGCCTTCTCGACGATCATGAACGAGTGGGCGGAGCGGGAAGGAAAGAGCCATGATCGCAAGGTCATCGATTTGATGCTTGCCCATGTTCCCAAGGAAAGGGTCGAGAGCGCTTACAACCGGGCAGCCTACCTTCCTCGCCGCCGGGAATTGGCCGAGGTGTGGGCCGGAGTGTTGACCGATGGCTTGCCCGATCCGGCCTCGCTGCTCGCCGGGCCCGCAAAGGAAATAGGGTTGCACTCGCGTCGGCGCATGCTGCCGATCATTGAGGCAGAGTTTCGCTTCCCAGCGCGGACGTAGTTTATTCTCCGGCGCCTAAAACGTTGCTGGCTGAGCCGAGGGAGGGCAAGGATTGCTACCGACCCTTCCTTCGGCAAACCGGCCGTTTGCGACCCACGTCCAGACGTCGTTAGCCAGGATCCTGAACGTCTGCTCCCGACCGGAGCAGACGTTCAGGATAACCCGGTCCATGGTAGCTTTAAGCGGGTTACGAACACCGGCGTCGGCTGTCGCACCGAGCTGGACTGATCACCAGCCCCCGGCGACGGACTGCACGATCACCCCGCTGGACATCCTGATGAGCACGAAATTGGTTCCCGCATAGAACCATCCATGGCCCGCCGGCGGCGGGGCAAGGCCGAAGCCGATAGGGTTGACAACGACATAGCGTCGCATCGCGCCCGGCAACGTATGCCCCACCACCCAGGTCGTGTGGACGTAAGCACGCGGGATCGCATAGTATCCGTGGCCAGGCGCGAAGTAGTAGCCTGCACGCGGCCCGTGGTAATGCACGAAAGAAGGATGGCCATGCCACCAGCCGGCGCGGCTGCGATCGACGACGACCGTGCGGCTGTGGACGGCGCCGTTGCCGGTTCGCACTACTGTATGGCGCACAACCTGAGCTT
The DNA here is from genome assembly GCF_036352595.1 of Novosphingobium resinovorum. GTDB lineage: Bacteria > Pseudomonadota > Alphaproteobacteria > Sphingomonadales > Sphingomonadaceae > Novosphingobium > Novosphingobium resinovorum_B. Next base: position 16,992 of record NZ_JAZFAX010000042.1, read on the forward strand.
CGGCCTGAAACGGTATGACAGCTGCCACCAGTATCGCCGCCGGGCACAACCCGGCGATGGCAAGGCGGACATGGTCCGTCAGGGGCTTGAAAGAGAGAGGCTTCATGTTGGGACTCCTTGCTGAGGAGTCTTCTGTCGACCTGCCGTGCATCGTTCGTGCAGTGTGCTTGTAACAGTTTTTCTCAGCGAAACAGAGCGATCTATTCGCCGCAGCGCAGGGTAAGGATCGCGCGAAAGCCGCCTTCCTTGCGATTTTCCAGCTGGAGGTCACCCTCGTAGCGGCGGGCCAGCGCCTGGACTATCGAGAGGCCGAGGCCCACGCCGCCGGTCTGGCGCGCGCGTGATGGCTCCAGGCGTTCGAAGGGTTGCAGCAGGCGCGCAAGGTCCTGGTCAGGCACGCCAGGGCCGTCATCTTCCACGAGGATGTGGATGCGTGTCTTTTCCACCTGCACCCGCACATGCACCCTCTCGCCGCCATAACGCACGGCATTGTCGAGCAAGTTCGCCATCATGCGCTGGAAGGACAGGTGCGATGCCTTGACGACGATCGCCTCGCCGATTGGCGTGATCTCGATGTTCTGGTCGACGCGGCTGCGCTCCATGGCGACGGCGGCCAGTTCGGTGCGGACCTCGCAGGTGGCGAGTTCGGTATCGCTGGTTGAGGATTCGCGGGCGAAGGTCAGCGTGTCGCTGAGCAGATCGCGCATCTCCTCGACATCCTTGCCTGCCAGTTCCCGCTGGCGGGGATCGTCGATGAATTCGCGGCGCAGGTCCATGCGGGTCAGGTACGTGCGATAATCATGGGCGATCGCCGCCAGCATGCGGGTGCGCTCGTCGATCATGCCGCGCAGGCGCGCCCGCAATTGCCGGATCGTCTCGCCCAGTTCGATGATCTCGCGCGGGCCGGACTGTTCGAACTCGTCCAGCTCGTCGCGTCGAACCGCAGCGGCGAGCCGCTCGACCGGCCGCGTGGTCTGCCCTGCCAGCCACAGAATGACGAGCACGTCCAGAACAGCGACGATGATGAGAAACAGGATGAAATTGTTGAGAATCTTGGTGACGGGCGCGGTCACCTTCTGCTCGACGGCCAGCGCCTGACCGCCGGGCAGTTGCACGACGATCCGGATCGGACTGCGGGTGAGGCCGGGCTGGCTGTCGAAACTGCGAGCCCCCTCGACACCGAACACCTGCACGCGAAACGGGCGGCCGCCCAGCGCATCGCGATAGCGCAGCAGCGTCTCGGGGGTGACGGCACCAGGCATCGGATCGGGCAAGCGCGGCCGCAGGCTGACGGTGAGCGTGAGGTCGGAAAATGCCCGGGCAAGATCGCCGTGCGTTTCGGGCGGGGTGCGTTCGAACGCAGAGGCGATCAGCGCGACCTTCACGGGGTCCGGCAGGCGGTAGAACGGATTCATCCGGCTGGCATCGGTCTGTTGCACGAAGATGGTGATGACCGCGACCATCGCCAGCAGGTGCAACAGGACGATCGCGGCGATGCGGTCACGCAGGCGAAGGGGCCGCAGCTTCATGATCGGGTCACGCCCGGCGCGAAGAGATAGCCGTCGCCGCGTACGGTGCGGATCATCGCCGGATCACGCGGATCGTCGCCCAGCTTGCGACGCAGGCGGCTCATCTGCACGTCGATCACGCGGTCCACGGGGTTGGCGTGCCCGCCGCGTGTCCAGTCGATAAGCAACTCGCGCGAAAGCACGCGGCGCGGATGCAGCAGCAGGGCGTGGAGGAGGTCGAACTCGCTGGTGGTCAGGGACACAGGCTCGCCCACCGGATTGGTGAGGTCGCGGGGGCCGAGGCGCAGTAACCAGCCGTCGAAGCGGAAGTTGTCGCCGGCTTCCTCGCCGACGGCGGTGTCGATGTCGCGCGTACGGCGGATGATCGAGCGCAGCCGCGCCAGCAGTTCGCGCTTGTTGAAGGGCTTGGCGAGGTAGTCGTCGGCGCCGATCTCCAGCCCGATGATGCGGTCGATGGGATCGTCCTTGGCGGTGACGATCAGGATCGGCAGGCGCGGCAACTGCACGCGCAGACGGCGGCAGATGTCGAGACCGTCCTCGCCCGGCAGCATCAGGTCCAGGATCAGGCAGTCGAGCCGGGCAAGCACGGTCTCCTCCAGTCCGGCGGAGCTTTCGAAGGCGAGCACGTCGAACCCCTCGCGCGTCAGCAGCGCCTGTACTAGATCGCGGATGCCGGGATCGTCCTCGACGATGGCGATGGTGCCCTGATGAGGGGGCGATGCCTGCGCTTGAGCCGTCATGTCCTCGCTTTTTCCCTAGCAGAGCCGAAGTTCGCCTGAAACCGGGCAATGCCCCCGGAAGCGCGATAGCACGCTTCCCGGGGGCATGCGGATCACTTGCCCCGCTTCGCGGCGGCGGCGCGCAAATCCTCGGGCGTCACCTTGCCGTCCTTGTCGGCGTCGATCATCGAAAAGCCGCGCTCGCGGCGACCGGCCGCCTTCCATTCCTCAAGCGAGATCGCGCCGTCGCCGTTGGCATCGGCCTTGGTGAACATCTCCTTGGCCTTGGCGGCCTGCTCGGCGGACTGGGCGGTTGCGGGCACGGCGGACAGGGCCGCTGCGGCCAGGCCCAAGACAGTGATAAGGCGCTTCATTTCGGTTTCCTTCGTTGGTCATCGCTCGAAATGCGAGCTGTGTCCAATCTAGGCGGGGCGCGGCGATGCCGTTCGCGACGAACATGAAGACACATTGCAGTTTGTAACGGCCGCCGAAAGCGCCCGGGCGCCGCGATTTTCCCAGGGCTGGCCCGGGATGGCCGTAATAAACTGTTACAATCACCGCGACCGACTGTTGCGTGCCTCATCCATTCCCCTGGCCTTCGATTGCAACGGGCGCGCCTTGGCCGCCTTCGCCCATGGGGACAAGATGGTACGCCTTGGCTACATCATATCGGTTGCCGCGATCCTGCTTTCCGCCTGCCAGCAGGAAGCGCCGGTCAAGGACGAGCGGCGGCCGGTCGCCGTCATGACGGTCGCGGAAGCACGCGGCGGCGCGAGCATGCGCTATGCCGGGGAGATCCGTTCAGCGTTCGAGAGCCAGATCGGCTTCCAGGTCGCGGGCCGCATCGTCGAGCGCACGATAAACCTGGGCGACACGGTGCATGCCGGGCAGACGCTGCTGCGCATCGACGGGGCCGACTATGCCCGCGCGCAAGCCAGCGCCGCCGCGCAGGCCGGCGCCGCGCGGACGTCCGCAGCGGCCCAGCGCGCCGATCTTGCCCGATCGCGCGAACTGCTTGCCAAGGGGTTCATCTCTCCAGCCGAGTTCGACCAGCAGAAGGCCTCCACCGCGCAGGCCGATGCCCAGCTGCGCGCGGCCGCGGCGCAGAGCGGCACCGCTTCGGCCCAGCTCGCCCGCACGGTGCTCAGCGCCCCGCGCGCGGGCGTGGTGACGCAGATCCAGGGCGAGGTCGGACAGGTCGTGGGTGCCGGGCAGACCATCGTGACGATGGCCGATACCACGCAGCCCGAGATCGCCGTCTCGCTGCCCGAGGGCGGCCTCGCCGCCGTGCGCGACGCAGCGCGGTTTTCGGTCACCGTCTGGGGCGATCCGGGCAAGAGCTACCCCGCCCGCCTGCGCACCCTGTCCGGCGCGGCCGATCCGGCGACGCGCACGTTCGCCGCGCGCTTTTCGATCGACGCGCCCGCCGGTGCCTTGCTGATGGGAGAGACCGCCGAACTGCAGCTTCACGGCAAGTCCATGGGGCGCGCGGTTCAGGTGCCGCTCACCGCCGTCGTTGAGACCAACGGCAAGGCGCGGGTCTGGGTTCTCGACCGCAGAGCCATGACCGTGCGCCCGCGTGACGTGCGCATCGGCGCGCCGCAGGGCGAGACGCTCACCGTGACTTCCGGGCTCAAGCCGGGAGAGGGCGTGGTGACGGCCGGCGTCCACTTGCTGCATTCCGGCGAGAAGGTCCGCATCGCCAAGGTGCCCACGTCGTGAGCGGGTTCAACCTTTCGCGCTGGGCGCTGGCGCACCAGCAGTTCGTCGGCTTTCTCGTCGCGATCGCGGCGGTGGCGGGGCTGCTTTCCTACATGTCGCTGGGACGCAAGGAAGACCCGGAATTCACCGTCAAAACGATGATGATCACCGTCGGCTGGCCGGGCGCAAGCGCCGACCAGATGGCTGAGCAGGTCATCAAGCCGATCGAGACGGTGCTGGGCGAGAACATCCCCGAGATCGACTATGTGAAGAGCAAGGCCCGGCCCGGCCAGGCGACGCTCAACGTCACGCTGATCTCCACCGTCAAGAGTAGCACGATTCCCGACGTGTGGTACACCGTGCGCAAGACGGTGACCGACCACCGCGGCGATCTTCCCGAGGGCGTCGTCGGTCCCAGCTTCAACGACGAGTTCGGCACCACTTACGGCAACATCTATGCCATCACCGGTGACGGTTTCGGCTACCCTGTGCTCAGGCGTTACGCGGAGACTTTGCGCGACCGGGTGCAGGAACTGCCCGACGTCGCCAAGACCGAACTGATCGGCGAGCAGGACGAGGCGGTCTACGTCACGTATGACAGCGCGCGCCTCACGATGTCGGGCATCACTTCGCAGGCCATCGCCGATGCGCTGGGCACCACCAATGCGGTCGCCGCGTCCGGCATCGTCGAGAGCGGGGCGGAGCGGGTGCGCCTGCAGGTGACCGGCGACTTCGGTTCGGTGGCGGACATCGCCGCGACGCCGATCGTCGTCGAGGGCCATAGCGTGCGGCTGGACGCCATCGCCAAGGTCGAGCGCGGGCCGGTCGATCCCGCGACCTTCTCGATGCGCTTTGGCGGCAGCGACGCGTTGGGCGTCGGCATCAGCTTGCGTTCGGACGGCGACGTGGCGCGCCTGGGCAATAACCTGAAGGATACCGTCGCCGCGCTGCAGGCCGAAATGCCGGTAGGCGTACAGATCCACACCGTTTCCGACCAGACCCGAGTAGTCGACGAGTCGGTGGGCGAATTCACCCGTTCGCTGATCGAGGCGATCGTCATCGTCCTTGCGGTCAACTTCCTGTCGCTCGGCTGGCGGCCGGGAATCGTCGTCGCGCTGTGCATTCCGCTGGTGCTGGCGATGACCTTCGCCTGCATGCTTTACATGGGGATCGACCTGCAGCGCATTTCGCTGGGCGCGCTGATCATCGCGCTGGGCCTGCTGGTGGACGATGCGATCATCGTGGTGGAATCCATCGCCACCCATCTCGAGGCGGGATGGACGCGGAAGCGTGCGGCGGTCAGCGCTTACGGCGTCACCGCCGTGCCGATGCTGGTGGGCACGCTCATCACCGTGGCCGGGTTCCTGCCCATCGTCATGTCGCAGGCCACCGCCAGCGAATACGTCAAATCGCTGTTCCAGGTGATCGCCCTGTCGCTGGTGCTGTCATGGATCGTGGCGGTGATCTTCACCCCGTTCCTGGCCTGCCACCTGCTGCCCCAGCGCCCCAACGCGCGCGACGATGCGCCCGAGCCCGACGAGCAGTACGGCGGCCGGTTCTACGCCTGGTTCCGGCGTGTGCTGGACCGTTGCCTGCATCGCCGCAAGACGGTGGTAGCGGCGGCGGCAGCAGCCTTCGTGGCCTCGATCTTGCTGTTCCAGTTCGCGGTGCCGCGCCAGTTCTTCCCGGCGTCCGACCGGCCCGAACTGGTCGTCGACCTGCAACTTTCGCAGAACGCCAGCATCGCCCAGACCAAGGCGGTCGCGCAGCGGATGGAGAGGTTGTTGAAGCCTGACAGGCGGGTGCTTTCCGTCACCAGCTACGTCGGCGGTGGCTCCCCCCGCTTCTATCTCCCGCTCAACGTCCAAACGCCGGACATCACCTTGGCCGAACTCGTTCTGCAGACCAGGGACGAGCAAGCGCGCGAGGACATGATCGAAAGCCTGCACGAGATGCTTGCCGTCAACTTCCCGGAAGTACGCGGCCGCGTCAGCCGACTGGAGAACGGCCCTTCGGTGGGCCAGCCGGTGCAGTACCGCATCGCCGGGCTGCAGCTCGCCGATATCGTCCCCGTCGCGAAGAAGCTGGAGAACATCCTGCGCGCCGACAGCCACACGCGGGACGTCAACAGCGACCTTGGCGAACCGCTCAAGGCGATCCGCGTCGATCTGGACCAGGACAAGGTACGCAGTCTGGGGCTATCCACGCAGGCCGTGCAGCAATCGCTGCAGGCGGCCATCGCCGGCGCCGGGACCACCAGCTTTCGCGACCGCGATCTGGGTCTCGACGTGATCCTGCGCCTGAGCAAAGCCGAGCGCACCGATCCCGGTCGCATCGCCAGCCTGCCTATCGCCACGCTAAACGGCCCCGTGCCGCTTTCGCAGCTGGGCCGCGTCTCGGCCTCCAGCGAACCGGCGGTGCTGTATCAACGCAACCGATTGCCGACGATCACCCTTTCCGCCGATGTCGAAGGCGAACAGGCCACCGACCTGACCAAGCGAATCGAACCGCAGATCGCCGCGCTCAGGAACGAACTTCCAGCGGGCGCGTCGATCGTCAACGGCGGCTCCGAGGAGCAGAGCGCGATCAACCAGCGCGCCACGATGGCCGCGGTGCCTTTCGCGATGTTCGTGATCGTCGTACTGCTGATGCTGCAGCTGCAGAACGTGCCGCGTATGCTGGTGGTACTGGCGACGGGGCCACTGGCGCTGATCGGCGTGGCGTTGATCATGGCCGCGTTCCGCATCCCGTTCGGGTTCGTTGCGATGCTGGGATCGCTGGCGCTGTTCGGGATGGTACTGCGCAATTCGGTGATCCTGATCGCGCAGATCGACACGCTTTCGGGGCATACGGTTTCGGGCCGGAGCCTGACCATGCGCGAGGCGGTGCGCGAGGCCGCCGTCCACCGCCTGCGCCCGATCATGCTGACCGCGCTTGCCGCCATTCTCGCGATGATCCCGCTCACCCGCTCGACCTTCTGGGGGCCGATGGCGTGGGCGATCATGGGCGGCCTGATGGTCGCCACCATACTTACCCTCATCGTCCTGCCCGCGCTCTACGAACTGGTCTTCGACCGCCCGCAGCGCCCGCGTGCCGACGGACAGGAGCTTTTGCCGTGAACCGCCTGATCCTGATGACCACCGCTGCCCTGTGCGCAGCGCCCGTAACCCTGGCGCCGCAGCCCGCTCACGCCACCGGCCTGATGGAGGCGTGGGCCGCCGCTGCCCGACATGATCCCGACCACCAGGGCGCCAAGGCGCAGCGCGATGCGGGCGAGGAAGCGGACGTGCAGGCGCGCGCGCTCAAACGGCCAAGCGTGCAATTCCAGGGCAGCTACCAGTACACCGCCACCGAAACCAACGCGCAACTGCCCGAGGATCTCGACCCCTATTTCACCGGCGGGCGCAGCAGCGGCCGCGCCAGCGTGGGCGTTCAGGCGGTGCAGCCGCTCTACGACGCCTCGAAGCGCGCACAGGCCATCCAGCTGCACGAAAAGGCTGCCGGATCTCGCGTGCAGTTCGAGGGCGAGGAGCAGCAGCTTGTGTTGCGGGTGGCGCAGGCCTACTTCACGTTGCTCTCGGCGCAGGATGACCTGGCGGCCAGTCGCCGTCAGGTCGATGCCGCCGAGGAACAGCGCCGGGGCGCCCAGGCACGCTTCGATGCCGGACGGGCACGCATCACCGACGTGCGGGAGGCCGAGGCGAAGCGCGACGCCGGAGAAGTCCAACGGATCGCGGCGGAATCCGACCTCGCCTACGCGCAAGCCGCCTTTACCGAACTGACCGGACTTCCTGCCGAAGGGCTGGATCGTCCCGCTGCCGATTTCACGCCGCCGCTGCCGGTGCTTGCCCTCGAAGATACGCTGGAGCAGGCCGAAACCGACGCGCCCGCCGTGCGCGCGGCGCAACACAGCTCCCGCGCCGCCGGAGCCGAGGTTGATCGCTATGGCCTGTCCGGGCGTCCGGTGGTGGAAGGCGTCGCCGGCTATCAGGGGCAGTACCGGCTTGGCGGCGAAAGCGGCAACGGCATCATCCCCGACCGCATCCAGAGCGCATCCGTGGGCCTGCGCCTGACGGTGCCGCTCTATACCGGCGGGGGCATCGCATCCAAGGAGCGCGAGGCGGAGGCCAACACCACCAAGGCGCTCCGTGATGTCGATGCCGCCCGGCGCGATGCCCGGTTGCAGGCGCGCAAGGCCTGGTATGCGGTCGCCAACGGCGCGCGCCGGGTCGCGGCGCTGGGCACCGCGCGCGGGTCGGCCGGGCTGCAGCAAGACGCGGCGACGATCGGCCGCGACGTCGGCATCCGCACGCAGAACGACGTGCTCAACGCGCAGAGCCAGAACATCGACACCGAGCGTGACCGTCTACAGGCGATCTACGACTACATGCTCGCACGCCTGCAGCTCTATGCGGCGACCGGACGGCTGGGCGAAAGCGAGCTGGCGGACGTTGGCCGCCTGATGCAAAGAGGCGCGCCAGGCTGATCCGGCGCGCCGATGCCGGCGCTCATGCGCCTGCCAGCATCCGTTCCCGTTTCATCACCATGCGGGTCGATCGCAAGGCAAGGCGAAAAGCGCATTCCAGCCCGATCGCCTCCTTGCTTGCATCCATGCGCTCGGCCTGTTCGAACAGGGTTAGGAGGCGGGTTTCGTCAGCGGACAGCGCGAACTGCGTGCCAGGCATGAACCGGCGTTCGCGCAGTTGCTCGCCCAGTAGCATGAGGCTGTCGATCACGGGGATGAGCTGTTCACAATGGAAGCGCCGAAGGCAGACGAACAGCGCCGGCTGCGTGGCAAGATGCCGCGTGCGGGCCCGGCACCAGGCGCGCGCCGCTTTTATCAGCAGCACGTTCTCGGCGGGCCATGGCCAGTCGCGGGGCCGATCGAGGGAATGCACGGAGGATTGGATCAAGGGTTGTCCTTCACAAGAATGCGGAAATGAAAAGCGGAAGGAGCTTGACGCCCCTCCCGTTCCGCCGTGTTCGGCGCATCGCGCTCGAATGCGCCCGACGGCGCAGGCGAATGTCATGGCATCTCGCCGTCGATGCCGTCCGATACCTGCGTCGCAGACATCGGAGCCGCCGTCGACGCACCGGCCGGCGCAAGACGAAACGCGAAAGGATAAGCAACACCGTCGAAAGTCACGTCGATGCGGATATGCGCGTAGCGATCACTGCGGGCGACATCCGGCACGACGATCATTCCGCCGAAGGTGCTGCCCGGATCGATGGTGGTGGTCTGCAGCGCCTCGCCGCCCAGTTGCTGGAGCGTGTAGTCGAGCTTGTCGTCGATTCCCTTTATGACGAGCGCGCCTCCGGCGACGGCGGCCGCCGCACCCACGATGCCGGGGGTGTTGTCCTCCCAGTGGATCGCCTGAACATAGCCGTGATGCGGACCACCGACCCGTCGGTAATAGGTGCCGTGGTCCGAAGCGGTGGAGGCGGCCCCCGCCAGCACGCCCGCGACAATGGCGGTGCCGATCCTGGCGGTGCGCGCCTTGTCCTGCGCCTGCTGCGCAAGCTGGTCGTACGTGGGGATCGCCACGGGCACGCCGTTCACAGTCGCGGAGATGTTCTCCGGCCCGAAGTTGGCGGAGCGGCGACCATCGTTGAACACCGCAACCGAAAACGCGACCCGGCCCTTTTCGACCGGCATCGGGCGGATCTGAACGGTGCCGGATGGCAGTTTCAGCGACACCGTGGCGTCGCCGCGCTCGAAACGTGCTGTCTCGGCGCCCAGTCGCTCAGGATACAGCGTCATCGGAGCACCCGCAAAGGCGGGCGTCGGCAGGAGGACTAGCATGGTCGCCGGAACAAGGGTTCGGTATGTCATGATGTTTCGCTTTCGAATGGGAAGATGCGGTGCGGATCGAGGGCATGGATCCGCACCGCATCGGCGCCGGTCGCACACGGGGCACAAGGAGCGGCCGGCGCAAACAGTGGTGTGAGACGAAGGATGGCGTCCGCTCCGCGGACGAAGGGGCATGCCTACGGAACGGGAGCCGGGCAGCGTCGTTCCGCGTTCATCCGCCATCTCCGGCTCACCAGCATCATTGCTGAGGATGGGTTGTGACGGCTTCGTGCAACATCACTTCGCGACCATTGTGTGGGATTGTGAAAACGCTCGCCCCACGGACCGCATTTTTTGAAGATCGCAGCGACGGGTTTGCGGTTTTCCCGCGTTCAAGAACCGTCGCGCAGCAGCGCGGCATGTTCGATCAACCCTGAAGAGGTGAAGTCATGAACGTGAAGAAGCTCTCGACACACATGGGGGCGGTCTTGATGGTCGCGACCATGATCGTCACGCCCGCCCTGGCCGGCGTCAATGGACGGCAGGCGAACCAGCAGCATCGCATCGCACAGGGCTGGCGTTCCGGTGAACTGACTGGGCACGAGGCCGCCCGGCTGGAACGCCAGCAGCACCGTATCAGCCGCAGCGAACATCGCATGCGCGCGACCGGCGGGATGAACCCGCGCGAACGCGCGCGCCTGCACGCCCGTCAGGATCGGGCAAGCGCCAACATCCGTCATCAAAAGCATGACGGGTGGCACCGGTGACGCGCGGACCGGCGATAGTCGCCCTGACGATCGCCTTGCTCCCGGTCGCAGCGCTGGCCGCTCCTGCGCCTGCCAAGGCTGACGGGATCGGCAAGGCCGAGTTTCAGGCCGCGCTACGCAGCCGGATGATGCGGGCGGATAGCGACGGCGACGGCCGCGTCAGCGCCGTGGAATGGTCCGCCGCCGCCAAGGCGCGAGGCAAAGGTGCGATGGCGGACCGTGCCTTCGCGCGGATGGACACGGACGGCAACGGCTTCCTCGATGCCGCGGAACTGGACGCGCTGGCGGCAAAGCGTTTCGTTCGGCAGGATACCGATCATGATGGCCACCTGTCGGCCGATGAGCGCAAGGCCACGATGGATGCCATGCGGGAGAAGACCGGCGATTGACCGAGGGCGCGGACAGCCACGATCCGGATGCGGACCTCGTCCGGCGCGTCGGGCAAGGCGATGCGGCAGCGGCGCGGCGGATGGTCGCGACCAAGCTGCCGCGCTTGCTCGCGCTGGGCACCCGCATGCTCGGGGACGTGGCCGCAGCGGAGGAGATCGCGCAGGAAAGCCTGCTACGATCCTGGCGACAGGCGCCGCGCTGGCGCTTCGGTGCGGCACGGTTCGATACCTGGCTCCATCAGGTGGCGCTCAACTTGTGCCGCGACCGACTGCGCAAGGGTCGGCGAGAGACGCTGACTCCGGAGCCGCCCGAACGTATCGACCCGGCGCCGCTGCAGGATCAGGCGCTGGTGAGCGGAGACGAAAGCCGGCGCATCGCACGCGCGCTTCAGGCACTGCCGCAACGCCAGCGCGAGGCGATCGTGCTGCAATATTATCAGGAACTCTCGAATGCGGATGCGGCGGCCTTGATGGAGATCAGCGTGGAAGCCCTGGAAAGCCTGCTGTCGCGCGCTCGCCGCGCCTTGCGCGAACTCTTGCTGGAAATGCACGATGACGCCTGAACGCCTGTCGCGCCTATTGGCCGCCTATGGTTCCCGCCCCGATCGCTGGCCCGCCGACGAACGGGATGCGGCCATGTACCTGATGGCGCAGGAGCCCGGTGCGCAAGAGCGCGCGCGTGAGGAGCAGGCGCTCGATGCACTGCTGGCGCGGCATCGCGTGCCGGTCCCCCACGCAGCGCTGGTCGGCCGGACGCTGGCGGCGTTCGCGCCGACTTCGGGTCTTTCGGTGCTGCGCAGCTGGTGGGCGCGGCTGACGCTGGCAGGGGCGGCGATGGCCGGGCTGGCTGCGGGCGTGCTGACGCTCGATGTGCAGCATGCGCACATGGCGAACCGGCAGATGCTGGCCCTGTCCGACGATCAGGATACGATCTTTGCCACGCTCGATGCTGGCGAGGTGACACCATGAAGGGGCGCGGTTTCCAGATTCTGCTGGTCTGCTCGCTGGTCCTCAACGTCTTCGTAATCGGCGGGCTGGTGGGCGCGGGGTTCATGTGGCAGCGCGCCGAGGTGCAGCATCCGGTGAACGGCCTGGGTCGCGCTGGGCGCCTGCGCATGGCCGCGCAGGACCTGCCGCAGCCCTATCGGCGCGACCTGCGCCTTACGGTGGTGGAAACCATGCGCACGCTCAAGCCCCAGATCGGCGAGGCACGCGCGGCTCGTCGGGAAGCGGCACGGCTGCTTGCCCAGCCGACGCTCGACCGCGGCGCCCTCGATACCACGCTCGCGCGCGCCCGCGCCGCCGACAGCGTCGTGCGCACGCGGCTGGAGGCGAGCATCGCCGGTTTTGCCGCCGGATTGCCACAGCGCGAACGCCTGCGGCTGGTCGAGGCGTTGACCCGCCAGCAACCGCGATCGCCCAGGCAGGAGAAACGGCCGTGACCATCGCCATCGCCCTTAACCGCTTCGGACTAGGAGCCCGCCCCGACCAGAGCCTGCCGCGCGATCCCAAGGCCTGGTTGCTCGACCAGCTCGACAACTACGAGGCCCGGCCTCCGGCTTGGGCAGCCTTGCCTGGTACCTCGGCAATCGCGGCCGACTATCTTGCCGAGCGGCAAGAGGTGCGATCGGCGCAGGGCGAGGCCAAGCAACGCGCCCGCATGGATCTGCGCAAGGATGGCCGCGATCTCCTGCGCGTCGCCGCGAATGCCCGTGCGGTCAGCGCGCTGACGGCGCCGACCCCGTTCGTCGAGCGGCTGGTGCATTTCTGGTCGAACCATTTCGCGATCTCGGCCGACAAGCAGACGGTGATCCCCTTCGCCGGCGCATTCGAGGCCGAGGCGATCCGCCCGCATGTGCTGGGCCGGTTCGAGGATATGCTGCTGGCGGTGGAGCGGCATCCGGCAATGCAGCTTTTCCTCGACCAGGCGCAGTCGGTCGGCCCCGGCAGCGCCTTCGCGCGCCGGGCGGCCAGTCGCAATCCCAGGAAGACGCCCGGCCTCAACGAGAACCTGGCGCGCGAAATCATGGAACTTCACACGCTGGGCGCCCGCACCGGATACACCCAGGCCGACGTCACCGAATTCGCCCGCGCGCTCACCGGCTGGAGCACCGCCGGGCTGGGCCGGGGCGGCAAGGCGCGTGGCGGTGCCGGGGATCCGGGCGGCTTCGTGTTCCGGCCGATGCTGCACGAACCAGGCTCGCGCAAGATCATGGGCCGCACATACGCCCAGCCGGACGAAGGGCAGGCACTCGCGATCCTTGGCGATCTTGCCTCGGCGCCTGCCACGGCAGATCACATCGCGACCAAGCTGGCGCGGCATTTCGTCGCGGACGAACCGTCGCCGGCACTCGTCACCCGCCTCTCTACGGCGCTCCGCAAAAGTGATGGCGACTTGCCGTCCGTCTATCGCGCGCTGGTGGACGCGCCGGAAAGCTGGGCGCCCGCCGCCGTCAAGTTCAAGACGCCGTGGGAATGGCTGATCTCATCGATGCGCGGGCTGGGCATGAGCAATGCCGATGACGTCCAGATCGCGGGCGTGATGCAGCAACTGGGCCAGCCGCTGTGGCGCCCCGGATCGCCCGCCGGGTTCGACGACGTGGCCGCCAGTTGGGCCGCGCCCGACGCGCTGGTACGCCGCGTCGAGATGGCGCAGCGGCTGGCGGCCCGCGCGACCGGCGGCGTCGACCCGCGCGAACTGGCGCCAAAGCTCCTGCCCGGAAGCCTCTCGCCAGCGACGGCACAAGCGATCGCGCGGGCGGAAAGCCTGCCGACCGGCCTGGCGCTGCTGCTGGTATCGCCCGAATTCCTGAGGAGGTGACCATGACGTATTCGCGCCGCCACGCCTTGCGCAACATCGCCGCCGTCGGCGCGGGCGCGCTGTTCTGCCCGCGCATCGCCTTTGCGGCCGGGCCCGGAAACCGGCGTTTCGTTTTCGTCATCCAGCGCGGCGCGGCGGATGGGCTGGGCATCGTCGTGCCTCATGGCGATCCCGGCTATGTGGCGGCGCGGGGCGCTCTGGCCATTGATCCATCGACCACGATCAAGCTCGACGGCATGTTCGGGCTGCATCCGGCGCTGGTGGAAACCGGCAGGATGTATCAGGCCGGGCAGGCGCTGGCGCTCCATGCGGTCGCCTCGTCCTATCGCGAGCGGTCGCATTTCGATGGGCAGAACGTGCTGGAGACGGGCGGCGGCCGTCCCTACGCGATCAAGGACGGGTGGATGAACCGCCTCGTCGGCCTCATGCGGGGCGCGCATGCGGAGCCGATCGCGTTCGCGCCGATCGTGCCGCTTGCCTTGCGCGGCGCGGCGCCGGTGACCTCCTATGCTTCGTCGAGCCTGCCGCGCGCGACCGACGACCTGATGGCGCGGGTGGACGGCCTCTATGCCGGCGATCCCGCGCTCCACGCCCTGTGGTCCGCGGCGATGGCGACGCGTGCGCAGGCGGGTGACGATGCCGGGGGGCAGAACCCGGCCGAGCTGGGGCGCCTGGCCGCCGGCTTCCTCGCCCGGCCTGACGGTCCACGCGTGGCGATGATCGAAACCGGCGGCTGGGATACGCACAGCGGTCAGGCCGGGCGGCTGGCGACGCAACTAAAGCGGCTGGATGCGATGCTAGCCGCCCTTCGCGACGGCATGGGCTCGGCCTGGAGCGAAACGGTAGTGCTGATCGCCACCGAGTTCGGCCGTACCGTGGCAGCAAACGGCACCGGCGGCACGGACCATGGCACCGCGTCCGCAGCCCTTCTGATAGGTGGCGCCGTGCGGGGCGGGAAAGTCCTTGCGGACTGGGCGGGGCTGTCACCCGGCGCGCTTTACGAAGGGCGGGACCTGCGCCCGACTGCGTCTTTGGAAGCTGTGATCGCCGATGTGATCGCGCAAAGCTACGGCATCGACCCGGGCAAGCTGTTCTCCAATATTCCGCGGACGGACCGGCTAGAGAGCTTGTTGAGAAGCTGAATCGGACCGACGCATAGGTAATCAGATCAGAACCCGTCGTTCAGCCTCATATGTGGGAACGGCGGCTAAGTCCCACGCGGCGCGAAGTTGGCCCCTCGCCGAAAGCGAGGAGCCGGTTAATCAAATTTCCGTATTCTCGGCGAGGGCAAGTGCATCTTCCACGTCAATCCCGAGATAGCGGTAAGCGTCCGGCGAGTCCCGTCCGATACCATTGGGCTGAATTTTGCTTTTCAACTTGTGTTTTATGAGGACGTCAGATCTTTCAGACGTTCATGCACCTGCTGCATCGCGGCTATTGCACCGGCCC
>NZ_JAZFAX010000043.1:0-31373 GCF_036352595.1 Novosphingobium resinovorum
TGCACAAGTGGCTGCAGGGCGCGGACCTCGTCGCCACCGCGCAGGCGGGGCTGGCCTACACCGTGCTCAAGCACACGATGCCCGGCGACATGTGCCTGATCGGGCCGGGCGAGCTTGAGGCGTTCTCCGCGTCAGGCGGGGACGTGCGGCGATAGGCTAGCGACGCCAGCCCGACCCATCTCAAAATCTATGGAAGATCAATTCATGGTATCGATATCTCCTTGCGTCCATCTACTGATATCGATATCAGAACCACAACAACCAGACGCCCTCGGGAGAGCGCACATGAATCGCAACGCCTCGCTCCGCTGCTGCGGACGCGCATCCACGACCGCCAGACTGGCTTCACTGCTTCTGGCGTCATGCTCGGCATTTCCGGCTCTTGCCCAGGACGCGGCCCCTGCGCCCCCGGCTCCGCAGGATGCCTCCGCTAACGAGATCATCGTCACCGGCGTGCTCAACCGCACGGCCAAGCGTGACGCCGCCGTCGCCATCTCCACCATCGATTCCGACACCGTGCAGCGCTCGGCCCCGGTCAGCGCAGCGGACCTTCTGAAGAACGTGCCGGGCGTCTATGTGAACTCGTCAATCGGCGAGGCGCGCAACATCGTCTATGCGCGAGGCCTGTCGGTCGGAACGCAGTCGGCGACATCGGGCTATTATTTTGTCGCCCTGCTCGACGATGGCCTGCCGGTGATCGGCATCCAGGGCAGTGGCTTCCAACCCGACAGTTTCTATCGCCAGGACCTGACGCTGAAGCGCGTCGAGGCCCTGCGCGGCGGCAGTGCGACCGTAACGGGGCCGAACGCGCCCGGCGGCCTGTTCAATTACATCTCCAAGAATGCCCTCACCGACCATGACGGCGGCGTGGCTTCGGTTCGCCTCGGTCTCGAGGGCAAGAGCCAGCCCTATCAGCGTGCGGACGCCTACTACGGCACTGAATTCGGCGAAAGCGGCGTCTACGGTTCGATAAGCGGGTTCTATCGCCGTTCCTTCGGCGCACGGCCGACCGCCTATCCGTTCAACCGGGGTGGGCAGATCAAGGCATCGCTGGGCTGGAACTACGGCTCCGGCTCGCTGGTCCTCTACGGCAAGTATCTCGACGATCACAACGGATCCTACGATTCCGAGCGTATCCCCTCGATCGGCTTCGACGATCCGCAGATCGCGCCCGGCCTGTCGCGCTATGACAACTACACGCTGGGCCGCAAATCGGCCTTCACCATTCCCGGGTCAGGGGTCGTGGGCAGCCAGCGCTTCGATCCGGACAATCTCGACCACACCGTCGCGCGGACCGTGGGCCTCAAGTGGGAGCACGACGTCGACGACACGCTCCAGATCAGCAATCATTTCCGGTTCAACGACAACCGCCTGACG
Organism: Novosphingobium resinovorum; assembly: GCF_036352595.1. GTDB lineage: Bacteria > Pseudomonadota > Alphaproteobacteria > Sphingomonadales > Sphingomonadaceae > Novosphingobium > Novosphingobium resinovorum_B. The sequence goes on from NZ_JAZFAX010000043.1 coordinate 1,378, forward strand.
CTCAACCAGAACGGCGTCGGCACGTTCGGTCTGGACAACCAGAACTTGTGGAACAACCTGGGCTTCAGCGCCGCAGGGCTCAGCCGCGTTCCGGGAACGATCACGGTGACCGGCAGCAATGGCCAGTTGCTCGCCCGCGTGGCCAGCGCCGCCAGCGGCTACACGGTGCTGACAAACAACCTGCCCAACCAGCAGGTTCTGGCCAACGGCGTCATTTCGGGGACAGGCACCTCGACCGATTTCGACGAGCAGTCGTTTATCGATCAGTTGACGATCTCCAAGCGACTTGGTCGCCTGACTGTAACTGCCGGGGGCTATCTCTCGCGATCGAAGTTCGTACGCGAACTGCTGCCGCCCGGCGGCTACGTCGCCCCAATCGAATCCGACATGGAAGCCGCCCAGGTCACCTTCACCGATGCCGCGACCGGCAATGTCTATCAGATGACCAATCCCGCCGGGTTCGGTTCGATCGGTACTGCGCCGGTTCGCAACACCGTGAAGAACCGCTCGACCTCGCTGTTCGGCGGTCTCAACTGGAAGGCGACCGACAAGCTCACGCTCGATGTCGGCATCCGCTACGAGCGCTTCGGCTACAGGGGCACGAACCTGCTCGCCTCGGCGAACCCGCAGGCCCGCGACCGCACTTACGGCGGCATCGACGGCGATCCAATGACGATCTACGACAATCTCGTGGGCGTGCTGAACCGCGAAGTGCCTTTCGACAAGAAGTTGAGCTTCGTGAACTACACAGCGGCCGCCAACTACCGGTTCTCCGATCGCTTCTCGGCCTATGTCCGCTACGCTCGCGGCAAGAAGAACGGCGACGGACTTTGGGGCGGATACGACACCGTGTTCAAGGCGGAGAACCAACCGATCACACCGCCGCTGATCACCCAGTACGAAGCGGGCTTCAGCTATGTGAGCCCGACTGTCCGGCTGACGCTGACCCCGTTCCTCACCCTGCTCGACAAGGTCAACGTCGTCGGTCAGGGTACCGACCTCGACGGAACGACCTACGTCACCACGCCCGCCTTCAACAAGACGAGGGTGTACGGCGTCGAGATCGAAGGCGATATCCGGATGACGCGCCAGCTGCGGCTAACGGCGGCCGTAACGCTCCAGAAGGGCAAAGCGCTCGAATGGTACAACTGGAACATGGGGCAGACGGGCCGGGCAGACGATCAGCTGGAAGCCTATCCCAATAGCAAGCTTGAGAACCTTGCAAAGGTCCAGGGCCGCCTTGGCCTGGAATATGCGACAGGTCCATTCACGGCGCTCGTCAACTTCACCTATCTGGGTTCACGCCCGTCCAGCTTCACCGGCCTGACGAAGTTCCCTACGCAGACCCAGACGGACCTGTCGCTGTCCTACGATGTGACGCCCGGCTTCCGCCTCGGCCTCAACGTCAACAACGTGTTCAACGACATCGGCATCTTCTCGATCCAGAACCCAAACCTTCCGGTCTCGGGGCTGTCGCAGGCCCAGATCATCAGCATGTATCCCAATGCGACCACCGGGATTCTTACCACCCAGCCACGCTCGTTCTTTCTGACCGGGACAGCGAATTTCTGATGCCATCGCATCGCCCAGGAGTCACTTCGATGCGCAAAGCCAAGATCCTGCGCCGAACCGGCATCTGCCTTGCCGCCGTAGCGCTGTCCTGCGCGGCGGTACCAGCCGCCCTCGCCGCACAAGACGGCCTGCGGGTCTATCCCGTGCCCAAGGGTCTGATGTACTCGGCATTCAACGACGATTTCACCGTCCGCGTCCGTACGCCGGGGGGACAGTGGAAGGATCTCTACGAGTACCGCGTCCAGGTCGACACCGACACCAGACAGAATGCATCGATGGTGTATTTCGATTTTCAAGGCACCGTTGAAATCGAAGTGCAGAAGAACAACGGCCACTTCGATACGGTCTCCGTCGCACCGCTGGCGAGCGCGGTGAAGCCGAACCGCCAGGGAAACATCGTGCGCATGACGCTGACGAGTCCGGAGAGCTTCTCGCTCCAGTTTGATGACGACCGGCTTCACAACCTGCACATCCTGGCCGGGGCTGTGCCCGCAGCCGCGCCGAGCGGGCCGAACGTACGTGTTTTCGAGGCCGGGCTACATCTCCCGCCCGAGGGCAGCGACGTGTTCCCGGTCAAGTCCGGCGAGCGCATCTATCTTGCAGGCGGAGCCGTCCTGAAGGGCTCCTTCGCGCTAGAGGGCGTGAAGGACGTCAGCATAACGGGACGCGGGATGCTATGGGATCCCGGACGGGCGATCGACCTCGAGAAGGCGAAGGACATCGCGATCTCGGACCTGATCATGGTCAATACCGATCGCAAGGACGCGGCACGGGTCATCAACATCCGCAATTCCAGCAATGTCGCGCTACACAACGTCACCGGCTTCACCTCGGGCAAATGGTCGGACGGGATCAATATCTCCACCTCGCAGCATGTCTCCGTCGATGGCGGCTACCTGCGCGTGTCGGACGACGCGGTGGTGGTCTACGCCGTCGCCGATTGTCCGCTGTGCCGCCAGCGGGCGGCGCAAACGGGCATTCCCGACATCAACCCGCCGGGGGACACGTTTGATATCTCGGTCCGCAACCTGCGCATCTGGAATGATGTGGCTCACGCCCTCTACATCGGGCATTTCGGCGACAATGCCGACCCGCGCACGATCCGCGACGTGACCTTCGACAACATCGACATCGCCAATCTCGACGAGGACGATCCCGACTGGGAAGGCGTTATCGCGGCCTATTCGGGCGACAGCACGCTGATCCGCAACATCACATTCAGCAACATCCGCGTCGACAGGATCGAGGAAGGCAAGCTGATCAACATCGTCGCCGGCAACAACGCCCGCTACAACAAGGCGCCGGGACGCGGGATCGACGGAGTGACCATCCGCAACGTCACCTTCACCGGCGAGGGCATGCCGAGCCAGTCGATCATCTCGGGCCTTTCCGCGAAGACCGCCGTTCGCAACATCACGATCGAGAACCTCAGCATTGCCGGCCAGCGCATCGACGCACCGCAGGCGGCGGATATGGTGGTGGGCAAGCACGTCGAGAGCTTGCGCATCCGCTGATGCCAGCATGCCCGCCGGGAGAGAGAAAGCATGAAGACCAATCGCCGCACCGTCCTGGCAAGCCTTGGCGCTGCTGCTACGGGCATGGCTGCAACCATCCCTATAGCGCACGCCAACGCTCCGGCAGCGGGTCAGGGTCTGACCGTCTCATCGCCCGATGGACGCACCACGCTCGAACTGCTCGTTCCCGCATCGCGCGGCGAACACCCGCGCTGGGCGGCACGGCACGGCGATGCCGTGATGCTGGAACCATCGCGGTTAGCGCTCGTGCTTGGCGATGGCAAACGCCTCGGACCGGATGCGAAGTTCCTCGGCTCGGACGTCACCCCTGTCGATGGCACCTGGCAGCCCCCTTACGGCATTGCCGCGCGCTATGACGGCAGGGCAAACCAGCTGGAAGCCCGGTTCGAGGACCGCCGGACGCGCGTCCGTTTCGCAATCCGCCTGCTCGCGCACGACGACGGGATCGCCTGCCGCTTCGTCCTGATCTCCGCGCCAAAGAAGTCCATTACGCTGGGCGGCGAGCAGATCGAATTCCGCCTGCCAACCGGAACCCGCGTCTGGACCAGCCGCGACGAAGGCGAGTATGCCGTTTCCTCTCCAGGCCGCATAGCGCCTGTGCCTCATCCCGAATTGACCGCCAGCACCGACAAGGGCGCGCTGGCCGACACGCCGGCGCTGGCCCAGACGCCCGCAGGCCTTGCCATGCTGCTGTGCGAATCCGACCGGCTCCACTACCCGCGCATGATGTTCGCGCCCGGCGAGGACGAGCAGACCATGGTCAGCCGCCTGATGCACTATCCCGGCCGCGCCACCGGCTATTCGGGCCCCGGTGACACCCATGCCGCTCCCGTGTTCGCCGTCGAAGCGCCTTTCACGACGCCTTGGCGCGTCTTAATGGTCGGCGAACGTCCCGCCGCGCTGATCAACAAGGCCGGGCTCGTCCCCACCCTTGCCACGCCGAACAGGCTGGGCTCCGAAGACTGGATTCGCCCGGGCCGCGCCTTCCGTATCCGCAAACCCTATTCGAACGCCGGCGCGATGGAAGGCATCGCCTTCGCCCACGAGCGCAAGCTCGACTACATCGAGTTCGACGCGCACTGGTATGGCGACGGCACCGATCCCAGCGATGCGACCCGCCCCATCGACGGCTTCGACATCGAGGGCATCGTTGCCGCCGCGCGCGCGAAGGGGATTGGCACCATCGTCTACGTCGACCGCGTGCCCGCGATGCGCCAGCTCGATGCCATCGTCGCCACATACCGCAAGTGGGGCATCGCCGGGATCAAGTTCGGCTTCATCTGGGAAGGACGGCAGGAGGATGTGGACTGGATCTACAACCTCGTGAAGACCTGCGGCGACAACCGCCTCCTGGTGAACCTGCACGACAACCTGCGTCCCGCCGGGCTGGAGCGCACCTTGCCGAACTACGTCGCTCTCGAAGGGGTGCGCGGAAACGAACAGTTCCCCACCGCAAGGCACAACGTCACCCTGCCCTTCACCCGCGCACTGTCGGGTCCGATAGACTATACGATCTGCTACGACCACTACATGAACAAGACCACCAACGCGCACCAACTGGCGATGGCGGTCGTCTACTACAATCCGCTCACGTTCCTTTACTGGTACGATGCTCCGACCAAGTACCGCACCGGAAACTGGCCCGCGCTGCACTGGTTCGACGAATGTCCCACGACCTGGGACGAGACCCATCCGATCGCCGGCGAACCCGGCGAGTACGTGGCGGTCGCCCGGCGAAGCGGCAACCGCTGGTTTCTGGGCGCGATGACCAACGAAGAGGCACGCACGATCCACCTCCCACTCACCTTCCTGAGCGAAGGGAAATGGCAGGCGATGGTCTTTGCCGATGGCATCCGGATGCAAGAGCCCCGACTGACCAAGGTGGACATCTCCCGGCGCGATGTGGATGCTGCGGCTACGCTGACCGTCAAAATGCAGCCGAGCGGCGGCCAGGCGATCCTCTTCGAGCGCATGGCCTGACGACGATCCACACAGCAAATGATCCAAGGCGCTACGGCCTGGACGGGGAATGGATGAGATGATGCGAAGCACCCTGGCCGCCCTGGCCGTGATACTGGCAACCGCCCCCGCTATGGCCCAAGGCCAAGAACAAGGACAGACCGGAACATCACCTGCCACCATGGCGTTCAATCCAGCCAACATCGCGCGGGTGAAGCAACTCGTCGCCAGTGATCCCGAAGCCCGCGCGCGCTGGGATGCGCTGCGCAAGACAGCGGACAAGGCGCTGTCCTCCCCGCCGCGAGGTGATCGCGAAATCGACAGCGCGCTGGAAGCTCTCGCACTCGCATTCCGCGTCACGGATCAGGCGAAGTATGCGCAAGGAGCCAGGACCCTCCTGCTGCAGCGCGCGGCCAAAAAGAACTGGCTGACTGACGCCCCCCTCGCCCACCGCGATCCGCCCTGGAAATCCGATCTCGGAATGGGATATGCCGCCGCGAGCACCGGCATCGCCTATGACGCCGTGCGCGACACGCTGTCGCAGGCCGACCGCCAGACCATCGTCCAAGGCCTCATCCGGGGCGCCATCCTTCCGATCATGGACGACTGGGTCGATGGCGCAAAGCGCATCCATGCGCTCGATACGATGGGGCATAACTGGTGGGCGCATATCATCTTCGGCGCAGGCGTGGCGGCGCTTTCCGTGCGCGAGGACGATCCGCGTGGCCTCGAATGGGCCCGCCGCATCGAAGAGGCGAGCGTGGAATGGTTCGAGTTTCCGGGCACGCGTATCGGCACCAAGCCACCCACCTTCGGAAGTGACGGCGCCTACTCGGAGACTGTCTCCTATGCCGAGCTGGCATTGCACAGCCTCATGCTTTTCCGCCGATCCTGGACCGAAGCGATGGGCACCGCGCCCTCCCCCATCCAAGGTCTTGACAAGATCGCGGGGTATTTTCTCGCCACCAGCTATCCCCGCAACGAAGGCTGGGTATCGCTCAACTTCGGTGACAGCCGCCCGCCAAGTTGTGGTTGTCACACGCTGGCCGATCTGTGGGCGCTCGGCGACCACAATCCAGAGTACCTGAAGTACATCGCCGGCTTCTCCGGCGTGCCGGCGAAAGATGCCTGGAAGGATGCCACCAACCTTCCCTATTTTCCTGACGCCTCTGCACGCACGTCAGCGTCGTCGTCTACTGCCACATCGCGCGCTTACGTATCGCGCGACCAGGGCCTGCTGACTATGCGCAGCGACTGGTCCCCCGATGCCACGCTCCTTGGGGTCAAGTCCGGGTTCACTTGGAACCACAACCATGCCGATGCCGGCAGCTTCATCCTCTACCACAAGGGGCGCACGCTCATCGCGGATTCCGGCCATTCGAGCTACGCGACACCGGAATACGATGGCTACTACCGGCAGAGCGAAGCCCACAACGTGGTCACCATCAATGGCCACGCAGAACCTGCCAGCGATCTGTACGACGGCTCGGCTTCGATGGGCACGATCGACCACCTGCTCGATACGCCCAACATCCGCTACGCCTGGGCAGATGCCACCGGTCCGACGAGCCGATATTTCCAGCGCAACTACCGCAACATCGTGTGGGTGGGAGACACGATTCTCCTCATCGACGACTTGCGCAGCCGCGATCCCGGCCAGTTCGAGTGGCTGCTGCATCATGGCGGTACGGCGACGCGAAAAGGCAGGACAGTCGAAATTCGAGACGGGGATGCCGGCGTCGACGTGACACCGCTGTTCCCCGCAACTCTGCCCGACGGCGGCCTGCCGACTGACTATCCTTATGCGCTGCGTCTTGCCAGCCATGAAGGCCTCGCCGACGAGGATCCGAAAGTAAAGCAGGCCTACCTCGGCTTCCAGCCCGTCGGTAAAAGCGATCGTGCGAAGTTCATTGTCGCCTTGCAGCCCCGCAGCGATGGTAAATCCGCGTCGCGGATCGAACGCCTTGAAGGCACGGAATGGATCGGCGTGCGCATCACCAGCGCCGATCGCATCACTGAGGTCTACTTCAATCTTCTGGCGGACGGAAGGCTTCGCCATCGCAACGCCAACGCCACGATAGCCGGGATCGACACCGACGCCTACATCCTGGCTGTCAGCCACCCCGTGCGCACCGGCGGAAACACGGATCCGGACGAGATTACCTTTGTGGACGCAAGCTATGTCCGACGCTCAGGTACGGTTCTGGTCGACTCGCTAGCGAAGGTCACCGCACATCTCGCAATCGGAACCAACACACAGGTTCAATTCAGCGGCGCCCACGGAAACGTGCGCATCGCCTGCTCCGCACCCGTGCAAGCGTTGGGCGCGGCGGGATCGGTCGCGTGCTCCAACGGCCAGGCCGTATTGCCCCGAACGAACTGACCGCCTTCGCGCTCACAGCACCTACCGAAGAGCAACGACAATGAGCAAGGCCGCTTGGAACAAGCTGCAGGGCCTCGACAAACCCACCTTGAAGCAGCTTTTCGATGCCGATTCCGGCCGTCTGGATGCTTTCGCGACGCGCTTCGAACTGGGTGAGGAGGAGAACTCCACCGGGATCCTGTTCGACTGGTCGAAGACCCACCTCGACGCCGCGCATGTCGCCGCCTTCGGGGAACTGGCGCAGGCGCAGGACTTCGCCGGCCGCCGCGCGGCGCTGTTCGCTGGCGAGATCGTCAACCCGACCGAAGGCCGCGCCGCTGAGCACACCGCCCAGCGCGGCGTCGGCAAGGACGAGAGCGTCCAGACCGCGGCCGAGAACCATCACCGCATGGCCGCCATCGTCGAGGCCATCCATCGCGGCGCCATGGGCGAGGTGAAGCACCTGATCCATGTCGGCATCGGCGGTTCGGCGCTTGGTCCGGCGCTCGCGATCGATGCGCTTGCGCGTGAAGGCGCGATGGTGGACGTCCATGTCGTGTCCAACATCGATGGTTGCGCGCTGGAGCAGGCCTTTGCCAAGTGCGATCCGGCCACCACGATGCTGGCGGTCGCGTCCAAGACCTTCACCACCATCGAGACGATGACCAACGCCGACAGCGTGCTGATCTGGCTGCGCGAAAACGGTGTCGAAGATCCCTATGGCCGCGTCGTCGCGCTGACCGCGGCGCCGGAAAAGGCGATGGAATGGGGCGTGGACGAAACCCGCATCCTGCCGTTCTCCGAGAGCGTGGGCGGGCGTTACTCGCTGTGGTCGTCGATCGGCTTCCCCGTAGCCATGGCGCTGGGCTGGCCCGACTTCGCCGAGTTCCTCGACGGTGCGGCGGCGATGGACGTGCACTTCCGCGATACGGACGGCCTTGCGAACCTGCCCTTGCGCGCCGCTTTCGCCGACCAGTACTACACCCGCCTGCGTGGCTGCCAGACCCGCGCGGTCTTCGCCTATGACGAGCGCATGGCGCTGCTACCCGACTATCTCCAGCAGCTGGAGATGGAATCCAACGGCAAGCGCGTGACCTTCGACGGCAAGCCGATAGACGGCCCCACCGCGCCGATCACCTGGGGCGGTGTCGGCACCGATGCGCAGCATGCGGTGTTCCAGCTGCTGCACCAGGGCACCAACCTGGTGCCGGTGGACTTCATCGCCTCTATCGCGCCCGAGCACGACCTTGCCTTCGACCATCACCGCATCCTGCTGTCGAACTGCTTCGCGCAGGGTGCCGCGCTGATGGCGGGCAAGGCGAGCGAGGATCCGGCGCGTGCCTATCCGGGCGACCGTCCCTCGGCCACGATCCTGGTGGATGACCTGACGCCCGCTACCTTCGGTGCGCTGGTGGCGTTCCATGAGCATCGGACGTTCGCCAACGCCGTGCTGCTGGGTATCAACCCGTTCGACCAGTTCGGCGTGGAACTGGGCAAGGAGATCGCCAAGCAGATTGAGCAGGGCGGGGTGGAGTTCGATCCTTCGACCACCGCACTGCTGGCGCTGGCGGGCATCGCCTGAGTTTATGAGGATGGCGAACTAAATTTGGGGCGCTTATAATCTGAAGATGGTTACAATTGTCCGGATAGGCAAATGTCCGGTTCAGAGCCGGGTTGCAAGGATAGCTGACGCTCATGCGGAGTCGGCTGTCGACCAGCCAAAGCTGTTCATCAGTTGATCGCTGGACGACAACTCGCATCAGAACCTGTCATTCGACACGTCAAATCAGATCGTATCCAACAGGATGGTCCGCCCGCCAAAACGACCTGCCAGTATAGTGCATTATTGGCCTTCGCGTCCGGTAAGTCCCGTGACGCACTGAGCTACATCACCCGATGGGGTATGATCTTCCATCGGCGAATGCGCCTTTCTTCAAATTTGCCTTGAAGCGGTCGAATCCACGTGTATTCTGAATTCAGTTATGGAGCCGAATCGATGGATGTTGATGCAGCATCTCTGCCAGGAACCTTGCTGAGTTCCCCAGATTCTGAGGTTTATCTCGTGATGCTTGGCCGCATTCAGCGGGGAGAGATTGGCCTGGAGGATCGTATTGTCGATTCTCAGCTGGCATCAGAATTCAATTTATCACGAATGCCTGTTCGTCAAGCCCTTCTTCGCCTGGTGCATGAAGGCTATCTGGTCGGGACTACGCGTGGCTTCGTGCTGCCTCGCCTGACGAGTGAGGATATTGACGAGATTTTCGAGGTGCGCCTGCTGCTCGAGCCGCGAGCCGCAGCTTCTGCATGCCAGGTGCTCAAAGAAGACAGTCTTGTCCAGTTGCGGCAGGCGCTGACCGACGCGCGCGCAGCTGTTGCGAGCGGCAATGCAGACGATATGATGCAGGCAAACGAACGATTCCGGCAAGTCTGGCTACGCGCCGTTCCGAACCGGCGGTTGGCGGCTTCGATACGTCGATACGTCGATCACGTTCAGATCGTGCGGCGAGCGACGGTCGTGGACAATGCGACGCAGCAGCTCATTCTTCACCTGCTCGATGCGCTGCTGAATGGGTTCGAGCGCCGTGATGCGCTACAGGTCAGCGATGCGACCGTGCAATTCGTGGCGCGCGCGCAGGAATGCTTCTTTGCCGCGCCTGCGGGCGAGGCGCGAAAGCAGGTCCGGGATGCTGCCTAGATAGCTTGCCATGCAGTCGGTGGCGACGTGAGGAAGCGCACGACGCGTCAATCTCAATAGTATATATATAAAATGAATTCAGTAATCGACGCGCCGGTTTGGAGAAGGCCGCGTCGATCACCGATCGCAATCGTGCAGACGCGCAAGACCCGTCGACGGGCAAAATCCTTTAAAATCAAACCAGGGAATTTGTTATGAGGACACACGCATACCTTCTCGCGGCTTCGGTGCTGGCAGTCTCGGCTTCATACGCCACTGTCGCGTCGGCACAGGACGAAGCCGCCGATGGCGGCACCATTTCCAACGAAATCGTCGTGACCGCGCAGCGCAAGCCTGAACTGCTGTCCAAGGCGGCGCTTTCGATTTCGGCGGTTACCGGCAATGACCTCAAGTCCGCCGGCGTGGTCGATGCGTTGTCACTCACCACGGCTGTTCCCACTGTCAAGATTGACCAGGCCAATGGCCTGCAGATCACGATCCGCGGCGTTTCCAGCGCCGACGGCACCGAAAAAGGTGATCCTTCCGCTGCGTTCATGCTCAACGGCGTCTACCTTGCACGCCAGCAGTCGCTTTCGGGCGCATTCTTCGATCTCGACCGCATCGAGGTTCTGCGCGGGCCGCAGGGCACACTGTATGGTCGTAATGCCACGGCGGGCGTCGTCAATGTGCTGACCAAGCGCCCGACCGACCGGTTCGAAGCGGCCGTTACCGGTGAATTCAGTAATTTCGATACTCAGCGCATCGACGGAATGATCAACCTACCCGTCACCGAGAATTTCGCGCTGCGCGCGGCAGGTGCCTACAACAAACACGACAGCTATCTGATTTCAGGTAACGGTTCCGACCAGCGCCTCGGACAGGACCAGGACGAATATGCAGGCCGCCTGAGCGCCGACCTCAAGTTCGGTTCGGAAAACCAAGGCAATCTGTTCGTCGTCGGCGATTATGCACATCAAGGCGGCGTCGGCCCGCAGGCGGTGTCGATAGGCAACTTTTATTCGGACTTTACGACCGTTGATCCGGTGTACCTGTCGCCCTCGCAGTCCGAGGCTCGCACTGTGACCTATCCGGTCGCTAGTACCCCTTACCAGAACAACAAGATCTACGGCATCAGCGGTGAATTGACCTGGGATTTCGGCCCGGTAAACCTGACCTATCTCGGATCGTACCGCGTATTCGATCGCGACACGCTCGGCACTTACGTCAACGCCAATACCAGCCGCTTCGCCGACGTCTACACGACAGGCAAAACCAAGTCGAATTCGCAGGAACTGCGTATGGCGACATCGGGTGACGGCCCGCTTGAGGCCGTCGTGGGACTCTATTACTTTCGCGAGCGTTCGACCAACGTTAACACGATCCTTCACGACTATGCCGGGTTTGCGCTTTATGGTTTCCTGCAAAGCCCGGTCATCGGCGAATCCAAGGCCGTTTTTGGTCAGGCGACATACCATCTCACCGACACGCTGCGCGTTACCGGCGGCATCCGCTATTCCAAGGATGAGAAGTCGCGCACAGGCCTGACCATCTATAACCGCACGTCCTCGATTTTCGATCCCGCCACTTATACGGTAAGCGCGGTCAACAACGCCAAGCGCAGCTTCTCCAAGGTGACCTGGAAGGCAGGCGCCGAATACGACGTGTCGCAGGACGTGCTGTTCTATGCAAATGCGGCGACCGGCTACAAGGCAGGCGGCTTCAACGATGGTTGCACCGCCGGCTCGCCGGGTTGCACCTCGCCGATCTCCGACGACCAGCTCTTCTACAATCCCGAGGAACTGACCGCATACGAGGCGGGGCTGAAGGGCAAGTTCCTCGACAACGCAGTGACGCTCAGCATTGCCGGCTTCTACTACAATTACACCAACATGCAGCTCAGTTCGCCGGGCACTCTTGGCCAGACGACGCTGAATGCCGGCAAAGCGCGCATCAAGGGCGTGGAGACCTCGGCGACGATCACGCCTTCCTCGCGTGACCGCTTCGACGTTTCATTCAACTATCTCGATGCCTACTACACCGATTACAGCCCGACTTCGACGCTGGACTTCGCGGGCCGTTCACTGGACAACGCGCCGGAGTGGGTTGTCACGGCAGGCTATACGCATACCTTCCCGCTGGGTAATGGCGGGAACATTGAGGCCCATGCGGATACCAGGCTGAGCGACTCCTACCTGCTGACCAATTTCGCCAACGGTACGCAGTTCCGCAACCCCAGCAACACAAAGACCAACCTCACGCTCACCTACAATGCGCCCGAGCAGCGCTGGTTCTTGCAGGGCTTCCTCAAGAACGCGGAGAATGCCATCAACTTCGCCGGGTATGGCCTGGGCCGTGTCTATGTTTCCGAGCCACGTCTGTACGGCATCCGCGCCGGCGTGCGCTTCTGATCTTTCGTGGCCGCCTTCCGGCGGCCGCGATAACCCTGCTTGCAACATCCTGCAGTCGGGGCACGGAATTTTAAGGAACCTCACCAAAGTGCTTTCCCCTATCGAGCTCTCGCCACTCAAGGCCTCGGCCGAGACCCTCTACGGCTGTTTCCGCCGGTCGGTCGAAGTGTGGCGAGACCACGACTTCCTCCATGCCCCGACCGAAGCGCTGGTCGGTGAACCTGCCGTTACCGTGACCTACGGCGATGCCGCTCTCCGTGTCGGTGCCCTGACCGATCGCTACCGTTCAGGCGGCTTCGGGGTCGGCCACCGCGTCGGCCTTGCACTGGGCAACCATCCCGAGTTTTTCCTGCATTTTCTTGCACTCAACGCGATCGGCGTCAGCATCGTGCCGTTGAACGAGGGGATGCGCGACACCGAACTGGGTGATGTGGTGGCGCAGGCGGACCTCGACATGATCGTGACGTGGCAGGCTTTGGTGCCGCGCTTCGCCGCGATCGCACCTGCGGCCATGCCGGTCGCCGATGCGCTGGCGGGGGAAATGCCTCAGGCGCCGCGTGTCGCCGGGCAGGACGATTTCGGCCTCGCCAGCGAGGCGGCGATGCTGTTCACATCCGGCACCACCGGCAAGCCCAAGGGCTGCATCCTTTCGAACGCCTATTTCACCGCGATCGGCGAATTCTATACTGGCCTCGGCGGTCGCTGCGCTTTCGAGCCGGGCCGCGACCGTATCCTGACGCCGCTTCCGGTTTCCCATATGAACGCGCTGGCCTGTTCCTTCATGGCGGCGATGCTTTCGGGAGGCTGCCTGATCCAGCTCGATCGCTTCCATGCTTCCACGTGGTGGAAGACGGTGCGCGAGACGCGAGCCACGATCGTGCACTACTTGGGCGTCATGCCCGCGATCCTGCTGCGCCGCGAGGATGGACCCGAGGCCTGGGAAGGCCATGCGATCCGCTTTGCTTTCGGGGCTGGGGTAGATCCGCGCCACCATGCGATGTTCGAGGCGCGCTTCGGCTTCCCGCTGATCGAGGCCTGGGCGATGAGCGAGACGGGCGCCGGTGCCTGGATCACCGCCAATCACGAGCCGCGCCACGTCGGCAGTCGTTGCTTCGGCCGGGCGCCTGACCATATCGAGGTCCGGCTGGTGAGCGAGGACGGCGGTGAAGTTGCCGTTGGCGACCCCGGTGAACTGCTGGTCCGTGCTCGCGGCGAGGATCCGCGCCGGGGCTTTTTCTCGGGCTATTACAAGGATCCCGAGGCCACCGAGGCGGCGTGGCAGCACGGCTGGTTCCACACCGGTGATATCGTCAGGCGCGATGCGGACGGTTCGATGTTCTTCGTCGATCGCAGCAAGAACATCGTGCGACGCAGCGGCGAGAATATCGCGGCGGTCGAGGTGGAAGGCGCCCTGATGCTTCATGCGGCGGTGCGCAACTGTGCGATTCTACCGGTGATCGACGAGATTCGGGGCGAGGAAGTGATGGCCCTGATCGAACCTGCAGACGGCGCGACAAGCTTCGAGGCGGCGCAGGACATTGCCGCATTCTGCCTCGCACGCCTGCAATACTTCAAGATTCCGGGCTACATCGCGTTCGTCGAAGCGCTACCGACCACGGCTTCGCAAAAGCTCCAGCGCGGCACGATCCGCACGCTCGGCCGAAGGCTGCTTGATGAAGGCCAAGTCCATGACTTGCGGGCGCTCAAACGCAACCGCGCCTGAAGACGATGCGTGAACGAGCCGCCGTGATAGACAGAAAGCCGAGGAGCAAACCGTGACGAACCAGAATTCCGCCCAAGTTTCACGCCGGGGCCTGCTCCTTGCCGGAGCCGCCCTGACGGTCGCCGCCGCATCCTCCCGCGCAATTGGTGCACCTGCCGCTGGCGCGATGACGCCGCAGGCCGAGGCATATATTGAAGCGCTGCTCGGGCGGATGACGCTGGCCGAGAAAGTCTCGATTCTGTCAGGCGCGAACCGTTTCTCCACGGCGGCGGTCGAGCGTCTGGGCATTCCCTCGCTGAAAATGGCCGATGGCCCCAACGGGATGCGTACCGATGATGCCACGCCGGCTACGGTTTTTCCGGCCAGCGTTGCCCTCGCCGCGACCTGGAACCCCGAGGCGGCGGTCCGCATCGGCCGGGCCATCGGCGAGGAGGCGATCGTCAAGGGCTACCAGATCGTCCTGGGCCCGGCGATGAACATTCAGCGCGTTCCCGTGGGCGGGCGCAATTTCGAATACTTCTCCGAAGATCCGTACCTGACCGGCGAGATGGCGGTCGCCTGGACGAAGGGCGTGCGCAGCACTGGCCGCCTGACCACGCCCAAGCATTTCGCCGCGAACAACCAGGAGCATGAGCGCCGCAAGATGAGCGCCAATGTGTCCGAACGGGCCTTGCGCGAAATCTACTTCCCCGCTTACCGCGAAGTGGTGGAGCGCGCCGATCCGGTGATGTTCATGACTGCGTACAACAAGGTCAACGGCACTTTCGCCTCGGAAAATGCGTGGCTGCTGCGCAAGGTGCTCAAGGAGGAATGGGGCTTCACCGGCGCGGTCATGTCTGACTTCGGGGCTGTCCACACGGCGGCGCCCGCGATCAATGGGGGGCTCGACCTTGAAATGCCCGGCCCGCCCGAAGTGCTGGGCGCCAAGCTGGTCAAGGCGGTCGAGGCCGGCGAAGTCACGATGCCCACGCTCGACGGCGCGGTGCGGCGAATGCTGTATGCAGTCTGGCGGTCGGGCAAGATGGACGGTTCAGCCAAGCTCATGCGCGGATCGTTCGATACGCCGCAGCACCGCGCCGTATCGCGCGCGGCTGCGACGGAGGCGATCACTTTGCTGCGCAACGAAGGCGCCATCCTCCCGCTCGATGCGGCACGCCTGAAGTCGATCGCGGTGATCGGCCCCAACGCCGATGTGCGCGTCATCCAGGGCGGGGGCAGTTCAGAGGTCAATCCGATCCGGGCCATCACCGCACTCGACGGCCTGCGCGCCGCGCTGCCACCATCGGTGAAGCTCAACGTCGCGGACGGTGTCGATAACAACCGCTATCCGCCGGTTGCGGACCCGCGCCACTTCTCTACTACGGCCGATACGCGCGATGCCAAGGTGCATACCGGATTCTGGACTAGCGGCACCCTTGAGGGCGCGCCGACGAAGACGTTCGGGGACGATGTCTTCATGAAATTCCGCTTCGGCGACAACGTCACGCCCCGGCCCGCCGACCAATTGGCCGTGCGTTCCGAAGGCTGGTTCTGGCCGCCGCTGGACGGGGAGTATGAATTCCAGCTGCTCGATCTCGGCTCATCCACCATCACGCTGGACGGCAAGCCGATCATCACGCCTGCGAGCGTCACCGAGCCGCCGCCGCTGTTCGACATGTTGGACTGGAAGGCGCGCAGCGCAACGGTCACGCTCAAGGCCGGGAAGCCCTACCGTTTCCTGTTCGAGATGCTCCCCGCGCACGAAAAAGCCGCCGCCTATCGCATCGGTATCCGTATGCCTGCCGGCACCATCGAACAGGCCGTTGCCGCCGCTCGCGCCAGCGATGTCGCGCTCGTCTTCGTGGGCAGTTCCAACACTTCGGAAGCCGAAACCAGCGACCGCGCCTCGCTCGACCTGTTCGGCGATCAGAACGCGCTGGTGGAGGCCATCGTCGCTGCCAATCCGCGCACCGTCATCGTGCTGAACAACGGCGGACCACTGCTGATGCCCTGGGTCGACAAGGTTCCGGCCATCGTCGAAGCCTGGTTTCTCGGCGGCGAGACGGGGCATGCGATTGCCGATGTGCTGCTCGGCCACGCCAACCCCTCGGGCAAACTGCCCTGCACCTTCCCGTCGCGCAACGAGGACAACCCGACTTTCGCGTTCTATCCCGGCAGCCTCGATGCGCAGTACGGCGAGGGTATTTTCGTGGGCTACCGCTGGTACGATCAAAAAGGCATCGCGCCGCTGTTCCCGTTCGGTCACGGCCTGTCCTACACCACGTTCGCGTTCGAGAACCTGCGCGTGGGGCCGGCCGGCGATGGCTGGAAGGTCACGGCCCTTGTGCGCAACACCGGCAAGCGGGCGGGCGCCGAAGTGGCCCAGCTCTACCTGGGGATGCCGCGGGACGCGGGCGAGCCGCCGCGCCAGCTCAAACGCTTCGCCAAAGTCTTCCTCAAGCCCAGCGAAAGCCGCGCGGTGGAGTTCACTCTGACCTCCCGCGATCTGAGCTTCTGGGACGAAGCGCGGCGTGACTGGGCGATGGCGGCAGGTGAATATACCATCGGCCTCGGCAGTTCCTCGCGCGCGATCGCCGCCAGCGCGGCGTTCACCGTCGGCAAGGACGGCTGAATGGCGGCTCTGGGCTACTCCGGCGTTGCCGTCGCCTGCCCGGTCACCGTGCCGTACCAGCGCACGAGCGACCGGCAGGCGCACTGGTTCATCGGCCGTGCGCTCAAGGCGCTGATCGATACCGCGGGCATCGACAAGTCGGATATCGACGGCCTTGCGGTCTCTTCCTTCACGCTCGGCAGCGACACCACCATCGCCCTGACCGAGCACTTCGACATGTCACCGCGCTGGATCGAGTGGTTGCCCACCGGCGGCGCCAGCGGCGTGATGGCGCTTCGCCGTGCCGCGCGCGCGGTGCAGTGCGGTGATGCCGAAGTTGTCGCCTGCATCGCCGGCGACACTTCGGGTTCGAGCGATTTCGCCGCGCTCGTGCGCGATTTCAGCCGCTTTTCCTCCGAAGCGGCCTATCCGTTCGGCGCGGCGGGCCCCAACGGCGCATTCGCGCTCATCACCGACCATTTCATGCGGACCTTCGGCACGACGCGCGAGGACTTCGGCCGGATCGCGATTGCGCAGCGTGCCAATGCCGCTGCCAACCCCAATGCGTTGCTGGGTCGCAAGCCACTGACGCTGGAAGACTATCTGGGCGCCAAACCGGTGGCCGGTCCGCTTCACATGTTCGATTGCGTGATGCCCTGTGCGGGAGCCGAGGCCTTCCTTGTCATGTCCGAGAACCGCGCGCGCCGGCTCGGCTTGCGCCATGCCGGCATCGCTGGGGCCATAGAACGGCACAACGCCTTTTTCGAAGACCCCGTGGCGATCCGTGCAGGCTGGGCGATGGATGCACCGGCGCTTTGGGAACAGGCGGCAATGGCCCCGGCCGATGTCGACTGCCTTCAGACTTACGATGATTATCCCGTAATCGTCGCCATGCAGATCGAGGATCTCGGCTTCTGCGCAAAGGGCGCCGCTGCCTCGTTCCTCCAGAGCCACGACCTGACGACGGCCGGCGATTTTCCGCAGAATACATGCGGCGGCCAGCTATCGTGCGGACAGGCGGGGGCGGCAGGCGGCTTTCTGCCGGTGGTCGAGGCGCTGCGGCAGGTGATCGGGCAGCCGCTTGGCCGCCAGGTCGAAGGTGCGCGTATCGCCCTGGCAAGCGGCTATGGAATGGTAACTTACGACCGCTGCCTGGCCACCGGAGCCGTGCTGCTGGAGGGCATTGCGTGACCATGCCATTGCAGACCTGCCTTGCCTGCGGCGCGGCGCAATATCCTTCGCGTGACGTGTGCCGAGTGTGTCTATCAGACGCCCTCGAAGTACGTGAGACGCCGCTCGAAGGACACGTGGTGGCCGAGGCGGCCCTGCACCGTTCGCTCGAACCGGATCGCCTGCACGGCGGCCCTTTGCGCATCGGCGTGGTTGCAACCGATCTCGGCATCCGCGCACTTGTCGCACTGGCTTCGAATGTTCGACCTGGCGCGGCCGTATGGCTGACTGCATCCGATGGCCCGGCAGGTCCGATCCTTGCCGTACGAAAAGACGCTATCGATCCGGCTCAGGCTGGAGGACCAGGGAATTTCCATGGCTGACAAGACGATTACCGCACCGCTTCCAGAGCCGCTGGTGCCCACCGACAGGCCGACCGGCTGGACCAACATCGTCACCGTGATCTGCTGGTTCGGCCTCTTTTCGGAAGGGTATGACATGGGCTCGCTGGGCGCGGTCCTGCCGATCCTCATGGCCGATCCCAAATGGAATCTGAGCGCCGGCGCGGCCGGCCTCATCGCCAGCGCCGCACTGTTGGGCATGGCGTTCGGGGCATACGGGTTCGGGCGGATGAGCGATAGGATCGGGCGCAAGCGCTGCTATCTGATTTGTCTGGGCCTGTTCTCCACCGCCAGCGCCCTGGCAGCGCTGGCACCTGCGCCGGTGCTGCTTGGCCTGATGCGTTTTTGCGCAGGGGTAGGCATCGGCGGCATCATTCCGGTTTGCGCAGCGCTGACCACCGAGTTCGCAGGCAAGGACCAGGTGAACCGTCAGTTCGCCCTGATGTATTCGGGCTATTCACTCGGCATCTTCGCGTCAGCGCTGGTATCTTATTTCCTTGCAGCACAACTCGGCTGGCGGATGGTCCTGGGGCTCGGCGGCGTACCGTTGCTTTTCTTGCCGTTCATCGGCGGCCTACTGCCGGAATCTCTGGTCTTCCTGGTGCGGCGGGGCGACGAGGCAAAGGCATTCAGGTTGGCGCAGCGGTTTGGAATCGCCCTACCTACGACAGCGGAGGTCGGACGTTCAGGCACCGAAAATGCGGGGCTGCGGGCGTTGTTCGTCGAAGGCCGTGCACGCCCGACGATCGGGTTCTGGCTGGCATCTTTCTTCGGAATGGTGCTGGTTTACGGCTTGAATACGTGGCTCCCTAAGATCATGCGTGACAGTGGCTATGATCTTGGGCCGAGCATCATGTTCCTTGGTGTCTTCGCGTTGGCATCTTCCGCAGGCGGCGTAGTGCTAGGCTGGCTGGCCGACCGGATCGGTCGTACGGGGGCGATCACGCTGGCCTTCGGCTGCGGCGCGTTTGCGATCCTGCTGCTCTCAGTTCGCTGGCCGCTAGGCATGACGTATATGGTCGTAGCGGCTGCCGGGATCGGTACGGTTGCGGCTGCCGTAATGGTGACTAGCTATCTTTCCAGCTACTTTTCGTCGTTCCTGCGCGCAACCGCAGTTGGTTGCAGCGTCAGTTTTTCCCGGCTTGGCGCTGTGTGCGGCCCGCTAATAGGAAGTTTGATCGTGCAGTGCGATCTGCATACCGTGTGGAATTTCTACGCCTTCGCACTAATTTCTTTGATGGCTTCATTATCAATACTTATAATCCCAACAATAAATCGAGATTTATTGCCAATGTATTCACCGACTATCGACAATCATGAGTCGGTCAAGAACAGCTGATAGCAAGCACCGGGGTTGCTGCAGCAGGCCTATGTCCAACAGGTTTGCAGTGAACATAGGTCCGACGACAAGCCATGGATCGCAACCGATGTGTGGAGATGCTCGAAAAATGCCACTGGGCTTCACGTCAAAAAATCCTGATTAGCTCAAGTAACCAACCTATATCCGTAGAACGTCAATTCGCACCATGATGACAAAAAACATGATCATCGTCGATACATTTGACAGCACTTGCGATTCAATGAAAATATTTTCACAATATTACATTAATTTGTAAAAATTTTCTCGAACCCGCCGACCTTGCCAAGCATTTCATCGAACATCGTAAAAAAACAATTTGGCGGCAAAGGAAGTCCTGTAAGGCAACTCGATGAGAACATCCGTTCCGAGAACTCGGTTTCAGTACCACCCACACTTAATGCCGTCTCCAACCAAGTAGCGAATCTAATGCGTCTGAGGGCGCCGAGACAGGCATGAACCAAGGGCATTCTCGTTAGCTTCAGGGCCATTGCCCCCTATTATCACCTAGAACTGTTCCTCTCTTGGGCATGCCCAAACTGAATTGGCATTTTGCCTATCCTCTGGCACTCCGTCTATGCATCTTGTCCGGGGTTGTACCCTACCTCTGGTTCAAGGAAGGAGACTGGATTTAGCCCCCTTCGGACACATCGCGCATTGCTGCCAGGATCGGCAGAACACACAGTGCCACCGCCGCTATCATGATGCCGGGAGCAGTCGCCGCACCTGTCCTTGCAATCAAAACCTGCGCCAGCCACGGGGTCAGACCGCCGGCGTGACCCGTCGCCTCCCATATTTCCATCCAGCGTCTCAGGCGGGGCATGAACTCGCTCCATTTTTCACCGGTCCACATTTGCCGGCCGCCATCGAGAGTGATTTCATCCAGAACGTCATTGGCATCGTTGACGACCTTCACGCTCTGCGCCCGCATTTCGAGCGATGGCGGCAGAAGGTCGAGCTTTTCTCCGAGATAGAGCGCTATCGCAGGCGTCTGCGCGATGGAAAAACCATTGGCATTATCGACGAGTACCGGCGGCACCATGAAAGGAACCGGCTGACCCGATGGGTGCCTGCCCATGAGTTCGCCGATCTCGCAACTGTCGTACTCGGTCCAGCTTGCTTCTGCATAGGCGAGGATGCCCCGGATAAACTGCCCCCGGAAGGGGACCGACCAGTGATACAAATCGAAATCGGACATCGCGCATTCCTGATCGGGACAATACCCGGATCAATGCACGCTGCGGCACTTCGTTTCGGGCTTGCCCGCAATTCGGCCCGGTCAAACCCGAACCTGTAGGGCGGTCCACCGCGAACTCCTCGCGCGCTCGCGGGTTGTCGATTGGCAAAGGAGCCGCGCGATGACCTTTCCCCATGCCCATGCCGCCAACGGAGAGCAGCCGGACAAAGCGCTCGACGCCGCCGAAGTCCAGGACGTAGAGGAGCGGCGGGCTGGTTCTTCCAAGATCGTGCACGAGGTCGTGCGCCTGCAGGGAGAGGAGGAATTGCGGCGCCCTGCCCTTGCCCTGACCCTGTCCGGCATCGCGGCCGGGCTGGCGATAGCACTATCGCTGCTTTGCGAGCTGTTCCTGCGCAGTCACCTGCCCGATACCGAATGGGCACCCCTCGTCTATTTCCTGGGCTATCCCATCGGTTACCTGATAGTCGTCATGGGCCGCCTTCAGCTCTTCACCGAAAGTACGGTGACCGCAGTGCTGCCCGTCGCGACCTCTCCCTCCGTCTACAACTTCGGGCGGCTGGTCCGCTTATGGGCATGCGTCCTGCTGGGAAACCTCGTCGGCGTCACGCTCGTCAGCGCGCTGATGGCGGGCGAGATCATCATCACGCACGAACAGCGGATGGTCGCGCTCGACATTTTGGGCAAGCTGGAACTCCAGCACTGGACGCGCACACTCACCCTCGGGATCCCGGCCGGGTTCATCATGGCGGCGATCGCCTGGGTGCTCCCCAATGCACGCGGCAGCGAATTCTGGGTGATCTTCACGCTCACCTACGTCATCGCGCTGGGCGGCTTCGCCCACGTCGTCACCGGTTCTTCGCAGGCTAGCTTTCTCTGGCTGAGCGGCACCATCGGCCTCGGCGAAGCCTGGATCGAATTCACGCTTCCGGCGCTGGCCGGCAACGTCATCGGCGGCACCGGCCTGTTCGCCGTTCTCGCTCACGGCCAGATGCGCAGCGATCTGGGCGCTGACGAACCGTAAGGAACGCACATTCCAGGCGGCGGCCTGAAAGCCTCAGGATCATGCGCTGCGCCCATGCGTTGATTGTGCGGAGAAGGAACTTGATAATGTCGTTTGTCACTACCGCCCGCCGCGAAGTCCTGACACGCCCGGTGCTGTCGCTCGTGCAGTCAGCCCTACCCGCACTGTCCGCCACCGAAAGCGAAGCGATCGATGCGGGCGACACCTGGTGGGATGCCGCCCTGTTCACCGGCAATCCCGACTGGGAGGCCCTGCTTGCAGTCCCGCCAGCGACACTTATGGCAGAAGAGCAGGCCTTCATGACCGGCCCGGTGGAGACGCTCTGCGGGATGATCGACGACTGGCGCATGACCT
The DNA here is from genome assembly GCF_036352595.1 of Novosphingobium resinovorum. Lineage (GTDB taxonomy): Bacteria > Pseudomonadota > Alphaproteobacteria > Sphingomonadales > Sphingomonadaceae > Novosphingobium > Novosphingobium resinovorum_B. Next base: position 23,702 of record NZ_JAZFAX010000043.1, read on the forward strand.
GGGAAACCCACGACCTGCCGCCCGAAGCATGGGACTACCTCAAGTCCGAGAAGTTCTTCGGCATCATCATTCCGAAAGAACACGGCGGCCTCGGCTTCTCGAACTTCGCCCATAGCGAGATCGTGCGGAAAATCGCCACCCGCTCGGTTTCGGGTGCGGTGACGGCGATGGTGCCCAACTCGCTGGGGCCGGGCGAACTCATCCTGCGCTTTGGCACCGAGGCACAGCAGCGCCACTGGCTGCCGCGCCTCGCCGTTGGGCGCGAAATCCCCGCCTTCGGCCTCACCAGCCCCGAGGCGGGATCCGACGCAGCCGCCATGGTCGACGAAGGCGTTGTCTGCCGGGGCGACTAGCAGGGCGAAGACGTGTTGGGTATCCGCCTCAACTGGCACAAGCGGTACATCACGCTGGGACCGGTCGCGACAATCCTCGGCCTCGCGTTTAAACTGCGCGACCCGGAGCATTTGCTCGGCGGGCCGGAGGATATCGGCATCACTGTGGCTCTGGTGCCTACCGATCTGCCCGGCGTCACTATCGGGCGGCGACACATCCCCTCGATGCAGACCTTCCAGAACGGTCCCAACGAAGGCAAGGACGTGTTCATCCCGCTTGACAACGTGATCGGCGGCCGCGAGCGCGTGGGCCAGGGCTGGAAGATGTTGATGAGCGCTCTTGCTGCCGGGCGCGGTATCTCGCTGCCCTCGCTTTCTGCGGCGGCGGGCGCTTTCGCGGCGCATACCACCGGTGCCTATGCCCGCGTGCGCTCGCAGTTCAACCTGCCGATCGGCCGGTTTGAGGGCATTCAGGAGCGCCTCGCCCGAATCGCGGGCAATGCCTATCTGCTCGACGGAGCACGCCGGTTGACCTGCGCGGGGCTGGATCAGGGCAAGCATCCTGCGGTGATCTCCTCAATCCTCAAGCTGCACGCGACCGAGCGGATGCGTGTCGTCATCAACGATGCGATGGATGTCCACGGCGGCAAGGCGGTGATCGAAGGCCCGCGCAACTACATGGCCAGCCAGTACCGCGCGATACCGGTCGGCATAACCGTCGAAGGCGCGAATATCCTGACGCGCAGTCTGATGGTCTTCGGACAGGGCGCGATCCGCTCGCACCCCTACCTGCTCGACGAAATCCGCGCGGTCGGCGACGCGGATCAGGGGCGGGCGCTGGCGGATTTCGACAAAGTGCTGTGGAGGCACGTCGGCCATGCGCTCAAGACCGCGATCCGTGCATTCGTACGCAGCTGGAGCGGCGGCGTCTTCGCGCCCGCGCCCAAGGCCGGGAAAGCCACGCGTTATTATCGCCAGATGAGCCGTTACACCGCCGCCTTCGCGTTCTGCTCGGACATCGCGTTCCTGACGCTGGGCGGCGAACTCAAGCGGCGCGAACTGCTCTCGGCGCGACTGGGTGACGTCCTGTCAGAACTCTACATGCTCTCCGGCGCGCTCAAGCGCTGGGAGGACGAGGGGCGGCAGAACGACGACCTACCTCTTCTCGACTGGTGCATGCAGAGCGGATTTGCCAGCATCGAGCAGAGTTTCGCGCAGATCATCGAGAATTTCCCGGTGCGCCCGGTCGGCTGGATGCTGCGGCTGTTTATCATGCCTTATGGAAGACGCCGCAATGGCCCGACCGACCGCACCGTGCGCCGCGCCGCCGCGATCCTGCTGGAGCCGTGCGCAGCACGCGACCGGCTGGTCGAGAACGTCTATATCGGCGGCGAGAACGAGGCCGTCGCACGGCTCACTGAAGCGTTCCGCAAGACCGTCGCCACCCAGCCGATCCACGATCGAATGAAGCAGGCCCGCATTCGCGACGCCGACGAGGCCCTGACAGCGGGCCTGATATCCGCCCAAGAGCGCGAGCAGTTGCGCGGCGCCGATGCGGCCGTGGCAGAAGTGATCGCGGTCGACGACTTTGCGCCGGAAGAACTCGCAAGGAAAACGGCAGCCCCGTTACACGAGGCCGCCGAATAAGCCGCGCTGTCTACGCCGTCTGCTCGTCCCCGATCGCACGGGCGAGGATGACCATGAACCGGTCGTCGGCGTCGCCAAAGCCTTGCAATGGCTCCCAGCCACCTGCGAGAAGCAGAGTATCGGCGCTGCGTGGATCATACTTGTGGCTGTTCTCGGTATGGATCGTCTCTCCGGCGGCCATCGCGAACCGGCGGCCGCAGACGTTGAACTCGATGGCGCGACTGGCCGCTATATGCATTTCGATCCGCGCCCGTTCATCGTTCCAGATCGCGCGGTGGGCCAGCGCGTCGAGCGGGATGGTACCGTCCAGTTCGCCGTTGATGCGCGCGGCAAGGTTGAGGTTGAATGCTGCCGTCACGCCCCGCGCATCGTCATAGGCACGGACAAGTTCCGCCTCGCCCTTGATACGGTCAAAACCGATCAGCAACAGGCTTCTCGCCCCCAGTGTCCTGCGCATTGATCGCAGCAGGTCGGCCGCTGCCATCGGCTCCATATTGCCGATGGTCGAGCCAGGAAAGAAGCCAAGGCGGGGGTGCGAGCCCACTTCGACGGGCAGCGTGGCGGGCTGGCTGAAATCGGCCTCGACCGGATGGATCGGCAAACCGGGATAGCGCGCAGCCAGCGCCGCGCAGGATTCGCTCAGGAATTCACCCGAGATGTCGATCGGCACATAGGCAGCGGTCCAGATCGCATCGAGCAGCAGCGGTGTTTTGATTGCGCTGCCCGCGCCGAATTCCACGACGACGTGATGTTTCGACCCGACCATGCGCCCGATCCGCGTGGCATGCGCCATGAGGATACCGGTCTCGGTGCGGGTGGGGTAGTATTCGGGGAGCCGCGTGATCTCCTCGAACAGTTCGCTACCGCGATGGTCGTAGAACCAGCGTGCGGGAATGGCCTTTCGCTCCTGCGACAGTCCGGTGAGGACATCGCGGCGGAATTGCGCGCGCAGGGTATCGCGGGAGGCGTCGATCAGATCGCGGACGGCAGTGGCCATGGGTCTACAGATCCTTAGCTAGGCGCACGCCGGTGAACTGCCAGCGCTTTTCGGGGGGGAAGAAGTTGCGATACGTGGCCCGGGAATGCCCGCGCGGTGTCGCGCAACTGGCCCCCTTGAGTACACACTGGCCGGACATGAACTTGCCGTTGTACTCGCCCACTGCCCCGGCCACTGGATGAAAGCGCGGATAAGGCAGGTAGGCAGAGCGGGTCCATTGCCAGCAGTCCCCGAAAAGGCCCGGGGATCCGGCAGGATGAGCGCCATGTGCTTCATCGAGTTGGTTGCCGTTTGCGGGATCGTGTGCCTGCGCGGCGACTTCCCATTCGAACTCGGTAGGCAGGCGATGACCGGCCCAGGTCGCGAAGGCATCCGCCTCGTAGAACGAGACGTGGGAGACCGGCGCTTCAGGCGACAACGCCTGCATCCCTGCAAGCGTGAATGCATCCCCGCCCCGCCAGTAGAGCGGAGCCGCGATTCTTTCGGCGTTCACCCAGGCCCAGCCGTCCGACAACCAGAGTGCGGCATTGCTATAGCCTCCATCGGCGATGAATTCCGCCCATTCTCCGTTGGTGACCAGCCGCCGCGCAAGAGCAAAGGGGCCAATCAGCACATCGTGGGCAGGCCCTTCGTTGTCGAAGGCGAACCCGGCGCCGTCATGACCGATCCGATGGCAGCCCCGGCCGTGTTCCTCCCATTCCATCGCTCCTGCCATGCCGTGCGCCGGGTCTGCGAACGCGCCATAGGCAGGCGCCAGCGGGTTCAGCGAGAAAGCATGCTTGATGTCAGTCAGGAGCAGTTCCTGATGCTGCTGCTCGTGGTTCAGACCCAATTCGATCAGCCCGGCCAGTTCGGGCCGCTCCATTATCTGACCGAGATGCACATCCACATGCGCGCGATAGGCCAGAACTTCATCCAGCGAAGGACGCGAGAGCATGCCGCGGTGAGGGCGGGCGTGGCGCGGGCCCTCGGCCTCGTAATAGGAATTGAACAGGAACGGCCATTCCTCGTGGGACAGGCGATATCCGGCGAGGTGGTCGCGTAACACGAAAGTTTCGAAGAACCATGTGGTATGCGCCAGATGCCACTTTGCGGGAGACGCATCGGGCATCGACTGGATCGTCGCATCGGCGTCGGACAGCGTGGCGGCAAGCGCCTCGGTCAAGGCGCGGACGGATGCAAAGGCTTGCGCCGGTGATCGGGTACGGCGCACCGGCAGCGAGCGATCTTTCGTGACATCCATGGGCCTCTAACGGCCGACAACCCGCAAGGGATGCATCGCGCGCAGAAATAGAGACGAACCGAGCAGAGGCGCTGGCAGCACCGCCATTGAGGCCCATTCGCAAGCCCAACAGAAAGCCGCCGGCGCGGCGCTGTCCGCCAAGCGTCAAGAAACACCGAAGTCGAAACTCAAGGGTGCCTCTAAGGAGATAGAGAAATCCATGACAGAAACGCAGTTGGCCGGCCTCGCGGCGACCAGGCACAAGCGCCTTCCGGAACACAAGGGCTGACGCCGCCTCTGTTCGTCAATCTGGTGCTGGGCCGCATTCCCCTGCTGAGCAAGGCCGCGAAGAAGAAACTGCAGCCGATGATCTCCATCTCGGCTTCGTCGAGCATAAACCGTCATTCCAGCCTTGGTGTGCCGGGAACACGTTCACCGCCGCCGATATCATGATGTGTTTCCCGCTCGAAGCGGCCCGCACTCGTGGCGGGCTGGATGTTGGACGCCCCGCGACGATCGCTTGGCTTGACACGATTCATGAACGACCGGCCCACCGGGCTAACCTCACGCGGTGGCCCCTCTCTCGCTTCTGTCCGGGACGACTGGCCCGCCTATGGTGGTACCGGTGCCGCACGCCGCTTTTCGCCGCTCGGCCAGATCACGCCGGATAACGTTAAGAGCCTCGAGCGCATCTGGCTCGCGCATACCGGCGACATGCCCTCCTCCTCCTCTTCCTCCAAGATCACAGGCACGTACCTTCCTCAGCGGCGATGGTTTTGGCGGCCACTTTGCCGATGGCGCGTTCGTGAGCGAGCACGCATCCGCGTGAACGCCGTCGCCCCAGGCCCCATCTGGACACCGCTGAACCCGTGCGGCGGTGCCAGCCCGGAGAAGCTGGAGCACTTTGGCAAAAGCACGCCGATGGGGCGCGCCGGCCGGCCCAATGAAGTTGCGCCCGCCTTCCTTTTCCTCGCATGCGAGGATGCCAGCTACATGAGCGGGCAAATTCTGCATCGGAACGGCGGGATCATCGTCAACGGATGACCGGCGCCCCCTGCCCGACGCGGAGCATAACTTGCGCATCCATGTCGAGGGCGAGCAGCTCTGGTAGCGCGTGCGCTACCAGCCGCAAGGCCAGCCGCCGCTGATCTCCGCCAACGAAGTGCGCATTCCGGTGGGCCGCACCGTCGTGTTCGAACTGACCGCAACCGACGTGATCCACAGCTTCTGGATACCCGGGCTGGCGGGAAAGGTGGACATGATCCCCGGGCGCACCAACCGCCTTGTCGTGAATGCCGTCAAACCCGGGACCTATCGCGGCGTCTGCGCGGAGTTCTGCGGCCTCAGCCATGCGCTGATGGCGTTCGGCGTCATCGCCATGGAGCCTGCCGCCTGCGATGCATGGCTGGCGGCCAGCCGCGAGCCACCGATCCGAACTCAGAGTCGCGGTGCAGCGCTGTTCGCGGCGAACGGCTGCGCCGCGTGCCATTCCCTGAACGGCAGCCACAGCATCGGGCCCGACCTCACTCGCTTCCGCGAACTCCGCAGCCTTCATCCGCGATCCGCACGAGTCCGAGCCGGGAGCCCCGCATGCCCTCCTACGCCGCGATGCCCGAAACGGACGCGCTCCCCATCGCACGCTGGCTGAAGGAGGAGGGACGATGAGCCTGCACGATCAGGACGACATCCCGCTGCGCGAGGCGAGGAAGCGCGGCTCCGCAAGGTCTGGGAACCGCCCAAGGGAGTGTTCCTGCGCTGGACGGACACCAACAACAACCGTGTAGGCGTGTGGTACGTCCTGACCGCGTTCGGTTTCATACTGTTCGCGGGCGTGCTCGCGCTCATCATGCGCATGCATCTGGCGGTACCGAACAACGATCTCGTGGACGCAGGGACGTTTAACCAGTTGTTCACGCTGCTCGGCTCGGTGATGATGTTCCTCTTCGCGGTGTCGATGTTCGAGGCCGTGTCGATCATCCTGCTGCCGCAGTTTCTGGGCGCGCGCAATCTGCCGTTCCCGCGCCTTTCCGCCTTTGGATACTCGTCGTTCCTGATCGGCGGGATATTCGTATCGGGCTTGATCCGCTCGGCGACCAGCAATTTGGCGGCGTGGTGATGTTGGTGTTCGGCGGTGCCAGTTACCTGATCGGCAGGCTGGGCCTGCCGCCCTGCCTGATCGACCGGGAGATCATCGCCCGAAGGCTGGACGGCAATCCCGATTTCTCCAGTCTCCAGACCGTGCTCAAACGCGGAAAAGGCAGCCAAAACGAAGACCAGCCCCTCGAATTCCAAGCCTTCGATCTCCTCGAACTGGATGGCGAGGATCCGGTGGCGATGCCCAACATCCAACGCAAGGAGCGACTGGAGGCACTGCTGGCCGATGCCGAGCCGCCCATCTTCGTCGCCGACCAGGTGATCGGCGCGGGCGAGAAGCTCTATGACGTGATGTGCGGCGCCGGGCAGGAAGGGATCATCGCCAAGCGCATCGATGCGCCCTACTTGGGGCGCCGCACGAAAGACCGGCTCAAGGTCAAGTGCACCCGGCGGTGCTTGAACGGTGCGGTCTTTTTGTCGATCAGCTTCGTGGCGAGATCGAGCAGGTCGGCGTCGGGCTTCGCATCTTCGCTGTGGCGGATGGTCCCGAGATGGATTCCCGATTCAGAATTTCCGCAATTGCTCCTGGCGTCCTACCCTCGGCAAAGGCCAGGAAGATACGACGGACAATTATAGCCTGGTCCTCATTGATGGATCGTCCACCGACCGCGTCGTCTGGCCCTGGCACGACATCGTAGCCGTAAGCCAGACCGCCTCCAGACTGGCCCTTTTCGATACGCCCGGGCAAACCTCTTCGGGTTTTGTCCGCCAAGTCCTTCAAAAAGAGAGCATTCATCGTCCCCTTCAGGCCGATATGCATTTCATTCGCCAGACCTTCGGCAACGGTGTGAAGGGTGATGCCGTTAAAGCGCAGCAGCTTATCGACATGCGCGATGTCTTCCTGATCGCGCGATATGCGATAGAGGTTCTGCACACAGGATGTCGAACTGCCCTGCCCTGGCGTCAGCCAGAACCTGCAGCAGGCCTGTTCGCCCCCGCATGCTCGCACCGGGATACCGCCTCGTCGTGATGACAAGCAACGATCTCCCAGCCTTCGCGTGCTGCAAGTTCCCGGCACACCAGCAACTGGTCGTCGATGGTATGCACATTCTGCGGATCGGGTGAATAACGGACGTAGAGAGCGGCTTTGAGCATCAAGGGTCCGGCGGCTAGAGCCGGCGCTTCCGGCAGCAATTATGCCTAAACAAAATCATTTTCTTACGAGACTTTACCTATCTCCGCGAGGAGAGGCTTAGCACTACTTTGGCAGAATTGTGATTTTCGGGATTCCCTGCAGGGGAAATGCGTGATTCATAGGGAGCCAGCTTTGATGGAGGCTGGCGATGGAAGAGGATTGGCAGCGGGATCTCGAGCATTGGC
>NZ_JAZFAX010000044.1:0-29918 GCF_036352595.1 Novosphingobium resinovorum
AACGGTTCGATCCGGCGCATCTGCGCTTCGGTCAGCATCAGCAGGTCGGTCATGGCAGCATTCCTCCTGCAACCTTGAATCAACCCTTCACGCCTCGTGCAACCAATTAATAGGTCCTGACCCTAGCTCGGGGAGGGGGACCGCCGCGAAGCGGTGGTGGAGGGGGAGCGTTCGAACAACTCCCCCTCCGTCAGCCCTGACGGGCTGCCACCTCCCCGAGACAAGCTCGGGGAGGAACTGCATCAGCCGATCAGCGCTTCCGCGATCTGCACCGCGTTGAGCGCCGCGCCCTTGCGCAGGTTGTCGTTCGACAGGAACAGCGCGAGGCCGTTCTCCACGCCCGGATCCTTGCGCACGCGGCCGACGAAGACCGGATCCTTGCCGGTGGCCTCCAGCGGGTTGGGCACTTCGGTCACCACCACGCCCGGCGCGCTGCCCAGCAGTTCGAGCGCACGCTCGACGCTGACGGGACGCTCGAACTCGGCATTGATCGACAGCGAATGGCCGGTGAACACCGGCACGCGCACGCACGTACCCGAAACCGGCAGGCCCGGGATTTCGAGGATCTTGCGGCTCTCGTCGCGCAGCTTGATCTCTTCCTCGGTGTAGCCGTCCTCGGCATAGACGTAGTTCAGCGGGACGACGTTGTGCGCCATCGGCACCGCCCACTTCTTCGCCTCGGGCAGCAGCGGCGCGGTGTCACCGGCGGCGAGTTCGCGGGTACGGTCGCCGACGTGCTCGATCTGGCTGGCCAGCACCTCGATGCCTTCGAGACCGCCGCCCGACACCGCCTGGTAGGTCGAGACGATCAGGCGCTTAAGCCCCGCCTCGTCATGCAGCGGACGCAGCACCGGCATCGCCGCCATGGTGGTGCAGTTCGGGTTGGCGACGATGCCCTTGGGCAGGTTCGCCAGCGCATGCGGGTTCACTTCGGCGACGACCAGCGGCACCTCCGGGTCCGAACGGAAGGCCGACGAATTGTCGATCACGATGGCGCCCGCCGCAGCGGCCTTGGGCGCGAGTTCCTTGGCGGTCGAACCACCGGCCGAGAACAGCACGACGTCGAGCCCCGAGAAATCGGCGGTCGCCGCGTCCTCGACGACCACGCCGTCGATTGCCTTGCCCGCCGAACGGGCCGAGGCGAACAGGCGAAGCTGCGCGACGGGGAAATTGCGCTCGGCGAGGATCTCGCGGATCATCGAACCGACGAGCCCGGTCGCGCCGACGACGCCGACGTTGAGCTTCTGACCGGGGGTAAACTTAGCTGCCATGACCTATGCGTCTCCTACTTGGTAGTGGAGCAGCGCGAGGGTCTGGTGTCTTCGTTTGGAGAGCCCCGCGTGCCGTTAAGTGCGGGGTGGGTGCCGTTGAGTGCCGTTCAGTACCAGCACACCGACGCCCACCGCGCGGACGCGGTCGGTTTCGGGGTGGTAATAATGATCGGCTTCACGAACATGACCGCGCCACTAGCGGCAAGCGCGGGCGGTGTAAATGGAATTTATGTTGCGTGTGCAGCGGGGGCTTCGAAAGGCTGGACCTGACCCTTCGACAAGCTCAGGGTGAGCGGGGGTAGTGTAAACCTCCCGATCCCGCTCAGGCTGAGCTTGTCGAAGCCCCCCGCGTTTTACGCGGCCGCCCGCAGCCGCGCCAACGCCGCATCGCGCCCGATCAGCGGCAACAGGGCGCCCATGTCCGGCCCATGCTCCATACCCGTAAGCGACTGGCGCAAAGGCAGAAACAGCGCCTTACCCTTGCGCCCGGTGGCGTCCTTGAGCGTCCCGGTCAGCGCCTTCCAGATGCCCTCGCCCCACGCCAGCCCGGCCAGCATATCGGCAGCCTGCGCGCAATAGGCGCGGTCCTCATCGGACAATTCCGCCGCCGCCACCGGCCCGGTCACGACAGCCCACCAGTCGGCCGCATCGCCTACTTTCGCGAGGTTCGGGCGAATCGCTTCCCAAGCCGCCGCATCCATCCCCTCGGGCAGCCGCGCGGCCACGGCATCGAAGCCCATCGCATGGACCACAGCGGCGTTCACGCGCTCGAGTTCCACCTCGTCGAACCGCGCCGGAGCGCGGCCGAAGTGTGAAAGATCAAACACTTGCGCCAGCTCCTCCAGCCCCAGCGCCGCATCGACCGGATCGCTCGTCCCCAGCCGCCCGAGCAGCGCCACCAGCGCCTGCGGCTCGATCCCCGCCTCACGAAAATGCGCAGCCCCCAGCGAGCCGAGGCGCTTCGACAGCTTGCCCTCGGTCCCCACCAGCAGCGCCTCATGCGCGAACGCGGGCACCGCAGCCCCCAGCGCGGTGAACATCTGGACCTGCGCCGCCGTGTTGGAAACATGGTCCTCGCCGCGCAGGATGCTTGTCACGCCCATGGCTATATCGTCGATCACCGAGGGCAACATGTAGAGCCACGAGCCGTCGGCGCGGCGCACGACGGGATCGCTCATCTGCGCGGCGTCGAACTTCTGCGCCCCGCGCACGCCGTCGTCCCAGCCGATCGGCTCGGCGTGATCGAGCAGGAAGCGCCAGTGGGGCAGATCCCCGGCGGCGATCTTCGCGGCCTTTTCCTCGGCCGAAAGCTTCAGCGCCGCGCGGTCGTAGATCGGCGGAAGACCGCGCCCCAGCAGCACCTTGCGGCGCAAATCCAGTTCCTGCGGCGTCTCCCAGCACGGATAGACGCGACCTGCTGTCTCCAGCTTGGTAAACGCCTCCTCATAGATGGCGAAGCGCGCGGACTGGCGCTCCTCGCCCTCGAAGTTGAGGCCCAGCCATTCCAGATCGGCGCGGATCGCCTCGACGTATTCCTCCTTGGAACGCGCCGCGTCGGTATCGTCGATGCGCAGCAGGAAACGCCCGCCTGCCTGTTTCGCGAGCAGGAAGTTGTGCAGCGCCGTGCGGATGTTGCCGACGTGAAGGTGTCCGGTGGGCGAAGGAGCGAAGCGCGTGACGGTCATGGCGCCCGCGATTACGGGGCGGCGCGCCTCAGGTCAATTTCGGCCATCAAGTGCGGCGCGCGAAAGCCCACTTCGCCGCCAGCGCCGCGAAGCCCGCCAGCAGCCCCCAAAACGCCGAGCCGACGCCCAGCAGCGAGACGCCCGACGCCGTGGCGGCGAACGTCAGGATCGCGGCGTCGCGTTCGGACTTCTCGACCAGCATCTGCTCCACCGCGCCGGACAGCGGGGCGATCAGCGCGATCCCGGTCAGCGCCGCGATAGCAGAGGCGGGCATCGCCAGGAAGAACAGCACCAGCGGCGCGGAAAACAGTGCCAGCACAAGGTAGAAAGCCGCGTAGATGATGCCGACCACCCAGCGCCCTGCCGCGCTGGGGTGCGCGTCCGAACCGGTGCAGATCGCGGCCGTGATCGCCGCAAGGTTGACGCCGTGCGCGCCGAATGGTGCCAGCAGCAGCGTCGTCAGCCCGGTCCCCAGCAGCAGCGGGCGCGGCGCCGGTTCGTAGCCCGCAGAGCGCAGCACAACGAGGCCGGGAAGGTTCTGCGACACCAGCGTCACCAGGAACAGCGGCACGCCAACACTCATCACCGCGCGCCAGTCGAAAACCGGGGCGACCGGCTCCAGGCCGCCCAGCAGCGCGCCCTGCCCGCTTGCCGCCAGATCACCGCGCAGCAGCAGCACCGCGACGCCCGCGCCCAGCACCAGCAGCAGCGCATAGAGCGGCAGGCGCTGGCGGGCGATCACGAACACCGCCAGCAGCACGCAGACGAGCAGCGCATCGGCCTCCAGCGTGCGGAACAGTTGCAGGCAGAACGGCAGCAGCACCCCCGCCAGCATTGCCGAGGCGACCGACGCCGGAATGCGCTGCGCCGCCCTTCCGAGCACCGGCACCGCCGCCAGCACGCACATCATCACCGCCGCGGCAAGGAAAGCGCCGATCGCGACGGGCCATGCCACCGCGCCCGCGCTCGCCACCAGCAGCGCCGCGCCCGGCGTCGACCAAGCCAGCACCACCGGCATGCGCATCCGCCACGAAAGCAGCGCGCCGCACAGCGAAATACCCAGGCACAGCGCGGTCACCGCCGAGCCGACCTGGCCGGCATCGGCGCCTAGCCCCTGCATCGCGCGCACGATCAGCGCGACGGTGCCGCCGAACCCGACGAGCGCGGCGATGAAAGCGGAAGTCCAGGCGGAAAGAGGAGGCGTACGCAAGGGCATGCGCCGCGCTATGGCAGATTTATGCGGCGAGAAAAGCCCGGAGCACACCGCTTGCTGTCCGCTGATACATTTAATGCGATTGACTCGCAATACTATCGTATTTACCGGCGCGACAAATTCCAGCAACATACATGAGGGTCTCAATGCGCTCGCCCGTCCGGCACGCCCTGCTCGCCAGCACGCTTCTGCTCGCACCCGTCCTATGCGCGGCCACCGCGCAAGCCGATGAGGCCGCCGCACCCGCGGCCGACAGCACCATCGTCGTCACCGCCGGTCTCGAGCAGTCCAGTTCGGCCACTGCGCTGTCGCTGCCGGTGAAGGACACCCCGCAGTCGGTCACGATCATCGACCGCAAGCGCATCGAGGACTTCGCGATCACCAACGTGAACGACCTTCTCGAGCAGGCCGTGGGCGTGAACGTCGAGCGCGTCGAGACCGACCGCACCTACTTCTCCTCGCGCGGGTTCGATGTGTCGAACTTCCAGGTCGATGGCATCGGCCTGCCGCTCGCCTGGGGCATCCAGTTCGGCGACCTCGACACCGCCTTGTTCGACAACGTCGAGATCGTGCGCGGCGCCAACGCGATCATGACCGGCATCGGCAACCCCTCGGCCACCGTCAATTACGTGCGCAAGCGCCCCACCGACGACCTCAAGATCACCGGTTCCGCTCAGGTCGGCACCCGCGACTACTGGCGCGCCGAGGGCGACGTGAACGTGCCGCTGACCGACACGCTGGCGGTGCGCGCGATCTACGCGCACGAGGAGCGCGACACCCAACTGGCGTACAACCACGTCAACCGCGACGTCTACGGCGCCATCCTGCGCTGGCAGGCAACGCCCTCGCTGCGCGCGACCGTCGGCTATACCCGGCAGGAGAACGATGCCGACGGCGTGCTGTGGGGCGCGCTCCCGCTGGTCTACACCGACGGCACCCGCATCGACCTCAAGCGCTCGGCCACCACTTCGGCCGACTGGACCTACTGGAACACCAAGGACCAGAGCGTTTTCGGCGAACTGGTCTACGATTTCGGCGGCGGCTGGTCGGCCACCGGCATCGCCACCTACCGCCACTTCCAGGAAAACGCCAAGCTGCTCTACGCCTACGGCTACCCGGACCGTGAAACCGGCGAGGGCGTCTACGGCTCCGCCGGCATCTACCCTTCGGACTACAAGCAGTACCTCGGCGACGTCTACGTCTCCGGCCCGGTGCAGCTGCTCGGCCGCGAGCACAAGCTGGTGTTCGGCCTGTCGGTTTCGAAATCGGATGCGAACGAATACGAAGCCGCCTCCAACAGCGACATCGTGTTTCCCGCGCCGTCCGAATGGGGCAGCACGGCGATCGCCGAACCCACATATGACGACAGCTATCTCGCCGCTGCCTATACCGACCGCCTGACCCGCGTATACGGCGCCGCGCACCTCAACCTCACCGACCAGCTCAAGGCCGTCGTCGGTGCCAGCGCGATGTGGATCAAGTCGACCGGGTTCTCCTACGGCGCCGATCAGGGCCGCAAGGACAGCAAGGTCAGCCCCTACGTCGGCGCGGTCTACGACCTGACTTCCAACGTCTCGTTCTACGCCAGCTATACCGACATCTACAATCCGCAGGTCGAAGTCGGCAGCAACGGCGTGCGCCTCGATCCCGCCAAGGGCACCAGCCTGGAAGGCGGCATCAAGAGCACCTGGTTCGGCGGCAAGCTCTACGCCACCGCGGCGGTGTTCAAGGCCAAGCAGAAGGGCCTCGCCGAATATGCCGGCGACTTCGACGAGAACGGCTGCCCGGTGGGCGTGGACGACGCGGCGTGCAACGGCCGGGCCGGCGGCAGCTTCTACGAGCCCATGGACACGACCTCCAAGGGCTTCGAACTGGAACTGTCAGGCAACGTCACCCAGAACTGGACGCTGAGCGGCGGCTTCACCTACCTCGACGTCGAGGACGCCAATGGCGACGACACCCGCACCTGGATCCCGACCCGCTCGCTGAAGCTGGCGACGACCTACTCGGTGCCCGAACTCAACGACCTCAAGCTGGGCGCGCAGCTGCGCGTGCAGAACGCGACGAGCGCAGTGGTCAGCGACCTCGTCTATTACGGCGGCGCCGAGGGCGACGTGACGCTGAAGCAGAAGGGCTACGCGATCCTCGACCTGATGGCCGGCGCGCGCGTGGTCGATCACCTCAAGGCCAGCGTCAACGTGCGCAACGTGGGCAACGTGAAGTACCTCAACAGCCTCAAGTGGGGGCAGGCATTCTACGGCGCCGGCCGCACCGCCGTGCTGACGCTGAGCTTCGAATATTGACAGCTGCGAACCGGAGCGGGCGGTCAATGCCGTCCGCTTCGGTTCGCTCTCACATCGTCATTGCGAGCGCAGCGAAGCAATCCAGGGCCACGTAAACCGCTCTGGATTGCTTCGCTGCGCTCGCAATGACGAATGATGGCGGGGAAACGAAGGGTGCCCACATCTCGCCCGGCCTCATCCGCTGCGGAAGGCGTGGGTCACCGGATAGCGCCGGTCGCGGCCGAAGTTGCGCGCGGTCAGCTTTACCCCCGCAGGCGCCTGTCGCCGCTTGAATTCCGCGCGGTGCAGCAGCAGTTCGACATGCCGCACGACGCCGCGATCGAAGCCTTCGTTGGCGAGCTGGTCCACGCTCTTGTCGTGCTCCACCAGACCGATCAGGATCGGATCGAGCACGTCGTAAGGCGGCAGGCTGTCACTGTCGCGCTGGCCTTCGTAGAGTTCGGCGCTGGGCTCGCGCGTCAGCACGCCCTCGGGAATGACCGCGGCTGACGGCCCCAGCCCGATGCGCGGGGCGTTCCCGTTGCGCCAGCGGGCGAGCGCGTAGACAGTGCTCTTGTAGGCATCCCTCAGCGGGTTGTAGCCGCCCGCCATGGCGCCATAGACGGTGGCGTAGCCGACGCTCATCTCGCTCTTGTTCGCGGTGGCGAGCAGCATCGGGCCGAATTTGTTCGACAGTGCCATCAGCGCGGTGGCCCGCACCCGCGACTGCAGGTTCTCTTCGGTGAGATCGCGCTGGGTGCCTTCGAAGACCTCGCCCAGCATCGCGTCGAGCCCGTCCACCGCCGCGCCGATCGGCATCTCGGTATAGCGGATGCCCAGCGCACGCGCGCAGGCGGCGGCATCGCCCAGGCTCTGCGCACTGGTGAAGCGCGAGGGCAGCATCACCGCCCAGACCCGCTCCGCCCCCAGCGCATCGACCGCGACCGCCGCGCAGAGCGCCGAATCCACCCCGCCCGAGAGCCCCAGCACGACGCCGGGGAAGCCGCCCCGCGCCACGTAATCGCGCAAGGACAGGACCATGGCGCTGTAGACATCCTCGGGATGCTCGGCGGGGGCCTCCACGGTGCCGCGATCGCAGCGCCAGCCCTTGGCGGTCTTGGTCCAGCGGGTCTCGACGACCTGCTCCTCCCATTCGCGCAACTGCACCGCCAGCGTGCCGTCGCCGTTGACCGCGAAACTGCCGCCGTCGAAGACCAGCTCGTCCTGCCCGCCGACGCGGTTGAGATAGGCCAGCGGCAGCCCGGTATCAACCGCGCGGCGCTTGGCCACGCCCTCGATGCGCAGCGCTTCCTTGTTGATCTCGTAAGGACTGCCGTTGATCGAGAGGAGAATCTCCGCGCCGAAATCGGCCAGATGGCGGCAGACTTCATAGCGCCAGATATCCTCGCCCACCGGCACCCCGATCATGGTGCCGCGCAGGATCACCGGCTCGGGCAGCGGGCCAGGCTGGAACAGGCGCATCTCGTCGAAAGTGCCGTAGTTGGGCAGTTCATGCTTGAGCCGAACCGCCGCGACCTTGCCCTGATCCAGCAGCGCCACGCCGTTGTGCAGCGCACCATCGAGGACGAAGGCGGAACCCACCAGCATCGCCGGGCCGTCACGCCCGGTCGCCTCGGCCAGGAACTGGAGTTCGGCGGCGGCCCGCTCGATCAGCGCGGGCTTGAGAATCAGATCCTCGGGCGGGTAACCGATCAGGTGCAGTTCGGGAAAGACGACAAGGTCGCTGCCTTTAGCCGCCTCGCGCGCCTTGAGCATGCCTGCGGCATTGCCCGACACATCCCCCACCGACTGGTTGAGCTGCGCGAGGGTGATCTTCAGCGTATCGGCCATGGGCCGGTTGATGCCCCGCCCCCACAGGCAGTGCAAACAAAAACCCGCCCCGATGAACGGGGCGGGTCATGTGCCTCAACCGGGTACAAAAAACCCTCCCGGAAAGGAGGGCTTCATGTCCGTCGTGAAACGGACTTTCCGCATAATCCGGTATGGACCCGGAAACGGAAAGCGACGGGGGCCGGCGTACCTGGAGGCAGCCAAACCCCCGAGCCGATTAGATCGCCTCGGACGGAGCCTCGGTCGGAACGTCGGTGGCGTCACCGGTCATCAGCTCCTCGGGAGCGGTCTCAACCGAATCCGTGGTAGCTTCGGCGGCGGGCTCACCACCGCAAGCAGCGAGCGACAGTGCGGCAACCGACGCGAACGCGGCGAAAGCAATCTTCTTCATGCGAATCCCCTTGCATTGTTTGGCGCATAGGCCAACGCTTGCAGGCAAGCCTGCAGTGGCATTCTTTAGACGAGACAATGGTGCAACGCAAATAGGAATACGACAGGCGGAAATCCGCAGAATTCCTAGGGGTTGCACACATATAAAGATATCTTTATATGATCTCGCATGCGGATCGACCCTCTTCTGCGCGCTCTTTCGGAGCCGACGCGCCTGCGTATGCTGCGTCTGCTCGCGCATATGGAACTCGCCGTGGGGGAGCTTGCGCAAGTCCTCGGGCAGAGCCAGCCGCGCGTCTCGCGCCATATAAAGATTCTGTGCGACGCCGGGTTGGCCGAGCGGCGCAAGGAAGGCAGCTGGGTCTTCCTGAGAATCGCCGTGTCCGAACAGGGCGAATCGTCGCTCGGCACGGCGGCCGCGAATCTGCTCAACGTCGCCGAGCGTGACGACAGCCAGTTCGCCGCCCGCTGCGCCGAGGACCGCCGCCATCTCGCCGCGATCCGCGCCGGGCGCGAGGCGAGCGCCGAAGCCTACTTCGCCCGCCACGCCGCCGAATGGGACACACTGCGCCGTCTCCACGGCGCTGACGAGCCTGTCGAAGCCGCGCTCCTGCGCGCGCTGGGCGAGGAGACGATCGGCGGGTTGCTCGATGTCGGCACCGGCACCGGGCGCATGGCACAGCTTCTGTCCGCGCGCGCGGGGCGCGTGACGGCGCTCGACAAGAGCCCCGAGATGCTGCGCATCGCCCGTGCCCGGTTGCAGGACCTGCCCGCCGACAAGGTCGATCTGGTGCAAGGCGACTTCACCGCCCTGCCCTTCGCGCCCGACGCCTTCGACACCGTGCTGTTCCATCAGGTGCTGCACTTCGCGCAGGACCCCGCCGTCGTGCTGACCGAGGCCGCGCGCGTGCTGCGGCCGGGCGGGCGCATCGCCGTCGTCGACCTTGCCGCGCACGAGCGCGAGGAAATGCGCGAGCGCCATGCGCACGCCCGTCTCGGCTTTTCGGACGAGCAGATGCTCGCCCATCTCGCTTCCGCGGGCCTTACCCCGGCCGAGCCTGTGGCTCTGCCGGGCGACCCGCTCACCGTTAAAATCTGGACTGCGCGGCGCGATGGTGTAACCGCGCGCCCTGAAAACCGAGAGACCGTTTGATGACCGCTTCCCCACGCGCCGCAGAAGCCCCGATTTTCGCAGGGCTGCCCGGCGACATTTCCGTCTCCTTCGAATTCTTCCCGCCCAAGTCGGAGAAGATGGAGGAGCAGCTGTGGGACGCGATCACCCAGCTCGCCCCGCTCGACCCGGCCTTCGTGTCGGTAACCTATGGCGCGGGCGGCTCCACCCGAGAGCGCACCCACGCCACCGTCTCGCGGATCGTGAAGGAGACCGCGCTGGTCCCCGCCGCGCACCTCACCTGCGTCGCGGCCAGCAAGGGCGAGATCGACGAAGTGGTCGATCAATACTGGGAAGCGGGCGTGCGCCACATCGTCGCGCTGCGCGGCGATCCGCCGCCGTCGGACGGCGGCCGTTTCGTGCCCCATCCCGAAGGCTACGCCAGCGCCGCGCAGCTGGTCGAAGGCATCCGCAGGCGCCACGATTTCGAAGTCTCGGTCGCGGCCTATCCCGAAGTCCACCCCGAAGCGGTGAGCGCCGAGGCCGATCTCGACAACCTGAAGCGCAAGATCGACGCCGGCGCCACCCGCGCGATCACGCAGTTCTTCTTCTCGACCGACGCCTACTTCCGCTTCATGGACAAGGCGCTGGCGGCAGGCATCACCGTACCGATCCTGCCGGGCATCATGCCGGTCACCAGCTTCGCCGCGATCCGGCGCATGTCCGGCAACACCGAGATTCCCGGCTGGCTGGAGACGATGTTCGACGGCCTCGACGACCGCCCCGGCCCGCGCGCGCTGGTCGCCGCCGTCGCGGCGGCGGACTTGTGCAAGCGCCTCTACGAAGGCGGGTCACGCGATTTCCACTTCTACACCCTCAACCGCGCCGAGCAGGCTTACGCGATCTGCCAGCTTCTCGGCCTGCGTCCCGTCAAGGAACTTGTCGCATGAGCGTCCGTGAAACCTTCCTCGCCGAGGCGGCCAAGCGCATCCTCATCACCGACGGCGCGTTCGGCACCGAGATCCAGAACTGGAAGCTCTCGGAAGCCGACTACGCGGGCGACCTCGGCCTGTCCCACGACCAGAAGGGCAACAACGACATCCTCGCGCTGACCAAGCCCGAGGTGCCGGAGTCCATCCACCGCGCCTACTTCGAAGCCGGCGCGGACATCGCCGAGACCAACACCTTCTCCGCCAACCGCATCAGCCAGGCCGACTACGGCGCCGAGCATCTGGTTCGCGAGATCAACGTCGAATCGGCCAAGCTGGCCCGCCGCCTCGCCGACGAGTATCAGGCGAAGGATGCCGAAAAAGGTATTTGGCGCCCGCGCTTCGTGGCGGGCGCGATCGGGCCGACCAACAAGACCCTCTCGCTCAGCCCCGACGTCAACGATCCGGGCTACCGCGAGATCGACTGGGACACGCTGGTCCACGTCTACAAGGAACAGGCCGCGGCCCTCGTCGAAGGCGGCGCGGACTTCATCCTGATCGAGACGGTGTTCGACACCCTCAACGCCAAGGCGGGCGTCATGGCCGTGCGCCAGCTGGAAGCCGAACTCGGCCGTGAAGTGCCGATCATGCTGTCGATGACGCTGACCGACCTTTCGGGCCGCAACCTCTCGGGCCACACGGTCGAGGCGTTCTGGCACGCGGTGCGCCATGCCAAGCCGGTGACCATCGGCCTCAACTGCTCGTTCGGCGCCACGCAGCTGCGCCCGCACGTGAAGACGCTGTCGGAAATCGCCGACACGCTCATCATGATCTACCCCAACGCGGGCCTGCCCAACGAACTGGGCGCCTACGACGAGATGCCGGACACCACGGCGGGCTTCGTCGGCGAGTGGGCGATCGCGGGTCAGGTCAACGTGCTGGGCGGCTGCTGCGGCTCGACCCCGGCGCATATCAAGGCCATCGCCGACAAGGTAACCGGCATGGCGCCGCGCCATCTGCCCGAACTGGAACCGATGACGCGCCTCGCGGGCCTCGAACCCTTCACCATGGCTTCGTAATGGATTCGCTGCCGATCTGGCGCCTGCGTCCGGCCGGGCCGGACGACGCCGACGCGCTTGCCCTTGTCGGCGCAGCGACGTTCCTCGAAAGCTTTGCCGGGCTGATCGACGGGGCGGGCCTTGTCGCGCACTGTGCCAAGCAGCATTCGGCCGATGCCTACCGCGCCTATTTCGCCAAGGGCGCGAAGGCGTGGCTGGCGGAGATCGAGCCCGGCGGCGCCCCGGTGGGCTATGCGCTGCTGTGCGAGCCCGAGATCGAGCATGCGCAGCCCGGCGACATCGAGCTGAAGCGCATCTACCTGCTCTCGCGCTTCCAGGGTTCGCCGATCGCCAGTTCGCTGATGCAGGCCGTGATTGCCGCAGCGGCGGGGGCGACGCGCCTGCTGCTGGGCGTCAAGGACGATAACCACCGCGCCTTCTCCTTCTATGCCAAGCACGGCTTCGAGACGATCGGCACCCGCCGTTTCGACGTGGGCGGCAAGACCTACGATGACTTCGTGCTGGCACGGGTGCTCTAAGACCATGCACCCTACCTTCGTCATTGCGAGCGCACCAACGTCACCGGCTCCGCGAAGTTCAAGAAGCTGGTCATGGCCGGCGACTATCCCGCCGCCGTCGAAGTCGCCCGCCAGCAGGTGGAGAACGGCGCACAGGTCATCGACGTCAACATGGACGAGGGCCTGCTCGACGCCGTCGAGGCGATGACCACCTACCTCAAGCTGATCGCCGCCGAGCCGGACATCGCCCGCGTGCCGGTGATGGTCGACAGCTCCAAGTGGGAGGTGATCGAGGCGGGGCTGAAGTGCGTGTCGGGCAAGCCGATCGTCAATTCCATCTCGATGAAGGAAGGCATCGAGCCGTTCCTGGAACATGCGCGCAAGTGCATGGCCTACGGCGCCGCCGTGGTCGTCATGGCCTTCGACGAGACCGGCCAGGCCGACACCAAGGAGCGCAAGATCGAAATCTGCGAGCGCGCCTACAAGCTGCTCGTCGGCATCGGTTTCCCGCCCGAGGACATCATCTTCGACCCCAACGTCTTCGCCGTCGCCACCGGCATCGAGGAGCATGACCGCTACGGCCTCGACTTCATCGAGGCAGTGGCGGAAATCCGCGCGCGCTGCCCGCACGTCCACTTCTCGGGCGGCCTGTCGAACCTCTCGTTCAGCTTCCGCGGCAACGAGACGGTGCGCCGCGCGATGCACTCGATATTCCTCTACCACGCGATCCCGGCGGGCCTGGACATGGCGATCGTCAACGCGGGCCAGCTCGACGTCTACGACCAGATCGACCCGGCGCTGCGCGAGGCCTGCGAAGACGTCATCATGATGCGTCGCCCCGGCGTGGGCGAAGACGGCAAGACCTCCACCGAACGCCTCATCGAACTGGCCGAGAGCTACAAGGGCAAGGACACCGTCGCCGAAAAGGCCGCCGAGGAATGGCGCGGCTGGGACGTCACCAAGCGCATCGAACACGCGCTGGTGCGCGGCATCGACGCTTACGTGGTGGAAGACACCGAGGAAGCCCGCGCCGCCATCGCCGCTGCCGGTGGCCGCCCGATCGAGGTGATCGAAGGCCCGCTGATGGGCGGCATGAACGTGGTCGGCGACCTGTTCGGCAGCGGCAAGATGTTCCTCCCGCAGGTGGTCAAATCCGCGCGCGTGATGAAGAAGGCGGTCGCTCACCTCATCCCGTTCATCGAGGCGGAAAAGGACGCCAAGTCCAAGGCGAAGGGGCGCATCATCATGGCCACCGTCAAGGGCGACGTCCACGATATCGGCAAGAACATCGTCGGCGTCGTGCTCCAGTGCAACGGCTACGAAGTGATCGACCTCGGCGTCATGGTGCCGTGGTCGAAGATTCTCGAATCGGCGAACGAGAACGAGGCCGACATCATCGGCCTGTCGGGCCTCATCACCCCCTCATTGGACGAGATGGTGACCGTGGCCGAGGAAATGCAGCGCGCCGAGATGAACATCCCGCTGCTGATCGGCGGCGCCACCACGTCGAAGGTCCATACCGCGCTGCGCATCGACCCGGCCTATGGCGGCACGGTGGTCCACGTGCTCGACGCCAGCCGCGCGGTGGGCGTCGCCTCGCAGCTGTTGTCCGACACGCAGGCGGAGGGCTTCAAGTCCTCGGTCGCGATCGACTACGAGAAGGTCCGCGAGGCCCGCGCCAACAAGGGCCAGAGCGACCTGCTGCCGCTGGCCGAGGCGCGCGCCAACGCCTTCCCCACCGACTTCGCCCAGAAGCCCGCCGCGCCCGCACAGCCGGGCCTGCATGTGTTCGAGGAGTGGGACCTCAAGGATCTGGTCGAGACCTTCGACTGGACCCCGTTCTTCCGCGCCTGGGAGCTGGCGGGCAACTACCCCGCGATCCTGACCGACGAGGTCGTGGGCGAAAGCGCCACCAGCCTGTTCGCCGATGCGCAGGCGATGCTGGCGAAGATCATCGAGGAAAAGTGGCTGACCGCGCGCGGCGTCTGCGCTTTCTGGCCCGCGCATTCCGAGGGCGACGACATCCTTCTCGATGACGGTACCCGCCTGCCCATGCTGCGCCAGCAGTTCAAGAAGTCGCGCGGCCGCGCCAACTTCTGCCTGTCCGACTTCATCGATCCGGCGGGCGACTGGCTCGGCGGTTTCGCCGTCGGCATCCACGGCATCGAACCGCATCTGGAGCGCTTCAAGGCCGCGCACGACGACTATTCGGACATCCTGCTGAAAGCGCTGGCCGACCGCTTCGCCGAAGCCTTCGCCGAGCGCCTCCACGCCCATGTCCGCACGACCCTGTGGGGCTATGCGCCGGACGAGCAGTTCACCAACGAAGCCCTGATCCGCGAGGAATATCGCGGCATCCGGCCGGCGCCGGGCTACCCGGCCTGCCCCGACCATTCGCTCAAGCCCATCCTGTTCGACCTGCTGAAGGCGCAGGACAACGCCGGCATCGTCCTGACCGAAAGCCAGGCGATGCTGCCGACGGCGGCGGTCTCGGGCTTCTACTTCGCGCACCCCGAGAGCCAGTATTTCGGCGTCGCCCGCATCGGCCGCGACCAGTTGGAGGACTATGCCGTGCGCCGCGATGTCGATCTGCAGACCGCCGAACGCTGGCTGCGCCCGAACCTGGACTGAGATCAGCCCGCCTGCCCCGCGCGCCACAGCGCGCGGTGGCGCAGGTAGGCCTCGCCGACACTCGCCCCGGCCGCAAGCGCCAGCACGCCAAGCGCGGCATCCAGCCCGTGCCGCGCCAGTTCGTCGATGGCGGGCGCATTGTCCTGTCCCAGTTCGCGCGCGAGCATTTTCAGGACATGTGCCTTCTCGGCGAACTCCATCTCGCTCAGCCAAGCCGCTCGCGCATCGTCGTATTTCACGAAAACATCCTGCATCTGGCAACCCATCGTCGTTCTTTCCGATCCTGAACGCTGCCACCCACCCCGGGTCCGAATCTCGCGGAATCGTCGATTCCCTGAAAACGTTTGCAGCACCGCTCGGATACCAGCCGGTGGCCGAAGCAAGCGCTACACCGGGACTAAGGACATCCCCGAACTGACCAAAAGTCTTATTCGCACTTGCAACATAGCCCGGGGCCGATAACCCTGCTGCCATGACCACAGCACGCATCACCGGCCGCACGCTCGTCTACGACGGCTGGTACAAGTTCTTCCGCATCGAAGTGGAAATGCCCGACGGCAAGCGGGTCGAGCGCCACCTGCTCGATAACGGCTCCGCCGTCGCGGTGCTGCCCTATGACCCTGTCAGACGCGTGTGCATGCTGATCGACCAGCCGCGCGCGGGGGTGCTGGCCGCGGGCGAACCGCCGTTGCTGGAAGCCATCGCCGGCAATCTCGATGGCGCCTCTCCCGAAGAACGCATCGTCGAAGAGGCTTTCGAGGAAGGCGGCCTGAGGATCGACGGGCTGGAGGCGATCACGAACATGTGGTCGCTATGCCCGGTCTCGACCGAGCGGGTGCAGCTCTATCTTGCCCGCTACGCCAGCGAGGACCGCATCGGCGAAGGCGGCGGCGCGCATGGGGAAGACGAGAACATCACGGTTCACGAAATCTCGCTGGAAGACCTGCGCGACCATGCGCTCTCGGGCAGGCTGACTGACGCCAAGACACTGATCCTGGCGCAGGCGCTGCTGATCAGACATCCGGAATTATGGGCGATCCCAAGTTAAATTGGCGAAAACCTGCTGTCCGAGGTTTCCCCCCTGCCCCTGCCTCTGTCATAACGGCCGCCGTGAACGACGACGACTGGCCCTTCGAGACGACCTTCTACGGCGAACCCGACGCCGACATGCTGGACCCCTACGCGCCGGAGGTGGACTGGACGCCCGCGCCCCCGCCCACCGGCGAGGCGGTGTCGAAGGCGCTGCACGACGTGTTCGGCTTCTCCGGCTTTCGCGGCGTGCAGGACCAGGTCGTGGACCGCGTGCTCCACGGCCAGTCCACGCTGGCGATCATGCCCACCGGCGCGGGCAAGTCGCTGACCTACCAGCTTCCCGCCGTGATGCTGCAGGGCACGTGCGTGGTCGTCTCCCCGCTCATCGCGCTGATGCACGACCAGCTGCGCTCGGCCCGCGCCAACGGCATCCGCGCCGCCACGCTGACCAGCGCCGACACCGATCGCGGCGCGACGATGGACGCCTTCCGCGCGGGCGAGCTGGACCTGCTCTACATCGCCCCCGAACGCGCCAGCCAGTCGCATTTCCGCGAGTTGCTGCAGTCCGCCCGCGTCGGCCTGTTCGCGATCGACGAGGCGCACTGCGTCTCCGAATGGGGCCACGACTTCCGCCCCGACTACCGCCTGCTGCGCCCGCTGCTGGATGCCTTCCCGCAAGTCCCGCGCCTGGCGCTGACGGCGACGGCGGACAACCACACCCGCAAGGACATCCTCGCCCAGCTCGGCATTCCCGACGAGGGGCTGATCGTGGCGGGGTTCGACCGTCCGAACATCCGCTACACCATCCGCCCGCGCGAAACCGTGGGCCGCCAGCTGAAAGCGGTGCTCGACGAGAACCCCGGCCCCGGCATCATCTACGCCCCCACCCGCGCGCGCGTGGAGCAGCTGGCCGAGAGCCTCGCGCGCGACACCGGCCGCCGGGTGCTGCCCTATCACGCCGGCCTCGCACCCGAAGTGCGCGCGCGCAACCAGGCGGCCTTCGTGGCGTCCGAGGACATGGTGATGGTCGCCACGGTCGCTTTCGGCATGGGCATCGACAAACCCGACGTACGCTTCGTCGCCCACGCCGGCATCCCCAAGTCGATCGAGGGCTACTATCAGGAAACCGGCCGCGCCGGGCGCGATGGCGATCCTTCGGTGGCGGTGATGCTGTGGGGGGCGGACGACTTCGCCCGCGCCCGCCAGCGCCTGTCCGAGATCGAGCCGCACCGCCTGCAGAGCGAGCGCCAGCGCCTCGATTCGCTGGCCGGTCTGGTCGAAACGGCAGATTGCCGCCGCGCCGTGCTGCTGCGCCATTTCGGCGAGACCCCGGCGCCGACTTGCGGCAATTGCGACAACTGCCTCGAACCGGTGGGCGTGGTCGACGTGACCGATCTGGCGCGAAAGCTGCTCTCGGCGGTTTACCGCACCGGGCAGTCCTATGGGCTGGGCCATCTGGAAAAGGTGCTGACCGGCGTGTCCGACGACCGCGTGCTGCAGCGCGGGCACGATCAGCTTTCGGTGTTCGGCATCCTGACCGAGGACGAGAAGCCGCTGCTCAAGGCCCTCGCCCGCGCCCTGCAGGCACGCGGCAGCCTGACCGCGACCGAGCACGGCGGCCTCGCGCTGGGCGGCGACGCGCGCGACATCCTCAAGGGCGAGGCGGCGGTGGCGATCGTCATTCCGCCCAAGCCGGAGCGCAAGCGCAAGTCGTCGCGCGGCGGCGATACCGGCGCGAACCCGGTGGGCGATCCGCTGTTCGAGGCGCTGCGCAACTTGCGCCGCGATCTGGCGAAGGAGGCCGGGGTGCCGCCTTACGTCATCTTCCACGATTCCACGCTGCGCGAGATGGCGACGGCGCGGCCGGCCTCACTGGCCGAACTGGGCTCGATCGGCGGCGTCGGCACGCGCAAGCTGGAAGCCTACGGCGAGGCGTTCCTGGACGCGATACGGCAGAATTGAGAGGGAGCGGATAGCCGTCATCCCGGCGCATGCCGGGACCGTGGGCAAATCTTAAGGCGATAGCTGTCGCCAAGGCGCCTTGACGAGAAGGCGCGCCTAAAGACGGCCCACGGTCCCGGCATGCGCCGGGATGACGGGTTCTGCTACCCACCCTCACCCGCAAAGGTCACCGGCACCGCCAGCAGGAACGGCAGCTCCGGCGAGGCGATGCGCGATTCGGTGCCGTTGGCATGGATCAGCACCACGCGCCCTACGCCCGGCGTAGCCACCACTGCCGAGACCGAATCGACCCATTCGTGCAGCACCGCCCGCGCGCGCGCCAGCGCCTCCGCCTCGCGCGTGGTGGTGCCGGAGGCTTCCAGCTCGGCTTCGAGATCGACGACGCGCGCGGTGGCCTCATCGATGCGGTCGGCGTTCTGGTCGGTCATCGCGGGTCTCCTTGCCGGGAAAGCCCAGCTGGAAACCCGCTCAGGCCCCGGGTCAAGTCCGGGGCCCCGGTTACCGTCAGAGCGGATTGTCGAGCTGGATGATCGCCTCGTCGCTGG
Organism: Novosphingobium resinovorum; assembly: GCF_036352595.1. GTDB lineage: Bacteria > Pseudomonadota > Alphaproteobacteria > Sphingomonadales > Sphingomonadaceae > Novosphingobium > Novosphingobium resinovorum_B. The sequence goes on from NZ_JAZFAX010000044.1 coordinate 18,479, forward strand.
CGCGCTGGGTGGTCTTGAGCTGGCGCGCGGCCTTGAAGCTGGTCAGCACCGGCGCGTCACGCTCGTAGATGTCGTTGAACGGCTGCAGCGTCCCGTCGATCGAGCGGGCGAAAGTGAAATAAGTGAGGTAGACCGGGAAGGTCCGCGTCATCTGCACTTTCTTGTACTCGCCCGCGCGCGACAGTTCGGCGGCGTCGGCGGCGGGCATCTGCGCGCCCAGGATCGCCATCGTCATGCCCAGTTCCACCGCGCGCTCGGTGCGGATGCAGCCATGACTGAAGGCGCGCACGTCGGCGTTGAAATAAGACTTGGAGGGCGTGTCGTGCAGGTAGATCGCGTGCGGGTTGGGCATGTCGATCTTCATCAGGCCCAGCGCGTTGTTCGGTCCCGGTTGCTGGACGACGGTGATCATGCCGTTCTCGGCCTTGTAGCCCTTGTAGCCGTTGGCGGCGGCCCACTTGGGGTTGTTCATGACCTTGACGCCGAGGCCCTCGCCCTTGACGATAGACTGCGGCACCGTCCAGGTCGGGTTGAACACGACCGCGCTGACCGTCTCGGCCAGCTGCGGGGTGGCGGTGCGGCCGGGCTTGCCCACCACGGTCTTGTAGGTGCGCAGGATCTTGTTCTTGACCACCAGACGCAGCTGGAATTCGGGCACGTTGGTCATCAGGTAGACGGTGCCGAGATCGCGGGCGAGCCAGCGCCAGCGGTCCATGTTGGCCTGGATCAGCGCGCGGCGCTCCTTCTGCGCCATCGGCGTGGCGTTGAGGGCATCGCGCAGCGCGGCATAGTCCGGGTTGGTCGGCGCGAGCTTGGCCACCACGCCGGGCACGTCGTGCTCCGACAAAGCCTGCGCCATAATCTGCTGGGTGGGCATGGCGTCCTGATCGGGATCGACCGCGAACCACTGGACGCGCGCGGGCATCGGCGTGCGGCCGTCGCGCAAGTCCTCGATGAGCCAGGCGAAGACGCGGCTGGCGAGGGCATCGAGCGCATCGCCCTCGCCCTTGGCGATCGCGGCCTTGAGCGCGGCGGGCTGGTAGTCGGCCGGGATCAGGCCTTCCTTGCCGATGTAGCCGATCGTGGTGAGCAGCGCCTGCGCATCCGACACCGTCCACGGCATCACCGGTTCGGTGATGGTGACTTCCTGCACCACGGGCGAGGAGATGGCGGGCGCCTGCACCGGTGTGGCAGTGGGCACAGCGGTCGGCGTGGTGCCGGGCAGCGGCGGCGCGATGCGGCGCGGGGCCGCGGGCGTGCCGGAAGCCGTGCCGGTGGCCGGAGCGGTCGGCGTCGCCGTCGTGGGAGGCAGCAGGTCCTCCGGCATCTGGGTCTTGATCTTCTGGGCCTGCGCCGCCTGTGCACCCGCCATCTGTACACCCAGGGCAAGCACCACCGCCGCAGAGACGCCGCCGGAACCGAACCGCTTGAAACTCACCATATTGCCTAGAAACCTGCCCGAATGGAGACCTTGGGGGGATGACGCGCGGCACGCTCCAAGGTTGCCGCCACGCGCCTAGATGTGCCCTTTTACGCACCCTTCTTCAAGGATGCGACCTGTCCATGCGATGAATTGCTTGCGCACAACCTTGTGCCGGGCGAGAGGCGCAGGCGCCATGTCCGCCACGTCCGCCCGCCCTTCCGCCCTGTTTCCGGTCCTTGCCGTCGTGGCGGGGATCGCGGCGTTCAGCGTGATGGACGCGGCGATGAAGGCCGCCTCGCTAGTGCTGGGCGTGGGCACCGCGCTACTGCTGCGCAACCTGCTGGGCACCCTCATGACGATCCCGCTGTGGCTGGCGAAGGGACGCCCGGCGCCGACCCGCAAGGTGGCACTGTTCCACTTCCAGCGCTCGTGCGTGACCTCGGTGATGGCGGCGCTTTTCTTCTACGGCCTCGTGCGCATCCCGATGGCCGAGGGCATGGCGATCTCGTTCTTCGCGCCGATCATCGCGCTCTATTTCGCCGCTCTCCTGCTGGGCGAGACGATCCGGCCGCGCGCGATCCTCGCGGCGCTGCTCGGCCTCGTCGGCATGGTGGTGATCGGCGCGGACCGCTTCGGAGCGGGGGAATACGGCGCCGAGGCGATCAAGGGCACCGCGGCGATCGTGCTCTCCGCCGTGTTCTATGCGCTCAACCTCGTGATGCAGCGCAAGCAGGCGCTGCTGGCCGGGCCGGTGGAGATCGCGCTGTTCCAGAACCTGGGCGTGACCGTGCTGTTCGCGCTGTTCGCGCCGCTGTACTGGACCGTGCCCGACACCGTCAGCCTGCTGTGGACCGTGCTGGGCGCCGCGCTCGCCACCACCGCGCTGCTGTTCCTGTCCTGGGGCTATGCGCGGGCCGAGGCGCAAGTGCTGGTACCGGTCGAGTACACCGGGTTCCTGTGGGCCGCACTGATGGGCTGGCTGGTGTTCGGCGAGGCGCTCGGGCCCGGGCTTGTCGCGGGTGCGGCATTGATCGTCGTCGGTTGCTGGATCGGCACCCACCGGAACCAAAACAACACCTAAGTCTAGGGGCCGGCGCCCTTGACGTCGCGCCGGGCAAAGCCCACGTCCGGGGCAGAGATTTCCGCCTGTCGCACTGCAACACGACACTGGAACGTGTGTTGTGGCCGAGGCAGGCTCACCACAGAAGGGGATAAAGCCCACCATGACACAGGTCGGACAGGACTCGCTCGGCACCCGCAGCACCATGACCGTTGGCGGCAAGGACGTCGCTTACTACTCGCTCAAGAAGGCAGCCGAGAAGCTTGGCGACGTTTCGCGCCTCCCCTTCTCGATGAAGGTGCTGCTCGAGAATCTGCTGCGCTTCGAGGACGGCGGCTTCACCGTCGGCACCGAGCATATCCAGGCCGTGGTGGACTGGCAGAAGAACCCCGTCACCGGCGAGGAAATCCAGTACCGCCCGGCCCGCGTGCTCCTGCAGGACTTCACCGGCGTGCCCTGCGTGGTCGACCTTGCCGCCATGCGCGACGCGATCGCCAAGCTGGGCGGCGACACCAGCAAGATCAACCCGCTGGTCCCGGTGAACCTCGTCATCGATCACTCGGTCATGGTCGATGAATTCGGCCACCCCAAGGCCTTCGAAAAGAACATGGAGATCGAGTACGCGCGCAACATGGAGCGCTACGACTTCCTCAAGTGGGGCTCCAAGTCGCTCTCCAACTTCTACGCGGTGCCGCCGGGCACCGGCATCTGCCACCAGGTCAATCTGGAGAACATCGCCAAGACCGTGTGGTGGAGCGAGGACCAGAACGGTGAACTGGTCGCCTATCCCGATACCTGCGTCGGCACCGACAGCCACACCACCATGGTCAACGGCCTGGGCGTGCTGGGCTGGGGCGTCGGCGGGATCGAGGCGGAGGCCGCGATGCTCGGCCAGCCGGTGTCGATGCTGATCCCCGAAGTCGTCGGCTTTAAGTTCGTGGGCGAGCTGAAGGAAGGCGTCACCGCCACCGACCTCGTGCTCACCTGCACTTCGATGCTGCGCAAGCACGGCGTCGTCGGCCGCTTCGTCGAGTACTTCGGCCCCGGCCTCGCCTCGCTCAGCCTCGCCGACCGCGCGACGCTCGCCAACATGGCGCCCGAATACGGCGCGACCTGCGGCTTCTTCGGGATCGACGGCAAGACGCTCGACTACCTGCGCCTGACCGGCCGCGAGGAAGAGCAGATCGCCCTCGTCGAGGCTTATGCCAAGGAGCAGGGCTTCTGGATGGAGCCGGGCGCGCCCGATCCGATCTTCTCCTCGACGCTGGAGCTGGACCTGTCGACCGTCGTGCCCTCGCTCGCCGGTCCGAAGCGCCCGCAGGACTGGGTCGCGCTTCCCGAAGTAGACGACGTGTTCAACGCCGACATGGCCGCGACGTACAAGAAGACCCCGCAGCGCGTCCCCGTCGAAGGCAAGGACTTCGACATCGGTGACGGCGACGTCATGATCGCCGCGATCACCAGTTGCACCAACACCTCGAACCCCAGCGTGCTGGTCGCCGCCGGTCTCGTCGCCAAGAAGGCAGACGAGCTGGGCCTGAAGCCCAAGCCCTGGGTCAAGACCAGCCTTGCGCCGGGATCGCAGGTCGTCACCGACTATCTCAACAAGGCCGGGCTGCAGAAGCACCTCGACAACATCGGCTTCAACCTCGTCGGCTACGGCTGCACCACCTGCATCGGCAACTCCGGCCCGCTGGCCGAGCCGATCAGCAAGGCGATCAACGACAACGGCCTCGTCGCCAGTGCCGTGATCTCGGGCAACCGCAACTTCGAGGGCCGCGTTTCGCCTGACGTGCGCGCGAACTTCCTCGCCTCGCCGCCCTTGGTCGTCGCTTACGCTCTCAAGGGCACCGTGGTGGAGGACTTCCTCACCACGCCCATCGGCCAGAGCAAGGACGGCGCAGACGTGTTCCTCAAGGACATCTGGCCGACCAACCTCGAAGTGGCCGAGACGATGACCGCCGCCGTCGACCGCCAGATGTTCCAGGCCCGCTACGCCGACGTCTACAAGGGCGACAAGCACTGGCAGGCGATCAACGTGGTCGGCTCGGAAACCTACCAGTGGCGCGCCGGGTCCACTTACGTCGCCAACCCGCCCTACTTCGAGGGCATGGAGATGACCCCGGCCCCGGTGACCGACATCATCGAGGCCAAGCCGCTGCTGATCCTGGGCGATTCGATCACCACCGACCACATTTCTCCGGCCGGCTCGATCAAGGCCGACAGCCCGGCGGGCCAGTGGCTGATGGAGCACCAGGTCGCCAAGGCGGACTTCAACTCCTACGGCTCGCGCCGCGGCCACCACGAAGTGATGATGCGCGGCACCTTCGCCAACATCCGCATCCGCAACGAGATGGTTCCCGGCATCGAAGGCGGCATGAGCCGCTTCGGCGAGGAGCCCGGCGCGGTCTACGACGTCGCGCAGAAGTACAAGGCGCAAGGCACCCCGCTGGTGGTCATCGCCGGCAAGGAATACGGCACCGGCTCCTCGCGCGACTGGGCGGCCAAGGGCACCAATCTGCTGGGCGTGCGCGCGGTCATCGTCGAAAGCTTCGAGCGCATCCACCGCTCGAACCTCGTCGGCATGGGCGTGCTGCCGCTGCAGTTCAAGGAGGGCGACAGCCGCCACTCGCTGGCGCTGAACGGCGACTGCAGCTTCACCATCAAGGGCGTCGCCACCCTGAAGCCGCGTCAGGACGTGGAGGTCGAGGTCACCCGGCCGGACGGCACGCAGTTCACCTTCACCGCGCTGTGCCGCATCGATACCGCCAACGAGGTCGAATACTTCAACAACGGCGGCATCCTGCAATACGTGCTGCGCAACCTAGCCGCGAGCTGATCCGGCGAGCGCTTGATGTGCTGAAACGAGAAACCCCGCCCGGCACGATCCGGGTGGGGTTTTTGATATCTGGCGGTCGCACCGACTAAAAGACTCAGAAATGGATGTCGATGTAGTCGGTCAGCCCATCGCACCACTCGAACTCGCGCAGGCGGTAATACGGTCGGTTCTGGGTCACTGCGAAATGCCAGGTCTTTGTCTTGTCGCAACGCCGACCGGCATCCGGCGTATCGGAAATGGCGATTCGCCCTTCGAACGTGAAGTAGCCGGCACCGATCTCCGTGATCGTGCCGTCGAGAAACAACCGGCCCGGGCCGCCGGCCCCGGCCTGCGCGCCGCGCAAGGACCACACCCCGTTATCACGCCGGATCGCCGCAGTACCCCGCGTGTTCCAGTCGATCCACTGGAGCGTCAGCCCTTTGTTGGCCGCCAGCCGCTGCGCCGCCTTGTGGTCAAGCACGCGTGTCGGTTCCGGCACGGCATCGGCATGGGCGGGCGCAGTCAAGGCGCACAGCAGGACGGCGGAGAGGGTGGATCGGATACGCATGACTGCAATCGTATGACGCAAGCGCCAATGAGAAAAGCCCCTGCGCCTGCAGTCTGAAGACAGCGGGATGGGCAACCGGAAGTCCGCTCGCCCATCCCGCCTTCGTCAAACGGGCTCGTTCAGATCACGAACCGTTCGACTTGTCCTTCTTGTCGACGAGGGCATAAATGCCGCCACCGATCGCCGCAGCACCAACGACTGCGAGGATGACGGTGCCGCTATCTGCACCGTTCTTCTTCTTGACGGCCGTCGACTGACGTTCGCCCACACCGCTCAGGCTGGACAGATTGCCAACCGAAGCTGCAGCCGTCGTACCGGCCTGGGCCGCGACGGGAGCGAGGACCATGCCGGCCGCGCTCAGGGATAACAGAGCTTTCTTCAGATACATTCAGGTTTCCTTTCGACGTCGATGAAAGGGACCCTCGCCGCCACCCCTCACTTCATCAGAAGTGCCCTGCAGCAGACATCTGTGAACTGTGGCCTTGAGGATCAGGCACTTTCGCTGCAGTGCACCATAGGGCGCAGAAACCGCGGTTCTCCTCAAGTGAGGTGGGATGAACGGTTGGTCTACGTAGACCAACGGAGTTATCCGGTAAAATACAGAGGTTGAAATCACCCACGAACGTCGCGTCATTCAACGAACGTGACGATCGACAAGCTTGATTCGACGGAGGCTAATCGCAGATGATTCACTTCATCTGAACAAATATTGAGCGAAAAACATGCGCGCACAATATTACAATTAGCTAATGAACGGCCGGAAAGAGCATTTGAATCCGGGCTTGAAGGGCTTCAGCCCACCTCGCCTAGGCCGCCTGGTCGTGCGGGGGCATGCCAGCATCGCGCTCATTGTTTGCAAGCACTTGGACGAACTGCTCCAGCCAATGCAGGACATCCTGCTCTCGCACGGATTCCAGCAACCTGGCGTGCCGGCGCTTGCGTTCGGCCAGAGGCATGTCGAGTGCGCGCTTGATCGTTTCCGCGACATGCTCGACCGAGTGCGGATTGACCAGCAAGGCATCCTTGAGCTGCAGCGCCGATCCTGCGAACTGCGACAGGATCAGCACGCCGGGATCATCGGGATCCTGCGCCGCGACGTACTCCTTTGCGACCAGGTTCATGCCGTCACGCAGCGGCGTGACCAGCCCGATTTCCGCAGCGCGGTAGAATCCGGCCAGTTCGGCGCGCGGATAGCCGCGATTGACGTAGCGGATCGGCACGAAATCGACGTCGGCGTGAGCCCCGTTGATGTGCCCGGTCTTGCGTTCCAGATCCTCGCGGATCTGCTGATAACTGGCCACGTCTCCCCTGCTGGGGGGAGCGATCTGCAACAGCACGGCGTTGCCCGCCATCTCGGGATGATCTGCCAGGAACCTGCTGAAGCTTTCGAAGCGCTCGCCAAGGCCTTTGGAATAGTCCAGCCGGTCGACGCCGATCAGGATCTTGCGCCCGCGCACGCTGGCCTTGAGCCGCTGGCAGGCTTCCCGCGCCACGTCGCCGCAAGCAGCCTCCTGGAACTCCGCATAATCGATGCCGATGGGGAAGGCCCGCGCCACGACGCGCCGTCCGTTGTACTCGATCGAATTGTCGAGATTGACCTTCAGGCCCATCTCCTTCTGCACATAGTGCAGGAAGCTTTCGAGCCATTCCGTGGTCTGCAGCCCGATCACGTCATATTCCAGCATCGAGGCCACCAGACGTTCGTGGAATGGCAGCGACGTCAGCAGGCGGGTCGGGGGCCAGGGCGTATGCAGGAACAGGCCCATCCGGTTCCCGATCCCCCTTGCACGCAGCATCGAACCCAGGGGCAGCAGGTGGTAGTCGTGGACCCAGACCAGATCTTCGGATTCGATGAGCGGGAATACGGCATCGGCAAATCGTTCGTTCACACGCTCGTAGCCCTCACCGAAATTGCGGTCGTACTCGGTCAGGTCGATACGGTAGTGAAACAAGGGCCAGAGCGTGCGGTTGGCATAGCCGTTGTAGTATTCCTCGACGTCCTGCGGTTCCAGATCGATGGTGGCGGTGGTGACGTCGGCATTGCGTTGCATGTCGAGGTGCCCGGTGAATTCGGCCGTTTCCTGCCCGGACCAGCCGAACCAGATACCGCCCTGCTGGCGCAGCGCGGAATTCAGCGCCACCGCCAGCCCGCCTTGCGCCCCGGCGGCCCCGGCCGCGCTGGGCACACTGACCCGGTTGGAAATGACGATCAATCGACCCATGATTTGCCCCTTCGCACCCGCAAGCGAATGCTTCTTTCAAGTTGGGGCGCAGCCACTGCAAGCCACGCGCAAAAAGGCGGACCGACCGGCGCTTTCTAGCGCCAGTCCCGCCACGACCGGGACAACTGCCCGGCACAGTTTATGATACCCACTAGCGAATAGGTCTGCGGAAAGTTCCCCCACAGCTCGCTGGTTTCGAAATCCATGTCCTCGGACAGCAGTCCGGAACCGGTGCGATGCGCCAGCATCGCTTCGAACAGACGGCGCGCCTCCTCGTCCTCGCCGCTGCGATGAAGCGCTTCGATCAACCAGAACGTGCATATGTTGAAAGCGGTTTCCGGCAGGCCGAAATCGTCCTCGTTATCGTAACGCAACATATGCTCGCCACGCCGCAGCGCCTTCTGCACGGCCTTGAGGGTGGCCTGGAACCGGGGATCTTCCGGCGCAAGATAGCGCAGCTCCACCATCTGCAGCAGGCTGGCATCCAGTTGCGAACCGCCGAAACTTGCCGCGTAGTGCCCACCGGCATCGTGCCCCTCGACCACATGCCAGGCACCGGCATCGATGTTCGCCCGCACCGTATCGGCCCGTTCCTGCCAGAAATCGGCGCGGTCATGCAGGCCAAGGTGCTGCGCCGCATTGGCGAGACGGTCGCAGGCCGCCCAGCTCATGACGCTGGAATAAGTATGGACGGCCGTACGGGTACGCAGTTCCCACAGTCCCGCATCGGGCTTGTCGTGAGTCTTCCACGCCATTTCGCCCACTTGCTCGAGGCTGCGGAAATCCTCCTCGTTGGCTATGCGCAGCAGGCGCTGATCGACGAAACTCTGGACCGAGGGGAGGACAATCTGGCCGTAGCAGTCGTTCTGCACCTGGTAATAGGCGGCATTGCCCACCCGCACCGGTCCGGTATTGCGATAGCCGGGAAGATCAGGCGCCTCCCATTCGATGATCTCCTTCGCTCCGCTCACGGCATAGAGCGGCTGGATCACGCCATCCGTCGCATCGGCGACGATGTTGCGCAGGTATGCAAGATACTTCTCCAGCACATCAAGCGCGCCCAGGTAGTTCAGCGCCTGGACTGTGTAATAGGCATCGCGGATCCAGCAGTACCGGTAGTCCCAGTTGCGCTGGCTGCCCGGTGCCTCCGGGATCGAGGTGGTGAGCGCCGCGACGATCGCGCCGGTTTCCTCGTGCTGGCACAGCTTGAGCGTGATGGCCGCGCGAATCACCGCATCCTGCCAGTCGAGCGGGGTCGCCAGCCCGCGAACCCACAGCCGCCAGTAATGGCCGGTGCGCTGGAGCATGGTCTCCAGATCATGTTCGACGTTACCGGCGAAAGGTTCGTCGGGACCAAGGAAGAAGTGCAGCGGCGTTTCCAGCCTGAACCAGCGCTCGTCCAGCACGTAGCCGACCGGCGCGTCGGTGGTCAGCCGCAGGACGTTGCGTTCGACCAGATAGCGGATATGGTTGGAACCCTGAGTGATCGGCGCGAGCTGGGCGCCGTAACCGCTCATCGGGGTCAGGATCGTGCGGATGCGCGGGGCGCCGGCCACCGGTCGCACGATGCGCGCAAAGGCGACCGGCCGGTACATCCGGCCCGAGCGTTCGAACCGGGGCGCGAAATCGTAGATCTCCACCGCGCCGCCCGTCGCATCCTCCAGCCGAGTGACGAGGATCGGCGTGTTGCGCAAGTAATGCTGACTGGCCGAGACCTGGTTCTCCAGCTCGAACCGCCAGGTTCCGGCATCCTGTCCGCCATTCCCGCGAAGGAGGGCACAGAAAGTCGGATCGCCATCGACGCGCGGCACACACCCCCAGACGAAGCCCCCTCGTTCATCGACGAGAGCGCTCACCTGGCAATTGCCGATCGGCCAAAGCTCCAGACTGGATCGTGCGGGGCTGTCGGGTGCTGGCGAAGTCATGCGCAGGTCTCTCCTTGGGCAGCGGCTTCGAGCCCGGCCTTGAGCCAGGCGTGAACGGCCGGAACGTCGGGCAGATGGCGGGATGCCGCAGTGGTCCGCAGGGGGCCAACAAGCACGCCCTGGCCGCCGAGATCGTCTACCGCACGGAATGCATCCTCGTCGGTGACGTCGTCGCCCAGGAACAGCGGGGTGGCATCGGCGAAAGACGGCAAGGCCATGAACCGCGCGACGGCCTTGCCCTTGTCGGACCCTGGCATCGTCAGTTCGATCACCTGCTTGCCGTGCTTCAAGCCCAGCCCGAATTCTCCGGCGAGCGCCTGGGCGCAGGCCTGCAGACCTTCCACCGCCTCCGGGTGGTGGCGATAGTGGACAGCCACGCTGAACGGCTTGGGCTCGACCAGCAAGCCGCCGTTGGCGCGCCCGAACTGCTCCAGCACCGCAACCACGCGGGGGGGCAGCGGATCGGCGAGCGGATGCACCGGGCCGGCTGCCAAAGGACGGAATTCACCCCCATGGGAACCGGCAATCCCGCATGCGACGGGCCCCAGCAGCGCTTCCAGCGCCGCGATCGAGCGCCCGGTCACGATGGCAAGGCGCCCATCGAGCGCATCCGACAAGCCATAAACCAGACCGGCAAGATCGGGCGCAACGACGACATCGTCGGGATGATCGGCGATGTCCACCAGCGTGCCATCGAAATCCAGGAACAAAGCCGTACCTGCCGCGACCAGAGGCGACGGCGGCGCAAGCGGCTGCGACGGGGGCGAGCCGGAAAGTCCGGGGCCGCCATAAGCTACGCCGTCGCGTGAAATCGTCATTCCAAATCAACCCCGCACTTGTCTTGCATATATCCCGGACCTCGGGCCGATCCGGGGGGAAATCATGGGCTTCGCTCGCGTCCTATCGCAATTGCGAAGGACACAACGACTGATGCGTCGCTATGTTCCCTTTTGAAATGCAAGCTTCATGCTGGCATGAAATACGAAATCTACCGTATTGCTGTTGCATCGCAGCAAGCAGCGCCTATTACCAACCGCCAAATCCAGCCGCACCCGAACAGCGAAAGACCTTCATGCCCACCATCGTTCCGGTGATCCTCTGCGGTGGCAGCGGCACGCGCCTGTGGCCGCGCAGCCGGGCCGCGATGCCCAAGCCGTTCCTGCCCCTCGTCGGCGATTCCACCCTGTTCGAGGCGGCCCTTGCACGCTGCCCCGGCGCAGGCGGCTTCGCTCCGCCGGTGGTGGTGACCGGCCACAAGCACCTGGCGCACGTCGAGGCGCAGCTTGGCGGCGCCCAGGGCGCACAAGTGATCGTCGAGCCTTCGGCGCGCAACACCGCCGCCGCCATCGCGCTCGCCGCCAGCCGCCTGCCCGCCGATGCCGTCATGCTGGTGTGCCCCAGCGACCACCACATCGGTAATCCGC
>NZ_JAZFAX010000045.1:0-29628 GCF_036352595.1 Novosphingobium resinovorum
TCGCTCCGTCACCGGAACCGCCCGTCTCAGCGGCAAATCGGCCCTCGTAGCTATCCGCGAACTCGTCGACGGCAGGTTCGTGGTCGCCTGATCAGAGCCCAATTGCTGACCCCGTGAGCAATTACCTCTCGGATGCCTACCCCCGCTGAGCAGACGGACTGGCTCTCCAGCTATCCCACCAACAACATCGGCCTCCCCCTCGGCGCACAGTCGCGCCTGGGCATGATCGACATCGACACGGACGATGAGCAGGTGATCGCCACGATCAAGTCCCTGCTACCTGCGACCCCGTGGGAACGGCGAGGCAAGAAGGGCATGGCTCTGGCCTACCGTTGGAACGGCCAGCGCAACTTCAAGATCAAGGGCGTCGATGGCACCATGCTGGTCGAGCACCTGTCCGAGGGCAATCAGGTCGTCCTGCCGCCCTCGATCCATCCCGACACGGCCCGCCCTTACACTGCAACGGCCAACCTCTGGGAGGTGCTCGACGACATCCCCGAACTGCCGTCCGATTTCGAGGTGCGCCTGCGCGCTGACTTGTACGCAGCTGGATTGATTGCCAGCCCGGCAACGGGAACTCGCCCTGGTGCAGGTTCGCGCGGTGGCGTGGTCATCGACATCCCCGCCGAACATGGCATCGACCGGTTCCTTGCTGAGGCGCTAGCCGCTGCCTGCGACGCGGTGCTCGCAGCCCAAGAGGGCGGGCGTAATACGAAGCTGTTTGGTCAGGCCAAGGATCTCGCGCGCCACGTCGCCGCAGCAGAAGCTGATTGGACGCCATTCGCGGAAACGCTCCATAAGGCAGCGTTGACGATTGGGTTGGAGGACGGGGAAGCTGTTGCGTCAATCCTGAGCGGCTGGAACTCTGGCTCGATTGAACCGACTGCTTGGCTCCCGATCGCCTCGCAGTACATCTACCTTGGCGCACAGGACCGGTTTTATCACCCCGCTTCCGGCTCTGATTTGCCAGCGGCGGGCTTCAACGGTCTGTATGGGCGCGTCCACGATGCGAAGGGCACTTTCTCGCAATTCCTGACCGGCAACGGATACATCAGCAAGGTCCAGGACATCACCTACATTCCGGGCCAGGAGCCGGGTGTCCAGGTCGTCGATGGTATGCCGTACTTCAATGTGTACCGTCCGTCTGATGTCACTGCGACCCTTGGCGATGCGGGACCATTCAGCGAATTTCTCGAGTTCCTCGTCCCCGGTGAATTGGAGCGGTCGCATCTGATCCAGTTCATGGCTCACGTGGTCCGCAATCCTGGCAACCGCATCCGGCACGCGCTGCTCCTGCGCTCACGCCACCAAGGCATCGGCAAGTCGATGCTGTTCGAGATTTGGGGCAAGCTTGTAGGCACTTCGAATGTGCGCTTCACGTCATCTCGTGAGATGGCGGGCAACTTCGACGGCTGGAAGACCCAGAATGTGACGCTGATTTGCCCGGAACTTAACATCGGGCATGGCATGAGCGCCTACAACGACATCAAGGCGTTCATCTCGGACGATTTCGCAACCGTCAACGAAAAGCACCTCAAGGCGCGCCGCTGGCCCATCTATTCCACGTCGCTCTTCTCGACTAACCTCGATGTGCCGATGCTGATCGAAGCCAATGACCGTCGCCTGTTCGTGATTGACACGCCAGCAACTCCGCGGTCTGCAGCCTACTATGCTGAGTTCGCTGACTGGTGGAGTAAGAGCCTGGGCGTGATCCGGCACTTCCTCGACGAGGTCGATCTTTCGGATTTCAACCCTCACGCTCCGCCACCCATGACGGAAGCCAAGTTGCGCCTGATCCAACGCAGCGGAACCCCGCTGGTTCAGGACATTGCGTTTCTGATACAGGAGCGGAAGGGGCGGCTGTCCCGTGACGTGATAACCGTCGAGGAGGTGGCCGAGGAACTGCGCGGTAATCGCGTTGCGGACCGGGTGATTGCAACTGCCTTGCGTGAACTGGGGGCTGTTGCGATCGGACAGCAGCGCACGCGCTTTGGCCGCAAGTCGCTCTGGATCATTCGCAACCATGCGATCTGGCAGAAGTGGACGATCGCAGAGCGAGTTAAGGAATACGAACGGCGTGAAGGACTGTTCTCGTGCGGCCTTTCCGGGCTGGATGAGCACGACTTCGATGTCGCGTTTCTGTCCGAACTGACGGAAGAGAACATTGAGTCAAAGCTCGACGCCTTGAAGTCTTCGACCCTGCTCGCCCTCTAAGCGCCCCAATGCGTGTCTGACTGTCTAGGATGATTTTGAGCTTCCGCCATTGATGTTGGCTCCAGAGCAATCACTCCACACCATTTCATTTTTTACCATAAAGTAAAAATGAAGGTAGACAGTCAGACAGGGCGCGTTGAGTGCTGCCCTGTTCAACTTCCGGCAGTATTACCAACAGATATGGAAACACCCGTAATTATTTCGCGCTGAATTTTTTTCATGCTTGCGCGGTGAGTCGCGGACTCCTACGTACATCAACGACCCGACCGGAGGCGGCAACCTCCAGCCGGGTCTGACCATCAACCGTCACTTGGAGACGACTCAATGGCTGACACGCCAACTAGCAGCGCGCCCACCGTTTGGGCCAGCACCACCGCCGACATCGACGCACTTCATCAACAGCTCGGTTCCGAGACCGCTAACCGGCGCGTTCTGGAAGACCAGCTGGCAGTCTGCGAAGAGGACCTCCTCGGACTCCAGGCCCCGGACGTGAGCGGCGTGATCCGCAAGCTCGAAGTGCTCTGGGAGCAGCAGCTCCACGGCATGGACCAGGCTTCCGGCTGGAAGCTTCAGATCCTCGACGATCTGCGCCGTCACACGACGGCCTGACCTCCCCCGCAACAGCATACGACACCGTGACCGGCGACGCCTTTGCGTCGCCGTGCGGACTCTCGCCCCCTCCTCGATTGAAGGACCAACGATGAAGATCCCCTTCTACCTGATGACCGAACTCGTCAACCGCCTGAACCGTGGCAATGTTGATGAGGTCAAAACCCTCGAAGTGCTCAAGACGGTTGGGCTGGACCTCGACGAGCCTGGCCCCGCTCCCGATTTCGCTGAACTGACCTCCCGCTATGAGGGTCCTACGAAAATCGGCAGCTTCACCCTCGATGCCACGCTCGAACTGTTCGGCCATCGCTCCCCCATGCACTTTCGCATCAACTACGCCATCCCGTTGGACAGCGATGAGCCGGGAGACATGCTGTTCGGCACGTCGATCTGTATCGACCAACTGACGTGGGGTGAGTTCGTCGAGCATGAACCGTCATGGACGCCAATGGCACCGAACATCTTCAGCGACGCGATGCGCGCCGAACTGTGGCCGATGATCGCCCGCCACGCTCACCCAGGCTGACGCCGAACTATTTTGCCGTGTTTCCAGGAAACACGCAGTCAAGGCGTTTGCCCTCCATCGTATTCGTGCATACACGAGGGGTCTCCCCAGAACATTCGGAGGCAATTTTGGAAAACGTCAAGAACTATACGATCAATGAAGCCCGCTCGATGCTAAGTATCGGTCGCACCAAGATGTACGACCTCATGAACTCTGGAGAACTCCGGTTCATCGTCATTGGCAGCGTCCGGCGCATCCCGCACATGGAAATTGCCCGCTTCATGGACGCACAACTTCTCGCAGCCTGACACCCGCACTCCTGATCTAATTCTCGCTCTCTGCTCTCCAAATCGTTGATCTCGCTGCTCGGGCGAGGTGGGCCACGCAAGACCTTGCTGCTTCCCACCCTCCGCCGACCGTTGGCAGCCTCCGCCCAGAACACTGACTCGCTGGCAGGACAACGATGCCCCTTACGATTATTATCCCACAGCCGCGCGCCGCGCACACCAATCGCAACCTCCCACACCACAGCCTCGCTATCGGAGGCTGAACTTGGCTCGTCGAACACATTTATTGACGGACGCGAAAGTCCGTTCCTTGAGGGAGCCAGGCAAGTACCCTGATGGGGAAGGGTTGAAACTCAGGATCAGTCCCACCGGCTCAAAGAGTTGGACTTGGATCTTCACGCTAGAGGGCCGTCGCCGCGAAGCAGGCTTCGGGAGTTATCCAGCGGTCTCGCTCAAGGAAGCTCGCGCGAAACGAGTGGAAGCAGAAAGGCTCCGAGACGACGGCATCGACCCTATCAAAGGCGCCGGACATCGCCCTGAACTGCGGCCTACCACCTTCGGAGAGATCGCACTCGATTACATTGCCGACCATGAGGCTGGATGGAAGAACGATAAACACCGACAGCAATGGCGAAATACGCTGCAGACGTACGGAAAGCCGATCTGGAATATGCCGGTTGATCAAATCGGCGTCAGTGAGGTGCGTAACATATTGAGGCCAATCTGGCATAAGAAGCCAGAGACAGCGAAGCGAGTTCGAGGGCGAATAGAGAGGGTTCTAGGGGCAGCGAAAGCTCTAGGGCTTCGATCTGGCCCGAACCCAGCTTCGTTGCGCGACAATCTGGATTTTCTGCTCGGCCAGCAACGAAAGCAATCGAAGCGCCACCATGCCGCGATGCCATACGCCGACGTTCCTCAGTTTTTCTCGGACCTCAAGCGCCAGGAGGGCCTCGCTGCGCGAGCATTGGAATTGCTAATCCATACGGCAGCGCGAACCTCTGAGGTGCTGCATGCCAAGTGGTGCGAATTTGACCTCGATAATCGCCTGTGGACGATCCCCGCTGAACGCATGAAAGCTGGGAAGGAGCACCGAGTTCCTCTGACCCCACAAGTTATGGCCCTTCTCAATGTCCTGACCGAGAACAAGACGTTCTTGTTCCCTGGTCAATCAAAAGGAAAGCCTCTGTCGAACATGGCCATGTCGATGCTGCTGCGCCGGATGGACATTGCTGATGCAACCGTCCACGGTTTCCGCTCATCGTTTCGCGATTGGTGCGGCGAGAGTACGGATGAGCCAGGCGACATAGCTGAAATGGCTCTCGCCCACGAAGTTGGCAACAAGGTGGAGCAGGCATATCGGCGGGGAGACGCCCTCGAAAAGCGCCGGAAGCTCATGACGATGTGGTCCGATTACCTCAGCAACACCGAGCGCTAAGGTCGCGACAGCCTCGGTGCGTCCCATGCGAGTAACCCTCAAGCTGACCCTCAACGGTCCTTAGGGTTGCTGCAGGGCAACGGCAAACAACCAAGGGCATCATCAAGCGAAAACCCAAGGAAATCTGCCCTTTTTCGGGCAATCACGAACAGTGCTGGTCAGGTAAGTGGCGGAGAGGGTGGGATTCGAACCCACGGTACGGTTTCCCGTACACTGCATTTCGAGTGCAGCGCATTCGACCACTCTGCCACCTCTCCGCTCGAGACGTGTGCGGTGGAAACAAGCTCCACCGGGTCGGGAAGCGCGCCGTTAGCCCACCTGATCGGACTTGCCAAGCCCCGTTTTGCATTTTCTGGGAACAGCCGCCGCACACCGCTTGTTTGACCTGTGGATGAAATCTATATCTTGCTCATGAACAAAGCGTCCTTCTTCTCCCCCCAGGCCGGGCGAGTCATCGACGCACCGCTTCGGACACGAGCGCGGTTCGCGATCGGCGATGTCGTGCGGCACCGTCATCATGACTTTCGCGGCGTCGTCTTCGACATCGATCCCGTCTTCGCCAACAGCGAGGAATGGTATCAGTCGATCCCCGAAGACGTTCGGCCCCGGCGCGACCAGCCCTTCTACCACCTCCTCGCCGAGAACGAGGAATCGAGCTATCTCGCCTACGTCAGCCAGCAGAACCTGACTGGAGACGGCGATGGCGGGCCGGTGGACCATCCCTCCCTGTCGCAGATGTTCGAGGACTACGACAACGGGCGCTACCAGTTACGCCGCGGCCTGGCACACTGAACGCCTAGAACGGCGCGGCCGGGCGATGCGCCTGTGCCGCGCGCGAGGCCGCCAGCAGCCTGCCGACCATCTCCGCCGGCACCGGTCGCGATAGCAGGTAGCCCTGCACTTCGGGACAGCCCACGCGCTGCAGGAAGGCGAACTGGCTTTCGGTCTCGACGCCCTCGGCCGTCAGGCGCAGGCCGTTGGCGCGGGCTAGGCCGACGATCGCCTCCACCAGCGCGGCGCCCGGCACGGTATCGACGGCGTTGACGAACGAGCGGTCGATCTTGATCCGGTCAACCGCGAAATCGCGGATGTGGCTGAGCGAGGAATAGCCCGTGCCAAAGTCGTCCAGCGCGCAGGCCACTCCCAGCCGCCGCAGTTCCGCAAGCGAACGCGCCACCTCGCCCGAGGCGCCCATCAGTGCCGTCTCGGTCAGTTCCAGTTCGAGCCGGTCCGCACTGACGACGCCTTCGGCCAGGATCTGGCGCACCGTATCGACGAACTTGCGGCTGCGCAGCTGAATCGGCGAGACGTTCACGGCGATACGCAGGCTCGGCCAGGCGCGGGCATCGGCCACCGCGCGGCGCAGCACCCATTCGCCGAGCACAGCGATCAGCCCGGTTTCCTCGGCCGAGCGGATGAAGTCGCCCGGCGCCACCAGCCCCTGCTCCGGATGTTGCCAGCGCAGCAGCGCCTCGACACCGATCATGGAGCGGGTCGGGACATCCCAGATCGGCTGGTAATGAACTTCCAGCTGGCGATCGCAATCGGCCAGCGCCACACGCAGCTCCCGGTAGGTCTCCTCGCGGGAGCGGACGTCGGTGTCCATTTCCGGGGTGAAGAAGACGTAGCGGCTGCGTCCGTCGGTCTTGGCCTTGTAGAGCGCGATGTCGGCCTTGCGCGTCAGTTCGGTGCGGTCGAGCCCGTCGGCAGGCGCCAAGACCACGCCGATGCTGGCGCCGATGAACGCCTGCGAGCCGGCCAGGTCGAAAGGCCGCTCCAGTTCGGCGACGATGCGCGCGCAGATGCTTTCCACCGCGCCGCGATCCTCGGGCTCGCCGATCAGGATGGCGAATTCGTCTCCGCCCAGACGGGTGACGATATCGTAGCCGCGCACCTCGGCCACGAGCCGCCGCGCGACCTGCCGGATCAGCGCGTCGCCTGCGGGGTGGCCAAGCGTGTCGTTGACCTGCTTGAAACGGTCGAGATCGATGTAGAGCAGCGCCAGCAGCGACTTGTGCCGGCGCGAGCGCGAGAGCGCCTCGTCCAGCCGGCTCTCGAACATCGGCCGGTTGCCGAGGCCGGTGAGTTCGTCGTGCATCGCCCGGTGCTGGGCATGGGCACGGCTTTCCTCGAGGTCATGGGTACGCCGGGCAAGACCGCTGGCGAGGAGGAACACGCCCCCGGTGACGAGCAGCAGCACGATCGCCAGCACCGGCCCCAGCGCCGCGATGAGTTGCCGGCCGGGCGCGAAAGGACGCCAGACCAGATAGCCCACGACATGCTTCGCGCGGTCGTGCAGCTCCACGCAGCGCAGGCCGGTGTCGGTCGCGGGGCCGACCGCGTAGTGCGCATCGGCCAAGCCGTACTGCTCGCCGATGCCGGCAAAGAAATCGTCGTCGAGATAGACGACCGCCACATGCAGCGCCTCGGTGCCGGGAACCTGCCGCAGCGTCCCGCTGTCCGTGACGATCGGCTTGATGCTGACGATCGCCGGACGCCCGCGCACGATGGCAATGTCGGCCTGCCCGGGCGACAGCATGGCGACGTCAGACTCCGTGCGCTTCCTGATCGTCGGGGTTCGGCGCAGCCGGCCCAGCAGCGGCCCCGCGGCATCCTCCAGGGCGATGAAGCTCTCGGGCCGGGCGCGCCTGCCTCCTCGCATTGCATAGATCGGGGCATTCGCGGCATCGAGGAGATAGACCTCGTCGAAGCCCGCGTAGTCCTCGAACCATACCCCGAGATTGAGATCGAGCCAGCGTTCGTCGAGCGGCTGCTTGCGTGCCTCGCGCACGGCTTCATCCCATACGGTCGAGGATTCCTGGGCATGGGCGACACGCTCGATGCTCTGCGAGAGCACCAGCGAGACGATCGCCTGGTCGCGGTTGCGCGCCATGCGATCGACCTCCCTGCCGGACCATTCCAGCAGGCCGAGGATCAGGACGAGGATGCACAAGGCCGCGACCACGATCGGCGCGGTGAAGCGCACGACGGTCTGTTTCCGGCTTTCGCTCAAGGCCAATCTGGACGCCACCCGGCAGGAGTGCCACTGCAGCGGATAAGACTTCCTTAACGAAGCCCGTTTGCCATAAGTATTTCGCAGCCGGTCCGGCGCAAATCAGCCCTTGAGCTTCCAGCCGGACCGCAGCACCAGGAAGACCACCAGCGCCAGCACGGCATCGACAAACCCCATGCCCAGCGCGCTATGCAGCACGGCCATGTTGGTGTCGCCGATGTCGCTCTGGCCGAGGAAGCCGAAGCGGAACCCGGAGATTACGTAGAAGAACGGGTTAACGCGGCTGATCGCCTGGAACGCCGGGGCCAGGTTGTCGATCACATAGAACGTGCCCGACAGCAGAGAGAGCGGCGCGATGACGAAGTTGGTCACGGCCGCGTTGTGATCGAACTTCTCCGCCCAGACCGAGGAGAGAAGGCCGAGCAGCGCCAGGAAGGTCGATCCGGCAAGGCCGAACCACACGACCGCCCAGGGGTGCGCCATCGACAGGTCGACACCCGGCCACAGCAGCATCGCCAGCGTCAGCGCCAGGCCCACGAGGACGGCGCGGGTCACGGCGGCACCGATCATCGCCAGCATCAGTTCGGCCTCGGTCAGCGGCGGCATCAGGTAATCGACGATGGTGCCTTGCACCTTGCCCGCCAGGAACGAGAAGCTGGAATTGGCGAAGGCGTTCTGCATCATGCCCATGACGATCAGGCCCGGCGCCACGAAAGTCGCGAAGTTGACGCCCAGCACCTGCCGGTCGCCGCGCCCCAGCGCGACGGTGAATATCACCAGGAACAGCATGGTGGTGATCGCAGGTGCCCAGATCGTCTGGGTCTGGACCTTGAAGAAGCGCCTGACCTCCTTCATATAGAGCGTCTTGAGCCCCACCCAGTTGACCTGGTGTATCAGGGGCTCTCCCTTTGCCGGAAATCGGCGTGCCGTGCTGTCGTCGGGGGCCAGGATCCCGGAGGCGTCCGGCAGCTCAGTCGAATGGGGTTGATCGGGCATGGACCGGCGACTATCGGCTGATGCCTTCCGAGGCAAGCGGCGCCTGGAAATCGGGGACGATTCTCTCGTCCCCCCTGAAGTGATGGAACTGGAATGAGCTGGACTGACGAGCGGATCGAGAAGCTGACCAAGATGTGGGAGGGCGGTTCAACCGCCAGCCAGATCGCGGACGAACTCGGCGGCGTCAGCCGCAACGCGGTGATCGGCAAGGCCCATCGCCTTGGCCTGAAGGCGCGCCCTTCCCCGGTCAAGGCGAACGAGAAGCCCGCCCGCCCCGCGCCGGCCCCCAAGAAGCCCAAGCCCGAAGTCGCCGCCGCGCCCGAGCCCGCGCCGGCCCCGCGCGTCGAGGCTCCGGCAGTGCGCGCCGCGCCTACCCCGCCGCAGGCCCCCGTGCAGCGGGCCGAGCCTTCGCCCGCACCGGCGGCGGTCGATGCCGCTCCGGCGGCGCCGCAGCCGCGCATCGTCTCGGTCGGTCCCGGCGGCTTCCTGCGCCAGGGCCCCGGCGACCAGCAGCAGCCGATCCCGCCCGCGCCCCCGCGCCGCCTGGTGCCCGCCAAGCCGAGCGCCGAGATCGCCGGCAAGACCAGCCTGCTCGACCTCAACGACCGCATCTGCCGCTGGCCGATGGGTCACCCGGGCGAGCCGGACTTCCACTTCTGCGGCGACAAGGTGAACCCCGGCTTCCCCTACTGCGTCGAGCATTGCGGCCGCGCCTACCAGGCACAGCTGCCGCGCGGCGCGCGCCGTGCGCCCCCGCCGCTGCCCTTCGGCGGTCCGCGGGTCCGCTGACACCGTGCGGCCGGGAATGACCGTCCGCGCGGCGCTCGCACTTCTGGCAGCGCCGCTGGCGGTTTCGCCCGCCATGGCACAGGACGCCGCGCCGGTCGCTCCGGCAGCGGCGCCCGAAGCCGCTCCGGCACCTGTCCCGGCCGAATACGTCTATGTCGCGCTGACGGTGCCGCAGGGTGTCATCACCCTCGCCCTCGACAAGACCCATGCGCCGCTGACGACGGCGAATTTCCTGAAGTACGTCGATGCCAAGAAGATGGACGGCGCGGTGTTCTACCGCGCCATGCATCTCGATCACGATCCCGAAAAGCAGGGCCTGCTGCAGGGCGGGGTGCGCAATGCCGCAAATCTCCTGCCCCCCGTCGCGCACGAGCCGACCAGCAAGACCGGCATCACCCACGTCGCGGGCACTGTCTCGATGGCCCGCTTCGCCACCGGCACCGCGCAGGCCGATTTCCTGATCCTCGTCTCCGACATGCACGCCCTCGATGCCGACGAAGGCAACCAGGGCAAGGATCCGGGCGCCGGCTTCGCCGCCTTCGGCCATGTCGCCGCCGGCATGGACGTGGTCAGGGCGATCTGGAACCTCCCCCGCTCCGCCACCAAGGGCGAAGGCGTGATGAAGGGCCAGATCCTCGAGCAGGACGTCAGGATCGTCACCGCCCGGCGCACCAAGGCACCGGCGGGGGGCTGACGCCCTCCCTCCTCATCCGTCATCGCCGGAATCAGGCCGCCGCTTTCGCCTTTTCGTCCCGGCGCAGCGTCAGCACCTCGACGCCATCGGCGGTCACCGCCACGGTATGCTCGAACTGCGCGGAGAGCTTGCGATCGCCCGTCACCACGGTCCAGCCGTCGTCCTGGGTGAAGACCTTGCGGGTGCCCTGGTTTATCATCGGCTCGATGGTGAAGGTCATGCCCTCGCGCAGCAGCACACCGGTGCCGCGCCGCCCGAAGTTCAGCACTTGCGGCTCCTCATGCATCTCGCGCCCGATGCCGTGGCCGCAGTATTCGCGCACCACCGAGTAGCCGTTGCGCTTGGCGTGCTGCTCGATCGCGAAGCCGATGTCGCCCATGCGCGCGCCGGGACGGACCTGGCGGATGCCCTGCCACATCGCCTCCTGCGCTACCTTGACCAGCCGCCGGGTCGCCGGCGGAACCTCGCCGACGATGTAGGTCTTGCTGGAATCGGCGATGAAACCGTTCTTCTCCAGCGTGATGTCGAGGTTGATGATGTCGCCCGCGCGGATCACCTCCTCCTCGCTCGGCACGCCGTGGCACACGACATGGTTGATCGAGCAGTTGAGCACGTACTTGAAGCCGTACTGCCCCTTGCTGGCGGGGCGGGCCGACAAGTCATGGGTGATGAAACGATCGACCATGTCGTTGACCGCCATCGTCGACAGGCCCGTCAGATCCTGGCCGTCGAGCATCTCGAAGACCGAGGCCAGCAGCCTGCCGGAAATACGCATGAGCGCCAGTTCGTCAGGAGACTTGACCATGTCAGGCCGCTCTTGCCGCATCCGGCTCGGCCGCCTGCATCTGCATCCGTACGATCTCGGTGAACGAAAGCGTCGGGTTGGCCTCGGCAAGCATGCCGATCTTCATCCAGAACTCCGCCTGGGCATTGATCGATCGGCACATCACGGTGCTGGCACGGCGCACATCCTCATGCAGGTCTTCGGCGATTTTGACGATGCCCATGGAAACTCTCGGCTGCGAATATACGAAACGTATATGATCCGTATATGGACAGGTCAATCCGCCAGATGCCCAAACGAAAAAGGGCCGCGCTTTCGCGCGACCCTCTTCCTGTATCCTAAACGGATCGTGCCGATCAGTCTTCCTTGAGGCCGCTGATCGGCCTGCCGATCAGTCCTCCTTGAGGAAAGCCGGCATGTGGTTCGGGTTGCCACCCTCGCCGCCACCGTCACGGCGCGGACCACGGGGACCGCGATCGCCACCACGGCCGCCGCCGTCACGGCGCGGGCCACGACGGTCACCGCCGCGATCGCCGCCGCCGCGCGGGCCACGGTCGCCGCCTTCACGCGGTTCGCGGGGCGGACGGGTGTCCTCCAGCGCTTCGCCGGTTTCCTGGTCGACGACGCGCATCGACAGGCGAACCTTGCCGCGCTGGTCGATCTCGAGGACCTTGACGAAGACTTCCTGGCCTTCCTTGACGACGTCGGTGGGCTTTTCCACGCGCTCGTTCTTCATTTCGGAGACGTGGACGAGACCGTCCTTGCCGCCCATGAAGTTCACGAAGGCGCCGAAGTCGACGATGTTGACGACCTTGCCCTGATAGATCTTGCCGACTTCGGCTTCCTCGACGATGCCGAGGATCCACTTCTTGGCGGCCTCGATCTGCGCGATGTCCGAGGACGAGATCTTGATCACGCCTTCGTCGTCGATGTCCACCTTGGCGCCGGTTTCCGCCACGATCTCGCGGATGACCTTGCCGCCGGTGCCGATGACGTCACGGATCTTCGACTTGTCGATCTGGATCGTCTCGATGCGCGGGGCGTGCGCCGACAGTTCGGTGCGCGACGAGCCGAGAGCCTTGGTCATCTCGCCCAGGATGTGGGCGCGGCCGGCCTTGGCCTGCTCCAGAGCCTTGGCCATGATCTCGCGCGCGATGCCCGCGATCTTGATGTCCATCTGCATCGTGGTGATGCCGACTTCGGTGCCCGCGACCTTGAAGTCCATGTCGCCGAGGTGATCTTCGTCACCCAGGATGTCGGACAGGACCGCGAAGTCCTTGCCTTCCAGGATCAGGCCCATGGCGATGCCCGAAACCGGGCGGACCAGCGGCACGCCGGCGTCCATCATCGACAGCGAACCGCCGCAGACGGTGGCCATCGAGGACGAACCGTTCGACTCGGTGATGTCCGAGAGAACGCGGATCGTGTAGGGGAAGTCTTCCTTGGCGGGCAGCACCGGGTGCAGCGCGCGCCATGCCAGCTTGCCGTGGCCGACTTCGCGGCGGCCCGGGGCGCCGAAGCGGCCCACTTCACCGACCGAGTAGGGCGGGAAGTTGTAGTGCAGCATGAACGACGAGTACGACAGGCCCTCGAGGCCGTCGATCATCTGCTCGGCGTCCTTGGTGCCCAGCGTGGTGGTGCAGATCGACTGCGTTTCACCGCGGGTGAACAGCGCCGAACCGTGGGTGCGCGGCAGGAAGCCGACGATCGCCTCGATCGGACGAACCTGCTCCAGCGTGCGGCCGTCGATGCGCTTGCCGTCCTTGAGGATGGCGCCGCGAACGATGTCCGCTTCCAGCTTCTTCATGGTCTTGATGGCGACCATCTGGAGCTGCGGGGTTTCACCCGAGAACGCTTCCTTGGCCTTGGCGCGCGCGGCGTTGAGGGCATTGGAGCGGGCCGACTTGTCGGTCAGCTTGTAGGCGGCGGTGACGTCCTTGCCGACGGCCTTCTTGAGCTTCGCCTTGATGTCGGCGGTGTTGTCCGACAGGTCGATGTCCCAAGGCTCCTTGGCGGCCTTTTCCGCCAGGTCGATGATGAGGTTGACGACCTTCTTGATCTCGTCATGCGCAAACACGACGGCACCCAGCATCTCTTCCTCGGTCAGCTCCTTGGCTTCCGATTCCACCATCATCACGGCATCGCCGGTGGCGGCGACGACGAGGTCGAGGCGGCCGTCGGTGAGAGCAGCGGTCTGCTTCGGGTTCAGCGTGTATTCGCCGTCGACGAAGCCGACGCGCGCGGCGCCGATCGGGCCCATGAAGGGCACGCCCGAGATGGTCAGCGCGGCCGAAGCGGCGATCATCGCGACGATGTCGGCCTCGGTTTCGCCGTCATAGCTCAGCACCTGGGCGATGACGTTGATTTCGTTGTAGAAGCCCTCGGGGAACAGCGGGCGGACCGGACGGTCGATCAGGCGGCTGGTCAGCGTTTCCTTTTCGGTCGCGCCGCGCTCACGCTTGAAGAAGCCACCGGGGATGCGGCCCGCGGCCGAATACTTTTCCTGGTAGTGGACGGTCAGCGGGAAGAAGTCCTGGCCTTCCTTCACCGACTTGGCGGCGGTCACGGCGCAGAGCACCACGGTCTCGCCGTAGGTTGCGAGGACGGCGCCGTCGGCCTGACGGGCGATGCGGCCGGTTTCGAGGGTGAGGGTCTTGCCGCCCCACTCCATGCTTACGGTCTTTACGTCGAACATTTTCGATTTCCTTGACCCGCGCGGCCCTATTGCCATGCGGGGCTTACTGCCGGGGATACCGTCCCGGTCCGGTGCGGGGCTTTTTCGTCGCCCCTGGGCTACCTGCGCCGAATTGCGAGGTTGCCCGGAAATTTTGCTGGCGCGCTTTACCACGCCTCATGCTTCAAATGCAAAACGGCCCGCCGAGGCGGGCCGTAGCTTGGTCTTACTTACGCAGACCGAGCTTCTGGATGAGCGAGTTGTAACGCGCCACATCCTTCTTCTTCAGATAGTCCAGCAGCGAGCGGCGCTTGTTGACCATGGCCAGCAGACCGCGACGCGAGTGGTTATCCTTGTGGTGAGCCTTGAAGTGCTCGGTCAGGTTGCGGATGCGCTCCGTAAGGATCGCGACCTGGACTTCCG
The DNA here is from genome assembly GCF_036352595.1 of Novosphingobium resinovorum. Classification (GTDB taxonomy): domain Bacteria; phylum Pseudomonadota; class Alphaproteobacteria; order Sphingomonadales; family Sphingomonadaceae; genus Novosphingobium; species Novosphingobium resinovorum_B. The sequence continues at coordinate 14,424 of NZ_JAZFAX010000045.1, forward strand.
GGCTGCCCGTGTCGCCAGCGACGCGAGCGTTGTCCGTGATGATGTCCTGCTTCTTTTCAGCGGTAACCGACATTTCATTTACTCCGCGACATCGGATAGGTTGAACCCCCGAACGACGCGGACCTCGCGGTCCGTAAGCTGTACCAGAGCGACGGGGACGGTGCCCTCGTACGCGCAGTATAGCCCGTCTTCCTGGGGCATTCCGGTGAGAACGCGGCCCTGTCGGACCGCCCTTGCCTGCTCCGGGTCGAGGTTCAGGGCCGGGATGTCGTCCAGCCCCGCCTCCAGCGGCAAGAGTATCTGCTCAAGAGGCGCGCCCTTACCGAATTCGTTCAATTTGTCCAGCGAAATTGCGTGAGACAGGTCGAACGGACCGGCCTTGATCCGGCGCAGCATGGTGACCGTGCCGCAGCTGCCGAGGGCGTGCGCAATGTCCCGCGCGAGGCTGCGGATATACGTGCCCTTGGAAACCGTGGCCAGCAGGGTCGCCCCCGCTTCGGGATCGAAATCCAGCAGTTGCAGGTCGAACACGGTCACGCTGCGCGTCTTGAGCTGCACATCCACCCCGGCGCGCGCCAGATCGTAGGCTCGCTCGCCATCGACTTTTAGCGCCGAGTACGCGGGCGGCACCTGCTCGATCGGCCCGGTGAAACGGGGGAGCACCGCCTCGACCTCGCCGCGCGAGGGGCGCACGTCGCTGGTGGCGATCACCGCGCCTTCGAGGTCAAGCGTGTCGGTTTCCTCGCCGAACTTCACCGTGAACTCGTAGGCCTTGGTGGCATCGAGCATCCGGCCTGCCAGCTTGGTCGCCTCGCCCAGCGCCACCGGGAGAATACCCGTCGCCAGCGGGTCCAGCGTGCCACCATGGCCCACCTTGACCTTCTTGCCATACCCGGCCTCGCGCAAGTTGCGCTTCACCGCCGCCACCGCCTGGGTCGAACCCAGGCCCAGCGGCTTGTCGAGAATGATCCAGCCGTGCGCCATCATGCGTCCTTGGGCCAGGCGAGCTTGCGCGCATGCTCGGCGATCGGCGTCGGCCACAGCACGCAGAGCGCGTCGAAGTTCTCACGGTCCCCGGCGTAAAGCGCGCGGATGGCTTCTTCGTAGCCCGGGCGGTCGCCCGCCATGACGGTGAGGAAGCGGTAGGCCGCATCGAGGCACTCGCGCTCGCTCCGGCCGGCGCGCATGGCGACCTCGACCAGCTTGCGCAGCGTGGTGGATGCCCCGCCCGGCTGCGCGGCCAGCCATTCCCAGTGGCGCGGCAGCAGCGTGACCTCACGCGCCTCCACCCCCAGCGAGGGCCGCCCACGCGGGCGCGGCGCCGGCTCGGCAAGGTCGAGATCGACCTGGCGGCCGGTATCGTCGTCGAAGGCGAGCAGATCGCTGCTGCGGGCAAGCGGACCGAGATCGCGCCCAAAATCCCTCAGCGCCTGGGTGAAACCCCCCGGCTGACCGCGCGCGATCACATCATCCTTGTAGAACACGGTCACGGACATGAGCGCATTTCCTTTCGGAAACGCCTCTACATTTACCCGGGTTAAATTGTCAATATATCCGGGTTAAAATAACCGCCGCCCGATCCGCGCACGGCAGCACATCAGCGCAGGCGACCACCACATTGCGATAGGGACGGCGCCGACAGAGTGAACCCGCTCGCCTGCAAATCCACAGCATGAGCAGTTCGACCGGTGATTTCGGGGAAAGGCAAACTGGAGCGGGCGAAGGGATTCGAACCCTCGACCCCAACCTTGGCAAGGTTGTGCTCTACCACTGAGCTACGCCCGCTCTGGCGTTTGGATGACCGTGCGAAAGAACCGCTTCCGGTCGGGTGGAGGGGCCACTAGCAGCGCTTCCGAAACCGCGCAAGAGCCCCTTCGACAAATTTTACCGAGCCCCCTTCCCGCCCCGACGAAAGCCCAGCGCAAGGGCCGCCAGGCCGAGCATGACGAGGATCGCGAAAGTATCTGCGACCAGATCCATGACTTCGGCATCGCGGTGGAGTGCGGGAATCATCTGCACCACCTCGATCCCCGCACCCAGCAGGATCAGCGCGCAGGCGATCTTCGCCTTGTGCACGTGCGGATAGCCCAGCACCGCCAGCAGCGCGAGCGTGGCGAAGGCGAGCATGTGCTGGAACTTGTCGCTTGGACCGCCGGGAATCTGCGGTGGATGCGGCAGCACGGCCATGGTCACCGCGAAGACGAGCGCCAGCCAGAAAAGGATTCGGAAAAGGTTCTGCATCGCGCCACTATCGCGATGTCGTGCGCCGGATTCAAACGCGAACTTCGCGTCATCGCGCAGCTTCCCCGCAGGGAAACGGTACTTGCGATGTAAGGAAACTGGAGCGGGCGAAGGGATTCGAACCCTCGACCCCAACCTTGGCAAGGTTGTGCTCTACCACTGAGCTACGCCCGCTCTGGCGTTTCGAAGGGGCTGCGAAAAGCGGCCCGTCCGGTGTGGAGGCGGCCCACTAGCAGCGGTTCGGGAGGGGGGCAAGCACAAAACGCAAAGTTTTTTCATCGACCGCCCCGACACGGCGAAACGGCGCATTCGCCCTTCACAAATGCTCCCGATGGGCCAATCTATGGTCTGACTATTTTTGCAATCGGAGCACGAATCTTGGCCAGCATGGGTCTCAACCTCGACGAGCAGAAGGCCGTGGACCGGTTCCGCAAGGCGGTCGCCGAACCTTCGATGACCCAGCTCGTGATCCTCGACTTCTGGGCCGAATGGTGCGGCCCCTGCAAGGCGCTGACACCAGTGCTGGAAAAGGTCGCCGCCGAATATGCCGACAAGGGCGTGCTACTCGCCAAGGTCAACGTCGATGAGGAACAGTTCATCGCCGCGCAGTTCCGCGTGCAGTCGATCCCCACCGTCTACGCGATCTTCCAGGGCCAACCGGTGGCGGACCTGACCAATGCGCGCAGCGAATCCCAGCTCAAGGGCATGCTCGACCAGTTGCTCGCCAAGCTGCCGGTGCAACCCGGCGGCGCCGAGCCCGCGCCCGACCTGGCCCCGCTGATCGCCATGGGCGAGGAGGCGCTGGCCGAGGGCGACGGCGAACGGGCCGCCAGCATCTTCATGCAGATCCTCGACATGGCGCCCGACAACGGCGAAGTGCTCGGCGGCCTCGTCCGTGCCTTCGTCGCCGCCGGACGCATCGAGGAGGCCGAGCAGGTGCTCGATTCGCTGGGCGAGCCGCTCTCCACCGACCCGCAGGTCGAACGCGCGCGCGGGGTGCTGGCACTGGCCAAGGACAAGCCCGAGGACAGCGAACTCGCCGCCCTGCGCGCCGCCGCGGCCGAGCGTCCGGCCGATATGGAAGCGCAGTTCGCCTTCGCCTCCGCCGCCTTCGCCGCCGGTGAACGCGACGCCGCCGCCGAAACGCTGCTGCGCATGGTCGCCGCCGACCGCGAGTGGAACGAAGGCGCCGCGAAAGCCAAGCTGCTGCAGATCTTCGAGGCGATCGGCCTGGAAGATTCCTGGGTTTCCGCCACCCGGCGCAAGCTTTCGACCGTGCTGTTCGGCTGACGCGGTTGACGCGGATCACCATCTTCCCGTTGACCGGCGCGGTGCTCTACCCGGGGCTGCAACTTCCGCTCCACATCTTCGAGCCGCGTTACCGCGCGATGGTGAGCGACGCCCTCGCCCGCGACCGGAGGATCGGCATGATCCAGCCGCAGAAGCCGGTCGATGGCGCGCCGCTGTTCTCGATCGGCTGCCTGGGCCGCATCGGCGATGTCGAGGCGCTGGACGACGGACGCTTCAACATCATCCTCGACGGCGAGCAGCGCTTCCGCATCCTGCGCGAGCTGGACGTGACGACACCGTTCCGCCAGATCGAGGCGGAGCTTCTGGAAGAGCCCGACGACGTCCTCGCCCCGATCGAGCGCGCCAGCTTCGAGCGCGAGGCGCGGCGCTTCGCCGAGGCCCAGGGCTACGTGGTGGACTGGGAGCAGGTCGGGCGGCTGGACGATACCTCGCTCATCAACGGGGTCTCACAGATCGCGCCGTTCGACGCCGCCGCCAAGCAGGCGCTGCTCGAAGCCTCGGGGCTCTCGGCACGCTGCGAGTTGCTGGTCCAGCTGATGCAGTTCTTCGGCCGCGCAGGCGACGGCGACGAGGACGGGGCGACGCTGCAGTAGGGCTGCGCCGGGCCACCCCGATCCCGACTTCAAACGGTATCGAACACATACCCCAGCGAGCGCACCGTGCGCAGCGGATTGCCGGCCCCCACGCCCTTGAGCGCACGGCGCAGGCGGCCGATCCACACGTCCACCGTGCGTTCGTCCACCGGCGGTTCCTGCTTGCCGAGCGCGGAGATCAGCTGGGTGCGGCTGAACACCCGCCCCGGATGCTCGATGAAATAGCGCAGCAGCCGCAGTTCGTTGGGCATCAGCGAGATCGGCTTGCCCTGGAAGCGTGCCTGGAAGGCGGCGACGTCCACCATCAGGTCACCTTGCGTGACCACGCGGATGCCCGCGCTGTCCTGCTCGCCCAGGTTGGCGCCCAGCACCCGGTCTAGCAGCGCGGTGCGGGTCAGCGGGCCGACCATGTAGTCGTCCGCGCCCATGCGCAGCGCACGCTTGCGATCTTCCTGGTTGTCCTCCTCCAGCACCATCGTCACATGCGCGTGCGCCGTCAGGCTGTCGGCGCGCAGGCGGCGGCACAGTTCGAGCCCGGACATCTCGGGCAGCACCCAGTCGATGAACACCCACAAGGCGCCCTCGATCAGAGGCAGCTCGGCGAAGTCGGTCCAGCGATGGAGCGCAACGTCGAACTGGTCGTGCCGGAATGGCGTCAGCCCGCCCGAAAGCTCGCTGGCCAGCAATATGTCGATCCGCCGCATCGCCCCTTTTCCGGCTATCTGCTCCTGAGTAGGCGGGCTTTTGCCTCGCCTGTGTGACGGCCCGGTGACATATCGGTGACGAGGCCGTGAAAAGCGCAAGACGCCTGCCCCGACAGGCGGCGGACCGGGAGGGCTGCCGTGCTTGTGGATAACATCCAGAGACTTGCGCCATGTCATCGAAGTGACCCGCAACCGTCACGGCGCCGCAACGGCGCGGTGCGATAGGCGGCGCCATCGCAGGCCAGCCTTCAACGATATCGGGGACGCAAGACCATGCGCGAACACGTCGAAGACCTTCTCGAACGCGGAACCGGGGACAACGGGACAACGGGCGGCATTCCCGCCTGGCTCGACCTGCCGGACCCCAAGGGCTTCCGCCCCAAGCGCAAGTACCGCACGATCTGGATCTCGGACATCCACCTCGGCACGCGCGGCTGCAATGCCGGGATGCTGGTGGACTTCCTGCGCGCGCACGAATGCGAGACGCTCTACCTCGTCGGCGACATCGTGGACGGCTGGCGGCTGCGCAAGGGCTGGTACTGGCCCGACGCCCACAACGAAGTGGTCCGCCGCATTCTCAAGATGGCGCATCGCGGCACCCGCGTGATCTTCATCGCCGGCAACCACGACGAGATGCTGCGCGACTATGCCGGGCTCAGCTTCGGCGGCGTCGAACTGGCGCTGGAGGCGGTGCACAAGACCGCCGACGGCCGCCGCCTGCTGGTGACGCACGGCGACGCCTTCGACGGCGTCGTGCTCTATCACAAGTGGCTCGCGTTCCTGGGGGACAAGGCCTACTCGCTGCTGCTGCGCGCCAACATCGTGTTCAACGCGGTGCGCCGCCGGTTCCACCTGCCTTACTGGTCGCTGTCGGCCTACATGAAGAAGAAGGTCAAGAACGCCGTCCAGTTCATCGGCAGCTACGAGGAGGCCGTCGCCAACGAGGCCACCTCGCGCGGGTTCGACGGGGTCGTGTGCGGCCACATCCACTGCGCCGAGATCCGCCAGTTCGGCGGCATCACCTACTACAACGACGGCGACTGGGTCGAAAGCTGCACCGCGCTGGCTGAGGACTTCACCGGTCACATGGCGATCATCGACTGGGTCGCGGAGACCGGCGGCCGCACCGTTCCGGAAGACGCCGCGGCCCATGCCGCACCGGCGGAGGCGAGCGCGTGAAGCTGGCCCTGGCAACCGATGCCTGGTTGCCGCAGGTCAACGGGGTCGTCCGCTCGCTTACTTCGACCGTCGAACACCTCACCGCCCGGGGGCATGAAGTCGAGACGATCACGCCCGACCGCTTCCTGACGATGCCGATGCCCGGCTACGCCTCGATCCGGCTGGCGATGGCGCCGCGCTTCGGCGTGCGCCGGATGCTCGACAAGGCAGCGCCGGACATCGTCCATATCGCCACCGAAGGTCCGATCGGCTGGGCCGCGCGCGGCTGGTGCCTGGCGCGCGGGGTGCCGTTCACCTCCGCCTTCCACACCCGCTTCCCCGAATACTGCGCGGTGCGCACCGGGCTCTCGGCGGAATACTTCTGGCCGATCCTCCAGCGCTTCCACGCCCAGAGCCAGGCGGTGATGGTCTCGACCCGCAGCCTCGCGGCCGAACTCGACGGGCGCGGCATCGGCCCGACCCGCGCGTGGAGCCGGGGCATCGACCACGACCTGTTCCGCCCCGACGGCCCGCACGATACGGCGATGGCCGCGCTGAAGGCCAGCCGCCCCGGCCCCATCCTGCTCAACGTCGGCCGCGTCGCGCCGGAGAAGAACCTCGAAGCCTTCCTCGGCCTCGACGTGCCCGGCAGCAAGGTCGTCGTCGGCGATGGGCCGGCACTGGACACGCTGCGGCGGCGCTATCCCGACGTCCTGTTCCTCGGCGCGCTGTCGGGAGAAGCGCTGGCCTCGGCCTACCGCGCGGCGGACTGCTTCGTGTTCCCCAGCCTGACCGACACCTTCGGCCTCGTGGTGATCGAGGCGCTGGCCTGCGGCACCCCGGTCGCGGCCTTCCCGGTCACCGGCCCGGTCGATATCCTCGGCAGCGACGGGCGCGGGGTGGATCACCGCGTCGGCTGGGCGGCGGGAGCGATCGACACCTCGCTCGCCCGCGCCATCGCGGGTGCCCTCACCGTGGAGCGCAACGACGCCGCCGCGCTGGGCGCGCTCTATTCATGGGAACGCGCGACCGACCAGTTCCTCGCCGCCATCGAGGGTGCGCTGGAAACCTCGGCCACGCGGCTGCTCTCGGCCGCCTAGCGATACCCCAAGCTGCGCGAGATCGCCGCCGCTTCATCGCGGGTCAGCACGGCGAGTTCCTCCAGCCGTCCTCTCGCCCTTGCGCTCGGCGCCGCGATCACCAGGGCGCCGACCACGCCGCCCGCCGCATCGCGCACCACGGACGCGGTTCCGGTGACGCCCTCGGCGGCCTGGTCCGCGGTCTGCGCGTAGCCCTGTTCGCGCGCGCGCGCCACGATCGCCGCCAGCGCGCCGGGATCGGTCTCGGTCCCGGGCGCGAGCCGGGCGAGGTCGATCCGCCCCAGATAGGCATCGACCGCCGCCGGCGACAGCGCGGACAGCAGCGCGCGCCCGCTCGACGTCGCGTAGAACGGCCGCCGGTCGCCGATCGAGACCGAGTAGCGCACCACGTTGCTGCTCTCGATCATGTCCACGTAAGTCACCATGTCGCCGTCATGGTCGCCGACCGCCAGCAGCACCGTCTCGCCGCTGCGCACGACCAGCCGCCGCATCCCGTCGCGCACGAGGTCCGAACTCTGCAGCCGCCGCCGCGCCTCTGTCAGCGCGCTGCCGAGGCCGAAGGCGCCGGGGCCGAGCCGCCAGGCGTTCTCGGTGGCCACCACGAAGTCCTCGTCCGCCAATCCGCGCAGCAGCGCCGCAAGGCTGCTCTTGGGCGTGGCGAGGCGGCGGCTGAGATCGGCGAGCGAAACCGGCTCGCTGCTGGCGCACAGCGCTTCGAGCAGCCGCACGACGCGGGTGACCGACTGCGGCGACCCGCCGCGGCGTTCCTCCGGCTTCTCTTCCTGATCCACGCCGCCCTCACTGGAAATGCGGGATCACCTCCCGCGCGAACAGCCCGGCATAGGCGAGGAAGCGCTCCGCCGGAAGGCCGGGGGGCATCATCATCGTGAATTGCTCCACCGGGGCCTGCGCCTGCAGGGCGCGGAAATGCGCGACGGCCTCGGCGGGGGTGAGGATCTGCAGGATCCCGCTGGCCCTGAAGGCATCCAGCGTCATCGGCCGCAGCCCCGGACCGTCGAGGCCGATCGCCCCCTTGTCGGCGTCCTCCGCCATCCACGCGCCGTAGCCGTTGTTGACGTGGAGGAAATGCGGCGCGAGTTCGTCCAGCGCCGCCGCCTTGTCCTCGGCGACGACGAGCATCAGGCCCTGCAGCCAGATTCGCGCCTCGGCCGGATCCTTGCCCGCCGCCTGCAGCTTCTCGCGGTAGAGCGGCCAGACTTCGGGATTGCCGAAATAGCCGTCGCCATGCCGCGCCACCCGCTCCATCGCCTTCGGGGCGAAGCCGCCGATGTAGAGCGGAATCCGGCCCCGGCTGGACAGCGGCTTGACCGCGGCCCCGGTCAGGGTGAAGTGATCGCCCGCGAAGTCGACCGTCTCGCCATCCCACAGCCGCCGCACGATCTGGAGAAACTCGTCGAAGCGCGCGCCGCGTTTCCGGAAATCGAGCCCGTGCGCGGCATATTCGCACGCGCGGTAGCCGATCGCGAGGCCCAGTTGCAGCCGCCCGCCCGCCAGGATGTCGAGCACCGCGCAGTCCTCGGCGAAGCGCAGCGGCTGGTAGAGCGGGCCGAGCGCGATGCCGGTGCCCAGCCGCATCCGCCGCGTGCGCGCCGCCAGCGCGGCCAGCGCCACCAGCGGCGCGGGCATGTAGCCATCCTCGGCAAGGTGATGCTCGGGCACGAAGGCGCCGTCGAAGCCGAGCGCCTCGGTCTCGGCGGCGACGTCGAGGACTTCGGCATAAAGCGTCTCGGGCGGCCGGTGCCAGGGCGCCGGATTGCGGAAATCGTAGAGGTAGCTGAAGCTGAGCTTGCCGGTCATGGCCTCTCCCCGTCGTTGGTTGCGGGGAGGTTAGAGCCGCGCGGAGCCCCGGCAAGGCGCGGGGGCGATGATTGCTAGCCCTTGTGCGGCGCCAGCAGGATCACAGCGGCACCCAGCAGGCACAAAGCCGCACCCAGCAGATCCCAGCGGTCGGGACGCACGCCTTCGACCAGCCACAGCCAGGCCAGCGCCGAGGTGATGTAGATGCCGCCATAAGCCGCATAGGCCCGCCCCGCCTGCGAGGTGTCCACCAGCGTCAGCAGCCAGGCGAACAGGACCAGCGATACGCAGCCGGGCACCAGCCACCACACCGCCCTGCCCATTCGCAGCCATGCCCAGAACGCGAAGCAGCCGCCGATCTCCGCCAGCGCGGCGAGGACGTAGACGAGAGCGGTCTGCATCGCGCCGCCCATCGTCACGGCAGCAGCGTCGCCTTGACCCCGTCGATCACGTATTGCGCCGCGAGCGCCGCCAGCAGCACGCCGAGCAGGCGGGTGATGACCGCCTCGACCTTGTCGCCCAGCACCTTCATCAGCGGCCCGGCAGCGGCAAGCGCGGCGAAGGCGAGCAGCATGACCGAGACCATCGCGGCCAGGATGGTGAGCGTCTGCGAGGTGCCGTGCGCGCGGCTGGTCAGCAGCATCATCGTCGCGATCGAGCCGGGCCCCGCCAGCATCGGCATCGCCATCGGGAAGATCGAGACGTCCTCCACCTCGGGCGTGGCCTTGATCTTCTCGGCCCGCTCCTCGCGGCGCTGGGTGCGCTTTTCGAAGACCATGTCGATGGCGATCATGAACAGCATGATGCCCCCGGCGATGCGGAAGGCATCGAGTTCGATGTGCAGCGCGTTGAGCAGCGCCTTTCCGAACAGCGCGAAGACCACCAGGATGATCGCCGCGACCACGCAGGCCCGCGCCGCCATGGAGACCGCCTGCGCCCGGCTCGCCCCGGCGGAGAGCCCGGCGTAGATCGGGGCGCAGCCCGGCGGATCGATGACCACGAAGAGGGTGACGAAGGCGCTGAGAAAAAGCTCGTACATCGGCCCTATCCTTAGGTCGTAAACTCATAAACGGCACCATCGAGGCGCCGGAATGGCGAACAACTCGGGCCGAAGGGACCGCCGGACGGGCTGGTTGCCCGTCCAAGGGCACTTCGGTTCGAGATGGAAGCCATTCCGGCGTCCCGAAGGGATTTACCTTGCGGTGAACTGCGTTTGACCAAAATGGCCCAGCGCTGCGTCCGCAGGTCTTGAAATATCGACATATTCCTTCGCCCCGCCTCCTTGCGCTGAGCCATTTTGCCTCAAACCTCGATGGTGCCGTTTATGAGTTTACGACCTAGCCTTGCGGCGTCACGTTGTCCTGCACGATCGTTTCGAACGCGGTGCCGTTCCACATTTCCACGCTGACGCTGCGCGCGTCATTGCCGCTCAGCACCGTGACGTGCCAGCGCAGCGTGCCGTCGAGCGCGTTGCCGCCCATGAAAGTGCGCGCGTCGGCGGGCGGGCTCACCGCCGGGGGCGCGTCCGGCCGGCGCCCGCATTTCGCCACCCGCGCGGCGAGCATCTCGGGCTCCTGCGGCGCGCTCGGCAAGGTGTCGCCGTGGTCGAGCACCCAGCGGTACTCGCCCTTCTTCTGGCGCTTCCAGATCGTGGTGTACCAGCCGACGGTGCCGTCGGGCTTGTGCCAGGCGCCCTTGGTGACGCCGAGCGTGCCGTCGCAGCTCATCCATACCTGGTGCGGCTCCCACTGCACCGGCGCGGCCGGATCCTCCTGCCGCTTGAGCCAGATCTGCGCCTGCACTTCCTGCGGCACGAACATCAGCGCCTCGTCGTCGGCGAACTTGGCGAAGGCCTTCCACTGGCCCTTCTCGCGGGCCATGCGGGCGAAGGCGATCTCCTCGGCGACGAGGGCGCTGGGATTGGCGGTGCCCGCGCCGACCGGCAACGGGCGCCGTGATCGCGCATCGGCCTGGACCGTGGCCGCGAGCGCCGCCGCCAGCCCCAGACCGATCGCGATGGTCCTCAAAGAGCCGCCTCGTCGAAGGCCAGCGAAGCGTTGCGGTGCGCGGCGACCACGGTGTTGCGCAGCAGCACGGCGATGGTCATCGGCCCCACCCCGCCCGGCACCGGCGTGATCGCGCCCGCAACCTCGGACGCAGAGGCGAAGTCGACGTCGCCGACCAGCTTCGTCTTGCCTTCCTCGGCCGCCGGAACGCGGTTGATGCCGACGTCGATCACGGTCGCGCCGGGCTTGAGCCAGTCGCCCTTCACCATCTCGGGACGGCCGACGGCGGCCACCACGATGTCGGCACGGCGCACCACCTCGGAGAGATCCTTGGTGCGGCTGTGCGCGACGGTGACGGTGCAGCTTTCGGCGATCAGCAGCTGCGCCATCGGCTTGCCGACGATGTTGGAGCGCCCGATAACCACCGCATCCAGGCCCGAGAGCGAGCCCAGCCGGTCCTTCAGCAACATCACGCAGCCCAGCGGCGTACAGGGCACGAAGCCCGGCAGGCCCGTGGCCAGACGGCCGACGTTGACGACGTGGAAACCGTCGACGTCCTTGTCCGGGTTGATCGTGGCGATCACCTTCTGCTCGTTCATGTGCGCGGGCAGCGGCAACTGGACGAGGATGCCGTCCACCGCCGGGTCGGCGTTGAGCTGCGCCACGACCGCCAGCAGCTGCTCTTCCGAGGCATCGGCGGGCAGCTTGTGCTCGAAGCTGTTCATGCCGGCCGCGACCGTCTGCTTGCCCTTGGAGCGCACGTAGACCTGGCTGGCCGGGTCTTCGCCCACCAGCACCACCGCGAGGCCCGCCTTGCGGCCGGCCTTGCCCTCGAACTCCGCCGCCGCCGTGGCGACGCGCGCGCGCAGGCTTTCGGCGAAGGCCTTGCCGTCGATGACCTGCGCCATCAGTACGCCGCCGCCGCCGCGAGGTTGCCGAAGATGATCTGCAGGATCTTGAGCGCGATGATGAGCACCATCGGCGAGAAGTCGATCGCGCCGGTATTGGGCATGATCTTGCGGATCGGCCGCAGCATCGGCTCGAGGATCGCGTTCAGCGCGGTGTAGAGCGCCGAGACGAACTGGTTGTGCATGTTGACCACGTTGAACGCGATCAGCAGTCCGAGCACGAACTGCACGATCACCACGAAGACGATGATGCTGATGAGATAGTCGATGATCTGGTAAAGCGTGAGGAACAGCAACGCCGGCTCCCTGAAAGCGAGGAATGCCGCGCTGATAGCCGACCACCCCGCTCCGGGGCAAGGGCGCGTCCACCGAAGATGGATGCAGATCGACGGGGAGCAGGCACTGCGTCCGGACGACGGGGCTTCGACAAGCTCAGCCTGAGCGGGATCGGGAGGTTACACTAACCCCGTTCGCTCCGAGCGATATCGGGAAGTCACGCCAAGCCCGCTCACCCTGAGCTTGCCGAAGGGTCACAGCGCCCCCCTCGAAGCCGGGCCGAATCTGCGCTCACTGGGTAAGGGTCGAGGTCCGCTCGATCCGCCAGTTGAGCTGGTTGGCGCTCGCCCCCGGCACGTCGTTGACGCGGCGCAGGACGATGGTGCCTCGCTTGGAGGGCCGTTCGCCGCCGAAATCGACCACGATCGGCGCCTCGTAGTAGAGCGAGCCCGCCGCGCTCGCCATGTCGCCCTTGCCGACGGCAAGGCGCGGACGGGCGCCGCCGAACTCGTTCTCCAGCGTCTGCGGGGTCATTTCCGCGTCGAGGCTCCAGGCCTGGGCCGCCGCCGGCCAGTCGCCCGTGCGCACGGCGCTGACGTAGTAGCGCAGCAGCCGCTCGGGATCACGGCGCTCGGCGAGTGCGGCGGTATCGAGCCGGCTGGCCGCCGGAGACGCCGCGGAAGTACCGTCGTCCACCGGGCCACCAGCCGATCCGGCATCGACCACCGCATCGCTGGCGCCGACGTCGGCGCTCGCGCTGTCGAGCACGGCCGGATCCTCGCCCGCCTTGCCGCAGGCGGCCAGCGCCAGCAGCGAAGCGGAAATCAGGCCGAAGGTCAGGCCGTTGAGGGCGGGCTTGGTGCGCATGTGGTCCGCTGTACCTTTCTTTTCGTGGATCCCCCCCACGCCAAATTGTCCCAGGTTGCGGATCAGCCTGCGCGGATCAGCGTGCCTGCACCTTCCTGCGTGAATATTTCCAGCAACATGGCATGCGAAACCCGTCCGTCAAGGACGACCGCCGCCTCGCAGCCCGCCTCGACGGCATGGATGCAGGTCTCGAGCTTGGGAATCATCCCGCCGGAAATCGTGCCGTCGGCCTTCAGCCCCTCGATCGCGGCGGGGGTGAGGTCGGTCAGCAGCTGGCCCTGCTTGTCGAGCACGCCGGGCACGTCGGTCAGCAGGAACAGGCGCGAGGCGCCCAGCGCGGCAGCGATGGCGCCGGCCATGGTATCGGCGTTGACGTTGTAGGTGCCGCCGTCCGGCCCCGCCGCGATCGGGGCGATCACCGGGATCATGCCCGCGCCCGAGATCGTCTCGATCACCCTGGTGTCGATCTTTTCGGGCTCGCCGACGAAGCCGAGGTCGACCGCCTGCTCGATCAGGCTGTCGGGATCCTTGCGGGTGCGCTGGACCTTGCGCGCGGTGACCATGCCGCCGTCCTTGCCCGAGACGCCCATCGCCTTGCCGCCGGCCTTGGCGATCCAGCCGACGATCTCCTTGTTGATCGCGCCCGACAGGACCATCTCGGCCACTTCGGCGGTCGCCTTGTCGGTGACGCGCAACCCGTCGATGAACTGGCTCTCGACCCCGACCTTCTTGAGCATCGCCCCGATCTGCGGCCCGCCGCCGTGGACGACGACGACGTTGATGCCCACCGCCTTCAGCAGCACCACGTCCTCGGCGAAGTCGACCGCCTTCTCGGGATCGCCCATCGCGTGGCCGCCGTATTTCACCACGAAGGTGCGCCCCGCGTATCGCTGCATGTAGGGCAGCGCATCGACGAGGGTTTCGGCCTTGGCGAGGAGAGCGGAATGATGCGGATTCGACATGGAGGCGCTAATACGCCCCCGCGCGAAATTTTGAACCCGCTTTCCGATGAATTTTCGGTGCAATCGTGCGGTTTATTGCACGAGCCTCACCCGGTTTGGCCTGCCCCTTCGACAAGCTCAGGGTGAGCGGGGTTGGAGCGCCGTCTAAATCCCGCTCAGGCTGAGCCTGTCGAAGCCCCCGCCGTCAGGCGTCAAGCTTGCGGCCCAGCTTCACGAAGAACCAGATGAACGGCGGCACCATGATCGTCGAGAGCACCAGCTTCGAGATGATCTGGCCTTCCATGATCTGCACGATCGGCAGCCCCGTGCCGACGAACGAGATCGTGATGAACAGCACCGTGTCGATCACCTGCGACAGCATCGAGGCGATCCACGCGCGCACCAGCAGCAGGCGGCCCGCGCCTTGCGAGAGCTTCGCGAAGATCAGCACGTTGAGCGTCTGCGACACGCCGTAGGAGATCAACCCGGCGAACTGCATCCGCGCGCCCTGCCCCAGCAGGCGGGCATAGGCCTCCTGGTCGTTCCAGAACGACGCCGGCGGGACGACATGGATCACAAAGGTCAGCAGCAGCATCGAGACGATCAGCGGGATGAACCCGAAACGGACCAACCGGTTGGCGGTGGCGGGCCCATGCAGTTCGGCGACGGCGCTGGAGAGCACCACCAGCAGCAGGAACGCGAAGATCCCCGATTCGACCGCGAGATCGCCCAGCACCGGCCAGTGCCCGAGCGAGGCCAGCTTGGTCCCCAGCACCCCCGCCAACACGACGAGGCCGCCGTAGAGCAGCGAGAAGACGAAAAGCGAGCGGGTGATGACGGGCGCGTGCCCCTGCGCGGATCGATCCATCGGCCTGCCTTAACCGGCAAAGCGGCGTTGCACTAGGGCGTTTGCGGCACGAGGATGGGGAGAAAGTGGCCAATGAAATGCGGCACGGTGCCCGATAGGGATGGATACCAGACCTGTCCCGAAAAGCTTCGTCATCCTGAACTTGTTTAGCTGCGCTGGCCTTCGGCTCAGGATCCATCGGGCAGTTGGTGCCGGTATGTTGCCGCAAACTGCTATCTCGGTTCGCTGATCACAAAACCGAGCTATCGGCTTGATGGACCCTAAAACAAGTTCAGGGTGACGGCGGATTTGGGTGGGAAGCTGTCGTCAGTTCCTCCCCGGCACGGGGAGGGGGACCACCCGCAGGGTGGTGGAGGGGCACCCTCGGTTTGCATGCCATCGCGTTGATACGCTTCCCAATGCCCGCCGATCGAG
>NZ_JAZFAX010000046.1:0-28025 GCF_036352595.1 Novosphingobium resinovorum
GGGCGTTCGTATCGAAACATGTTTCGAAATCAGTTTCATCTCTCACTGGTAACCTCGCCATTCATTGCGGCGAAACTTAACAACCTCGGAGCATCTGAAAATGTGGGGGATCTTTACCGCTTACGATCACAGCTCTGTGAGATGGTATGAAGGCCAAGGGTTATCCGGACGCGCAAGTCGCCATTATCAATCCCCTTGCCGGGGACGGTAACTATAAAGCTGCGCAGATGTCTTAAGTCCCGGAGAACGCCTTCTACCTCAATTTCATCCATAACTCGCCAGAATGACCTTCCTTAAGCAGCGCACGCATGTCTGAGTGCCCTACCCCGCGTTGATCAGATTGTCATGTGGCGCTGGCTGCCCATGCTGTTTTCGTCGCTGCGTTCTCCATGGTCAGGCAGGGGGGGATGCACCAGGATAGACTTCATGGGAAACCGCGTGGAGCTGACTGACGCATCCGAGATCGCCGACTTGGACGTGAATGTGCGAGGGCTAGCGGTTCCTAATCTGCGCACCACACGACTTCTCGATGCCACACCAAACGGTTGCGGTGGTCGTCGGTCAATGTCAGCGGCGCGGCATTATCCAAGTTTAGTGCCAAAATCTCTGCAGCGGTTAATCGGGGCGATCCTACAGCGACGCCATTGTCGTCAAATGTGATCAGGCCCGCATCGAATGCCGCGTCCCACAGGGATGACAACAGCAAGCCATTGTGGACGTTCAGCCGTTCCTGATCGTTTTCGCATCTGGCCCACGGGATAATATGCGAAGCGCGCAGCAATTCCGGGACGGTGATTCCGGTCAGGGGGCATGTGCTGTTCCAGTAGTTAAGTACGGCTGAGCGGAAGCGATCTTGCCCGATGCGGACTTTTTGTACCCGGTCAGCTTCTGTGTCACCCAGATGCGCGGTTTCTCGCAAAAATTCTTCAAATGGTAGAGTCGGTAGGCTGATGGACAGGCGGTAGACTGCGCTGACGGCAGCAAACAGTGCGTCGCGCGTGGGAAATGCGAAGGCGGCGGCGTGCCCTTTGGCGCACGGAGTGGCAGCCGGCGCGGAGAGTTCCCGCGCAGCACCAGGATGGGCCACTGACAGAAAGAATGGCCCTTCCATGCCCCGCGCTGTTGCTGCGACGGCAATTTCGCCCGGAGCGCTGGACGAGGTGAAGAAAAGCCACCCGGCGGCCTGGCCCATCGGAATGCGATAGCCTTGCCCCTTTGCGGCATCTTCGAGCTCGGACTCCAAGGCGAATGGGTAGGTGCGCAGGCGGTCGCCGGTGTTGATCATGCCGCCACCGGCTCACCAACGATTTCCTTGGTGACGTATGCTTTGAACGCGTCTGCATCAGCAAAGCAGCGGAAGCCGTTTGCATTTGCCAATGTAATCACCGCCGGATCAGCGCCTACGACAAGGGCTACCGCCTCTGTCAGTTCCTGCCGCAGGCCATTAGGCCAAGCCAAGTCCAGAACGGCGGCTTGCTCGCCAGATTCCGCCGTCACAATCTCATGAGCCATGACCCCTGACGGCAACCCCTGATCGGCAACCCATTGTTGCAGCGCCGACAGGGCCGCCTCTTCATTGGCGTCTGCTGGCCCGCTAACAATGGCCGCCGACGCGTGAACGGGCGCTGCGGTGGCGAGCCACCGTTCGGTCTCCCCATGGAGCAGGTCAGCCAACAGGTCGTTTGTCGCCTTGGCCAGCAGTTCGCGGCGAGCGGTTAGGAAATCGGCATAATTTTCAATCCGCCACAGTTGCGGATCCATCGGAACCCATTGCGAAGAAAGGGCGCCGGGGTGCCTTTCCTCGATGGCGGGAAAATAGGCTTCGGGTCGATCATCCAGAATGTCGAGATTGGCGCGTTTGGTCAGGAAGCAGAAGTTTGCGATCGCGTTGACCTCAGCGCGGCCATAGCCAGCCTCGTAGAGGCGAGCCTTAGGGAAAATGTGGTGGACTTCCAACTGACTGAGTTTGCCCAGCATCCCGGCCTTGAGGGGAAGACCGTTCCCCCAATCCTTTGCCTCCGCCATGCGCGTCAGCAGATATAATACAGGGTAGAATCGCGCGCCCAGGTTCCACCCGGTGAAGTGCCCCGGCTCAACCCGCAAGCCGCCATGCCAAAGGCGAAGAATGTCCAGCATGCGATCGAGCCCACCGGCATCCAGTGCTTCAAGATCGGCATCGATGAAGCTTTCGGTCGAACCTGAAAAGCGCCCCCACATGCCGGCCTGCACATACCAGAACAGCAACTTGTCGCGCTCTTTCTGGTCCATCGGTCCGGTTCGCTGATCGAGATAGCGCGCCATTACCGAAACCGCGCCGCGGCCGAACAGCACCCGATCATGATCCAGTCCAAGTCGACCCGAAATCAGGTTCAGCGCGGTATCTATATGGCGACTGGCGCGTTTCAAGGCATCCTGCACCTCGGGCGCAGTCTTGCCGTGCAAGTGCAGGAATTTCGCCTCACCGGTCAGCACGGTGTTCACCGAACGGAGCAGCCAGTCGAGCGAAAAATCGTACCCCGCCTGGCGCCATTTACCCAGTTGCACTTTCATCTCGGTCCGAGCCTGCGGCCAGTCGGCGCAGATTTTTGCCAGCGCCAGATCGCCTTTTGAAAGTTTGGTGCCGCCACTGTTCACTTTGTTGAAGATGTCGACCACGACGTCGAGCGTCATGTCGCCGCCCGTGATTTCCTCGATATGCAGATCGATGTCGCGAATGCCGAGCAGTTTGCTGAGGCGGCTGACATAGTCGCTTAGTTGCGGCGCGTGTTCAGGGCTGGTGGAGAGGGAGGTGATTATGGAACCCATGCCATCGTTACCCGCATTCAACAGCGCGGTGACATCAATCCAAAGGGGATCGTCGCGCATCATGATGGGCTGGTAAAATTGAAATTCTTCGCGACCGATATGAAAATACAGGCCGGCAAAGGCCTTTTCATTGCCGTCGAAAAACTGCGGCGGGCGCCCCCGGATTACACCATAGAGCGATGTTATCCGCTGCTGGCCATCGAGCAGCAGCTTGACCACACCCGGTGCAAGCTCGTGATCGCCGCGGTGCTGTGCCCCCTCGGACTGGGTGGCCCAGACGAGCAGGCCGCCGACCGGATGGCGCCGATAGAGCGACCCGAACAGGCCGCGCACTTGATCACCGCCCCAGACATAGCCGCGCTGGAATTCAGGCAGGGCCATGTGGCCGTTGTCGATGTAATTCAGAATGGTAGCGATTTGCACTGCCCAGCCCCTTCCGTGACGGCTTCCAAATTTGCTTGTCCATCTTAAGTACGAGACGAGATTAAAAGATCAGAAATCCATCCCGAACACGCGCTTGTCAGCAGGCGCGCCGTGAAGCTCCAAGCGTTGCCAGGGTTCCTTCTGGAATGCCTCCGGTGGTGCGGTCGTGGTGGTGACGATGTATTGGAAGAGGGGAGTTCCGCCGATCTCTTCCAGTTTCTGGCTCATCGTGAACAGCCTGTTGTAGATCGACAGGCCCAAGTCCGCTTCGCGCGGGCTATCATGGATGAGGAAGGCCGGAAGCTGGGTGCGCCCCTCGATTGTGAGAAGCAGCGTGGCAAGATCGAACGCGACGATCTTCAGAGAGTCCACAGCCGCTGTTGAGCGATCTCCCCCCATTTGAAAGCGGAGATTCAACTCGTTCTGCTCAAGGTCGATTTTACCGTTCGCCGTTTCCGGGATCAGGAATTTTAGGACCGCGTCGAACAGGAGCGAAAGGCGGTCTACATTCTGCAGCGCTGCCACGCGATGTTCTGATGCTGCATTGAGGTGTGTGCTCTGGAGCTGGACCAATTGTTCAATGGTATTAGTGCTGGTTTTCAGCTCGCCCAAATGGGTAGCGTAGCGCGTGCTCATGGTGATGTCGCCCTTGGCCGCAGACAGGCGCCTTGATTGGTCGACCAGCGCCCTCTCCAGCGCTATGACAGCCTCAGCAAGCGGCTTAGCCGCCTGTTGGGCGGCAGCAATCTGATACTTCACCGCTGAGATATTTGATTCCAAAGCCCCTATGTCGCCTGCGATCTCGGCGATTTTGCCGATAAGGTCATCTCGTTCCTGTTCCCGCTCCCGGACAAAATCCAAGGCTTTCTGGTCCATCCGCGTGCCGCACGTCTTGCAGACTGGATTTTGAGCATCGTAGACGTGGGTGTGGGCTTTCGCAGAGTTGTTATCGATGGTCTTCCGCAGTTCCGTCTTGGTAGCGAGATCTGCGTTTAAACCAGCTAACTGGTTCCCGAGCTGGGTCAGCGCCCTTTCAGCTCCATCCTTGTCTTCCCGAGCTTTGGTGAGCCTCTCATAGAGTTGCGGATCTGCTGCTGCCTCTGCCTGCACAACGGCCTCGGCCGCTTGAGCTTTCCAAAAATCGGCCTGTGCGTCCGATGCGCCAAATTTCTGGGATAGGTCCTCCTGCATATCCTCGACGAGATGCTGCAAACGTCGGCGCTGCCGCCTTGTCTGTTCAATTTTGACGGAGCACTCTTCGGCTAAGCGTGAGGCCTCCATTTCACCCGCTGACAAGGCATTGACGAGCAACCTGACAATCACAAGCCGATCCGCCTGCGACAATTGCCGCTGACGTGAAGCAGAGTGGGACTCGGTTTGTGCCGATCGCCATTCGAGCGCCGAAAGCAGCCGACACTCCTGGTCACGGGTCAGCCACGCCAGCGCAACTTCCCATGCCTCTTCGACAGGGTTCGCCAAGGGCATGCGGCTCGCAGCCTCTGGCATGAACGCCTGAGTGATCGCGTCGCACAGAGCACCGAGTCCAGTATGGGGCATTTCCCTGCCGAATGCAGCTTCGAGCACCTCACCCTTGGCGCAGTAGTGACGGTTATCGACACCAATTGGGCGGAGTACGACCCATGCCTCTCCATCAAGAACGACCTCAGCCCCGACATAACCATCGGGGATCTTGCGAGCGACCACCTCTCGCAGCGCGTGCGAGCCAAAGCTGTTTTCGCCGAGGCAGTAACGCAATAGGCGGCAAAAGCTGGTTTTACCGCCTCCATGTCCCATCGCCTCGTTTTCCGTGCCCGAATCTGGTGACCAGATGATGTTCAGCCCCGGCCTAAGCGTTACAGCGCGGATCGGATCACCCACGCCGCGCCAAATGACCAGGCGCCGCACCCATAGGCGCGGGCCGCCTTTTCCAGCGGCGGGTTGGACATCATCGATAGAGATGGCGAGGAGATCAGGCTGCTGCGGCAATCCATTCCCTTTCTTCCTGCGGCAAGGCGGCGATTGCGTTCTGGGTTACGATATTGCGCATCGCATGAAGCGCGAAGGCGGCGCGCCCGTCGGCCCAGGCCAGAGGGGCGTAATGGTAGATTTCGGCGCCCCGATCCCACATGCGGCTTTGCGCGTTGTAGAGGATCGAGCGCTCGGCGCGGAGTTGATCAACAGCATCACGGAAAGCCTGCGACGAGGCAGCACTGAAGACTGCGACGTTGGGAGTCGCTTGCAGGTTTACCTGATCTCCAACAAGCCGCTGCCACTGCGCCTGCATATCTGGAGTCAGATAGTGCATCAGCAGGTGCGGCTTGGCTGCGAACAAGGCGGTAAGCCGAACGTCGAGCGGGGCGACCGGGCCGACCGTCTTTTTCATAATTGCTGCGAAGATGTGCCGGACATCGATTGCGGTGCCGACACGGTGATCCCATGCACCATCCGACACCGTGCTGACATCCGGGGCTGCAGCGGCCAATTGGTCATAAGCAGTGAGAACGAGGCGTTGGGTGCGGTATTCGCCGTACTTCCTGATCTCGTTGTTTCGCAAGACGCGAAAGGTTTCGCTGGGGTAATCGGGGCCCATCACGTCCTTGGGATCGAGCACATAGCGCAGTTCGTCGCGCGTAAGGCCATAAGCCAGCGCGTACCAAGCATCGAGTTCGGCGCGCAGTTCGGCGCGGCGGTCTTCGTCCCATGCAAATGGTGCCCCTTCATAGCCCAGATCGCGGGCGATGGGAGCCATGGAATGGCTGGTGTAGGTCAGTTCCAGCACGCGCGGAACGATGTAGGCGATATCGGTCTCACTGTAAGCGCTGGGTGGGAGGATAGGGAATTGTTTGAGGTAAAAATAGGTCAACGAACTCCCGCTAAGTTTCTGGCGCGCAACAAAATCATGAACCATACAAATTAAATTTGCGAGCAATGCTGATTGAAGTTCAACTGATTTCTTGGTTCGGAGCAATGGCAATTTATGGTTGGCGCCGACAATAGGCATCCATGTGGCTATCACGGTCCTTTCAACAGATGAAAGGCTAATGTCTCGCCAACCCATCAAAGCGCTGCTGCATGCTTTGTCGACCTCATACCGATCTGCGACAGAAACTCGGTCAATCCAATATCTGGGCGTTACCTCGTATTCGATACGCCGCTTTTCGGCGACGCTAGTGTCTCGGACTTCGATGCCGTCATATGTTGCCCAACGATGGTCAAAGTGATGGATCATTTTGGCTTCGTAGAGTGGCACCATACGGGCGGTGGCCTTCACCCAATCCATACCTTCACGCACCCACCCGTCAGCGGTAAGCTGCGCGGCAGTACGGAAAAGGCTACTGTCGTTCGACATGTGGAACATTGTCAGAAACGACACTTCCCAAGGATTGCCTTGCATGCCCATCGCATCGTTTATCAGCACCGGCACGCGTTCATAAATGGAAGCGGTGAGTGCTGCGTCTTGTTGCGAGCGGAAAACGGGAGCCGTCTTAGTGTTGGGATTTATTCGGGCGATCTGATCAGGGTCCAGAGAAAATCGGCGTTCAGGGACGTTGATTTCAGAGAGTGCCCGGAACGAAAATACGAAATTTGGACTTACATCTGCAAATCCGATCGTCAGTAAGCAAAACGACTTGCGATCATCTGTTCCCTTGAACCACTGGCGAACTTCATAGGCGCTATATAGAGAAATAATTCTCTTCTTTGCTGTAAGATGCCCGAAGAATGGCGCTGTAGTAGCGTCGGTTGCAATGCCGGTGGGTGCAATTACCCCCGCCCGCCCGCTCGCTCGCGTAAGGTTCAGGAAATGCTCAGTAAATAGTGCGTAAGTATTTACGTCGCCACGCCCAGTCCATGGAAAGCGCCGCGCCTTGCCGACCTTTGCTGGATCGATCTTAGTCGGATCCTGATCTCTTGGCGAAGTGCAGAATATCGAAGATGCCTCGGCAACGCGCTTGGCGGTCTCAAATGCTTTGTGCAAAGCATAGGCGGGCGTATCGTGCTGGGCGGTCGCCAGCGCCTTGATCATTGCTCCACGCGCCGCCGCATTGGGCGCACTGGCAATTTCGAGATCGCGGCTCGCAAAAAACTCCTGCTCTTGAAGCTTGATCCGCTCCCACGGCGGATTGCCCAGCACCACATCAAACCCGCCGCGTGCAATGATCACCTCGGGAAAGGCCAGGGGCCAATGGAACGCGCGGGTCAATTCGGCCGCATTGACCGCTGCGCCTTCCAGCGGGTCATAGATGTTGCCGCCGCCCATGCGCGTGCGCAAATGGCCGGTGGTGGGGATCATCGCATTGCCGCTGCTGGTGGGCACGCCGCCAGTCTTGGGCAGCAGGAAGGCCGCGACATAAAGATCGCAGGCCACCTTGGTGGCATAGCGGCGCGGGTCGTTGGCCCATGCGAGGAACTTCTCCCGTTTGGCCTTGATTTGTGCCACGGTATCTTCAGGCAGGTGGCGCAAATCGTCCATCTGCGCGGCCAGTCTGGCCGGAGGCAGGCCACCGCCGCCAAGGCCGAAATCGAACATGCCTTGTCCGGCTTTTTCGGCCTTGTTGCGCTTGGCAAAGTGTTTGGCGGTTTCTTTGTCGTCGCCGGTCAGCGGTTTGTAGGCATCGTCGGGAATGCCCTCTTCTAGCGCGGCAAGGTCGAACACACCCAGCAGGCTATCGCCGCACTGCAAGTTGGCATCGAGGAAGCCCAAAGGCTTGCCCGGTTCCACCGTCTCGATCCACAGCGCCACCTTGGCGAGTTCCACCGCCATCGGGTTGCGGTCCACGCCGTGAATGCAGTTCCGCACCACATCGCGCATGGCGGCGTTGTAATCCGGCGCATCAGGGTTTCGCAGTTGGGCCAACCGGTTCGCCACCCGGCGCGCCGCGCCAAGCAGGAAGTGACCCGATCCGCAGGCCGGATCAATGATGTTGAGATCAAGGATGGCATCAACGCCGCCTTTGGCCTCGGCACGGTCGAGCACAGGATCAAGCGCGCTGTCGAGCAGACACTGCACCAGAGTATCGGGTGTGTAGTAGCTGCCAGACGTCTTGCGGGCATTGCCTCGCGCTTCCGCACCGCCAGCGAAGCTGAAGGTGTGCCCGGCATCCTCGCGCATGGGCACGAGTTCGAGCAGGCCTTCGTAGACGCTGCCCAGTTCCTCGGTCGCCATGTCGCGCCAGTTGATGCGGACACGGCGGCTGTCATCGATCAACCACGCAAGCTTGTAGGCGGCGGTGAGAAAGGCGCGGTTGGGGATCTCCGCGGTATCGAGATCGGGGGTTAGGCCTTGATCGAACAGCCCGCCCAATGCGGGCAAGCCCAACCGCGGCTCGCCTTGGACCATCGCGCGAAATACGACCTTGGCGCCTTCCCATGCATCGTAATGGTGGTCGTGGGCGTGGCGCTTGATCGAGCGGTCGCGTAGATGGGCAAAGCCATAGTTGGCAGCATAAAGGTCGCGCGTTGCCTTTGGCGTGGCGGGCGGATGCAGCAAGTCGCGGTCTTCGGCCACGGCGAGGAAGATCATCCGATAGACGACGCGCAGCATCTGCTCAAACAGGTGTGGCAAGGGCAGTTCGTTGCTGTCGAGCCGTGTGCGGATGGCTGGGTTAGCTTTGAGAAGGCCTTGGCCCAGCGCTAGCAAGGCGTCCTCCACGTTCACACGCAGGCGATCACGCGCGGCTGTGCCAGCACGCATACCGGCCTCGCGCCAGCGTTCGAGCGAGCTGTCGCTTTGGGCTGCCCCTTCCGCGCCAAAGCGTGAGGCGTGGATCAGCAGCCACAGCGCCGTGAAGTCGGCGAACATGTCGTCGCGGAAGATCGCGGCAAGGTCGACCTCAATCCATGCCGGGCGGGTCAGGCTGGCGTTGTCGCGCATCAGGCGCAAGCGGTCGCCCGCGAATACCAGGCCCCACAGGGCAGCATCGTTGGCATTGAGCCAGTCTTGCAGAAGCACGGTGGGTGACCGGCGATGGATGCG
The DNA here is from genome assembly GCF_036352595.1 of Novosphingobium resinovorum. Lineage (GTDB taxonomy): Bacteria > Pseudomonadota > Alphaproteobacteria > Sphingomonadales > Sphingomonadaceae > Novosphingobium > Novosphingobium resinovorum_B. The sequence goes on from NZ_JAZFAX010000046.1 coordinate 9,203, forward strand.
CCCGCTTTCGCCATCGCCAAATTCCGGCAGCGCGCGGGCGAAGCCATCACCCGGCACACCTTTGACTAGCGGCGCGGGAGGCGCGACCACGATGGGCACACGACCGCCCTTGGCTTCCCAGGCGATGGTGAAGCGGCGATCCTCGCGATGGTGAACGTGCGGGCCGGTCAGGGCAAAGCCAAAAGCCTGCTCCAGCAAGCCTTTGGCGAAGGTTGCGGTCTGAGTCGTGGTGGGATCAGCAAGGCGATTGAACGTCTGCCAATGCGCCTGAGCAATGCGGAAATAGCGCGTGATTTCATCGCGCAGATTGGTGCCCTTGGGGCAGCCATAGTCGGCAGCCATTTTGACGTCGGGCGCAGCGGAGGCGATGGCCTGCACCTGATCGGGGGAAATCAGGCCCCCTTCGATGGTGATGGCGGCAAGGCCCAGATCGGCGCTGCGTTTGGCGGCGCGAGACATCAGTTCAACTCCGGAAGCAAGACATAGAGGCCGATAATGTCGGCCGGAAGGACCGGGTTGACCTTTACTGTCGCACCACCGCCCGCCGCCTCGGTCAGGCGGATATGATCGTAGGACAAAGCCTCGGCGCGGGTTTGCGCAAAGGCTTCGATCGCACTGGTGTAACTGGGCAATCGGCTGTGAGCATTGTCGATCTGGCGCAGCCTTGCATCGGTATCGATGTCGCTGGATGCGGCTTGTTCCAGCAAGGCCAGGGCTTGATCGGCGAAGGCTACGGGCTCCGTACCCAGTCCGGCAAAGGCAACGGCGGTCGCTTCTTCAGCCAGCAGCAGGCGGTTGGTGCGTCCGCTGGTCACAAGCTGGTAGCGCAGCCGCAGCAAAAGTAGCGTCGTCATCTGGGCAACAGCGCGGGTGCGCCAGACACCCGCACGGCCAAGGGCCTTGCCTTCGGCGGCTTGCGGGTCGAGCGCGCCTTCGGCCAGCGTTTCGGCCATAATCGCGACCGCGGGATGAACCCGGCCGACATGGGTGACACCAGGGTTTGGATCATCGAGGAAGCTGATCCGGCGCGTGCCTTTGAGACCGCGCTGCCCCAACCTGTCGCGCATCGCATCGGGCAGGAAATCGATATGCAAGCGCGCATGATCGGCCAGCTTTTCCAGGGGCGCGCCGAGGCGCTGAAGGGCGCGCTCGGTAAACCGGGCGACTTCGGTGGGGCCGCCATTCAGTGCGCGCATTTTGTTCCATTCGGGCAGGACTTCGTCCGGCTTCAGTGCGCCTTGGGCATAACGCGACCGGCTTGCCTTTGCGTTTTCGGCGGTGTCGCGCCATTGCCGTTCAAATCGCTGGGCAGCGGGGCCGAAATCGAAGGTGAGCTGGCTTTTGGCATTACCGCCCCGGCGCAGCATCACGGCCTGCATCAAGGCGGACGTCACGCTTTCCTGATCTTCGGGCATTGGCACTGCCACGCCTGTGGCTTTGCGGATTTCGTCGGCCTTGCGCAGGATTACATCGAGCACCGCACCATCGATGGCGCTGTTTTCGCCATACATCATCAAGGAGCGAACGATTGGCGCCTGTTGTCCAAAGCGATCGACACGACCTTCACGTTGCTGATGTCGGGTTGGATTCCAGCTCAGATCGTAATGAATGACCGTGTCGAACAAGCTTTGCAGGTTGATGCCCTCAGACAGGCAGTCGGTGGCTACGAGGATGCGATTGTCGGAAACGTCGAGCGCTTCGACCCGATTGCGGCGCTCATCGGGGGCGAGGGTGCCGGTGACCACTGCCAGGGCCGCCTTGGAGAATTCTGCGCGCAGAACTTCACCCAAAGCCTCGGCCGTAGCGATGAAGCGGCAGAAGATGACCGGCTTGGCGCCGGCCTTCATCAAAGGCCGCAATTCGGCCAGAAGTTGTTTCAGCTTAGGGTCCTGTGCGGTGCGCGATGCGAGCGATTGTGCCCGTTCGATCAGCGCGCGCAATGCGGCGGTTTCTTCGCTGTCTTCAATAGCGGTAGCGGGTTCGATATCGCTTTCGATAAGCACGCCATCTTCGGCATCGAAAACGACCGGCTCAATGGCGTCTTCTTCGGCCATGCCGCTCAATCGATTGCTCAGGGCGCTGACAGCCGCAGCGGGAGACGACCCGACACAGCGCATCAGGGCCAACGTGCCCCAGAATGCCAGGCGGCGATGCCGTTGATCCGTGCCTGCTCGCTCGGTGACGGTGAAGCAGTAATCAAGCACTTCTTCCTGAAATGCTGCGAAATCACCGTTGAGCGTGAATGGCGATTCCTTGGTTTCATGTTTGGCAAAGGCGCGCTGCTCGTCCCAGCCATCCTGAATATCTGGCCGGCGGCGCTGAATGAGATGCTGCGCTAGGCGGCGCGCATAACGCTCCCGGGCATTGGCATCGCCACCATTCGGGCCGCCCGCCAGTTCTTTATGCACCAAGCCAAGCAAGCGGTCATAGGCGACCACGTCGCCACTGTGCGGCGTGGCCGTCAGCAGCAGCAGATGGCGTTCAGGATCGGTGGCGATCCTCTCGAGCAAGTCATAGCGCTGGTGCTTGCCGCGTTCGTTGCCGACACAGCTATGGGCTTCATCGACGATGACAAATGGCGGGCAGGCTCGGGCGAATTCGTCGCGACGGCTGTCGGCCTTTATGTAATCGAGGCTCACGACCGTAAACGGATAGGCATCGAACAGGCTTTGCGACGTGGGAAGGCCGCGTTCCAGACCTCGGGCCTTGGCCGCGGTCACTGCGACGGCATCGATATCGAATTTTTCGGCCAGCTCGGTGACCCATTGATCGACGAGATGCGGCGGGCAAAGCACGGCAAAACGATCGACCAGCCCGCGATCGAGCCATTCGCGCAGAATCATGCCGGATTCGATGGTCTTGCCGATACCGACGTCGTCCGCGATCAGCAGGCGCGCCACATGCAGCTTGAGCGCCATCATCAACGGGACGAGCTGATAGGCGCGCGGTTCGACACCCAGATGGGCGGCGCTGCGAAATGGGCCTGCGCCGCGCCGGAGTGACAAACGCAGCGCGTCTGCCAGCAATTTCGCACCATCCTGCGTATCGAGCCGGTCTGCGGTAGGGGCCGCGAAGCTGGCTGGCTCTACGGGCGACGATTCAAGCTCTGGAATGATGATCTGGGCATCGTCGTCGCTGCCCGAAAGGGGGCGCACATTGAGCATTCCCTCACCCGGCGAGGGCAGGACAATCCATTCGCGCCCGCGCGCACGCACCATATCGCCGGGGGCAAAAACAACCGCGTTCATTATGATACTCCAAGGGCGGTGCGCAAAGCGGCCGGGGCTTCATCTCCCGGCGAAGCGAGCAGATCGATCACATCGAGAATTCCAAGCGATGCCGCTTCGGCCTTGATCTCGTCTGAAGCACCGCCGGGAACGGCGAGAACGTCCTTAGCAGACCAATAGAGCGAGAATTCGCCCTGTGGCAGCCGCAGCGTGGTGGGTTTTGGGAATCCCCAGCGCAGAACGGCGTGCAGCCAAGGATCGCCGCCACTGTCGGCAGCGATATCACCGACAGTGGCATTGGTAAGCGCGCGCAAGAAGCCGAGCATACCAGGATGGCGACGGTCGATCATCTCGTGGTCGGGCTGGTTGAAGTACGAGAGGATGCAGCGATAGCAGCCTGCCACGCAGGCATCAGTAGAATGCAGCTCTTCGTCGTCGAACGGGGGCTGATAATGCATCAGCTTGAGGGCTTCGGCGGCCACTTCGGCGACCTTGGCAGGGTCGGCAATCAGGCGGTTGAGAACGCCTGCGCCACCCTCGGTCGCTTCGTATAGCAAAATGGCGTTGCGCAAATCGCGGTTAGGCAGTGGTTCGCCCAGGATTTCGCCCTCTTCCAGTTCAAAAACGAGCTGGATGCCCCGGATCAGCGCGTGCTGGAGCGTCGCCATATCCTCGACATTCAAGGGGGCGCGGGGTTGCAGGAGCATCGCGTTCTTGTGGTCTTCTACAATCGGCACGATGCGTTGTGGCTTGGCCTGGGTGGGATCGCCCATGCCTTCATCATCATCGCCATTTGATGGATCGGCCAACCATCGGCCAGTATTGGGATCGATGAAAAAGCCGAAGATCGATTTGGATTTGCGGCGGCGCAAACCTTTGTTGATCCGAGACAGTTTGGTGGCCGCGCCATAGTCAAGCCGCAGCAGTTCCTGCCCATCGGCAACGAGCAGGCAGGAGCGGATGTCAGGTTCGCCGGCCTGCATAGGCCATTGAAATACCGTCTGGATCTCAAAGCCGCGGCGCTGCCGGTCTTCGTCGTTGGCGGTGATGCGCTCTGCCGGCGCGGTCTCTACGTTGTCGATGCGCAGCACCGTATCCAAACGCTCGGCGCCACCCAGGGATGTATCGCAGGCGTGGCAGCGTTCCTGTAATTCGTCGGTATGGCCCGCACCGCATTGCGGGCAGAGGATCAGCGTCGATGTGGTCAGCTGATTGTTGTCGAGCCGATCGCGCGCGGGCAGCTTGGCCTTGGTCACACGGAAGGCCCGGCCTTCGTGGTAGATCATGCTGTTGGGGCCGAACTCGGCGATGGCCAGGAACCGGGGACGCTGCAGAACCGCGCTGCGTGTCGCCGGAATGAAGGCATAGAGCGGCAGGCGGGGGAAGTTGTAGCCCGGCAGGAAGCCTTCGGTGGCGAGATAGCGATAGGTGTAGAAGTCCGAGCCGTTGCTGGCGCGCCCGGTTTCAAGGATTTCGAGCTCGCGCGAAGCATTGCGGTAGCGGGTTGCCGCAGCGGTGCGTTCCCCAGCCTTCAGGCCGACCTTGTTCTGGATCGCGTGAGCGAGATCCTGTTCGCGCCTTGCGCTGCTATGCAGATCACGCCAGCGTTTGAAGGCATGACTGAATTCGGACAGCGCTTGCCGATCAACCTGATCAACGAAAGCATCGACATCTGCGAGCCAGGGCGCGTTCTTAAGGTCGACAGCCGACAGCATCGAGCCAATCAAACGGCGCATGATCGGGCGGGCAGCGCCGCTTTGGGCAACTGCTGCCAGTCCGGCCGCGATTTCCGGGGCAACCGGCTTATCGTCGCCGGCCATATCGAGGTTTTCCGGGATCGACGATTTGAGCGGGACAGTGGCTACGGCCAGCCATTCAGCATGAAGATGGCTGCGCAAAAGATCCTGGTTGGCAAGATCCAACGCCGGTGGCCGAACCACACCCGCGACGAGCGCGGGCTGATCCTTGAAGTAATATTGATCATGCGGCGATTGCGACGCGCAATAGATGACCACCAGCGCGGCTTGCCCACTGCGGCCCGCACGACCAGCGCGCTGCGCATAGTTGGCAGGCGTTGGCGGCACATTGCGAAGGTAGACCGCGTTGAGCGCGCTGATATCTACCCCGAGTTCCATTGTCGGTGAGCAGAACATCGCAGGCAGGAAGGTGTCGGGCTCGCCCTCTTGCCGCATTGCTTCATGATTGTCGGCAAGGCGCTTGCGGTCCGGACCTTCGTAACGAAAGCGGTCTTCGCGCCACGAACGGACGTCCTGATCGACCTGCGCTGTGTGTTCGCGCGCCTCAAAGCTGTAGGGCAGATCACCGTTGTGCCCCAGCATTTCCGCGACTTGCTCATAGAGGCTGCGGAAAAATGGGTTTTGGCGCTTGCCGTCACGCCGGGCAGTTGCCTCGCGCAGGCGGATCGCGGTCGGGGCCATCCGCCAGGCTGGCGCTTCATATCCGACATTGACCCGGCGAACGAATTGATGAGCCTCAGCCGCTTGAAGCAGCGTCTCGATCATCTCATCGTATTCTCTGGCCGGAACCTGCTCATTCCAGATGCGGGTGTGCCGTAGTTCCTTGCCAAGCTTGCTCTGACGACCTGCCCGCAGGATCAACGCAGCCTCTGTAGCCTTGATCGTACCGCTGCGAGGAGGCGTGATCATCAGGAATCCGGCCTGCCTCAGACTCTTCTCCTCTTCGCGGTCAATGGCCCATGGCAAGCGGAGCCGATTGCGAGAGACTTCGGCAGATTGGCGGACCTTGCCCGGGTCGAGCGCATCGGTAGCAACGGCAAGGCCTTGGCGCATATTGTCGAACAGTCGCTCAAACAACTGCCGCCTGATATCTGGCGACGCCTCCGCCAACCGGGGGCATGAGCGGAATTCCTCGTCGTCATGAATCAGGTCATCGAGGCCTGGGAAATGCGCCTCGATGAGGCCAACCTCTTCAAGGTTGGGATTGGTATACCTCCAGCCTCGACGCAGGTCGGCCCAAAGCCTGTGTGCAAGGATGTCGGACAGCGTTTCCTGGGCCTCCTGGCGATTTTGATACCCTTTCGCTTTGGGATCGAGCATCCATTCGGCGAGGCGGCTTGGCTCATCGAGATCGAAACCGAGCGCAAGGCGTACAGCTTCACCAAAGCGATCAGGCTTCAACCCTTGTGGCCCGGCGGCGCGGACCGCGCGCAAGATGGCAGCACGCAGCAAGGTGACGAAAATGAAGTCGTTGAAATGGCCAGCCTGAAGCGCGGCATCCTGGCGATTGTCGGTAAAACCGAGCAGCTTGCGCGTGTATGGCGCGAGCGAGCTATCTTGCTCCATCCAGGCCAGAATGGTCGCAACGATCAGTGTTGTCGTCGAGCTGCGACCCTCTGCCGACAATCCAGCAAGCTTGTTGATTTCTCGAGCCTGTGGCGCAGGCTGATACCCACATTCAGGACAAAAGCGGTACTGGCCCGAGAAGAACCAGGCCGGAACGCCGTCGTCGGCGAAGCTACCGTCAGGCCTGACATGCACAAGCCGCCCCTCGTGCTTGTTTCGATGGTTGGATTTGAGCCGCAGCACGCCAGATGCCGTTTGCTCTTGCCATTCATCGGGGTAATCTTCGGTGGCACCGCCGAATTTGAAGCCAAGGTTGACCGCAGGCACCAGATAGCCGGTTTCAGTGCCATCAGGCTCGGCTTCATCCTTGGTCGGCTCATCGATGGGGCGCGCAATGACGCGCCTTTCGCCATCGACGCTCGCAATCGAAACGCTGTGATGTTCCTGGCCGCATTCCCGGCAGAAGTAGAGAGGGTACAGTCGTGCGTTCTCATCCTCGGGCAAAAACTTTTGCCCTTCGAGGCTGACCCGTCGCCACTCTGCAGGCTCAAGCGTTGCATAGGCCTTGCCTGCACCGGAAATGAAACGGTGCAATTTGAATGCCAGAAATGCACGGTCCGATGTGCCGCCGCGTTCGTCTTCCCGTTTACCCATCATGGCAAGCATGGCGGCAATTGCTCGCTCACAGTCGGGGACAGGCAATCCGATTTGGGCGCTGAGGCCCTCGGCGGCCTTGAGCATCGTCATCGGCGACCGCCGTCGACGCTTTTCCCCTTCTTCGATTCCGACCTGCGTCTCAATCCAGCAGGCGAGCGGATGGGTTTCGAGTTCGGCATTTGATAGGGCAGCCGGCAGAGGGTGAAGCACTGCTTGGCGCAGTGGTGCGATCAGGGTCTCCGCCTTGATCGCATAGGACGTTGCGCGGTCCAGATCTTCGTCGATTACCCCGCCGAATTGAGAGATCGGTTGGCCGAAGAGCGTCGTCGCGACTTCAGCTACGGCCTTCGCTCTGTCCAATTCATCGGCCGAGCTTGACATCGTGGCCGATGTGCCGATGCAGATGAGATCCTTTGACGGGGTGAGGCGTTGCTTCACGCGGCGAACCAGCATGGCAACGTCAGCACCCTGACGACCGCGATAGGTGTGCAGCTCGTCAAGGACCAGGAAGTCGAGACCCTGGGCGTTGGCAATCACGGCCTGATCAAGCCGTTCCTGCCGCGTCATGAGTAGCTCGAGCATCATGAAGTTGGTCAGCAAGATGTCCGGCTTGTCACGCGAGATTTGTTGACGTTCTTCGTCAGTCTCCTGACCGGTATAGCGGGCGACCGTTGGTTTCAAATGGGCCGACAACCCGGCAGCCACCGCCTCATCAACGAATTTTCGGATCTCACCGAGTTGCGAATTTGCCAAGGCATTCATCGGGTAGATGATGATCGCTCTTGTGCGCGGCTCTTCGCCAGCCTTCTTTGCGCGGATTATGGCATCGACGATGGGTACGAAAAAGCAGAGCGATTTGCCGGAGCCGGTGCCAGTCGTGACGACAAAACTCTCGGAATTGCGGGCTTTTGCAACCGCACGTTGCTGATGCCGATGTAGCCTGATTGGCATGCGGTTGGGGCCAGCGGCGAATATCGAGACGAGGTCAGGCTCAATCACGCCCTCTGATGCCAACTCGTCAATCGATTTGCCGGGTTCGTAACGGGGATTGATCGTTACGAGTGGGTCGGGCCAGAACTTCTTTTCATCGTAAACAGCGCGGATCTGCTGATCGATTTCTGGCGCCTTGATAGTGGAGAAAGAGCGGGCGAACGAAGCGTAGCGATCAACTAATGCGCGATCGAGTTCAAAAATATTCACGACTACCCCTGCGCATCCTGCCGAAAATGTTACTTACGGCGATTAATAGTTCGATGTGGTCGACTGACGCCAGTCCAGAAATATCCAAACCTTTTGGGGTCGGGCCAAATTTGTCGATCAAGTAATTGGCTTACCAAGCGCCCAGGATTGATATTTTCCAAGATCAGGCCCGGCAATTTGGTCTCGGCCACATACCGACACTGGCATTCCGGGTCGTAATCGATGTCTATGAAGAAGCTTTGCACCGTGGTCATGTCGGTAGCTCGAGAAAATAGCGGGTGTGCTTGAGTTCGCCATGTTTCCTTAGCGCACCGATCTGTACCAGATCGGTCAGGTCGCGCGTGGCAGTGGCTGAAGGCGCGTCCGTGATCGTGCGGTAGTTGGCGGCGCTGAGGCCTCCTTTGAACCCATCCACTCCTTCGGCGAACATGCGCAGGAGCGCCTTTTCTTGGCGGGGGTTGATCTTGCCGCGCAGGCGTTCGAGCAAATGGGATTTGGCGATTAGGAACTCGACGCGCTCGATCGTGCGCTGCTGGGCTGCCAATGCGATTTCGGCGAACCAGGTCAGCCATTCGTCGATCTGGTTCGATTGACTTGCGTGCTGGAGCTGCTGGTAATAGGCTTTGCGCGCGCGCTGGATCATTTCGGCTAGTGCGGTAATCGCCGGGGCGTCGAGCCATTGCGCTAGCGCCTTCTCGGCAACAGCGCGACCGATCCTGCCATTACCATCCTCGAACGGGTGGATCGATTCAAACCAGAGATGCGCGATACCTGCCCGCGCCAACACGCTGACCGGCTGCGCGCCATCGGGGCCGCTGGTGTTGAACCAGCGAACGAAGGCGCGCATTTGGTCAGGCACGACCGCTGATGGCGGTGCCTCGAAATGCACTTTGGGCGCGTGCAGCGCACCCGAAACGATCTGCATCGCATCTTCGTGGCGACGATAACGGCCAATGTCGACCAGATCGCGCCGCCCGTTCATTAGCATGGCATGCCACTGAAATAGCGCGTCATCGGTGAGCGGGGCGCGATAGCCGCGATAAAGGTCAGCCATCATCTCAGCGATGCCGGCTTCGGCGGCATTGGCACGACGCTGTTCGGCGGCAATGCCCAGATAATTCGCGATCGAGGATTGCACGCTGGCGCGGTCGAGGATCTCGCCTTCGATGGCTGAGCTATCGACTGCTTCTTGCGCGATAAGCGAGATGGTAAGGCGGTTGCGGTCGCTTTCCGGCAGATGCGTCATGGCGCCCACGGCCACGCCTGCACCTTTGAGAAAGCGGTCTTCCAAAGGCCGCAGGCGTGCGGCATCATAGGCAAAATTCGGCCAGTCTGTTAGCTGCCAGTTCCACCGCACGATTGATTACCCCGCCTTCTATCGATCATAATTGCACGATATTCGATCGTTAGGAAAGGCGTTTTTACAGGCAATCACTGGCTTCCATTGGGGGAGGCTTTAGGAAGCCTTGGAGGGCACCGTTGTCAGCGGCTTCGACGACCTGCTCGAAGGGCGGAGAACGACAGGTGTTGGTATGGCCGACTTCCCAGCGCCGCATCGGAAGGGCGTTCCTGGTCGGCACCTGCCGCACCATACGGCAAACTCTGTCGGATTGATGCAGTGAAGTAAAACCTCATTTTGGAGGTTTCCCTTCAGGTTAGGGCGCTACCGTATATCTGTGCCCGTTCTATGTAACGCCCCCTGAGTGGTGCCACAGCGGTTTTCAGAGCCGCCGACACCTTTGCTACTTGGCGAAAACAGAAAATCGGGGAGCGGCGCATCGAACATGCAGAGCGCATTCTAACAGCGTTGTATGAGGCCTATGACGCAATGATCTACGCACGGGGGCTGGCTATTACCGCAACATGAAACGGAAACGGCGAAGACCGAGGTAGAGCAGGAACAGGGGTGGAATGCGCGGTCCCCTGAAAAGCAACATCGCGTGGCCTTCGCCCAAGCAAAGCTCAATCGCCTGAGGTGGTCACGTCCCGAGGCGTGCTGTAGGTTCCGACAGTAGCGCTGCTGGACGGACGCGCGCTTTCCATATCGCGCTGTAGCGTCCGGCCAGCAGCGCGGGTGGTCACCGTGAGTTTCGAATAGGTTTGGGTTGCGAAGCTCAAACCGGGAAGGACCCTCGGCTTGATCGAGCACGTCGCCGAGGCTCTTCCAGATTCCGGACAGGTTCTCGCGATCGCGATCGACGATGGCGAAATTGAGCTTCATCAAAATGAGCGATGTCCGCGCTTCTAGGCTGTTGTTTGGGCGGTCGCTATCGTCGGCCATTGCCTGCAACGCCTTGCGCAACCCGCCGGCGCGCGCGTCGAGTTTGCTTTCCTCGCGCGTCAGGCCATCGTGGATTACGGCATTGAACAAGAGCTGCAGCAGGTTCGACAGAAATTCGAGATAGCGAATATGGCTGGCGCCAATCGCCTCTGCCGCAAACTCATCGTAGCTATCGTTGAGAAGTTGTAGGTCGTCGAACCACCACATGGCGGTCCAAAGCGCCTCGTAGTGGGTTTCGAGTTTCTGGCGATAGGAGCCGTCCTTCTTGGCCAAGCGAATGGCCCGGGCAAAGCGGCCATCGGCTTCCACCCGCGGGCGTTCAAGGTTGCGGGATAGTTTGGCCGCGACCAGTGCTTCCGTGACGCGCTGGCGTTCTATCCCGGCGAAGGCTGCCGGGTCTTCAATCTGCTGTTCGATGTCGGTGAGCTGCTGGGTCCGCGAATAATCGGTTGCTGGGAGCGAGGTCTAGCGGCTGGCGAGGCGGTTATAAACCGCGAGTCGCCTCCAGTGGCGCCAGCGTCGGCACCCCTAAAGCGATACCCCATCGACATGGTGAATGACCGTCCGCTTTCGGAAAAATGTCCGTTGGCGTTGAACGTCCGCTACGGGGGCGCAAAGCCGCCATCGCGCATCGTGGCTCGAACGTCCACTATGCTGCCATCGTTTCTCCAAACCGGACCGAGCAGAAGGTCCCAAAATCGACCGAATGGTCCGCACCTCTCTGCCCTGCAATGCGCGGACTCGATATGCGAGTTGGACAGAGGGCAGACCACGAGCACGAACTGATTAAGAGGCCCCATCGTATAGCGATCGGTCCACTCAGCGACTCCAACAAATGTTGTTGCAGGGCAGGATCAGCGCTGCGCAAGCTTGAGGGCTCCGCGCTTATCCCGCCTTCCCAAAGCGCTGCTTCCCGTGGCAAGCCCGAGTACTATGCGATGTAGAGGCAGTTATGGTGCCCCGCTAGCTTAGATCTTCGTTACTCTGTCACGAATGCAACCCGAGAGCTGCGCGTCAGCAACCGGTAGCGCGTATTGTCCGTCCGCACGATTGCACCCTCAGCAATAGCGTTGGGTGAAGAGCGGACCGGAGAGGTACAAACGGATCGGCCATCGGGGAATCGCTTCCGGCGATCGTTTGAAATCAACCCCACGAGCCGGACCTGGGGCCGGGTCGGATCAAACAATGCTGTCGAGTAGACGGGCGTCCAATCATCGAGGTCAGCGTCATATTCTCCAAACTTGGAGCTGCGGTTCTTACCTGCGCTGGACATCGGTCGACGATTTCGGATTATTGAGGGGTTCCCGGGCAGCTTCGCCGAGCACCCTAGCAACAAGTGCCCAAGGGCCATCTTCCCGGGAATAAGATGCGACCGTTACATTTCGGACGAAACTCGCCACGCGAAGGGTCGGAGTCGCCCTCTGGGAGACGGAGGCTGCATAGGTGGCGACATCAGCCACGGTGCCGACGTTGGCTATATCCATCCGACCGATCTCGAAAGCTGCCTGTTCGTCACCGCCAGGCCAAATTTCTATCCGCACGACCATCATCCCGGAATGAAGTCGCTGAAATTCTTTGGTGGCTTTGCTCGCTTGAAATCCGGAGCAAATACCTGTGCTGTGACTTGCCGGCGAAATTCGCGAAGGGTGCGAAACGCTTCCAGCATAGCGATTATCTGTCTCTCTGCAGAACTCTCCGTCCATCGTCGAAGGAAGGTCTTGAAGCCGATGCCTTCAGCCACCTCAATCCGAAGTTCGTCGAAGAGTGCATACGCGTCGCCTTCCGCGCGAAGCCAAGAAGGCTTAACTTGGGCTTCCTCATGAAATAACGTTTCCGGGCTACTACGTGGTCGATAGTCGGTTTTCTCGATGATCACGCCGCGAAGGCGCCGGTTGAGGGCCTTCGCGGCATTCCGATAAAGGCGGAGCTTTTCCGCCTCACTTGGCGGACTGATTTCTAGGCTCCTCCACTGAATGGTGACGGTCCCGGACGTTACGCTTCCAGCATCGTCGAGCGTCCCCCAACTGATTTCCGTTACGAGCCGCTGACTGTTTTTTCTCACAGTTATGAGGCCGATCTTCGCGCCCGGAGGCAATGCCCCGATCCAATCCGGTCTAAAAGGCGAAGTCACGTACTCGTAACTTAAAAAGTCGGTCTTCATCGGATCGAACCGCTTGGGCGGCGAGCAGCCTTAGGCATCAGAGGTGCTAGACAGGAGAAGGGCCTCCGCGATGCATGTGTAAGGCTTTCGCCTTGAGAAGTGTCCGCGACGAGATTCAATTTGAGCCTCCCACAACTTTCCGGTGCGTCGGCGTTTCGAAGCGATCGCCAACATTCGCTACAGCCTACGACCATCAGCACGACGAACGACCCTTCCCAAGCGAGCGCGGGGGCGAGGGTGTTCGTTAGGAAGTGTCAGTCAGATCTTCCAGTCGAGCGTGCTAACACATAACGCCATATATGGCGTGGCTATATATGGCGTTGCCGTGATTGCAAGTTTTTCGTTGAACGGCCAAGTGTACAGTACGGCCCAAAAGAAACTCGCGACGACCATTCGCGCCCTCCGAGAAGCCAAAGGCGTTTCTCAGGAGCGCTTCGCGCAACTCGCAAACGTGGAGCGCGCACGCTACGGACGTATCGAGCGAGGGGAGCTCAACATCTCGCTGAACGTCCTATTTTCGTTAGCGGCGGGCTTGGGCGTGAAGCCTTGCGAGATCCTTGGAGATATCGAGCTCGCTGATTGTCAGCCTGATTCGGTTGACCGTGAACCTGAAGACTCTCGTACATAGCTATAGATCCTGCGGGTTGAGCAGGCGCGGCGCAGAGCGCTGAGGGCAAGACTCTCTCAGCTTCCATCGCGCATTGGAAAGTTGAGCCGACCGGTTTCACGTCAAACCGACATCCGCTGTCTCACCCATGTCCACCCGATGTACAGATTGCCGGCCTAGCGCCAGCGCTTCGATAAGCCAAGTTCGGCGGGCTAGCGCTTTCGGCTGGCCAGCCACGATCTCCTGAATAGTATGAAAGTCGCCCACCAGGATGACCTGGTGCTTGGCACGTGTCACAGCCGTGTAAAGTAGCGTCCGGTCCATAATACGGCTCCTGACTACCGGAACGATGACAGTGTCGAATTGAGAGCCTTGAGCTTTGTGAGTCGTGATTGCCCACGCCGATTCGAGATGCTCAAGAAGGTGACCCGGGATGTGCCGCTCACCATCATCAAACTTCACGATGAGCGCCGTATCCTTGCGGCGGATCACCTTTCCAAGACTACCATTCCAGAGTTCCAGCTCATAGTCGTTCACCGTCCAGATGACCGGCTCGCCGGGAATCCAATCAGTTGCGTCGAGGCCTCTTGAGATCGCCCAAGCATCTCGAAGCAATCCATTCATAGTCATCGTGCCGCGGCCGGCTGCGCCGCCGCCACCTTTGATTGATCCCACTATTTGCGCGCCCGGATGGTTCCGCCGAACATCGACAGCAACCGCAGCCACCATCGCATCGCTGCACTCGAGGAGCGTCACGCCTGCGCTGACACCCCGCCGATATGGCTGTATATGTGGAAGAGCGCCGTCGCGTACTGATTGCGCGAAGCTCGGAATGCCGGTCTGCGCTGCCTGTCTCATAACCTCGGTCAGCATTGTTCGAGGGATACCCTCAACCTGAAGAAGGGCATGAAACGTCAACCCAAAGCCCACAGGCGGAAGCTGACCATCATCCCCGACGAGAAGGAAACGGCAGCCGGTAGGGGCAGCAACTAGAATCCGGTACAGTGATCCCAGATCTACCATGCTAGCTTCATCGATGATGATGAGTGGCGAACTGGATAGATCGACATGGCCCGCCTCGACGCCAACAAGCCAACTTGCGATCGTCCAGGCCTTCAGACCGGTGGCTTCGCGGATTCGAAGTGCCGCTCGCCCGGACAGAGCCATCATCTCAACGGCAATGCCGTTAGCGCTCGCCGCCTCGCATATGGACTTCAGAACTGTGGTCTTGCCAGTTCCAGCGCCGCCAGCAAGGAGCGAGAAGGAACTGTTGATTGCCATCGTAACCGCAGCGCCCTGATTGGCCGTCAGCGGAAATCCACCTTCCTTACGGAGTGCTAGGGGAAGGAGTTTTCCAGAGGCAGGTTGGGCTGCGATCTCACGCGCTATCCGCGTTGCGACAGCCTCCTCCATGAGTGCCGGGCCCGAAGCCTGCCAGCCAGACTTACGGCGACGCACTGCTAAGAGGCGATCTGCTGCTTCTAAAGGGTCTGATCCTGATGGTTGGCCGAGCAAAGTGCGGACCCGTTTTCTCAGCTCGATCTCGGGCAATAGCGTGTCGCCGCTCGCGAGTCGGCGGTGAAGAACCATCTCGCACGCTGCGGCTAAACGGCGGGGATCATCGATACCGACTCCAACAGATCTCGCAACTTCCTCCACAACCTTCCAGCTGGCGAATGACAGCAGCCGGTATGGATCATTTTCTACGCGTGCTGCGGCATCGGTGCCGTAGACGTCTATAAGCTTGCAGGCGATGCGATTGGGCACGCCGAGTTTATCGAGAGCGGCGAAAATCTGAGGCTCCGCTGCCACTCCGGGCCATTCGAGCAGAATGGTTTCGACTTGAGCACGAGCCCGGGGTGTGTCTCCGAGCACGCCGCGCAAGGTGGAGCGATCAGCTGCCTCGATCACCTCAATCAATCGATCGCCTAGCGCATCCCAAAGCTTATTGGCAGACGCTTCACCAACGCCCGTGAAGCGATCGCCAGCGAGGAGGCGAGGAAGGAACCTGCCCTCTGGCCGGACCACCCGCATTTCCGCAACTTCTATCTGTGGCCCATATATCGGATGATCAGCAAGCGAGCCGTGAACATGCCAGCACTCGCCGACGGCAGGCGGGCGTGGTAGATCACGAGCCACGAATCTGCGCCGCTCATTGAGATGGTCATCGGCCCGAAATACGCTCATTTGGGCCGTGCTAAACAGCACATGAACGATGGTGGCTCGTATCGCGATCCCGCTCATCGCGGGAGCCTTCCGGTTTCAGCGACGTGCCTCTCGATTGCTCCAAAACGCCTCAACGCCTTGCGACATTCGAGCACCTCTCCGCGAGCCACCGCGAGCTCACGTTCAAGCTGATCGATTTTGCGCTTCAGTTGCCTGGTTTGCTCCTCAGAAGGTTCGCCAAGGCACAGCGACGCCCCGGCTGAAGGATCCTCGCGTGTCCCGATCGGCGCGATCCCCTGTAATCTGAAATGGTGGTTGCAGAGGTCGCGATTCCGAGAGTTTTGATAGATGATGCCACGTGAACTTAGCGGCACTTCATCAACGATTCTCGCTATGTCCGCTGAACCATCGTGGCGTCTGGGGATTTTGGAGCCCACGCGTTCGAAATATTCACTGATCGCGACATAGTTCGCTTCGCCTCGAGCTCGATTACTGCGACCGTCTATCATGCCCCCTCCAACGTGCTTGGAAGGGCCTTGCTAAGCTGATCTACCGAGAAACCGTGCTCATTCGCATTAAATATGTAACGGATGAAGAGTTCATCATAACGACGAATGGTGTCTTTCAGATTGCTTCTTTCCTGCTCGAGAGATGAGATACGCTGCAGAAGGACGTTGTCCTCGATCGATCTGGGTCGTGCCTTCTTGCCACCTGATAGCGTCTGCCTCTTTGACCGAAATGCCTGATCGATCTCAGCGTGCTTGAACATGCCCTGGCGCGTCAGCGTCAGCTTAAGGTCTTCCCGCACTTTGCTTTCCAAGGCGGGGCCAGACAGCTTTCCCCATGTCGGCTTCCAGTCATTTATAAGGGCAACGATTTGATCGCGCCGGTCGATGGTGATCGCATCGCGCGATCGGCCACGAGCTTTATCCGTTGCCATTTGCGCTCTCGATGGCTTGTCCGCCATAGTGGACCGGAGATGCAAGATTGGGCTGGACCAGCGTTCCATCGGGGATTGTGGGATCCCGGTGAATCGCCAAGACCTTATCAAGCGCGCCAATAACAGCTGTGGTGGCTGCGAGATGTTGTGATGCTCCGCGCGTCCCGTCATCAATTTCAGCTTCGAGGCGATCCGCGATCCACTGATTGTCATCGCGCAGCTGTTGAGCTCGCTGATCGGCTGCCATGTTGCCCTTGATAATTGCGGTAGCCTCGCATGTGGGGCAGGCGCCGTATTCCGGGCAGGGCGAGGTGATCCACGACTGGAGGCAGATCCCGATATCCGTAACATGCGCAGTCTCGATTACAGTCTCGCGGTAGGTGTCCCGGTCTGCCAACGGCAAACTCAGGTCGATGTCAGCCAAGGGACCAATGGCATTGCCTTCGGCCACGAGGTTGCGAGCATGCTCGGCTAGCATGGCGGGCGGTAGATGGTCATATTCGCTGTTCTGGGCTTCGTCATCGCGCCCCGACCACCTCGCAATGAGGCCCTGCTCCAAGCCAGCCGCTTGAGAAAGCGTATTCAACCAGTGGCGAAGTTGATGGGTGCGGGCCTTCAACTGCGGTTGATCGAGGATCCGATCAAATCCAGACCTTACGACAGATTGTCGTCCGCCAAGAAAGTCACTGATCTGCTGATCATAAACCAACTCAACCAAGCAGTTGCTCGTTTGCCGGCCTTGAGCATGCGCATACCTGAAAGACACGAAAAGGCGGTCGTGAAGAGCGGGCTCACCGGGGCCGGCGTCAAACGATCTCTGCTGGAGCACAAGAGCCTGCTCAATTGCCTCCCGGGTCACGAGGAATCGTTTACCAGGTTTCCCACTAGGAAGGCCCACTGGCCTCATCGGGACATCGCGCGCTCTAAGCCATGCATTTGCACTGCCGCGATCTTTCACGCCGACGAGCGATGCGACCTGCGCGAGATCATATTCTGTTCCGGGGTCAGCATCAGGGCCAGGAAGCCATGCTCGACCGGGGTTGCGGTTGAGCCATTGCGCAACGCGACGGGCGGGCTCGGTTGCGTCGCGAATACGGGCGATCGCACTTTTAGCCGTGTCGATCATGACAGTCGGTATCCACTTGATGTCTGGCTCGGTCGATTTCTCTTTAAAATATCGAAGACCATAACGAAGGAGGGGCTTGTCATGGTGACCAGACCCCGGACGGATTGGCCCTGCCCTCTCTTCGATGACCTCGCAATCTTTGTGCAAACGCAGAACTTCAACGATCCTCCAAGGGGCGCAATGAAGCAAGGTAATGCACCCCATGAGAACCGCATCACTATCATTGTCAATCTCATTCCATATTGAAGATAGTGCATCCAATATCTCTTCATCAGGCATTTTATCTTCTCTAGCCTTGACTGCTACGGCACTTTCGCGGCTTCCATTATTTGCTTTCCTAGAGAATGGATTTCGCCAATCGAGGCGCACAAAGGCGATTCCATGTTCATCAATGGTATCTGCAATCAATTGCAAGGCTTGCCCTAGACGATATTTGGTTGTTCCAGTGGCGCGTTTTGCAATCCTCCGAGCGGCGGCGCTGAAATCGCCAGGCACAAGTAGACAGGGGTCAAAGCTTCGATTGGCAAGTTCAAGCTCGAGATCACGCGATGCATTCACGATGCGAGAAAGTGGATTGCCTGTTTGAGGATTACCCTCCTGCCGAGTGCGGACAATTGCTTTCATTAATGAGCAGAATGGCTCGCCGAGCGCGGTCCGACCTGCCATTGATTTCGACGTTCCGCCTTCATGTGTCGTGAAGTAGATGATACTTTTTTTATGGGAGTTGTTGGAATGAAACGGACAATAATTTGTCACATCCCAATCTGGACGCTTCCAATCTAAATCAGATCCAAATGCTGCACATTCGAATTGAGCAAAATGGATAAACTCTGCGAGTGCGTTTCTGGCGAGCCGCTGAGGAACAGGCTGGAGATGTTCAATAGTCACGCCTGACTCTCCTCGCATCGTTCCTGCGCGATCCGCAGTATGACACCCGCCACGGCAACGATAAGGGAGTCTTCGATGCCCACGACCTTGAGATCCAAGCCCTGCGCAAACCGCTTTTCACGTAATTGCTCACGGGGTCAGCAATTGGGCTCTGATCAGGCGACCACGAACCTGCCGTCGACGAGTTCGCGGATAGCTACGAGGGCCGATTTGCCGCTGAGACGGGCGGTTCCGGTGACGGAGCGAT
>NZ_JAZFAX010000047.1:0-27185 GCF_036352595.1 Novosphingobium resinovorum
CCAGCACGATCTCCGCTTCACGCAGCTTGCCGATGATCTCTTCCGGCTTGTGCTTCCTCGCCATTCCAGTCCTCCTTCATGCCCAAATCTAAAACAGATTTTGGGCCACTCAGAAGGGGGCAGATCAAAAGTGCGTTCAACGTCGGATCGGGCGTGCGGCGCGGGCTTCGCGCAAGGTCGCGTCCGGGGTAAAAGGGCGCGCACCGGGCTTGGAGACGGCGATCCGCTGCGACAGGTAGATGCCGCTGTGCCCCGAACAGAAGTACGAAACGAAGCAGGCGATCGCGATCGGCACGACATGGTCAGCGCCGAACAGTTCCACGCTCATCAGCGTGCAGGCGAGCGGCGTGTTCGCGGCGCCGGCGAACACCGCGACGAAGCCGAGCCCCGCGAACAGATCGACGGGCGCGCCGAGCACGCCGCCCAGCGCATGGCCAAGCGCGGCGCCGATGAAGAACAGCGGCGTCACCTCCCCGCCCTTGAACCCGGTGCTGAGCGTCACGACGGTGAACACCAGCTTGAGCAGCCAGCTCCAGTTGTCGGCGGAGGGTTCGAAGAACGCGGCGATGGTGGGAGCGCCGGGATCGGGCGACCACACGCCCAGGCCCAGGTAGTCACGCGTGCCTAGCACGTAGACCATGGCGATCACCAGCATGCCGCCCGCGAAGGGCCGCATCGGGCCATAGGGGATCCAGCGCTTGAACAGGCCGCCCAGCGTATGGTTCGCCTCGGCGAAGAGCAGGCCCGCCAGACCGAAGACCACACCGGCCAGCGCCGCCTTGGCCAGCAGCAGCGGCTGCGCGGTCAGCGCCTCGCCGGCGAGGGCGCTATAGCCGATGTGGTAGGCGCCGTGGTGGATGCCCCAGGCGTGGCAGGTCCAGTCGCCCACCACCGCGGCGACCAGGCAGGGGACCAGCGCCGCATATTCGACCCGGCCGATCGCCAGCACCTCCAGCGCGAACACCGCGCCCGCGAGCGGGGTGCCGAACACCGCGCCGAAGCCGGCGGCGATGCCCGCCATCAGCAGGACGCGCACGCCGTCCGCGTCGAGGCGGAACAGTCTGCCCACCGCGCTGGCAAGGCTGCCGCCCAGCTGGACCGCCGTTCCCTCGCGCCCGGCCGAGCCGCCCAGCAGGTGAGTGGCCACCGTGCCGACGAAGATCAGCGGCGCCATCCGCAGCGGCACGCCGCCGCCCGGCTGGTGGATCTGCTCGACGATGAGGTTGTTGCCGCCCTCCACGCTGCGCCCCGTCCATTGGTAGAGCAGGCCGATGACCAGCCCGCCCACGGGAAGCAGGAACAGCAGCCAGGGGTGGGCGAAGCGCGTGCGCGTGGCGACGTCCAGGCTCCACAGGAAGGCCGCGCAAAGGCTGCCCACGGCCAGCGCCATGGGCACCAGGATCACCATCCAGCGCAGGACCGAGACGGCATGGTCGTGCCGGGTCCGAAAGAACGCCGCGATGTCGAGGGACGAGACCAGATTTGCAAACGTAGCGCGCACGATTCCTCCTTGCTGCCATGATGGCGCAGGTAGGAATCATCGTCCCTTGCAAGGGCGGTTCGGCACTATGCCAGGCAGGAATCCATTGCCTTGGCCGCCCTATGTGAACGAAACCGCCGGCCGTCAAGCGCTGTTGTCCGGTTGCCAGCCTGCCGACGATGCCGGAGCGCCTCAGCCCGCATCGACTGGCCTTGCGGTCACCCGGACCCGGCGCAGGTCGTCGACCCCGGTTGCGTGAAGTTCGGGGTCAGCCAGCCTGACGTCGAAATCGCGCAGCACGACGGTGCCGATCCGGGTCTGGCCGGGATTGGGGCGGATGGTGCCGAAGGCGCCGAACCGCCCGGTGATCCGCTCCAGGGCGATGGCATCGACTTGCGAGCGGGGCGGCGCGTCGTCAGACGGACGGGCGTACTGGCTCCACGGCTCGATCGACACGATGGTGCCGCCGCCGCTGTCCAGGACGATGTCGCGCAGGGCGATGCCGCGATAGTCCTGCGGCGTGTCCGGGCGCAGTTTCAGGCGCAGCAGTACCATGTCGCCGGTCACGCGGCAGCGTTCCATCGTCACGTTGCGCACGATCGTCGCCTCGCTGCCGCAGGCCAGCGCGTGGTGGCCGCGCCGGAAGTGGCAGTCGCGGATGTGCAGGCCGTCCACCGGCGGGCTGCTGGCGTCCTCCAGCGCTTGGGGGCCCTTGGAACCCTTGGCCGCGACGCAATCGTCGGTGACCGAGAAGTAGCAGCCCTCGATCGTCACGCGGCGGCAACTGTCGACATCGACGCCGTCGGTGCTGGGCGCCTGCGCGTAGTCGTCCGGCACCTCGAAGCGGGCGGCGCGCACCAGCACGTCCTCGCAATCGTAGAGGTGCAGGTTCCAGAACTGCGAATCCCGGAACGTCACGCCCTCGATGGTGACGTTGCGTGAGCCCTCTATCAGCGCCAGCCGGGCGCGCGGGATGCTCAGGTTGGGGAACTCGTCGGGGACCGGGGCGGCATTGCGCAGCTTCCAGAACATGTCCCAGATCGGCCGGCCGGCCCCGTCCAGCGTGCCCTCGCCGGTGATCTTGAGGCCATCGCAGTTCGCGGCGTTGAGGAGGGCAGGGGTGAAGTGCTCCTCGAAATGCCCCTCGATGCGGGTGCGTCGGGGCGGGAAGTTCTCCATCTGCGTAGTGCAGCGCAGCACCGCGTCCCGTTCGAGGTGCAGGTCCACCCCGGGCTTGAGGAACAGCGCGCCGCTGACGAATACGCCCGCCGGGACCACCACGGTGCCGCCGCCGAGCCGGGCCACTTCGTCGATGGTGCGCTGGATGGCGGCGGTGTTGATCGTGCGCCCGTCCGCGACCGCGCCTGACCGGGTGATCGGGACCCGGCGCGCGCTCCTCGGTGCGGCCAGGGCCAGCGACGCTCGCAGGGAGGCTCCCAGCGGCACCGTAAGTAACAGCAAGGCTAGCGAACGGCGGGTGTGGCAAGCCATGACGCGCCTTTCCTGGCTTGTGGCGGGGCGGGTCAGGCGATGATGAGCTTGACGCCCATGTCGCGCAGTCGCTGTGCCATCTCCGGCGGGATGCCGGCATCGGTGACGACGGTATCGACCTCGTCGAGGCCGCAGACGATGGCGCCCGAGGACGAGTTGAACTTGGAGCTGTCCACCAGCAGGATGACGCTTTCCGCGCGGTCCATGAAGCGCCGTTCGGCAGCGACCAGGATCACGTCCTGCTGCATGACCCCCTGCGGGCCGACGGCAGCGGCGCCCATGAACAGCTTGGGGGCATGGAAGCGCGGCATCGAATCCTCGCCGGCGGGCGCCAGGACGATGTTCTGCTCGCGAAACACGGTGCCGGAGGGCAGCAGTACCCGTGTACCGGGCTGGGGGAGCAGGGCATCGACGATGTGCAGCGAATTGGTCAGCACCTGGCAGTCGAGCCCGGCAAGGTGCTGGCACATCTGCAGGGTGGTGGTGCCGCCGTCGATCATGATGCCTTCGCCGGGCTGGCACAGCGCCGCCGCCATCCGCCCGATCGCCTGCTTGGCGGGCAGGTTCTGCGTGATCGACTGCGCGAACGGCGTGCCCGCCAGCCCCGGCTGTCCGTCTGGGCGCTGGTCTCCGGGCAGCTTGGCACCGCCGTGGACGCGCAGGATGCGGCCAGCCTCTTCCAGCCGGGTCAGATCGCGCCGGATGGTGGCGGGAGAAGCGTTGAGCTGCGCTTCGAGCGCACGATAGCTCACGAAGCCGGTCGAGGCCACCGCGTCCAGGATCAGGCGTTCGCGTTCTTCGGCGTGCATGGGCTCGTCTGCTCTCCTATGACGTCGGCGCGCGCTCGGCCTCGAGCTGTTCGAGGGACTTGCCCTCGTTGCGCGGAGCCCAGAGCATGCCGATCACGCCGCTGATGACGAGAAACCCGGTAAGTATCCAGGCGAGTTTCGTAAAGCCCGTCGCGTTGAGCATCGGCACGAACAGGCTGAAACCGCCGAGCGATATGCGCACGATCGCGAAGCACAGGCCCTGCGCGGTGGCGCGAAGGGCAGTGGGGAACTGTTCCGCGCTCCACAGCTGGAAGAAGCTCTGCGCGCCGAAACCGGCACCGAACTGCAGCAGGAAGACGTGGAGCAGGGCCACCGGAATGGTCAGCGGCAGCACCGCCAGCAGCGCCATGCCGACGACCTGCACCACCGCCGAGACCGCGAACAGCACGCGCTGGTCCACCTTGTCCGACAGCTTCATGAACATGAAGTAGACCGACAGCATCGCCACCCCGAACGAGACCGCCTGGATGGCGACGCTCTGCGCTTGGGTCGCCGCGCCCACGGTGCGCAGGATGTACGGGAAGAAGAAGCCGTTGGTGCCTGCCCACAGGTTCCAGAAACCGTACATGCCCGCCAGGCCGAGGATCGAGCCGAGGTAGCGGCCCCGGAACAGCGAGGAGATCGGCGGGCGCGCGGCGGCGGACTTCTGCGCCTCCACCCAGCGCTCAGATTCCTTCATGCGCGATCGCAGCAGCGTGAGGCCAAGCGCGATCACGACGAGGTGGCCGAACACGATGCGCGCGCCCAGCACGCCCAGCGAGGTGAGCGCCAGGCTCATCAGCAGGACCACCACCGGGCCCAGATACCACAAGGCTTGCGCCACGCCCGAATGCTTGCCCCGGCTCGCGTCGGGGGCCTGTTCGGCGATCAGCGACCAGCTGGCGGGGATGTCGGCGCCCACAGCAAGCCCCACGATCAGGAACCCGGTCACGATCATCCACGGCGCCGCCGCGAAGACCAGCAGCGACATGCCCGCCGCGTAGATCAGCATGTCCCACTGGTAGATCTTCTTGCGGCCCAGCCGGTCGCACAGCCATCCCCCGATCATCGCGCCCACGCCCGCGCCGATGGCATTGGGGCCGAAGGCGGCGATCAGGCCGACGAAGTCGTTCGAGAGGTGGTAGCTCTCCTGCCACAGCGCCAGCGCCGCCGAGCCGGCGACGATCGAGCCCGCATCGATGTAGTTCGCAAGGCCCGCGAGGATCGTGTCGCGCCAGTTGTCAGTCTTGTCCTCGCCGCTCATGACGGCATCCCTTCAGCAAGCACCGACCTGTCGATCTGGTCGATGCGGGTGGTGCCGGTGAGCGCCATGGCGACGCGCATTTCGGCCTCGATCAGCTTGAGCATATTCGTGACGCCTGCCTCGCCGCCGGCTGCGAGCGCCCAGGCCCAGGCGCGGCCCAGCAGCACGCCCTTGGCGCCCAGCGCCAGCATCCGCACCACATCGAGACCGGAGCGGATGCCGCCGTCGGTCAGCACGGTCAGGCGGTCTCCCACCGCATCGACGATCGGGGGCAGGGCGCGGGCGCTCGAAAGCACGCCGTCGAGCTGCCGCCCGCCGTGGTTGGAGACGACGATGCCGTCCGCGCCCAGCTCTGCGGCTTCGCGCGCGTCGTCCGGGTCGAGAATGCCCTTGATGATCAGTGGCCCCTTCCATTCGGAGCGGATGAAATCGAGGTCGCGCCAGTTGATCGAGGGGTCGAAGTTGTTTCGCATCCAGGCGAAGAAGTCCTCGATCCCGGTCCTGCCCTGCAGCACAGGTGCGACGTTGCCGAGCGTGTGCGGGCGTCCGTTGATGCCGACGTCCCATGACCAGCCGGGCCGGGCGGCGGCCTGCGCAAAGCGCCAGAGCGCGCCCTTGGTCCCGCCCGAGCCGGCAAGGCCGGTGTGGTAATCGCGATAGCGGCTGCCGGGGACCGGCATGTCGACGGTGAAGACGAGGGTGGAGCAGCCCGCCTCGACCGCCTGCGCCAGCAGGTCCTTCATGAAGGCGCGGTCGCGGATCATGTAGAGCTGGAACCAGAACGGGCGGTCCGCAGCCCTGGCGACTTCGCCGATGGTGCAGGCGCCCACCGTGGAGAGCGTGAAGGGAACGCCGGCGTTCTGCGCCGCCCGCACCGCCTGCGTCTCGCCGCGCCGGGCATAGAGGCCGGCCAGCCCGATCGGCGCCAATGCAAGGGGCAGGGCCAGCTTCTGGCCGAACAGCTGCGTCGACAGGTCCAGCGCCGAGACGTCGCGCAGCACGCGCTGGCGCAGGGCGAGTTCGGCAAGGTCGGAGACGTTGCGACGCAGCGTCGCCTCGGCATAGGAGCCGCCGTCGATGTATTCGAACAGGAAGCGCGGCAGCGTGCGGCGTGCGGCTTCGCGAAAGTCGGGGATCGAGGCGGTGATCATGCGGTCAGTCCTGCGGGAGCCTTCGCCACGGCTTCGCGCCAGGCGTCGCGGTAGCCGAAGAGGTCGCCTTCCAGCGGTTCGACGCAGATAAGTTCGCCGCCCGCTTCGAGCGACGGGTCGATCAGGCGCAGTGCGCCGAACGAGACGTCGTTATGGGCATTGGCGAGGAAGACCCGGGTGTCCGGCCGCAGCGCGGCGAGCGCGCGCACGAAGACCTCAGCCTCGGAAAAGCGCCCCTCGATCAGCAGCCGGTCCTTCGAACCGATCAGGTCGAGCGCGGTATCCGCCACCAGCGCGGCATAAAGGCAGATCGCCGCGCGCCGGGCGTACCAGGTGCCCTGCCATTCGACCGGCGCGTTGACCCAGCGCGCCTCCCCGTCCGGATAGGGGCCGAAGCCGGGCGCGAGCGTGGGCATCATCATCGTGCGGCGGCGCAGCAGCGCCGGGACTTCGGCCATCAGGCGGGGCTGGTCGGGCTTGATGTCGATGCGGCGGGTGTCGAGCTGGATGACCGTCTCGATCTCGCGCCCGCCCATGAAACGGGCCGAGGGCACGGGCGCGCCATAGGCATCGACGTTGACCAGCGTGTCGCGCCCTTCGGGCAGCGAGGCGATGGCGAAAGGTTCGGCGGCAAGGCGCATGGCGATGAACCATGTGCCGGTGGAAAGGATCGTCGCCTCCTGCCGCGCGATCTGCGCGAAGCCGCGCGCGGCGAGCAGCGCGGCGTTGGAATCGTGAAGTCCGGCAAGGACTTGCGCACTCGCGGGCAAGCCGGTCTCGGCCGCGAGTTCGGGGCGCAGGGTCCCCACGACCTCGCCTGCGCCGACCACGGGGGCAAAGCGCTCGGCCCAGCCGAGGCGCTCGGCCATCGGTGAGAAGCGCGCTTCGCCGGGTGCCCAGAGGTCCGAGTGGCAGCCGAGGCTGGTCACTTCGCTGACCGCCTGGCCGGTGAGGAGCCAGGCCCAGTACTGCGCCCAGGGCACCAGCGTCGCCCGCGCCATCGCCTCGGGGTGGCGCTGCGCCATCCACCAGATCTGCGCGCCCATGTTGAGACCGTCGGGCAGGGCGGGGGAGCCCGTCACGGCAAGCGCGTCGCGCTCGGCCCGGTAGGCGGCCATGACGTCGCCCGGGATCGGCTGTTCGTAGTCGAGCGGGGCGAAAAGCAGCCCGTCTTCTCCGATCGCGGCGAAGGCGGCGCCATGGGCCACGGGGATGATCGCCTCGACGGGATGGTCTGCCCATTCACGCAGGGTGGCCCGCAGCCATTCGCCGATTCCCTCGGCGTCGAGGCGGCGAATCCCGTCGATTTCATGGGTCGGGTTGGGGCGCACCTGGCGGCACACAAGGGTACCATAACGGCACCACAGCGACACCTTGCTGAGGGTCTTGCCGATATCGACGACGATGTAAGCGCCTGTTCCTGCCATTCTCTCCGCCGCCATTTTCAACCAGGCAGCGATCTGCCCGAACATGGTGTTGATTGATTGTTTATGATCGATTAGTATCGAGTCAGATTGAACATGAAAAGAGGAAATGTCAGAGGGTGTCCATGGAAACAATCACTGTCCCCGCCGCCCCGTTGAAATCCGCCCCCGCCATCGCGTTTGCCGTCCCCACCAGCCGCTGGGACGATTCGCTGGCGGCGACGCTGTCTCCCGCCGAACTGCTGCTGTACCGTTCGAACCTGCTCGGCTCGGACCTGACCGTCACCAACTTCGGCGGCGGCAATACTTCCGCCAAGCTGGAAGACGTCGATCCGCTCACCGGCGAGCCGGTCGAAGTGCTGTGGGTCAAGGGATCGGGCGGTGACATCGGTTCGATGAAGCTGGACGGCTTCGCCACGCTTTACCAGCGCAAGCTGCTCGGGCTCGAAGCGCATTATGCAGGCCCGGACGACGACGACAAGATGGTCGGCTACCTGCCGCACTGCACGTTCAACCTCAACGGCCGTGCGGCCTCGATCGACACGCCGCTGCATTCGCTGTTGCCCTTCGCCCATGTCGACCACGTCCACCCCGATGCGATCATCGCGCTGGCGGCCAGTTCGGGCGGCGAGGCCGCGACCCAGGCGATCTGGGGCGGCAAGATCGGCTGGCTGGGATGGAAGCGCCCCGGCTACACGCTGGGCGTCCAGCTGCGCGACTACGTCGCCGCCAATCCGGGCGTCGAGGGCGTGATGCTCGCCGGCCACGGCATCATCTGCTGGGCCGACAGCGCGAAGGCTTGCTACGAACACACCGTCGAACTGATCGCGCAGGCCGCCGCCTACCTCAATGCGGGCCTTGCCGGGAAGCCCGCGTTCGGCGGCGCGGTCTATGAAACCGCTGGGGACCGCGCGGCAATCGCGGCCGATCTCATGCCCCGCCTGCGCGGCCTGATGACCGGAGCGCGGCGCAAGGTCGGCCACTATTCGGACGATGCCGAAGCGCTCGAGTTCGTCAACTCCGCGGACTTCCAGCGGCTGGCCGATCTTGGCACCTCGTGCCCCGATCACTTCCTGCGCACCAAGATCGCGCCGCTGACGCTCGACCCGGCGAAGCTGCAGGACGACGCCTATCTGGCGCAGAAGATCGCCGATTACCGCGATCTCTACGCCGCCTATTACGCCCGCTGCAAGCGTCCGAACTCGCCCGCGATGCGCGATGCCAATCCGGTCGTGGTGCTGGTGCCGGGCGTCGGGCGGATAACCTTCGCCACCGACAAGACCACTGCACGCCTTGCCGGTGAGTTCTACGGCAACGCCATCAACGTGATGCGCGGCGCCGAGGCGATCGGCGACTACATCGCGCTCGACGAACAGGAAGCCTTCGACATCGAGTACTGGCTACTCG
Source organism: Novosphingobium resinovorum (assembly GCF_036352595.1). GTDB lineage: Bacteria > Pseudomonadota > Alphaproteobacteria > Sphingomonadales > Sphingomonadaceae > Novosphingobium > Novosphingobium resinovorum_B. The sequence continues at coordinate 9,027 of NZ_JAZFAX010000047.1, forward strand.
AGGAAGCCAAGCTGCAGCGCATGCCCGCGCCGAGGCCCCTGGTCGGCCGCGTGGCGCTGGTCACCGGCGGCGCCGGCGGGATCGGCGCGGCGACGGCGGCGCGGCTGATGGCCGACGGCGCCTGCGTGGTGCTGGCCGACCGCGACGGCGGCGTCGTCGAGGAAATCCGCGCCGGTTTCGCCAAGCAGTTCGGCAAGGACGTGGTGCGTTCGGTGGTCTGCGACGTGACGGATGAGGCGCAGGTCGCCGAGGCCTTCGCCGTGGCCGCGCGGGAGTTCGGCGGGCTCGACATCCTTGTCGCCAACGCCGGCATCGCCTCGTCCGCCGCGATCGAGGAGACCACGATCGAGCTGTGGAACCGCAACTACGACGTGCTGGCACAAGGCTACTTCCTGACCAGCCGCGCCGCCTGGCCGCTGCTCAAGGGGATGAAGGAACAGGGCGGCACCAGCGTCGTGTTCATCGGCTCGAAGAACGGCGTCGCCGCCGCGACCAACGCCAGCGCCTATGCCTCGGCCAAGGCGGCGGCCAACCACCTGGCGCGCTGCCTCGCGCTGGAAGGCGCGCCGCACGGCATCCGCGTCAACGTCGTCAACCCCGATGCCGTCATCAAGGGCAGCCGCATCTGGGACGGCGACTGGCGCAAGGAACGCGCCGGCGCGCACGGGATCGACACCGGCAAGGAACTGGAGGAACATTACCGCCAGCGCTCCATGCTCAAGCGCGACGTGCTGCCTTCGGACATCGCCGAGGCCGTGTACTTCCTGGCCGGCGACCAGTCGGCCAAGTCGACCGGCAACATGATCAACGTGGATGCGGGCAACGCGCAGGCCTTCACCCGCTGATTTGCGCAGGGAAGGCGGGACCTCCTACCACCCGCCTTCCCGCTAGACTGGCGCCGGGCCGCTCCAACCCGGCCCGGCGCCACATTGTGATAAGACAAGAGGATCGCCATGACCGGACTGCCGATTTCCGACGAACTGATCGCCGAGGCCAATGCCCGCGCCGCCGAGGCGCTCGATGACGAATACGCCGCGCTCGGCCGCAAGCTGGAGCGTTCGGGCATCGCCATCGACGCGATCAAGGACAAGGTCGCCGGCTTCTCGGTCGCCGTTCCCAGCTGGGGCGCGGGCCGGGGCGGCACGCGCTTCGCCAAGTTCCCGATCCCCGGCGAGCCCACCAACATCCACGAGAAGCTGGAGGACTGCGCGGTCATCAACCAGCTCTCGCGCCTGACCCCGCGCGTCAGCCCGCACTTTCCGTGGGACAAGGTCAGCGACTATAAGGCGCTGCGCGAGGAGGCCGCCAGCCTCGGCCTGGGCTTCGATGCGGTGAACTCGAACACGTTCCAGGACCAGAAGGACCAAGCGCAGACCTACGCCACCGGCTCGCTGTCCTCTACCGTCGCGGCGACGCGGGCTCAGGCGGTGGAGCACAACATCGAGTGCATCGAGATCGGCCGCCAGCTCGGCTCCACCGACCTGACGGTGTGGGTGGGCGACGGCACCAACTTCCCCGGCCAGCAGGATCTTGGCCGCAGCCTCGACCGCTATCTGGAGGCCGCGAGCGAGGTCTATGCCGCGCTGCCGGACGACTGGCGCATGCTGCTGGAACACAAGATGTTCGAGCCCGCGTTCTACTCCACCGTCATCAGCGACTGGGGCTCCTCGATCCTGGCGGCGCAGGAGCTTGGCCCCAAGGCCAAGTGCCTCGTCGATCTTGGCCACCATGCACCCAACGTCAACATCGAGCAGATCGTGGCGCGCCTGCACCGGTTCGGCAAGCTCGGCGGCTTCCACTTCAACGACAGCAAGTACGGCGACGACGACCTCGATTCTGGCTCGATCAACCCGCACCAGCTGTTCCTGGTGTTCAACGAACTGGTCGAGGCCGAACTCAGCCCCCGCGATGGCTTCAATCCCAGCTACATGATCGACCAGTCGCACAACGTCACCGACCCGATCGAATCCATGCTGTCTTCGGCCGAGGCGATCGGATCGTGCTACGCCAAGGCGCTGCTGGTCGACCGCGAGGCGCTGCATCTGGCGCAGGAATCGAACGACACGATGATGGCCTTCCAGGCCCTGCGCCGGGCCTACAACGTCGATGTCTCGCCGATCCTGGCGAAGGCCCGCATCGATGCAGGCGGCGCGGCGGACGTGCTGGGCGTCTACCGCGAAAGCCGCTGGCGCGACCGCAAGGCGCAGAAACGCAAGGCCGTGGGCCTGGGCGCCGGCATCGTCTAAGGCATCGTCTGATGGACTGGCACTCACCCGTCGGCGCGGATTGCGTCGGCGGGTGATCTCCGTCAGGGGTAGGCCCAGGCAGACGAAGGCATACCGGAATGGTGGAAGCAGGCGAATATCGGCGCAGTTCGGCGATCGACCCGCGCGCCCTGCTGACGTTCCGCGCGGTCTGCGATACCGGATCGATCAGCGCTGCCGCCCGGGCGCTCAACCTCTCGCAGCCCTCGGTGTCGAACACGATCTCGCTGCTGGAGCGCAAGCTGGGCGTCGTGCTGTTCGAGCGCGGGCGCGGCGGCATCGTGCTGACGGCGGAAGGCGAAGTGCTCCAGCGCCGGGCCGAGGCCATGGCGACGCTGCTGGGCGATGCCGTGACCGAGATCGAGCACACGCGCCACGGCATCGCCGGACCCTTGCGCATCGGCGGGACGCCGGGCGCCCTGCTCACTCTCCTGCCCGGCGCGATCATGCGGGTGGAGGATGCGATCGGCGACTTCGCGCTCAGCGCCATCGAGCGGCCCGACGAGGAACTGCTGGAGATGGTGCGCAAAGGGGCGATCGAACTGGCCTTCGTGACGACCGGCATCGAAAGCGTTCCGGCGGACATGAAGGAGGTCACGTGCGCCAGCGATCCGTTCGTCCTGATCGTCGGCCCCCGGCACGAGAAGCTGCCGGGCCGCGTGTCGCTGCGCGAGGTCGAGAGCTACCCCTGGGTGCTGCCCGAGGCGCGCGGTGCGTTCCGGCGGCAGGTCGATGCGCTGTTCATCGCCGCGGGGGTGGCGGTGCCGCGCACGACGATCCGCTGCGACTCCCTCCTCACCACGAGGGCCATCGTAAGGGAGAGCGACCGGGTGACGGTACTGCCGCGAACCGTGGCGCTCGACGGGGTCACCGACGACAGCATCCGGGCCGTGATGATCGAGGAAGCCGTGCGTGAACGCAGCGTCGGCGTGCTGTGGCTAGCCAGTCGCCCGCTCTCCCGCCTGGCGCAGGCGATGATGGAGGCTCTGCAAAATCCATAGCCTGTTGCTATGGCATCGCAAAAAATCATTATTTTACTTTGTGGGTCTGCGCAGCTTAACAATCCAGCGATAACGATGATCGCAGGAGAGCAGGATGCGGGCACTGATCCGCCAGGTTTCCATTTTCGACGGCACCGGCTCGGCGCTCCGGACAGGCTCCGTTCTGGTCGAGGGCGAGCATATCGCCCGCGTCGCGCCGGGTGAGGACGCACTCGCCGATGAGGCCGCCGATCTGGTGATCGACGGGCGCGGGCTGACCCTCATGCCCGGCATGGTCGATGCGCATACGCACCTGACCTGGGCTTCCTCGCTGGAGAAGGTCTACCACCAGTTCATCCTGCCGCATGACGAGTTGAAGGTCGCCGCCTGGCGCAATGCGCGGGTGCTGCTCGACCACGGTTTCACCAGCCTCTACTCGGCCGGTGCCTTGGGCGACATGATCGAGCCGGATCTCGCCCGCGCCATCGAGGAGGGCGATACGCCCGGGCCGCGCCTCGTTCCCTCGACGCTGGAGCGCAGCCCCGAAGGCGACGATACCGGCGACGTGTTCAACGGCCGTGGCCCGGATGCGATGCGCCGGTTCGTGGCTTATTGCGCGGACGAGGACGTCAAGTCGATCAAGTTGGTGGTCTCGGGCGAAGATGCGCTCAAGCCCGGCAGCGCGATGGACGTGCTCTATACCCGCGAGGAAATGCTGGCGGCGGGGGAGGCCACCCGCGAGGCCGGGATGTGGATCGCCTGCCATACTTATTCGCCCGAGGCGATCGGCCTCGCGCTCGATGCGGGCGCGCGAATCGTCTACCACTGCTCCTTCGCCGACGAAGCGACGGTGGAGCGGATGGCGGCGGAGAAGGACAGGTTCTTCTATGCCCCCGGTCCCGGTGTCTCGGTCGCCGCGCTGGAGGCGAACCCGCCGCCACACGTCGACATGACGCACATGAAGGCGAGCGCAAAGGTTCGCATGGACCTTGAGGCGAAGCTGATCCCGCGGCTGAAGGCGCGCGGCGTGCGCGTGCTGGTCGGCGGCGACTATGGCTTCCCGTTCAACCCGCATGGCCGCAACGCGCGCGACCTGCAGCACTTCGTCGATTACTTCGGCTTCACTCCCGCCGAGGCGCTGCAGGCGGCGACCCAGCATGGCGGCGAACTTATGGGCATCGAGACCGGCGTGATCCGCGAGGGCTGGCTGGCCGATCTGCTGCTGGTGGACGGCGACCCGACGCAGGATGTTGCGATCCTGCAGGACAAGGATCGCCTGAAGATGATCATGAAGGGCGGCAAGCTGCACAAGGCTCCAAGTGACATCTTGGCTGGGGCCGGGGCCGGGGCAGGGGTCGCCGCCGCCGCGAACTGAGTTTTAACAGGGACGAAAATCATGTCGTACGACGTCGTTGTCGTAGGCTGCGGCCCTGTGGGCGCGCTGGCCGCGAACCTTCTCGGCCTGAAAGGGCTGCAAGTCCTCGTTCTCGAACGGGAACTGGAACACTACCCCCTGCCGCGTGCGGTCCATCTCGACCATGAGATGATGCGCCTGTTCCAGTCGGCCGGGGTGATCGACCGGGCTGAGGGCGACATGATCGCCACTGACGGGCACCTCCATGTCGGCGCGGATCACGGCGTCATCCGCTACATGGGCACGGTGGGCAAGCCGCGCCCGTTCGGCTGGGCGAACGACTACTTCTTCTACCAGCCCGAGTTGGAAGCCCACTTGCGCGAAGGCTTCGCCGGCATGGCGAACGTCACGCTGAAGCTGGGCGCGACGTTCACCGGTCTGGAACAGGACGCGGGCGGTGTTACCGTATCCTACGACGAGGGCGGTGAACGGCAGAGCGCCTCGGCCCGCTGGGTGATCGCCTGCGACGGCGCGCGCAGCACCGTGCGCAAGGCGCTGGGCGTGGACCTCGACGATCTCGATTTCGAGGAGCCCTGGCTGGTCGTCGATGCCGAAGTGCAGGGGCCGGTCAGCTTCCCGCCGATCGCGGGCGTGCCCGAAGGGGCAGACCTGCAGCGGCTGTCGGTGATGATGTGCGATCCGGTGCGCCCCGCGACCGTGGTGCCCGGCCGCCGCGATCATCGCCGCTGGGAATTCATGCTGCTCCCCGGCGAGGACGACAAGGCGATGTCTGCGCCGGACAAGGTCGCCGAACTGGTCGGCGCGTGGATGGCCGACGTACCGCACGAGATCGTGCGCGCCGCGACCTATCGCTTTCACGGCCTCGTCGCCCATCGCTGGCAGGTCGGCAATGTCTTCCTCGCTGGGGACGCCGCGCATCAGACGCCGCCGTTCTTCGGGCAGGGCATGTGCCATGGCCTGCGCGACGTCGCCAATCTGGCCTGGAAGATGGACGCGGTGATTAATGCGGGCGCGTCACCTGTGATCCTCGATACCTACCAGCCCGAGCGCGACCCGCACGTGCGGGCGGTGATCGGCGCGGCGGTGGCGGCCGGGCGCTACATCTGCGAACTCGACCCCGACCTTGCCGCCGCCCGCGATACCCGTATCCGTGAGGAAGCACGCGGCAAGCAGGGTGAGACCGCGCATGACCTGATCCCCGCGATTCGCGAGGGGCTGGTGCTTTCCGGCACTTCGGGTGCAGGCGCGCGCTTCGTCCAGCCGGTGCTCGCCGACGGCAGCAAGCTGGACGAGTGCACCGGCGACGGCTGGCGCCTTTTCGTCCGCGACGACACCGTGCCGGGCGAGGCCGGGGGCGTCACCCGCGTCGTCGCGGCGGCGCTGGCGGACAATGAGGCGATCGCGTCGTGGCTCGACCAGCACGGCGTCGATGCCGTGCTGGTGCGCCCGGACCACTACGTCTTCGGAACCGCCTCGGACAGCGCTGAGGACCTGCTGGCCGCCCGCGCGGCCCAGCTTTTCGATCACAAGGAACTGACCGCATGACCCTGACGCTCTTGCAGGCGCAGACCATCGTGACCGCCACGCTGGCCGAAGCGCGCTCGCAGGGCGCGAAGGCTTTGGCGGTGATCGTGCTCGACGCCGGAGCCCACCCGGTCGCCTTCGCGCGTGAGGACGGGGCGAGTCTCTACCGCTTCGACATCGCCCGCGCCAAGGCCGAAGGGGCCGTGGGCATGGACGCCGACACCGCCATCCTCGCCGAGCGTGCAAAGGGCAATCCGGTGTTCTTCCATAGCGTCAGCGTGGCCGTGGGCGGAGGCATCGCCTTTTCGCCCGGGGGCGTGGTGATCCGTGATGCGAAAGGCGCCCTGATCGGCGCGGTCGGTGTCAGCGGCGATACGGGCGAGTGCGATGCCGACTGTGCGCTCGCAGGGATCAGGGCGGCCGGACTTGTCGAGGAGACCGAGGCATGAAACTGCGAAGCATCGAACTGGCGCTGCCCGATCCGGCCGCTGCTGCCGCCTTCATGACCGATGTGTGGGGCATGGCGCCCGCCGACGTGATCGGCACGACCCATTACCTGCGCGGTTCCGGTTCCTACCCCTATCTCGTCGCCTTCGAGCAATCGGCGGACGAGTTCGTCCGCTCCACGACCTTCCTGTGCTCGGCGGAGGAGCTTGATGGCATCACGGGCCGCGCCGCCGCCGCAGGCTGGCCGCACCGCGCCACGGTCAGCGAGGACCCCGGCGGCGGTCACGGCCTGCTCGTCGAACTGCCCGAAGGCGAACTGCTGCGCTTCCTCGTCGATGCAGGCGAAGTCGAGCCGATCGCGGGCCGCGACCTGCCGGTCAAGCTCACCCACGTCGTGTTCAACTCCGCCGACGCGGAGGCGTCCGGGCTGGCGGTGGAGGAAGTGCTGGGCTTTCGCGTTTCCGACAGGACCAAGGGCATGGTCTTCGTGCGCTGCAACGACAGCCACCACTCGACCGCTTTCGCGCGGGCGGGGATCAGCTCGCTCAATCACATCGCCTTCGAAATGGAGGACCTCGATGCGGTGATGCGCGGCATTGGGAGGCTGCGCGACCACGCGCTGGCGCCTGCCTGGGGGCCGGGGCGGCATGGGCCAGGGGCCAACGTCTACGCCTACTACATCGCGCCGTTCGGGCCGGTGATCGAGTTCTCCACCGCCGTCGAGAAAGTGCCCGAGGACTACCGTGTCGGCGCGCCGGAGGACTGGACCTGGCCGGAGAACCGCATCGACCAGTGGGGCATCTCGGACAAGGATTTCGCCGGACTGCGCCGCGCCGAGGAACGCTTCCGCTTCCGCCGCGACTGGCGGGACGAAGCGCAAGGACAATGAACACCGCTGCCGCAGTTCCGGCAGGTCAGGAGAAAACGGACATGACCCAGTATATCAGTTTCCAGCGCCCCGACGGCACCAGCAGCTTTGGCCGTCTCGATGGCGAGACGGTGCTCGATCTCGGCGCACCCGGCGGTGATGCTTGGCTGAAGGACGCGCTCGCGGGTGATCTAGTGGCGCTTCCCGTAACTGGCGAGTTTGCCCGCGCCGCCGTCAGGCTGCTGCCGGTGGTGCCGAACCCCGGCAAGATCCTGTGCGTCGGGCTCAATTACGCCACCCACGTCGCCGAGACCGGGCGCGAGCAGAAGGAGCATCCGGCGATCTTCACCCGCTGGGCCGACAGCCTGATCGCCGACGGCGACGCCATGGTCCGCCCGCTCGAAAGCGAACGCTTCGACTACGAGGGCGAGCTTGCGGTGATCATCGGCAAGGGCGGACGCCGCATCGCGCCCGAGGATGCGTGGGACCACGTGGCCGGTTACGCGCCGTTCAACGATGGCTCGATCCGCGACTGGCAGCGTCACAACATCCAGTTCACCCCCGGCAAGACCTGGCCCGGCACCGGCGCCTTCGGTCCGCACATGGTCCCGGCGGGTGAAGTCGAGGACCTTGCCGCGCAGCGCGTGCAGACTCGCGTGAACGGCGAACTGGTACAGGACCAGCCGGTCTCCGACATGATCTGGGATATTCCCACGGTCATCGCTTATTGCTCGACCTTCACCGAACTGCACCCCGGCGACGTCATCGCCAGCGGCACCCCGGGCGGCGTCGGCGACAAGCGCAAGCCCCCGCTCTACCTCAAGGCTGGAGACACCGTCGAAGTCTCGGTCGGCGTGATCGGCACCCTTTCCAACCCCGTCATCGATGAAGCCTGAGCCGCTTCGACCAACCAGATAACAAGTTCAAGGGAGAGACAGACATGACCATTCGCAAGATTGCGCTGCTTTCGGGCATCGCTCTGAGCACCATCGGCGCTCCTGCCCTTGCGCAGGACGCAGGTGCGCCCGCCGACACTTCGACCGCCGACGCCTCGGGCAACGACATCATCGTCACCGCCCAGCGCCGCGCGGAGAAGGTGACCGAGGTGCCGATCTCGATCACCGTCGCCAGCGCGGCCCAGCTCGAGCGTCAGCAGGTGAACACCGTCAACGACCTCGCCCGCATCGCGCCGAGCCTCGAAATCCAGTCGGCACCGGGCCAGAACACCGGCGGGGGCGGATCGATCCGCGGCATCGGCACCCTGACGTTCTCTCCCGGTGCGGTCGCCTCGGTGGGCGTCGTCGTCGATCAGGTGAGCCAGGGCAACGCCAATATCTCGGACCTGTTCGACATCTCCCGCGTCGAGGTGCTGAAGGGCCCGCAAGGCACGCTGTTCGGCCTGACGACCTCTGCGGGCGTCATCAACATCACCACCAATGCGCCCGAATTCGGCGAGTTCTCCGGCCGCGTGCGCACCGAACTGTCGAACGCCGGGACGGCAGGCGCCAAGTACGGCAACCAGGTCGTGCAAGGTGTCATCAACGTGCCGCTAGCATCCAATGCCGCGATGCGCGTCTCGGGCGTCGCCAACTTGCGCCAGGGCGTCAACCGCAACGCGACGACCGGTGATTATAACAACAACGACCGCTACGGCGTGCGCGGCCGCCTGCTGTGGGAACCGACCGACCGCCTCACCGTCAACTTCATCGGCGACTATTCGCAGACCCGCTACGAGAACGGCGGCGATTTCTTCACTTTCGTCAAGACCAGCGGCCCCGGCTCTTTCCTTGGTGGTGCGGGCTTTGACGCGGTGGGCATCACCGATCGCCTCGCCAGTTGCGGCGTGACCGTGCGGGAGGGCAACCGTGACTACTGCAGCAACAACGACCAGGTCGGCAAGGCGACCAGCTATGGCGGTTCGCTGCAGGTGGACTATGCGGCGGATCCGTTCACGCTGACCTCGATCACCGCCTGGCGCAAGGCGACCGAGACCGGGTACGGTGCGGCGTCCGACGTCTTCCGCGGCTCGCCGCTGGAACTGCAGGTGGCCAACGACCCGGTCGACCGCGACCTCGGCCTGTTCACGCAGGAGTTCCGCGTCAGCTCGGCCGCGGGCTCGCCCATCGAGTATACCGCCGGCGCGTTCTATTCGAGCCAGAAGCAGACCCGCATTCCCGAGATCGTTCGGGTCACGCTGGTCCCGGTTCCGGGCGTCGTGATCCCGATCGTCACATCGACCACGCCCGCGCTGACGATCCGCGACGAATCGCTGGCCTTCTTCGGGCAGGCGACCGGCCACGTTTCGGACAGCTTCCGCCTGATCGGCGGCGTGCGCTACACGACCGATCGCCTTTCGCTGAACACCGCGACGTCCGAGACCGAAACCTTCCTCGACGTTGCCAAGTGGTCCTGGCGTGCGGGCGCGCAGTACGATCTGACGCCGACGATGATGAGCTACGCCACCGTATCGCGCGGGTTCAAGGGCGGTCAGATCGCGGTTCCGGCGGTGGGCGATCCCTCCGTCGTCCAGCCCGAGATCCCGACTTCCTACGAAGCGGGCCTCAAGGCCACGCTGTTCGGCGGCTGGGTGGCCGACCTCAGCGTGTTCTACATGAAGATCCGCAACTTCCAGGCGCAGCAGTGCACCGTCGACGACAACGGCATCATCTCGTGCGTCCAGACCAACATCAACGGCGTGAAGACGCGCGGTGCCGAGCTGAACTTCTTCGGCAAGGTGACGCCCAACCTCTCGCTCAACACCGGCTTCATCTACGCCAAGGCGACTTATCCCGGCGGCTTCGTCGGCACCGACGGCACTGACATCGGCGGCACGCAGCTGGCCAATTCGCCGCGCTACAAGTTCACGCTCTCGGGCGAGTACGAGCAGGACTTCGGCGATACTCTGGCCGGGTTCCTGGCGGTTGACACCGTCTGGAAGTCGCGCGTGCGGTACGAGGCGAACTCGGTGGCGGACACGACCTTCCGCGCCCACTGGATGGTCGGCGGTCGGGTCGGCCTGCGCACGCAGGACCAGCGCTATTCGGTCGCGCTGTTCGTGCGCAACCTGTTCAACGTGCACGAACCCTCGCTGATGCAGAGCGACTTCCCCTACACTAGCACGACGACTGCGGGGGCGAGCGAAGGCAACATCGGCGCGATCTACGGGCCGCAGTCGTTCCGCAACGTCGGCATCAGCCTGGACGCGAAGTTCTGACGATGGCGGCGCCGTCAGATCTGGACCTTCGGGCGCTGCGTCGCCGCGAACAGGCGATCAGCGCGGTTATCAACGCGGTGCTGAGCGCGGTGTTCTTCGCCATCGTCTTCGGCCTTTCCGCAAGGCCGTTGACGATGGCGGCGCCGGATCGCTTCGCGCTCGATTTCGTGCCGCAAGGGGTGATGGTTTCACTCATGGCTTCGCTGGTGCCGACCCTGCTGGTGCGGGCGAAGCTGCGCGGGATGGGGCTGGCGACGCCCGCAAGCGTCGCGGGGATCGTCCTGCGCGGCGTGGCTTGCGGCGTCGCCTCCGCGCTCGTCCTCGCGGGGCTGGCGCTTTTCGGGCCGCTCCACGAAGTGCCCAGCCATCCGGCACTGGCTTTCAAGGTCGTGTACGGCGCGCTGTTGGGACTTGCCTGTACGCGGCTGGCGGTGTCCTTCCTGTTCGACCGGACGCTGAAGGAGCAGGCTGTGTGACCGATACGATCGCCGAACTCGGAACCCGCCTCGGCCCCGATGTGGTGGGCGCGGTGAGGGCGCTTTACGCGCCCGAGCAGGAGCCCCGCGCCGCCGCGCTTGCCCCTGTCGCAAGCGACTGCGCCTATGGCCCGCATCTGCGCAACCGGCTGGACCTCTATCGCGAGGGGGAGGGCGGGAGGCTGCGCCCGGTGCTGCTGTTCGTCCACGGCGGAGGCTTCCTCGTCGGCGACAAGGGCGGTGACGGGAACGGCAACGGCGGCTGGGCCAACGCCCATCTGGGCCGCTGGGCCGCCGCGAACGGGATGCTGGGCGCGGTGATGAACTACCGCCTCGCGCCCGGCGAGGCCTGGCCCGCCGGGGCCGAGGATGTCGCCGCCGCCGTCACATGGCTGCAGGAGCACGCGGCCGAGCACGGCGGCGATCCCGAGCGGATCGTATTGCTGGGCACCTCCGCCGGTTCGGTTCACATTGCCGGGTTCCTGAAGCTGCGGAGCGACCATGCCGGGATGGTGCGCGCAGCCGTCCTGCTCTCGGGGCTCTACGGCTTCACCCCGCTCGATGAGCGCGACATGCTCTACTACGGGCCGCAGGACGCCTACGCCGGACGGATGCCGCGCAAGGCAGTGGTCGAGACCGCGCTCCCCTTGCTGCTCGCTTGTGCCGAGTTCGATCCGCCGCGCTTCCAGGCCGAGTGGGCCGGGCTTCTGCAGGCCCGGCTTGACCGCCACGGCTGCCTGCCGCGCACGCACTATGCCAGCGGCCACAACCATTACTCGATGGCCATGCACCTCGGCACCGCCGACCGGCGGCTTTCCGACGAAATTCTGACCTTCATCTCCGCGCATTCGTGAGGAAATCCTGATGACCCAGATTGACCGCCGCAGCATGCTCGCCGCCGCCGCCATGATCGCGGCTGCTCCCGCCGTGTCGCGCGCCGCCGCGAAGCGCCCAAGCCCGGCATTTCCCGCAGGCTTTCTGTGGGGGGCGGCCACCGCGCCGCACCAGATCGAGGGCAACAATGTCGCCTCCGACTTGTGGCCGCTGGAGAACCAGCAGCCGACGATCTTCGCCCAGCCTTCGGGCGATGCCTGCAACAGCCTGGAACTGTGGGCCAGCGACCTCGACATCGTGAAGTCGCTCGGCCTCACGTCCTATCGCTTCGGCGTGGAGTGGGCGCGGATCGAGCCGGAGAAGGGCCTGTTCTCGCAGGCGATGCTCGATCACTACAAGGCGATCGTCGCGGGTTGCCACGCGCGCGGACTGAAACCGCTGGTGACGTTCAACCACTTCACCGCGCCGCGCTGGTTCAGTGTGCAGGGCGGCTGGACCAACCCGGAATCAGCGCAGCTTTTCGCGCGCTACTGCGACAAGGTGGCCCGCGCGATCGGCGCCGACATCGCCATGGCCATGACGCTGAACGAGCCCAACCTGCTGTTGATCCTCAAGCCCATGCTGCCCCCGCCGGTATGGGACATGCAGCGCCAGACCCTTGCCGCCGCCGCCAAGCGCTTCGGCGTGGAGAAGTACGTCTGCGCCAACGTCGCGGCGCTCGAGGATCTCGACGCGATCCAGACCGGGCTGCTGGCCGGGCACAAGGCAGCGCGCGCGGCGATCAAGGCGGTGCGTTCGGACCTGCCGGTCGGCTTCACTCTCTCGGTACTGGACGACCAGGCGGCGGGCCGCAACTCGATCCGCGACAAAGTGCGCGCGGAAACCTACGGCGCGTGGTTGGAGGTGGCTAAAGCCGACGACTTCATCGGCGTGCAGAACTACGAACGCGCGGTGTGGAACGACAAGGGGCGGCTCCCGCATCCGGACGGCGCCGACCTCAACTGGTCCGGCACCGAGGTATGGGCGCCCTCGCTTGCGGGTGCGGTGCGCTACGTCCATGAGGCGACGCGGGTGCCGGTGCTGGTGTCCGAGCACGGCGTCGGCACCGGGGACGACACCTTGCGCGCGCGCTTCATCCCCGCCGCGCTGGAGGGGCTCAAGCAGGCGATCGACGACGGAGTGCCGGTGCTGGGCTACATGCACTGGTCGCTGCTCGATAACTTCGAGTGGATCTTCGGCTACAAGCCTCGCTTCGGCCTGTGCAGCGTCGATCCCGCCACCTTTGCCCGCACGCCCAAGCCAAGTGCTTCGGTGCTCGGCGCGATCGCGCGGCGAAATGCCTTGTAACGCAGGCGGCCGTCACAAATTGGAATCAAGATTTAGATCCTGCTGAGGCCCGATGCGGCTCCGCCAGGATAGAGATGGGGAGTATGGAATGCCGGGTCGCCGTTTTCGCGTGATGCTGATGCTCGCTTCGGCTCTGGCCGCACCGCATGCGGTGGCGAAGGAGGAAGCGCCGGTGCAGGTTGTCGCGCCGGTCGAGGCAGGCGATCCGCTGCTCGAAGCGTTCCGCGATCCGCCGAACTCGGCCCGGCCGCGCGTCTGGTGGCACTGGATGAACGGCAACATCACCAAGGACGGCATCGCCAAGGACCTTGCATGGATGAAGCGCGTCGGCATCGGCGGCGCCCAGACTTTCGACGCCAACCTGCAGACGCCGCAAGTTGTGGACCACCGCCTGGTGTACATGACGCCCGAATGGAAGGACGCCTTCCGCTTCGCCGCGCATGAGGCGGACCGGCAGGGGCTGGAACTGGCCATCGCTTCCTCGCCCGGCTGGTCGGAAACCGGCGGGCCATGGGTGCAGCCGCAGGACGGGCTGAAGAAGCTGGTCTGGTCGGAAACTTCCGTGGCTCCGGGCAAGCGCTTCACTGGCAAACTGACAGCGCCTCCCCAGACGACCGGGCCTTATCAGACGCTGGCCCCGGCACTGTCGATCGAGGAAATGATCTCCGGCCACCCGGCGCCTCCCGGCCCGCAGTTCTACGGCGAGGTCGGCGTCTTCGCATTCCCGGAAGCTACGCCGGTTGCGCCTGCGCTGGCGCGCGCCTCGGATGGCCTTGGCAACGCGCTAGATGCTGCGGCCCTTGGCGATGCGGACATCGCTGGCGGCGTAACGCTGGTGCGCAACGAGGGCGCCGTGCCCGAACTGCGGCTGGACTACGCCCGGCCGACCGTGGTGCGTTCGGCGACGCTCTACATCCCGGACGTGGTCGTGCCATTCGCGGGAGCGGCGTTCACTGTGGAGCTTGAGGCGAGCGCGGACGGCGCCGCCTGGACCCCGATCACTACGCTGACGCTGGGCGCGGTGCCGACGACTGCCAGCTTCCCCGCCGTCACCGCCACACATTTTCGCGTCGTGCTGAATCCGCGAAAGCCTGACGGGGGGCTTGGCTCACCGGCTCCGGGCACGGCGATGGCCGGGTTGTTCGATGGCGTCGGTGCGATGATGGCGAAGAAGCCGCTCGTCGTCGGCACCTTCACGCTGGATGCCGGGAACAAGGTCGACCGCTTCGAGACCAAGTCCGGCTTCATCATGAGCCGCGATTATTACGCGCTCGGTGAACCGGCCGAGGCGGCAAGCGGCGTCGCTCCTGCCAGTGTCATCGACCTGACCGGCAGGATGCGGCCCGACGGTTCCCTCGACTGGACAGCCCCGGCGCTTCCCAAGGGACAGAACTGGCGCGTCCTGCGCATGGGCTATTCGCTGCTCGGCACCACCAACCATCCCGCTCCCGCCGAAGCGACCGGGCTGGAAGTGGACAAGTTCGACGGTGCAGCGGTGCGCCGTTATCTCGACCACTACATTGGCATGTACAAGGACGCTGCGGGTGCCGACATGGTCGGCAAGCACGGGGTGCGCGCACTACTGACAGATTCCATCGAAGTCGGTGAGGCGAACTGGACGCCCCGCATGATCGAGCAGTTCCAGACCCTGCGCGGCTACGATCCGCGTCCCTGGCTGCCGACGCTCACGGGCACGCTAGTGGGCACGCGCGCGCAGTCGGACAAGTTCCTCTACGACTATCGCCGCACCTTGGCGGACCTCCTCGCCAGCGAGCATTACGGCACTGTCGCCAAGGTCGCTCACGAGAACGGCCTGATCGTCTATGGCGAGGCGCTGGAGGACAAGCGCCCGATGCTTGGCGATGACATGACCATGCGCAAGGCGACCGATGTGCCGATGGCGGCGATGTGGACGTTCGGCAAGGACGACGGCCCGCGCCAGACGCTGATCGCCGACATGAAGGGCGCGGCGTCGGTGGCGCACCTCTATGGCCAGAACCTCGTCGCGGCGGAATCGATGACGGCTTCCATGGCGCCCTGGGCCTTCGCGCCCAAGGACCTGAAGCGTTTCATCGACATGGAGTTCGTCAACGGCGTCAACCGGCCCGTGGTCCACACCTCGGTCCATGTCCCGGTCGACGACAAGAAGCCGGGGCTCTCGCTGTTCATCTTTGGCCAGTACTTCAATCGCATGGAAAGCTGGGGCGAGATGGCGAGGCCTTGGGTCGATTATATCGCGCGGTCCTCGCTCCTGTTGCAGGCAGGGCGCAACGTCGCCGACGTCGCTTACTTCTACGGCGAGGAAGCGCCGCTGACGGGGCTTTACGGCGACAAGCCGGTGGCCGATGCCCCGGTGTCCCACGCCTATGATTTCCTCAGCTTCGACGCGCTCGACACTCTGCTGAAGAACGACGGCGGCGACCTCGTCGCGCCCAGCGGTGCGCGCTACAAGGCGATCTACCTCGGCGGTTCCTCGCAGCGCATGAGCCTTGCAGCGTTGCGCAGGCTGGCGGCGCTGGCCGAAGGCGGGGCGACCGTGATCGGCAATGCCCCGGTCGCAACGCCCGGAATGGACGGGCAGGAGCAAGGCAGCGATGCCCAATGGTCCGCCCTTGTCGCCAGGCTGTGGCCCGGTGCAGGCGAGGCGCGGATCGGGCAGGGGCGGGTCATCCCCGGCAGCGACGTGGAAGCTGCCCTCAAGGCGATCGGCGTTGCGCCGGACTTCGCGTTCACCGGAGCCGCAACCGGGGCGAAGATTCCCTTCGTGCACCGCCGGGATCGAAGCGGCGACATCTATTACCTCAGCAACCCGCAGGACAGCGCCCAGACCGTAGAGGCGCATTTCCGCGTCACCGGCAAGGCGCCGCGTCTGTGGCACCCGGAAACGGGCGAAAGCGAGGCTGTCGGCTATCGTATCGAAAACGGCGAGACGGTAGTGCCCCTCTCGCTGGTGGCAGGCGACGCCGTCTTCGTGGTGTTCCATGAGGATGCGGCCGCGCGATCGCTCGATGTGCCGGTCAGCGCCGTGACGACGCTGGCCACGCTCGACGACGGCTGGACCGTGCGCTTCCAGCCGGATCGCGGCGCACCTGCCTCGACCCGACTGGCGACACTCGCGCCGCTGGATCGCAATGCCGATCCGTCGATCCGTTATTTCTCGGGCGAGGCGACCTATACGCGCAGCTTCGCGCTGCCCAGGGGCGCCAGGCCGGGGCGGCCGCTACTGCTCGATCTTGGCGAAGTCGGCGATCTGGCGCAAGTGACGGTCAATGGGCGCGATGTGGGCACCTTGTGGCACGCGCCCTACCGCATCGACGTCGGCAGCGCGGTCAGAAACGGTATGAACACGATCGAGGTCAAGGTCGCGAACTTGTGGGTCAACCGCCTGATCGGCGACCAGCAACCCGGCGCAAAGCCGATCACTTGGACTGCGATGCCGACATACCGCCCGGATGCACCGCTGCGCCCCTCGGGCCTGATCGGGCCTGTCACCCTGCTCGGCCGGTAGAACGCGCCTGGTGCCCCATCCGTTTGCGCGACGCGGTCGCCATCGGTCCCGAAGTGCTGCGCTTCCCCCTCGTCACGGAAACGCCCGGCGCGGGCTGTTCACCGATGGCCCGCTGACGCGGGGTCCGGGAAGGGGCTGCGGATCCGCTGCACCCCAACGGCGCCACGATCCTGACGGCCAGGCTGATTCGCAGCTTCGGATGTCCAGCCGAAAAGTCGAGACAATTCAGATCGAACTCAAGAAGGACGAAAAGGATGAGAAGCAGATCGGCCCGTTGATGGTCGGAGGAGCCCTTGCCGGTGCCTTCGCCCAGCGGTGCGTCCACGCCGCCTAACGAATGGCACGCTGAATTTCAGAGCAGTCATGGCTCCCGGTCCGTTCGATCCGTTCGTGCCAAACCTTCAGAATGCTCCGTTCCAGAAGGGAAATATCGGGGGATGTGGCGCTGAAAATCGACATTTCGCTTAAGAAATCGTCCATTGCGATACAGCCTTTGTCGGCGAGGAAGCGGATCAGGAATGCCCAGAACTTGCCGTGCAGGTCGATAGCGATCCGCTCGATGTCTTGCTCGACGCCTATGGTTTCGTTCACGAAATGAAGTTCCTATCGATTGCTGGAAGGGATCGCGGTGACCAGCAGGCGGCACGAGGCCAACTCTGCTTGTGGCGGGCATCCTGTTTGTGCCGCTCATCGTCAGGTAGCCTCACGGGAAGAAATCAGCCCGTCGTGTTCCAGGAACACGCGCTCGATATCGCGGCGCTTATCGAGGATGAGTTTCGCTACGCCGGCGGTCATTCCGCCTTCGTCGCCCACACGTCCCAGCAGGTTCGCCAAATCCTCTAGCGTCGCTTTCACCGGATCGGCATGCAGGCGGCCTTTGGCATCCTGATAGGCGATGCATTGTGTGGCCATGCCATGAATCTCCAGCGAGGGGCCGAATGCGTCTGCCTTTCTGCAAGTTGGCGGAACGGGCGCTACGTGATCGGCGTCGTACGCTTGCCGCGGCGTTTGGCGTGCGCCGTAAAGATCAAAAAATGGGTGGCAGGCATCGGCGGGGGGTGTTGACGATGCCTGCCACCCGCTTCCTGGGCTTCAGACGATAGAAGCACGCAGGTGCGATCGCGGAGAGGTGTTTGTTACGGATCGGTATTGATGGTCTTTTCAAGGGCGATACTCGGATGGCGGGAAAATTTTACGTAATTGCTCACGGGGTTGGCAGAAAAGTGTTGCGCGGAGGTCGATTGGCTGATTCACCCTACGGATGCCGCCACCGCCGCTTCATGTTCTGACCGAGGCCGAGAAGAACGAGCTGCTGCTTGCTC
>NZ_JAZFAX010000048.1:0-27101 GCF_036352595.1 Novosphingobium resinovorum
ATCGCTCCGTCACCGGAACCGCCCGTCTCAGCGGCAAATCGGCCCTCGTAGCTATCCGCGAACTCGTCGACGGCAGGTTCGTGGTCGCCTGATCAGAGCCCAATTGCTGACCCCGTGAGCAATTACCCCTGAACGGCGGGGGACGCCACTAGCGGTCATTCGTCTGAAGATGATTGACGCAATCAGCCAATGTCCGGTTCCGGGCTAGTGACCCTCGCTCGGGAAAGGTCGACATGGATGGGGCGCGGTCGTTCCCGTTGTGTAGAAAGCATCAATGATTTGTTGCTGACCCTGTCCAGGAGAATGCCTCAAGTGAGAATGCGAGAAACCTAGCAAGTTCGAAGCAGGGTAGAGCTGGATATTTTCATGAAGATTTTGAAGTTCACAGGCGAACAGATCGCATTTTCACAGTTCATTGTCAGGCCGGCCACACGAGCGGTACATTCTCTACGGCTGCGACAATGCCTGAATAATAAACAGGGTTGATATCCTCTCTAGTTCCGAAACGGGGAATACGCTTGAACCACTCTTCAAGGGTGATGATTACTTCCATGCGTGCGAGGTGCAGGCCCGCGCAGCGATGTGGTCCTCCGCCAAACGTGCTGTGAGACAAGCCACGCCGGGCCAGGTTTATCCGCCAAGGATCGGGGTTCAGCGTCTCGTCGAGGCCATGCAGCGCGGTCGGCAGCAGAATCATGTCACCACGCTTGAGATGAAGCCCTCTGTATTCCTGGTCCCTGGCGACCATCCGGGCTTCGGATACCACGGGAAATCGCCGGAACATCTCTTCTGCGCTGCGCATTAGGGCGAGGCTGTCCTTCTGGAGCTCCTCGACCAGGTCGGCGTTCCTTGCGAGGTGGATCATCATGAAGCTGAGGAAGTTGACGACGGTGTCCAGACCGCCCAGCAGCAGCAGTGAAATCAGGCCGAGGGCCTTTTCGTGCGAGATCGGCTTGCCGTCTATCTCGGCATTGACCATCACGCTGATGAGATCCTCGCGGTCGGTGCCGCGCCGGGCGTTGATGACCGGTTCGACATAGGCGAAGAAACCGTCGTTGCCCGCTTCCAGATCACGCGCCATTTCCTCGGGCGTGTTGCCTTCCGGCCGGGTCATCATGCGGGCGTAGCGGCTGAGGATCGGCACGTCCTCCATCGGCAGGTCGGCCAGCGCCATGAACACCTTCACCGGGAAGACATTGGCATATTCGGCGGAAAAGTCGCATTCGCCGCGCGGGGCGAGACTCTCTATGAGGTCGGCGGCGATGGTGCGGACCTTGTCCTCGACCTTTCGAATCTGGTTGAGGCTAAGCCCCTTGTCGAGCGCCTTGCGATAGGGGGTGTGCTCGGGGGGGTCCATGCGGGTGGGGACCATCTGGTATTTCTCGCCCGCTTCCTTCGGCAGGAAGATCACCTCACTCGAGAAGCGTGAAGGATCATTGTAGACCTCGCGCACGGTCTCGCCGTTGGTCGCGATCCAGTGGCCACCGGTGAAGGGTGTCCAGACAAGGTCCGGAACGCCGGACTGCTGGATCCGCTTCCATGCTTCATGATAGCCCGCCTCGATCCCGTCGAGCGCATACATGTCGATTTCGCGCACGTGCGCTTCGGGGACGTGGTCCGGCCGCGGAGCGCGGCTGCGGAGATCGGGCTGCAAGGGCTGGTCGGGCATCGTGGCCATGGCTTCTCTCCTGCTGCCGGACTATGGCTGTCCGATTTCATGCGTGTAGACTACACGCATGAAAATTCGCTCGCAACGATTTTATTCAACATCTGTGTTGATAGTTTGCGGCAGAGGGAGAAGGGTCGAAGGATGAAGATGCGTGAACTGGAAGAGCGCACGGGTGTAGACCGCGAGGTCATCCGTATCCTGATCCGTGAGGGCCTGTTGCCCGAGCCGGAGCGACCCGCGCGCAATGCGGCGGAGTACGACGAAAAGCACGTGAAAGGGATCGCTGCGATCCGCCAGTTGCAGAAGAGTGCGCGGCTGACGATCCCACAGATCAAGGCGCTGCTGGCCGGGAAGGGTGGCGAGGGATTGGAGCGCGCTTCGCCTTACGATCACCTCGAACAGCTGCTGGCCCACCGTTTCGGGCTGGAAGACGTGCCGACTGTCGCTCTGGCTACGCTACAGGAACGCTATCCGAGTGCGGAGAGTGACAGTCAGGCCTTTTCCGGGATGGGCATGCTGGATCTGCTCGAAGGGCAGACGGGCCCTCAGCTCAGCCTGACCGACGCAAGGCTGGTCGAAATCTGGGGCCTGATCCGGGAAGCAGGGTTCGTTGACGAGAACGGCTTTCCGCCACGCAATATCGCCTTCTACCGTAAGGCGGCCGAAACCGTAGCGGCGCAGGAGGCGGCGATCTTCTTCGGTGCCAGCAAGGCGCGGATCGAAGAAACGGAAGCGGCCGCGATGCTGCACAGGGCGCTGCCGCTCATGCTCGACTTCTTCGGCATCTTGAGACTGAAGGCGTTCATGCGACACGTGAATGCACAGGTCAGCGGGCAGGATGCCTAGGGCTGCAATCCCCACCCATACCGACACCGGCGGGCCGGGTAGGGCGATCGCGCTTACCCGTTACTGCCCGCCACCAGCCGCATGCTCTCCTCGACCAGCGGCCGCTTGGCGACGACCGTGAGACCGAAGCCTTCGAGCGCGGTCAGCTTGCCGCTGCTCGATGTCAGCAGGATCATTTCGCCTACGCCCTGATCCAGC
Organism: Novosphingobium resinovorum; assembly: GCF_036352595.1. Taxonomy (GTDB): domain Bacteria; phylum Pseudomonadota; class Alphaproteobacteria; order Sphingomonadales; family Sphingomonadaceae; genus Novosphingobium; species Novosphingobium resinovorum_B. Next base: position 2,714 of record NZ_JAZFAX010000048.1, read on the forward strand.
AGGATTTGCGCACCGATGCCGTAGTCGCGGTAGCCATGGGTGTCGGCATAGACCTTGCGGTTGCCCTTGATGCGCTCGGATAGGGAACTCGGGCTGGGGTCGCTGACGAAGACGGCGACAGCGGGGCCGTCATAGTGGGCCAGTTCGCGCAGGGCAGCCGGAACATAATCGCGGTGCGCGGCGCGCCAGCCCAGAATATCGGCGGTAAGATCAAGCTGGTGGACCCGCACGAGCGTGGGCGTATTCTTGCGTGGGGTGCCGCGCACCAGTGCGACATGTTCGCCGCCATCGATGACGTTGCGATAGATGACGATACGGAAATCGCCGTGCCAGCTGTCGAAGGGGGCCTCTACTACGCGTTCGACCAGCGATTCCGAGCGGCGGCGATAGGCGATGAGGTCGGCGATGGTGCCGATGTTGAGCTGGTGTTCCCTGGCGAAGGCAATCAATTCGGGCAGCCGGGCCATCGTCCCGTCATCGTTCATCACCTCGCAGATGACCCCGGAAGGATTGAGCCCGGCCAGACGCGAAATGTCCACCGCCGCTTCGGTATGCCCTGCCCGCACGAGGACGCCGCCGTCGCGCGCCGTCAACGGGAAGACGTGGCCGGGTGAGACGACGTCGTGCGCGGTCTTTGAAGGATCCACCGCCACTGCGATCGTGTGAGCGCGATCCTGCGCTGAAATTCCGGTCGTCACGCCTTCGCGCGCCTCGATCGACACGGTAAAGGCGGTCCCATGACCGCTCTCGTTGCGCGGGGCCATCGGGGTGAGTTCCAGAGCCCTTGCCCGCTCGGGGCTTATCGCCAGGCAGATCAGGCCGCGCGCATGCTTGGCCATGAAGTTGATTACTTTCGAGGTCGCGAACTGGGCAGGGATGATCACGTCGCCCTCATTCTCGCGATCGGGCGCATCGACCAGGATATAGGGTAGACCGTCGCGTGCATCCTCGATGATGCGTTCGATCGGGGCAATGCCGTCGATGGTGTTCATGGCGTGATCCTTGTAGGTTCGCCCAGCAACCGGGCGATATGGCTCGGCAGCGTCTGGAGCCGAATGCCATTGGTGAAGTCCCGAACGTAGCCGAGGGTATTGGTTGCGGTGGCAAGACGGTCGTTCGAATAGCTGTAGCAGGCGCCCGCCATGCCTTTCGCAGCATGCAGCGGGACAGCCGGAATCTGGTCGACGATATGGCGGCGGCCGCGGGCAACGAATATTCCGCGCTGAAGCATGATGGCGGCTTCCAGTTCATCGTCGCGGAAATGCTTTCGCGCTTCTGCCATGAAGCCGCGCATCAGCGGCATGCCGGCCAGTTCCTCGGGGCCCACCACTTCAAACCCGCGGATCAGCCAGCTGTGGATCGGTATCCCGTTGCGCTGGATTTCCATCCTGCAGGGGTCGGGCCGGCCGTCCTCGACCAGGATAGCGTACTCGGTAAGGGGCTCGGCATCTCGTGTGGCCCGTATCGCCCAAGTGGCAAGGTCGCCGAGATGAGTACAGTTTGCATCCCGCGCCAGTCGCCCGATTATTACCGCCGGCGATGCATCCAGAGGAAGACCGGTCAATGCGTGCAGTCCGGCGATGGCACCCATGCACGCCGTCGTCGGATGGCGGTCGAAGGAGGCTTCCACGCCGAGGACCTGCATGGTGTCATGCCGCAGGAGCAACCACATCGCGTGGTGGGTGTCGTCGAGAGTGGCCAGCAGCGCGCCTCTCCGACGGTAAAACCGCAGTAGGCGGCGATAGCACCCGAGCCCGTAGGCTGGGTTTATGGGGAGATGCTCCAGGCTCACGTTATCCTCTCGAAGCCCCATCATTAAGCACTAACGAGAAAATGTCAACGTCAACGTTGATGATGTATGGATAGTTGTGTTTTTTGCAGGAGCGTTGCATTGTGCGGGCATGACCGAACAGAGCAACATCTCGCGCCGCCGCCGTACCAAGCAGGCCAAGGGCGGGGCCGACTATGAAGCTAAACGCGCCGAACTGCTTAAAATCGCGGCGCAACTGTTCAAGGAGCAGGGGTTTCAGGCGACCCGTCTGCTCGATATCGCACAGGCAGCCGGTCTGGATCGCGCAACGGTCTATTACTATGTGGGTAGCAAGGAAGAACTGTTCCACGAAACCGTAGAGGGTGTCCTCGACGCCAATATTGCCGCTGCGCACGCTCTTATCGCCGACACCGAACTCAAGGCGATCGAACGCCTTCGGCAGATTTTTGTGACGCTGATGGTGAGTTACGAGGATAACTACCCTGCCACCTTCGTGTACATCCAGGAGCAGATGCACCAGGTCGGAACGGAGGAGACCGTCTGGGCGCAGGAAATCATGAAGAAGACCCGGCAGTTCGACCAGATTCTGCTGGGGTTCATTCGTGAAGCGGTCGCGCAGGGAGATCTGCGCGAGGACATTCCGGCCCGCCTTGCGGAAAATGCCCTCTTCGGAATGCTAAACTGGACTCATCGATGGTTTGTGCCCGGCAAGGGCATGAGCGGCAAGGAAGTGGCCGAGGCGTTCTGGTCTATCTTCACGAGTGGCATGGCTCACGCTTCGGTCCCGGCCTGACACCGAAGCGCGTGCAGCCCGGCTAAAGGGTTGGCTGTTTGAGCCGGTCGCGCAGCGCGCGCTTGTCGATCTTAGTCGCGGACATGGGCCATTCGCTCGCTTCCATGAAATGGATCGCACGAGGGACCTTGTAGCTGGCAATCCGGCCGCGGCAGTGGCCGATCAGATCATCCTCGCTGGCAGACATGCCGGCTTCCAGTTCGACAAAGGCAACCGGAACCTCATCCAGTCTGAGGTCGGGCCGTCCCACGATCTCGACTGTTTTCACGGCGGGATGGGTGCATAAAAACGCCTCGATCTCGATGGCGGCGACGTTTTCTCCGCCAACCTTGAGCATTTCCTTCTGGCGCCCGCCGAATATCAGGCTTCCCCCCGGCACGCGGGTATAGAGGTCACCGGTGTGAAGCCAGCCATCGGGCGTCAGCGCCTCGGCCGTCTTTTCAGGAGCGGCCCAATATCCGTCCATGACATTGTAGCCGCGCACCAGAATTTCGCCCAGCGTGCCATCGGGAACGTCTTCGCCCGTCTCGGGATCGACGATGCGCACTTCCACGCCGGGGCAAGCCTTGCCGTTGGTCGTCGAGCGCGAGGCAAAGCTCTCGTCGACATCGCACAGTGCAAAGATGCCTGCGGTTTCGGTCATGCCGCAGCCCTGGATCACCTCGGTTTGTGGCAGTGCCCTCTGGACGGCATCCACCAGGGTCGGGGGAGCGATGATGAAAAGGAACTGCAGATCGCCAAGCCTGGCCGGATCGAAGTCGGGATGGCTCATCAGCCCCTGCATTATGGCGGGAAACCATGGCCAGGCCAGTGTCACGCGATGGGTCGCCATGAGGTCCAGTGCTCGGCCGGCGTCGAAATAGCTGTCCGTGAGGAATGTGCCTGCCACACCCACCGTGCCCACGAACGGCGCCAGCGTGCCGATATGGAATAGCGGTCCTGCGCCCCAAACGATGTCGGTTTCCGGTGCTTTCAGGCGGTAGCGAGACCGCTCGACGGGCCCGCGGGTGATCGCTTCGTGCGACAGCACGCAGCCCTTGGGATTGGCCGTCGTTCCCGAGGTGTAAATGATCAGCGCGGCATCGCGAACCCTGACGCGTCGGCGCAGGACCTCCACAGTCGCGTCATCGATCGCCGCCGTCTCGACTTCGAAGCATTCCGGTGTCCGAAATTCGCCGTCCCTTGCGCCGCGCATGAGAACCAGCTCGCGCAGGACCGGTGTCGGATCGCCAGCGAGCGCCTCGCGCAGTATCGTTGGAAAATCCACAGGATCGCTATCGTCTCGGCTGGTCAATAGCGCGCAGATTTCCGCATTCCGGATGATGTAGCCCAGCTCTGCCGCCTTGTGCCGGGCGTTCAGCGGAACTGCGACCGCGCCCACCAGCGATATCCCGAAGAGGCTGGCGGCATACTGCGTCGAATTCGGGATCAGGATGCCCACATGATCGCCATGTCCCACGCCGATCGCCACCAGCATCCGGGCGACCTTGCGAGCTTCGCCGAGCAGATCGGAATACGAGATGGCTTGCGCAGGCAGGACCAGTGCGAGCCTTTCCGGATGCATGCCGGCTGCCCGTATCAGCAGGTCTCCCAGGGTGGAGACCTCGGTGACGATCGAACCCGTCATTGCACTTCCGCTCCTCGTATCCGTACCTGTCGGCACTTGTCTGGAAGACATATGAAAAAAATTCCGACCAGCGTCAACACGTGAGTTGACAACTTCGCCATAAAGCGTTTGGATCAGGGGGTCGACAAGATCAACCGAACGTCGCGGTACGACCGCGACCCCGTTTTGGGGACGGAGAGGCTATGAAATTCCATCTTATGCAGACTGGCGTCGTTGGGCGCCGCAAGGAAATCGAACAGGGTATGGCCGGACAGCGGCCAGAGCTGTACCAGCGCTTCCTCGAAGAGGTGAAGGGCTACGTTCAACTCGCTGACGAACTTGGCTATTACGGCTACTGCCAGCCGGAACACCACCTCCAGATCGAAGGTTTCGAGGCGAACAACCATCCTGGGATGTTCAGCCTGTTCGTCGGACAGCACAGCAAGCGGCTGAAAGCGGGCATCATGGGGTATACCATGACGACGCATAACCCTGTGCGCGTGGCCGAAGAGATCGCCACGCTCGATCACATGCTGCAGGGGCGTCTCTACTGCGGCTTCACCCGCGGCTACCATGCGCGCTGGGTTGACGCCTATGGCATCAAGGAAGGTGTCAGTGCGACGACCCCCGACAACGTCAAGGCGCGCGACGAGCAGGATGCGCGCAACCGCTCCCTGTTCGAAGAGGGCGTACGCGTGGTCAAGAAGGCGTGGACCAACGACGTGTTCAGCCACAAGGGCGACAACTGGCAATTCCCGCCCGAAGGCGGTTCCACCGGTCACCCGGCTTATGCGAAGTACGGCAAGGGTCAGGATGCCGACGGCATCGTGCGGGAAATTGGTATCGCTCCGCGCTGCTATCAGGATCCGCATCCGCCGATCTATGGCGGATTCGCGGCATCGGGCCGAACAATCGACTTCTGGGCGGAAGAGGGCGGCAAGCTGATCGTGCTTTCGGACAATCTCGATTTCTGCGAAAGCCTGAACAACCGCTACATCGCCACCGCCGCCAAGAACGGCCGCGAGGTGACGTCCACCGACGCTTCCGCCTGGGGCGGCTTCCTGATGCTGACGGACGACAAGGATCGCGCCCGCCAGCTCATGGAAGAGCACATGTGGTTCTGGGACGAATGGTTCATTCCGATGGGCCAGCGTCCGCCTAACGTGCTGATCGGCTCGGCCGACGAGATCGCTGATCGCATCGGCGAGGCACACGACCGCCTCAAGTTCGACGAGTTGTTCCTGATGTTCGGGCAAGGCCACCTGGAGCCTGAAGCCAACCAAGAGGAACTCGAGAAATTCATGGCCAAGGTCGCACCGCGCTTCTCGACCAAAGACGAGAACGGCGTCTTCGTCTGAGCCGCGCGGCGTAGAACCCAAAAAATCCAAGGAGAGAAGCATCATGGCAATGCAGTGCGGGATCTTCATGACCCCCTACAACCCGCCGAGCCGGACCGCGCGTCAGGTCTTTGACTGGGCGCTCGACATCGCCCGCATCGCCGACGAGGCAGGCTACGTCGATTTCATGATCGGCGAGCACTATACGCTGGGGTGGGAAAACATTCCTGTTCCCGAGGCGATCATCGCGGCCTGCGCGCAGACCACCAAGCAGATCCGCTTCGCGCCGATGGCACACCTGCTGCCTTATCACGATCCAGCGACGCTGGCCGTGCGCATTGGCTGGCTGAGCCAGGTGATGGAAGGCCGCTACTTCCTTGGTGTAGCGCCGGGTGGCCACCATACCGACGCGATCCTGCACGGTTTCGAGAACATCTTCGAACTGCCCCCGCGCCAGTTGGAGGCGTTGCACCTGATGGAGCGCGTGTGGGAGGGCAAGCCGTTTCTGGAGAAAGGCCAATACTATCAGGCAGGCTTCCCTGGCCCCGAGACGATGCCGGAATACGATGTCATCATCGCTGACAACCGCCCCTACGGCGGCCGCGACAAGCTAGAAATCGCGGTAACAGGGCTGTCGCAGAAGTCCTCGTCGATGAAGTTTGCAGGCGAACGCGACTATTCCCCGATTTCCTTCTTCGGCGGTACTCCGCAGATGAAGGCGCATTGGGATACCTGGGCGGCGGCGATGGAATCGCAGGGCCGCAAGGCCGATCGCAGCCGCTACCGTGTCTGCCGTGACGTGTTCATCGCGGATACCGATGCGGAGGCCAAGCGCCTGTTCCTCAAGAGCGGACTGGCACAGACCTGGGCGAAGTATCTCAAGGAGATCTACATCAAGTTCGGGCTGTTCGACGGCATCATCGCCGACTCCGGCAAGAATGTCACACCTGAGACGATCGACGAGGACTTCCTCGCCGAACATGTCGTGCTGTGCGGCTCGCCCGAAACTGCGATCGAGAAGCTGGAAGCGCTGGCCGACAAGGTCGGCGGTTGGGGGCAGATCGTCTACAACCAGCACGACAGCATCGACGATCCAAAGCCCTGGGAAGAATCGATCCGCCGCCTCGCGACCGAGGTTTGCCCCAAGGTCCGCAATCCGATCTGAGAACAGGGCGAGGGGCAGGGCGCAATCAGCGCCCGCCCCTTGCTGCCGTGCGGGAGAGAAAACATGGTGACAGGCCGCGCAACTGTGCTCGTCGAGCCGAACCGGCTGGAAACCTGGGACGTACCAGTAGTCGACCCCGAGCCGGGCGGCGCGCTGGTGCGCATCGTGCTGGGCGGGGTGTGCGGCAGCGATGTCCACATCACCACCGGCGAGGCGGGCGTCATGCCGTTTCCGATCGTGCTGGGCCACGAAGGCATCGGCCGGATCGAAAAGTTGGGCGGGATCGAGACCGATTACGCCGGCGTTCCGGTCAGGCCGGGTGATCTTGTCTACTGGTCGCCGATATCGGCCTGCCACCGTTGCTACTCGTGCAACGTGCTCGACGAGACGCCGTGTGAGAACTCGCGCTTTTTCGAGCATGCCGAAAAGCCTAACTGGGGCAGCTACGCCGACTTTGCGTGGCTTCCGAGCGGTCTGGCCTTCTTCCGTCTACCCGATGGCGCTGACCCGCTGGCGGTGGCGGCACTAGGCTGTGCGCTGCCGACTGTGTTGCGCGGGTTCGATCGCTGCGGTCCGGTGCGCATGGGAGAGTCCGTGGTGGTGCAGGGCGCAGGGCCGGTCGGGCTCTCGGCAGCGCTCGTAGCAGCACAGGCCGGAGCCGGGCAGGTCATCGTGATCGATGGCGTCGACGCCCGGTTGGAGCACGCGCGAGCACTGGGCGCCACGGCGACGATCTCGCTGAAGGAGAGCCCCGAAGAGCGGCGGCGCAGGGTCTACGACCTGACCGGTCCGGCAGGGCCTTCACTGGTGGTCGAGGCTGCCGGTTTCCTTCCGGCTTTCCCCGAGGGGGTCGACCTGGCGGGTGTACATGCGCGTTACGTCATCCTCGGTCTGTGGGGCGCAATCGGCACGCAGCCGATATCCCCGCGCGACCTGACGACCAAGAATTTGACGATCGCGGGCGCCACGTTCCCCAAGCCGAAACACTATTACGAGGCGATGCATCTTGCGGCCCGGCTTCAGGAAAGGGTCCCGCTGGCGAACCTGGTCAGCCATCGCTTCGCGATCGAGGATGCCGCCGCCGCTCTGGAGGCGGTCCACAGGGGCGAGGTGGTCAAGGCCGTCATCGACCCGGAGTGCGCGGCAAAGCACAACTGAACTTGAACATGCGACGGGAGAAAATTCGTGGGTAATCGACTGGATGGAAAGGTCTGCATCGTCACCGGCTCCGGGAGCGGAATGGGCCGCGCCTGCGCTATCGAAATGGCAGCGCAGGGTGGCCGGGTCTTGGTCACCGACCTCAACGAGGCGGCCATGCGCGAAACGGCCGATGCGATTGCTGCCGCCGGCGGCGAGGCGGATGTGTTCCGCTGCGACTTGCGCAGTGGAGAGGAAATTAAGGCCCTGATGGATTTTACCGCCGAACGTTTCGGCGGCATCGATGTGCTGCACAATAATGCCGCCGTTCACGAAACGGACCTGACCGAGAAGACGTCGATTGAGGAACTGTCCGAAGATATCTGGGACATCGTCTACGAGATCAATCTGAAGGCGCTTTGGCTCACGACGAAATACGCTGCGCCCTATCTCAAGAAGTCGACTCTGGGACCGGCGATCGTGAACGTCGCTTCGACGGGGTCGTTCGTGTCCTATCCGCAGGCGGGAGCCTATTGCGCGACCAAGGGCGGCGTCCTGCTGCTGACCAAGGCGACGGCGGTCGACCTTGCTCCTTATGGCATTCGCTGCAATTGCTACTGCCCCGGTGCGATCGACACTCCCATGCTGCAGAAATACTACGAGGCCGCGCCTGACAAGGATGCGATCATGTCGGTGCTCACCGGCGCCCACCTGATCCCCCGTCTCGGCAAGGTCGAGGAGATCGCCAAGCTGGCCTGCTTCCTCGCCTCGAACGACAGCTCGTTCATCAATGGCGCCTCATACGTAATCGACGGCGGCACCCTCGCCTGGCGCGGAATGCGCGCCGCCGACTGACCCGTCCCGTTCGTCAGGCGACGCCGGTGTGTTCCGGCGTCGCTGCGGCGAGGGCCAGGCATTCCTCTATCGCCTGACGGGTCGCACCCAGCTTTACCGCGTTGCGCAGATGCAGTCGCAAGCCCGGCATGAAGGCATGCGTGGGCATTGCATCGCTGGCGAGGGCAACGAGTTCTTTCACCTTTGCGCGAACCGTCCCGCTCTTCCAGGGGACCGCGCAATAGTCGAAGAACGCCTCGAACTGGTCGGCAGACAGCAATAGCATGCTGCGCAGGAAGCCGGGTAGTTCCGCCTCCATGCCCTCCCAGAATGGATCGTCGCCGACGCGTGCATCCCACAAGGCCTGCTGTTCCGAACTGAAGGTCGTGTTCAGCCCTTCCACGCATTGCGCGCGTGCAACGATCGCCGCCGTGCTGACCATCAGCGAGTGAACGCCCAAACCGGAAACCAGCGACACGATTTCCTGCACTTGTGTGGTGGTCGCACCTTGTCGGAAAGCCGCTTCAATCGCCGCATCGATATCCGCCCGGTTGAGGCATGGTAGCGCCGTTGCCAGTCCGAGGGTGACGAACGCGCGCTCCAGGTCGGACAGACCGGGCCCATCCTGTACGCCTAGTGTTTCCAGCATCTGCCTCAAGGACTCCAAGTCTATCTTGGCCACACGTCATCCTTTCCAAAAGTATCAACTTGCGTGTTGACCATCGTTCTTGGTTATGTCAACTCTGGCGTTGACAGAGGGCCGTGCGAGTCCTGATCGTCAAAGAACGAACGTAAGAGGAGGATATCATGAAGGCAGGCGCGCTCCGCCATTCGGGGCTCAAGTCACTCCTGTTGGCCGGTACGGTCATCGGTGGTGCAGTCTCTCCCGTTGCCGTCTTCGCGCAGGCCGGCGCGCAGCAGGGGCAGACGACGGATACGGCGTCGCAAGCCAGTGCAAACGACATCGTCGTTACCGCTCGACGCACGGCCGAACGCCTGTCTGACGTTCCCGTCTCAGTTGCGGCGATCAGCGGTGAGCAATTGCAGGAGCGCCGCATCCTGAGCGACTCCGACCTTCAGTCGGCGACGCCGGGCCTCACGATCAGGCAGACGAACTCGTCCAACCAGATCAGCTATTCGCTGCGCGGCCAGTCGGTCGATGCGTTCTCATTCGCCGCACCGGCGGTGCTCAACTACGTGAACGAATTCAATGCGCAGTCGACCTCGTCGAGCGCATTCTTCGACCTTCAGTCGATCCAGGTGCTGAAGGGACCGCAGGGCACCCTGTTCGGCCGCAACGCCACCGGTGGCGCAGTTCTGTACGAAACGCAGAAGCCCACTGAGGACTTCGGCGGATACCTGCGGGTGAGCTACGGCAACTACGACAACAAGCTGGTCGAAGGCGCGATCAACGTGCCGGGCGAAACGATCGCTGGACGTGTCGCGATGCAGTACCAGAAGCGTGACGGCTACCAGCGCAATCTGCTGCTGGGCACGCGCAACGGTTCGCTCGACAATTTCTCGGTGCGCCCGACGATACAGATCAAGCTGGGTGACCTCACCAACACCACCGTCTACCAGTACAGTTTCTCCGGCGGGGTGAGTGCCGGGCTGCGCGCGTCCAACTACTACGGCAACAGCAGCAGTTCGGGCGTCGCGGGTGATCCGAACAACAATTCTGTCAACGGTCAGCCAGTTTCCAACAACCTGAACTACGGTCTGCCTTCGGCGACGCTCTATCCCGATGGTATCGCTTCATCGCTGGATGGTGGTGCTGCGTTTGCGCAGTTCGGCTTTTCCGGGCTGCCCAGCTTCATGGAAGCCCAGAAGAACTACGGCTTCTACGATATCTTCAACAATCAGACCGGCAGGCACCGCGCGCGCCAGCACATGGTCACGAATACCACGACCTATCAGCTAGATGGTGGCGTGCAGATCAAGAACGTGTTCGGTTTCAACCGTTCACGCTCGCGCGATCACACTGACGTGGACGGTACACCGTTCGAGCCGCTCAACATCGGCCTTGGCGGTGGCACCGGTCCGAACAATCCGGGTAATCCGAACATCGGCGGGCCTTCGGCCGAGGGCTATACTTACATGCAGCAGCAGCTTTCCGATGAACTGCAGGTCTCGGGAGAGAGCGGCCGCGTGAAGTACATCGCCGGTCTCTATTACTTCAAGGGCAAGGACTTCCAGCGGATGTTCCTGGACTTTGCGCCCGACTACGGGCCGGCCTTGGGAGATAATCTGGGTTACCAGCTGAAGGAATACACCAATCGCACCGAGTCCAAGGGTGCCTATGCACAGGTTACCTATGCCCTGACCGACAGTCTCAACTTTACCGCTGGCGGGCGTTATACCTGGGAAAAGTCGATCTACATACCGACCGATCGGGTTCCGGGTTCCTACGATCCCTTCCAGGATGATTTCAATACCAGCCTGGGCATTACCGGCGGCACGCTCAAAGCCAGCAAGCCGAGCTGGCAGGTCTCGCTGGACTACAAGGTGACGCCCGATCTGATGTTTTATGCGGTCCACCGCGGATCGTGGCGTACCGGCGGCTTTAACGGAACGGCATCGAGCACCGATGCGAACGGCAACCCGATTGCCAACTCGTTCAAGCCTGAAACCACCTACGACTTCGAAGTCGGCGCCAAGTACAACGGCGATCTCGGCGGCATGCGCACCACCTTCAACATCGCGCTCTACGATCAGTACATCAAGAACGTGATCCGGTCGGTCTATCTGGGCACCGCTGCGGTCAGCGGCAACGTCGAGGCGGCGCGCGTCACCGGTTTCGAGGCGGACGCTTCGATCCGTCCGGCCAATTGGCTGCAATTGGGTGCGACACTGGCCTATACCAACGCGCGTTACACCAAGAACACCGCGGTCGTGGGCAGCAATGTCGTGCTGTTCGGTCCTTATGGCGATACGCCGAAGTGGACCGGGTCGGCCTTCGCCAAGGTGGAACAGGATCTGGCCGATGGCAGCACGGTATCGCTGCGCGGCGATCTCTACAGTCAGAACCGGTTCTACTACTCCAACGCCGCTGCCACGATCCTGCCGGGCACCGATATCGCGGGTTACACGCTGATCGATCTGCGCGCCGAATGGAGCAATGTTGCCGGCAGCGGTGTAGGTCTTTCTGCCTACGCCAAGAACCTGACCAACGAGAAGTACAACGTCGGCGGGTTCGCGCTGGGCGCGGTGAACGCGATCAATGCCGTCCTTCCCGGCCTTCCGCGGATGTACGGCATCGAGCTCAACTACAAATTCTGACCACCCCTGCGTGCCGGCGCCTGGAGCCCGGCACGCACCTTTCTCATCATGGAGTTCCTGATGGACGATCTTACCAAGCTTCTGGAAACCAAGGCGATCGAGCGCCTGATGTTCGATTATTCCTATCACCTCGATATGAACCATCCGGTCGAGATGGCCGCGCTCTTCGTCGAGGACTGCGAGGTCAGCTACGCTCCCAACTTCGGTGCCAGCGGCATGGAAGCCTACAAGAAGACGCTTGATGGCATCGGCTCGTTCTTCCGCGGCACCAGCCATCACAACTCCAACATCTCCGTGGATTTCGTCGGCGATGCCGAGGCGGACGTGCGCTCGATCGTCCTGGCGGTCCATCGCTATGTGAAGGAACGCCCGGATGGCATTCTCTACGGTCAGTATTTCGACCGGGTGGTGAAGGTCGATGGGCAGTGGAAGTTCAAGCGCCGCGAACTGCGCACCACGATGACCACTGACTACCACGTCAAGGCATCGAACCCGATCGGCCGGGCGGAGTAACGCCTTGGACGATTACCAGACCATAAGGCTGGAGCACGACCCGTCGGTAAGCTGGGTCGTGCTGAACCGGCCTGAAGCTGCAAACGCCCTGTCGCCGCAACTGCTCGACGAGTTCTCCCATGCTCTGGAGCGTCTAAAGACCGAAGGCGCGCCAGTGGTCGCGATCCGGGCGGAAGGACGGGGCTTCTGCTCCGGCATGGATCTGGGCAATTATGGCGCAGGCGACAATGGTCCGCCGGATATAATGTCGGACCAGGCGCGGCTTCAGCGCAATGTGGAACGCTGGCTGGCCATGTGGGATCACCCCAAGCCGGTCATTGCCGCAGTCCATGGATATTGTCTGGGCGTCGGCGCACAGATGTGTGTTTTTGCCGACATCACGATCGTGGCCGACAGCGCACGGATCGGCGAGCCGACCATCCCGATCGGCGGCGGCTACGTGGCGCCTACTTGGGTGGGGCTCGTCGGCGCGAAGCGGGCAAAGGAGTTCGCATTCGTTCCGGGCAACTGGATCGATGGCCCCACCGCGGTGGAATGGGGCTGGGCTAACCACTGCGTGCCGGAGGCGGACTTGATCTCTTCGGTGCGCAGTCTGGGCGAACGCATCGCGCTGGTGCCGGCCGACGTGCTGCGCATCAAGAAGCTGGCGATCAACCGCGCAGCCGAAGCCGGCGGCTTCCGGCAGGCCCTGTCCGGCATCGCCGAGATGGACTCGCTGCTGCACCTCGCCCCGGCGGTGCTTGAAGTGCGCGCGCGCATGAAGGAACGCGGCCTCAAGGCCGTGATCCAGGAATTCAAGGTCGCGCCATCGAGCCCGCTCGTGGCTGACCCATCATACAAAAAGGAATGACCATGGCAGACGTCGAGTTTTCCCGCGAGGGCAATATCGCCCGCGTCCACCTCAGCCGCCCGCAGGGCCTCAATGCCATCACCCAGGAGATGGACGACCAGTTGCTCGAAGCCTGGACGGCCATCAACGAAGATCCGGACATCTGGTGCGCGATCCTCTCGGCCGAGGGTGAGAAGGGTTTCTGCATCGGGGCCGACGTATCGGGCGGGGCGGAGCGCAAGACGCGCATGGCGCTGGGCGGCGGGCTGACCGGCATCGGTGGTCCGTGGGTGCAACTGAAGAAGCCGTTGATTGCAGCCGTGCAGGGCTTCTGTGTGGGCGGCGGCTTCGAACTGGCGATGTGTGCGGACATCATCGTGGCGGCGGATACCGCCCAGTTCGGTCTGCCCGAAACCAAGGTGGGGATCATCGGCGAATGCGGGGTTGTTCATCGCGCAATTCGGCAACTGCCCCATCACATTGCCATGGCGATGATATTGACCGGTGAGCGTATCAAGGCCGATGTTGCTGAGCGGTTCGGCCTGGTCAACGAGGTCGTGCCTTACGCCGACCTTGCCGCTACTGCGCAGAAATGGGCACAGAAGATCACGGCCGCCTCTCCGCTGGCCAACCAGGCTGCCAAGGCAGCGGCGCTGGGACGCCAAGGCTATCCGCTGGAAGTGGCGCTGATGACGCGCTTTGAGGAGATCGAGCAGTATGCCGAGAGCGCCGACAAGCGCGAGGGCGAGGCAGCTGGAGGCGAGCGCCGCAAGCCGGTATGGACCGGACGCTGAGCGCGGCGATGATCGATCCCGTGCAATTCCGGCAGGTTCTGGGACATTATCCGACCGGCGTGTGTGTCGTTACCGCCGTGCGGGACGATGGCGAGGCGGTGGCGATGGTGGTCGGTTCGTTCACCTCCGTTTCGCTGTCGCCGCCTCTGGTCGGCTTCTTCCCCGACAAAGCTTCGAGCAGTTGGGCGAAGCTGCGCACGTGCCGGCATTTCTGCGTTAACATCCTTGCGGCAACGCAGCAGGAGGTCTGCAGGCAACTAGCATCGAAGCACCCCGACAAATTTGCAGGCACGCCCCACGTTCTGTCCGATGCCGGCGTGCCGCTGCTGCATGACGTCGTCGCGCGGATCGAATGCGCGATGGGCACCATCGTTGATGCCGGCGATCACGAGATGGTGCTTGGCCATGTGCACACGCTCGAAGTGGTGAGCGGTGAGCCGCCGCTGATGTTCTGGCAAGGCGGGTACGGCGCCTTCGTGCCTCAGGCCGTTGCAAACGCCTGACGCGTGCTATCCACACCGCTAGACGAATTTGAAACCCGATAAGAATGAGGACACAGCCGCATGAGCACCCTTGAACAGCGGTTGCGCCGCCTGGAAGACCGTGCCGAACTGGATGACCTGATCGTGCGCTATTTCCTAGCGTGCGACGGCGACGACATGCAGGGCGTGGGAGACAGCTTTACGCAAGAGGCCACGTTCGCATCGTCGGGCGCTCTCAATGCGCAGGGACGTGAGGCGATCGTCGATTTCATTCGCACGTCGCGCGAACATATGGGCCTGACCGTTCATACGCCGCATTACGGGCTCTACACGTTCCATGACGATGATCGGGCCGAAGGGCTGGTGGGCGCGCATCTGGAACTCGTGCTGGCCGGACAGCCGCTTCTGGGTGCCGTGCGCTATCAGGACGAATACCGCCGGACGTCGGAAGGCTGGCGTATCGTACACCGTGACATGCGCACGATCCATATTGCGCCCTGGAACGAGGTGGGGGGATCGATGCTGTCACCCACACCGGTCCGGTGGCCCGGCATTGCCCCGCTGCCCAGCGACTATCCCCGCAAATAGGCGGCTGAGACCCGGATATGAAGAAAGGCCCCCGGTTGGAATTACCGGGGGCCTTTTTCGTGGGTTCGATCTGGCCTGAAGGGTCTACTTCAGATCGAAGCGGACGCTCTCGAGCGTTCCGGTGAAGCGGCTGCCGGAAATGCGATAGTCGTCGTTGATGGGGGTAAGGGTATCCTCGCCGACGTCGAAACCTTCCGAGTTGGATATCCATGCACGGTGGGTATGCTCCACGCGCCCGGTCGCGATTTCCCGGCCATCCAGCAGCAGGGTGACCGTTGCGGCCGAGCCGCGCTCGGGCTTGTCCATGGCAAAGCGGGTGACGAGGCTGTGCTGGCCCGGCGTCAGCGTGGTTTCGGACGCGATGCGGTACTGCAGGGCGTTGGTCATATTGTAGTGGAAGACCGGCTTACCGTCCTTCACGTAGAGCGCATACCCGCCGAACCGGCCACCCTGCGTTACGATTACGCCCTTGGTGATGCCCTGCTGGGGGATGTCCATATGTGCGGTGATATCGAATGAGCGGCCGATGATGTGCGGCGCGGTGTTCTCCGGCACGCGGGTCAGTCCGGCGTGGTAGGTGAAGCTGGTGCGCCCCTCGGTGAGGGTGGGACGCCCCTGCGCACCATCCGCAATTCCGTGGATCGGCAGTACCTTCGCCTTCTCTGCTTCTGCGAAGAACAGGGCTTGCATCTCCTTCAGCTTCGCGGGCTGGGCAGCGGCAAGATCCCGGGATTGCGAGTAGTCCTTAGACACCTGGTAGAGTTCCCAGGTCCGCTTGGTGAGGTCGATCTTCTGCGCCTTGGTGATATCCCAGGGCGCCGCGGCAGGCTTGGTGCTGGCCATCCAACCATCATGATAGATGCCAAGGTTCTGCATCATCTCGAAGACCTGGGTATGCCGGCGGCTTGCCGCAGTGGGCTGGCTGAAGCTGTAGGCGAAGCTGATCCCGTCAAGCGGGCGCTGGGTCACGCCGTGCTGGACCTCCGGTTGCTTTATGCCCGCCGCGTCGAGGATCGTGGGGGCCACATCCGTAACGTAGAGGAACTGATTGCGGATCTGACCGGGCGCATTGATATGCCCTGGCCAGGACACCACCATGCCGTTGCGCACGCCACCGAAATGCGATGCGGCCTGCTTGTAGTACTGGAAGGGTGCGTTCATCGCCCAAGCCCACATCGCCGGGTAGTGGTTGTGCGCGCGAGGGCCTCCGATGTCGTCGATGTGCTGCTTCACATATTCGAAATCTTCAGGGTACTGATTGACGAACGCTTCTTCCGTAAAGTTGCCGTTGAGACCGCCTTCGGCACTGCTGCCGTTGTCGCCCTGGATAAAGACGATCATGGTGTTGTCGTACTGGCCGTTCTCCTTGAGGCTCTCGATCACCTTGCCGACTTCGTGATCGTTATAAGCGACTGCGGCGGCATAGGCTTCCATAAGGCGCGAATAGACCAGCTTGCGATCGGCGGGCAGGCTGTTCCATGCGGGCATGAAATCCGGACGTGGCGTGAGCTTCGCGTCCTTCGGGATGATCCCGGCCTTCTTCTGC
This sequence comes from Novosphingobium resinovorum, assembly GCF_036352595.1. Classification (GTDB taxonomy): domain Bacteria; phylum Pseudomonadota; class Alphaproteobacteria; order Sphingomonadales; family Sphingomonadaceae; genus Novosphingobium; species Novosphingobium resinovorum_B. The sequence goes on from NZ_JAZFAX010000048.1 coordinate 19,388, forward strand.
TGCGCGAAGATCTGTTCGCGCACGACGTCCCAGCCCTGATCGAACTTGCCGCGGAACTTCATCAGCCACTCGCGCGGAGCACTATGCGGCGAATGCGCGGTGCCGGGCGCGAGGTAGAGGAAGAAAGGCTTCTGCGGCGCCTGGTCGTGCTGCTGGCGAATCCATCGGATCGCGCGCTGCGACAGGTCGTTGTCGAGGATATAGGTGGGGTCGTCCGCAGGCGGGGCGATAGGAAGCGTGTTCTCGAACAGGGCCGGTGCGAACTGGTCCGTATCGCCGCCGTGGAAGCCGTAGAAATAGCTGAATCCTTGCCCGGTCGGCCAACGGGTGAACGGGCCTGAGGAACTCTGCTCCCACTCCGGCGTCAGGTGCCACTTGCCGAAGGCGGCAGTGACGTAGCCGTTGTCCGCTAGGGTCTGCGCCACCATCCCGGTATCGGACTGGATGACGGAGGTGTAGCCGTCGTAAGCTGTGGGCAGGTTGCTGACGTTGCCCATGCCAACGCTGTGTGGTTCGCGCCCGGTGAGCAGCGAGGCGCGCGTCGGCGAGCATAGCGCGGTGGTGTTGAACGCGTTGTAGCGCGCGCCTTTCCGGGCCAGGGCATCAAGGTTTGGCGTGGGGATCAGCCCCCCGAATGTGGCGGTCGAACCGAACCCGGTATCGTCGGTCATGATGAGCAGGATGTTGGGCGCGCCCCTGGGGGCTTGCGGTTCCTGTGGCCAGGCGATTGGCTTCACATTGCCGACGATCGCCTGCGCAGGGATCGCTGCCGCACCATTGGCCGCGTCCTGGGCCATGACCGGCCCGGCCAGCAGCGCGGTGCCGCCAAGCAGGCAGGCAAGGCCGATGCGGCGCTTTGAGGTAAAGTTTGACATGGCATCATTCACTTCTTGCTGGAGGGGCTTCGCTGTTCTCAGCGCAGTTCGACGTCGACGCGCTTGATCTCGCCTCGAAAGGCATTGTCGTATTCAGGATAGCCATCGGACACTGGCGTCAGCGTATCCTCGCCGATGTCGAATCCTTCGGAACTGGAAATGAAGGTGCGGTGGGTGTGCTCGACGCGTCCGCGCGCCACTTCCTTGCCGTCGATCGACAGAATGAGAGTGCCACCCGAGGCCGGTTTGGGCTGATCGATTTCGAATCGCGCGGACAGCACATGGGTGCCTGAAGGCATGGGAGCCGGCGAGACGATCCGGTACTGCAGATCGTTGATCATGTTGTAGTGGAACGTCGGCCGGCCCTGCGCATCGAGATAGAGGGCGTACCCGCCATGCCTTCCGCCATGGGCGAGCAGGACACCGTTGTCGGCGGCGCCGCGCGTCGCGATCTGGGCGTCGATTTCAAATGATCGCCCGACGATGCGGGGCGCAGTGTTCTCGGGGATACGGGTGGTGTGGGCGTAATAGGTGAAGTGTGTACGCCCCGCCGCAAGGCTGGGGCGACCGGCAGCACCGTCACCGATACCATGGACCGGCAGGACGTTGTGGGCACGGGCCTGCTCCTGGAACAGGGCCTTGAGTTCCTCCAGCTTGGCTGGCTGGCTGGAGGCAAGATCCCTGGACTGGGAAAAATCCTTGCCGATGTTGTACAACTCCCAAGTCCGCTTTTCGAACGGCACGTCAAGGGACTTCGACGTCACCAGCCACGGGGCAGCGGCGGGGCGGGTACTTGCCATCCATCCCTGGTGATAGATGCCCGCATTCTGCATCACCTCGAAGACCTGCGTATCGCGCTGCGAGGGGGCTTTGGGGTGCGCAAAGGTCGAAGCGAAACTGACGCCGCCCAGCGGCATCTGGAGCACGCCGTCCAGTTCGGTGGGGGGCGTCACTCCCGCAGCTTCCAGCAGCGTGGGCATGACGTCGCTAACGAACAGGAACTGGTCGCGGATCTGACCAGGCTGCACGATCCGGCCTTTCCACGAGACAACCATGCCGTTGCGAGTCCCGCCGAAGTGCGAGGCGACCTGCTTGTAGTACTGGAAAGGCGAATTCATCGCCCAGGCCCACGCCGCCGGGAAATGGCTGTGCGCCTTGGGGCCGCCGATCTCGTCGATATGGCTGGCGATGTAGTCGAAGTTTTCCTCGTATCCATTGATGACCGATTCCTCGGCCATCAGGCCCTGTTGGCCCCCTTCGGCGCTGGCGCCGTTGTCGCCCTGGATGAAGACGATGAGGGTGTTGTCCAGTTCGCCGCTCTGCTTCAGGCTATCGAGCACGCGCCTGACTTCGTGGTCCTGAAAGGCGAGCGCGGCGGCGAACGCCTCCATCATTCTGGCGTAGACCTGCCTGCGCTCTGCCGGCAGGCTTTGCCACGCAGGAAGAAAATCGGGGCGCGGGGTCAGCACCGCGTCCTTCGGGATGATGCCGAGCGCTTTTTGCCGCCGGAAGTTGTCGGCGCGCATCGCGTCCCATCCCCGGTCGAACTTCCCGCGAAATTTCATGAGCCACTCGGCCGGCGCACTATGCGGGGTGTGCGCGGTTCCGGGGGCCAGATACAGGAAGAAGGGATGATCGGGGGCGACGGCCTTCTGCTGGCGTATCCAGGAGATCGCATGGTCGGCAAGGTCCGCGTCCAGGATGTAGGCCGGGTCCTGGGGCGGTGTCACGGGGACGGTGTTTTCGAACAGGGCTGGGCGGAACTGATCGGTGTCCCCGCCGTGGAACCCGTAGAAATAGGAAAACCCCATGTGCGAAGGCCAGCGGTCGAATGGCCCGTAGGCGCTCAGTTCCCAGGGCGGAGTTATGTGCCACTTGCCGATCGCGGCGGTTGCATAGCCGCGCTGGCGAAGCACTTCGGCGATCATGCCGCCAGACCGCGGGATGACCGAGGTATAGCCTTTGTACCCGGTCGCCAGATTGTTGATGTTGCCCATCTCCACGTCGTGCGGATCGCGCCCGGTCAACAGGGATGCGCGCGTGGGCGAACACATCCCGGTTGTGTTGAAGTTGTTATAGCGCGCGCCCGTCTCTGCCAGCGCGCTCAGGTTGGGGGTCGGGATCGCGCCGCCGAACGTGGCTGACGATGCGAAGCCGACGTCGTCGGTCATTATCAGCAGGATGTTCGGAGCACCGGGCGCGGGTCTGGCGATCTGTGGCCAGTGATCGGGGCGCAAGTCCGGCGCGGGAGCATCGCTCGTCTGAGCCGCGATAGTGGTGGGCAGTACGCAGAGCATCGCCACGGATGTGTTGCGCAGCCACCGGCGGAGGCGGGAAAGCTTGGCTGACATGCTGGTGACCTTCGGCAAATGGGGAAGCAGGGCAGCCAGCGAAGGGCTACCCTGCAGGTCGGTCAGAAGTTGAACTGGAACTCGACGCCATAGGTGCGCGGAGCGCCGTAGGAGCCGCGAATGCCGACGCCGGCTGCCACGACATCGTCGAAGTACTTTTCCTTCAGCAGGTTGTTTACCCAGGCTGAAACGGACCAGCGATCGGACTCGGGACGATAGCCGATCCGCCCGTTGACGATGCTGTACGCTTTTTGGCGCAGCGCACGGGTCGTGCCGGTGCGTGTGGCGTTGGGCGGATCGTAGACGAAGTCGAAGTCGTAGCTGCCCTTGTACGCGTAAGACAGATTGATCGGAACCACGCCGCTGCCAACCGGTAGGTCGTAGTTGGCAGCCGCATAGGCGGAAAACTTCGGTGCGCGCAGCAGTCGATGACCGTCGGCGTCGAATCCCACGTCGACCATCCCGCGCGCCGTGCCGCCAGGCAGTACCGAGCGGTAGACCTTCGCGCTGGCGAGATAGTCCTTGTACTGCGAATGCTGCCAACTGGCCGCGCCGGTGAGCGTGAAGGCGGGCGTGACCGACCATGTCACATCCGCATCCAGACCATACAGTTCGGCGTTCGCAGCGTTTTCGGTGGTGACGATCACACCAACGCCTTCGGCGGCGGCACGCGTCACCTGCAGGTCACTGTAGTCGTAATAGTATGCGGACAAGGTCGTCCGCACGGCGCGATCGAAGAAATTGCCCTTCAGGCCCAGCTCGTACATATCCAGAATTTCGGGAGAAAGTACCGGCTGGTTCTGCACCGGGTAGTTGAAGCCGCCGCTCTTGTAGCCCCGCGCGAATTTTGCATAGACCAGCGTATTGCCGAAGTCGTACTGCAGGGTCGCAGAAGGCGTGAACTTCGACCACGCCTTGCTGTCTTCGTCAGGCGTGGCGGGAAGGGTGACCGCGCCGCGGTGCGGAGAGGCCACGGACGAAACATCCTTGCGATCGTGGCTATAACGCCCGCCCACGACAAAACTGAGCATGGGAGAGATGTGCCACGTGGCCTGCCCGAACGCGGCGTAGGACTCGGTCTTGACCCGCTGCAGCCCGTTGGAAACGATGCGTGGGCCTACGTCGATAATCGTGTCGAAGCTGGTATCGTCATGGAAATAGAACGCGCCCGCGATCCAGTCGATCGTGTTGGTGCCTTGCGAAGAAAGCTGCAGTTCCTGGGAGAACGTTCTGGTGTTCTCGAACACGGTCGCATCCACGAGGCGCGAACTGGTGCCGTCTCCGTCGAAGGTCAGGCGATTGTCAAGGCGCGCGTAAGTGGAGATGCTCTGCAGTTGCACACCGCCGAGATCGAAGCCGAGGTTGAGTTCCCCGGCGAACTCTTCCTTCTTGTTCGCGCCCGTCAGCGCCGTCGCAACATGTTTGCTGTCTGTTCCGGTGATCCCGCCATTGGCAAGTCCCGTGGTGTATTCCGGCGGGCCTAGCGCTACGGTGTCGTTGCCCGCGTTGTCATTCTGGCTCCAGTAGCTTAGCGACAGCTTGGCATCGAGCACATCGCCTGGTGTCCAGCGCGTTTTGATCCTGACGGCATTGAAATCACGATCGTCCAGTTCCTTGCGGCCGGTCGGGACCAGGTTCTTCACATAACCGTCGCGCTGTGACGTCATGCCGCTGATCCGCATGCCGAAATTCTCGGTCAATGGCGCATTTACCGCCCCGCTCAACGTCCACTGATTGTAGTTGCCGTAACCGGCCTTGACATAGCCCTCGACGTCCTTGTCGACCTCCTTGGTGAGCACCCGGATGGCACCGGCGGATGCGTTGCGCCCGAACAGAGCACCTTGCGGGCCCTTAAGCACTTCGACGCGTTCCACGTCCGCGAAGTCGAAGACGACGGCGGACTGGCGCGAGATATATCGGTTGTCGATATAGGTTGCGACGCTCGGGTCGAGGCCGTTCTGCAGCAGCCGGCTGCCGACCCCACGGATGTACGGCTGGGCGTAAGCGCCGGTGCTGGGATAGACAATGGCCGGCGTCGCTACGGACAGCCCTTGAACACCCTGCACGCCGGATTTCTGGAGCATATCACCGGTGAATGCCGAGATGGCGACAGGCACCTTCATCATGTTCTCGCTGCGTTTTTGAGCGGTCACAATGATGTCGTTCGAACTCGCTGTCGCGGCGTCCTGCGCGGCCTTGCTTCCGTCCTGCGCAAGAACCGACATGGGGGCCGCTAGCAGCGCCGTACCGCAAAGCAGCAAGGCAATACGCCCGGCATGGCGACGCGCGGAATTGGATTGAAGTTCCAAGATCCTCTCCTCCTTGATGACGTGGGGCGGTTGCGTAACCTGTCGCCCATCGTTCCTTATTGTTTCGGGTTTCCGGCCTGCGGGCAGACCGTCAACATATACGTTGACTAATTGCAATGTAGATTCGTGTCAATTGCCTTAAATTGAATTTGGGCGCGCAGGATCGCCGGTTGACGTCTGGGATCGCGGAATTAGATGAAAGTGCCGCTGAGGCAGTCTGGCGTGAAACGGCTCAGGATTGGGGGGCGTGCCATTCGGCATTGAGCAACGCCACGCATTGCCGCAATCCGTCCAGGATCAACGGGTGCCTGTAAACGTCATCACTACGTGTTTCAGAATCCGGCAACCCTCTAAGCACATTCAAGAATACCAAGGTCGCGTTCGTCATTCTGCGATTGAACACGTCGAAAGGCAGGTTAGGACGTTGGTTCCTCAGAAGAGTGATAATCCGCTGCATCGTTGGCGTGATGCTTGATCCTGCCTCCATGGCCCAGTTGAAGCCGGTAGGTCGCTTCTCGGGCAAATAATGACACAGAAATGCCGCATAAGGATAGCCACCGTTCTCATCGCGAATACGGAGGTGAGGCAGGCATACCAGCGCTACTAGCTCGTCGATCGTCAGGGCTGCCAATTCATTATGGCCGAGTGCCTGAAGCCGTTGGCATCGAATTGCTTCCAACTGGATCATCCGATGCTTGACGATTTCATCGTAGAGCTGTTCGACGGAGGTGAAGTGGTACTGGACCGCTACGTTGTTTTTGAGCCCGCTGAGCCGACAAACCTCCCTGGCTGAGACTCCAGCTAACCCTCGTTTCGCGACAAGCGTCTCGGCCGATTTTATGAGCGCAAGCCTCGTTTTCTCAGCATTCTTGTAGCCCATCGTACATCCGTAGATTGAAGCGAGTTTTAACGCCAGAAAAGCTTCGCTGAAGCGTGCAGGGTCGAGCTCATGGGATTTGCCCTAACATTGCTTTCGCGCCTTATCAGCAGTCCGGCACGTTACTACCTATGTCGGCCTTTACCAAAGAAGATCGCTAGCTTGGAACCGGACGTTTGTCCCATGGATCTAGCGTCAAAAGGCCACCGACGGGTTATGGCATAATCAGCCATTCAGTAGCGACATCGCGAACGGCGGGTTTGTCCCAGCCCCGGTCGCAAGCGGACTGACCACTTATGGCCGCGCCGCTTTCCCAATTGAACGGCGTGAATGGGCGCGCAGCAGACACCCCACATCCTGTTGCCTCAATAATCAACAGGGCGTCGCCGAGTCCCCAGTGCAACGGCGAGTCAGTTTCATTCGCTCTGCGGAATCAGTTTCGATGCCGCCGCTATCAGTCGGCGATAGGAGGACACCTTCGGCCTGAAGCTGAGTACGTGATTGGCTGCCAGGGGCCGAATGACCAGAATGTCCGCTGGCCGTTCTTCCATCCGCCGCGAGCGCATATCCCCGCCGCACGGCTTCGGGGCTATGTCACCCGTCTCGCGCTGCTGGGCTCGCCAGCGGAACGCCGTTGATGGTGCTACACCAAACCGGGCCGCCGCTGTACGGCAACTCGATCGACTGTCCACCGCTGCGAACAGCCGAGTGCGCAAATCCACCGAAAGAGCCATCCATGCCGGCCTCCTTCACCAGCACGGATTCTGAAATCGCGCCCGAAGGGAATCCCAGACCGATTCAGAACGGTCGAAAACCGCTAAGTGGTGAATGCCCTGCTTTACATCGCCGCCAGCGGCTGCTCCTGGAGGCTCCCGCCCATATTTTTTCCACCAGTCTTGACGGTGCAGCGCTATTTCTACGCTTGGCGTGACTCTGCTCGAATCTATGAACACGGTGCTGGTTTTGAACCTGCGGGAAATCGAGGGACGCGAAGCCTCGCCGAGCGCCGGTGTGCGCTTGATTGATGGCGTCTGGGCACCAGGCCGAAGAAGGCGCCAGCATTGCGTGATTATCGGAAGCGCCCCGCCTCATCGACTGCATGGGCGAACGCGGCCGGTGTTTGGACGCCAACGTCTTGAATGATCATCAGGATTTCGCAGGCCTGTGACTGGCTGGCGATTAGCACTACTTTGGCAGAAGTTTGAAATGCGTGACTGATAGGCTCCCACCGCAATGAGGGCATTGGTCTGGCGGAGGTCTTGATATTCGGTCAATGATGGCCTGTCGGATGGCGGGCATGCT
>NZ_JAZFAX010000049.1:0-23509 GCF_036352595.1 Novosphingobium resinovorum
CCCGGACTCCTGCTCCTTGATCATCCCGATGATCTGCGCCTCGGTAAAACGGCTCTTCCTCATGCGTCTGCTCCTTCTCGTGGGCAGACTCTACATCAGAATGAGGGACCTTTCGGGGGGCAGGTCATCGAGAATGCACAACTCATTCGGCAGGTGCGCGAAGCCAATGAAACACTGGAGCGCCGGGTCGCCGAACGAACCGAGGAACTGACAAAGCTTCACGAAACGCTGCGCCAGTCGCAGAAAATGGAGGCTATCGGCCAGTTGACCGGTGGTGTCGCTCACGATTTCAATAACCTGCTGACCGTCATCTCCGGGGCAACCGAGATGTTGCGAAAGCCGGATCTGTCCGAAGAGAAGCGCGTCAAATATCTCGATGGATTGACCGACACGGTCAAGCGCGCGGCTACGCTGACCGGACATCTTCTGGCCTTCAGCCGCCGCCGCGTCCTCCAGCCCGAGGTTCTGGACCTCAACATCCAGTTAGATGCTTTTGGCGAAGTCCTCTCACGCTCCATTAGCAGCAATATTGAGATTGTGGTCGAACCCTCCAATTTGATTGCGCGGGTGGAAGTCGATCCAACGGAACTCGAGACGGCCATTTTGAACGCGGCAGTCAACGCGCGGGATGCCATGCCGGAAGGTGGCACTCTGACCATCAGCATCCGGGAACATTCACTCGGAAAAGATGATGCCGTCGCGATCGAGATAACCGACACCGGAACGGGAATGACACCCGAGACGATCGAACGTGTGTTTGAACCTTTCTATACCACCAAGCCCGTTGGACAGGGAACAGGGCTTGGACTGTCCCAAATCCACGGCTTTGCGGCGCAGGCCGGCGGCACCGCGGAAATCCTCTCAAAAGTGGGCGTGGGGACCACTGTGCGGCTGATCCTGCCCACCGTCGACAAGCAGCCGGGCCCATCCGGTCATGCTCGCGGCGACGCGCCGCTCCCGCCCGGTTTGAGAATTCTGCTGGTGGAGGACAATGAACAGGTTCTGGATTTTGCGTAGCAGTTACTGGTGGATCTCGGGCTTGAGGTCGTGACGGCGCATAATGGTGCGGAGGCATTGCGCGTTGCTCAGGAACAGGATTTTGACCTGGTTTTCAGCGATGTCGTGATGCCCGGCTTGAGCGGTATCGATCTGGCCCGGCAGCTCCACATCCGGGCGCCCGAAACGCCCGTCCTGCTTGCGACCGGCTATAGCGAGCAGATGGTGGGCGAAGGGACGGCGCAATTCTCCGTCTTGGCCAAGCCGTATGGTGCCGAGACGTTGACGAGTGCAATCCATAGTCTGCTGGGGACGCCGGCGGTGCCCACCTAAGTGCCGCCGGCGTCGCCGGGCAACTTCATCCGTTCACAATGATTCCGCCGTTGGGGTGCAGGACCTGACCCGTCATGTAACTGGCATCCTCACAGGCCAGGAACAGGAAAGCAGGTGCAACTTCGTTGGGTTGTCCCGGCCGCCCCATCGGCGTGCTTTCACCGAAGTGCTCAAGCTTCTCGGGGCTTGCTCCGCCGCAAGGGTTGAGCGGTGTCCAGATGGGACCAGGAGCCACGGCGTTCACGCGAATTCCGTGCTCGATAAGGTTCTCTGACAGCGACCGTGTGAAAGCCGTGATGGCGCCCTTCGTGGAGCTGTAATCAAGCAGTTCCTTGCTGCCCTGATACATTGTCACGCTGGTGCAGTTGACGATGGCGGCGCCCCTTGAAAGGTGTGGTCTGGCCGCTTGGGTCAGAAAGAACATTCCGAAGATATTGGTCTGAAAGGTTCGGCGCAGCTGGTGCTCGGAGATGTCGGTGATGTCCGCATCAGGGTGCTGCTCGCCGGCATTGTTGACGAGAATGTCGATGCGACCGAAGGCCGTCAGGGTTTCTTCGACGATCAGATTGCAGGCTTCCTTGATGCCGACGTCGGCCCTGATTGTGATGGCGCTGCGCCCCTCCGCTTCCACGATCCGCCGGGTTTCCTGGGCATCGTCATCTTCCAGAAGATAGACGATCGCGACGTCGGCGCCTTCACGCGCATAGAGGGCCGCAACGGCTCGCCCGATGCCGCTGTCAGCGCCCGTGACGATCGCGACTTTGCCGGTCAGCCGGCCTGAGCCGGGATAGCGCGGTTGCCATTCGGGCTTCGGCTGCAGGAAGCTTTCGTGTCCGGGCAACGCGTCTTCGTGAATCATATCGGCAGTCTGGCTCATGACGGTCTCCTTGTAGTGACCTAACGAGCGATGACTGCGGGCGGTTCTGCTTCAGACGCGCTGCGCTGCGCCTTTAAGGCAAGATGTGACGATTGAGGGACAAGTCGGTAGCGACAGATGCCGAAGCCGGCGCATCATGGACGGCAATGCTGTTGTCCCTCACCCGCCAGCGCCCGAAACAACGCCGACGCTCGCTCGTTCCGAATGGGCAACAACAACAAGCGTGGCATTCGGCATGAGATGGATCGCCCTTGGTGCATTGTTTCTTCTCCCAGCCTGCCACGGGCTCCCGCAGGATCCGGAAGATACGCTGGAGAACGTCAGAACGGCCCGGCAGTTCAGAGTGGGGCTGGTCGCAGGCACACCGGACACCTTGGAACTGCGGCGCCTGCTTGGCGAGATCGAGCGGCAGACTGGCGCGCGCCCACGCATCGCGGGCGGTGCGTCAGAAGCCCTTCTCACCGACCTCTCCGAAGGAAAGACCGATCTTGTCCTGGGCGCATTCGCCAAGGATAGCCCATGGAAGACCAAGGTGGCTTTTACTCCCCCGCTGCGAAGTACGGGGTCCGGTAAACATGCGATCGAAGTGAAAGCTGCCATGCAAAATGGCGAGAACAGCTGGATCATGTTAGTCGAGCGCGCATCGCGCAAGGTATCGCAATCCGCGAGGGAACGATGAACAGCAGTCTGCCAGATGAACTGCGCGGCGTCATGCGCGAGGCAATCAGGCTCGAGTATTGGAACCTGTTCTGGACAGCCACGATCATCGTCGCGATGGGGCTGGTGCTGGGTCAGAGCCAAACCATGAAAACGGCCTGGGTCGAGGATACCCTCGGCGTCGTCCCGCCGATCATGTTTCTCATCGCCGCAAAAATGGAACTTAAGGGCCGCCGGTCGAAGAAGTTTCCCTTCGGGTTCGAGCGGGTGAACGGCCTCGGCTTCTTCGTGGCCGCAGTCGCTCTCACCGCGGTCGGGCTTCTCCTGCTCTACAATGCGGTTGTCGCGCTGACGGCCGCCGAGCATGCGTCCGTCGGCTCGATCGTGCTGTTTGGAAAAGACGTCTGGCTCGGGTGGCTGATGATCGCCGCGCAACTCTATTCCCTTGTTCCTCCCATGCTGATCGGTCGCAAGGAACTGCCGCTCGCCGAAAAGCTCAACGACAAGCTTCTGCATACCGACGCTTTGATGAACAAGGCCAACTGGTTGACGGGCGCAGCGGGCCTTGCCGGTATTATCGGTCTCGGGCTTGGCTGGTGGTGGGCCGATTCCGTCGCGGCTGCCATTATCTCTCTCGATGTGATCAGCGATGGCATAAAGGCCTTGCGCTCCGCGACCGCCGAACTGGTCGACGGATCGCCCCGCGCTCTATCAAGCCCCCGACTTTCAGAAGATGCGCAGGAATTGGAAGATCGTCTGCTTGAGGAATTTCCCTCGGCCACAATCCGGCTGAGAGAAACCGGACGATTGATCCGGGCTGAGGTCCACGGTGTTCACCCGCCTGCCGAGCACAGGCATCCTCGACAGTATTGGCCCAAGGAAAAAAGCCGTGCCTGGCGGCTCGCCCAGGTCAGCTTCATTCCACCGGTGGGTGACTGAGGCAGCGCCGTCCGACCGGATTTCCTCGTTTAGCGGCGCTGTGGTGGCGAAAATATCCCGCGCTCGCGCCCGCACCTTGCCACCGCGGGCCGACGCTTTCCGGCGGCTCCGCCGCCGATTTCCCGTCCCCTTCCGACCGTTGAGATGTCATTCATCTCCGCTTGCGTTCACCTCAAATTTCGTCAGAGCGAGCAGAAGGCCCGTGACGCTTCCGCACAAATCAGGCACATACGGCTGAGCGACCCGATCGGATCGAGGGGGTGATGAGGGACAAAGTGCCAACGACGCTTGCAGGAGATATTGAAGTGCAGGACCTGAGCGTACCCGACGAGCTCAAGACGTTTTTCGAGAATTCGCCGATAGCGCTCGCCCTCGCTCATCCTGACGGAGACCATCCGCTGGCGCTGGTGAACCGCAGGTTCGTGGAACTGACCGGCTACGCGTCTTCGGAATTGATCGGGCACAACTGCCGCGTGCTCCAGCGCGATGCCGACGAGAGTGAAGCTCGGGCCAAGCTGCGCGCCTTCCTGGAAGACGACCTGTCTCCCAACGTGCGCACCCCGATCCTCAACTTCCGCAAGGACGGAACGCCATTCGTCAACCTGCTCTACATGTCGCGGCTTCGCTCTCTTGCAGGCGAGACACGGTATATCTTTGCGTCGCAGTTCGACGTCAGCCGGGCCCAGCCAGAGCGTCTTCAGGGTTATGATCGGGAACTGAACCAGACGCTGACCAGGCTGAGCCCCGTTGCCGCGGAAAGCGGGATCATCGTCGAGGGAACTTTGACCACGATTGCCAATTCGGCCGCGATCATTGCGCAGGCCAAACTGACCCTTGCCAACCTCGACGACAGTTCGATCCTTTGAGCGGAAACGACAAGCCTGATGATGTGGCGTTGCGGTCTGAGGGCACGTCTCCGATAGCGGTGCCGGTGGTCGGAATTGGTGCTTCGGCCGGTGGGCTTGAGGCGCTGCGTGAGATGCTGTCGGCTGCGCGCTTACCCACCAACATGGCGTTCGTGATCGTCCAGCATCTCGATCCGAATTATGAAAGCATGCTCGCGCAGTTGCTCGACCGGGCCTGCCCGCTCGATGTGCTGCAGTGTGAGGGGGGTGAAACTTTGTTGCCCGACCGGGTGTACATCATTCCGCCCGGTCGGGGGCTGGTCCTGCAGGAGGGCAGGCTGCAACTGACCGAGTTCGCCCAACCGCGAGGGCTGCGTCGGCCGATCGACGACTTCTTTATCTCTCTGGCAACAGACCAGCAGGCGAATGCAGCCTGCGTCATCCTATCGGGGACCGGGGCCGATGGATCCACGGGCCTGCGCGCCATCAAGGAGCATGGTGGAGTCTGCGTCGTCCAGCAGCCCGAAACGGCGCGCTACGACGGCATGCCGGTCTCGGCAGTTGGCACGGGTCTGGTGGATTACGTCAAGCGCCCGGCGGACATAATCGACTGCCTTTCCGCATTCTTCGCACGTCGCAGTGGCGAGCCTCGCGAGCAGCAGGCGGAACTCGTCGCCGATCATGTCGATGACCTGTGCGGCACGCTGCGGTCGGCGGTGGGGCACGACTTCTCCGGCTACAAGCGTTCAACGCTCGTGCGGCGCGTGGAAAGGCGGATGCACGTGCTGTCCATTGCGTCAGCGCGATCCTATCTGGACCGCGTACGCAGCGATCCTGTCGAATGCGAGGCGCTGTTTCGCGACCTCCTGATCAACGTCACGCGCTTCTTCCGCGATCCCGAGATGTTCGAGGCTTTGCGAACCAAGGTCATCCTCCCGCTCTTGCGCAACCGCGAGACCGACGAGGAAGTTCGCGTCTGGGTGCCGGGCTGCTCCAGCGGCGAGGAAGCCTATACGCTGGCCATGCTCTTCGCCGATGCCGCACGCGAGAACGGGTTCGCCAACCCGGTGCAGATTTTTGCGACCGACATTGATGAGCAAATGCTGCAGATCGCGCGCGAGGGCAGCTACCCTGCTTCCGCGCTTGCCGACATTCCCAGCCCCTTGCGCGAACGATGGACGAACCCGCATGGCGAACGCTTCTCGATCGCGAACCAGATCCGCGATCTCATTCGATTTTCCAATCACAGCGTAGTCAAGGATCCGCCGTTTTCCCGCATAGATTTGGTATCCTGCCGTAACCTTCTGATCTACTTCGATGACCGCTTACAACAGTCCGTCATGCCGATCCTGCATTACGCGATCCGGCCCGGCGGCTACCTGTTCCTTGGTCCGTCGGAGAGCATCGGCCGTTTCGATCACCTGTTCCCTCCAGTCGACCATCACGCCCGCATCTTTGAACGGGGCGCTGGTAGCCCAAGCTATCCGATCGATCTTCCCGCCAGCGACCGAAATACCCAGCGGCAGCGTCAGGTGTCGAGCCGGGTGGAGGGCGGACGCAGGGCCGCAGAGAGTGAGATCGCCATCCAGCGGCTGACGGAACTCTACGCACCGCCCTCAATGGTGCTGAACCAGGACGGCGCGGTACTGGCTGCGTACGGAAAGTTGAGCCGCTACTTCGACTTTCCCGTAACCCGTACCGGCGGCGCTAACGCCATTTCACTCGCAAAGCCTGGACTTCGCGACGTGCTGGGGCCGCTTGTGCGCCAGGCGCGTGACGGCAAGAAGCGCACGATCGCGCGGGAAGTTGAGGTCAAGTCGGACTACGGCCTGCAGCCGATCGAAGCGGTTTGCGAGCCGCTGCCCGATGGTACGCTTCTGCTCGTATTCCGCGACCGCGCGCCATTCCGCCCCTTCGATGAGCATGATGCCGCGGAGATCGAGGACGGCGACGACCACATGGAGGCGCTGGAAGAGGAACTGCGCCTTACCCGCCACAAGCTGCGGACGGCGGTCGAGGAGCTGGAGACGGCGAACGAGGAACTCAAGAGTTCCAACGAAGAAATGATGTCGATGAATGAGGAGCTCCAGTCCACGAACGAGGAGTTGTCGACCGTCAACGACGAGCTCAAGAGCAAGGTCGACCAGCTTACCGTTGCAAATTCTGACCTGCGCAACTTCTTTGAATCTACCGACCTTGCCGTGATCGTTCTCGACCGCAACCTGCGCATCCGGAGCTTCACCGAGGCCGCGACCGGTATCTTTCCGCTGCGCCCCACTGACCGGGGGCGCCTGCTCGCAGACGTCGCGACGCGGCTCGACGACAACGGATATCTCGACGATGCGCTTCAGGTCGCCGAAACCGGAGAATCTCTGCAGCGCCGGGTCCACACGCGCGAAGGGGGACGCACGCTGGCGCTGCGCGTGCTTCCCTATCGTACGCAGCACGGAGGGGTGGACGGCGCCACACTGGTTCTGACCGACATCACCGTAGCGCTGCTTATGGAAAGCGATCTTGCTGCCGAGCGCGAGCGGCTCGACCTTGCGATCACGGCGGGTGGCATCGGCGTCTGGGAATATTGCGAGAAGACCGGCGAACTCATTCCCGATGGCACCAATCGCATCCAGTTGGGCTTGCCGGCCAAAGGCGAAGTGACGGTGGCGGATGTGCTCTCGCGCATCCACGGCGATGACCGTACTGCGGTCGAGGATGCCTTGCGCCGCGCAGCATCGGGTGCGGAAGACTTCGCTGTCACGTTCCGCGTGCCCCAGCAAGAAAAGGACGGAGCTGTTTCCGACCGCTATCTCAAAAGCTTCGGACGCACGATCGGGGGTTCGAACCCGCTGCGCATGGTTGGGGCGGCAATCGACATCACTGCCGAATACGCCCTTGCCGATGCGCGCGGCCTGATGCTGCGCGAAATGAACCACCGCGTCAAAAACCTCTTTGCGGTGGTCAGCGGCATGATCGCTGCGGCGAGCCGAACTCACGACGATGTCCAGAGCCTGTCGCTGGACCTGCGCGAGCGGATTTCAGCGTTGGGCAGCGCGCATTCGCTGGCTGCCCCGGCCGGCGAGCCGCGACCGATATCATTGAAAGACCTGATTGAAACGACGACTGCTCCTTATTCGGGGCAAGCAAATATCGAGATCGATGGCCCTGACGTCACGGTCGAGCGCACCTCCCTTTCCTCGCTGGCGCTGATCCTGCACGAATGGACGACCAATGCGGCAAAATATGGCGTGCTGGGCGCACGACCCGGCAGCCTTTCGATCACATGGGCGTTACGCGATCGGACCATCTCGTTGGAATGGACCGAAGCAGGCGAGAATGAGATTGATGTGACGGAAGGCAAGGGATTTGGGACGTTGCTTGTTGCTACGTCGGCCCGTCAGCTCGGCGCGAGTATCGAACGCACCGTGGAAGGCGGCAAGCTGGTACAGCGGATGGAATTGCCTGGCTCGGTGATTGCCGGATGACTTGCGCTGTCCTGATCGTTGAAGATGAATTGTTCGTGGCGCTTGATCTGGAAGACACTGTCGAAGCGCTCGGATACTCCATTGCAGGCACATGCGGAACGCTTGCCGGCACTTTGGCCGCGATCGAGCGGCAACTTCCGACGTGCGCCATTCTCGATGTTCGCTTACCGGATGGCGAGGTGTTTCCTGCCGCCGACGTGCTCAGGGACGCTGGTGTGCCGCTGATCTTCCATTCCGGCCATGCCGACGAAAATCAGCTGAAGACCCGCTATCCCGACGCCCAGGTCTACTCAAAGCCCTGCTCCCCTAGCCGCCTGCGCGAGGCCCTGCTGCGCGCGGCAGCGTGATCATCTTCAGGCTCTATCGGGCGCGGTTCTAAAAGACGTTTCCGTTCTGCGCATGAGCATCGCGCATCACGCGCACGAGGTCGTCGAGCGAATAGGGCTTTTGCAGCAGGGGAAACCCGTGCCGCATATCATCGGCAAGCACGTGGCTGTATCCGCCGGTGAGTACCACTGTCAGGCCCGGCCAGCGCGCCCGGATGCGTCGGCATAGCTCTACCCCGTCCACACCGGGCATGACGACGTCGGAGAACACGATGTCGATCTCATCGTGTTCGGCCTCGAGCACGGCTAGCGCTTCGCGCGCGTTTCCGGCACGGCGTGCCGTGAAGCCCAGGTCGGCCAGCAGTTGCGCAGCGAAGTCCCCTACCTGCTGATTGTCCTCGACGATAAGGATCCTCGCGTCAGTGACCATGGCAGGTCCCGTCAAGTCCGGGGACGTGTCGTCGACGAGTGCCGTCGATCGGGGTAGGTATAGGCTGAAGGTCGTTCCGCGGCCCATTTCGCTTGTGACGGCGATCTCGCCGCCCGACTGCCTGGTGAACCCATAGACCTGGCTCAGGCCGAGGCCGGTGCCCTTGCCCACTTCCTTCGTCGTGAAGAAAGGTTCGAACACACGGTCGATGTGTTCCTGCGGCATGCCCGATCCAATATCCGTGACCGAGACCTTCACGAAATCGCCTTGCGCCGCTGCATGACCGCGGCGGGCTGGGATTGACCGTGCGGTGTCCACGCAGATGGTGATCCGGCCCTCGCCGTTCATTGCATCGCGTGCATTGACCGCCATATTCACCAGCGCCGTCTCGAACTGGCTGGCATCCACTTCGACGAAAGTGGGATCGCACAGAGAAAGGACATCAATCTCGATGCGCGAGCCGACCACGGTGCGCAGCATCTCCGAGACGCTGGCCACCTTTTCGGCGGGGTCGAATACTTCCGGCCGCAAGGGCTGACGGCGGGCAAATGCGAGCAGCTGGCTGGTGAGCTTGGCCGCCCTGTCGGCTGTCTCCGAGATAGCGTCGATGTACTTGCGCTGCTTTTCGCGCGGCAACTCCCGCCGGGACAGCAGTTCTGCTGACGAGCGAATGATCGTGAGGAGGTTGTTGAAATCGTGCGCGACCCCGCCGGTCAGCTGGCCGATCGCCTCCATTTTCTGCAGCTGCCTGATCTGGTCCTCGGAAGCCATGAGTTCTCGAGATCTTTCCTCAACCCGGATCTCAAGGGTTTCGTTGAGCTGGCGAAGAGCCTCTTCCGCAATCGTGCGGTCAAGCAAATCCGCGGCCTGTCGCGCGAGAATGTCCAGCATCCGCAAATCGCGCTCGCTGGGTTCATGCGGCTGCGCCCAGTGCGTGGAGATCATGCCAAGAAGCTTGCCGCTACGCGAAATGAGGGGCGTGGTCTGAGCCGAGCGAATTCCGGCCTGCCGAAATGCAACCAGATCCTGGGTCCCTGCGATATCGGCCCATTCTTCGAAATCAGGGACGATTGCGCGTTGGCCGAACTTCAGAGCGAGGGTGCAACTGCTGTATGCGGCAGGCTGGACCCATTTCCAGAATTCGATGGCGTGCTCAGGTAAGCCGCGATGAGCGAGCAGTTGCAGTTCACCGTCATGGCCTGACGGGTCTCCGGCAGGGCATAGGAGTTGCATTGTGCCAAACTGAGATCCCGCGATCGCGACCGCAGCCTCGACAATCTTACCGTAAAGTTCGAAGCGGTCCTGTTCACCGATCAATGTGACGCTGATCTGATGGAGCAGCTCGATATCGGATAGGTTCTCCTGTGATCGTCCGGATATCCCCTCGACGGTCTGGATCGCCAGATTGCTTTTTGCCGACATCACGAACTTGCCCCCACAGCTTTGCTATCCCACTGCATCAAGGTGCAATACGCGCAAAGGGCTTGTTGAGTTCCTAGGTCACACATCTGGCACATCCGGTCTCCGGCGCAATGCTGCGGCTAGAAGATGCGAAGACACGGTGCCTCGGAACGACCGTTCTAAGACATTCAGCCGCCAATTTTACTCTCCCAGGTGCGGACCGGCAGCTTCCTCATTCTGGTTGCCTTGGACTGGCCGATTCCAGAATGACAGGTTCCGGCGATATAGCTAGTAATTGCCGCCCTTCCCGATCTGAATGACTGACCGGCTGACGCCGGCAGGATCACGAGGCGGGGTTCAAGCCAGTATCTGATTGAAGTCGGAGGGGTTCCTCCTCGAAAGAGGACTTTAAACACCTAGGCAATGCTCCTACCGCTCCAGCTTGGTCGCCAGGATCACGCTGGTGCTGGTCCGCTCGATCCCTTCCAGGATGCCGATATCGTCGATCAGGTCGTTCAGATGGCGGCTGTCTTCTGCCTCCAGCATGGCAATGATATCATATTCGCCGCTGATCGCGTGGACGGCCTGCACCCGCGCGATATGTTCCAGCGCGCTTTCCACCTCGCGATGCCAGCGCGGGGCGGTCTTGATCATCATGTGGGCGCGGATACGGCCTGCGGCATAAGCCTCGCCCAGCCGCACGGTATAGCCCGCGACGATGCCCGCCTCTTCCAGCCGGGCAAGGCGCGAGTAGAGCTGGCCGCGCGGGATCGTAAGTTCCTTGGCTAGTTGCGCGATCGGCAGGCGGGCGTCCCGCCGGAGCAGGGCCAGCAGGCTTTCGTCGGTTTCGTCAAGCCGGACGCCGGATTGCAAGTCAATCTCCCGGTCGTTCATCCGCGTAGATCGCCGTTGCGGCCGTACCGCCTTCGGCAATGCGCCCACGATACATGCCAAGGTCGTTGATGGCAAACGCAGGGGTGCCGTCCGGCCCCATGGCGATCAGCCCGCCGTCGCCGCCGATCGCGCCCACCGCCATGATCGTCGCCTGCGCGGCCTCGGCCAGCGGCTGCTTCAGATAGCCGACCCGGTCGCAGACTTGCCGCGCAGCGCTTTCGCGGATGAAGTATTCGCCCGAGCCGGTGGCGGAAACCGCGCACTGGCCGTTCTTTGCATACGTACCCGCGCCGATGATCGGCGAATCGCCCACCCGGCCCCAGCGCTTGCCGGTCATGCCGCCAGTAGAGGTGGCGGCGGCAAGGTTGCCGTCCGCGTCCAGCGCCACCGCGCCTACGGTGCCGAACAGGTGAGTGCGGTCAAGCGCGGCCTGACGCGTCTTTTTCCACGTCAGGAACTGCTGCCAGCGCGCCTCGGTGCGGAACCATGAGGGATCGACCTGCTCCAGCCCCTGATCTTTCGAAAAGGCATCGGCGCCCGCGCCCATCAGCATCACGTGCGGGCTATGGTCCATCACTGCGCGCGCCGCGTCTACCGGGTGGCGGGTGCGGGTGACCCCCGCCACGGCACCGGCTTTCAGCGTGGCGCCGTCCATGATCGCGGAATCGAGTTCGTTGCGACCCTCGGCAGTGAACACTGCACCGCGCCCGGCGTTGAACATCGGGTCGTCCTCCAGCACCCGCACCGCAGCTTCGACGGCGTCGAGTGAGGCGCCTCCCTTGTCGAGCACTGCCGCGCCCGCACGCAGGGCGGCATCCAGACCGGCGCGATAGGCCTTTTCCTTGCCAGGCGTCAGGTCGCCGCGCTCGATCACCCCGGCGCCGCCGTGGATGGCGAGCGACCAGAGCGGCACCTGCACCAGCGAGCCGCCCGTCACCGCATAGTTGCGCACGAACGTCGGCGCATCGACCTTGCCCGAGGGCAAGTGCACGACAGAGCCTGCACCGATTCCGGTCACGCGCACGCGATGGGCCTGCAGCGGCCCGCTGGTCGCTGTGCCGCGCAGGCCGTCCCCGTTGACCAGCCATGCGCCGCCATCGGGCGCGGTGGCGTAGATGCGCCCGCTGCCGTCCGCCTCCACCGCGATCGCTGCGCTTTCATCGACGCCGAGGCCGAGCAGCGCCGGATCGTCCGGCGCCCGCCCGACCTGCGCCTTGGCGAGGAAGGCAAACAGGCGCCCCAGCCGGTCGCGCTCCTTGAAATGAGTGTCGGTGATCACGCCCTTGAGCGCGGCGAGGTGGAGGAAATCGCTCTCGATCGTGTTGGCTGACCCGTGCGGGTCGGGCAGGGCCTCGGCGCTGGTGATGCTGCCGCCGTCCATCGCGCCGTAGAGCTTCTCGCCCAGCATCGCGAGGCCCGCGCTGGTGCCGCCCAGCGGCTTGCCCGCCGCGACATGGGCATCCAGCGCCTCTGCCACGGGGGTGCCGCGCCAGTACCGGACATAGCGCGACTGGTCGCCGCCCGCGATGAAGATGCCGTCGGCGCGGCGCAGCGCGGCGATAATCTTCGGATCGTAGGCGGCCTTGCGGTCGGTAAATACGAAGGTCTCGGCAGAGCGGATGCCGCCGATCTGCTTGTAGAATTCCTCGCCGATCTGGCCGCCCAGCGAGGCGCGCAGGATGACGATATGGCCGCCGCCCGCATGGCCGAAGAACCACTTCATGGCATCGTTGTTGCGATCGCCGCCGCCCATCAGCAACAGCCCGCCTTCGTGCGTCGTGGCGGCGGACGCATCGACATCGCCCAGCACGTAATGCTTATATCCAGGCGCGGCGAGCGCAGGCGCGGCGGCGAACAGGGCACCGGCTCCGGTACCGAGGAAGAGAGCACTGGCGAGCTTGCGGGGCGAGGAGAACTTCATCCGTAAGGCCTTTCGGGACAATCGACGTCCCGAAGGACCTGCGACATTTTGCGCACTGAAAACTGCAATATGTGGCAACAAAATGTCAAACTGATTGAGAATTTCCGCAAAATGTGGTTTCTCAAGCGAAAGGCCGGGTAATGGGGCACGCAGGGGGCGGGTCCGCCACCGGCTCATGGGGGCTCAATGAATTCTGGTTCGCGCCGTCGCCGTCAGGTTCTGACGCTGGGTTGCAGCATCGCCGCGATGTGCTCGCCCGCACTTGCCATGGCGCAGGAACTCGGCACCGCGCCCGAGCCTGCCGCGGAAGAAAGCGGCTCGATCATCGTTACCGGATCGCGCATCCCGCGCGTCTCCAGCGAAGGGCCCGCTCCCGTCACGGTGATCAATTCGCAGACGATCCTGCAGAACGGCTACGCCAGCGTTCCCGACATCCTGCGCGCCGTCACCCAGAACGGCGGCGAGACGCAGAGCCAGCAGTCGTTCAGCGGCGCCAGCTTCACCCCCGGCGCGCAGCAGGTGGACCTTCGCGGGCTTGGCCCCAACCACACGCTGGTGCTGGTCAACGGTCGCCGCATCGCCGACTTCCCGCTGCCGTTCCAGGGCCGCAGCAACTTCACCGACATCTCGAACATCCCGGTCAGCCTGATCGAGCAGGTCGAAGTGCTGAGCGGCAGCGCGTCCGCCATCTACGGCTCGGACGCGATCGCGGGCGTCATCAACTTCAAGCTCAAGGACAAGGTGGACGGAACCACCATCGACTATCGCCACGGCCGCACCGAGCACGGCGGCGGCATGTCGCACCGCCTTTCGGTGACGAGCGGCTGGTCGACTGACCGCTTCCACATCGTGGGCGGCGTTGAATACATGCTCCAGCGTCCGCTGTGGGCCTACCAGCGCAAAATCCAGGACAGCACGGCGGACAACCCGACCACGTCGAGCACGCTCGCCCGCCGTACTTTCCTGCGCTACGATCCCGATGCGGACGAATACGTCGATCCGGGCGCCTCGACCTGCGCGGGCCTGTCCTATCTCAACGGTGGCTCCACCTATTACGCCTCGCGTCCGCGCTACGGAGCCTACGATGACAATCTTGAGGATTACGGTCCGGGCTACTTCTGCGGCAGCAACACCTCGATCGGCTATGGCACTGTGCTGTCGCGGCGCGAAGGCTTCAACAGCTATGCCTCGGCCGGATATGAACTGTCCGACAAGGCGGAGCTGTTCATCGACGCGCAGTTCGGCATCAGCAAGGTGGCGCTGATGTCCGACGTGCTGGACTGGGGTTTCCAGAACAGCTCGGGCAGCAGCGACACCACGTTCTACAACGCCTACGACAATCGCCTCGATGACTGGTATCGCCAGTTCACGCCCGAGGAGTCGGGCGGTTTTGCTAACACCATGACCCGTAACCGCCAGACCACGTTCAGCGTGACGCCGGGCATCAAGGGCAAGCTGTCGGACAAGTGGTCCTACGAGGTCTCGTTCAACCACAGCGAATACCGCGCCAAGGTGGAGTTCCCGCAGGTCATCGCGTCGAAGGCGAACGCGCTGTTCTTGGGCGAGCAGATTGGCACCGACGAGGACAGCGGCTATCCGATCTTCGACGCCGATCCCTCGCGTCTCTACACACCGCTGACCCGCTCGGAATACGACAGCATCACCGCCTACTCGGTCTATCGGCCCAAGAGCTGGACCGACAACCTGCAGGCCACGCTGACGAGCACCAGTCTGTTCGATCTGCCTGCGGGGCCGGTCGGTTTCGCAGTGGTCGCCGAAGGCGGCAAGCAGGGCTACGATCTCAACCCCGATCCGCTGGCGCTGACCGACTATTATTATGGCCTCAAGGACAGCGACGGCCACGGTTCGCGCAGCCACTGGGCGCTGGGCGGCGAAGTCCGCGTGCCGGTGACGACCTTCCTGCAGCTGTCGGGTGCGGCGCGCTATGACGGTTTCCGCTTTGCGGGCAACACCATCGGCATGCTGACCTACAACGGCGGCGTCGAGATCCGCCCGATGTCCACGCTGTTGCTTCGCGCCGCCTATGGCACCGGCTTCCGCGCGCCCGATCTGCATTACGTCTTCACTGGTCCGGGCAATACCCACCCCTCGGGCACCGATTACTACCTGTGCCGCACCGAGGAGCCGGACGAGGATATCGGCGACTGCTCCTATTCGGACGAGGGCATCGTCGCCCAGCGCAACGGCAACCGGAATCTCAAGCCCGAGACCAGCAAGTCGATCAATGCCGGCATAGTCTGGCAGCCGCATCGCATGTTTGACGTTTCGGTCGATTACTTCCGCGTCTCGCTGTCGAACCAGGTGCAGGACCTTTCGATCGACCAGTTGCTGCGCGACGAGGCCGACTGCCGCATCGGCGAGACCAATTCTGGCAGCGCGGTCGATATCAATTCGCCCACCTGTCAGGATGCGCTTGCCCGTGTGCACCGTTTCACCAGCGGGGTGAGCGAAGGTGAACTGGACTCCGTCTCGGTCAACCCGATCAACATCGCGCACGAGAAGACCAGCGGCATTGACGTGGCGATCCACGCCAACCTGCCGACTGCTGACTTCGGCACTTTCTCGCTTTCGGCCTCGCACACGCATGTGTTCAAGCACAGCTTCCGCCAGTATCCGGGTGACGCTTCGATCAACAAGTTGGCCTACGACAGCGGCTATTACCTGCCGCGTGACAAATCGACCGCAAGCGTGACCTGGAACCTCGAACAGATGACCTGGACGGTGTCGGGAACGCGGCTGGGCAAGCTGCCCAACTATGACGAGGACGCCTATATCAAGGCGAGCTACCTGTTCAACACCAGCGTCCAGTACGACTTCACCGACCACTTGCGCGGCTCGCTGACAGTGAACAACGTGCTCGATACCAATCCGGTGAAGGACAATACCTACGCCAGCTATCCCTATTATGACATCAGCTGGTTCGACAGCGTCGGCCGCTCGATCTATCTGCAGATGACGTGGAAGCTGGGCGGGAAGGGCTTCTAACCCTCCATTCTGCCCGAATAAGAACTAGTCATCCCCGCGCAGGCGGGAATCTTGGTCAGCAGGGGGTGATTAGGGGCAAGCCGGTGCTCACGACGTTTGCCGACAAGGCGGAACCGCGCACCGCTGGACCAAGTCAACCGCCAGTTCCATGTCCCGGCGCCGGACATGCTATGAATCTCCGACCTAACGCTGGGCGGGGTTCGTCTACGTCGCCTTCGTGATCGATGTCTACGCCCGTTACATCGTGGGTTTTCGAAGGCGGTTGCATCTCCTGAGCCATGTGCGGGTTCCGGATGCTCGCTTGCGCCGCATACTGGGCACGGGTGCCCCAACTTGCAAGCGCTGCGCGAGAACGCTTGCCTGCGCTGAAATAAGCACGCCTTCGCGCGTCTCAGCCGCTGTCGCCGCCTCGTCATGACGGGCCTACGCATCGAGCGCGGTTGCTGCAGCCTTTTCGCGGGCACTCTGCGCCAGTTCGACCGCTTGCGTGGCATTTGCAAATGCGCGCGCCCCGTCGGACTCACCCTTGCCTGAGCCTGGCCGAAGATCGCTTGCGAATGCGCCTGCCTCGCGCGTTCGAAAACCAGAAGGGCAGCTTTGTGGTCGGCTTGACGTTCGCCAGCATCGAACAAAACCTGCTTGTGGCGGCTCAACTGGTCGATCTTGCGCGCGAGGTAGTCGATTTCATGTTGGCGTGACCAAAGATCGCTGAAGGCAGCGCTCGCGGCCGATGTATCCTCGCTTGCTTCGCTTGCGGCAAGCTTGGCTTCCGTGTGTGTCGAAACAGCTTCTTCGTGACGCTTCGCAGCATAGGCAACACTGGCGTCGAGGTCTGCCATGCGGCGCGCCAATTCCGCTTGAGACTGGCGGGCGACCTAAACATCGGAGGCGGGCCTTACGAGGGCTGACCAATGACCGGTTTCGGCGTCACCAGACGCTTCCGGTAATGGCGGCGACCGGTAGCAATGTCCCAAGCCCTGCCTATCGCAATCGACCCAACGCAGACACTCGGCTTTCATTTCGAAACTTCAATGTGCCGACCGTCAGCTATATCTCGCGGCTGTCGCTCGGAGCTGTGCAATAGCGCCATCGGCAGGAACCGCTCGCTGTGAGGGCAGCGAAGCTTGCTTCTCTAGCGTATGATCCGCAACATTCTCTCTGTCCCGATGTCGCACCCGATTTGTCTCGCCAACGGAGACATGAGATGCGGACGGTTCGCAATGCTCGGGGAGCGAACCCTATGTTGCAGGCGACGACGAGCAGCGAGTGCTGTCGATCCAGTCTTTGGCGCTCTCAAAGCGCATCATTGCCCCTGAAACGAAGCGGATCACAGCTGGGCAAGTATCGTCGCCCCGCATCGAACCGAACTACGCCTCGCCCTCAAATCGCCATAGCCATCTGCGGCATTGCCCTTAACCGCCCCACGTCGCGGACAGGTGGGGCGCCGAAGAGGCGACGATATTCGCGGCTGAACTGGGAAGGACTGTCATAGCCAACGCGGAAGCCCGCCTCTGCCGCATCAAGCCGGCCGGCTAGCATCAGCGCCCGCGCTTCCTGCAACCGCAGCTGCTTTTGATATTGCAGCGGAGTCATGGCGGTGGCGTGGCGGAAATGATCATGGAAGCTCGACAGGCTCATGCCGGCAAGGGCGGCAAGGTGTGGTCCGCTGAATGGTTCGCGGAAATGGGCCTTGAGCCAGGCGATCGCTTTGGCCAGCTGGCTGGTGCGGCTTTCGCCGCTGGCTATCGCGCGCAGGACGCCCGCGCCCGGCCCGGTCATCAGCCGCACCAGCAATTCCCGCTCGATGAGCGGCGCGAGCAGCGGCGCGTTCGCCGGATCGCCGAGCAGCGCCGTCAACCGCGTCGCCGCGTCAATCAGTTCAGGTGTCATCGGGTGCAGCGTCATCCCACCCCTCCCCTCCGTGCCTGCCGGCAGAGGCGGAAGGGTTAACGCGATCTCCGACAACAGGGCGGGGTCGAGATAGAGGCAGAAGCAGAGATAAGGCGCGTCCGCGCTCGCCTGCGTCACAGCGCCTGTGATGGGTAGATCGAGTGAGGCGACGAGATAGCTGGCAGGGCCATAGTCGATCACCGCATCGCCCAGCAGCACGCGCTTGCTGCCCTGCGCGATGATGCACAGCGCCGGACGCTGCACCATATGCACCGGCTCGCCACCCCGGCCCGAGCGGACCAGCGTGAGCCGAGCGATGGGCGTGTCGATGATGCCGTCTCGCTCCGCGTATCGGGCAATCTGCTGAGCCAGTTCTTGATGCGCCATCAGCGCCTCTCCCAAAGCAGTCGGTACGATCAGCCTACACGGCTTATAGAGACCGATCCAGCGCGGCGCTATAATTCTGGAATATCGTGCAATCATCCCGGATGACCGTTCTACCTCCTCACGACCAGATAGCGCCATCTAAGGGGCATCGGATCTATGGTTCGGTCCGTCTGAACAGGAGTGACTATCATGACTATCGAGGACAAGGTCATCGCGATTACCGGCGCCAGCAGCGGCATCGGCGAAGGCACGGCGCGGCTCCTGGCGGCGCGCGGCGCGAAACTGATGCTGGGCGCACGCCGCACCGACCGGCTCGCCGCGCTTGCGGAGGAACTGAACGCAGCCGGAGGCACGATCGCCTTCCGGTCGTTCGACGTCACCGACCGCGGCGATTTCGAGGCGTTCATTGCCGCGACCGAGACCGAATATGGCCGCGTTGATGTGCTGGTCAACAATGCGGGGCTGATGCCGCTGTCGCGCTTCGACAGCCTGAAGGTTGACGAATGGGACCGTATGATCGACGTCAACATCCGCGGTGTCCTGCACGGCATAGCCGCCGCCCTCCCCCGCTTCAAAAGCCAGGGCAGCGGCCAGTTCGTCAACATTTCTTCGATCGGTGGCTATGCCGTGTGGCCGACCTGCGGCGTCTACAGCGCGACAAAATATGCAGTGCGCGCCATCTCGGAGGCGCTGCGCATGGAGCATGACGACATTCGCGTCACCATCATCGCGCCGGGCGTCGTGGAATCGGAACTGGCCCACACGATCACCGATCCGGTCGCGGCGCAGGCCATGGTCGATTTCCGCTCCATCGCGCTCACCCCGGACGCGATCGCGCGCGCCATCGCCTATGCGGTGGAGCAGCCGGCGGATGTGGACGTTAATACGCTGATCGTCCGGCCGGTTCGCTCAACAATCTGACGAGGATGGGGGCATTCGCATATTGCCCCCACAACCCGGCAGCCGGCGAATTGGAGCATTAACCATCGGAGTAACGTGATCGTCGAATTTAAACTTGTAGAAAGAGCTCATTCCCGGCGCTCGCCGTGCATCGGCCGACGGTGGTCGCTAGCGGCCAGTCCGCACTCGGGGAGTGGAAATGGGCGGCTGAATATCTTCGATGGGTCGGCGGCGGGAAGGCGACAATGGGTCGGATCCTCACATGTCATAATGCAGGCATTTATGCTGAGATCGCCAATCTAAAAGGATTATCCTGATGCTCGACGGCCCCCGCCTCGCCACGCTTTCCGGCACGGCCCTCACCGGATTGGTGGTCCTGCTTCATGGATACGGCTCCAATGGCGAAGATCTGATCTCGCTGGCGCGCATGATCCAGCCCGCCTTGCCTGATACGGCCTTTGTGGCGCCGAACGCCCCTTCGCAGATCCCTCACATGGCAGCCGCTTACCAGTGGTGGCCGATCGAGACCTTCTCGATGGCGGAACGTGCGGCCGGCGCGGCGGCTGCGGCGCCGGCTCTCGATGCTTTCCTTGCTGCAGAACTCGAAGCGGCCGGGTTGACCGGCGACCGCCTGCTACTCGTCGGGTTCAGTCAGGGGACGATGATGGCACTCCACTTCGGGTTGCGCCGGAAAGAAACCGTCGCCGGGATCGTCGGGATTTCGGGCATGCTGGTCGCACCGGATTTGCTGGAAGCGGATATCCGCAGCCGCCCTCCGGTCCTGCTGATCCACGGTACGCAAGACGAGGTCGTACCGTTCCGTTCCATGGATCTGGCCAACGCCGCACTCACGGCAGCCGGCGTGCCTGTCGAGATGCACGTCTCGCCAGGGCTGGGCCACAGCGTCGGGCAGGATGGCCTCGAGGCAGCGGCGGCATTCGCCCGGACGGTCATCGGCTAGACCGCGCAATCCGACCTCACAGCGCACCTCTGCCCTCGAACGGCGGCAGATTTCATGTGCCCGCTATGACATCCATCTCAGCGAGAACATCTTGCGACAGGCGCAGCCTTTCGGCCACCAGGTTTTCCGTCAGATGCGCGACGCTCGAGGTGCCCGGGATCAGGAGCAGGTTGGGCGAACGTGCCAGCAACCACGCCAGCGCAACCTGCAACGGGCTGGCTTCAAGCCGCGCCGCGATCCGGGACAGCGCATCCGACTGGATCGGGCTGAACCCGCCCAGCGGGAAGAACGGGACGTAGGCGATCCCTTGGATGGCCAGGTCTTCCACCAAGGCGTCGTCGGCACGGTGAACGAGATTGTAGTGGTTCTGCACACAGACCACCGGCGCGATCGTCCGCGCCTCGGCCACCTGCGCAGGGGTGACGTTGCTGAGACCAAGATGCCGGATCAGTCCTTGTTCACGCAATTGCGCAAGCGTGGAGAACTGTGCTTCGAGCGATCCTTCGCTCGGCGCGTGGACATCGCCCATCAGCCTCAGGTTGACGACTTCGAGCTGCTCCAGGCCCAGATTGCGCAGGTTGTCGTGCACCGCCCGCGTCAGTTCGGCGGGGCTTTGCGCCGGGAGCCACGCGGCATCGTCGCCACGTACCGCGCCCACCTTGGTCACGATGACCAGATCATCGGTATAGGGATGCAGCGCTTCGCGGATGATCTGGTTGGTGACGTGCGGTCCGTAGAAGTCGCTCGTGTCGATATGGTTGACCCCGGCCTCTACTGCGGCGCGCAGGACCGCAATGGCGGCGGCGCGATCGCGCGGCGGGCCGAACACGCCAGGCCCTGCAAGCTGCATGGCGCCATAGCCCATCCGGCTGACGGTACGGTCGCCGAGTTCGAAGGTCTTCGCGGGTGCAAGATCGGTCATGCGTAAATCTCCTGAAGGTGCGACCAGGCATATGGACCGGTTGCCAACGATCGATAAGCCGTGCAGTTCAGCACAGGCTGTGCGAGAATATGCACAATGGCGACTGAACTCGACGATCTATCGGCTTTCGTGGCGGTGGCCCGCGCGGGCGGTTTTCGCGAGGCCGCGCGGGTATCGGGCGTTTCCGCATCCGGTCTCAGCGAAGCGCTTCGGCGGCTGGAGGCGCGGCTGGGCGTGCGCCTGCTGCATCGCACGACGCGCAGCATCTCGACCACCGAAGCGGGCGCCCGGCTGTTCGAGCGCCTATCCCCCGCCCTTACCGAGATCGATGCCGCACTCGACGCGGTCCATGCCGAAACCGATCAGCCGGCCGGCACCCTGCGCCTCAACGTCCCGGCGAATGTCGCGAGAACTATCCTTCCCGGCATCCTGACGCCATTCCTGAAGGCGCATCCCCAGATTCGGGTGGAGGTGACCGTGGAAGACAGCTTCGTCGATATCCTCGCCTCCGGCGCCGACGCCGGTATCCGCTACGAGGAACGGCTGGAGCAGGACATGATCGCCGTACCGATCGGGCCACGGTCGCAGCGGATAATCACGGCGGCGGCTCCGGCCTATCTCGATGTCCATGGCCGCCCCGCGCATCCCCGCGACCTTCTTCACCACGCGTGCCTGCGCCTGCGCTTCTCCAGCGGCGCGCTGGCCATCTGGGAATTCGAGCGCGGCGACGAAGTGATCCGTATCGACCCGCCCGGCCCTCTCCTTATCCAGCCCGGTTCGGCTTGCGACCTGCTGGTCGAGGCCGCGATGGCAGGGCTCGGTGTCATACGGCTCTTCGAGGACTGGCTTGCCCCGGCCATGCAGTCAGGGGCCCTGGAACGGATACTCGACGAATGGGACGAGCCGTTCTCGGGGCCGATGCTGTATTATTCCGGCCGCCGCCAACTTCCGCCTCCACTCAGGACCTTCATCGACTTCACCCGGAAGGAGCCAGCGGCGCCGCAAGCGCAAGGCTAAGACCGTCCGCTTGCAGCAAGATTTGCAATTAGGGCCTTCGCCCGTACTGATCTGAATGACCTTGACCGGTCGGCAACTACCCGAACCGGACAGGCAGCACCTAAGACTGAAAAATTGGCTGCTGAGCGGCCGGAAAGGGTCGGCACCTCCCGTCGCTCAATTGTTTGCCGGATATGGCTCTTTCTTCAATGTACCCAGCGACCAGCCCCAGGGCCGTCACGCATACTTCCGACCAACCGCACCGGTCTGGGAGCGATCAAGGGGATTTCCAGCTCGCAGACGAGCCGGAAATCATGTCATGTCGGCATCAAGAGCCCAGCGTCTTCACCAGCAGTTCGGCCAGACGAAGTCCCGCCTGTTTGAGCCGATATGATGCGAGGTAGTAATTCTTCGTCTCGTAGTCGGCAGGAAGCGTCTTGGCGGCGGATGGGCAGGTGATGCCGGTCCGACCACCACAGGCGACGACCTTATAGGCATCGTTTGCGCTGGGCGTTACCGGATCGATGAAAATGTATTTCTTCGACAGGTTGCGGCTTTCCACGGCCCAGTCACGCGGAGTGAGGCCGGTGGGCGGCGCGAGCGAGGCATCGTCCCAGAGCTGCCGGCCCAACTGGATCGCGGTCAGGCCGTGCTTCTTGACGATGGCGTAGTCCCATACGGAATGGACATCGGTGGTCGTTGCGGCGCCGTTTGCGTCCACATTCAACACTCCGCCCGGAATCACCACCTTGTCCTGTGCGCCGCCTGGCTCGGAACCATGCAGGGGCTGGTGAAGATCGCCGACCAGGTGGAGCAGGAATTTCACCGCTTCCTGCCGCTGCTGCCTGGTGTTGGCGGTGTTCTTGAGGATGCCGGCATAATAAGCGATCGCCTTGTCGGCGCAGCTGATTGCGGGCTGATCGGCAATGCAGGCGGGATCCGACGCCTGAGGTACAGCGCCCAGAACCGGGATACGGACCGTGTGGATGAGGTTGGGATAGGATTCGCGCACGTCGTCCGCCCAGCCGGCCACGGCTTCGTCGTAGAACTCGGCTCCGTCGAGCAGTTCGGAAATCGTATTCCACACGGCGCGATTGTCAGTCTTGAGCTTGGCTTCCGCGACAAAGCCAATTGCCGCATGCCCGGTACGCGTCCATGCCTGCGCGGGCGTCGCCGTCATCAGAAGGGCAACCAGCGCAGCGCCGAATGGCTGCTGCAGCCATTTCGTGATCTTCAGCATCGATCCACCTGTCCATAGCGAGAGGGAAAATCGATCCATCACGGCAGGCAAGCATCGCCGCCGCCGGGAAGGATCGCTGGATAGATGCCGAGGGGAACGGATATCCTCC
>NZ_JAZFAX010000050.1:0-23408 GCF_036352595.1 Novosphingobium resinovorum
AATGCCTCAAGGTGATCGCTCAAACTGAACAGGGACTTGGGATCCATAGCTGGCCTCCGTGATCGCGCGCCCTCAATGAATCATTATAGCCGTCCAAACGCTACCGGTTTTTGCGGGTCTCCAGCTCTCATTGAACGTGTGGTTCTGACTCCCGGTGCCAAGCGCGGTGAGGTTAACGCAATGCTTCATGGCGAGTTCGGCACGATCCTCAAATGGCTGGAATCGCGCGAATCTGCCAAAAACGACATCACCCCCGGCGCTAGTGCGCCAGGGGTGTCCGGAATGTCGGTTTCTGTGGTTGCGGGAGGGCGATCTAACCGAGACCGACAAAACTCCCGAATGTCGGTTTCAATGGTTGCGGGGGCTCGCAACTACCGATGCAGACATCAATTGAACATTTTAATATGAATGCTCTGTACAGTCCGGCTTTGGCCTCAGTCTGCAGTCCAACCTCCATCAACCACCAGACTGGTTCCCGTCATCAGAGCCGAGGCATCGGAGGCGAGGAACAGGACCGCGCCCATTAAGTCCTCGACGGCGCCAAGACGCCCCAACTTGATCTTGGCAAGGACGCTGGCCTTGAACGCCGCATCCTCAAAAAACGGGCGGGTCAGCGGTGTCTCGATGAAAGTCGGCGCGATCGTGTTGGAACGGATCCCCTGGCCAGCAAGGTCCAGCGCCATAGCCTTGCTCATGCCTTCCATTGCCCACTTGCTGGCGCAGTAGAGCGAGCGGTTCGGCCCGCCAACGTGGCCCATCTGCGAGCCCATATGGATCAGGCTTCCGCCCTCGGCTGCCGCAATCAACCGTCGGGCACAGGCCTGCGCTACGAAGAAGGCACTCTTCACGTTGAGGTCGAGCACCGCGTCGTAATCATCCTCGGTCACATCCCAGAGCGGCTTGGGGCGATTGGTGCCGGCATTGTTGACGAGTATGTGGAATGCTTCGCGCCCTTCGAAGAAAGCCGCCACAGCATCGAGGTCGGAGACGTCAAGCGTAGCGGCAAACGCCTTGCCTCCCTGCTCCACGATCTCGGCCGCTGCCGCCTCGATCTCAGCCCCGGTACGAGCAACGAGGGTGACTTCCGCCCCGGCCTCCGCCAGCGCCGCCGCGGCGGCGAGGCCGATACCCCTGCCCGCCCCCGTGACGACGGCACGGCGCCCATCAAGGCGCAGGCTGGGAGTCTTGGGCAGGGTCATCGCATCGTCCTTTAATCTTGAAATCAGCGCGTTTACAGCACGCAAGGCGAACAGAGACGGCCCACGCCGCCCTGTCCACCCCGTTCTTGCCTGTTCAGGCTGCCGTTTCAGGCGTCGGCTCGGCCTGCCCGGCATACGGCACGTTGCGCCCGCCAAAGCGGCGTACGCGGATGTTAGCCTGCTCACCATGCCCGGCGAAGCCCTCAAGTGCGCAAAGGCGGCTGCAATACTCGCCGATAAGTGCTGACGCCTCGTCGGTGGTTACGCGCTGGTACGTGCAGGTCTTGATGAACTTGCCCACCCACAGACCACCTGTATAGCGTGCCGCCTTCTTCGTCGGCAGCGTGTGATTGGTGCCGATCACCTTGTCCCCGAAGCTGACATTTGTGCGATTGCCTAGGAACAGTGCTCCGTAATTGGTCATGTTGTCGAGGAAATAGTCCGGATCGGCAGTCATGACCTGGACGTGCTCCGATGCGATCTCGTCGGCGACGCGCACCATTTCCTCGTAGCTTTCGCAGACGATAACTTCGCCGAAAGTCTCCCACGCCTTGCGCGCGTAATCGGCGGTGGGCAGGATCTCCAGAAGCCGCTCGACCCACTGCATCGTTTCGCGCGCCAGCTTCTCGGAATTGGTGATGAGCACCGCCGGGCTGTCGGGGCCATGTTCGGCTTGGCCGAGCAGGTCGGTCGCCGCCATTTCGCCATCGCAACCGATCTCGTCGGCGATCACGAGGGTCTCGGTCGGGCCGGCGAAGAGATCGATGCCGACGCGGCCATAGAGCTGGCGCTTGGCTTCGGCCACGAAGGCATTGCCCGGGCCGACGAGGATATCGACCGGGTCGATCGTCCCTGTACCCAGCGCCATCGCGCCAACCGCCTGGATGCCACCCAGCGCATAGATCGCGTCAGCGCCCGCCATCGCCTGCGCGGCAACGATCGCGCGTGCAGGCTTGCCCTGGAACGGCGGCGCGCAGGTGATGACACGCTTCACGCCTGCAACTTTCGCGGTGATGACCGACATGTGCGCACTGGCCAACAGCGGGTACTTGCCGCCCGGCACGTAACAGCCCGCCGAGTTCAGCGGCAGGTTCTTGTGGCCAAGCACGACGCCGGGCAGGGTCTCGACCTCGACGTCCTTCATGCTGTCGCGCTGTATTTGCGCGAAGTTGCGGACCTGGGCCTGCGCGAACTCGATGTCCCTGCGTTCTTGCGGAGCGAGCGATTCGACACAGGCATCGATCTCTGCCTGGCTCAGGCGGTAGTCTTCACGATCCCATCCGTCGAACTTGTTGCTCATCTCGCGCACGGCCACGTCGCCACGCGCCTCGATGTCGGCCAGCGCCGCCTCGACAATGTCACGGACCTTGCGGTCGGCATCGGCCTTGGCCTGTGCAGTCGCACCGTGCTTAAGATAGATCGCCATTCGTTCAACTCCCGTCCGAGGGTCTCTTCCCCCGCTAACCATGGGACTCATCAAGCCCCGGAACCGATTGCATACATAGTCATAATTTGCATTTCAATTTCTCAATGAACGATTGCATTATCTGTATATCTGAATTTAAAAGATGCATATATATGCACCATATCGATCCTTATCCGTATCAACCGGACAACGAAGCGACGTTGACCAAGGCCATGCCCCACGCCTAAGCAGGTCCCATGCCCAGCCCCAAGGAAGCCGTGACCGCCTTCGACGTCGCTCGAGAAGCGGGCGTATCGCAGTCGGCGGTCTCGCGCGCTTTCACGCCGGGGGCGAGTATCGCGGCACCGACGCGCCAGCGGATCGTCGCCGCTGCCGAGAAGCTAGGCTACCGGCCGAATCCACTCGCACGCTCGCTGATGCACGGACGCTCGAACATCATCGGCATCGGTGTCGGCGACCTGGCCAACCCGTTCTTCGTCCAGACGCTGCAACTGCTGTCCGCCGCGCTTGATGGCGCCGGGCTGCAGATGATGCTGTTTCCGGCACGGCAAGCCGAAACGCCTGAGCCATCGATCCACGACGTCCTTCATTACCGCCTCGATGCACTGGTGCTGCTGTCGGTAAGCCCCTCGTCGCGACTGGCCGAACAGTGCCGCCGCGCGCAGGTTCCGGTGATCCACTACAATAGGCGAACCACTGCGAGCGATGCATCCTTCGTGGTGGGAGACAACCTGCGCGGCGCTCGCACAATCGCGGCGCACTTGCTGGCAGGAGGCCACCAGCGGCTGGCCTTCATTGCCGGGACACCGGAATCCTCGACCAGCGCTGAGCGGCAGGCGGGCTTCTTCGACCTCCTTGCCGAGCGCGGCGCCGACACGCCGCTGGTCGAATGCGGTCACTACACTGCCGAGGAAAGCATGGCGGCCACGCGGCGGCTGCTCCATCGGGTCGATCCGCCCGACGCGATCTTCTGCGCCAACGATACGATGGCCCTTCCCGCGATCACCGTCGCACGCCACGAATTCGGGCTCGACGTGGGGCGGGACATCTCCATCGCCGGCTTCGACGACGTGCCCATGGCCGCGTGGCCGGGTTTCGCGCTGACGAGCTACTCCCAACCCGCGCCGTTCATGGTCGCCGAAACGTTGCGCCTGATCCAGGCGCTCAGGGCCGAGCTCGACAGCCACGAACAGATCATCGCGGAGGGCGCCCTCGTGGTGCGCGGCAGCACGCGGCCAGTCAAAGTCGGGTAAGCATGCAACACACGGCGACCGGCCAGAGGTTGCTCGCCGGATCGCCACGCGAAGCGGAGTTCGGGACTATTGCACGGACAGCGTCACGCGCCCGGTGTAAGTGCCGGGCCGGATCGGACGCTGCCTGCCGTTGACGGTCAGGACGACTGCCCCGGCGCTCCCTTCGATGCTCGCACCGGGCGCAATCGTCAGACTGCTGAGATAGCTGGTCCCCGTAACCGTCCATCGCGTTGCCCCACCCAGCCGGACGACCATGGCGTTCGGCTTGCTTGCCGGAACTGCGGTGTTGGTGACGTCACCGATCTCGCGATAGGTTGCGCGGACGGGGGTCTTGCCCGAGGCAGGGGCGGTGGTCGAGGTAGAGATCCTGCCGCTTACCCGCGCATTCTCGAACGTCAGTTCCATGCCGCCCTGCGCCATTCGGCCATTCCAGAAGTCGCCTTCGAGATCGACATTGCTGAATGTCGCGACAACGGCAGGGTTCGGTGTTGGCCCCTTCTTGTCAGCGGCGCCGCCGTCTGCCCCCATACCCGGAGGAGGCGCTCCCATCCCCTCCGGAATCTCGCCGCGCATCAGAGCCTGGAGGAAGGGATCGTCATTCTCCATGGCCTGAAGGATCACGCGATTGCCGCTGGTGATGGTCGCGCCATCGACCTTGATGGTCGTGCCGATACCCTTGACCTCGATCGCCGCGCGCCCCGCCCGTAGTTGCGTACCCTTGTCGATGGTCAGCGTGCCGCCACCGGCACCCGAGTGCATCATCACTCCGTATGTACCGGCCTCTACCAGCGTGCGGTCGGTCAGTGTCAGCGACCCCTGCGCCGCCATGATGCCGCCGATGTCGGGCGAGCGGATGATCGAATTCGCGAACACGTTGACGGAATCGCCGATGGAATAGGTGCCGTAGCCGCCATCGGTCAGCTCGATCAGCGAGTTC
The DNA here is from genome assembly GCF_036352595.1 of Novosphingobium resinovorum. Lineage (GTDB taxonomy): Bacteria > Pseudomonadota > Alphaproteobacteria > Sphingomonadales > Sphingomonadaceae > Novosphingobium > Novosphingobium resinovorum_B. The sequence continues at coordinate 4,816 of NZ_JAZFAX010000050.1, forward strand.
TTGACGAACATGCGCACATGCTGGTTGTCGTCTGTCGACAGAGCGCCCCAGCCTTCGGAGCGTATGTGCGAATCCGTGATGTAGAGCGTACCGCGATCGACAAGATTGCTCGACCGAACGTTGCCCGCCAGCCCGAGCATCCAGGGCACTTCCATCATGCGGCCGACATCGACTGTGAACTTGTAATCGGCCGGAAGGGTGCCGTTGAACGTCTCGATCTCGGCACCATTGACATGGACCACCGCGTCGCCGCCGACAAACAGCGCGGTGCGGATCGCACCGCGCGTGCGAATGACTGGCCGATCGAGCGTGAGCTGGGCCTTCCCCGTGGCCATGATCGCCGCGCCGAACCCTGCGAAATCGTTGCCACCATTGCCGACCATGTCGATAACCGGACGGTCGAGTACATAGTTTCCCGTGCCCGTGACCAGCACACCGTTGAACCTCTCCCCCACCGAACGGATCAGGATGTTCTCCGCGCGCCCTGCCGCGACCGTACCGCCCCCGAGCGCCGCCCTGACCGATTTCGACCAGACCGGCGCGCCGTGCTCGACGTAAAGGGCCGTGCGGAAGTGATGCAGGGGCAATTCGTAATACTGCACTGGAATGTCATCCGTCACGGTCAGCGCGACGTCGCCACGATAGCGACCGGGTGCAAGCGGGGTCTCCACGCCATCGACCGTAAGCGTGAGCAGCTTGCCGTCGGGTGCCTTCGGCAATGCGCCCGAAGCAATATCGAGAGTGCTGGACGTCTGTGTTCCAGAGATGATGCCGGAAGCATCCTGCGCCCACGCAGGCGCGGAAAGCGCGGTGCAGGCGAGCAACAACAAGGCGGGAAATTTCATCGGATTCGCTCCTCAGTGCAAAGGATCATCGGGAGAAAGTCAGTTTTCCGCCGCTCGGCAGAACCGTGCTGCGACGGTCCGTGCCGCCGGTGACGGTGACGGTCACCCCGGCGGGCGCGTCGATGGCCGAAAGCGGTGTCCCGGGCGCGAGGGAGACAGTGCTGTCGCTCCGCGCACGCCAATGTCCGGTCGCATCCGCCTTCAGCACCACGTCTCGCAACGAGCCCTCCAGGCTCGCACCGTCGAGGACCAGCGTCGTCGCGCGATCGGGATCGCTGTCGAGGACATCGCCGGTAAGCTTCCCGCTCCTCAGCGTGAGGGTCACACCGGGGACAGGCTTGCCGCCGGTCTTCGTCGCATTGGGATCGTCGTTGCGTCGCACGTCCATGAGCACGCCCGATGCGCTCTTCAGCGCGCCTCCGGTGACGGTGATGTTCGCATTGGCGCTCTTGACCAGCAGGACCGGCCCCTGCGTCTCGATCGTGCTGTCGGTGACGGTAAGGTCGGCTGTCTCGGCCGGATCGAAGGCCATGACCGAATGAATCATCACCCCGCTGCGTCCGGCCTTCCCCCTGACGGCATTGAGATCGATCCGGGCCTTGCCCGCGATAATCCCGAGATCACTCCCCACGTCCACGCTGGTGCGATTGAGGACGACATGGGCGCCGAAATCGGCATAGGCACCATAGCCCTTGCCAGTGACCAACACCGTGCAGTCGTTCGCCTCAAGGTAGAGATCGCCGCCGGTGGCGTCGGTGGAAAGTGCGCCCCAACCCTTCGCCTCGATCCGCGTATTGTAGAGGTATGTACGCGAATTGCTCATCGCCAGCACCGTGCGCGCCGTGCCCTGGAGGCCGAGCGGCGCGGGCGGCTCCATCATCCCCGGCCCGATTCGCGGCACGTAACCTGGTGGCAGCGGACCACCGTTCGCGACAAGACGGGCATCGTGAACCTTCACCGTTGCCCATTCTGCCGCGACTAGTGCGGGCGAAATCCGCGCGGACGTTTCGACGCTGCCGCCGCGAAGCGTGAACCTGGCCTTGTTCCGCACGAGGATACCCGCTCCGGTGCCGAGGAAATCGTTGGTCCCGGCCCCGGAAAGCACGATCGCGGGATCGGTCAGTGTGAAATCGCTGGCCGGGCCGCGTACGATCAGCGCATTGACGCCTTCCTTGCTGGAAAGGATCCGCAAGCCCTTCGCGGCGAATCCGGAAAGGGAAGCCAACTGAACGGCAACGGTGGACGGGACGAGGCGGCCGTCGACGACCTCGACGATCGCATCATACTTCGTCTCCGCCATCGACGGCATCGCGGGCATCCCACCGGGCGGACCGCCCGGAGGCGGGGCAGGCTGGGCGGCAGCGATCGCCGGGATCGAGACGGCAAGACAAGCCGCATACTTGAGGCACTTCGAGGGCATGGATTTCTCCCGAGCATGGCAGGGCAGCACACGGCTCGGCGCTGGACGCGCGGCCGTGTGCACGGGGATCAAAAGCGATACGTGGCAGTCATTCCGTAAGTGCGCGGAGCGGCAAGCTGGGCGTAGCCGAAGAAGTGTGACTGCTTGATCATCGCATCGTTGACGTTCTTGACGTAGGCGACGAGCGAGAAGGCCCCGCCGAACTCGGCCCTGATCGAAATGTCGCTCGAGACCCAGTCGTTCTGCGCGGATGGATCGCGGTCGTTGATTGCGTGGTCTTCGGGGTAGACGATCGAACTCGACGCGAAGCGCAGGTCGCCGCGCGGAGTGAGCACCACACCGCCAAGGTCGAAGCCCTGCTCGTAGCCCATCTTGACCGACCAGGTCGGGCTGTTCGGGAACGGTAGGCCAACATAGAAGCCGTCGATGCCATCGAGCCGGGAGTCCAGCCAGGTAACCGAGCCGTTGAAGCGCCCACGAGAACCCACGGCGATCTGCGTCTCCGCTTCCACGCCATATTCCCGCGCGGGCATAGTCGGCACATAGAGCTGCGCGGGACTGACCGCGAAGTTGGCGATGGTCAGTTGGAAGCTCTTGTAGTCATAATAGAACCCGGTGAGGTTCAGCTGCATGTTGCCACCCGCGAAGCGGTTCTTCAGACCGACTTCGTAGGAGGTCATCTTCTCCGGTTCGAACGGTACGAGGCCGAAGCCGTAGCCACCCTGGCGATAGCCACTGGCAACGGTTGCGTAGGCCTTGGTCGTGCTGGCGATGTCCGCTTCCAGACCGAGGCGGTAGTCGAAGTGCTTGTCCTTGAGAGTCGCGATCGGCCCGGTGAAATCGGTGCTGTCGTCGTTGGCCCCGGTGATCTTCTCCCAGGTATAGCGCAGGCCCGCGATCGCGCGCAGACGGCTGCCAAGCGGGATCGTGACTTGCCCGAAGAGGCCGTCGGTCTGCGAATTGCGGATTTCGGCCTCGTAGGATTCTGCCGGTGCAAGATCGGCCGCGATGCAGCCTCCTGCCGGAGCGGGGCCGGGAGGCAGGCCATCGGGCACCGAATTATAGCCGGGCGCGGGGATCACGTAATTCCCCTCGGTATCCTGACAGGCGCCAGAGATCGTCTGCTGCACGTTGTGGTTCTTGTAGTGATAGAACCCGAGGTTCCATTCCACCGGCGATCCGGCCTGCGAGGAATAGCGGACCTCGACCTGTTCCTGCCGGGTCAGCTTGGGGTCGAAGGCATAGCCGAGCGAGCCGCCGAATGCGCCGAGCGATACCCCGGACGTCCGCTGGTACGAGGGGATCAGGCGCAGGGTGCCCGGGCCGATGTCCGCAGAGATGTCGGCCCAGTACTTCCAGTAGTTTATCCGCTGGAAGCCGACCGACACGTCCGTCGTGTCGCGATTGCCCGCAAGAATGTTGGCGATCGGCACCGCGCCCGGCCCCTGTCCGCGCAATGCGGTATGCTCGACACCGAGCATGACGCGCACCGCGTCACCAGGCTCCCACAGCAGCTTCGCGCGGCCCGCATAGGATTTGTTGTCGTCATGCCCGTTCGACATGTAGCCGTCGCGGGTGATGCCCGCCCCGGCCGCGCGCAGCGCCAGCGTCTTGCCCAGCGGCACGTTGATCGCACCTTCGCCGTGGAACAGCGAATAATTGCCGACCTCACCCGACAGGTATCCCTCGGTCACGCCGATCTGCGGGTCCTTGGAGATGACGTTGACGACGCCGCCCACCGAGTTGCGGCCGTAAAGCGTACTTTGCGGGCCGCGCAGCACTTCGACGCGGGCAAGGTCGTAGAAGCCGACCGAGCCGTTCTCGGCGCGGCTCGAATAGGCACCGTCATAGTTGGTGGATACCGCGCCCTGCCCCATCTGCGGCGGCAACGACAGGCCAAGGCCACGGATGGACACGATGAAGCCGCGCGCCGCGCCCTGCACCGTCACCGCCGCCTCGTTCTTGAGCACGTCGTCGATCTTCGTCGATCCGTTCTCGGCGATCCGGTCGCCCTGGACGACACTGACGGCGATCGGCGTATCCTGAATCGATTTGGCGAACTTGTCGGCCGTGACGATGATTTCAGGTATGTTCGCCGACGGTGCCTTCCGGTCATCCATCGCATCCTGAGCATAGGCCGGATGCGCGCAAAAAACCGTCGTCAGCAAAAGCGCGATGCGCCTGCTCCCCATCTTCCCCTCCATGTTTACCGCCTTGTGGCGGCTTCGTTACGCAGGAGGCTAGGACGGGAGCACGGCGCAGAACAAATCGAATAATCGGGAGCGAACCTATCGAGCCAGCCGGATCAGAAAGCCCCTGCGCGCCTACCTGGAACAGCCGAACAGGGACCGGGCGACGCTGGCGGTGGAGGCCAAGAACAGACGCCCCACCAGGGCCGCCCGGCCCCTGCTGTTCCCGCTGCGGGGAACCTGTGCATTCACTTCACCAGGCGGTCGCGCCGGCATCCACCGCTATGTCCGCGCCGGTCACGTAGCACGCCTCGCCGCTGGCGAGCCATGTCGCGCACCAGGCGATGTCCTCCGGCTCGCCAAGACGCTTGAGCATGTTCTTGACGAGCACCTGACGCTCGAAACCCGGATCGGATTCGATATGCCGACGAGTCGCGGCGGTGAGGATGAAGCCGGGCGCGATCGTGTTCGCACGGATGCCGTGCGGCGCGCCCTCCATCGCCAGCTGGCGCGTCATCGCCTGCACCCCGCCCTTGCCGGCGCAATGCGCCAGGGCCGGAGACCCCTCCAGCGCATGGCGCGCATTGGCCGAAGCGAAATTGACAATGCTCGCCGACCCGCTCGCCTTCAGCCAGGGCCAGGCCGCGCGCGTGGGAAGGAACACAATGTCGAGTTCACCCGTCAGCGTGCGCTTCCAGTCGGCGTAGCTCAGATCCTCGATCCATGCGAAGACCGCGAAAGCGGCGGCGTTGAGCAGAACGTCGATGCGGCCATGTTCCTCTCCGATCCGGCGGAACAGCGCCTGCGTGGCCGCCTCGTCGGTGAGATCGCAAGCGTAGTCCGCCCCTTCGCGATCGATGCCGATGACGGTCGCGCCTTCCTGCCGGAAGATGCGCGCGCAGCCCGCGCCGATGCCGTTGGCCGCGCCGGTCACGACGGCGACGCGGCCTTTAAGGCGATCACCCATGAGCCACCGCCCGCCGGTCCGGCCCTGCACCGTTGCGGCGCGAAGCGATCAAGGCGATGACCACACCGCCCAACGCGGCGATGGACAGCACCATGAAGGCGCCCAGCAATCCACCCGTCTTCTGCCCCGCGAACGTGACGACAACCGGCGAGAGGAACTGGCCAAAGGCGAAAGCCGACTGCCAGAAGCCGGTGCCGCGCCCGCGGATCTCGAACGACAGGATCGACATCGACCACACCAGCAGCGTCGGCAGCAGCAGGCCCGCGCCGATCTGGTTGACGAAGCATCCGGCCAGGAAGCCCACGACCGTGCCCGCCTGGGCCATCAGCATGAAGCCGAATGACAGCAGCGCGAATTCGACCAGCAGGAGGCGACCGACCGGCCACTTCGAACCAATGCGCGAGTAGATGAACGTCCCCAGCGGCACGCCGATCGATGCGATCGAGGTGAGGAAGCCGCGCTCGGCCGGGCTCGTCAGGCCCAGTTCGGCAAGGCCGCTCGGCGCCTGGATCTGCACGGTGTAGAAGAACACCGAGCCGTAGACAGTGATGGCTACGATCATCGCCATCGTCGCCCAAGGAAAACCGGCCCACGAACTGTTGTGCGGCGCATGGTTCGCCTCGTCGTCAGGACGGGTTTCGCCAGCCGGCTCCCAGGTGAACTTCCAGACCAGCGCGAACATGGCCAGCGCCGAGGCATAGGCCCAGAACGGCGTGCGCCAGCCGCTTTCGCCCATGATCCCGCCAAGGTTGAAGAACAGCAGCGCCGACATCGAGGCGAACGCGGTCTGCGCCGCCAGCCACTTGTCGCGCGAGGCGCCCTTGTAATAGTCGGCGATCATCGTCGTCGAGAGGACGTAGATCAGCGCCTCGGCAATGCCCACGCCGACGCGCGAGATGAGGATGTGCGTCAGGTCGCTCAGGAACACCGGCGCCACGCCCACCACCGCATAGAGCAGGAACGAGGCCAGCAGCAGGCGACGACGGCCGAAGTAGTCCCCCAGCATCCCCGCAAACGGGCACAGCAGCGCCACGCAGAGCGAGGGGAACGTCAGGATCATCGGCACCCAGTATTCGTGGTTGGGCACGCCTTCGAACTGCGCCATCAGGTTCGGGATGATCGGGGTGAGCAGCACCACCGCCATCGTCGTGAGCGTGATCGGCAGCAGCAGCGATATGCCGGTCATGAACCCGGCCTCATGGTGTCGAGACATTCTTCTCCCTTTCGCCAGTCATAGCCCGCGCTGATACTCATCGGACCCGCGCGGGTCCGCACTGGAAATGGAGGGGCGCGGCGGGAACAAGTCCAATCGATATTGCCGCAAGGCAACTATCGACCGGGCGGGAACCCCCGCGCCCCGCCAGTTCAGAACTGCGGCACCTGCTGTTCGCAGTTGCAGTTGTTGTAGGTCTCGCTGAAGGTGTAATAGGGGCGCGGCAGGTTGGGCCAGATGACCGCGACGCGCTGCGGGCTATACGCCGGATAGCTGTAGAGCGGCTTGCGGAAGCCCTCAGGGAAGCCGGCCCGCTCACCCGCCTCGCCGCCAAGCGCCTTTAGCGGACGACCCAGCGCCAGATCGCCCAGCTGCGCATTGGCCTGCTCCAGCATCGATTCCGGCAGATTGGGCACGAAGTCGTAGGCCATCTGCAGGTGCCAGATCTTCCAGACGCCGTTTTCCTTCACGAAATCGCCGCCGTACTTCTCGAAGAACAGCATCGCCTGAAGGTGGATCTTGCCGTTCTCATAGACCGGCATCACGCCCGTACCCGGCGAATACCATGCGCCCTGCGCCGTCTTGCCGTCACCGGAAATCTCGATCACCGGTGTCGTCGAAGTGTGCATGACCCATTCCGCGCCGGCTCCGAAGAACTTGGGATCGGTGGTCACCTTGGGATCGATGGCGGCCAGCTTGCCCTGGGCCGTCTGCGCATCCTTCTGGCTGTTGAGGCCATACGCGTTGCGGATCGTGTCGAGGCCGTACATGACCCAGGCCGGGCTGCCGAACGTCGCGGTGGCGGCAAACTTGCCGTCGCGGCGCACCCAGTAGTTGTCCAGTTCCTCGAGGTTGCGGCCTGCGGCATGCATGAACTCGTGACGGCTCATGAGGTTCTGGATGGCGATCGTGTCCGCAGCCCGCTGCCCGGGCGACAGCTCGGGGCGGCCCTTGGCGACTTCGGCATCGGACTTGAGCGGCGCGAAGTCCATGCGCGGCTCGGTCTCGGCGGAAAGCGCGGCGGTGGTCAGCGACAAAGCGGCGGCAGTTCCGACCGCCAGCAGATAACGGGCCTTCATATCCAATCCTTTCAATTGTTCTCGGCGCGTCCCCTGCGCGCATGGGTGATCGGGGTTGTGACTCATTTCCAGAAAAGAGCAGATTTCCTGCGGCGTCGGCGCATGTCCCACCACATCTGCAGTCCGGTGACGGACAGGACGATCAGCGACAGCCCGGACAGCACGCTCAGTATCCGCCCGGTCCAGCCGAAAAAGTAGCCGGCGTGCAGATCCTGCAGGATGTAATGGAAATCCGCGGGACGTGGAGGATCGAGGACCACCCTGCCGGTCAGGGCATCGAGCTTGATCTGCGGGCTGCCCGGTGGCCCTCCGGTCCCGGCGATCAGCGTGATCCGATTACCGGACAGATCGACCTGCAGGTTCCTGGCGCCCAGCTCCGGTTGATGCCGCGCCGCATCGGCGATGCGCGCGATCATCCGTGACAGCTCCGCATCCGAAGGCATCGGCTGCACCGGCACCGGGCGGCTCGGCTCGTGGCCCGGCGGGTGTTGCCCCAGCCGCATCATGTCAAGGTGCAGCAGCACCCCGGTCAGCGCGACGAGAAAGAGAAAGACGCCGGCCGGCAAGGCAAGCCAGCGGTGCCAGCGCCGCATGACGATCATTTCGCCGCGTCTTTCATCTTCGCCGCCATTTGGCGATCGAATTCGCGGAACTCGGCGATGGTCAGCTTTCCGTCGCCATCGATGTCGATGCCGGGAGGGGCGGGGTTCTTCTGATAGTCCTCGAGCGTGACATAGCCGCGCCCCTTCTCGAAGCCCTTGAAGGAAGTTTCAGGCAGGCCCTGTGCCTTCCACTCGGTTTCGGTCATCCGGCCGTCATGGTCGGCATCGACCTGCCGGGCCAGTTCGGTCATGTCAGGATTGTGCGAAGCATCGCCCTGCATCGGCGGGGCGGCGTCAGCCTCGCCGGAAGTTGCCGATGCTTCGGCCATGGTGTGTTGCTGCCCGCAGGCCGCCAGCGCGGCCATGCCGATCATGATGAAAAACCGGGTGCTGTTCACGGCAATCCTCTCCCTTGTTGCTTCCGGCCGGTTCGCCGGTGTTCAGAATTTGTAGCCGACCGAAAGGACGGCCGTTCGCGGCGCCGTGACGAAGCGGCGGTAGGCCGGGAAGACGTAAGTGGTCTGAGCCTTATCCTCGATGTTCCTGACGTTGGCGCTGATCGTGAAGCCGTCGACCTCGTAGCGCAGACTGGCATCGGTGCGGGTGTAGCCCTTCTGATAGGCGCCCGGCAGGTACTGCTCCGGCGTAACGTAGTACCCAGTGGAGAGATGAGAGTTCACGCCGACGGTCAGCATGCCGTCACCGATCGCAATGCCCTGCTCGAAGCCGATATTGCCCGACCAGGCAGGCGAATTCTGCAATTGCGCGCCCTTCAGGTTCACCTCGCCCTGGTTCACGAACGGGCTGTTCGGCAACACCGTGTCGCCATACCTGGCATCGAGATACGTGACCGACGCGGTGAGGCGGCCATGTTTCCAGGGCGCCAGTTCCAGTGATGCCTCGGCGCCCTTGATCTTGGTCGGACCGGCATTGTGGATCACCGAGAACGTCGCCGTCTCCGCACGATCGGCGATGTTCAGTTCCTCGAAGACGCTAAACTGGTAGTTCTTGTAATCATAGTGGAACACCGCAGCATTGAAGAGAACCCGGTCATCGAAAAGCGTGTTCTTCACGCCGATCTCAATCGCCTTGAGCGTTTCCGGCTTGAAGGCGATCGGAGGAAATGTCGGTGAGATGCCGCCCTGCTTGAAGCCGGTCGAATAGTGCGCGTAGACCAGCGACTTCTCGGCCAGATCGTACTCCACGCCCACCTTGTACTGCGTCGAGCTTTGCTTTTGCGCGAAATCGTAGGTGCCCGCATCCGCCCCGCCAACCGCGATGGAATAGCCCTGCGCGATCTTGTCCTGGCTGACGCGTAGTCCGCCGGTGACCCGCAGCGCGTCGGTCAGCGCATAGGTAACCTGCCCGAAGCCCGCGATCGTGTCCCCCGGCTGGAAGGCATTCGAGAGGGTATAGGCCTGCCCGTCATTGGTCGCGCCGGTGGTTTCCAGCACATAGTCGTTGGGATCGGACTTCAGGTAGTAGAAGCCCAGAACGTACTGCAGCGGCCCCTTGCCGTTGGAAGCCAGCCGCACTTCGATCGACTTGTAGGTCGCGCCCGTGGTCTGGTCGGAATAGTTGTCGTTGCCCTCGATCATATAAGTCGGGCCGACGAAGGGCAGCACCGAGCCGAACAGGAAGCTGCTGACGAGCGTATTGGCCGAACGCGAGTAGCTTGGCAGCAGGGTAAGCGTGGCCGGTCCGAGATCGGCGTCGAACTGGGCGGAGAACGTCTCCGCCTTGCGCCGGATATAGCCGGGTACGTGCTCTGCGTCGTTCGACCAGGCGTTGCCCGGATCGGCCTGCACCCAGCCGTTGGGGAAGCGCTGGATCGGCACCCCGCCGGTGAACGGCGGGCCATCGGTGATCGACGGGTCGAAGTTGGTGAAGAAGTACGGCGGCGGGAATGTCAGGTTGCCTGCGGAACCGGCGACTGGAACCGTGTTGGCCCCCTTGCCGCGAGCGCGATAGACGTCACCCTTGAGCACTATGCGCAGCCAGTCGGTAGGCTCCACCAGTAACTTGCCGCGCAGGCCCCAGCTGTCGGAATCGTACGACCCGTCGTCCACGAAGCCGTCGCGCTTTTCCCGGTAGCCGGCGACGCGCAATGCGACCGCGTCGCTTACCGGCACGTTGATCGCGCCTTCGCCCCGCACGTGATCGTAGTTGCCGAACTGCGCGGTCCAGTATCCGCTCAGGCCTTCCGTCAGCGAGGGATCGCGGGTGATCACGTTGACGATGCCGCCCGAGGCATTGCGACCGTAGAGCGTGCCTTGCGGCCCGCGCAGCACCTCGACGCGCGAGATGTCATAGGATGCGCTCTGCACCGACTCCGTGCGGCCGTTGTAGGCTCCGTCCACCATCAGCGCGATGGCCGGGTCAGCGAAAGTCGGATCGATCGAGGAACCGACGCCGCGAATGTAGATCTGCGCGCCCTGCGCCAGCCCCTGCACCTCGACACCGGCGACATTCTTGAGCACGGCATCGAGCGAGCCCTGCGCCTTGCGCTGGATTTCGTCACCGCTCACCGCTGAAACCGACAGCGGCGTATCCTGGATAGTTTGCTCGCGCTTTTGGGCGGTCACGATGATCTCGTTGATCCGTCCGCTGTTTTCCTCGTCCGTGGCTTGCCCGAACGCCGCTCCGGGCAGCGTTGCCACCATCACTGCAACCGCTCCCACCGATGCGCCAAAAAAAGTGCTGCGCGCCATCAGATCCTTCTCCCCACATTTATATTGGCGCGGAACGTGGGCGAGCCGCACGCATTCGTCCAATTGAAACGCTCGAACTCTTCCTATCCATTTTTCGGTTGCATCGCGAGCGCCGAGGCATGCGATGGAGGTGCCAAGGGGGACAGGACTTTGAAGGCGCGCGCTACTGGATCGGATGTTGCCCGGCTGGCGGGTGTCTCGAAATCGGCCGTGTCCCGTGCCTTCACCGGCGGGCTGGTGTCGGAGGAGGCGCGCCTGCGCATTCTCGACGCGGCGCAGCGGCTCAAGTACAGGCCGAGCAACACCGCCCGCTCGCTGACGACGCAGCGTTCGCGCATGATCGGCATCGCCGTCACCCACCTCGACAACCAGTATTATCCTGAGGTGATCGAGAAGTTCTCCGACCGTTTCGCACAGTCTGGCTACCGGCTGCTGTTGTTCGTCACTCATGGCGAGGCGGACCTCGACCCGATGCTGGACGAACTGCTAGGGTACGGCCTAGACGGCGTGATTCTCGCCTCGTCTAGCCTTGCCAGCCGGGTCGCGGCAGAGTGCCGGGAAGCGAACGTCCCCGTTCTGATGTTCAACAACATCGACCCCAGCGGCGCGACACCGGGGATTTCTGCTGACGAAAGCGCGGGCGCCGCGCTCGTCGCACGCTATCTTGTCGCAGCCGGACACGAGCGCTTCGGTGTGATCACGGGGGTTACCCAGAGTTCGGCCAGCATCACCCGGCTCGCCAGCTTCCGTCAGGCACTGCACGCCGCAGCGCTGCCGCCGCCAAAGGTCCGTTCTGGCAAATACACGTTCGAGGGGGCCATCGCCGCAACTCACGCCCTGCTGGACGAGGCAACTGCGCCCGACGCGCTGTTCTGCGTCAACGATCACATGGCGCTCGGCGCGCTTCATGCACTGCGCGAGCGCGGCCTGGTTCCCGGGCAGGACGTATCGCTGGTCGGGTTCGACAACGTGGCGATCGCGCGCTGGCCGGTGTTTTCCCTGACGACGCTGGCGCAGCCTGTCAATCACATGGTCGACGCGGGTTGCTCCGCGCTGCTGCAGGCCATCGCCGGGCGGCCCGCGCTCGAAGGGACACAGACCTTTCCCGGCGAACTCATCGTGCGCGGCAGCGCCCGCATCGCACCCGGTATCCTGACACTCGAGAGCGGCGAGCGGGTCTGGCGAGGCTAAGCCTGCAAAGCGCCACCGCCCGGAAGGACGGTGGCTCAGTGATTGCTCCCTTCAGAACGGTTCGTTGAGCCGCATCAGCGCGCCTTCGAGCAAGGCCTTGTGCTCTTCAGGCGGGCGATGCTCCAGTTGCAGCCGTCCGATCCCGACGCTGCTTTCGATGACGTCGCGGCAACGCTCGAACCGGCGATCCTCATAGGCAGCCAGCGCAGCATCGACGGTATCTGCCTTTGCCAGTTCTTCCGCCAGCACCAGTCCGCTCTCCACAGCCATGCCGGCGCCGGAAGCTAGATGCGGGGTCGTCGCGTGAACCGCGTCGCCCACCAGCACTACCCGCCCGTTGCCCCAGGGGCGAGGCTGCAGCGCCGCGGCGAGCGGGCGGTAGTTGATCCAGTTGTCGCGCGTCATGTTGTCCCGAATCCAGGCGGCATTGCCACCGAAGTCGGCGAGGAGGCCCTTCAGCGTCGTGAACAGTTCCTCGTCGTCCATGAAGCTTTCACGCTCTTCATGCCGGGTCAGCATCCACATGTAGACGTTGTCGGGACTGCACGGCGTGATACCGCAGGGATTGTCGTGGCCGAGGAAGAATTCGCCCGCATCGAGCCCCGGCGGCTTGCGGATCGAGATGCGCCAGCACCCCTGCCCCGTCGGTTGCGGCGGCCCCATGTGCGGAAATGCCAGATCGCGGATGCCGGAGGCCACGCTGTCTGCGCCGACGACAAGATCGTAACGGCCCGTGCTGCCATCCGACAGCGTCGCATCGACGCCGCCCTCGGCCTCGTCCAGCGCCGTCACCGTCAGGCCGAGCCGAACCGGGATCTCCAGCGCACGGACGCGGTTCTGCATGATCTGGTGCAGTACCGGGCGCATGATGCCGCCGGTCGCGGGAAGCCCTTCCTCGATGACCGGCTCTTCCAGGTCATGGAGGTGCGTGCCGTCGAAACGGAACAGCCGGGTCTTGTTGGTGATCGCCCCGGCCTGCTTGATCTCGTCGAGCAGGCCAAGGCGCCGATAGGCGCGCAAGGTCGGCCCGGTGATGGTTATGCCGGCGCCGTAGACCCGCCATTCCGGATCGAGGTCGATCAGGTCCACCCTGACGCCGCGCTCCGCAAGGCTGATGGCCGTCGCCATGCCGCCGATCCCTCCGCCCACGACAAGCGCCGTGGCGATGCTGCTGATGCTCTCCCTGGTCATGCCGCAAGACCTAACGAGACCGCGCTGCCGCACAAATCCGAAGTGTAGATGGCTCAGCATCCATACAATCGGTGTGACCAAACCTGCACGCTTGGCTAGCCCGGCCCCAAGAACAGACGCAATTTGGGAGGCAGCGCCATGCGCAAACAATTCATCACATCCTCGAGTCTCGTCGTCCTCGCCTTTTCGGGCCTGGCCTGCGGCGCCCCCGCTTTGGCGCAAGAGGCCGCCGATGCGCAAACAACCGACAATGCGGGCCTTGGCGACATCATCGTCACCGCCCAGCGCCGCACCGAGACGCTGCAGAACGCGGGCATCGCGATCGACGCCGTGGGCGGCGCCAACCTGATCCAAAAGGGCATCACCGAGGCGGATGCTCTCAACAAGGCAGTACCGGCGCTGACCGTGACCAATGGCGGCGGCTCCAATACCTCGATCTTCCTGCGCGGCGTCGGCAATGTCACCAATTCCAGCTACAACGACCCAGCGGTCACCCCTAGCTACGACGGCGTCGTCCTTGGCCGTGCGGCGGGCGCCTTCGGTGCGGCGTTCTACGATCTCGCCCGCGTGGAGGTGCTCAAGGGACCGCAAGGCATCCTCTACGGGCGCAACGCGACGGGCGGCGCGGTCAACATCCTGCCCAACCGGCCAGAACTGGGCGCCAACCATGGCGGCTTCACCCTGTCGGCCGGTAATTACGATGCGGTCAGCGCCGAAGGCTTCGCGAACCTCGCGATCGGCGACAATGCAGCCCTGCGCGTCGCCGCCACGCGCCAGTACCATGACGGCTACAACCGCGACGGCAGCGACGATCTCAACCGCACGGGTTTTCGCGCGCAGTTCCTGTTCGAACCGACCGACAAACTGAGCATCCGCCTCGGCGGCGACTATACCCATGTCGGCGGCGTCGGCTCGGGTGCCAGCTACATCGGCGCGTTCACGCCGGGAGCGGACGGCTACACGTTCGCGTCATCGGGCCTCGATTCGTCGGAGGGCATGAACACCGATGCCGCCAACGCCTATCGCCAGACCCAGCTCGGCGCGCCGGGCTTCGGGTTCCTGACCGCGATGAACGAGCAGCAGTACAGCGACAACACATATTGGGGCGTCAATGCCGAGGTCACGCTCGACACCGGCATCGGCACGCTGACGATCCTGCCTGCCTATCGCAAGTCGGACGCCGAGAGCCTGTTCTACGGCCCCGCCTTCAACACCGCATACACCAACGAGCAGGACCGCCAGGTCAGTCTCGAAACCCGCCTCTCCGGCACCGCAGGCATGTTCGACTACGTGATCGGCGGGTTCTTCTTCGACGAGAAGATCCGCAACGTCGGCGTCTACAATCAGGAGTTCGTGCTGCCGATCCAGCACTACACGCACAAGACGCAAAGCTGGGCCGGGTTCGGACAGCTGACTGCCAACCTCAGCGACACGTTCCGCCTCACCGGCGGCCTGCGCTACACGCGCGACAAGAAATCGATCGACGGGCTGATCAACAACTTCATCGCCTTCTGTGGCGGCATTCCGCCGACGACGCCCCCGGCCTCCTTCGCGGCCGGATGCGCGACGCCGGGCAACATTCCAAACTTCCCGAACTTCACTTCGACCGGCGATACGGTAAACTGGCTGATCTCCAACGGCTACATCGCCAGCGGCAGCACCGATGCCGCCAACGATCAGGTCTATCCGCTGCTTAGCGGCACCGGACGAGTGCTCAAGACCTACTACCCGGTCGTCGATTCGGGCAGCTACAGCCGGGTCACCTGGAAGGCCGGCGCCGAATTCGACGTCGCGCCGCAGTCACTGCTCTATGCCTCGATCGAGACCGGATACCGCGCCGGCGGCTTCCAGCTTTCGGAGGGCAACCCGAGCTACAAGCCCGAATTCATCACCGCCTACACCGTGGGCTCCAAGAACCGCTTCCTCAACAACAAGATCCAGCTCAACCTCGAAGCGTTCTACTGGAAGTACAAGGATCAGCAGATCAACTACTTCACCGTGTCGCCCGACAGCGTGCTGATCAATACGATCGACAATGCCGGGCGCGCCGACATCAAGGGCTTCGACATCGACCTGATGGCCAAGCCCCTGCACAACACGACACTGTCGGCGAAGGTCCAGTATCTCGACACCGAGTACAAGCAGCTCACGCTGATCACCGCCAGCCCGCGCGACAACATCAACTGCGCGTCCAGCCAGACCGGCGATTATCTGAGCGACGGCACGACGCCAATCCTCGCCTTCAACTGCTCGGGCCGGCCGCTGCTGTTCTCGCCGAAGTGGACGATCAACCTCGGCGCCGAGCAGATCGTGCCGGTCAGCGACAGCTTCGAACTCGTCGGCAACGTCAACACCTCATGGCGGTCCTCGCAGTACGGCGCCTTCGAATATCTCGATTTCGAGAAGATCCGTGCCTACTGGCTGACCGATGCCGGGCTGGCGCTGCGCCAGTCGGACGGCGGGCTGTCGGTCGGTATCTACGTCCAGAACATCGAGAACAAGCGCCGCGTCGCGACGCCGCAATCCTCGCCGATCGGCTTCGCGATCGCCCGCTACACCGCGCCGCGCACTTACGGCCTGCGCATCTCGGCCAGCTTCTGAACTCTCTAATCCTGAAAGGATCGATTACGTGAAAGCCCTCGTCACCGGAGCAGGCGGGTTCGTCGGCCGTCAACTCGTGCGCCGCCTCCTCGAAGCCGGGCACGAGGTCGTCGGCATCGATAGCCATGCGGGCGGCATTCCCGAGGGCGCCCGCACGGTCGGCGGGGACTTCGGCGACGTCGCCGTCCGCGCCGAAGCGCTGGGTGACGGCTGCGACGCGCTGGTTCATCTGGCGACCGTCCCCGGCGGCGCGGCGGAGGCCGATCCGGCGGCCTCCCGCCGTATCAATATCGATGCGATGTACGATCTGCTGGAGGAAGCCGCAGCGTTGTCTCCGGGGCTGCGCGTCGTTTACGCCAGTTCGATCGCGGTGTTCGGCGATCCGCTGCCGGACCATGTCGACGACCTGACGCCGTTGTCGCCCCGGATGATCTACGGCGGGCACAAGGCGATGATGGAGCATGCCGTCGCCATGTTCTCCAATCGCGGCCTGATAGACGGGGTGACGGTGCGCCTGCCCGGTATCCTGGCCCGCCCGAAGGGGCCTTCGGGCATGAAGTCCGCGTTCATGTCGAACTTGTTCCATGCCCTGCGCGCGGGCGAGCCCTTTATTTGTCCGGTGTCCGCCGAAGGCACCATCTGGGCGCAATCGGTCGCGCGCTGCGCCGACAACTTCGTCCATGCACTCACCCTGGATACCGCGCTGCTGCCGCCCACGCGCGCGATGACGCTGCCGGCGCAATGCGTGACGATGGGCGCGCTCGCCACAGAAGTGGCCCGGCAGTCCGGCGTGTCCGCGCAGCTCGTGACGTACGCACCCGACGCCGCGCTGGAGGCCGCCTTCGCCGCCCAGCCCCCGCTCTCGACCCCGGCAGCGGAATGCGCGGGCTTTGCGCATGACGGCGACGCTGCTACGCTCGTCGCCAGCGCCCTCGCGACTTTGGAATAGCCGAAGCAACATGAAGGACGCGGGAGATGGCGATGCGTTTCGGGAGACTTGACCTCAACCTGCTCGTGGCGCTCGACGCGCTTCTGACCGAAAAGAGCGTCTCGCTCGCGGCCGACAGGCTGTGCCTGTCGCAGTCGGCGACTTCGAGCGCGCTAGGGCGGCTGCGCGAATACTTCGCCGACGATCTCCTCGTGGTGAAGGGGCGCAACATGATCCTCACCGCCCGCGCGGAGGAACTGATCGAACCGGTCCGCGTGGTACTCGAACAGATCCGCACGACGATCGCCATCGCACCCGAATTCGATCCCGCCTCCTCCGACCGGCAGGTGCGGATCATGGCCTCCGATTACTCCACGCAAGTCCTGCTGGCAGAAGCGCTCGCGGAAATCGGGCGCGAGGCGCCGAACATGCGCTTCGAGATCCAGCCGATGAACGATCACCCGATCGACACGCTGGAGCGCGGCTACGTCGATCTTCTGCTGACGATCGACTACGCGATCTCGGCCGACCACCCGAGCCTGATCCTGTTCGAGGACGACTACGTCGTCGTCGGCTGGGAGCAGAACCCGGCGATGCAGGGCACGATGACACGCGAGGCCTATTTCGAACTGGGCCACGTCACCGCCCGCTTCGGCAAGGCCCGGGTCCCCTCGTTCGATGACTGGTTCGTGCGGCGGCAGAAGCAGCAGCGCCGGGTGGAAGTCGTAGCGCCGACGTTCCTTTCGCTACCGGGCCTCGTCATCAACACCAATCGCATAGCGACGATCCATCGGCGGCTTGCCGAGCAGGTGGTCAGGACGATGCCGCTGGTCATCCGGGAAGTCCCGTTCGACTTCCCGCCGATCCGCGAGGCGCTGCAGTGGCATATCTCCAACGCCAACGACCGCCCCTTGCGCTGGGTCGTCGAGCGGCTCCAGACGATCGCATCCAGCAAGGTCGAGAAGCCCGCCAACGTCGTGCCCCTCGCCGTGCCGCAGCTGGAGCGCGACACGCTGGAAGCCGAGTACCGTATGAACCACGCCCAGTAAGCGCGAACGTCAGTCCGCCTCCCTCGCGTCGAAACCGGCGCGGGAGGCATGGATCGCGGCTTCGTGGGCGTTGACCCAGTCGATCATGCCACGCGCCTTGCTCGCCAAGTCCTGCCCCAGTGGGCTCAGGGCATAGCTGACGCGCGGCGGCACGTCGCAACTCGCGGTGCGCTCAACGAAGCCATCACGCTCCAGCGCGCGCAGCTTGAGCGTAAGGACGCGCTGCGACACCCCTCCTTCGCTCGAAAGCTCCGACAGCAGCCGCCGCAGGGCCGCGTGCCTGCAAGGCCCGCTGGCCAGCACCAGCAGCACGAGCGTGGACCAGCGATCGCCGAGCAACCCCATCACACTGCGCACTGGCGCATCCCGATCGGTGCCATGCGCCGCCATATCGGCCGCCAACGCGACGATTTCGGGCCGCTCCTGCGGGCGATCCTGGGCGCTGTCCGCGTCCGGGCCCATCATCGTGCCGCCCCTTGCAAGGGTACAAAAAAGTGCCGTCTTCTCACCATCGCACCGCACTTTATGACCAGCGGCGACGGGGTCAACCAATGGCTCCACCATGGGAGAATTACATGGCTGTCGACGCCACCCGGCTGGACGGGAA
>NZ_JAZFAX010000051.1:0-19933 GCF_036352595.1 Novosphingobium resinovorum
AATATAAACGCCGGGCAAACCATGTTCGAAATAAGCAACATCGTCACCGCTGCTTGATTACCAAAATTACATCGCCAAACCTGCCGCGGCGGTTCAACCGCAACGTGGAGGATTTTTACCGCTTACCTTGGGTTTCATGGTAGAAGCGTTTCACGGTGGCGTCCTTGATGGTTCGGTTCATTCGCTCGACCTGGCCATTCGTCCACGGGTGCCTGGGCTTGGTGGTTCGGTGATCGATTTCGCTCAAAGCGCAGGCTTATTCGAAGGCGTGAGCGCGGTAGAGCTCACCGTTGGCGATAGCTTCCTTGATGAGAGGCACGGCAGAACCGCCGGAACCAGGCGTCGTGAAGTGGATGCCATTGTCGGTCAGCACGGTGTGGATCTTGTAAGGCAAAGCATCGATGAGCCGGCGCAAGAAGCCGCGCGCAGCCGCGGTCTTGGCCTTTTCATGTAGTTCGACAAAGGCGAACTTGTCGGTCCGGTCGATTGCCACGAACATGTAGAGCCTGCCCTGCTCGGTGCGGACCTCGGCGATGTCGATGTGGAAGGGGCCGATCGGAGCTCTTGAACTTGCTCCGCCTGGGCTTGTCACCTTCGACTTCGGGCAGCCGGGAAATGTCATGCCGTTGCAAGCAGCGATGCAGCGACGAGTGTGTCGGGTGCGGGATCGTTGCCTGGTGGGCATAGAGGCAATCATCCAGTGGCAGCAGCGTGTGCCGACGAAAGGCGACGACGATATCCCGCTCCGCCGGCGGCGGTGACGCTGGACATCGATGACACCTGCGATGTCGTTCACGGCTATCAGATCCCATGAGGAGGTGAACAGCGAGCGGCACTCTGCCAGACTGCTCTTGCTGAAAAACCAATTCTGGAGGCCGACCTGCTTGTTGAAGCCGATCGATCCACTGCGCCGTCCGCTGTTCGTACCGAGCTTACCGCGATTTTCATCTCACTGGAACTCTCGCAATCGAAATGGGTGATCACGTCGCTTGCGCCGGGGAACGGGGAGAAGATGTCGAAGCTCGCCGTTGCCGCCAGGGATGTTGCCGGCCCGCTTGCCCGCTCCGCCGAGGTGCAGCGAAAGGCACAGCTTCGCGCCGGAAATCGCTTTGGCTTTGTTGTGATCCAGTAGGCCGGGCTCGACGGCTTCTGGCTTCATCGGAAGCTGGAGGCCGAAGGGATCGAAAGCCATGTCGTCGATCCGGCGTCGATCGCTGTTCCTCGCCGTGCTCCGGGTCAAGACCGACCGTATTGACGGGGAAAATGCTGTTACGAACATTGCTCGCCTACGTGCGCGGCAATCCTCGTGTGTGTGTGTGTGTGTGTGTGCGATGGTGAGGGCGCCAACCCGCAAGACGAGGACCGCCGCCGCGTCTCTCGGGAACGTAAAGCCCTGACGAATGAGCGGATCCGCCACGTCAACCGCATCAAGGGCCTGCTCTTCGCCAAGGAACACCGGCTACCCTCCCGCGCTTCAAGCAATGGTGGGACGCTGACGCACGTTCTGATTTAAATGGCTCCCCGTTTGCTGCCGATGGCCGGCAACGGGGAGCCATTTAATGCTACCGACCTTTGCGTATCGCGCCGAAAAGATTAGCCACCGGTTTGGTTCGCCCGTGCTGGTTCCCTAGCCATATCCTCGGCAAGCTTCTCCATCAGGCGTACGAGTTCACCCAGATCCTCGCGAGACCAGTTGTGGAACAAGCCTAGCGCCATGGTCTCGCGGGCGGCATCGAGGGCGTCGGTTGCCGACTTTCCGCGCGGTGTGATGATCGCCTCGCGCACGCGCTTGTCCGCCGACCCGGCGCGACGCTCGACGAGGCCGAGTTCTTCCAGTCGCGCGACCTGACGACTGACGGTGGTGTAATCCCGGCCAACCCTGCCGGCGAGATCGACGACCCCGATCGGTCCCTTGCGCTCGACGAAGACGAGCAGAGGGAAGAGCGCGCGCTCGAGCGTCAGGCCCGCCAACGCCAGCAACTCCTCGTCCCTTTCCGGTCGGTTCATCACGGTCACGATCTCGAGCAGCGACGCGTGCAGAGTGGGAAGCAGCGCCTTAATATGTGCATTATGCACTTTATTTGTTGACACTTGTCGCGCCCTCCTTGATATGTGCGTTATACACATTGGAGGTTCGAATGAAAGCGCAAAGCCCGCCTGCGGTCCTGATTTGCGGCGCCGGCGCCGCCGGCCTGGCGCTCGCCATCGACCTGGCGAGAAGAGGCGTGCCGTTCCGGCTGATCGAGAAACTGGCCCGTCCGTTCACCGGGTCGCGCGGCAAGGGTATCCAGCCACGATCGCAGGAAGTGTTCGAGGATCTCGGGGTGCTTGACCGGCTCGTTGCCACCGGCGGCGTCTACCCGCCGCCGCGTGAATATCACGATGACGGCAGCTACACGGATACGCCCTTCGAAATCGAACCGCCGACGCCGGCCGAGCCCTACCATATTCCCCTCATGCTCCCGCAGTTCCTGACCGAGCGACTGCTGCGCGAACGCCTGGCCGAGCTTGGCGGCCGTGTCGAGTTCGGGTGCGAACTGATCGGCTTCGAGCGGGAAGAGGATGGCGTCGTGGCGCGTCTTGTCAGTCCTGTCGGGGAAGAGCTGGTCCATATTCCATATCTGATCGCGGCCGATGGGGGACGCAGCTTCATCCGCAACGCCCTCGGCATCGACTTTCCCGGCAAGACACTGGGCGCGCGTGCGATGGTGGCCGATGTCGATCTGGTGGGGCTGAACCGCGATGCGTGGCATCAGTATCATGCCGGCGACATGCGGCGGTTGATGTCGATCTGCCCGCTCGGCGGAACCGATCTGTTCCAGATCCAGGCCGCAATCCCGCTGGAAGGCGAAGCGGACCTCTCGCTCGATGCGCTCAACGCCATGGTGGCAGAGCGAACCGGACTCGGCGACATCCGTGTTCAGTCGGTGTCGTGGGCCTCGGCCTACACGATGAGCGCCTGCCTGGCGGATCGCTACCGCGTCGGCCGCATATTCCTGATCGGCGATGCCGCGCACGTCCACCCGCCCACTGGCGGCCAAGGCCTCAATACGAGCGTTCAGGATGCCTACAATCTCGGCTGGAAGCTGGCGGCGGTGCTGGGCGGCGCGCCCGATCGGCTGCTCGATACCTATGAGGAGGAGCGGCGGCCGGTGGCGGAAGAGATGCTGGGCCTTTCAACCCGGCTGCTCGAAGCACAGAAGAAGCGCGGCCCCATGCGCCGCGGACGCGAAGTCCATCAGCTCGACATCGGTTATCCGGAATCGGCGCTGACCTTCGAACCCTCGTCACGACGTGGCATCCTGCTCGCGGGCGACCGGGCGCCGGACGCGCCCCTGCGCGGGGCGGCCGGTTGTCCCCGACGCCTGTTCGATCTGTTCGCCGGTGCGCACTGGAGCTTGATTGGCTATGAAACGAACCGCGAAATCGCAGCACCCCGAAGCGACCTCCACATCCATCACGTTGGAGCCGGACACGAGCTTTCAGACGATGGCGGCCATCTACACGACGCCTATGGCCTTGCATCTGGCGAGTGGGTGCTGGTTCGGCCTGATGGTTATGTCGGCGCGATCTTCCGCTCCGACCAAGCCGGTGCGCTCGAAAGCTATCTAAAGGAGGTCGGCTTGGGCTGAGGTGGGGGCCGAATTGGCGCTCTCGCCAAAGCGATCGGGAAATACGGAGGGTGGGATCGACGAGATGTGGGCCATGTCAGACCGCGACCGCGGCGCGCAGGTGCGGCCGACGCAGTCAGAGTAGCGCGCCGCACAGCGTCAACAGCGTGAACGCTGGCGCTGGATTACCACCGATCAGCGCCAGATGCGTGATCACCGCCCCCACCATCACAGGCGAGCAACAGCGCGCCCCACATACTGGTGCGTGGCACGAGCAGGCCTCCGACGATTTCGAGGATCCCGGTCACGAAGCGGAACCACTGGCCCGCGCCGATCTGCTCGAAGATCGCCACCATCGGCGGCGCTCCGGCGACCTTGGCGCCTCCTGCCGCGAGGAAAGCGAGCGCCAGCAGGATTCGGATGACCCAGTCCACAGCCCGTTTGATGGTCCACGATGCGCGTGTGGGTGATGAGGGGGCGGTGCTCATGGCGTTCTCCTCAGAGCCGGAGCCAGCCGCCGTCGACGACCAGCGTCTGGCCGGTGACAAAGCGGGCGTCATCGCTGGTGAGGAAGGCCACCGGCCCGGCGATGTCGGCGGGCGTGCCCAGCCGCTTGATCGCCTGCTGCATATAGACCTGCGCCTTCTGCTCGTTCGGCATGCCGCTCGCGCCCTCGGTATCGGTGATTCCGGGATGGACGGCGTTGACGATGATGTTGTCGGCCGCGAGTTCGCTGGCGAGCGCGCGGACCAGGCCGATCGCGCCCATCTTGGACGTGATGTAGTGCGAGAAGCCGAAGCCGGGCGGTGTCACCATGCCAACCGCATCTGACCCGATCGCGACAATAGCGCCTCCCCCAGCCTTCCGCATGAGCGGCACGATCGCACGTGCGCCCATCAGGTGCGCGTCGAGATTGAGCGCCATCACCGAACGCCAGGCCTCAGGCGTCATCTGCTCAAGCGTCGCCATCGGATATGCCCCGGCGGCGTGGACGAGGCTGTCTGCTCTGCCAAACGTGCTTTCCACCGTGCTCGCGATCCTGGCCCAGTCCGCTTCGCTCGTGACATCTGCCGCGATCGCGATCGCGCCATATCCGATCGCGTCAGCCACATCGGCGGCGTCCGTGCGATTGACGATGACGACCTTAGCTCCGCGTTTGGCAAGCAGATCCGCTACGCCGCAGCCGATGCCCTGCCTTCCGCCGGTGACGATCGCGACCTTTCCTTCATGAGTGCTCATTCTTATACTCCTTTTTGAGTTTGAGAGGTGGCAAGTGCGCGCAGTCGCGGCTCGCCGATTTCCGACAGCATATCGGTATGGTTTGGAGACCAGCCGAGCGCTGCACGGCTGGCGGCATCGCACATGCGGCTCGACACGCTCATGATCAGGGCGCCGAACTCGCCCCAGATCTCGGTCGCTTCAGCCATAGTGACGCTGCGGGTCGAAACGCCCAGATCGCGGGCGACGGCTTCGGCGATCCACCGGTTGGGGATTTCTCCGGCGACCGCATGGTAAAGCGCGCCTGCCTCACCCGATTGCAGCGCTCGGCCGAAAAGGTCCGCGATATCGTCGATATGGACATTGCCGTAAGTCGCCAGGCCCTCGCCTACATAGCAGGCGGCTCCGGTGATGGAGACCGACCGGTAGACCATCGAGACGTGTCCATGATTGCCTGGCCCCCAGATGAGCGGCGGACGCACGACCATCGCCCGCACACCTTTCCGGGCAGCGGCGCGCATACGCTGTTCCGTCTCGACGCGCGCGGCAGCGAGCGGTTCGGGGACGAACGCATCGTCTTCGGCAAAGCTGTCCGCGCTCCAGGCACCGCCCGTTCGCTGGCAGAGGACACCCGACCCCGATAAGAAGAGAAACGTCTTTCCGCTGTCAGCCAGCGTTTCCAGCAGGCCAGCGACCGCTTGCTGCTCGGCCGGCGGAGCGAGCTGGGCAGCGTAGATAACCGCGTGCGCTGCTCGCGCTTCCGCCAGGATCGACGGGAGATCGCCTTCAATGTCGCCGCGGATCGGAGCGATACCCGCGTCAGTCAGGTGCGCGGCCTTTATGTCGCTGCGCGCCACCCCGCTGACACGATGCCCGCTCTCAACGAGGTGGCGGGCAATGGCACCGCCGACAAAGCCGGTGGCTCCTAAGACAAGAACATGGGTCAAGCTCGCGATCTCCTTTGACAGAGAAATTGCGAGCTTCCGCTCCCTCAAAGAAGCCTATATAACTAGATGATATCCATCGGACAAACAGATACATGCTCGACGGCGTCTCTCTCGACCATCTGCGAACTTTCGTCGCTGCTGCCGATCAGGGCAGTTTCTCGGCTGCAGGGCGCCTGTTGGGCCGGGCGCAGTCGGTGGTCAGCCAGTCGATCGCGAATCTCGAGGCGCAGCTCGGCGTACCGCTGTTCGAGCGGATCGGCCGTTTCCCGCAATTGACGCCGCATGGCACCAACCTGCTCGCCGATGCGCGGCGACTGGTGAGCGACGCCGATGGATTGAAGGCGAAGGCGCGGAGCTTTTCCGCCGGGCTCGAGCCCGAGCTCTCCATCGTCGTCGACGTGATGTTCCCGCAACGCTGTCTCACGGATGCCCTTGCCGGTTTCAAACAGCGTTTCAGGTCGACACCGCTACGCTTGCATGTCGAGGCCCTTGGCGCGGTCGCGCAGATGGTGCTCGACGGCCGATGCGCTCTCGGCATCACCGGGACGCTTCCCTTCACGCCACCAGGAGTGGCGGCCGAACGCCTGTTCAGCGAGAAAATGGTGACGGTCGTGGCGCCGGGCTCTCCACTGGCCATGTCCGAAGGGCCGGTCACGCTTCGGGAGGTGTTGGACGAAACCCAGCTCGTGTTGACCGATCGCTCTTCCATGACCGACGGGGTCGATTACGGTGTGCAAGGCAAGACTATCTGGCGCATGGCAGATCTCGGCGCCAAGCACGCCTTTCTTCGTGCGGGCCTCGGATGGGGGCATATGCCCCATTGGCTGGTAGCCGACGACCTGGCGAGCGGCCGGCTTATCAGCATCGAACTTGAGGGTCCCGCCGCAGGCTTGATGCCCTTCCAGGCCGTCTATCCGGCGGACCAACTACCAGGCCCTGCTGGCCGATGGCTGATTGGACAGTTCTCCAGCACCCGTTCAGGCTGAACGCGGGACAGACGCGAATCGGTGACTTCTCACTCACGCCGGGAGCCCTGCCAGACAACGCCCGTTCGGTTACTTACGAAGCTTGTTTCTCGTGGGATCGCCTGCCCATCCTGCATTGCTCGCGGGCCTATACGTCTCATGCGATTGTGCGGTCCATACTTCCAGACAGATGGCCAGCCACGACGCTTATACGTCAAAGCCTTTGGGTTAGCCGAAGGCGCGTTCTGCGCAAAACTTGTCAATCAAGTGACTGCGCATCATCTCCTCGATCCGAAAATCGAGGGAAATAAAATCTCGACGGCGGTCGTTAGGATCAGGAATTCGGGTTATCAGTCCTCCATCTGTCAGTCGCCGAACAAGCCGAAGAGCAGTACTCATTGGTGCTCCAGATGCAATGCACGCACCTTTTACAGAGACTGGGCGGTTGCCGTCCAATTTTGACCGCATGAGTTCCAAAAACATAGCCCACGCGGGATCTCCAAATAACTTCCCGTCAGCAATAGCCCGCCGCTGCATCTCCTTCCGTAGAATACGTCGAATGAATGCGACCAGTTCGTGCGCCTCAGGAGGCCTATCTTCATTGTGCAAGATATACTCCGCTGAGTTGGGCTGCTCGCTCACGAGCGGGGCACTTAGAACCCGAGACACTCGCTCCAGTTCCGTGCCCAAGTCGGAAATTCGACGCAGGAGCTCTCTGCGCATCGCCTTGGATTCTATGCCCGAGATGCGACGTATGACATCGCGAATGGCATGGGGCGTAAGCGGTTTTTCTAGGACGTCAAAAGCGGAAGCCCGAATTGCCGCAACAGCAATATCCAACGTAACTTCGCCGGCCATCACGACAAAATGTGCGCTTCGATTTAGCGTGCAGGCGGTGCGCGAAAGCGCTTGAACCAACGAAAGGCCGCCCTGATCTCGTAAATTGTACGCGATGAAAGCCACCGACAGCGGGCGACGGGCGAAGATGTCCAGAGCCTCCGCTGAGGAGTGTGATATGAGTGGGGCGTAACCAAGATGCTGCAATGCAATCGAGCATTCGCGGCCCGCCTGCTGATCATTTTCAACGATCAGCACGGTTCTGGAAGACCCGGATATCTTTTGAAGTCAGGTGCCATCCGCACGAGCGGAACAAACTGGACCGGCCACAGCTGGCGCCCTCTGCAGTTGCATGTTTCCCGCCGTTGCCAGCGAAACCTCGCATGGATCATCGTTTCTCCCCCAAGAAATTCGTAACTTTCATAACAAAACTTGCAACAAGAATTTTCGTGCGCAGGGCCTGCTTTCCTTCGGAGCCAAACTCGATCTGGCCGAATCATTCGCCCAAACTGGATATCGGCGTGACCATGGGAGAAGCCGAGCTACGCCCGATCATTGGCTGGCCCTCAGGGTGCCCGCGCTCTATCCCGACGCGGAATGGGCCACACCGACAGCGCTGCTCAACAAGCGGAAAATCTTCGCTATCGCCGCGCATTCCGCGGTTCGCGCGAACCGGGCGCTCAAAGCCTGTAGCAAGTTTTCAGATGATGTGCTGGTCGTCGAATTCGAGCATGATGAGCATGTCCCTCATCCAGCCATCGCGTTGTTCATTGCTGCCTTCCGGCAGGCAAACTCGCTGAGCTATCGTGTGATCCGGGGTGCCGATCATGCGCCGCAAGACAAGACATGCAGGAAGGCCTATAATGGTCTCCTGATCGCCTGGGTCGGTGAAATCGTCCGTGGAGCAAGACACTCAGCGACAATGTCTTGAAGACATCGCTTCCGCGAGCTTGCGCTTCGAACGCGGGAATACGAGGCTTCGCAATTTAGCATCTCTGATTGGACAGCCACAGGTTCCCGAGGGCGGCCCTCGACGCGAGAAGCGATGTACGCCGCTGACGAAGTCGGCTCGGCAAGGTCTCCCGGCTTGGAAGAAGTGAAGCGGCCTGGGTTATGCATTGTCACGACCTTACACGAGCGCCTTGTGCAACGGCCTCAATGATACGACAATAGAAGGACTGTCTGCGACTGTGCAGTTGCGTCCGTCTCGTTTCGCCCGGTACAATAATTTGTCGGCGCGCGCGATTGCCGATGCAAATGGCTCGTCACGTTCGAACCGGGTCACGCCAAAGCTTGCGGTCACGATGCAATCAGTGGTACACTGCGACCAGGGATAGACCTCAAGGGCTTGGCGCATTCGTTCAGCGAGAGCGACCGCCTGATCGAGTGATGTGCCAGGAAGCAAGATCGCAAACTCCTCCCCCCCCAATCGCACGGTGCATCCCAGGTCGTTGACATGATCGCGCAGCACTGCGCCGAAATCCGCGAGGACCTTGTCGCCGAATTGGTGACCAAAGCGATCGTTTATGGCCTTGAAATGGTCGATGTCCGCCATCAGGACAGCACCTGTCCCCTCAACGAAGGCCCGACCTCGGTTTGACGCCAAAAAGGCCTCAAGCCCTCTTCTGTTGAGAAGCGCGGTCAACGGGTCAACCTGGGCATCCCGCCGATATTTTTCTATATGATCCAGGCTCACGGCAATCATGACCGCAAACGTCAGGATGATGGATCCAAACAGACCGGTATATTGAACAAGGCTACCCCAGACCGATTGGCGCCAGGCGCCGACAATGGGCTGCGGATCATCGACCGCAATATAGATTGCGCATTGTCCGGCCATCACCAACGCAAAAAAGATGAATGTCCCGAGTAGGATCCTGTCGGACAGCGTCACACAAGAACGCCATATTCTGGCGTTGCACGATAATAGAATCAGAAAGCAGCCTATCTGCGTGAAAAAGGTTTCAAGCCGTACGTTTTTGAACAGGAGCAAAGAAAGCATCGCCAGCAGGCCGGTCGAGGCAATTATCGCAAGTTCAAGATGAGGGTGAGCCTTGTAACCGAATCGCTGGAGCAACGCGCGGCAAGCGAAGGCCACGCCCAGGAGGATGAGGGCATCTTCGGTGATCGGCTTCACGATGGATAAGCTCACCGTCTGGATCAACATGAGAGCAAATCCCGAGCCGAGAAAGCATAGCGCACCGCCCCAGCGGACCGTCGGAAAGCCCATGACGCCCGCAGCCATAAACCCCAGGCCGCAAAGAAGCATGGCGGCAGGAATAGCCCATTCGACAAGTGAAACCGGCATGGAATCCGCAGACTATGTCACAGATTGGCAGGGAGTCATCACCTCGCCCGATATCGACGAACTTACCCGAATCATGTACTTTGCCCCACTCTCGTTAAACTTCCTTCGTGCTTTGTCCGGCGTTCGTTGACAAAAGTAATCGAAATATAGTTACCGGACAGGGTCAGGGTTTACCACAGGATAGTGAATTTATCCGTATGCTTGGATCTCCACGAATATCGGATAAATCCGCCGCCGTATAAATTGCATCGCCTGAGATGCAGCCTTTCCCGCCCCCCCCAATTTCGCTATCGGCGGCGGGCTAAAGACTGGCTTGAGAGACGTCAAGGAATGAAGCCATTTGCACGCAAGCGTGCAAACAAGGTGAAGAATGCCTCATCGGTCGACTGGTATCCAGTGAAGCCAAGACGACGGCTTTTGGACATGTCGGTCACAACCTCGATCGGACGGCCCAGATCGGCATCGGTGTGCCAGGGAGAGGCCAAACGTGTGAGATCAGCTTCGGCGAGACCGTCACGCAGCGCGATCTTGCGCCACAGAGGTTCATCTTCTGCCATCTGCTTTTCAAGCGGATGCACGGTCCCGTCAAACGGCGATGCCTCAATCCCAAACCATGCGGCTATGCGGCCCCACATCCATTTCCAACGAAAAACGTCGCCATTGACCACGTTGAATACCTCGTTGTGCGCACCTTCGGTTTCCGCAGCCCATAGCAGGTGCCGTGCCAACTGGCCGGCGTCGGTCATGTCGGTCAGGCCATTCCACTGCATCGCCGAGCCTGGAAAGATAAAAGGCCGTCCGGTCTCCCGGCACAAGGTCGCATAGACTGCAAGCGTCGTACCCATGTTCATGGCGTTGCCGACGGCCTTGCCGATCACGGTGTGTGGACGATGCACACTCCAGGTAAAGTCATCGCGGATGGCCGCGGCGAACACCTCGTCTTCCTGTGCATAGTAGAAATTTTCGATGTCGAGGCGTCCCTGCTCCTCACGGAACGGGGTCTGTGGCAGCGCGCCCTGCCCATAGGATTCGAAGGGCCCCAAGTAGTGCTTGAGACCGGTCACCAAGGCGACATGCCGGGGGCCCGCAGGCTTGGACAATCCATTCAAAAGGTTGCGAACCATAGCCGAATTGACACGGATGTTCTCGGCTTCACTGTCCTGGCGCAGCCACGTGGTGATGAACACCGCATCCGGGTGGATGTCTGCCAACGCGACCGCAGTCGCGGTCCCATCCTGCAGATCGGCTGTGACAGGCCGCACGCCTGGCTGTTCGACGGGACGGCGCGCAAGTCCGTGAACCGTCCAGCCCTCCCGCACCAGCAACTCGGCCGTTGCGCTGCCGACGATACCGCTTGCACCCACTATCAATGCCGTCTTGCCCATTTTAATCTCCTTGCTGACGGCAGAGCTAGGCAGCCATGGCGCCTCCTTCTAGAGGGCACCATATGGTGCCCTGAGGATCGGGAGATATCATAATGAATCCTGGTACGCCCGACGAGGAATGGCGCGAGGACTGCGCACCGCGACGAGTGCTGGAATTGTTCGCGGTCAAATGGACCAGCATGGTCCTGCACACGCTTCACGCGCGTCATGCCGGCGCGGCGCGTACGGGAGAACTGCTGCGGACGCTGCCCGGCATTTCGAAGAAGATGTTCACGCAGACCCTGCGGCAGATGGAGGGCAGTGGCCTCATAAGCCGCCACGTGACTAACACTGTCCCCCCTGCTGTCGAGTATCGCCTGACGAGCCTGGGAAGCCGTTTCGTCGAGCCGGTCGAACTCCTCTATAGTTGGGGTCGGGACAATAAGGATGCGCTTGATGCATTGCTTCCACGCCCAAGCTCAAGACGTTCGTAGTCAGGCGTGAACTCGCTGTCGATGAATTCCATGAAGCGAACACAGCGGCGATCGTCTTTCCATGGATGCCGGGTGTCAGTTGAAGAATACAACCGGACAGCAAACCGGCAGCCTATCTTGGCTGCAAAGAGGGAACGTCGATGGTCATCCTAACCAACGATGGTTGGGTCTACGAAAGAGGCACCGGCAAGCTATAACAGTTCGGTTCAACCAGGCTCCCCCACCGGCATCATCGGTTTCTATCTCCCGACGCGGCCTGATGGCTTTGAGCGCCTGGGTGCTTTGTGAACTTTACACGGAAATTGCTACGCCGATCATGCCTGGAATCGAGATAGGATCTGATCGAGCCTATTCCCCCGATCTCACCGGTTCGAAGGTTGATCATGGGGGGCCGATCGGCCCGATCGCGGTGACGACGTTACGCATGGGAACTGGCTCACTCGCTTCATTCTCCTGGAGATAATAGAGCGCTTCCGCTTCCCTGAATTCGAAGTGGACGTCACGCACTTCGTGTATCTGGCAATCTATCGGTTTTGCTGCGCTCACGTCGAAGATTGCGAAGTTGGTCGTCCCCTTTCCAAAGGCATAGCCATAGGCAAGGCCGTGGAAGCCCGCTTGCTAGAGGCCGGACAGATGGCAGGATCCGACTACGTGCCTACTTCCAAATACTGCTTGTGTTACTCGGGGCGTCCAGAGATGGCGAACTTGCGTAAACCGGGCCGGAGCTACCACCATGCTGGCGACGCTCTCGAGCACGGCCTGTGCCCGCTCGGAATCGGTCTGCGCTTGGTCGCATAGCGTCCGAAGGGGTACGACGCGCTCCCTCAGCGCCGGATCGTTCAGATCGGCGACGCCCGATCCGATGGCCTCGTAGAGACGTTTCAGGCGAAGCTCGGTCACGGCCGCGCGCCGGCTCAACTCGGCGATATGCTCGCGGCGGCGCTCCGCTCGCTCCTTGCGTCGATCGGGGATTGAGGCCAAGACTTCCTGCAACGGGTTCTCGATGTGATCGCAGACTATGGTGTCGAGCTGCGGCATCAGAAGCAAGCGACCGGAACAACCCGTCTCGCTCTACCATGCCTTGATCGAGCAGGTATAATAGCGATAGCACCCACCCTTGCCGGTGCGGAGTGTCATGGCTCCCCGCACTTCTCACTGGAAGCAGATGCCGGTCAGCAGGGTCGGTCCGCCGACGACACGCGGCGGCGTCACCTTGGAGTTACGGATCGGCAAATGTTCCTGCACAGCATCGAACGTCTCCTCGTCGATCAATCGCGGCACCGGTTCGACGACGATTCCGCTAACTGCCTTCAGTTCCTTGGACTTGGAGCGCTTGTTGAACTCTTGCTCACCGATGTAGATGCGCCGTGTCAGGGTGCGGTGAAGCTGACCTATGCCCCAGCGCCCGCCAACATACGTGAAGATGCGGTTGCGATTGACGTGGCTGATGATCACCTTGAAGCCCATTAAGCCGGAACCGCCTTCGCCCTGAAGGGCGTGTCGGTAGATCACCCGCAAGATACCGGGATGCACCGAGTCGATCTCCAGTTTCTTCTTACTGTTAGGCCGCCCCGCGGCGATACGATAACCGAGCGATGGCATAGCGCAGTTCCGGAAGCCCTGCCGGGCATTCTTCTTGAGGATGCGCATGACGTGCTTGGCGTTTTCTTTCAACTGGTATTCGTCGAAGGGAGCCAAGATCCGCCACATCATGTCGTGGATCCGCCGCTGTCACGGTGTCATAGTCGATTGCAGGCGCGCTCGCACTGCAGGCGGCCAGGAATGCTGCGGTCTGCGGATGGAGGGCCATGTCAATGCCCTTCCTGCGCTGTAGCCGGCGTAGCATCGCGCCAGGACGCCTTCATGGACGGCAAGGCGATTTGCCAGAGGAGCGCGATGACGGCGGCCACGGCGATGGCCGCGCCGACCGGCCCGAGTGACGGCAGGCCCCAAGTACTGATGGCCGCGCCGCCGATCCCCGACCCGACAACGACGCCCGCGTTGAAGGCGGCGATGTTCATGCCCGAAGCCACGTCCATGGCCTGCGGCTGGTGGCGTTCGGCCAGCATCAGGATACGCGACTGGAGCGGCGGGATCGCGCCATAGGTGGTAAGGCCCAGCAGCGCCACCAGCCCGATCATTGCGGCAGGCTGATGGAGTGCAAAGGCGATCAACACGAGGGACAGCACGATCCCGACCAGCAGGATAACGGAGGCGCGGTCCATGCCCTGACCATCGGTCAGGCGGCCGCCCAGTATGTTTCCGACTGCCGCGCCAAGACCGTAGGCGAGCAACGTCAGGCTCGCGGTCCCGACGCTGACATTGGTGACTTGCAACAGGATCGGCGAGATGAAGGTGTAGAGCGCGAAGGAACCGGTGTAGGAGAGCATCGGGATGCTCGCCCCGGCGAGCAGGCGACGATCGAAGAGCACGCCGAGATCGCGCAAACCCGCGCCCTTCGTCGCGGCTTCGCCTGATCTGGCCGGCATCAGTGCTGCGATGCCGAGGCTGCCGATCAGGCCGCAAGCGGCGATGACGAGAAAGATGAGCTGCCAGTGCAGGATGGTGCCGAGCCAGGTGCCGACCGGCACGCCGAGCGACATCGCGACGGTCACGCCGCCGAAGACCAGGGCGAGAGCCGCGCCTGCGCGTTCAGGCGCGACCAGCCGCGTCGCCACGCTGGAGGCAACGGCGAAAAAGACGCCGTGGGCGAGGCCCGATAGCAGTCGGGCGAATAGCAGCGGCGCCAAGCCGTTGGACAGGCCCGCGATCACGTTGCCGGCGGTGAACACCAGCATGGCGGTGAGGATCAGATGCTTCCGCGACCAGCGGGCAGCGAGCGCGGTGAGGACCGGAGCGCCAATGACAACGCCCGCCGCGTAGGTGGTGACGGTCAGCCCTATCCGGGTAACTTCGACCTGGAGATCATCGGCTATCGCCGAGACGAGACCGATGGTGATGAACTCGGTGAAGCCGACAGCGAAGGCACAGAGCGAGAAGATGTAGATGACGGGAGGCATGGGCCGACCTTTCCAGACAAGCCCGCCTTCTCCTTGCAGGACATCGGAAACCGGCGGGCGCAATTGGTTCGGCGGCACCATGCTCTTTGCGTTGACGGTCAGAAAGGTGCATAATGGGAGAACACTTATGGCATTATGGAAGAAATGGTTCGTAACCTTGACGATCTGGCGGTGTTCGTTCGCGTGGCCGATTGCGGCAGTTTCTCTTCTGCCGCCCGCGCGATGGACCTCGCGCCCACCACGGTGAGCAAGCAGATCGCCCGGCTGGAACGTCAGCTCGGCGCGACCCTGTTCGAGCGCAACACGCGCCAATTGAAGATCACCGAGGAAGGCAGGGCTGTGGCCGAGCGGGCACGGGTCGCTCTCGCCTTGCTCGATGAGGCCGCCGAGATCGCGCGCGACGGGTCGGGCGAACTGACGGGCACGATCCGCGTGACGGCCCCGGTTCCGTTCGGCAGCCGCTATGTCGCGGCAGCAACGGCCGCCTTTCGCAAGCAGCATCCAAAGGTTGGCTTCGAACTGCACCTGACGGATCGCATGGTGGATCTCTATACCGGCGACATAGACGTGGCGATCCGCGTGGCGAAGCTGGCCGATTCCCGCTTGATCGCACGTCGGCTTGCCGACAACCGGCGGATCCTCGTCGCCGCGCCCGACTATCTCGAACGGCACGGAGCCCCGGTGCAGCCCCTGGACCTTGCGGACCATACATGCCTGCTGTTTTCCTATCCGGGGCTCGGACGAAACAGTTGGACGCTGCGCAAGGATCGCGAGGCCCAGGAGATCGCCGTGTCGAGCGACCTTGCGACCGACAGTGGCGATACGCTGCGAACATGGTGCGTCGCCGGTCTCGGCGTATCGCTGCGGGAATTGTGGGATGTGGCCGACGACCTGCGCGCTGGCAGGCTCGTCCATATCCTGCCCGGCTGGGAGGAAGAAGCCAGTCCGATCAGCTTCGTGCGGCCGAAGCGCGAACCCGTGCCGAAGCGGATCAGTGCGTTCGGCGATTTCCTCGCCCAGCTCTGGCGCAACCCGCCCTGGGAGACGTGAGCAGTGAGGTGCAGGGAATGGTGCGCCGAACGCGATCAACCGCCTTTCCCTTCTGAAGCGTCAACACGACGATTCCAGCGATTGCCGCTCCCGCACCGACGATGGCGATCGCGGTCAATCCGAACGCGCCGATCACACTGCCACCGATCAGAGAGCCGAGCGCGATGCCGGAGTTGAACCCGGCGATATTGAGGCCGGCGGCGGCGGCAAGCGCCTTGGGGGCCTGACGCTCGGCGATGCCGATGACGCGGGCCTGCAAGGCGGGTACCGCCGCATAGGTCAGCGCGCCGAGCGCCGCGATCAGCACGGCCATGGCGGGGACGGAATGCACCGCCGGCCACATCGCGGCCAGCACTACGGCAAGGCCTACCAGAACAATCATCACCGCCCTGTCGGGGCCGAGCCTGTCGGTCATGCGACCGCCGACAACATTGCCGATGGCCGCCGCGACGCCATAGACCAGCATCATCGAGCTGACCCATGTTGCGCTCATGCCAGTCGCTTCTATCAGCAGGGGCGAGATGTAGGAGAACAGGCAGAATGAGCCGGTATAGGCCAGCACGGTGATGAACGCCGCGCTGAGCAGGCGGCGGTCGATCAGTGCCAGCAGATTGTGGAGTGCGTCCTTAGCCTCACCGCCATCCCGCGCGTTCGGCATCAAAAGGAGCAGACCGGCCACGCCAACCGCGCCGCAGATCGCCACACCCATGAAGATGGTCTGCCAGCTCCAGATGCCGCCCAGGAAAGTGCCGATCGGCACGCCAAAGGCCAGCGCCAGCGTCAGCCCGCCGAAGACCACGGCAACCGCACTTCCCGCCCTTTCCGGGGCTACCAACCGCGTTGCCGCGCTGGAGGCAACGGCGAGGAAAACACCATGGCCCAGACCCGATCCGAACCGGGCAGCAAGCAACGAAGGGAGACTTCCGGACAGGCCGACAAGGAAGTTGCCAATGGTGAATACGATCATTGCCGCCAGCAGAAGATGCTTGCGGCTCCAACTCGCGGCCAGCGCCGTTAGGATCGGGGCGCCGATGGTCGCGCCGATAGCATAGGCGGCGACGGCCGCGCCCACCTGACCCACATCCACCTTCAGGTCGGCGGCGATGTCCGAGACCAGACCGATGGTGACGAACTCAGTGAATCCCAGAGCGAAGGCCGAGAGCGCGAAGACATAGATGACCAGCGGGATGCGAGCAGCCTGCGATCTGGGGTCGCTCCTTTGCTGGGCGCTCATCGTACTTCCCCGCCGTTCAGCGCCTCCAACATCAGCTTGGCGGTCAGATCCGAGGACGCCGGGTTCTGGCCGGTAACGAGCCGACCATCGGCGATGGCGAAGGGCTGGAAATCGGCGATGCTTTCGTAACGACCACCCAGTTCCCGCAGGCGGGTTTCCAGCGGGAAAGGTACGGCCTCGTCCAGTCCGGCGGCGCGTTCCTCACTGTCGGAGAAGCTGGTGACACGCCGGCCGCTCACCAGCGGGACACCGTTTTCGTCCTTGACGTTCACCAGTCCGGCCAGGCCGTGGCAGACAGCAGCAATGACCTTTCCGTCCGCCCATGCCTTGCCGAGCAGCATGGCCAGTTCGGCACTCTCGGGCAGGTCCCACATGGTACCGTGGCCGCCCGGGAGGAACACCGCGTCATATTCCGAAATGTCGATGGCGCAGACCGGAAGTGTTTCGTTCAGCGCCTTCGATGCGGTCTCGTCAACAAGGAAGCGGTCAACGTTGGCCTCGTTCTCGCCCCTGGCTTTTACAGACCGGGGATCGATCGGTGCCGGGCCGCCCCTAATCGACGCCAGCGTGACCGACGCGTCGGCGTCGAGGAAGGCGTAATAAGGCGTCGCCAATTCCTCGAACCACAGGCCGGTCGTCTTGCTGGTCTCGCCCATCGTGGCGCTGGACGTGAGGATCATAAGAATTTTGAGGTGGGTATTCATTGGTGCACTCCGGTTGTCGGCCGGAACATGCCCCACGACAGATCACGACAAAAATCATTCCTTATGGTATCACCCATAGAAATAACTATGGCTCGATGTTCATGAACTACCTCATCTATCTGCGCACCTTCCTCGACACCTACCGCGCCGGCTCGCTGACCCGCGCGGCCGGGCGTCTCGGCATCACCCAGCCGGCAGCATCAGCTCACATCGCCTCGCTAGAGGAAATGCTGGGCAAGCCGCTCTTCATCCGACAGGCGCGCGGGGTTGCCCCGACCGCCGCTGCCGACGATCTCGCCCGTTCGATCGCCTCCCAGCTCGACGGAATCGAAGCGACTATGGGTGCGGCGCAGGCGCGCTCCAACCATTTGAGCGGCACCGTCCATCTGGTCGGCCCGGCGGAATATCTCTCCGCTCGCATCGGCCCCGCTTTGGCCCCGCTCGTGGGGGAAGGTCTGCGGCTACGCATCCAGACCGGCAACCGCGAGCGTATCTATGCGGCGCTCGACGAGGGCCATGCCGATCTTGCTGTTACCGCGTCGCCGCCGGACGGCAGCGTCCACGGCTTCGCCGAACTGGGTCGGGAACGCCTGATGCTGGTCGCTGCTCCGGCAATAGCAGAGCGGGCCAAAGCGCGCACCGTCACCGCCGAGTTTCTGTGCGGGCTGCCCTGCATCGCCTATGATGAGGCGCTGCCGTTGTTGGGTCCGTTCTTCGAGCACGTCTTTGGCAAGGCCCCCGACATGCAGGCCGTGGTGACGGCGCCGGATCTGCGCATCCTGATCGGCATGGCCCAGGCCGGAACGGGATGGACGGTGCTGCCGGATTATCTTTGCGCCGAAGCTCTCGCGACCGGGCAACTCGTTGAACTACCGACGACCCGGCCAGGGCCGGACAACACGCTCTACCTCGTCTGGAACAAGACGGCGCTGCGCCATCCTCGTGTGGTGCATGTCAGAGATTTTCTGCTGCGGGCGGTTTTGAGCGCGTGAACATGGATGCATGAGTGCCATTGCAATCCTAGCCTAGCATCTTGCCAAGCTGCCGCGGCAACGATCCACGAAGCCCGTCACCTGACGGCTGGGTTTGAGAGTGTGGCCATGGCGGTGACGATCCAGGGCTGCCGGCCATGTGGCCATATGTGCCATGGCGGACGGGATGTGGCTTCGAACGCAGATCGCGCGGACAGCGGCACGCGCTCATTTCTCATATGCGACACTGTAAGCCGACCTCTTTCGCTCAATGCGTGCGAAACCGAACTCGCCAAGATGCATCCCAGCGATCAGCAGCCGATCCGAAGCGACAAAGTCCAGAAGCCTCGACCGGGTGTCGGCGGCGAGATGCGCATCCTGATCGAACGCGATCGACACGTCGGGGCGCGGAACCTGAATTTGCGGGAAATGAACGATGTCGCCCCAGACCAGCAGGCTCCTGTCACCTGAATCGAGCCGATAGCCGGTGTGTCCGGCGGTGTGGCCCGGAAGCGGAACCGCCGTCATGCCAGGTAGCACCTCACCGGAGTCGAAGGTGCGCAGCCTGTCGCGGTATCCGTCGAACGTCTGACGCGCCACGAGGAAGTTGCCACGGGCGCGCTCGGGCGCACGGCTCAGATTGCCGTCATCCTGCCAGAACGCGACCTCCCAATGGTGAGCGACAAGCTCGGCGTTCGGGAAAACGACTTCGCCTGAAGCGTCCATCAGCCCCCCGACATGATCGGGATGGGCATGCGTCAACAGGATCGCGTCGATCTCTGAAGGCTGGATGCCCGCAAGCAGAAGATTGGCTTTTAATCGGCCGCCCCACTGTTTGAATCCACCCGCTCCGGCGTCGATCAGGATCGTGCGACCGCCGCTGCGCACCAGGTAGCAGTTGATATGGATCGAGCTGTGATCCTTTATCCCAGCATTTTCCTGCATACGGGCGGCATCGGCCGGGTCGATATTCGCGAGGAAATCGAAACTGGCGTGGAGATAGCCATCGCTGACGGCGGTGATTGTTAAGTCACCGACCTGTTGTGTGGGAAATTTAAGATTGGACATCGGTTTCTCCAGGCGTCAGCTGGAGACCCGCAAAAACCGGGTAATTTCTGGCGAAGCGGGCTGGTTTGATGACGTCGAGGCTTCGGGGCGCACCAAGGGCATCGTTCGGACCAATTTCCATCATGCCCGGCGTTGATTTCGC
>NZ_JAZFAX010000052.1:0-19916 GCF_036352595.1 Novosphingobium resinovorum
CAATATAAACGCCGGGCAAACCATGTTCGAAATAAGCAACATCGTCACCGCTGCTTGATTACCAAAATTACATCGCCAAACCTGCCGCGGCGGTTCAACCGCAACGTGGAGGATTTTTACCGCTTACCCTGTTCAAACGCGTCGGCCAGGTAGAGCGCTATCGCCACGGATTCCGTGATCAGCGCGCCGTCATGAAGGATCGCGGGCACGCGCTTGTCGGGATGTGGGTTCGCTGGATCGGGCTGCCCTTCACCGGTCATGGGCCGGAAGATTGAGACCGGCCGGATCTCGTAGGCGGTCCCCAATTCCTCCAGCAGCCAGATGATCCGGGAAGACCGCGATTGCGGAGCGTGGAATAGGGTAATCATGGATATCTCCTCAACGAGCATTCGCCCCGACGACCAGCGCATCAAGGCATTTCCACTTGTACGGCAGCCCTGCTGACAGCATTCTGTCAGCAGGAGGCCGACCCCGTGCGCAGAGCAGACAGATTGTTCCAGATCATCCAGATATTGCGCCGCTCTACCCAGCCGGTAACGTCGGGCGAGATCGCCCAGGAACTGGAGGTTTCACAGCGCACGGTCTACCGCGACATCGCGGATCTGATCGCGCAGCGCGTGCCGGTGCGAGGTGAGGCCGGTTTCGGCTACATTCTGGACGACGCCTTTGACATGCCGCCGCTTATGCTGACGCCGGACGAAATCGAGGCCGCAGTGCTGGGCGCACAGTGGGTCGCCGGGCGCGGCGATCCCGCGCTGGCGAACGCAGCGCGCGATCTGATCGCCAAAATCACCAGCGTCGTGCCCGAACGGCTCCGCCCGATCATCGCCCATCCCGCGATCGGAACACGGCCCATTACAGCCCCGGCATCGGACCGCATCGATCTGGCGCAAACCCGCTTATGGATCAGGGACGGCCGCAAGATCGAGATCGACTACCTCGACCAGCACGGCGCCAACACCGTGCGCATGATCTGGCCAATCATCTTGGGCTTTCTTGACGACACCCGCATGCTCGCAGCTTGGTGCGAGCTGCGTCAGGATTTCCGTCACTTTCGCGCTGATCGAATAGTGGCGGCCAGATTTGTCGATGAATTCTACGACAGTCGGCCGGGAACGCTCCGCCAGCGTTGGAAACGGGATATGGAGAAGAGGCGAAATCTCGAGGGTGAAAGTTAAGCCTTCCGAATGGCGTCACTCGCGACGCGCAGGCATCATTCTGCCGTCAACCCATTCCCGCCGTTCAGCACCCTAATCGAACTTCTCCAATGCTGCCGGTCTACGTTCCTGGCGGCCTCTCTCCCTCCCCACTCAACTTTGGAGTAATGCTGTCTTTCAACCGGTTCGTCATCCGGCTGCCATACCAGTTGGTGTTGACACTGATGACTAAATTTTCGGCTTTTCAATATAGCCGCCCAGCGAAAAATCACACACCGAGATATCACAGTTTGCGCTTACCGAAGTGTAGCCAAATACGCGATCAAAGCTTTCCGCTGTTCCGGGTTGGCCATGCCGGGATAAGGCATACGGTTACCGGGCACCGCCTTGCGCGGAGCGGTGATGAAGGCATCCAGCTGATCCGGGGTCCAGACCTTGCCGGAATTCGCCAGCGCAGGCGATGCCTTGAGACCCGGCGCCGTGCCTGCCTTGCGACCTACGATCCCGAACAGCGTCGGCCCCACCTTCTTCACGCCGGGCGCAGTGCCGTGGCAGGCCGCACAGGCGGCGAAAGCGGTCTTGCCCTTCGCCACCAAAGGCTGGTCCGCTGCGACGGCACTACTAAGAAAGCCGGCCGCAACAATCGCCGCAAGGGGCAAGCCGAAAAGCGCCAAACGGATAGGGAATTTGAGCTTTGCCTTCACGATCAGCCCTCCATAGCCCAGCGGTGATAGACAAC
The DNA here is from genome assembly GCF_036352595.1 of Novosphingobium resinovorum. Taxonomy (GTDB): domain Bacteria; phylum Pseudomonadota; class Alphaproteobacteria; order Sphingomonadales; family Sphingomonadaceae; genus Novosphingobium; species Novosphingobium resinovorum_B. The sequence goes on from NZ_JAZFAX010000052.1 coordinate 1,897, forward strand.
CACCGTCTTGGCATAACTGTAGGTAAGCGTCTTGCCGTCCGCCGATAATTGGTAGGTCGCCTCGATCGTCGGCTTGCCCTGCCGCGATACGGTCAGCGCCAGACGCCCCTGTGCATCGGGCCTCCACGACACGACATTCCAAGGCAGCGACCCGCCGCTGCTGTGATACTCGATCGAGGGCGTACCATCGGTTTGCGCGGCCCAGTGGCCGAAGGTCGTCTTGCCGTCCGCAGAGCGCGAGACGAAGGACACCAACACCCTGCCGCCCTCGGTATAGGCAAAGCTGCGATAGGCGGCGGTGGGCTTGGCGCCAGGGTAAGTCGAAGCGGCAAGGTCTGCCTTCCAGTAACCAATCAATGCATCCGGCGCGATCTCACGCGGGTCACGCTCGGGAAGTCCTTCGGCGGCTATAGCCATCTGTGGGAGTGCGGAAGCGGTGGTGGCTCCCAATGTCAGGGCAAGAGCGTAAGCAGCGATGCGCGTCATGGCGACCTTCCAGGCTTGATGGATGTTGAGTGAGAGGAACGTGACACGAGCCGCAGCGCATGTTCTACTGATTTGACGCTCCCTCGCAGGATCACGCACCGCTATTGGTCAGGCAGACGGTGACGTTTCCGCCGACTTGCGCGACAGGACTGCGTAAACGATGAAGCCCAGCACGTTCCAACCGAGGAAGAAAAGCCGCGTCTGTGTCGGCAGACTCCAGAACAGATAGAGGCAGCCAAGGATCGCCAGCGGTCCGACCACCCACGGCAACGGGGTGGAAAAACGACGGTTCGCGTTCGGATCGCGGCGGCGCATCAACAGCATGCAAGCGGCGACCGCAATGAATGCGGCCAGCGTGCCTGCGTTGGCGAGGGCCGCGATCGCGTCGAGTGGGACCAGCCCCGCCAGAATCGCAACGAGCACCGCCGTCGCCATCGTGATGCGAACCGGGGTGCCGCTGCGCGCGCTGACTTTGGCAAGTGAGCGCGGCAGCAGGCCGTCGCGGGCCATGACGAAGAAGATGCGGCTCTGACCGAACAGGAACGCCAGAATGACCGTTGGCAGGGCCACGACCGCCGCCGCGCCGATCACCACGGCAACGCCGTCCTGCCCCAGGCGCCGCAGGATCAGCGCCAGCGGCTCTGCGCTGTTGGCATAGTCGAGGTAGGACATGGAACCCACCGCCGCTGCTGCCACGCCCACGTAGATCAGGGTGCAGATCGCCATGGACCCGACAATGCCGATGGGCAGATCACGCTCCGGCTTCTTCGTTTCTTCAGCCGCAGTGGAAATCGCATCGAAGCCGTAGAAGGCGAAGAATATGATCGCCGCCGCCGCCATGACGCCGCGCTGGGTGCCGTCGACGTCATGGGCGATGAACCCGTAAGGCGTGAAGGGGTGAAACCGCGCAAGGTCGAAGTGCGGCAGCGCCACCGCCACGAACAGCGCCAGTGCGACGATCTTGACGACCACCAGGATCGCATTGACCGTGGCACTTTCGCGCGTGCCCAGTGCCAGCATCCCTGCAACCACGAAAACTATGAAGACGGCGGGCAGGTTGATCACGCCGCCAGCATGCGGTCCGACGGCAAAGGCCACCGGCAGATGAAGCCCGAAGCCGGACAGGAACCCGTTGACATAACCGGACCAGCCCACCGCCACAGCGCTGACCACCAGCGAATATTCCAGGATCAGGCTCCAGCCGATGATCCAGGCGATCAGTTCGCCGATCACGACGTAGGAGTACGTATAAGCCGAACCGGACGCCGGGATCGCCGTCGCCACTTCGGCATAACACAGCGCTGCGCAGGCACAGACCAGTCCAGCGACCGCGAAGGACAGGATCACCGAAGGCCCGGCAAGGTTCGCGCCGACGCCGACCAGCGTGTAGATTCCGGTGCCGACGATCGCGCCCACGCCCAGCGCGGTCAGATGCCACCAGCTCAGCGTGGGGACAAGGCGGTGCTCTGCCCCCAGCGCGTCGAGTTCGATCGGCTTGCGCCGGTTCCAGTGCCGCATGGCAAGCTCCCTGAAGTGTATCGTGCAGCAGGCGTCGCCGCGACCCGGCCCGCCTGCCGCACCCTTATGTCAGATGACTTCGTAGAAGCCCAACTGGCGCTGTTCCAATTCGCGCACGGCACGGAACGCCTCGTCGATCGCGGTGCCTGCCGTGGAGACGCCGCCGGCGTCGGCATTGGCGATGGTGATGCGACCGAACGGCTGCTTCGCCGCCACCGTGGGCGAGACTGTCAACGTGCGATCCTGTTCGAACAGCGTGTTGCGGCCGGTGGTGAAACCGTGCGCCCAGCGATTGACAGTGATCGCCAGAATATCGCGTGCCGGATCGAAACCGGAGCCGGAAAGCGCCGCAGCCGCCTGCGTACGCACCGCGCGCTCAAAATGTTCGAACGGGGTTTCCAGCAGCCCTGCGCGAGCCATGCGAAACTGGTCGTCGCCATACGTGCCCGGTTCCGGAGGCGATCCGCCCAGCAGCTCGGACAGCATCGTGCTGTTGGAGCACACGCCCGAGTTTGACCCGGTGTTGAACGCCACGACCATTGGCTCCGACGGTGAACGCGGCGGCACCAGTTCGCCCAGATACCGCTGGGACGCTATGCCCATGCGGCCATAGAACGTGCTGGGGAACGAGACGTTGGACAGCTTCAGGCTGGCGAAACTTTCCCAGTTGCGGAACAGCACGTTCGTTGCCTGATTGACCGCACGCACGGCGGAATGCAGCGCGGCCTTCTGCTCCTCCGGCAATTCCGGGATGATGTAGGGAATGACATTGTTCATCCCCGCCATCACCACGTTCTTGCCAGTGACGCGCTTCAGCTTGCCGCCGTTCATGTAGCTGATCGTGCATTCGCTGTTGTCCGGATCGAACAGCCTGCCTTCACTGCCCTGATGCTTCACCGACACGACGATGCTGCTCAGGCGAATGCGGACCGGCTGTGCGGGACGGTCCAGCGTGGAGTAATCGACGCGCTTTGTCTCGACTTCGGCGAACGTACCCGGCGGCAGTGCATCGGGGATCAGCGAGCGCACCAGCAGACGGGCGATATCGCTGTTACCGGCAGGCAGCGTGTAATCGTCTTGACGATGCTCCGCACCTTCGGGAGACAGGGCCGGTCGCTCCAGTCCAAGTCCATCGAAGCCGGGCCGCATGCGGAAGAAGGCGAACCAGGCCGAACCCATATCCGATCCGATGCACCAGATGCCTTCCATCAGGGGCACCACGTCCGGATGAACCTTGGCGACGTTGAGCATGTAGTCCCGGTAGCTCATGGAGCGCAGCGCGGTAACTTTCTGCTCGTTCGTCATACCGGCCATATAGTCGACCTTGCCTTTGACGAAGTGCTTGAGGTCTTCCTTTACTTTCGCCGGGAACGGCGCTGCCGCCAGCCAGGCATCGTCGAAGTTCAGCGCGTTGCCGCCCCGCACCAGCATGTCCTTGCCGTAAACATCCTTGCGGAAGAACGTTGCCTGCTGCAGGCCCATGCTGCGATAAAGCTGGCCATCGCTCCGGTCGCTGGGATCGCCTTTGTCGATGCCCAGCTTTCGGACAAGATCAATCGAATCCTTCGTCCAGTGCGAAGGGGCGACCATGTAGGACGATCCTCCATTGGCGATCAGCAGCTTGCCGTTGGCAACGAATTCGTTGCGCTTGGCATGACCGCCGAAGTCGTCATGATTGTCGAGGATCAGGATCTTCGCCGAAGTGCCGAAGCGGTCGCGAAAATACCACGCCGCCGACAAACCGCTGAGACCGCCGCCGACCACGACCAGATCGTACATCTCACCGGTGTCCTCGGCTGCGGCGAAGCGCTCACCGTCGCGCAGGGCGTGAGCGCCCTCGAACGATCCGGGGTGGTGGCCACGCATACCGGTGCGCATCGGCGGATAGTTCGCCGCAGAGATCGCCCCGTCGACATTGACGCCGCGCGGTACGCTGCCCGCCGCCTTGGCGAAAGCGGGCGCGCCCTGCATCAGCATCGCGCCGCCTGCGGTCGCCGCCACACCCTGAATGAAGTCCCGCCGGTCGATCGGGCGGTTCATGCCCAGATCCCGATCTTCGCCGCGAATGTCCTGATCCCTCATGTGCCTCACGCCCTTTCGCTCGTCCGGCAGGTGCCGGCCCGGTCCGTCGCAAGCAGGGAAAGCGTGTCACACAGGGTCGGGTCTGGTCCTGTACCGGATGCCCGCTTTGCGGCCCATCCCTCCCGACGCCCTTGCTGCGACCGACTTGTCCCCGCTCCCTTGACGTGACGAGGCTATCAGCGGGAATTTCCCCATGTTGCCGAATTTCGGCATTGCGGTAGAATATTCTGCCGAAATTGGACGCAGACGGCAGAATGGATCGACAAGCCACTGCGCCTTGCGCGGGCACCTGCACGCGGGCGGGATTCATTTTTCTACAAGAGATTCACTCTCATAGATTTATCTGGGTTCGCCGGTTCGACCTCCTGCGATCCGACTTCCGCATGTCTCTGCCGCTGGAATTCAATGGGCTTTGCGGCGGCGCAACATCGCCACAGAAATGCCATTCGAAATGGCAGGAAATGCCGGAGCGTTGCAAGAAAACGGCAACACTTGAGGGCGGCGTCATCAGACGATCATTCCTGTCGGCAGCTCTCGCAAACGACCAGGCCAGAACACAACAAACGGCAATACGAAACATCGAGGGGCCGACCCGGGACGGAGGGGATTTTCCGCGTTCAAGGGGGATTGATAACCATGAGGAAGTTCACACAGCTTTCGGGACTGACTGCCAGTTCCATCGTCGCTCTGATGGTCGCGGCACCGGCCATCGCGCAGGAAACGACCATCGCGACCGACGCCGCCGCCGCCGCAACGCCCGACGCGGAAGCCATCGTCGTCAGCGGTTTGCGCGGCGGCACACGTACCGTCACCGATTCCGCCGTTCCGGTGGACGTCTTCACCGAAGAGACGATCAAGCGCAGCGCGCAGACCGACACCGTCGAGATCCTGCAGACCATGATCCCGTCCTATTCGGTGAGCCGTTCGGCCAATACCACCTCGGACAGCTTCGTGCGTGCACCGCGCTTGCGCGGATTACCCGCTCATGCAACATTGCTGCTGGTCGATGGCCACCGCCGCCACAAGTCTGGCAGCGTGCAGGTCAGTGGCTATGCCTCGCAATCCGCAGATTCTGCCGTGATCCCCGCGATCGCGCTGAAATCCATCGAAGTCCTGCGTGATGGCGCCGCCGCCCAATACGGTTCGGACGCCATCGCCGGGGTCATCAACTACCAACTCAAGGATGCCGACCACGGCGGCTCGTTGATGGTTCAGGGCGGCCAGTTCTACGAAGGCGACGGCAAGAGCATCCAGGTTGCAGGCAACATCGGCTTCAAAGTGACCGATCGCGGCTTCATCAATCTGTCGGCCCAGCTCAATCACGATGATCCGACGGTCCGCGCCCGCACTTTCACGTCGACGGCGTGGGATCCGTTCGTCGCCTACAACACCGATCCTGTCTTTGCCGCCGCCGTCGATGCTGCCGGGCTGGATTTGTCCCAGCCGCTTGAACGGCGCGGCAAGCCGATGGAAAAGGCCGCGCGCTTCTTCGTCAATTCGGGTTACGACCTGACGGACAACTCCTCGCTCTATGCCTTCGGCAACTTCTCGAAGTCCAAGGGCACCGCCGTGGCTACCTATCGCGTGCCGGGCGCCCGTCAGGCCGTGCTGGACAATCCGATCCGGTTGGAGAACGGTTCGATCTACCGGTTCCGCGACGATTACCCGCTGGGCATGGCGCCGACCTTCTCCGGCGTCGTAACCGACTGGAGCGCGGCGGGCGGCTGGAAAACCGAGTTCGACCTTGGCGGCGAACAATCGCTGACGTCGGACCTCAGCGCGCGCTACGGTCGCGGCAAGATCGCCTATTCCATCGACGGCACCGTCAACCCGTCGATGGGTCCGGCTTCGCCGACCACTTTCGAAGCCAGCAGCTACATCTCGGACGAACTCTCGTTCAACGCGGACTTCGTCTATACTCTGCCGACCAGCTTCACGCATGGACCGCTGGTATTCAACTTCGGCGCGGAATATCGCCGCGAGAGCTTCGAGATCGTCGCAGGTGAGGAAGGGTCCTACCTCGCAGGCACATGGGCCACATCGGACCCATTTAACTTCTGCACCAATGAAACCAGCCTGGCCGCCCGCACGCTGACCCCGAATGCACCGACCGGTCAGGGCATCAACTGCAACAGCGCCAGCGATCCGGTCTATAACGTGCTGCAGCCGGGATCGAACGGCATCACCGGCATCTCGCCCGCAGTGGCCGGCAAGTTGGCGACGAACAACAAGTCGCTTTACGGCGAAGTCACCAGCGACATCACTGACCGCTGGTTCCTCGATCTGGCCACCCGGTTCGAAAAGTACAATATGTTCAGCAGCAAGCTGGTCTGGAAAGCGGCCACCCGCTACAACCTGACGGACTGGCTGGGCCTGCGCGGCTCCATCGGCACCGGCTTTCGTGCGCCGACCGCTGGCCAGATGAACATGACGCAGACTTCGATCCAGACGGTGGGCGGCGTCCAGTTGAACGTCGGCCTCTATCCCACATCGAACCCGGTGGCGCAGTTCCTGGGCGCCAATCCGCTACGGCCCGAACGGTCGCGCAACTATTCGCTGGGCATCACCCTGACCCCGGCACCCAACCTTACGCTGACGGTCGATGCCTATCGCATCAAGCTGTACGATCAGCTTTACACCAGCTCGCAGATCGTGGTGACCAATCCGATCAGGCAGTCGATGATCGCAGCCGGGATCGTCGGGGCGGAATCCATCGATCGCATCCAGTTCTATCAGAATGCGATCGACTCCACGACGCAGGGGCTGGACGTCGTTGCATCCTATCGCGGCAACTGGTTCGATATCGGGTCCACCAACCTGACAGCGGCGTTCAACACCAACTCCTACGAAGTGGACCGGGTGCTGGTGTCCACTGTCAGCTTCGATGCAGTGACGCTCTACAACTTCGAGCATAACGATCCCCGCTGGCGCGCCAATGCCACGGTCAACCAGCAGATCGGCCCGGTATCGGTCATGCTGCGCGCCAACTTCTTTGGCCCCTGGTCGCGTCAGACGGTGAACGCCAGCCGGGCAATCCAGAGGTATGGCATGGAAACCCTGTTCGACGCTGAAGTCTCCGTGCCGTTGACCGACAAGTTCAGCGTGACGCTGGGCGCGCGAGACATCTTCGACAACTACCCCGACGTGAACCGCATCGACGATACCAACGGGCGTACTTACGTCGACGGCGCCGTGCCCTGGCAGGGCGGGTACTACTACGCGCGCATCAACTTCAACTTCTGACGGCGGGGCAACCGCGCCAGTGAACATTCTCTACGCGGAAACCCTCCTACTTGGCCCGGAAAGCACCAGCGTTCCGGGCCTTTTTTCGCTTTTCAGAACAAAGCCGCCCCGTTCTCCACCGTGCTGCGCGGGGTCACGACGATGACTTTGCAGCCCTCTCCCGGAGCGCCCAGGATCAGCACTTCGGAGCGGAACCCGGCGATGTTGCGCGGGGCGAAGTTGACCACGCAGCATACTTGCGTGCCCAGCAGGTCTTCCGGCGTGTAATTCGTCACCTGGGCGCTGGACCAGCGCACACCCAACGCGCCAAGATCGACGGCCACCTTGTAGGACGGGTTTCGGGCGCGCGGGAATTCCTGCACCTCCACCACCGTGCCGACGCGAATATCCAGCGCGGCGAATGTATCGAAATCGGTGATGTCCTTGGCCTGCGCCATCATGCAATGCTCCGTATCTGTCTTGCGCCGCAATGATAGCGCGATGCGTGGAAGACGATCTGCCGATCCTGCGCGGCAATTCGGTGGCTTCTACTGCACCTCCTGCCCGTTCGGCCCTGTCTTCGTCCAAGCGGCCGACCTAATTTCGCTACACGCTGGCAAACCGGGAGCCGAGATGACCACCCAGACCCTGACTTACGCCGCACCGCTGCTGCTGGACGACCCCACGCTGTTCATCGAACGCGCTTTCGTGGCGGGGGACTGGATCGCAGCCGACCATGGCGCGACCGTCTCCGTCACCGATCCTGCAACGGGGGCGGTCATCGGCACCGTGCCTGCTTGCAGCGCCGACGAAACCCGCCGCGCCATCTCCGCCGCCGAGACGGCACAGCGCGCATGGCGGCGCCTGCCCGTCCCGCGACGTTGCGCGGTGATCGAGGAATGGCACCGCCTGATCATGGCAAACCAGACCGATCTGGCCCGCATCATGACCGCGGAACAGGGCAAGCCGCTGGCCGAGGCCGCTGGCGAGATCGCGTATGCCGCAACGTTCGTGAAGTGGTACGCCGCCGAGGGCCTGCGCGTTCACGGGCAGGAAATCGCCTCTCCCTTTGCCGACCGCCGCATTCTGATCCGCAAGGAGCCGGTCGGCGTATGCGCCGCCATCACGCCCTGGAATTTCCCTGCCGCAATGATCACGCGCAAGGCGGCCCCGGCGCTGGCAGCAGGATGCGCCATGGTAGTGAAGCCTTCGGAAATGACGCCGTTCACCGCGCTGGCCCTTGCCGTGCTGGGCCAGCGGGCCGGTATGCCCGCTGGCCTGCTGAGCGTCGTCACCGGCCTGCCCGCCGCAATCGGGCCGGAACTGACCGGCAACCCGGCGGTGCGGATGCTGACGTTCACCGGCTCCACCCGCGTCGGCGCGATGCTGATCCAGCAATGTGCGGGCACCGTGAAGAAGCTGGGCATGGAGCTGGGCGGAAACGCGCCATTCCTGGTGTTCGACGATGCCGACGTCGAGCGCGCGGTCGAAGGGGCCATGGCCAGCAAGTTCCGCAACGCCGGGCAGACTTGTGTGTGCGCCAATCGCTTTCTCGTCCAGTCGGGCATTCATGACGCCTTCGTCGAGCGCTTTGGCGCGGCGGTGCGCGCGCTGAACGTGGGCGCCGGGACGCAGGAGGGCATCACCATCGGCCCGCTGATCAATGACGCCGCGCGCCGGAAGGTGGCCGACCATGTCGCCGATGCGCTCGCCAACGGAGCAAGCATTGCCGCAGAAGCTGCCGCGCCCGAAGGTTTTGCCGCTCCGGTGGTGCTTACCGGCGTAACCCCGGCGATGCGTCTGTGCGAGGAGGAAACCTTCGGCCCAGTGGCGCCGGTCATCCGGTTCGAGACTGAGGAAGACGCCATCGCGCTGGCCAATGCCACGCCTTACGGCCTTGCCTCGTACTTCTACACGCAGGACATGGACAGGGCATGGCGCGTCAGCGAGGCGTTGGAATTCGGCCTTGTCGGCCTGAATACCGGGGCGATGGCCATGGAATGCGCCCCCTTCGGCGGTATGAAGCAATCCGGCCTTGGCCGCGAAGGCGGCGCCGAGGGGCTGGAGGAATTTCTGGAAACGAAGGCCTTCCACTGGGCCGGGTTAAAGACCGGCCTCTGAAGACCAGCGCCTGAAGACAAACGCCTGAAAACAAGGACCAGATCGTGACCGTACGAAATTATCGCATCGCCGTGATCCCCGGTGACGGCATCGGCAAGGAAGTGGTGCCCGAAGGCATTCGCGCCCTTGAGGCCGCCGGGAAGGCCTTCGGCTTTTCCATCGAGCAGGAATGGCACGATTTCGCCTGCTGCGATTACTATGCGCAGCACGGCCAGATGATGCCCGACGACTGGAAAGAGCGCATCGGCGATGTCGATGCGATCTACTTCGGAGCGGTGGGCTGGCCCGATACGGTGCCCGATCACATATCCTTGTGGGGATCGCTGATCCAGTTCCGCCGCGAGTACGACCAGTTCGTCAATCTGCGACCGGTGCGCCTGATGCCGGGCGTGCCTTGCCCCTTGGCCGGACGCAAGCCGGGCGACATCGACATGATGATCGTGCGTGAGAACACCGAAGGCGAATACAGCGCCATCGGCGGCATCTCCTTCCCCGGCACGCCGCGCGAAGTGGTGATGCAAGAAACGGTGATGACCCGCTTCGGCACCGATCGCATCCTGAAATACGCCTTTGATCTGGCCGAGCAGCGCCCGGCAAAACACCTGACTTCCGCCACCAAGTCTAACGGCATCGCCATCACGATGCCTTGGTGGGATGGCCGCGTGGAAGAGATGGCGAAGAGCTATCCCGAAATCCGGACCGACAAGTATCACATCGACATTTTGGCCGCGCAGTTCGTGATGAACCCAGACCGCTTCGACGTAGTGGTGGCATCGAACCTGTTTGGCGATATCCTTTCGGATCTTGGTCCTGCCTGCACCGGCACCATCGGCATCGCACCATGCGGCAACATCAACCCCGATCGCTCCGTCCCCTCACTTTTCGAGCCAGTCCACGGTTCGGCCCCGGACATTGCCGGAAAGGGCGTGGCCAACCCTGTCGGTCAAATCTGGTGCGGGGCGATGATGCTGGAGCATCTGGGCGAGAAAGACGCCGCTGCCTCCGTCGTCAGCGCCATCGAAGGAGTGCTCGCCGACGAAGCACTGCGCACCCGCGACCTTGGCGGCAAAGCCGATATGGCGCTCTGCGGTACGGAGATCGCCGCAAGGATCGGTCAGTAGAACCAGACCGCCGTCGGGAGCCCGAAAGCTGGGTAAGCTCAAGGCTACCTCAAGGTTCACCAGGGACCTGTCTTTGTTGAAAGTGTTCGGCCGCGGTTTTGAAACCCTCGTGGTAACTGCCTTCATTGGCGGTGTCCGGGCAGCCGCCGATGGCATTCGAGGTTAAAGCGCTCGCCATTACCGGCTCAAAACACGCTTACCACGCCCCGTTTACGAGACACCGATCTTCACCATCCGGGACTGTAGCCATAGGGCCAAATGCTATTCTTACATTTGGACCGAAATTCTGTCGCGAGATGAGCGGCGCCGGGTAGAGAGACTGGTGACAGACCCGATCGGGTAGACATGCTAAAGGCACGCGGGATCGCAACGATGATAATGACTTTCCGCCTTGCCGATCCGAAAATACCTTTGGATCGGCAGGGCGGTTCCGTTACCGCGGTTGCAGGTGCAGCTTCACCGATGGCTGGCCGCGCGTCACGGCAGTCTTGATGACGATATACGAGAAATACTTGGAGACGCCGATGTTGCTCTCCAGGACTTCCTCCATCATCTCCTGATATTCCGCGATACCGCGCACCACGAATTTCAGCAGGTAATCGAAACCGCCGCTGACGAGGTGACATTCCACCAGTTCGTCATACTGCGCGATGCGATGTTCGAATTTTTGGAAGTCTGCACGGCGGTGGTCGCCCAGTGTGACCGAGGTGAACACGATCTGGCTGTCGCCGATCTTGGCAAGGTTCAGGATCGCGCTGTAGCTGGAAATATAGCCCGCTGACTCCAGACGCTTCACGCGGGTCAAACAAGGGCTGGCGGACAGGCCCACCCTGTCCGCCAGATCCGCATTGGTGATCCGCCCGCTTCTTTGCAATTCGGCCAGAATGTTGATGTCTATCCGGTCGAGCTTGGGAGCGTTAATCATCGTGCGGGCCCTGTCATGGTTTGTCGTTGTGCCGATCAGCCGTTGCGCAATTCTTCCTGATGCGCTTTCACCAGATCAGCCATAGTGTTGAAGCGGAAATCATATTTCGGCGACTCCTCCGGCGTCATCGTCGCGCCGAAACCTTCCTGGGCATGGCGGCGATAGATCCAGCACCCGGCCAGACCATGGCGGTTCGCGGGCAAGTGATCGTGGAACATGCTCTCCGCCGTGTGCAGGACGTCGCCCGGTTCCAGTCCCAGATCGGCCAGATGCGCCTTCATGTAATCGAAGTTGGCATCGGCAGGCTTGTAAGCACCGATATCTTCCGCTGAATAGATCGCGTCGAATTCCACCTGTAGCTTCTCGTTGCTGTAGTGGAAGGTCTTGTTATCGACGTTCGAAAGAATGATCAGCTTGTAGTACTTCTTGAGATACTGCAGCGCGCCGGGTGAATCTACGAATGCAGGCCAGTTGCGTACCGAACGGCCATATTCCTCGCACTCGGCCCAGGATACGGAGACGCCCCACTGTTCCGCCAGTCGCTTGTAGACGATCGGCAGAACGTCCCGGTACAGCTTGCCCGGCGTCTGCGCCTGCTGTTCGGATTCATGGCGGGCATGGGCCTGCAGGATCTCGTCGCGGGTCAGTTCGGGCGAGACTTGCGCGGTGAGGCCGCTGAGCGCCTCGATCATCCCCGATTCCCAATCGATGAGGGTGCCGTAGCAATCGAAGGAAAGGGCCTTGAAGTCACCCAACCGCATTACGAATCTCCTTGATGTTAAGCAGGTCGTCGAGGCTCTTGCGGAAGCGTTCCAGCAGAAGGTCGACTTCGTCGTTGGTAATGCAAAGCGGCGGCGCGAAGCCGACGATCCCATCGCCAAAAGCGCGAAATATCAGCCCGTTGCGATAACCGATTGCCGCAAGATGGCGCGGCAGGTCAAGTGTGGGAGCAGGCCGCGTCTTCCCCGCCTTGTTTGTAACCAGTTCCACGCCTGCCAGCAGGCCCTGCGAGCGGACGTCGCCCACCAGCGGATGGTCCAGCAGCCCTCCCAGGCCTTTGGCGAAATGGGTACCAGCCACTTGCCCGTTGGCAAGCAGACCGCCTTCTTCGTAGAGCCGCAGAACCTCAAGGCCGACGGCGGCGCTGACCGGGTGGCCCGAATACGTCTGCCCATGGCCGATAGCGACACCCGAAGGTGTGGCATCACGCATCGCGCGATATATCCGGTCGGACATGAACAGCGCGCCCATTGGCGCATAGCCAGCGGTTAGCCCCTTGGCGACGGTCATGAAATCCGGCGTCAGGCCTTCATGCTCACAAGCGAACAATGGGCCGGTACGGCCAAAGCCAGTAATGACTTCGTCCACCACAAACAGGATACCAAGAGCGCGGCATGCGTTCTGCATAGCGGTCAGCCAGCCCTTGGGCGGCACGATGACCCCTCCCGAACCGACCACCGGTTCGGCGAAGAACGCCGCGACGTTGTCAGCGCCCAATTCATTCACTTTGGCGGTGAGTTCGGCCACCGAAGCAGCGATCAGCGCGGCATCGTCCACTGCATCGCTGCGATAAGCGTAAGGGCAGGAGATGTGGTGCTGCATCGGCGTAGGTACGTCGAAGCCAGCATGGAACGCTGGCAGGCCCGTCAGCCCGGATCCGATCGAACTGGAGCCGTGATATCCTCGCTCCAGCGCAATCATATGCTTCTTGGTCGGCTGTCCAGTGATGTTATAGTAGTACCGGATGAAGCGGACCACGCCGTCCACCGCATCCGACCCGCCCAGCGTAAAATACACATGGCTGAGGTCACCCGGCGCCCGCGCGCCCAGCTTGGCCGCCAGTTCGATCGCCGGTTCGGAAGCATAGCTGAAATAGCCGGTCGCGTAAGGCAGCTTGGCCATCTGTTCCGATGCGGCAGCGACCACGCTGTCCTGCCCGTAGCCCACGTTGACACACCACAGGCCCGAAAAGCCATCGAGGAGCACGTTGTCCTCGATATCGGTCAGATAGCACCCCTTGCCGGATCGCAGGATGGTGGCGCCACGTTCCTCGTGGTCGCGCCAGGATGCCACCGGGTGAATCCAGTGGTCCCGATCCTGCCCCAGCAGCGCTTGCATATTCATTGCGTTCTCCTGCTTAGACACCATCAGGTTGTACGGGCAGGCGTTTGCGATAATGGCTGATTGTGCAGCGCAGCGCCGCGACTTATCCTGTTTTGCAATACCGACGCGGTGGATTCTGCTTTGCTGGGGCTTTCCGCAAAAATGCGCGGTTCTCCGCGCTATTCGTGCTGGTCCCAACTACTCAAACCATCGCCGGATCAGGCGAACACGGCAGAATCAATCGGCAGACTACGCACCCTCTTTCCTGTTGCAGCATACAGCGCGTTGATCAGCGCCGGGATCACCGGTGGCAGCGCCGGTTCGCCAAGTCCCGTAGGCGGATTGTCCGTGGTGACGAACTCGACATGGATCGGCGGCGCGCTTTCTATGCGCAGGAAAGGGTGCGTGTCGAAGTTCATCTGCTCCACTGCACCGCCGACTTGGGTGATCTGCTGGCCAGCGATCGCTTGGCCGAGGCCCTCTATCACCGAACCTTGGACTTGATGCAGCGCGTTAAGAGGGTTGACGATCTGGCTACCGACATCGCCCGCCACCCAGATGTTATGTACCACCACCTGCCCATCCGCGACAGAGGCCTCCACTACTTCGGCAAAGTAGCCGGCGTGGCTGTAGTAAAACGCAAACCCCTTGCCCCGCCCCTCGGGCCAGGCGGCGCGGGCGGCCCAGCCAGACATTGCCAGAACCTTTTCGATCACCCCTCGTGCCCGGCCGGTATGAAGAGGCGGACGCCGTTCGTCGTCAGGCACGTTGCGCGACTTACCTAGAAGGTCGATCATCAACGCGGGTAAATCTTTGCCCGCTGCCTCGGCCACTTCGTCAAGGAAGCCCTGCAATACGAAGCCGAAGGCGTTGGAACCGGGCGCGCGGAGCCATCCGGTGCCAAGGTTGCTGTCGATCAGCGTCAGCCCGATCTCCACGTTTTCCAGCAGCGACGCTGGCGGCGTCTGCGGGGACAATTCTGCCGCGCGCGAAGCCGTACCGTCCCTGCCAAACGTAACGTAATGGTCGCGGAACCCCAGGATCTGCCCATCCGCATCCAGTGCCGCTGACAGATTATGCCAACCCGGCGCGCGGTAAAAATCACGGCGCAAGTCATCCTGCCGATTGTACAACAACTTCACCGGCGTACCCGGCACCTGCTTTGCGATTGCCGCAGCCTGCACCATGTAGTCGTTAAGCAACCGCCGTCCAAACCCGCCGCCGATACGGGTCAAGTTGATGCGAATACGATCGGGCGCAATGCCGAACGCCTTGGCGACCAGTTCACGCCCGGCTTCGGGATTCTGCGTGGGCGACCATACTTCCAACGCGTCGTCCCGCCACAAGGCCGTCGTGTTCTGTGGCTCCAGCGTGCCATGGGCCAGTAGCGGAAAGGTGTAGCGCGCCTCAACGACTTTGGCCGCTGCGGCAAAAGCCTGCGTCAGCGCGCCTTTGCTCAGCACCTTGACCTGCGGCGTAGCGGCCAGATGCCGCTCGGCCAGCGCCGCGTAGCCCTCCGTAGAAAAAGCCGCCTGAGCGCTCGTATCCCATTCGATTTCTAACTGACTGCGAGCACGATCCGCGCTCCACCAGCTTGGCGAGAGCACCGCTACGCCATCGCACAGCGATTCCGCCACACTGTCGCCATGGATTTCGAAGGCATGGCTGACGCCTGGCAGCTTGCGCACAGCGTCGAGTGACACCGAACGCAGCCGCCCACCTGCGACCGGGCACGTTTCGAACACGGCATGGAGCATGTCCGGCAAGGCCACATCGATACCAAAAACCGGCTTGCCCGCGACGATCGCCGGGGCGTCGACATTGCGGATCGGCTTGCCGATGATGCGAAAGTCTGCCGGAGCCTTCAGCGGCAGCGCAGCGGGGTCGGGCGCGACCATACCGGCGGCACGCTCCGCCAGATCGATATACGCTAGGCTCCGCCCTGACGCCGGATCGGTCACCCGCCCGCTCTGTGTTTGCAGACCAGTCGCCGGAACCTTCCAGATTTCAGCCGCAGCACCGATAAGCATTGCGCGCGCCACTGCGCCGACGCGGCGGCTGGGCAGCCATTCGCGGCCGGTAGTACGACTTCCGCCAGCCCCTTGCGGGCCGAACACTGTAGCGTCGGCATGGGTCTGCTCGACGGTCACCTGATCCCAATCGACGTCAAGTTCCTCGGCAATGAGCATCGGCAGCATTGTCTTGGCGCCTTGCCCGATCTCCGCATTCTTGCCGCTGATGACGAAGCGATTGCCCGGCAGCACGCGCACGAAGGCGGTCAGGGGCATCGTGCCGTCCCCTGCACTCTGCGCCCGCGCCTTGATAGGCATCGCAAATTCAAATGCCACCCCACCGCCAATCAGTAGAGAAGCCATTACTAAGCCGCGTCTCGTCAGTGCTGGACCGTTCATCCGATAATCCCGGCGTTCGCAGCCGCCTTTATTGCCGCCCGGATACGCAAGTATGTCGAGCACCGGCACAAATTTCCGGACATGGCCGCGTCGATTGAGGCGTCATCAGGTTGCCGCTCCTGCTCAAGCAAAGCGACAGCACTCATGATCTGCCCGGCCTGGCAATAGCCGCATTGCGAGACGTCCAGATCCAGCCATGCGGCTGTGATCCGCTTACCGACCGGCCCTTCACCAACCGCCTCGATAGTCGTGATGGAACGATCGACGACATCCGCGATCGGCGTGATGCATGACCGTATCGCTTCTCCGTCAAGATGAACGGTACACGCACCGCAAAGCCCGGCCCCGCATCCAAACTTTGTGCCCGGCAGACGGCAATCCTCACGCAGCACCCAGAGCAAAGGCTTTTCAGGGTCCGCGTTAACCGTGCGCGGTCGGCCGTTGAGAGTGAAACGTATCGCCAATGCAGGTTCCCACGATGGAAAGAGTTAGCGATCTACCGTAGAGGGCTGACACCAGAATTATCGACCGATTCAATTCGCAAAAGCGAAAGAAGCTATGGCGCGCAGCGGATTTGCGCGATGTGTTCTGATCGAACACAAAGGCTGTGGCTCGACCATCCGCGAGCGCGATCACCTTCTAATAGCCTGAAGGCGTCCGCTGGTAAGTGCCGCTGCCGGTAAAGGCTGCATCATCTGGGCATCCTTCGGCGAACCATAGGCCCACAGGAGATCCTTGTGGTTGCGAAGCGGCTCAGGACAGTAGGCACCATTCCCGCCCTGACGAGGCACATTGGCCAGCGAGAACCGCTCGTTGACCGAAGAGTGAAGAACAGCGTGTTTTCGTGGCGATCTGGGGCCACCTTCCTACTCCACGGCTTGGTCGGCCACCGCAGCCCGCTACGCGTGTGCGAGTTGATGGTATCGGACATGCTTGCGATCTCGTCATGCTGGAACCCGCCGGTCGACGGGTAGAGCTTCAGGCGATCTGCATCGACCAACTGTGGGTGCGGCACCGATGCTGTCTCTCCAAGCATCCAGCCAAGGGCGATTGACGGAGGATTTTGTTTGACGTCAACGAAGAGGCTTCGGCTTGTATCTGGTGCGGCCCGTCTATCGATATTTCAGAGCCAGCGTTTTGTCATGGCAATATTAAAGAGAGCGAGGGTAGGGGAACTTCCCCCGGCATTCAGGACATCTCAGCCTGTGATGCCGATATTCAGGAGAAAGCAGATTAATAAGTGCGCCGTTTTCGATGTTCAGAATTTTTGGAATGATACAGAAGCTGCTCTGGCTGCTGAATTAGATCAGCACATTATCCGAATAGCAAGTGCAATTGGGGGGCATATTGTTCGGGAAGTTTTGTTGAGAGAATTAAATATGGATTATTGCTCGAAGTTTCCGCGCAATATAGATGGTTCTGAAAAATAAAATCTCATTTCTGAAATATTCAATGACTTTTTATTGATAATTATTCTTTCTGTGCAAAGCACCGCCACTCATGGCGCATCAGCCAGTTCCAGGTGCCTTCAGCATAGCGCCCGATTGATCGCACCCATGGCTTCGGATGAGAATTCCCCCATCGGGGAGTCTTATGAGCGGCCATCTTGGCATCTTTGTTTATGGAATATTCTGCGGAACTCGCAACAAACAAAAATTGAAAAAATTCAATATTACAATGGTTTGTGGATCCATCGGGGTGGCGAATCAGAGCGCTCAGAAAAAACATTGCAAATTTGCGAGGTTAAGGAGGCAGGTTCAAATCCTACCCTCGCAACCAACACCCAAAAAATCTTATAAAAATCAGAATCTTACTGAGATTTCTATTGGGCGGAAATTCCTCGATTCAATAAAATCAATGACTTGGCTTTGTAGGTTCAAATCGGGGGCGCACCCCGCAACCAACCTAGCACTACTTTGGCAGAAGTTTGAAATGCGTGACTGATAGGCTCCCACCGCAATGAGGGCATTGGTCTGGCGGAGGTCTTGATATTCGGTCAATGATGGCCTGTCGGATGGCGGGCATGCTCGG
>NZ_JAZFAX010000053.1:0-19464 GCF_036352595.1 Novosphingobium resinovorum
TCGGCGCTGCGCTGGTTGCCCTTCTGATGACGGCGACGCCCGCGCAGGCATGGACGCGTACCGGGCATGCGGCAATTGGCTTTGTCGCGGAAGCCAAGCTCAAGACTGACAATCGCGCCGTGTGGAACACGATTTCCGAACTGCTCGACGGAGCCGAATTCTACGACGAAGCCTTGGCCGGCTGGGCGGACGACGTGCGCGAATCCTATCCCAACCTCATCCATACGGTCCGTATCCCGGTCCTGGGCGCTGTACCTCAGCCGTCGGATTCCGCCTGCATTTCCGATCAGCCCGAAATCAGCTGCGCCGACAAGGCGATCGCTTATTATGCCGGCATCCTCAAGAATACCGCCAACACCAGGCTGCAGCGGCAGGAAGCGGTGAAATTCCTGCTCCACCTGGTCGGCGATCTTCACCAGCCCCTGCATGGTTCCGAACCAGGCGGTGCGCAGGACAAGGTGCTGATTCCGGGCGGAGTGCTGAATGTGGATGCAAACGGCGCCGCAACGACCACCGATATCCATTCCGTATGGGACTACGCCATCGTCAAGAAGCACGGGCTGACGGCGATCCAGTTGGGTCGGCAGCTCTGGGAGGATGCCTCGCTCGCACCGCCGACCGGCCTCACTCCCCGCGACTGGGCCGTGGAAAGCCGCAACCTGTCGCAGAAGTACATTTTCATCGATCCGGTAACGCCCAGCGCAAACGATGCCTACAAGGTCCCTGCCTGTGGCGGCCGGACCGGCGTAACCTGCCCATCCGCCGCCAAGACGCTTCCTGCCGACTACGAGACGAAGAATTACTACCTCGCGTCATATCGGCTCAAACAGGCAGGACTTCGTCTGGCCGAACTGCTGGTGAAGACGCTGGGCTCTTGATACCGACATGACATGATTTCCGGCTCGTCCGCGAGCTGGAAATCCCCCTGATCGATCCTACACCGGTGCGGCTAGTCGACAGTTTGCGTCATGGCGCAGGTCTTCGAAGCCGGGCTCATTAACGAGAGGGCGTTTGGGGAAACGATCGGGGCTCGGGAACGACCGGAATGGAGCGGACATTTCGAGCAAGGCAAAAAGCTTGCGGCGGCTTGCCGCAAGATCAGTCCTTCGACAGGCCAGTGAGGAACGGCAAATATGTCCCAGCCTCGCCTATCAAAGCCGACCCTGACCGGTCGTTTAGCACCCAATTTCACGCTCCCAGGTGCGGACCGGCAACTTTCCCATCTTGGGCGCGCAAGACGGGCCGGTAGGCGACTGTCCGGTTCGAAGCGCCTTTACCGCGAAAGCCGACGCTCAGCCGGGACGGCTCTCGACCAGATATCTCCGTTGAGCATCTTAGGCTGAATTGCTGCTGGGGCGACCTGCCATTCGCACAGTGAATCCTCGAAAATACGGTTAAGGTGGTCGCGATGAACGTATATCATGCAAAATCCCGCCAGCGGCGAACACCGCTCGGGAAGAACCTGCCGAAACGCCCTATCACGCAGCATCGTTGCGACATGGTATGCGCCAACGTAGCCACACCCAACCTGACACAACATACTCCCGGGTAACCTGGGTGCTTTCGACGATCAGGCGCGAGGACGCTTTGATCGTGATCCGTTAATCGTGACGTACCACGTTGGCTTTCATCGCCGACGCCTGCCCCGATGACATTATGATTGATGGGATGCCTGCGCGTTGAGTGCGGCGCCCTTCAATATCCCCCGGATGCTGAACAGCCTTTCGATGAACGGGCCATCTTATGACACCAGTTGATGTGAACGTCGCAACGGCCCAAAGAGCTGCTATACCGGAGCCTAAGGGACACGGTTTTGAAATTGTCCGTTACCGCGACGGACGGGGCGCCTTCACGGCCCTTCGGCTTGAGGAAGTCCCTGGAATGGCCGGTAACGCCGACGGGCTAGATGGTGTTCTGACGATCTAGCTAGCGCCAGTCCACATACGGGCTTCGGCGGGCGCATACCGAGCAAAAGTGATCGTCCAGTCAGAGTGCCGTCTGCCGAAACATGATGGCCGGCGATCAGATGTTTCGCTTCGAAGGGATCAAGTTTGTCGGCTGATGGTTGAAGCAACTCTCAAGAAGGATAACATCATGACCACGGATAGCACGATCTCGACGCTCAACGGCCTCATCAAAACGACGCTCGATAGCATGAAGGGCTATGAGGACGCTGCCAAGGATGCTGAGAGCACTCAATTCGCTACGATGTTCGCGGAGTTCGCCCGGGACCGCAGCGCGGCGGCGACCGACCTGCAGGCCGAAGTTCGCCGATTGGGCGGAACTCCTGAGGACGACAGCAGCTTTCTCGCGGCTGCTCACCGGACCTTTATGGACCTGAAGCAGGCGATCACTGGCAAGGATGACAAGGCGATCGTTCAGGAAGTTGAGCGTGGTGAAGACCACATCAAAGCCAAGTTCGAAGACGCGCTGCGCGACAACGAGTTGGATCCGTCTTCGCGTTCCGTTGTAGAAAAGGCGTTCGTATCGGTCAAAGAAGGCCATGATAAAATGAGCGCGCTGAAACATAGCATCGCATAATGAGTTGAAGGCCGCCCGTTAACGGGCGGCCTTGATACTTGTGGGCGTGGACTATCGGTCGATTTCGGCATCGACCTCATGCTGGGAGGATAAGGCTCCAGAGCTGAACAGCGTAAAGCGCCCAGTTGGTTATATATCGCCGGCACCCATGCGGGCGATCCTCCGTCGGTAATGACTTAAGGCCCTACATCAGATCCCGAATTGTGCAGGCGGTAGGCCTGACGGGATGAAAAGCCCAGCGCGGCGGCCACGGGGTCGTTCCAGCCATAGGGGTCGGAGCGGATGACGGGTTCACCGTCTTCGCCGAGTACCACGGTCTGGTAGAGCAGCCTTACTGGAATCTCGCGCGGCAACTTGACGAACGTCTCCTTACCAGTCGCACGAGCTCGGTGCCATTCGTCTAACACGCCCTCGTCCTTTGCGAGCATCTCGGCAAAGCCCAATGCATCTTCTACCCGCACGCAGCCGTGACTGCGCTGGCGCTGGATTTCCTCGAACAACTGTTTGGCGGGGGTGTCGTGCAGGTAGATCTGGTGCTCGTTCTTCATGTCGAATTTCACCAGACCAAGCGAATTTTTGGGTCCAGGCTGCTGGACGACCCAGCCATCCTTCCAGGCCATATTGTTGCGCTGAAGGTAGGCGCTGCCCTTGCCTGCGATCTCCTTGTTCTGGATTGAGCGCGGTACTGTCCACGTGGGGTTCGCGACGAGGCGGTAGATTGGCGATCCCAGCTGCGGCGTCTCGTTTTCAGGCTCACCGACGATCACCTTGCGACTGTCTGCGACCTTGCCGTCGCGCCAATAGAGCAGCCGTCCCGCGGCGACGTTCACGTCGATGCGCGTCGGGGCAGGATTGCGGTCGAGCCAGCGCAGTCGCTCCATCGCCACGGCCATCGTCCGTGCCCGATCCGCGTCTGACAGGTTAAGGATTTCCAGCGCGTCGGCACCGATGACGCCATCCGGCTTGATCCCGTAGTCGGCCTGCATGCGCTTCACCGCGCGGACCATTGTGGGGTTGTAGCTGTTGCCCTGCGCAGCAGAGCGATCAAGGTAGTCAGAGGCGACGAGCTGGCGCGCGATCGCGGGGACCCGCGCGTCGTTGGAGCCGGGTTTCAGCGGCTCGCCCTTGGCAGGAATCGCTGCGGCGGGCACGTTGTCCTGCTTGCGCAGCGCGAGATAGGACTTGGACAGCGCGCGGTAGCCATCGTCCTGCGGTGCCAGCCCATCAAACCATTTGTCCAGGTTCCCGGCTTTGAGAGCCGCGCCCAGACCGTTCAGCAGGTTCGGATTGGGCCGGGTAACGGTATAGACGTCATAGAGCTTGGCAGGATCCGACGCCCCGCGGGCCAAAGCCGAGGCGTAACGCAACGCGCTCTGCGTCAGGGCCCGGTCCCCTTCGGCATTGCCGGGCTGACCGTCGACGGCAAATTGCATTCGGTCGAGGCCATGCGCGGCGCGGTGACCGATCGCATCGCGCAACTGGCGCACTGCCCCATCGCTCCAGCGCACCTGGTCGATGTTGACCGGCGCCGCCTCAGCGTTCTGAGAAGTATTGTCGGGCTTCGAATGGCACGCGGGGAGCGCTACCGTCAGGGCCAGCAACGAGCAAGCGATCACACTTCTATGCACACGGATCTCCTGGTAAGACCCGTATGACAACTTATGGAAATTCCAGAGGTTTCATTCTGCCCTAGGCACGGGCCGCAAAGACCATCCGTCCTTCGCCCAAGAAACTGAAAACGTCGCTGAGCTTATCCTCGCCGACCGCAAAGCACCCCTGACTTCGGCCTAGCTTGCCATGAGCCGAGATCATGTCGTCGTTCGCATACCAAGCGCTATGGATCACGATGGCGCGGCTTAGCGCATTGTTGTTCGTCGGGTCCAAGCCCACCAGACGCTGCGACCGACCGTGCTTGCCGGTATAGTAATCGCCTGTAAGGAAAGCGCCCTCGCTCGAGGCATTGGAGCCGAAGGCGTTGGAGAACCGCTCGAGGAACCCGGTATGCCCCGGGTCGGAGCCCGAACCGTGCGCGACCAGTAGGCGTGAAGCCTTGCCGCTCACCACATCGAGGAAGTGCAACCGGGGATCGGAAGATGGTGCGGTGAAATCGACGATGGCCATCCGGTCGCGCGCCTTGACCAAACCGGAATGCTGGTCGAGCGCGAATAAAGCCCGGCGCAGCAGCGCCGGGTCCACGGAAAAGCGAGCGGCATCCAAAGCCGTCTGAGGCATGCCTGGGCCATTTCGGGGAACAGCTGGAAGGGGGCTCGTTCGGCGTGGAGGCGACGATCCTAAAAATGGCTTTGCTGCCGGCCCGGCCAGGGCCGCAAAAGCAATGCCCGTACCGGAAATCATCATGGCGCGCCGGTCGGGTCGGAAAGTCAGATCAGGCATGCTTCCGATAATGGATATATCTGCCTGGGATTAAATAGTTCTTGGCGAATTTTGTTGGAGCACTTTTGCACTTAAGCGCCGAACCGCCCTGAACAAGCGGTCGGTAGCTTGAAACCCGATCCTCATTCTGGAACATTTTTCCCGCGCTGAAATCTCGTACACTTTTCAGACACTATGTTCGGATCACAAAATTCCAGAAAGTCTCGCAAACAGGGTGAGAGTGGCGCCAACGCGCAAAATGTCACGCCGATCTGTGAAAGCCCAAGGGTGCGTTTTCACGGTGTCGCCCGTCAGGCACTGTAGCTACGGGTGCGGGCCTAGCTTCGCAACGTCAGTAGTCTCTTCCACGATGTCTTGCTGAGCGCCCTCAGCCGCACCCTCCTTCGCTGCGTCGGCCACCGAATTTTCGAACATTCGCTTGAGAACCCAGCCTACGGCGAAGGTGACAGACGCCGTCACTACCGCGCGAACCGCAGTTTCCTTCAGCGACCGAACGAACTGCTTACGCTGTAGCCGCCCCGGCTGTCCCGCGACTACGTCTGCTAGCTTCTCCCTGGTTCGCATCAGACCGTCCTTTAAATTGTTGCATGATCATCGGATAACGCCCCATCGCAGCTCTGGATGCCCTAAATCGGCCGCCCGTACCTACGGCGCAGCGTCTAGGACACCCGCTGACAAAGGTTAGCCGCCGGCGACGTCAACCGCACCGGCGTCGCGGAAAGCTTGGATGACCGCATCGCTTTCATCCTCGTTCATATCGACCGAAACGACAAGCTGGCCTTCGTATGCCGCGCCGGAGCCATCGGGCGTTTCCCGGTTTTGTCCGCTTGCGACGTCCGCCCCGGCCGGCTCGTCGCCAGCGCTGTTTTCGCTCCCGGCGGGCTCAATGAAAATGTCGGTCCGTTCTATGCCATATTCCTGGACGAGGTGTTCGACTGCAAGCTCAACTTCCCGGCGGCTAGGAAACAGTCCCTTGATGGTGGTGGACATGCATCTACTCCATTTTACAGCTCTTGAGAGCGCGAGGGCACTGGCAAAGTTCCCGAGGCACGCCGTAATCGAATTTGCTGACCCCTCCGCTAGCACCCGAGCGACGACATCAAACCGCGCATCGGCAACGCACTGTTCCCGATATCCATGAGCGAGGGCGGAATCGGACCCGGCCTGTTGGTCTAGGACGGCACCGGCGCCGGTTCGATGGCGTAATGGATCGGCTTGAACGATCCGCCGTTCGATGCATAAGCCGAGCAGGCGGTCAGCCCGATCACGCAGTCCTCGACGGCACGCAGGCGGATCAGGTCGCCCGCGACGCTGGTGGGCGGGATTACGGAGATGCGGCCCGTATCCTTCTCCACCGGCACATTCATGAACAGGTTAAACGCGGTGGGGATCGCGTCCTCCTCGATCCCGTAGGGCGAGAGCGCTGCGGCGAGGTTGCCGAAACATCCGCGATGGACCGGCTTGTCGGGATAGAAGTGGCGGAACGTCGCCTCGCTGCAAGGCGTCAGCAGGAAGTCGTGTCGGCCGACGGTGTCCTCGACGATCTCCAGCAACACGCGGGAGCGGTTGGACCAGAGCCGGTTGCCGGTGGTGAGGCTGATGGTCTCCTCATAGTCGAACGTGCGCCCGTTCGAGATGACCTCGCGAACATCGTGTGCCGCGAAGGCCAACAGGTCGGCGACCTGGCAGCCCTGCGGGTCGGTCACGGTGAGTATCTCGCCCGCGCCGAGCAGGAAGGCGGCGCCGCTGCGCGGGCCGATCACTTTGGGCTCAATCACTTTCGCATCGCTCATACGCGCGGGTCCCTGAACGGGCAGCCCCAGTCCGGCTCGACCGCGCGGCCGCTGTACTGGCGCGCCTCGCTCGCCTCTCCGTGGCGCGCCAGCATCGGATTGAGCGAGCCCGCGATGGCGAGGTCACGGTCGAGGATGCGCTCGCGCATGCGCTCGTAGCGGCCTTCGGCGCGTAGTTTCTCGAACTGCTCGTGCAGGTTGAACACCAGCACCGGGCGCGTGAAACGGCGCGCGGGCCGCGAGGCATTGGGGTGCAGGCCGACAACGAAGAACGCGCTGCCACCAAAGCTTAGCGAGAAATGCGGGTCCTCGGGATCGGGGCTCACTGCATCGTCGTAGGGCTGGCCGAGCCAGGCGTCCTTGTCCGCGAAGGACTGGATGCGCTCCCACATCGCGTGTTCGAACGCGCGCTCAGTGAGGTCGTCGGGGCCTTCGAAGACGATGGCCAGGCTGCGCAGTCCTGCCGGGTCGTCCTGATAGTCGTGGCTCCACTGCAGCAGCTCCCGGTGGATCACCACGTCGTTCCATGCGCTGGTCAGGTCGCGCGCCGCGACAACCTTGAGCGAGCCCTTGGCCAGCGCCGACTTTGCCCCCACGCAAGGGAACGCGGGGTCTCGAACGAACGCTGTGAATTCTTCCTCCAGGTTCGGGGGCAAGGTATCGGCCATCATGCATTTCTCTCCATCGCGGATGCAAACGAACGAGGGCCGCAAAGGTATCCACGCGTGGTCGCGGTATCGAAAACCCTGCGATGCTCGTTGCTTGGGAAAAAGCAAATGAGAGGCGATGCCATGCACGTACTGATTATCGAAGACGAGCCGCTAATCGCCATGTCAATACAGAATGCTCTGGAGGACGCGGGCGCGACCAGCTTTCATATCGTCGAAAATGAAACCGATGCGGTAATTTCGGCCCGGGACCACCGACCCGCGTTCATCACCTCCGACGTGGAGTTGAAGGAAGGCACCGGCCCCGCCGCCGTGCGCACCATCCACGATGAACTCGGCGACATACCAGTGGTCTTCGTCACGGCCACGCCGGACAAATGCATACCCTGCGACCCGCCCGGTTCGGTGCTCGCCAAGCCCTTTGCCAACGACGACCTCGAGCTGGCATTCCGCAGGGCGCTGGCGGCCTGACGAGGCAGGTCGGCCACCGGGCCGCATGCTTGACTGAGCACGCATTCATGAAGGCCGCGCCTTCGACTGAAGCAAGGGCAATTTTGGTACCGCTTTACCTTGCATCGGCGGCACACTCCGCAATGAAATCTCTTCTTCCCTCGGCACCAAGGGCAGCGCTTCGCGTTCATCGGTTCTTATCCAGCTAAGGAGCTGCCGCTTGGAAAACGTCGCCGGTTGGATCGCGCCCGCTGCCACGATGATCGCCGCCATGATGACCGGAGCCAATCTCGGTACGCGGGTCACAGGCTGGGGCTTCGTTGTCTTCACTATAGGGTCAATCGCATGGTCGATCGTCGGCCTGACGACGGGGCAGACCAATCTTCTGGCGACCAACGGCTTTCTGACCCTTGTCAACCTGATCGGTATCTGGCGCTGGCTGGGCAAGCAGCGGGCTTACGAGGATGGCGGCAAGTCTGCCACCGAGGCAAGTCGGCGCTCCGCCTATCCCACACTGTTCACCGCGACGGGGATGGCTGGCATGCCTGTCACGGCCGCCGATGGCGAGCCGATCGGCAAGGCGGTCGAAGCGCTCGTTACCTGTGAGGACGGCAGCGTCAGTTATGTCGTGGTCGCTTCGAAAGGTGTCGGCGGTATCGGCGAGGAACTTCGTGCCGTTGACCGGACGCAGATCGACTTCGCTTGCCACCAGCTAAAGCTGCGGCGCCCTCGCAATTGGTTCGAAAGCCTTCCGCCTCTCGCTGACGGAGACTGGCCCGCAGCACCCGCAGAGATGGCCCAACGCGACCGTCGCTGAATCCTTTTCATAGTTTAAGAGTGCCTGCCCCTGCGCGTGTGCGGGAGTAGCTCATCCGCCAAGCCATTTGAGAGTGATCCGCAACAGGAGCGAAAGTCTGGATCGCCGGTTATCGCGGAAGGCAGGCCACCTGCCGAAGATAACAGCGAAGGAAAAACCATGACCAAGAAAGCGCAAGATGCGATCGCTTTGTTCAAGGCGGACCACCGTACTGTTGAGGAGCTATTCGAGAAATTTGAAAGCGCCAAGGCTCCCACCAAGCAGGCGACGCTTGCCAAGCAGATTTGCACCGAGTTGATCATTCACACCATCATCGAGGAAGAAATCTTCTATCCTGCCCTCAAGGGTAAGATCGAGGACGACATGTACGACGAGGCGCATGTCGAGCATGATGGTGCCAAGCTGCTGATTAGCCAGATACTGGCCGGAGAGCCTGGCCAGGATTTCTGGGACGCCAAGGTGACCGTTCTGTCCGAGGAAATCAAACATCACGTCCATGAGGAAGAGATGCCCAAGGAGGGCATGTTCGCGCAGGCGCGCGCGTCCGACGTGGATCTGGATGCACTTGGCGCTCAAATGGCCGAGCGAAAGGCCGAACTACAAGCCCAGTTCGAAGCCGAAGGTTTGCCCACGCCGACCGCGCGCACACTCGGTCCTGTCGAGATCGAGCTTGGGGCTCCCGTCGCCTGATACATGGCGATCATCTTGAACGGAGACCATCATGTCCATCATCGACAAGGCCATAGCGGCCATCACACCACCTGAAAGTGCCGAAGCACGTGCTAAAGCCCGTCAGAAAGCTGCGGCAGCGGCCAAGCCAGGCGACTGGCTCTCGCAGATTCTTACACATCATCGGGAGATCGAGGCACAGTTTGCGGCGGTCAAAGCGGCAAATGATCCATCGTCCCGACGGGCCGAGCAGAAAAAGCTCGGGCTGTTGCTGACCGCGCATTCGCTTGCCGAAGAGGCCGCCGTCTACCCGGCTCTCGCGGCCGACCATCAGGTTGGTCATGCTGAACTCGCGTATCAGGAACAGTCGGCCGCCAAAATGGAAATGGGCCTGCTGGAGCGCGTCGATCCCATGAGCCAGGATTATATCGACAAGCTCGAGCATATCGAAGGCGCGGTTGCCCACCACGTCTATTCGGAGGAAGGCACGTGGTTCACCAAACTGGCAGACTCCGCCTCATCTGAAGAGCTAGCGCTGGTCACGGCCCGCTACAGTGAGGAATATGCACGATATATGGGCAGCCACCCCTGAGACCTTCGGGGTGAGCCATACGGCTATCTGAAGGGTGCGTTGCAATGCGACGCACCCTATCCACCTACAGGGTAAACCATCAGGTAAGAGAAAACCGGAGTAGGACGCATAAGCCTTCTGGGCGAAAATCGAACTCAGCCCCGCAGCCCTCGCCGCGAAGGGCGCGTGAGATCATCCGCGAGCCGAAACCTTTTCGCTCTGGCGAGGCCACCTCGGGCCCGCCAGTCTCAAGCCACCGGATCTTCAGGAACTTGATATTGCCCTCAACATGACGCTCCCAGCCAATCCGCACCGTTCCGGTCAGATTGGAAAGAGCCCCATATTTCGCGGCGTTCGTCGCCAGTTCATGCAGCACCATGGCAAGCTGAAGCGCGCGCTCGGCCGAGATTTCCACCTCTGGCCCGGTGATTTCGAACCGCTGATCGGCCTCAGCTGCGAAAGGGGAAACTGCGCGCTGTACGATATGCGTGACGTCGACCGCCTCCCAATCGCGCTGCGTGAGCAGATCATGCGCTTCGGAAAGCGCGAAGAGGCGCGCGTTGAATGCCTCCTTCTCCGCGCCCGGTGCTTCGCGGAACGTCTGCATTGCCACCGCCTGGATCGTCGCCAGCGTATTTTTGACCCGGTGCTTCAGTTCATGAAGGAGCAGCTCATTCGCTTCCTCTGCACGCCTGCGCTGCTCGATTTCCTGCTGGGCAGCCTTGTGCAGCCGCGCATTGTCCATCGCGACTGCGGTCTGGGCTCCGATCGCGGAGACAAGGTTTTCGGTGTCAGCCGTGAACTTACAGGGCTCATCATGGGCAAAAAACAGACCGCCAAGCACTTCGCCCGATACTGACGTCACGGGAACCGCAAGGTAGCTGACGACAGGAAGGTGCCCCGCGGGCATGCCATAGTGCGGTGCACTGTGCCCGTAGCGGGGATCTTTCCGGATATCGTCGGACCGAATTACGCCTTCGCCGGAAAAGGTCGGTGCAAAAACGGCGGTATTGCGGGGCATTCCAAAATTGAAAGCCTCTCGGGCAGCGCCTGAAAGGGTGTAGAGCTGATAGGATTCTCCGGCGGCATTGGTGACATTATAGAAGAACGCGCCGAATTTCGCCCCGCTCAGTTCGGTCCCAATGTCGGTTACTGCCTGCACAATCCGGTCAAGATCGAGATCGCGGGAGATTTCGCTGGCGACGCGGTAAAGGGTCTGCAGACGCTCTGATTGCTGAGTCAGCAGGGTCTCGGTCTGTTTGCGCGCGGTGATGTCGCGGGCGATTTTTGAGGCGCCGATTACGCGTCCGTCAGCCGCTTTGATCGGAGACACGGTAAGGGAAATATGGATCAGCGCCCCGTCCTTGCGCTGGCGCAAGGTTTCGAAATGCTCGACCCGTTCCCCGGTTTTAAGGCGCGCAATGATCTCGTCCTCTTCAGACCTGCGTTCCTCCGGGATCAGGGTCAGGATCGACGCACCGACCATCTCAGTGGCGGAATAGCCAAAAATCCGTTCGGCGCCTGCATTCCAATCTGTGATAATGCCATCCAGCGTCTTGCCGATGATGGCGTCATCGGAAGATTCAATGATGGCTGCAAGCCGATCGGCAGCGCTCAATGCGCGTCGATGTTCAGATCCTTCTTCCCGGTCCATACCCTTAGCGACTTCCGCAGCCATTAAGGCTGTCCCCTTTCCCCGCCCAGAGCTGCAACAGCGGTGAGCAAGCGATCCATTGCATACGGCTTGTCAAACACCAGGTCAAAGAGATCGGAACGCGACCTTGCTATGCCGCCCTGGGCACCGCTAACCAGGATGATGGGAATGCCTTGGAGGGCATCGTCCGCTTTCATCGTTTCGGCCAGCTCGAGTCCCGTCATCAACGGCATCATGAAGTCCGTAATGACCAGATCAGGTTCCAGGGTGCGTATCAGCTTCAGCGCATCGGCACCATGTGCGGCGTCGTGCACCTCGTGGCCAGCATCTTCCAGGCTAACCACCAGCAAGTCGGCAATCAGGAACTCATCCTCGGCAACGACGATCTTCATGGAGAGCTCCGCCAGGGGGTTTGGCCCATGACGGTGGTCACGCTTCAATGGGCTTGGCCAACCCGGTCGAAATCCCGGTTGCCTGTTCAAACTGTCCGCGTATCGCAAGCCCATGCCCGTCGATGTAGACTTCCTGAGGAGCGGCCTGAAACGACTGGTCGCGGATTTTCAGCACGGATAGCATGCGTTTATACTCAGACCGGATTTCGACTTGGCGCATCATAATGAGGTTATCGAGCAGGCTGGAGATCTCCGGACCTGGCGCTGCAACCTCGGACGCGAAGAGGTCACGTAATTCCCACGTGCCAACAGTCGTAACACCCATGGCGCGCAATTCGTTCGTCAGGGCCGCAAAGAATTCGACCAAGCGAGGCCGGTGGACAGCGGCGCGCTCGAATCCGCCAAAGGAGTCGAGGAAAAGTCGCTTTACTCCGCGAGCCGAAACAGCATCGAGAAGGCGGTAAGCCATCTTGTCGATGAGGTTTTCGGTCAACGGCTGCCACAAGATATCGACCTCTTCCCTTTCGACATTTCCCTTGAGGTCAAGGCCCAGCGCGTTCGCCTTGAGCAACAGACGTTCCGGAGATTCGTAAAAGCCGAAATGCAGGCCGGGTTCCGCTGCCGAGGAAGCCGAGAGGAAATTGAGACCAAACGATGTCTTGCCGCACCCGGAAGGCCCGATGAGCAACGTGATCGACCCTTGTGGTAGTCCGCCACCGGTGATTTCGTCGAAGCCCTGAATCCCCGAGTGTAAGGGCTTGGGGTCGGGATTATCGGTCGCAGACGGGGTGTGAAATGCCGCCTCAATCCGTGGGAAGACAGAAATACCGTCATCGCCGATCTCATATTGATGATAGCCGCCCAAGGCCGCGCTGCCCCGCGACTTGCGGGCCCGCAGGCGCCGGACGGTGCGGACCCCGACAAGTTCGTCATGGAGCTCGAGCACACCATCCACCATCGTGTGCTCAGGGCTATCGTCATGGATCCCGGCGCTGGTCAGGAACAGGACGGTGCAACCCACAAATGCGGCCTGGCTCTGGACCTCCGCCACAAAGGTCTTCACGTCGAGATCCGTCTCGGCGCGGTCACGGGCATTTAGCAGGCCATCGAAGACGATCAGCGAAGCATCTTGACGCTTGGTTTCCTTGCGCAGCAAATCAACGACGGCGCCAAGGCCCTCCTTGGTGAGGGTCTGGAAAACGCTGACATAGACGATGTTGCTACCGAGCCGGTCTTTTTCGAAGAAGCTCAGCGTCGAAAGCGATTGAAATAGCCGATCGTGCGTCTCGGCAAGGAGTGTGACGTAGAGGACCTTCTTACCGGCAGCTGCCGTCGCAAAGGCAATCTGATTGCCCAAAATCGTCTTGCCGGCGCCGGGCTGACCCTGCACGATGTAGGAGGCGCCCTCGACAAAACCGCCGCCGAAGACGGTGTCCAGGCCAGGGATCCCGGTTGAAAAGCGGGGTAGGGTTTGCGTCACGAAATAACCTCATCAGCGCGTCATGGCCAAGAGGCCCGACCGTGCTGATAGCAGCCCGTGAAGCCAGCGTCAGGATAGGGACGCGACTTTTTTGCCGTCATATTGCTGGGAGGATTTTTATGCGACCTTGGACGCCACGCGATGGCTATCAGACAGATTTTCAGCGTGTGGAGCGACCATCGCGCATCTGGCAATTTCGCACTTGCACAAATGTCTTCGCAAATGCAGTATGGCTTTGCCTTTCAGGCATCCTCTCCCAAACTTCAAGGTCGGCTTTGCCGGCCTTTTTCTTTTGGATTGAGCTTGGCCTTTCCCCGCTGTTACAAATCCGGCAAAATCTGGTCCGCTCGCCCCCAATGGGCGAGGTTCTTGGACGACGCTCGCTTCAGCATTTCGGCACCGTCACCGATATGCCAGTGCGAAGGCGCTTCGAGATCGTGCAGTTCATCCCAAGTCAGAGGAACGGCGATGGGCGCGAACTCGCGATTGCGGGCGCTGTAGGGCATGACAGCCGTAGCGCCGCGTTGGTTGCGCAGGTAGTCGATGAAAATGCGCCCTGTCCGCCGGGACTTGGACAAGGCGGCGGTATAGCGGTCCGGCTCTGCCTGCTCCAGCGCTTGCGCAAAACGATGAGCGAAGTCCTTCACTTCCGGCCATTCGGCCGAGGGGGTGAGCGGGGCGATTACATGAACCCCTTTACCGCCCGTAACCATCGGGAAGGTCGTGAGCCCCATCTGAGCCAGCAAATCCCGCAGATGGAACGCAGCTGCGACGACATCCTTGAACCCAAGTCCTTCATCGGGGTCGAGATCGAACACCATCCTGTCGGCCTTTTCGACATCCTCGATCCGCGCGCCCCAGCCATGAAATTCGATCGTGCCCATTTGCACACAGGACACTAGACCTGTCGGCGTGTCGATGAAGAGATAGGCCTCCTCATGCCCGTCCTTTTCGCGAATGCCGATGTGCTTGACGTCATCGCCGAAGCTGCCTGCATCATGCTTCTGAAAGAAGCACTTCTTCGCGCGGCCTTGCGGGCAGCGCACGAGACTGATGGGCCTGCTCCCCGCCCAGGGCAGCATGATCGGTGCGACCATTTCGTAATAGTCCGCCAGCTGACCCTTGGTAAGCTTGCCCTCTGGGAAGATCACTCTGTTCCGGTTGCTCACCTTCACCGTGCTCGCGGGCGCGGCCGTGGCGACCGCCACGGGTGCTTCCTTCTCGACTACTACCGCTTCGGGCTTCTTGTCTTCTCGAAGCCCAAGGTAGCTGGGATGGCGCAGCACACCTTCATCGGTGAACTCGAGGTAGGCGATTTCGGCAACCAGCTTCGCTTCGATCCAGTGGGCACCGCGCACAGCAGACCGTGGGGCTTGAACCGTCGGCTCCTTACGCGCGAGAGGCGCCATGATTTCCAGAAGGCGCTCTATCTCGTCGCCGGTAAATCCCGTGCCGACCTTGCCGGCGTAGCGCAGCTTTCCATCCTCGTTGACTCCCAGGAGAAGAGATCGGAATCCACGCTGCTTATCGGATGGTGTCCAGCCTACAATGACGAACTCTTGACGGCGAATGCACTTGGTCTTAACCCAGCTGCCGCTCCGCGAGCCGCTATATTGCCCGTCGACGCGCTTCGATATTACCCCTTCTAGCCCTGCCTCGCAAAAGCTGGTTAGCAGCTTTTCCCCGTTGCCGACGATATGATCTGAAAAGCGTAGCCGACCGGTGGTACCCTCAAGGATGCTCGCCAGCTTCTCTTTGCGCTCGGTCAGCGGCAAGCTGGTGAGATCTTCGCCGTTCAATTCCAGCAGGTCGAACGCGAAATAATCGATGGCCCCAGGGTTGTCCTTAAGCGCGGCTTGTAGCGCCTGAAAGCTGGTGCGGCCATCAGCCAGCGTCACCACCGCCTCGCCGTCTATCAGCGCGCTTTCAACTTCAAGCTGCGTGGCATCTGTGACAAGACCCGCGAACCGATCCGACCAGTCCAGACCTGATCGGGTATAGGCCCGCCCTTCACCGCCGCCGATGGCAAGGAGCGTTCGATAGCCGTCATACTTCAATTCATGCAGCCAGCGATCGCCCGGTGGCACGTGATCGACCAGAGCAGCAAGCTGGACAGGCTGGAACGGAGGAAGTTTGCCTCTGTTTTTGCCCCTTCGGGCCGGGGCGGTCGATGATTTCCGTTTCGTGGCCGTGCCTTTGGCTTTGCCTCCCTGTCCCCGGATCGGCTTGCCTGCGGCGATTTCTTCCATCGTCCGTCCGCTGTCGACGCTCGTGAGATGGATGCCGATAAGGTCGTCCGAACCACCGGCAAACTCGTCCTCGACCTTACGCAGGATCCAGTTTTCGCCCTTCTCCTTTCCGCGCGGTTTGAGGCGAAACATGATCCACTCGCCCTTCATCCGCCGGCCATGCAGGGTAAAATGCAGATGCCCTTCGGCAAGGGTTTTGGTGGGATCCTTGCCCGGAACCGGCTCCCAGGTGCCGTTGTCCCAAAGCATCACGGTGCCGCCGCCATACTCCCCCTTGGGGATAGTGCCTTCGAAACGGGCATAGTCGAGCGGGTGGTCTTCGGTGCGGACAGCTAATCGCTTGTCATCAGGGTTGGCGCTTGGCCCTCGGGTCACTGCCCAGCTGACCAGCGTGCCGTCCAGCTCGAGGCGGAAGTCATAATGCAGGCGGGTCGCGGCATGCTTCTGGACAACGAAGCCATTACCAGACGTCGGCTCGGAGGCACCAGAAGGTTCCGCAGTACGTGCGAAATCCCGCTTTTCGCGATATTTCGCGAGCCGCTCTTCTGCCGAGGTTGCGTTCGCCTTAGTCGCCCGTGCCATATCTGCTCCGATCGAGAACCATCTCAAATCCCGAGAAAGGCGCCGCGTTCCCTTCGCACATGTGTGTGGAAGCGCGCTGCCCAGAAGAAACTCACATCAGTATCGAGCCAGCAGCCGTTCCACGCTCGGCGCTGCGGTCTTCTGCTTGTTGTCTTCATCTTTGATGTCGGCTTCGAGCGCTTCGCGGATGCGGGCGATCTGCGCATCCGTTAGATGCTCGATGCCGACAAATTCCACCCGTGCCTTGTCCAGAGCCCTGATAATTTCGTCCAGCTTTGCCTGCATGGCCGCGCCGTCACGATTCTGGCTGTTCTGGATAAGAAAGACCGCAAGGAATGTCAGGACCGTGGTCGCGGTGTTGACGATCAGCTGCCAGGTATCGGAGTAGTGCATGAATGGGCCGCTCACTGCCCACACGACAATGAACACGGTGGAAATGATGAAGGCCAAGGGCTGGCCCATCAACTGGGCGCATTTGGTGGCGATGCCGGTGAAAATTCTATCCATCGTGGGGCTCCATGCTCTTTATCTTTGCTGTCATCGGTTGCCCCCGACGTCGTTTAAGATGTTCACTCTCCAGTCTGCGAGTTCGGCGCTGCTACCGGCTTTGATTCCGGGGATTCGCGCTGGCGCAGGAATATGGAAAGGACCACCAGCACGGCCGTCGAAAGAAATTCGCTTTGCCAGTTTTGGAACGATTCGAACCACAGCTGCGCATCGCCAAGATAGGCAAGCACGGTCTTAGGTGTTTCCCCATGCTCCAGGGCCTCTTGCGCTGAGGCATGGGCGCTGTTGATCCAATGCAGCGTGAATGACGCGACAAACAGCAGGATCAATGCCAGGCCAAGGGAGCGAGCGTATATCGCACGCCAAAGCGGACCTTTGCGCAAGATCGACGGTGCGCCGTATTCCTGGGCCTTCTGGTCCAGATCGCCGTCGCGCGGTGGAGCATCCGGGTCTTTCGATTCCGCAGATCCGCGCTGGATCAGGAAAGCCGTGAGCACGACATAGGCCGCCATCTGGAGGAACTCGCTCTCCCAATTTTCGAACACTGAGGAGAGGAATTGCGGGCTTGCCGCATAGGCGAAGAGCGTCAGGCCAGGCTGGGAATGGCGCCGGGCATCCTCCAGCTCGACATACCAGCCCGCGATATATTGCCCGGCAATGCAAGCGGCAAAAAGCGCCAGAAGGGCGATCGTAAGTCCGTTATTTTTAAGCAGCCCCATGCCGATGCCTCTCGCCAATTTGCTTTGAATGGAAACGCGCGAGAAACAATTGGGTTCGAAAGAACCTCCGCTACTGCTTCAGGTCAGCAAGCCATTGGTCCAGAGATTTCTGCGACGTAGCAGCCGTTTCGGCCCCCATGCTCTGGGCCATGATCTCCAGGGCCCATCGGCCCCGTTCATCGCTCTCGGCAGCCACGGCATCTTCAGGCACCCACAGGTCGTATTCACGCATATGGGCATCAGCCGCGGTGAACAGGACGCAGATGTCCGTCGCGATTCCACTCAGCACCAGTTTGCTGACGCCAAGCTGCGGTAGCAGTACCGGCAGGTTCGTGGCGTAGAAACCGGAAAATTGCGGCTTGATGATGAAGAAATCGCCGTGCTGCGGCTTCACCATCTCTGTTACCGGATTATCCTTTTCGAGCGCGCGTCCTACCAGCTTGGAAGCTTCTGAATGCCATTCGCCAAAATTATCGTTGACGTATACGACTGGCCAACCGTGTGCGCGAAATTCCTTGCGGAGGCGATCTATTCGCCGTGCTGCTCCGAGGGCCCGGGGCGCTAAGGCCTCAGCCCCCTCAAAATCAAAGCAGTTGACCATATCCAGGATCAACATGGCCGGACGGTCACCAGATTTGAGCGAAGTGGCTGGGGCTTGCTTGTCTTGAGAACCCATAGAAACCTGCCATGAAATCGGGGTCGGCCTTGGTCGACCCCATTCCGCTCATTTTTTGGTGAGCTTTTCTGCCTCAGCATCCAGCGTCGCGCGATCATTGCCAAATCGGTCGATGAGATCCTGAGCCTGTCCGACAGTTAAACCATGCTTTCGAGCGAAGTAGTCGACTTCATAGTCCTCGCCGCCGGCGACAGTGCGGCGATCAGCGCCTCCGCGCTGAGATTTATCATCTGCCATGTTGCGCTTCCTTTTCACAGCTGCCTGTTTTGGAACCCGTGCCAGGCGCACGAGTTCCAACAGGTTGTCTTGAACAGGGGACCGGCATGCCGCATCGCCGTTTGCACACCCAATGAAGCAGCCGCTCGACTGTCTTGTCATCGGCGCAGGGCCCGCAGGCCTGACGGCCGCCATTTATCTCGCGCGTTTTCACTTTTCGATCGCGATTCTCGATGCGGGGCATAGCAGAGCGGCGATGATCCCGCGGACGCACAATCATGCGGGATACCCAGGCGGGATAGCTGGCACCGAACTTCTTGGGTTGATGCGGGATCAGGCTGCCGAATTTGGGGCGGTTGTAATCGAAGGTTTGATCGAGGGACTGGAGAGGACCGAAGAGGGTTTTGTCGCTCGAGCACAAGGCGGTGAATGGTCTGCGCGCACTGTCCTGCTCTGCACCGGCGTAGTCAACAATCGCCCCCAGATTGCACCGGACATCCACGATGCGGCGTTGCGCCGCGGACTGCTTCGCTACTGCCCGATATGTGACGGGTACGAGGTCACCGATAAGCGGGTTGGTGTTTTGGGCACCGGTTCCCATGGGTTTAAGGAAGCAATCTTCCTGCGGATGTATACCAAGGATGTGACCCTGATCGCTACGGATGGGGAGCACGACCTCACAGATGATGAGAAACTCCGGCTCGCTATGGCAGGTGTAGTCCTCATCGATGGCCCCTGCGCACCGCTGCGGACCAAAAATGATCAGGTTGTTGTGCCGACGCCGCGCGGCGAACTTGAATTCGATAGCGTCTACCCGGCGCTGGGCTCGGTTATCCGATCCGAGCTGGCGACGGCGATCGGCGCGGAAGGCACCAGCGATGGTAAGCGTCCGCCGTCGGGCGTGTTGCGGCATTTCGGCTTGGCGCTGATGGACCTCCGCTAGGGAGTCTCTTTCTGGTCTCCAGAAGGAGGCCAAGTGAAGGATCGGGTGGAGATCATCGCGCGCACCGAACGGCGCAGGAAGTTTTCGGACGCTGAGAAGGCGGCGATCCTCGCCGAGGCGGATGAAGATGGGGTATCGGTCCG
>NZ_JAZFAX010000054.1:0-19106 GCF_036352595.1 Novosphingobium resinovorum
ATGTGGTTGATCGTCTTGGGCCGTGCGCGGGTGCGCCACTTGCGATGCTGGTTGAGGCGCTGGATGAAGTCGGGCGCGTTGACCGGATCGGGGCGGCACAGCACCGGCCGCTTGTTCCACACGCGCAAAGCCATCGGGTTGCCGTCGGGATCGACGAAGTGCGCGGTGCCGTTGGCATCGCGGCGCACCTCGCGGTCCACCTCGAGGCGGCGCACCAGGATTTCGAGGTTCTCGGCGGTGTCCACGCCCAGGAACGTCTCGCGCACGCCCGAGCCGGGGAAGTAGGCGGGGGGGAGTTCAGGATCGTCGATTGGCCGCATGATGAGGCGCGATCCGCTGGGAAAGCCCCAGACGCTGCCGTCCTCGGGCCCGTCCAGCCGCGTCAGTCCGTAATCGTCCCAGAAGCGGTTGCACAGGGCCATGTCCTCGACCCCGTAGACCACGCTTTCAATTCCCAAGATCGCCATCCAGCGTCCCTCTTCCTCAGATTATGTCCGTGATCGCCCGGACTCTATCGCCTCAGATGACCAAGGTGGACAGCATGCGCAAGAAATAATTACTCAATGCGCTAATTTGTCAGATATGCAGCCCATGTACTAGCTCGCGCGGCGGCCTTGTGGCAGGCGTGGGGGCAAGAAAGGCCCGGCTGCGTTCGAGGCGG
Source organism: Novosphingobium resinovorum (assembly GCF_036352595.1). GTDB lineage: Bacteria > Pseudomonadota > Alphaproteobacteria > Sphingomonadales > Sphingomonadaceae > Novosphingobium > Novosphingobium resinovorum_B. The sequence goes on from NZ_JAZFAX010000054.1 coordinate 662, forward strand.
GTGTTGGGAAAGGTATCCGATGAAGAGCGAGTTTAATCGCGCGTCCATTTCGGCGGCGCTCGGTGTGTGGATCGGCTTCATCGTCGGACCCAATGCGATGATCGCGGCGACGAACAGCAACTTCCTCAACGTCCTTCCCGACGCGCTGCATACCAGCCGGACCCAGATCTCGTTCGTGCTGGCCATGGCGCTGTGGCTGAACGCGGCGATGGTGCCTTTCGCGGGCAAGGCCATGGACCGCTTCGGCGTGCGACAGGTCATCCTGCCCGGCATCCTGATCTTCGCGCTCGCCTTCTTCCTGCTGAGCCGGATGGGCGTGCTCTGGCACTTCGTGGCGCTGCAGGTGCTGCTGACGACCGGCGCGACGCTGACCAGTTCCGTCGGCTACGCCAAGGTCATCGCGATGTGGTTCGACCGGCATCGCGGCTTCGTGCTGGGCTTGTGCGTGGCGCTGGGGGCCGGGGCGGCGCAGACGATCATGCCCAAGGTCTCGTCCTGGCTCATCACCGACCATGGCTGGCGAGGCGGTTACATGGGGCTGTCGGCCATCGTGCTGTGCCTCGGCTTCCCGCTCGTCTACCTGCTCGTCAGAGCCCCCCGCGCCCATGCCTCCAGCGTCGCCAGCCTCGATGCCGAGGGCAACCCGGAGGGCATGGAATCCGCGCCCGAACTGCTGGGCGTGACGCGCGGTCAGGCCTTGCGCCAGCCGGTCTTCTACCTCGTGTTCTTCGCCATCATGTGCGGTTCGATGGCGCTGCTGGGCACGATGCAGCACGTCGTCCCGATGCTGCTGGAACGCGGCCTGGCGCTGGGCACGGCGACGACGATCATGAGCTGCGCCTTCGCCGGCGTCGTCGCGGGCGAGTTCTCCTCGGGCTTCCTGGTCGACCGTTTCAACACCCCGCGCGTGATCCTGCCCTACTTCGTCTGCGCGGCGATCGGCGTGATGACCGTGCACACGCAGAACGACATGTTCCTGCTGGTCCCCGGAGCCTTCCTGATGGGGCTGGGGCTGGGCGGCGAAGTCGGCCAGAACGCCTACCTCGTCTCGCGCTACTTCGGGCTCAAGGCGTTCGGTGCGATCTATGGCATGACTTTCGCGGCATCGGCGGTGGGCAACGGAACGGGGCTGATCCTGCTCGGCGTGATCCGCGACCAGACCGGCAGCTACGAGATGGGCCGCTATCTGGTGGGCGCCGCGATCACGGTTTCGATCCTGTGCATCGCCAGCCTCAAGCCCTTCGTCTACGCCAGCCGCCGCGCGCACTGAACGGCACCTAACGGCACCTAGACGACACCTGGACGTAACCCAGCGCGCCGCAGCGGTAATTCGAACGCTCCAGACAGAGTCGGATGCATGCCCGCCGCGCCATTTTAAATATTGTGCCATGCGCGAATTTATCGCATGACCCGCGAACGGGCAGGATAGTCCGATGTCGGGAGAAACGGAGCCATGGATTTCGAACGGTGGAAGCTGTTCCTGCTCGTCAACGAGATGGGCAGCCTGTCGAAGGCGGCGGTGGTGCTCAACCGGCCGCAGCCGATCATCAGTCGCCACATCAACGCGCTGGAAGTGCAGTGCGGCTGCAACCTGTTCTACCGCACCGGGCGCGGCGTCGCGCTGACCGAGGTGGGCGAGGCGATGCTGCCGCGCGTCCAGGCGATGATCTCCGAGGCCGAGCAGATCATGCTCGACATCAAGGGGCAGGCGGGCGTGCCGGTCGGCCGGGTGAGCGTGGGCATGCTGCCCTCGCTGCGGATCTCGGCCGAGTTCGTGGCGCAGGCCCGCGCGCTCTATCCCGGTGTCGAACTGCACCTGACCGAGGCGAGCGGCGGGCAACTGGCCGAGCAGGTCGCCACCGGCCGCATCGACCTTGCCTTCGTGCTGCGCGAGCCGGGCACCGTGGCCAATACCGAGGAGGCGCTGGTGCGCCTGCCGATGTGCCTGGCGGGGCCCGCCGACGATCCCGTCTCGGCCAGCGACCGGGTGCCGTTCTCGGCGCTCGCGGACCTGCCGCTCATCATGGCCAAGCCGCCCAATGCATTGCGCATGCTGGTCGAGGTGACCGCGCGCAAGCTGGAGGTGCCGCTGACCTTCTCCACCCAGGTCGATCCGCTGACCACGCAAAAGGCGCTGGTCTGCGCGGGCATGGGCTGGACCGTCACCAGCCGCATGGCGGTGCGCGAGGAAGTCATGGCGGGCCGGATGAACGCGGCCAACATCGCCGACCCCGACATGGAACTGCTGCTGGTGCTGGTCCGCTCGAACCAGCGCCCGGCGACCTTGGCGATCCGCAAGATCGCGCGTCTGCTATGCGACATCGCGCGGCGCTTGCCCGAGGTTCACCGGGGGGATCCGGCGCCTGCCTACCTGCCGATCTGAGGCTGCGGGTTTGGGTGAAGAAGGAACGTGGTTTCACGCAAAGGCGCGGAGGTGTCACCGGGCGCCGCAGGCTATCCGTCTGCTTCAACCTTGCGCAGCACGAAGCATCGGATGAAGAGAGGGCGTGGCCGCGAACGAACCCTCTTTGCGCCTTCGCGCCTTTGCGTGATTCCTGTCTATTCTGTACGATCACGGTAAATGGTTCGCCAGATCGGCAGCGTCCCATCACAAATCATACATTACGAAATCGCTGGTGGTTTCCTGAAAATGGCCATGTCGGCTTGTTGCGTTCACAGCCAGAACCGGAAATTCCGTTCACGCCCCGTTGCGGACCTTGCTCATGACCGTCATCCCGGCGCATGCCGGGACCGTGGGCTGTCTTTAGGCAGGCCCTCGCGTCAGGGCGCCCCGGCGCAAGCTATCGCCTCAAGACTCGCCCACGGTCCCGGCATGCGCCGGGATGACGGATGACCGCTCCCACCCAAAGTCCGCCGTCACCCTGAACTTGTTTCAGGGTCCATCAAGCCGATAGCTCAGGTTCTTGATCCGCAAACCGAGATGGCGGTTTGCGAGATGACCTCCGGCACCAACTGCCTGATGGATCCTGAAACAAGTTCAGGATGACGCGAGGCGAGGGGCAATGGCAACTTACCACCCAAATCAGACCTCCCACCCCCGCTCAGGCTGAGCTTGTCGAAGCCCCTGGCGGCGTGGCGCGATAAGCGGATGGGCCGAGGTTGCGGGCGGGCTTCGACAAGCTCAGCCTGAGCGGGGTTGGGTTAAAACGCGGCAAGCAGGCAACGTCCGCTCCGCCTCTTCCCTCAACTCAGCGCGAACGGGCACTCCAGCGTCCGGTAGGCATCATAGGCCTGGCCCATGCCCATGCGCACCACGCCCCAGGTCTCGCCGATCGAGGCGGAGGCGAGGAAGGCGTCGATCATGCCCGGCTGCATGTTCCGCCCGGCGCGCACGTCGTCGTAGAGGCGCTGCAAGGTGGCCTGCACCGCCGCCTGATCGCGGTCGCGCTTCATCGCCTTGAAGCGGGCGATATGGTCTTGCGTATTCGCCGGGTTGAAGGCGAAGCGCGGCGGGGTCTTGCTGTCGGCCGACTGGAAGCAGTTCTTGCCCACCTGCAGCCGCTCGCCCGCTTCCAGTTCCTCCTCGAAGCGCAGGTTCGCCGCGTCCATCCAGCCTTCGATGAAGCCGTTCTCCACCGCGTTGAGCAGGCCCATGTCCTCGACTTGCGCGAGCAGGGCCCTGGCGTCGGCCTCGATCCGGTCGGTCAGGGCTTCGACGTAGTAGCTGCCGCCCAGCGGATCGGCGACGCGCGCCGCGCCGACTTCGTGCGCGAGGATCTGCTGGGTGCGCGTGGCGATCTTGCGCGCTTCCTCGGTCGGGATGCAGATCGGCTCGTCGTAGGTGCAGGCTTCCAGGCTCTGCACGCCGCCGCACAGCGCCGCGAAGCTCTGCAGCGCGGCGCGGGTGATGTTGTTGATCGGCTGCTGGAAGACGAGGCTCTTGCCCGAGGTGTGACACGCCATGCGCAGCCGCATCGAGCGGGCGTCCTTCGCGCCGAAGCGCTCGTGCATCGTCGTCGCCCACATGCGGCGCAGGGCACGGAACTTGGCGACTTCCTCGAAGAAATCGATGTCGGAGGTGGAGACCCAGGCGATGCTGGGCGCCACCTGATCGACGTGAAGGCCGCGCGCGATCAGGTCTTCCATGGTCTTGTTGACGATCGCCATGCCGAAGGCGATCTCCGCCGCCGGGGTCGCGCCGCGTTCGCGCAGGTCGTAGGCCTGCGGCATGCCCAGTGCCCAGCGCGGGCTGTTGAGCACGCAGAACTCCACGCAGTCCACCGTGGCGCGGTGGGCAAGGTCGGTCGGCACCACATGCGTGCCCCAGCCGGAAAGCGTCTGCTGCAGGTGGTCGGGCATGTGCGAGCCCTGTATCTGGTCGAGCGGAATGCCGCGCCGCTTCGCCATCGCGGCGGTCAGCGTATAGGCGAACAAGGTGGCGTGCCAGGCGACATCGGTGCGGGTCACGTCGATGTCGGCCATCAACCGCTCCATGTCGGCGAGCGAAGGGACCGAGCAGCCTTCCAGCCCGACTTCCATGCCGAACGCCGGATGGTCGGGGTCGATGCCCTGCTGGGTCGGCACGTCGAACACGATGTTGATGCCCGTGGAGCCGCCCGCTAGCGACTGGTGGATGCCCGCCAGCGTATCCTCGGGCGATCCGTAGCCGACGATGTTGCGCAAGGTCCACATGCGGCTGCGGTACATCTGCGGGTAGCTGCCGCGCGTGAAGGGATACTGCCCCGGATCGGCCTGCTTCGCGCGGTAATCCGCATCGCCGCCGCCGGCCGGGCCGTAGAAGGCGGGCGTCTCGATCCCGCTCCACGTCGCCGTGCGTGACAGCTTGACCTCCTGCGGGTCGAGCGGGGCGGGCGCGGTGGTCCGGGGATCGGTCGGGGCGTTCATCGCGAATCTCTCCACATTGCGGTCTTGCCGTACCCTTGCACGAAACAGGCGAAGGTCGTGCGCCCGCAAGCGCACATTCCCGCCGTTCCCTGATTTGTACGTGCCTACTAGAAAGGTTGACGTACCCGATCGTGAGGGTCTATTCAATCAGTAAGCAGGCGAACCATATAGCCGATATGAACGACCCTTTGGAGAGGCAAGAATGAACTTCCAGAGCACCCCCAGATATTCCCATGAAACCGGCTTCGTGCGCTACCCCGATGCGGCGCCGGGCGATCCGGGCGCCAAGGCCCCGTTCATCGACCACGGCGGCAGCGTGCTGAGCGCCGAGCGCTATTACTCGGGCGAGGAAGCCGAGCGGGAATGGGAGCACATGTGGACCCGCACCTGGCAGTTCGCGGGGCTGACGCACGATCTTGCCGAAGTGGGCGACTACTTCATGATCGACATCGGCCGCGAGTCGGTGATCGTCGTGCGAGACGGGCCGGGCGACGAAGGCGTGAACGCCTACTTCAACGTCTGCCCGCACCGCGGCAACCGCATCGTCAGCCAGCGCTTCGGCAGCCTTGGCGAGAAGGGCTGCTTCGAGTGCGACTTCCACGGCTGGAAGTTCGACCGCACCGGCAAGAACGTCGAGATCAAGGACGAGATGCTGTTCCGGCCCGAGACGATCGCGCACCGCCCCGGCCTCAAGCGGATGCGCTGCGGGGTGTGGAACACGCTGGTATTCATCAGCATGGCGGACGAGGGGATCAGCCTGCGCGATCACCTCAACGTCATGATCGAGCACATGGAGGTCTTCCCGCTCGACAAGTTCCGCGTGATCGGTGACTTCGAGACGACCTGGGACGCCAACTGGAAGACCGCGCTCGACGCCTTCATTGAGTTCTACCATGCGGATGAGGTCCACCCCGAGGTCATCCCGTTCTCGGCCACGCACGAGACGCAGTACGATCTCTACGACCATGGCCTCAGCCGCATGATCGTGCCTTACGGCTTCGTTTCCGGGCGGCACGAGGACCAGGACACGGTCAATCCGTTCCTGCAGATGTACGTCCAGTTCTTCGGCGGCAATCCCGACGACTACACCGACATCAAGGGCTACGAATACTGGAAGGCGCTGGCCGACACCAAGCGCAAATGGGCGGCGCGCCACGGCTACACCGACTTCTTCGACCAGCTCGATGACCGGCGGGTGACGGACGACTGGAACTACTTCGTGTTCCCCAACATCACCATCAACTACTTCGCCGAAGCGCTGCTGATCCAGATCTTCCGCCCGCATCCCACCGACCCGGAAAAGAGCTTCTACCGCGCGATCTCGCTGAACCTGCCGGTGCCCGGCACGCAGGAATGTGTGGTGGACATCGCCTCGATCGGGCCGGAGGCCACCTCCACCCCCGGCTGGGACGGCTCCGAGCGGCCCGACGTGCGCGAACCGCAGACGCTGGAGGAATTCGGCGCGGTGCTGGCGCAGGACGCGCTGCGCGTGCCGCTGGTGCAGAAGGGTATCCGCAGCAAGGCCTTCGGCGGCATCCTGCTGGGCGATTCCGAGATCCGCATCCGGCACTACCATGCCGAGATCGACAAATATCTCGGTCGCCGGTAACTTGGGCGGCCAATCAGGACCAAGGGGCGCGGGGGCGCAGGCTTCCGTCCCGCTGAAGAAGGTACGAAGAATGGCGTCCACGAACGGTCAGCGCAAGTTGGCTGCTGACCGCGAAGCGGGCGTCAGGCCCTCGACGCGCAACCTGATCCTGACGGCGAGCCGCGACCTGTTCAACCTCGAAGGGTTCGACGGCACCTCGATCGCCATGATCTGCGAGCGCATCGACATCATGTCGGGCAATCTCACGTACTACTTCCCCAAGAAGCGCGATATCGTCATCGCGCTCAAGGACAGTTTCGACCGTGAGATCAGCCAGATGCAGGGCCAGTTTCTGGCCGAACTGCTCAGCGGCACCCGCATGCCTTCGGCCACGGAGACGCACCGGCTGCTGCGCTCGATGCTCAACCTGATCTGGGACTACCGGTTCTTCTTCACCTCGATGATGGCGCTGCACCGGCTCGATCCGGAGATCGTCGATGCCTTTCGCCGGGTGGAGCAGCAGGCGCGCATGGGGCTGGCGCAGCTGGTCCAGCGCGGCGTCAACGAGCAGGTGGTGCGGCCCTTGCGCTATCCCAACTCGCCCTCCGCGCTGGCGGACAACATCTGGTATCTGATGTGGGGCTGCATGTTCTTCCAGAAAGCGCGCGACAAGGATCTGGAACCGGCGCGCGCGGGCGTCATCAACACCTGCCTGCTGCAACTGGGCGCGCTGTTCGAGCCGCTGGTGGATGCCGAATTCCTCGCCGAATACTGCCGCGAGGTTTCGGCGGGGAGTTAGGGTAAGCTGGGCCAGACATTCCACTCTCGTCATTGCGAGCGTAGCGAAGCAATCCAGAGCCGCGTAAACCGCCCTGGATTGCTTCGCTACGCTCGCAATGACGAGAGTGGAATGTCTGGCCGGTCGCCATCACGCCACGGCAAACATCGCCAGCAGCACCGCCCCCACCACCACCACCCACAGGTTGTAGGCGATCCGCAGCGGCAGCACGGCGCTTTCCAGTTCCATGAAGCGCATGCCGATCAGCCACGCCTTAGCCATCGCGATGAGGATCACCGCCGATCCGGCGACCGCGGGAGAGAGCCGCTCGGGATCGATCCACGCGACGTAGGAGAGCAGCGTGGCGACCACCAGGATCAGCCAGGTGGCGACGGGGCTATGGAGTTTCGCGGTCATGGCTCTCACCGATGCAGGTAGAAGATGGCGAACAGGATCACCCACAGCACGTCGACCATGTGCCAGAAGATGGCGCAGCATTCGACGAGCCGCAGGTTCTCGGGCGAGATGTCGGGATCGATCGCCCGGCGCATGAAGAACAGCGCGAGCAGCCCCAGCAGCACATGACCCAGATGCATGCCGGTCAGCACGAAGTAGAGCATGAAGAACATGTTGGTGTCGGGCAGCAGGCCCTCGCCGCCTTTCTGCGCATATTCGAGCAGCTTGAAGCCCACGAACATCGCGCCCAGCGCCATTGCCAGCGTGATCCAGCCGCGTCCGCCACGCCGTTCGCGCGCGGCGTTCAGGCCCAGCACCACGCACAGCGAACTGGTCAGCAGCGCGAAAGTGTTGGTGAGCCCGAGCGCCTGATTGAGACTGGCCTGCGAGGCATGGAAGACCTCCGGCCCGTCCATGCGGTAGTAGGCCACGGTGCCGAACAGCAGCGCGAAGACGAACATGTCGCCCATGACCAGAATCCACACGCCCGGTTCTCCGGGGATGTGTGGCGCAGGCGTGTTGGTAACCGGCTGGTGCGGTTGCACTTCGGGGCGTCCTCCATTGTCGATCGCTTGTGCGATTCCGTATATATCGTAATCGAGCATACCGAATTGACGATCGCAAGATATTTATGGTTTTTGCGATAATCCCGAACAATTCCACGGATTGTGGCTGCTGGTGTTGCAATCCCATTTCAAGAAAACAGTTTGCAGGCGTACTAGAATCATGCAAGGAGAAGGCAAGGCATGAGCCGCGGCGCGCCGCAGGGCGCCGGGAGGAGGGATAATGAGTCTGCTGGAAGGAAAAGTCGCGATCGTCACCGGCGCAGGGCGCGGTTTGGGGCGCGCACACGCGCTCAAGCTGGCCGAGCACGGCGCGAAAGTGGTCGTCAACGATCTCGGATCGAGCGCTGCGGGCGAAGGCGCCGACCAGACCCCGGCGCAGGAAGTCGTCTCCGCGATCGAGGCGATGGGTGGGCAGGCGGTCGTCAACACGTCCGACGTGTCCAGCTGGGACGATGCCAAGGCGATGATCGACCAGGCGGTGGGCACGTTCGGAAGGCTCGACATTCTCGTCAACAACGCAGGAATCCTGCGCGACCGCATGCTGGTCAACATGAGCGAGTCCGATTGGGATTCGGTGGTCAAGGTCCATCTCAAGGGCACTTTCGCCCCGCTGCACCACGCCGCCGACCACTGGCGCGCGCTGTCCAAGGCGGGCGAGGCGGTCGATGCGCGGATCGTCAACACCACGTCGCATTCGGCGCTGTTCGCCAACATGGGGCAGGCCAACTATGCCGCCGCCAAGGGCGGTATCGCCACGCTGACGCAGCTTGCCGCGCGCGAGTTGCAGCGCTTCGGCGTCACCGTCAACGCGATCGCCCCGCGCGCCGAGACGCGCATGACCGCGGGCCTGCGCGAACTGACCGAGGAACAGAAGCAGCGCCGCGACCCCGAATGGATCGCCGCGCTCGTCACCTGGTTGTGCAGCCCGGAGGCGAAGGCGGTTTCCGGCCGCGTGTTCGAGGCCTGGGGCTTCGGCTACTCGGTGATCGAGAGCTGGCAGCACGGGCCGCAGATGGAGGCGAGCAAGGACCCGACCACCATCGGCGCGGGCGTGCTGGAAATCGCCGCGCGCGCCAAGGCCAATGCCGGGATCGACCGCGAAACCTGGCTCAACCCCTGACCGGAAGGTATCATCCATGGCGACTGAGATCGTGCTGCCCAAGCTGGGCTTTTCGATGAACGAGGGCGTCCTGTCCGAATGGCTGGTGGCGGACGGCGGGCAGGTGACTGCCGGCAGCGCACTGTTTGCTTTGGAAAGCGACAAGTCGACGCAGGAAGTCGAGGCGGAAGTCTCTGGCACGCTGCGCATCATCGCGCAGCCGGGCGAGACGTATCCCGTTGGCACGGTGCTCGGCGAGATTTCCTGAAGAGAAGGCACGTCGCGGCTGGGCGAACCTTACCGGCCGCGCTTATGCTGGCGCAAGACAATGACCGGGCCGGACCGCATGGCGCCCGGCCCGGAGAGTTTGTCATGAGTTTCGCAAGGACCGATACGCAGCGCATGCTGGCCGACATGGCGGGCCGCCTGCTGGCGCAGCGCAACGAATTCGAGGCGCGCCGCCACCGGCTTGCCGCCGCCGTGCCCGAGCGCATGGCCCTGTGGTCCGATCTGGCCGAGCAGGGCATCCTCGGCGCCGCCTTCCCGGAGGAACTGGGCGGCTTCGGCGGCACCATGCGCGATCTCGCCACGGTGATGGAAGCGGCCGGAAGGCACCTGCTGGTCGAGCCGCTGGCCTCCAGCGCCGTCGCGGGCTGGCTGCTGGCGCAGGCGGGCGAGCCGGTCGAACCGCTGATCGGCGGTGAGCGGGTCGTGGTCCTCGCCCATGACGAAGGGCTGGACAGCTTCGCGCAGCGCCGGGTTACGGCGCAGGCCGATGGCGCACACTGGCACCTCAGCGGCACCAAGCGCGCGGTGCGCCACGCCGATCTGGCGGATGCGTGGATCGTCACCGCCGAAATCGACGGCGCGCTCGCGTGCCTGCTGGTGGAGGCCGATGCGCCGTCCACGCGCCGCGAGCCGACGCGCCTGATCGACGGTTCCTCGGCCGCGACGCTCCATTTCGAGCGGACCCCGGCGCGGCGCCTCGCCATTGATGCGGCGACCATCGAGCGGGCGCTGGCGCGCCACGCCTGCGCGCTGGCGGCGGAGAGCGTCGCCATCCTCGGTGCGCTGTGCGAACGCACCGCCGGTTACCTCAAGACCCGCAAGCAGTTCGGCGTGCCGCTCGCCAGTTTCCAGGCGCTGCAGCACCGGTTGGCCGAGATGATGATCGCCACCGAAAGCGCCCGCGCCCTGATTGAGCGGGCCATCGCCGCGCTCGATGCCACGGGAGATACGGGCGATACGGGCGGTGCCGGCGCGCTTGCCAGCGCGGCGAAGGCGCTGGCGGACGACGCCGGGCGGCTGGTCGGGCACGAGGCGGTGCAGATGCACGGCGGCATGGGCGTGTCCGACGAACTCGACGTCAGCCACTATATGCGCCGCCTCGCCGCGATCCGGGCGACGCAAGGTTCGGCCGCGGTGCACCGCGCCCGTTTCGCAGGCGCGGCCGATCTCGATCCGGCGGCGGAGGACGACGGCGAACTCGCCGTGTTCCGCGCCGAAGTGGCCGCCTTTGTGCGCGACAAGTTGCCCGAGGACATCCGCCTCAAGGGCGAGAAGGGCCTCGAATTCGGCAAGGACGATTTCGTGCGCTGGCAGAAGCTGCTGCGCGCCGAGGGCTGGTTCGCCGGAGCCTGGCCGGAAGATGCGGGCGGGCAGGGCTGGGATCTTAACCGCCAGCTCGCCTTCGTGCAGGAAGCCGGGCGCAGCGGCGCGCCGCTCATCATCCCTTACGGCGTCAACATGGTCGGCCCGGTGATCCAGACTTTCGGCAACGAGACACAGAAGGCCCGTCACCTGCCCGGCATCCTGTCGAGCGACGTGTGGTGGTGCCAGGGTTATTCCGAACCGAACGCCGGGTCCGACCTTGCCTCGCTCAAGACCACGGCGGTGCGCGAGGGCGACCACTACGTCATCAACGGCACGAAGATGTGGACCACCGAAGCGCACTGGGCCGACTGGATGCACTGCCTCGTGCGCACCGACCGCGAGGTGAAGCCGCAGGCGGGCATCTCGTTCCTGCTGATCGACATGACCACGCCCGGCATCGAGGTGCGCCCAATCGTCACCATCGACGGGCAGCACCACACCAACCAGGTCTTCTTCGACGATGTGCGGGTGCCGGTGGAGAACCTTGTCGGCCATGAAGGGCAGGGCTGGACGATCGCCAAGTTCCTCCTCGCCAACGAGCGCGTCGCGATCGCCGATACCGGGCCGAAGCTGAAGCTGCTTGGCGTGATCAAGGCGATGTTCGCGCAATTGCGCGGGGCCGAGGGGGATACGGCGCAAGTCGCGCTGATCGCCGACCGGCTGGCCGATGCCGAAATCCAGCTGACGGCGCTTTGCGCGCTGGAGCGGGACTATGTGCGCGGCTGGCAGCAGGGCGGCAGCCGCGACGGGCCGGAAGCCTCGATCCTCAAGGTGCGCGGCACCGAGATCCTGCAACTGCTCTCCGAACTGGCGCTCGCCATCGAGGGGCCACTGGGCACGGTGCACGATCCGGCCGACCTCCACCTTGCGCCGGGCGCCGAACTTTCGGCCGCGCAGCAGGCGAGCGCGATGGCGCACCATTACCTCTACGGCCGGTGCTGGTCGATCTTCGGCGGCACCAACGAGATCCAGCGCGGCCTCATCGCGCGCGCCATGCTGGCTTAGGCGGCGTGCGTGATGCTCCTCGTCCGATTTTCCGCTTTCAGAGAGTTCATGCCTTTACCTGCATGACGAGGATGGGGTGGGGGAGCGGACATTGCGCCGCCCGCCTTTGTCATCCTGAACTTGTTTCAGGATCCATCGGGCGGTTATTGCCGGAGCTAAGGGCCGCAAGCCGCCCTCGATGGGCCTGCTCGTGAACAGGGTTATCGGCATGATGGACCCTGAAACAAGTTCAGGGTGACGGTAGACTGTGGGGTAGGGCGGACATTGCCTCCGCGTGCCACGTTTGAGCACAAGCTTGTTGAAGGCACCGAAAAAGGGGCGGAAAGAACCAGCCGGTTCCTCCGCCCCTTGAGGTTTGCGGCCCGAGGGCCGCGCTGGGAGACTTACTCCGCCGGCACCATACTTGCCGTCGATGCCGTCCGGCTTGCCGACCGCGCCACCGGCACGCCCGCTACCTTCAGCGCCGCCCAGATCGTCACGATCGAACCCAGCGCCGCTGTCGCCGCCGCAAGATAGAGCACCGGCTGCGACACTGCCGGAACGGCATGGCGCGCCGAGAGGTACAGGTATCCGCTGCCGAAAGAGTTGGCGGCAAAGGCCCAGGGCACCGGGAACAGCAGCAGCAGGTTCTGCCAGCCCTGCAGATGCGGCTTGAGCTTGTAGATGATGATCGCCCCCAGCGTCGGCGGCACGCCGTTCACGATGGCGACGAAGATCGGGTAGTTGAGAATGTAGAAAGGCTGGTTGCTCTGGTAGTTATACAGCCCCACCACGTTGATGTAGAACTGCTCGGCCAATCCCGCCAGCAGCACTTCCACCGCGAACATCGCCATCATCGCCTTGATGCTCGACCCGCTTTCCAGCCGGTGCCAGTACCACATCGTGTTGGCGCCGTAATAGGCGATGTAGATCACCGGCAGCCACAGCGGCACATGGATGCCGTACGTGGTGAAAGCCTTTAGCTGCCCCTGCTCGAAGAACCACAGGCCGTAGAGATGGTCGTAGAGCGGCTCCTGCAGGCAGGTGATGAGGCCGCCCACGACCACGATCATCGGCCACCAGATGCCGTGCTTCATGCAATAGCGCACCACCAGCGACACCGAAACGAATGCGACGACGGCGGTGAACGCCAGCGCATACATCTCGTTCGGCTGGGGAACGAGCTGGTCGATCGCCAGACTTTGTACCGGAGCCATGACAGGTCCTCTCCTGTTGTGTTGATATGGTTCGCATTAGTACCATATTCATCGTAAGTCAACAGTGGTTTACATGTGGCATTGTCTGGGCTAGGCCATGGGCATGGCCCTTGCTTCTTCCCGTTCGCGCAATGCTTCCGCCACGCGGGACGATATCCTCGCCGCCGCGCGCCGCCGTTTCGCGGCCGAAAGCTACGAGGCCGTCGGCATGCGCGATGTCGCGGGCGAGGCGGGGGTGAACGTGGCGCTGGTCAGCCGCTACTTCGGATCGAAGGAGGAGTTGTTCCGCAAGGTGCTGCTGGAACGGCGCGACGAGCCGTGGTTCGGCGGCGCCACCAGCCGCGCCGAACTGGCGGCATGGCTGGGCGACCTCGCCTTCGCCGGGCAGGAAGATGAACAGCGCGCCGATCTGGAGCGGCTCTACATCATCCTGCGCTCGGCCTCCTCGCCCGCCACGGCGCGGATCATCGGCGAGGCTTTCGTGGAGGACGTCTTCGCCCCGCTCGCCGCGCAACTGGGGGACGACAGCCCGCAGATCCGCGCCGGTCTGGCGCTGATCCTGGTGATCGGCGCGACGGTTCTGAACGGCATCCTCAGCGTCGAGACGATCGGCGAGGACTTGCGCGAGCAAGGCCGCCGCCGCCTGAACGCAATGATCGCACAGGCGCTGGCGGTGGAGTAGCCGTCAGTCGGGAACGGCGAACGGCGCCTCGCGCAGCGCGATGAAGGTCGCGCTGGCCTCGGCGCAGAGGGTATCGCCATCGTGGAGCGTGCCGCTGACGAAGGCCTTGCGCCCCTCGATCCGGTCCAGCCAGGTGCGATAGCGCAAGGGGCGATTGAGGTACGCAGGCGCACGGTAGCGGATCGTCAACTCGCCCGTCATGCGGATCGTGCCGCGCTGGACGACGCCGAGCAGTTCGTCGAACGTGGCGGCGATGAAGCCGCCGTGGAGCAGCCCCGGCCCGCCTTCGTGCGCCGCGCCGTAGACCGCGACGGCTTCCGCCTCCGTCTCGCCCAGTATCAGGTCGAGCGGCGGGGCAAGGGCATGGTTGGGCGTGGTGAAAGGGCCGAGTTCGCTGAGCTTGCCTAGCCCCATCAGCGGCCCGTCGAGCAGGCGGCTGCCGCGTTCCGAGGATTGCGAGGCGAGCAATGCGCGCGCCTTCTCGATCAGTTCGGCGGCGCGGTCGAGCGTGGCGTCGTCGGCGCTGGTGGCGGCCATCGCATGTATCAGCGCACGCAGCTTGCCAGCCAGCGCGACGCGGCGGCCGATGCCGAGGCGCTGCGCCCGCGCGTCTGCGGGTGCGTCTCCGAGCAGGCCGGACGGCGCCATCATCGCACTTTCAGCGAGCAGCGGTCGAGTACCACTTCCTCGCGCTCCTGCGCCACGGCGCGGAAGCGGATGACGCCCGGTTCCTCGAAGAAATCGACGCGGATCGTCTCGCCCGGCATCACCGGTTTGGAAAAGCGCGTGAACAGCGCGGCGAGGCGCGTCGGGTCGTGGTCGCAATACGTTGCGATCGCGGCGCGGCAGGCAATGCCGTTGGTGCACAGGCCATGCAGGATCGGCATCGCGAAGCCCGCCTTCGCGGCGATGGCGGGGTCGGCGTGGAGCGGGTTCCAGTCGCCCGACAGGCGGTAGATCAGCGCCTGTCGGGGCAGGGTGGGGATCGCGATCGAGCGATCCGGCGCGCGGTCCGGCAGCGGAGTGGCGGGTGCGGGCGGCTCGCCGAAGCCGCCTTCGCCGCCGTTGCCGCGCAGGAACAGGCTGGAGCGTACCGTGGCGATGTGCGTGCCGGTGGCGACGTCGAACAGTTCCTTGTCCTGGTGCAGCAGCGCGCCGCGCCCCTCGCCCTTGTCCTCGACGGCGCGCACCCGGTATTCGCCGCGTAGCGCCCCGGTCGGCGGCAGGGGGGTGTGCATGCGCAGTTCCTGCTCGGCATGGAGGATCTTCACCCAGTCGATGCCGAATTCTGGGCGCTGCGCCCAGAAGCCGGGATGGCACAGCAGGTTGACGTAGGACGGCACGATCCTGAGGTCGCCCTCATAGACGAACGGCAGTTCGGCGGTGTCGAGCGGATCGGCGCCGTAGCCCAGCCCCAGCGCATAGAGTATCGTTTCGCGCTTGCCATAGTCCTGCACGATGGGCTCGATGCGCATCGTGCGGATCCTGTCGATATCCATGTATGCTCCCCCGGATGGATGAACCCGTAGATTCGGGCTTGTTGATAAGCAAGCGTATCAATATGAGGCGGGATAGGAAAGCCCGGACAAGGAAGAGGTGACGAGGATGCTGGATCAGGGCAGCTATCAGGCGCTGGAATTCGAACGCGACGGCCGTGTGCTGACGATTCGCATCAACCTGCCGGAAAAGGCTAACGCGGTGACACACCGGCTCCATCTGGAAATGGCTCGGGTGTTCGACGAGGCGGCGGATGACCCGGACAGCGACGTAATCGTGCTGACCGGCACCGGGCCGGTGTTTTGTGCCGGTGGTGACATGAACTGGTTAGCTGACGAACTTAAAGACGGGCTGGCGCCTTTCGTGGTGGAGGCGCGCACGATGAAGCGCATCGTCTCCTCGCTGCTCGATTGCCCCAAGCCGGTGATCGCCAAGATCAACGGCGATGCCATGGGCTTCGGCGCGACGATCGCGCTGCTGTGCGACGTGGTCTTCGCGGCCGAGGGTGCGCGGTTCGCCGATCCGCACGTCAAGGTGGGGCTGGTCGCGGGCGACGGCGGCGCGCTGATCTGGCCCGCGTTGATCGGTTACGGCAAGGCCCGGCACTACCTGCTGACGGGCGAGGCGGTGGAGGCGAGCGAAGCCGAGCGGCTGGGCCTGATCGCCTTCGCGGTCCCCGGCGCCGAACTGGACGCGGCGGTCGCGGCCTATACCACCCGCATGGCGCGCGGCGCGCAGACGGCGATCCGCTACACCAAGATGGCCGCGAACATCGGGTTGCGCGACAAGCTGACCTCGATTCTTGAGGCCAGCATCGCCTTCGAGGGCCTGTCGCGCCACACCGACGATTATCGCGAGGGCGTGACGGCCTTCGTGGAGAAGCGGCGACCGAACTTCACGGGGCGGTAGTCCTCTTCGTCATTGCGAGCGTAGCGAAGCAATCCAGGGCGGCTCAAGACTGCCCTGGATTGCTTCGCTACGCTCGCAATGACGGATGGTTGTGGGGGGCTAGAGATCGTCCTCCGACGCCTTGAGGAAGTTGATGTTCTCTTCGGCCTTGCCATTGAGGACGTGCTCGTAGTGGATGTCCTTCAGGTTCATCTTGACCTTGAACAGCACCTTTTCGGCGATCTTGGATTCCTCGGCGGTGAGGCCCTTCATCACGCGCTTGTTCGCCTTGCTGGCGACGGTGATCATCAGCCCGATCGTCTCGTAGCCCTTTTCCGTGATGAAGACGCGGCGGGCGCGGGCGTCGTTCTCGTCCGGGCGGCGTTCGATGTGGCCACTGTTTTCCAGACGTTCGAGCAGGCCGCCGGTGGTGACCTTGCCGATTTCCAGCAGCCGGGCGAGGTCGACCTGCATCATGCCCGAATTGCCGCTGCGCGACAGCGCGCTGAGCAGCGACCACTGCGAACGGGTGATGCCGTAGGGCTTCATGATATCGTCCATGACGATCCTGCGCAGGCGCGAGACGTCGTGGATCAGGTAGCCGAACGTGAACTGCTTGGCGGAAGGACGGCGCGGCGGGGCGCCCGCTTCGGTGACGGGAGCTTCGACAATAGCCTCGGCGACGGCGGTATCACTTTTCTTGCTGGGCATGGCCTTCCAATCACAAACGGTTCGGGCGTCCTGCTTCCGATGCCGATGACCGGAAGCGTGCGCAAGCTTACAAAAGCCTGACCTGTGTTCATGCCCGATGATGACGCATCTGTCACGAACCTTCAGGGCCATCTAGTACCATTGACAGGCATGGTGATGCAAAGATAGTACGTAGGCAAACCAAAAGTGACGCCGGGACAGGAGGGGTGCCATGACGGATATTCTGGGAGTGCAGGCCGTCCGTTCCTGCACCGGTTTCACCGTCCGGCTGGAGGCGGGGGTGCTGTACCTCACGTTCAACCGGCCGGACATCGGCAACGCCATCGCCAGCGGGGCGATTCCCGAGCTTGGCGCGATATTTACTGCGGCGGCGGAGGCGTCGGACGTGCGCGTCCTGCTGATGCGCGCGGAAGGCGCGGCGTTCTGCGTCGGCGGCGACGTGAAGGGCTTCGCGCAGACGATCGACCAGAGCGCCGAAGACCGCTACGCCGACTATCACGCGCGCATGGACCGGGCGCGCATTCAAATGGAAGCCTATATCGCCCTGCCGATGCCGATCGTGGTGGCGTGTCAGGGCGCGGTGGCCGGGGCGGCGGTGGCCTATGTCTGCGGCGCTGACATAGCGCTGGCGGAACCGGGCGCGCGCTTCGTGTTCCCGCATCAGAAACTGGGGCTGCCGCCGGACGGCGGGCTCTCGTACCTGCTGCCGCGCGCGGTGGGGGTACCTGCGCCAGCCTATCCTGTTCTACGCCGACCGCCTCGGCATCCCGGTCGATCGGATCGAGCGCACCGCGCGTCTTGCCGAAACGCCCGTCGCGCTGTCCGAACCGGTGATGGCGGTGGAGGCGGACACCGTCGGCCTCGTCTCCTATGCGTGGACGGGATATTCGGGCGGCAAGCCGTTCTACACCACCGAAGTCTACTGGTATCTGGGCGAATCGATGCGGCCCGAGGAGTGTCCGGTCAACGACTTCTGGCTGATCGAGATCGAGGGCCGCCCCTCGCTGCGCATCACCGTGGCGGGGCAGGCGTCCTATCAGGACAATGTCTACGTCAAGCCTGAGGAGCCGACGCCGCCGGGCTATATCATGACGGTGGTGGCGATGCTGCAGGCGGTGCCCGGCGTGATCGCTGCGGCGCCCGGACTGCTTCAGCCCGCACTGCCGCAGTTTCACTGGAAGCCCGACATGCGCGATGCTGCACCGGTGGAGGGGCGTTGATGCGCAGCATTCTCGTCACCGGCGCTGGCAGCGGCATCGGGCAGGCGCTGGTCGAGCGCTGCCTGAGTCAGGGCGACCGGGTGATCGCCGCCGTGCGCTCCGACGCTGATCTGGCGTAATTGCTCACGGGGTCAGCAATTGGGCTCTGATCAGGCGACCACGAACCTGCCGTCGACGAGTTCGCGGATAGCTACGAGGGCCGATTTGCCGCTGAGACGGGCGGTTCCGGTGACGGAGCGA
>NZ_JAZFAX010000055.1:0-19101 GCF_036352595.1 Novosphingobium resinovorum
CGGGCGCTCGTAAGGATACTCCGGCTCGCGGCCGATGACGGTGATGGTTCCCGCGAACCCGTTCTGGCGCAGGGCGAGCGCGCACTGCGCCCCGCCATGTCCCGCTCCCACGATGACGACGTCTGATTTTTTCATGGCTGGCAAATCAGGGGCAAAGCTCATCATAATAGGCCTTTTACCCGAATTTCGCCGTCACAGTCGCGTGGACCAATCCTGGTGCCGTCGCTTCGACATAAAGCAACTGCGACGTTTCATCGTACAACCACGTCGTTTCTTCACCAGCGAACTCGACAGAGAGATCCATCCCGAAATGAATGCGCGGGATGTAGATTTCTGTCGAGCCCATCGCTTCGGGAACGCTCTGCCAGCTGGCTGTGAACGTGCCGTTCGCCCAGTCGAAGCACTGGCCTTCGAGCATCCCGGCAACGCGGCGGACATAAGGGCGGCAGAAGCCCTTGATCGCGCGACCGCCCGAATCCGGGTCGGCGGGATCGTCCTGCTGATCGCGCGAGAAGATCGAGAGATCCTCCTGGTTCCAGCCGTCGCCGATCGCGAGGTCGTTGCGATTGGTCGCCGTGTAGTTCCACTGCGTCGCGTGGTAGCCCAGCGCGTCGAGCGCATCGTACATCAGCGACAGCGCGGTGACGTGCGGCGTCCACGGCGTTTCCGAACGGTCGCCCTCGGCCCAGGCCTTGTAGGCAGCGCCGTGTTCGAGATCGAAGGGAATGCCGAACTCGCCGATCAGCACCGGCGCGCCGCCCGAGCTGAACGTATCGGCCTGGCCGCGGAAACGGCCCAGTTCGGCGATGTAGCGCGTCCGGATCGGGTCGATGCCCGAGATTACCTCGTTGGTTACGAAGTCGAACGACTGCTCGGGATCGAAGCGCTTGGTGTAGATCACCGCGCCGTCGTACCAGTGCGAGGCATTGACCGAGCGTTCGGGCATCCCGGCCGGGAACGCCGCGCCCGAGAAGGCCGAATAGGGCTCCATCTCGGCGAATACCGCCCAGTCCTCGCGGTGCGCGCGCACGGTTCCGGCCACCGCGTGGAACAGCGCGGCGTAGGCATCCTCCTGCATGGTCAACTCGCGGCCCTGCCCGGTACTGGAGTGCACCGCGCAGAAGAAGTCTTCGCGCCCGGCGACGGCGGTGTCGCCGCGCATGGTGTAGGCGCCTGCGCGCTCGAACGGGCAGTCGCGGCCGTCCAGCCAGATCGAGACGCCATTGGGGTTCACCGTGTCGGTGCCGCCCACTTCCAGCTTGCCGCTGACCGCATCGCGCACGATGCGCGGCGCCTCGACAGGGATGCCGCGCGCGGCCAGCAGGTTGTCGAGCGGCGACATCGCCAGCCCGACGCGCGGGTTGACCGGACGCTCGGGCGTGACGGCGACGTGGCGGTACGACAACGGCTGGCCGATCCAGCCATGCACCGGCTCGTTCAGCGTGTCGAAGCCCAGCACACCCGGCATCGGCGCCAGCCTGCGCGCCACCTGCTCCATCGCGCCCAGGTAATGGCCCTGGAGGAAGTCCTGCACGTTGCGCCCGTCGATGTGGAAATCGGGGGTGAACAGGCGGCCGGTGAAGAACAGCGTCCACATGATGCCGGTCGGCGGCAGGCGGTGGTTGGCGCCCCAGCTCATCTGCGGATAGGCTTCCTGCCAGCCACCCAGCGCATAGTCGTACTTGTGCTGCATGACATGGGCGGCGCCCGCGGCGTTGAACTTCGTGAAATCGAGGCCGACCGCCTCGAACGTCCAGCCCGGCGCGCCGCTGCCGCCGGTCATCCGGCTCCAGACGTCCTCGTGGAAATCGAGCATCACGTAAAGGCCATGCGCCTCGGCGCGGCGGACGACTTCGGCGAGGTAGTCGAGGTAATCCTCGTCGTACTGGCCGGGGCCGGCATGCTCGACCGCTTCCCAGGTGGTCAGCAGGCGCACGACGTTGAAGCCCCAGTGCGCCAGCCGGCCGAGGTGCTCGTCGGCTTCGCCCAGCGGGAACGGGCGACCGATGAACGTGACGTCGCGGTGGTCGGAGAAGTCGCTGGGGTAGTTGGTGCCACCATAGGGATAAGGCAGCTTGCAGTCGCCGCCCAGATTGACCCCGCGCAGCATGACGCCGCGCCCGGAACTGTCGAGAAAACGGTCGCCGCTGACGACGATGGGATCGAGCTTCATGGTGCGGGAGCCTTGCAAGGGTTTGGGGCGGTCATGGTGCGCTTACGTGCGCTTGGGGTGCGTCTGTGTGCCGTTGAGTGCCGCTGTGCGCATCACATCCAGTCGACGGGAAGCTTGGCGCGCATCAGCCGGACTTGCGAATCGAACAGCATGCGGGCGACCTTGTCGTTCTCCATCAGCTTCTTCGCGGATGCCTTGCAGCGCTCTGCCACGCCTTCGGGAAGTGCGCGGTTGGGGCCCGGAATCTGGCCCGCGTGGCACTGCACTTCGGCGGCGCGCTGGGCGATCCACAGCAGCATGAACGTGCTGGCGATATCCCGCTCGCACACCGCGATGCCGTGGTTGCGCAGGACCAGCACATGGTTCTCGCCCAGGCTTTCGACCATGCGGTCGCGCTCGTCGGCGAACAGGGTGATGCCCTCGAATTCATGATAGCCGATGCGGCCGACAAGCTGGGCGCCGTAGAAGTTGTCGTGCGCGAAGCCCGCATCCTTCATCGCCACGGCCGAGATCGCCAGCGAGTGCGTATGCGCCACGCAGTTGACGTCATGGCGCTTGCTGTGGATCGCCCCGTGCAGCGCGAAGCCGGCGGGATTGGCGGGATAGGCCGAAGGCCGCGCCAGTTCGCCGTCGACGTTCACCGTCACCAGGTTGTCCGGGGTGATCTCGGAATAGTTGAGCCCGAACGGGTTGACGAGATAGCAGTCGGTCTCCGGCAGACGCGCGGAGATGTGGTTGAAGATCAGTTCGCTCCAGCCGAAGAACTCCACCAGATGGTAGAAATTCGCCAGATCCTTGCGCAGCTCCGCTTCACCGGCAACCCACTCGTCCATCACTTGCACTCCTGATCCAAGTCACTGCGGCGAAACGGCCTGGTCATGCGGCCCTTTCCGCCGGAAATATCCGGTCTTCTTTTTTCAATCCTCGGGGGCGATGACCACCCGCAAGGCGCCTTGTGCCTTGGCCAGGGCGACCTGGCAGGACAGGCGGCTGTTGGCGCGGCGATAGTCGCTGCTGTCGAGCAGGTCGTCCTCGTCCTCGTCGGCGGCGGGGAACGCATCGAACCCCTCCTCCAGGAAGACATGGCAGGTCGCGCACGAGCAGCTGCCGCCGCACATCGCCTGCAATTCGTCGAAGCCCGCCTCGCGGATCGCTTCCATCAGCGTCAGGCCGGCATCGGCCTCGATGTGCGTTTCGGCGCCCTCGCGGCCCACGATCGTCAGTTGCACCATGGTTATCGTCTACCCCTGTTGTCTCAACCGGCGATTACCGGGACGGTCAGGCAGTCGAGCCGCCCGTCGTCCCCGAAATCGGCGGTGCAGACCTGCCCCTTGGTCACCGCATGCACGCCGGTCAGCGCGCCTGTGGAAATGTACTGCCCCGCGCGCAGCGGACGGCCGAGCCGTGCCGCCGTCTCCAGCGCGAAAGCCACGGCGCCCCAGATACCGCCGGGCAACCGGGTGGCGTCGCCCTCGCCCGCGACGGTGCCCTCGATCGTGGTGCGCGCGCGCAAGTCCGCATCGGCACGCATCAGCCCGTCGGCGATCTCGGGCCCCAGGATCAGGCCGGCATTGTTGCCGAACCCGGCGATCGAGGCGAGCGGACCGAGTGCGTCGATCACCGCGAGCGGACTGCCGGCGATCTCGATGCCGATATACAGCGCCGAGACGGCCTGGCGCGCCTCGTCGGCGGTGCAGGTCACCTTGTCCGCCGGCTGGTCGCTGCCGACCACCGCGACGATCTCGACTTCCAGCGCGCCGAAGCCGCCGTCGAAGACCGGGAACAGGCTCGATACCGGCGGCGCGGCCTGTTGCACGGTGGCCGCGAAGATCGGCCCGAGGAAGCGATTGGCGCCATGCTCGGCTTCCAGCGCGCCGAGGATGCGGCCGACCTTCCAGCCGGCGACATTGTCGTCCCAGCCGCCGATCGCCGCCTGCTGGATGGCATAGGCCTCGTCCAGCGTAGGGGGCACCGTGCCGGGGAAGGCGGCCAGGCCCCTGCCCTCGCGGCGGGCGGCGATGAAGGCCTGCGCGGTGTCCTGCACCGTCATGCCGACAGCGCCTGCGGCATCGCGGCACCGCGCAGGGCGTGATAGCGCCGGCCGAAGTAGACCAGGCCTTCGTCCTCCTCGCCCAGCAGCAGTTGCTCGACGGAGCCGATGAACAGGCTGTGCGTGCCGACTTCGGTGACGCTGGCGACCGTGCAGGCGAACACCGCGAGCGCGCCGGTCAGGCCCGGCAATTCGCCGGTCATGTTGTGCCAGGGGCCGCAGCGGCCGAAGCGCTCGTCCATCGACAGGGTGGAGTCGGCGAAGCAGCGGGAGAACTCCTCCTGCCGGGCCGACAGCACGTTGACGGCGAAGCGCCCGTTGGCCTTGAGGATGCCGTTCATCCGCGCATTGCGGTTGACGCAGAGCAGCAGCGTGGCCGGGTCGTCGCTGACCGAGCAGACCGCCGAGGCGGTCATGCCGAAGCGGCCGTCGGCGCCATTGGTGGTGATCACGTTCACCGCCGCGCCGAGCCGCGCCATGGCCGAGCGGAAATCCTGGATGTCGATCATCTGTCCGTTACCGCATCAAAAGGCCGCCGTTGACGTCCCAGATGGCGCCATTGGCAAAAGCGGCCTCGGGCGAGGCCAGGTGAACGGCGGTCTCGGCGACGAAGTCGGGCGAGCCGAGATGACGCACGGGAATGCCGGCGATGATGCCTTCCAGCTTGTCGGCGGGCACCAGCGCGCGCACCGATGGCAGGTCGAGCGGGCCGGGCGCAATAGCGTTCACGGTGATCCCGAAAGGCGCCAGATCGCGCGCGAACACCTTGGTCAGGGTGATGATGCCGCCCTTGGACGCGGCATAGTGCGCGCCGGTGGCGGTGCCCCCGTTCTGCCCCGCCAGCGAGGCGATGTTGACGATCCGGCCGTGGCCGCGCTCCTTGAAGTAGCGGCCGAACACCTGGCAGGCGACGAAAGTGCCGCGCAGGTTGACGGTGATCACCTTGTCGAACTCGTCTGGCGAAATTTCCAGCACCGGGCGCACGATGGTAACGACGGCGTTGTTGACCAGCGCCTCGATCGAGCCCCAGCGCGCCACCAGCGTGTCGCGCGCGGCCTCGAAGGCGCCCTGATCGCGCACGTCGAGTTCGATGCCGATCGCCGTGGCGCCTGCGGGGTCAAGCGACTTGGCCACATCGGCAGCGCGGGCGCCGTCGATATCGGAGACGCCGACGTTGTAGCCGGCGCGGTGGAAGGCACCGGCGATCGCAGCGCCGAGGCCCTGCGATGCGCCGGTGACCAGGACCGTCCGTGAACTGGAGGAGGATTTGTTCACAGCAGGTACCCGATTCCGAATTGATAATCGTCCGCGTTGATCAGCTTGACGACCTTGCGGTCGATCAGCAGCCGTCCGTCGGCCTCGCGCACGATGCGGTATTCCATGTCGGCGGGCAGGAAGCGCATGTGCTGGTACTTGTACTCGGCCAGCATCTGCGCGGCGCGCAGGGTGATGGCATTGCCTTCGCGCGATACCTCGACGAAGCGCGAGACGGTGCGCACGGTGCGCGCCGGCGGCGCCGAGGACATCGAGAAGCCCGACAGCAGGCGCTTGGCCCGCGCTTCGCGCATGACCTTGTCGTCGAGCACGATGTTGAGCGCGTCGGCATAGTCGGCCGCATCGCGCTCGACCGGGATGATATATTCGCCGGTCTCGGTCCACAGTGCCAGCCAGGGCTTGTAGTCGAGCCGGTCGAGGATGTCGGCCTCGGTCCAGATGAAGGCGATCGCCTCGTCGAAGGTGGGGGCCTCGCAGGTCGGTGTGGTCACCTCGGGTTTCTCCTCTATCGCGACGCTCATGCCGTCATCATCCTCTTCCACTGCTGGTAGGCGGCGCGCATGCCGGTTTCGGCGCTGACGTCACCGGCGTTGTGGCCGATCTCGGCGACGCCTTCGGGCGCATCGACGCCGCGGTTGAGCATGATCCACAGGTCGTCGCCGGCACGGGCGCCGCGCTGGACACGCTCCCAGCCTTCGGCATCGTCGGGGGTGCCGAAGCCCATCGGGCCCTGGAAGTGTTCGTGCAGGCGAAGGCGCATGCGGTTGCCCGCCACCGGTCCGCCGTCCATGCCGATGGCGACGTGGGTGATCTCGGTCTCGTCGACGGCGACCGGGCGCAGCACCCGGAAGAACGCCATCGAACAGGCGACGTTGGGGAACAGGTTGAGGTTGAACCCCGAACCGCCCACCGCGCGCACCACGCGGCGCACCGTCGCATCGTCATGGCCTTCGTCGCGCAGTTCCTGCGCCAGTTCGGCGAAACGTTCGGGGATCGGTGCGTCGAGGTTGTCTTCCAGGTCGATCAGGTCGGGGATCATGACCATGACCGAGTGGCCATTGCCCAGGTCCTCGACCCAGCCACCCTGGCCCAGCACGTCGAACACGTCCTCGGTCTCGGCATCGAGGCTGTCGAGGAAGGTCTTGTGGACGATCGGGAAGTGGTAGGCGTCGGTCGTGTTTTCGAGCTGGATCTTCCAGTTGCCGGGGAAGCGGAACTTGTGTTCGCCCAGCGTCTTGATGCCGTAGCCGGCGTCCTGCTTCATGAACAGGTCGATCCACTTCTTCGCAGAGCCCAGGAAATCGGCCAGCGGCTCGATGTCCTGCTTGAAGGTCGCGAAGATCAGGCCGTTGTATTCCTCGGTCCGCAGCGAGACGAGGCTGAACTCGTCCTTGTCCAGTTCCTGCTCGTAACCCTTGGCGTGAGGCACCTTGCGAAGCGCGCCGTCCACGCCGTAGCTCCAGCCGTGGTACGGGCAGACGAACACGCTGGTCTTGCCCTTGCCCTTTTCGCACACGCTGGCGGCGCGGTGGCGGCAACGGTTCAGCAGGACGTGGACCTTCTGATCCTTGTCGCGCGTGACGATCACCGGCGTGCTGCCGACGTAGCTGGTCTTGAAGGTGTTCTTGGCCGGAACGTCGCTGGCGTGGGCGACCCACACCCAGGTGTTCTTGAAGATCCGCTCCATCTCCTCGTCGAAGATGGCAGCGTCCTTGTACAGCGCGGTGTGGACGCGGTCGTCCTTCACCAGGGATGCGAAATCGGTCATGGGTCTACGCCTTCCTGTTCAGTCCCGTCGGGCGCGGCGGCATCGGGCACCGAGATCGGCGCCTCGTCGTTCCACGGCCCGACATCGCGGGAGAAGATGTTTTCGGTGACGAAGCGGGCGATGCACCAGGCCTCACCCTCGCGCACGAAGTCGATGGTGATCGCCGCGCTGCGCAAGTCCGAGCGCCCGTCGTTGTAGGTCGATACCTGAAGCATCATCCAACTACCCCGCGCACTGCTCTCGCTCTGCACTTCGATGCTTTCGGAGGACAGGTAGTGCCCGTTCAGCGCAAAATGCGGTGGATCAGCATAAGCGGCCAGCATGCCGACGATGGCATCGCGCCCCTCGTGCCGCCCGAAGGCCTTGCGATAGCGTCCCCGGCCTTCCCACACCGCGTCGTCGGTGAACAGCGCGGCCAGGGCATCGAGCGGCGTGAGCGGGCCCAGCGTGTCGCACAGACGGAAATATTCCATCGCGACACGCCGGACCGCGCTCTCGGCTTCCATTAACGCGACCCGTCGGACAAGAGCAGCACAGTCCCCCTGCGGGATCATGCGGGGATGACCAGTTCCCGGCCGATACGGGCCTCGACGCGCATATACTTCCACAGCCGGTGCTCGCCGACCTCGATCGAGCGGAACAGGTTGCAGGCGGCGACGGCAGTGGCGCGATCGGGAACGTCGGCCAGGATGTAGAAGGTCCAGGGCCAGCCGTTGGGCGAAGTGCCGACCATGGTTTCATCGTCGTCCATCGTACCCAGCACGGAAACACCCGGCAGGTCGCGGATGCCCTTGAGCATTTCGCCGGTGGCGGCCCAGACCTTGCCGATATCGGCGGCGGGCAGGTCGAAGAAATTCTGCAGCACGGCGGCGCAGAACAGGACGCGAAGGGGCTTGGTAGGGGTATCGGTCATCGGGATGTCTCCGCAAGGGTTCGCGTCAGGGAAAGCCGGGGCCGGTGGGCAGGCCGAGCAGCACCTTGCCCGCATTCTGCCAGGTGCCGTCGGACAGGAAGGCGTGCTGCGCCACGACGCCGGCGTCCTGCATGTGCATGGCGAGCGGGTGGTTGGCGTAGATGCCGGTGGTGCCGGAAAGGCGATAGGCCAGCGCAGCCACGTCGGCGCCGGTGCGGGCCACATGGGTGGAGGCCAGGCGCAGCAGCGCGGTCTGTTCGGTGGTGACGGGATCGCCGGCGGCAAGCGTCGCCCAGGCCGATTCCGTCGCTTCGTAGAAGAACGCCCGCGCCGAGCGTAGCGCCGCCTCGCCCTTGGCGATGTCGTTCTGGACATAGGCGCGGTCGGCCAGGACCGGCGCGCCGGTGATCGAGGCACGGCCCCCGGCCATCGCGGTGATCTCGTCCAGCGCGGCGCGGGCCACGCCGATGCCCACCACGGCCAGCACCTGCGCGGCGAAGGCCATCGAGGGGTACTGGTACAGCGGCGAGTCCAGCGTCGACTTGCCGCCGCGCACGAAAGTCCAGTCCTCCGGCACGACCACGCCGTCGACAACCAGGTCGTGGCTGCCGGTGCCGCGCAGGCCGATCACGTCCCAATTGGGCTCGATCGTCACCTTGTCAGCCGGCATCACCGCCATGCGCGGCAGCCCTGCATCATCCGCGCCTTCGACCTTGACGCCGACGCCGATCAGCGAGGCGCCGGTGGAGCCGCTGCCGAACTTCCAGCGGCCGGACACCTTCACGCCGCCTTCGACGCGCTGGGCGGGCTGGGGCGGGAACAGGGCCCCGGCAAAGACTACGTCAGGCCCATTCGCATAGACCTGCTCCAGGGTCTGTACGGGCAAAGAGGCCAGGTACATGCACGAGACGCCGAAGCTGGCCACCCAGCCCAGCGACCCGTCGGCGCGAGACAGCCGCTCGACCAGTTCGAGGAATGCCATCGGCGTGGATTCGTCACCGCCGTACTGGCGCGCAACCAGGGCGCGGTAGACGCCCACACGGCGCAGTTCCTCGACGACATCGGCGGGAAGCTGGCCGTCCCGACGGAACTCCTCGCGGCGAGCGCCGAGGCGGGCGATCATAGCTTCGCTGACGATGTGGCCGACCGGCGAAACTGCTTCCTTGTCACGTTCGAGCGGGACGATGATCATTCGGGGTTCCTTGTCGGCATGGGAATCGCCTCGCTGCGAGCGAGCGGATCGGAAAGGGCGCGAGCCGCCCCGCACAAGCGGGCATCGTCGCCGTGGCGTGCGACCAGCTGCATCGCGCAAGGCCGCCCCGAAGGTGCCTGCAGCGGCAGCGAGATCGCCGGATGGCCGGAAAGGTTGAACGGACGCACCAGCGCGGACAGGCGCAGCACGGCGGCCGGATCGCCCAGGTTCGCCAGTTCGGGCGGGAACGCCGGCAGCGTCGGCATCGCCAGAACGTCGTATTCTTCGAGCGCGCGATCGACGGCGGCGGAGAAGGCTCTGCGCACACCCTCGGCCCATGCCACGCGCTCGGCGCTCGCCACGTCAGGGGCGGCGCGCAGCCGCGCTTCCACGTCGGCGCCCAGCAGCCCAGTTTCGATCAGGTGCCCATAGGATGCGTAAGCCTCAGCAGCCATGAGCACGACACCGGCCTGAAAGGCATCTTCCATCCGGTAGAGCGGCACGCGGTCGCCGTGAGACCCGGCAGCCTCGAGCGCCGCATCCACCGCTTCGGTAATCTCAGGCTCGGCGGCAACAGCGACGATGCCCACGCGCACCGCGGCGGGCGCGGGCGACACCACATAGGCGGGGTCGATCAACGCCATCGCCTGATCGACGAGATCGAGCGACGATGCGAAGACGCCTACGCAGTCCTGCGAGGAATTCTGCGGGTGGACCCCTTCCCTGCTCACGCGCCCGAAGGTCGGCTTCAAACCGATGACACCGCAGCACGCGGCGGGAAGCCGGATCGAGCCGCCAGTGTCGGAACCCAGCGCGATGTCCACCAGTCCGGCGGCAACGGCGGCGGCCGAGCCGCTCGATGAACCACCGGCGATCAGGCCGGGATAACGCGGGTTCTCGACCGTGCCGGTCCAGCCGTTGATGCCGGTCATGCCGTAGGCCAGTTCGTGCATCGTGGTCTTGCCGAGGATGCGGCAGCCGCCATTCACCAACGCCTTGACGACGGCCGCATCCGCTGCCGCTGGAGCGGCCTGCGCAAATGCCCGCGAACCGCATGTCGTGCGCCGTCCGGCTATATCGATGCAGTCCTTGACACCGACCGTCAGGCCCGTGCCGTTGCCCGCGTCACTGGCGGGATAGCGCTCTGCGAAGATGGGATTGTCGATGTTCATGACGAGTCTCATAGATTATTTATTGCGTGAATTGTCAACCAAATTCTCACATATTTACGTTGAACTCGCGCAAGCGAAGGGATAGCGGAATTGCAGACGGCCAAGCCGCATGCAGGAGTGACGATAACGATGCCCGCGGGCCCCCAGAACGAAGCAGACGACGCCGACGCGTTCCAGATGGAGCGCTGGCCATTCTACTGGCTCACGCGGTTTACAGGCAGCTACCTGCATCGCATCGAGCTGGGCCTGAAGAACATCGGCCTCGACGTGCCTCGCTGGCGCGTTTTGATGAGCCTGCGCGGACGCGAAGTCCTGAGCGTGAGCGAGATCGCCGACCATGCGATCGTAAAGCTGCCGACGATGACCAAGATCATCCAGCGCATGCAGGCCGACGGCCTCGTCGTATCGCAGCAGAGCGCCGCCGACGGGCGCGTCACCGAAGTGCGCCTTACCCCGGCCGGACGCGAAGCGGGCGAACAGGCCTGGGCCGTGGCCAATCGCATTTACCGCCGTGCGTTCGAAGACGTCGGACAAGAGGAGATCGCGGCGCTGAACCAGCTGCTCCAGCGGATGACCGCGAACCTCGCAGACTGAACCACTGCGCATAAAAAAGGGAGGATCGCTTGCGCGACCCTCCCAGTGCCGTTGGGTCTCTTGCGCCCGCACCTGCCCGAAAGCAGCGCAGCAGGCAGGTCACCCAGGGGAGAGTGGTCCTCTCCCCCACCCTGATCCGATTACATCTCCGCCTTGAAACCAATGCGGAAGTAGCGGCCCATCACGTCGTACAGCGTGGTGTTGGTGCCGATGTGGCCATAACCGTTGCCGGTGGTGCTGGGCGCGACCGGCGGGGCCTGGTTGAACAGGTTCTCGACTGCCATGAAGAAGTGCTTCTTGCCGTCGTCGCCGATCGCGAAGTCCAGGTTGAGGTCGGTGTAGAACACCGAGTCCACGTGATTGTTCGCAAGCTGCGCCGAAGTGTAGGCGTTGCTCACGCGGCCCGCGCTGATGAAGCGCTCCTGCAGGCCGAGGGTGAAGGCATCCTTCGTGTACTGCAGAGAGGTGCTCGCACGCCAGGCCGGGGTCGCATACGTCACGTCGCCACCGTAGTCGCCCACATACTCGTACTTGCCCGTGAAGGCGCTGGTGATCGAGTGCTCGAACACATGGGTGCCCAGGGCGCGAAGCATGAGTTCGCCGCCCAGTGCTTCGGTGCGGTAGCTCAGATCGATGTCGAGGCCGCGTACGCGCTCTTCGTTGGCGTTGACGCCCGGGGTGATGATCTGGGTGATCAGGCCGTCGGTGCCGCGCGTGATGAGACCGCAGTACAGCGTGTTTCCGGCCTGGCACCCATCGACCACCTGCTGCTGGGTCGGCGTGGTGATCGCATCCTTGATGGCGATGTCGTAGTAATCGACCGATGCCGCGAAGCCCGGCAGGAACGAGGGCTGGAAGACGATGCCGCCGGCCCAGGTCGTGGCGATTTCCGGCTGGAGGTCGAGGTTGCCCTTGACCACGCGGAGCGTCGAATAGGTGGTCGACGTGGTCGGATCGTTGACCGTGATCGAAACCGAGGTTCCGCCCTGGTACAGGTCGTTGAAGTTGGGCGCCCGGATATCGCGCGAACGGGTGCCGCGCAGCTTGACCGAGTCGTTGATTTCCCAGGTCAAGCCGGCCTTCCACGTCACCACGGTGCCGCTGGTGCTGTAGTCGGTGACACGCGCCGCGCCGCTGAACTCCAGCGATTTGACAAAGGGCTTGTCATTGAGCAGCGGCACCACCGTTTCGAGGTAGCCTTCCTTGATGTTGTAGCCGCCCGAGCTGGCCTTGTAGTTGCCCAGCCAGAAACCGCTCGCCTGCGAGATCGCATCGGCATCGGCCGAGAAGGTCTCGCGGCGCCACTCGACACCGGCGGCGATGCTCACCGGGCCGGCCCAGGTTGAGAACGGCTCGCCCTGGATGTTGGCCGAGGCGACCTGCTCGTGAATGCGGGTGTGCTGCACGGCGGTGCCGGTCACGTAGTCGCGCGCCGCGTCGGAGATCGCGTTGCCGCCGAAAGTGTTGATGGGTACGCAACCGTTGCCGGGGTTGGTGAGCGTCGAGCGGCAGACGATGTTGCCGGTGCCGTCATCGACCGCGTCGATTGCCAACAGGTAGTTGGCGATGATGGTGTTGTTGCGCACCTCGTTGGTGATCTTGGAGAGACCGTCCTGGTAATAGGCGTTCCAGGTCCAGCCGCTGCCCAGATCGCCCTCGACACCGCCGACCCAGCGCGTCACCTTGCGGTCAGCATAGACCTGCGCCGCGCCGATCGAGGCGTTCGTCGTGCCCATGGTAAAACCGGACGTGATAGAATCGGGCATATAGGCGTTGTCGGCAGCGATGGCGACGTTGCCGAAGCGGAAATACGGAACCGATTCGATGTTCGTCTTGCTGCGCGCGTAGCTGAATTCGCCGAACAGCTTGATGCTGTCGGTCAGTTCGTAGCTGGCGTGCGAGAAGACGCTATAGTTCTCCTGATCCGGCTGCAGCTGGATGTTCTCGGCGAAGTCGTTGGACGTGCCACCGACCGAGAGCAGGCCCGAGGCATAGCCGTAGTCGAACTGGGACGTCGTGCCGTCGGCGTTGAACATCGTGCCCTTCAGCGAACCGGAGGTGATCAGGCCGCCGGGAGCGGCAGTAGCCAGGCCGACGTTCTTGGCGACGATGTACTGCGGCGCCGTCCCGCCCGCGACATAGGCCGGGTTGGTGATCAGCTTGCTGCCGTTGTACCACGACCGCGAAGAGGCGTTATCGACGCTGCCGATCTTGGTGTAGGAGCCCGAGACGACGATGTGGCCGCGGCCGTCGGCAAAGCCGGTGCCCCACGAAAGATCGCCTTTCCTCTCGGCGCCGTCGCCTTCCTGCGAGATACCGGCCTGGATCGAGCCCTTGAGGCCTTCGTATTCCTCGTCGAGGACAAAGTTCACGACGCCCGCGACCGCGTCGGAACCATAGGCCGCCGAAGCGCCGCCGGTGACCACGTCCACGCGCTTGAGGAGCGCCGTGGGGAGCAGGTTGATGTCGACGGCACCGTTGGCGGCCGAAGCGACGACGCGGCGGCCGCTGAGCAGCACCAGCGAGCGCGGTGCGCCAAGGTTGCGCAGGTTGAGCAGGTTGGCGCCGCCGGTGCCGATGGCGCTGTTGTTGACGGTGCGCGGCGTGGTCGAGCCCGAAAGCGCAGGAAGGCGGTTCACGGCGTCAGCGACGTTTGCCGGCGCGGTCTTGAGCAGATCGTCCGCGGTGATGATAGTGGTCGGCGTCGGCGAAGTGTAGCCGTCACGCTGGACACGACTGCCGGTGACGACGATGTCTCCCGCCGGCTGCGAGGCTCCTTCGGCTTCCTGCGCGAATGAAGTGGCGGAAGCGCCCAGCGAAAGAGCTACGGCGCTGACGCCGAGAGCAAGGCGAAGCATACGCTGCTGGCCGACGTGCTGGTGTACCTGTTGATTCATGAAAACCCCCATTTGCAACCCTGTGAGCGACCATTTCATGCGGTCGTTTTGTCCTCGACGTGAAAAAAGTTACATCATTAGCGTGAATGTTCAAGTGATATTTTGAGCTTATGCGCGACACACAAATGGCCCGAAATGCCGATGATGAGGTGCCGTGCCGGTTAGGCACAAGTGGTGGATTTGCTTATGCATTTCGCTGGAAGCCGAGTAGCGCCCGACCGAGCGTTCGCATCGTGGTATTCATCGTGCCAGCCTTTACGAGAGCCGGGCGCCATGAAAAATCGCCGATACATTTCAACGATTCGCCTAAGCCTCGCGCGCGGCTCGCGGCTACGAGCAGAAGCCCTCCAATCGACGGCAAGCTCGCGACATTCCATATCATATTCACTTGAATTTTCATTTTTGTTACGTCAGGATTGGCTGGCGTTACGCATTGCCTTTGCTGTGGATGAACCAATGGCCGATTCTCCGACCCCGCACGTGAATGCGGGCCCGTTCAGGACCTTGCGCAAGGGGCAAGTCTCCGAAGTGCGCTTTCTTGAGATCGGTGCGGCGCACCATATCACGATCGGGTGTTTCGACAGGCTCGTCGAAGCGCCCAACTGGCTTCCTGAGCGCGAGCAGTTGATCGTCAATGGCTCAGGTGCCCTGCACCGCCTTTGCCTCGATGATGACACGCAGCTCGACGAGATCGCCTGTGCCGGCATCACCGACGTCAACAACGACCATGTCCTTTCTCCCGATGGCAACGATATCTATATCTCTGCCGCTGGCTGCATATACGCGCTTCCTCTGGAAGGTGGCATACCCCGCCGCATATCGCCGGAAAGCCATCTCGCATTCTATCTTCACGGCGTGTCGCCAGATGGATCGACACTGGCGTGCACGACGAAGAACGTACGCGATCCGCATGCTTCGTGGGGTCTCCATACGTTCCTTGCGGCTGGCGGCCCGGCTAGCGCGCTGATCGTGTCCGACATTCCCGTGGACGGGCCTGAATGGACGCCCGACGGCGAGTGGATCTGGTTCAATGCCGAGATCGAGGCCGACCGACCTGGCCATGCCCGCCTGTTCCGCATACGACCCGACGGATCGCAACGGGAACGCATGACGCACGGTGACCGGGTGGACTGGTTCCCCCACCCCAGTCCCGACGGGCAGTGGATCGCCTATCTGAGCTATCCGCCCGAAACATTGGGGCACCCCGCCGACATGCCGGTCGAAATCCGCCTCATCCCCGCCTCCGGGGGCGAACCGGTGACGCTTGCCTCCTTTAACGGCGGCCAAGGCAGCCTCAACGTCAACAGTTGGGCGGCGGACAGCAGGCGATTCGCCTATGTCGCCTACCCGGATGCGGACTTATCCTCAGCGAAGGCGCAAACGCGATGACAGCAGAAGCAACAGCAGCGACCATTCCCGCAGCGCCGGCTCCGCTTTCGCTGGGCCGCAAGCTCAGCCTGGCGGTCGGCGATTTCGGCATGAACCTGTACTGGCAGAGCATCACCTACTTCCTGCTCTACTTCTACACCGACGTCGTCGGGCTGAGCGTCGGGGTGGCGGGCACCATCTACATGGCGGCATCGATCTTCGACGGCTGCATCGACCCCCTGTTCGGCGCCCTGATCGAGCGGACCAACACCCGCTGGGGCAAGTATCGCCCGTGGCTGGTTGCCGGAGCGGCGCCGCTCGCGCTTTCGTTCATGCTGATCTACTGGTCGCCGTCTGCCAGCGGCACGGTGCTCGTCGTCGTCGTTACCGCCGCGCACCTCATGTTCCGCATGTGCTACACCAGCGTCGCGGTGCCGATGGCCTCGCTCGTCGCAAGGGTCACCCGCGACAGCGGCGAACGCGCCAGCTTGACCGGCTATCGCATGCTGTTCGCCGCCGCCGGGTCGATGACCGTGGCGCTGGGGACGAGACCGCTCACCGCCATGCTCGGCAGCACCGAGGCGATCGGCTTCCTGTGGGTCGCGGTGCTGTCCGGCATCCTCGCTTCGGCGATCTTCCTGTTCGTGGCTGCGCGCGTGATCGAGCCGCAGGAAAGCGCGGCGCAAGTCGGCATGCCCGCCCCCAGCGCAGCGCAGCGCTGGCGCGCGACGTTCGCGAACCGCGCATTCTGCACACTGGTGGTCGGCCTGCTGGGCGCACAGCTGGCGATCACCGTCATCAGCAAGTCGTTGATCTACTACTTCAAGTACGTCGTGAAGGACGTCGATGCCAGCAGCCCTGCGCTTACCATCGTCACCTCGTCCGCCTTCGTGCTCGTGCCCTTCTGGTCGTGGCTGGCGCGCAGGCGCGGCAAGCGCGAGGTCTGGCTGACCGGTGCGGGCATCGCCTTCGCGACGCTGTGCCTGTTCCTCGCCGTACGGCCGACCGGCGCGACCGCAGCAACCGCGTTTTACATCGTCATGCAGATCGCGGTGGTCGCGATGATCGTCTCCTACTGGTCGCTGCTGCCCGACACCGTCGAGTTCGGCGAACTGGCCAGCGGCTGGCGCATGGAGGCGTTCCTCGTCGGCCTGTTCATGTTCTTCCAGAAGATGGGTCTCGGCCTTGCCGCCGGCGCGCTTGGCTGGGCCCTGTCGCTCGCAGGCGTCGAGAACATGGAGACCGGCGCGGCGAAAATGGCGGCGATGCTGCCCATCGTCATTGCGGTGCTGGCCGGGGCAGGCGTCGCGCTCAGCGGCATCGCCACGTATCTCTCGCCGATGAAGCGCGGGGTTCACGAGGACATCTGCGACCAGTTGGCCGCACGCGAACGGGCCGCCGGCTGACACCAGCGATCGAAGGATAATCGAGATGACGCAATCATCGACGCAAGCGCCGATCCGCACCGGCCTGATCGGGCTGGGTGCCGCCGGACGCATGATGCACGTACCGCTGATCGACGCTACGGAAGGCATCGAACTGGCGGCCGTCTGCACCAGCCGGCCCGACCTTGCTGAGCAGATCGCCCCCACGGCGCGCCATCATGCCACGCCTGCAGCGCTGATGGCGGATCGCGAAATCGACCTGGTCGTGATCGCCACCCCCAACGACAGCCACGCCGAACTCGCCCGTGCTGCGATCCTTGGCGGCAAGCACGTGCTGGTCGAAAAGCCCTTCTGCCTCGACCGCGCCGAGGCAGCCGCACTGCTGCGCCTCGCCGACGAACATGACCGCGTGGTCTGCGTGTTCCAGAACCGCCGCTTCGACAGCGATTTCCTGACCGTGCGCCACGCCATCGCCGACGGCCATTGCGGACAGGTGCGATCGTTCGAGAGCCGCATGGAGCGTTTCAAGCCAATCATCGCACCCGGCTGGTCCGCCCCGGTGGAGCCGGGAGCGGGCGGCTGGTACGACTTCGGCGCCCACTTGGTAGACCAGGCCGTGGAATTGTTCGGCCGGCCCCTGCACGTGACCGCGCGCTTCGCCAGCCTGCGCGACGAAACCGCTGCGGACGACTGGGGCCAAGCGATCCTGGGCTATGCCCGCCACGAAGTCGTGCTGCACTATTCGCTGACTGCGCGCGGCGCCTCTCCCAGCTTCGTGGTCCACGGCTCACAGGCAAGCCTGTTCAAGCACGGCGACGATCCGCAGGGCATGCAGATGATGCAGGGCCTCGCCCCCGGCGCGCCCGGCTGGGGGGTCGACAGCGATCCCTTGCTGCGCATAGCGCTCGGGGCCGAGGCCGAGGCGATCCCAGCCTTGCCAGGCGACTACGGGCGCTTCTATGGCGCAGTGGCGGCGGCCATCCGAGGCGATGGCGTCAATCCCACGCCGCCCGGGCAGATCCTCGACGTGCTGGCGGTGCTCGAAGCAGGCGTCCGCTCCGCCAAGGAGGGCATCGCGATTTTACTGCCCCTCACCACGGAACCGCCCACATGACGACCAGCCCCGACCGGATCGCCGCCATCGACGCCGAAGAAGCGGCCTTGGCCCTGACCCGTTTCACCAACGATGACGCGTGGTGGCTCGGCACGCGGCTGCGCGAAATGGCGCTGGAGCGCGATGCGAGCGTAGCGATCGTGATCCGGCGCGGCGCAGCAACGCTGTTCCAGGCCGTGCTTGACGGGGCGACGGCGGACAATGTCGCTTGGGCATTGCGAAAGCTGGCGGTCGTCACGCATTTCGAGCGCAGCAGCTATGCCACCGCTCTCCACATGCGCGCACGCGGGGCAACTTTCGAGCGCTATGGCCTGGACGACAAGGCCTATGCCTGCGCGGGCGGAGCAGTGCCGATCCGCATATCCGGCGTCGGCATGGTGGGCGGGGCCGCGGTAAGCGGCCTGCCGGAGGAGCAGGACCACGCGCTGGTCGTTGCAGTGCTGCGCGAACTGGTCTGGAATCGAAGCGAGCGGTAATGCGTCGCAATCAGGCCTCTCGATCTTGCGGAGCAGTTGCCCATGATCTTCGCCGTCACGGAACGTTGAGGTGCCAGCCTATACGCCCTGAGTTTGCTTATCTCTATGAAGGCGACCATGAGTACGCCCCGCGACAGCCGTCTTCCCCGTTACGAGCGTATCCGCGACAGCATCGCGGCACGGATCGCGGCGGGTGAATGGCAGGCGGGGCACTGCATGTCGTCCGAAGCAGACCTCGCAGCGACATACAAAGTAGCCCTGGGCACCGTTCGTCGCGCGATCGACAAGCTGGTGAGCGGCGGCCTCGTCGAGCGTGTCCATGGCAAAGGGATATTCGTCAGGCGCGCGGAATTCAGGAATTCGCTGTTTCGCTTCTTTCGTCGCGGTATGGTCGCCGATCGGCCGCTCATTCCATCAGCCCGCATCCGTTCGCAAGAAATAATCGATCCTCCGAAACAAGTACGTCAGAATCTGGCGCCGGCTTCCCAAGAAAAGACTGTGCGTCTGCTGCGGCTTCGAACAGGAGAAGGGCGCACCCCGCTGCGAGAAGAAATCTGGCTGCCGGCACGCACCTTCGCCGGGATCATCGACCTTGATCTAGCACTACTTTGGCAGAATTGTGATTTTCGGGATTCCCTGCAGGGGAAATGCGTGATTCATAGGGAGCCAGCTTTGATGGAGGCTGGCGATGGAAGAGGATTGGCAGCGGGATCTCGAGCATTGG
>NZ_JAZFAX010000056.1:0-18649 GCF_036352595.1 Novosphingobium resinovorum
ATGCCTCAAGGTGATCGCTCAAACTGAACAGGGACTTGGGATCCATAGCTGGCCTCCGTGATCGCGCGCCCTCAATGAATCATTATAGCCGTCCAAACGCTACCGGTTTTTGCGGGTCTCCAGCTGCGATCGAGCGCATAGTGCGTGTGGAACAAGACGGCTCCGTCGAGCAGCGCCTGGATGTAACCCGACACCGTGTCGGCAGCCATGACGAGAGCTGCATCGAGCGTATGCACATAGCGGCTCGTGATCGAGCCCGAGGCATGGCCGAGCAGCGCCGCGATGGTGATCTCAGTGAAGCCCAGATCGTTCGCCAGACTGGCGAAGCTGTGCCGCAGCACATGCGCCGTGAGGTCCGCCAACTCGCTCCCGGCGAAGATATTCTCCCAATGCCGCGGGAAGCTGCCGAACGGCCCGTCCGTGTTCCTCTCGCCCGGAAACACATAGGGGCTGTCGCCGCCCATGTCCCGTTCGTCGAAATACTCTGCGATCGGCAAGCCCATCGGCCGAACGGACTGGCCCTCCTTAGTGTCCTCGAAGCGGAAGGCGCTTCCAACGGTGTCGATCTCTGCCTTTCGCACCTCGATGATCTCGCCGCGACGGCATCCCGACATGGCGATCAAGCGGATGATGTCGACGGTGCGCTCATAGCGTTCGTCCTCGGCCGCTTTGGCGAGGATGCGGCCGAGCGTCCGATACTCGTCTTCGTTCAGCCGACGCTTCCGCACCACGTCCTTGGGCTTGCGGACACCGTGAGCGGGATTGTTCTCAATGATGCCCAGCTCGTCCCGCGCATAGGTGAAGATGCCGCCCAGCAGACCGACCGTGCGGCTCGCCGCCCCAAGGCCACCCCGGACAATGGACTTGCCGCGCAGCTTCTTCGTCTTCTCCGTAGAGCGCGTCTTACCGGCCATGATGTCCTTCATCATCGCCGTCACGTCCGCCTTGGTGACGTGCGTGACGCGCTTCGAGCCGAGCAACGGAATGATGTGGCGCGTGATCCGGCCAAGATCGGTGATCTTGGTGCTGGCCTTCTTGGGCCGGCCGCCCTTGCCGAGAATCCGGCCGGCTTCCAGCTCCGCCATATATAGTTCGCACAGTTCCTTGACCGAGATCGCCTTGCGGGCGCTGTTCCGATCTTCGAGCGGATCGTTGCCCTTGGCGACGTCGGCCAGCGCCTGAATCGCCAGCGTCCGCGCCTGTTCGGCGGTGACGGTGCCGTGGCGGCCGAGTTTCATCCGGCGCCGGACATTGTTGGCGTTGCGGTAATCGACAAAATAGGTCCGCGTGCCGGAGGGCAGCACGAACACGCCGAAGCCCTTCAGATCGCTGCACCAAACGGTATATTGCCGGTCGCGCGGGTCGGCTTTGTCGACGACGGTTTTCGTCAGCTTTGGCATATGCACCTCGCTAGAGCGGGTTCAGAAAACTCACCAAAAACTCACCAGCAGATCGAGAACTGTGGGGTGTCTTTGCGTAGTCTGGAATACCCTCTTTGTAAACAAATCTCTGTAGAAACAGAGACTTGGCGTGCTCTAGCGTTGGATTGGAAAGCCTGGCGTAGCGTTGTAGTTCTAGCTCCGAAGGCAGAGGCCACAGGTTCGAATCCTGCGGGTGCACCATATCCCCACATTGACGTCTCATCGCCCCCGCGCAGTTCATCGCGTTCATGGCGCCGTCTGCCGTTAACGGGCGTTAACACCTGCAGCTTGCGCGCGCGTCGCCGCGTTGCAGCAGGCAGTATCAGCAAGACGTGAGCCGCACATTGTCCAATGTTCAACGTGCCCATTTCTGGGGCATCAAGGCCGCGCAGGCCGGTATTCCGCTTTCCAGCAGTCCTTACGCCAGTCCCCAGCAGAGAGCCGCATGGGAAGCCGGCTATCGCCACGATCCGTTTGCGCAGGATCGGCGACATTCACTACCCAATTGAAACGGAATTTCTCTATTTCAGCTTGAGCGGCAGCCCCGCAGCGACGAATTCGACTTCGTCGACCGTCGCGGCGATGGTCTGGTTCAGGCGTCCCGCTTCGTCGCGGAAGCGCCGGGCGAGGGCGTTTTCGGGTACGATGCTCAGGCCCACCTCGTTGGATACCAGCGCCAGCGGGACCGGGCAGCGGCGGATCGCCTCCTGCAAAGCCGTGACCGGCCCGTCCAGCGGCA
The DNA here is from genome assembly GCF_036352595.1 of Novosphingobium resinovorum. Classification (GTDB taxonomy): domain Bacteria; phylum Pseudomonadota; class Alphaproteobacteria; order Sphingomonadales; family Sphingomonadaceae; genus Novosphingobium; species Novosphingobium resinovorum_B. Next base: position 2,161 of record NZ_JAZFAX010000056.1, read on the forward strand.
GGTCTGCCAGCATCAGGTTCGATAGCCACAGCGTCAGGCAGTCGACGAGCACCGCGTCCGCCTCCCGCGCGGCCCTGTCGATGGCGCTTGCCAGATCGAGCGGTTCCTCCAGCGTGGTCCAGCGGGGCCCGCGATCCTCGCGGTGGCGGGCGATGCGTTGGGTCATCTCACCGTCGAATGCCTGCCCGGTGGCGATGTAGCAAAGGTGGCCGGGCTGAGACTCGATGCGGGCCTGCGCATGGCGGCTCTTGCCCGAACGGGCGCCGCCCAAGACCAGAAGGCTGCGCATCATAAGGTAACTCCCGCCAGGGCGAGCAGCCCTTCGATGTCCAGATGGCGCTCCATCGCCTCGGCCAGCGCATCGAGTGCGGCATCGACGCGGGCGTCGTTGTCGAAGCCGTCCGACTGCGCGCCGATGCGGGCGAGCATGGCGCCGCGAAGGCCCGGTTTGGCGAGCAGGCCGTGGCAGTAGGTGCCGAAAGTCCGCCCGTCTCGCCCGATGGCGCCGTCCGCGCGGCCCTGCGCCAGTCGCGCGAAAGGCCGCGTGGCGTCAGGCCCCTCGGTCACGCCCATGTGCATCTCGTAGCCGGTGAACGGGGCGTCCATCGCCGTGCCCTCGACCTGCTGCAGCGTCTTGCGGCCCGCCAGCACCGTCGTCACGTCGAGCAGACCGAGCCCGGCGACCTCGCCCGGCGGTCCCTCGATGCCTAGAGGGTCGGCGATGGTGCGGCCGAGCATCTGGTAGCCGCCGCAGATGCCTAGTACCGCCCCGCCGCGCCGGTGATGGGCGAGGACGTCGATGTCCCAGCCCTGTTGGCGCAGGAAGGCCATGTCGGCGATCGTCGCCTTGGAGCCGGGCAGGACGATCAGCGCCGCCTCGGCCGGGATCGGGGTGCCGGGCGGGATCATCGCGACGTCCACGCCGCTCTCCTGCCGCAGCGGGTCGAGGTCGTCGAAGTTGGCGATGCGCGGCAGGATCGGGCAGGCGACCAGCAGCTTGCCCGGCTTCGCGCCGAGCCCGCGTTCGAGGATGACCGCGTCCTCGCTCGGCAGTTGCGCGACGGCAGGCTCCCACGGCAGGACGCCGAAGCCGCGCCAGCCGGACAGTCGCTCGATCGCTTCGTAGCCGTCGGTGAAAAGCGCGGGATCGCCGCGGAACTTGTTGATGATGAAGCCGTGGATCATCGCCGCGTCCTCGGGATCGATCACCGCGCGGGTGCCGACCACGGCGGCGATGACGCCGCCCCGGTCGATGTCGCCCGCAAGCACCACCGGGACGTTGGCGGCGCGCGCGAAGCCCATGTTGGCGATGTCGCCGCTGCGCAAGTTGATCTCGGCGGGAGAGCCGGCCCCTTCGACGAGGACGAGGTCGCAGCGCGCCTCCAGCCGGCGGTAGCTTTCGAGCACTTCGCCGAGCAGCGGGCGGCGCGCCTCGCGGAAGTTGGCGGCGCCCAGCGTGCCGCGCACTTGGCCGTGGACGATCAGCTGCGAGGTGCGGTCGGCCTGGGGCTTCAGGAGCACCGGGTTCATGTCGACATGGAGCGGCGCGCGCGCGGCGATGGCCTGCAGCGCCTGCGCGCGGCCGATCTCGCCGCCCTCCGGGGTGACGGCGGCGTTGTTGGACATGTTCTGCGGCTTGAACGGCAGGACGGTGAGCCCCCGGTTGGCGGCGGCGCGGCAGAGCCCTGCGACCAGCACCGACTTGCCGACGTCGGAGCCGGTTCCCTGCAGCATCAGGCCAGCCATGCGGTGCCCATCGCGATGATCCCCAATATAAGGCAGGCGCGCCGGTAGATCGTGAGCGCGCGGGAGAGGTGGTGCGGTGTCGCCGTGTCGCCTTCACCGATCCACGGCTTGTCGGCAAGCACGCCGTCGTAGGCGATCGGCCCGGCGAGGCGGACCCCCAGCGCGCCGGCCATCGCCGCTTCGGGCCAGCCCGCGTTGGGCGAGGCGTGGCGGGCGTGGTCGCGGGCCATCACGCGCCAGCCCTTGAGCCCGGCCCCCATGCCCGCAACGCACAGCAGCGCTCCGGCGAGGCGGGCGGGTATCAGCATGACGAGATCGTCTAGGCGGGCGGCGGCCCAGCCGTAAGGGCCGTAGGGTTCCTCGCGGTGCCCGATCATGCTGTCGGCGGTGTTGATCGCCTTGAGCATCCAGGCGCCCGGCAGACCCAGCAGGAGCAGCCAGAACAGCGGCGCGACGACGCCGTCGCAGAAGCTCTCGGCCAGGCTCTCGATGGCGGCGCGGGCGGTGGCGGGCGCGTCGAGATGCCGGGTGTCGCGGCCGACGATCATGCCGACGGTGCGGCGGGCCTCGGGCAGGTCGCCGCGCAGCAGGGCGTCGCGGATCGGGCGGACGTGGTCGTCGAGGCTGCGGGCGGCGATGGCGGGCCAGGCGAGCACGGCGAGGATCGGCCAGGCCCATGCGCCTGCGAAGGCGCGGACGGCGATCTCGATCGCGAGAGTGAGGCCGCCGGTGAAGGCGACGAGCAGCGCGGTGGCAAGGACACCCGCGAGGCGGCGCCGTGCGGGCGAGGCGTCGCGGCGGTTGAGGCGGCGCTCGCAGGCGCGGATGATCCGGGCGAAGAGGCCGACCGGGTGGCCGGTCAGGGCATGGAGCCGGGCGGGCCAGCCGAGCGCGGCCTCGATAGCGAGTGCGGCGGCGCCGATGGGTTCAGCCATTGCCAAGCGCTCGGTCGAGGCGGTCCAGCGCTGCGGGATCGGCGGGGACGCCGAAGCGCAGGGTGTCGGGGCGCTCGGCGAAAGGACGAGTAAGGATGCGAGCCTTGGCCAGCCGCTTGAACAGCGCGCCTGCGTCCACGCCCGAAAGGTAGCGGAACAGCGGGCAGGCGCCTTGCGGGGTGAAGCCGTGCCGCTCCAGCACCGCGTCGAGCGCGGCAACGCGGCGGGGGAGATCGGCGCGGGTATGGGCGATCCACGCGGCGTCGGCATAGGCGGCGCGGCCGAGTTCGAGCGCGGCGGTGTGGAGGGGCCAGCTGCCGGTCAGCGCGCGCAGGCGGTCCAGTACGTGCCTCGGCGCGATCACGAAGCCGAGGCGAAGCCCTGCGAGGCCGAAGAACTTGCCGAACGAGCGCAGGACTATGAGGCGGCGGTCGTCGGCGACGTGTCCGGCGACGCTGGCTGGCGGGTGACAGTCGGCGAAGGCTTCGTCGGCGATCAGCCAGCCACCTTGCGCGGCGATGGCGTCGTGCCAGTCGAGCACGGCGGCGGCTCCCCGCAGCAGGCCGTCGGGGTTGTTGGGGTTGGCGAGGACGACGGCCTCGGCACCCTCGGTCGGCGCGGCGAAGGCGATCGGGCGGGAGCGGGTGAACGCCTCGGCATGGGTGCGGTAGGCGGGGGCCAGCGCGCGGCCGGGCAAGTCCAAGATTCCGGCGAGCAGGCGCAGCGCGGTCTCGCTGCCGGGGACGGCGCAGACGTGGTGGGGCTCGGCGCCGAAATGCTGAGCGGCGGTGCGTTCGAGGACGGTGAGTGCTTCGGGGTCGGGCAGGGCGTGCCAGTCGATGCGCAGGTCTTCGGGCGGGGGCCACGGCGCAGGGTTGAGGCCGGTCGAGAAATCCAGCCATTGCGACACCTCGCCGCCGTAGAGGCGTGCCGCTTGCGCGAGGCGGCCGCCGTGGTGGAGCAGGTCGGGGGTCATGCCGCCAGCGCCAGTGCGAGCAGCAGCGCGGTCTCGACCAGCTCGATCCCGGCGCCGTGGCCGTCGCCCGAGATGCCGCCGAGCTTCGCGCGCAGCCACCAGCCCCACAGCGGCACGGCGACGAACAGCGCCAGCAGCGCGGGCGCGGTCAGCACGGCGGCGAGGATCGCGGCGAGGCTCCAGCCGATGAGGTGGAGGCGGCTCACGCCCTTACGGAAGCGGGAGCCGAGGCCGGAGTGGAGTGGCGGCAGGAACAGCGTCCAGCCGATCGGGGCGATGCGCGCCAGCACCGGCACCAGTAGCAGCGCGGGCCATTGCACGGGGGTAAGCGCGTGCAGCAGCACCAGCTTGGCGAGCAGTTGCAGGCCGATCGCGACGACGGCGAAGCTGCCGACATGCGGGTCGGCCATGACGGCGGAGAGGCGCGCGCGGTCGCCGTGGGCGGCTCCCGCACCGTCCGCCACGTCGCCGAGGCCGTCGAGATGCAGCGCGCCGGTGATCGCCACCCATGCGACAAGCGCGGCCAGAGCGCCCAGCCACGGATCGCGCGGCTGGAGCAGCCACCATGGAAGAGTGATCGCCGCGCCCACCGCCAGCCCGGCGACCGGAAACCAGCGCATCGCTTTCGCGAAATCCTGCGCGTCGGCCTGAACGGCGGGGAGCGGCAGGCGGGTGAGGAACTGAAGGGCGAGGACGAGGTGCTTCATGAGGATTTCCCCGGCCTCACCGTCATTGCGAGCGCAGCGAAGCAATCCAGGGCAGTGCTGCGCCGCGCTGGATTGCTTCGCTGCGCTCGCAATGACGAGGGGTGGGGAGGCCGTGCGGGGCGGGGCATGCGCGCGGAGGGGAGGGTCATGTACTCAACCCCACGATCTGCGCGCCTTCGCCGGGCCAGAGGCGCAGGCTCAAGACGCTCGCATAGGGCAGGTCGAAGGCCCAGACTTGCGGCTGCTCCATGTGGAACAGTACCGCCAGCGCCGCGCGCATCGCGCCGCCGTGAGTCAGTACGAGGCTCGGCACCGTGATCCCCGCCAAGGCCCGCTCCACCCGCGCGCGCAGGGCCGACCAGCGCTCGCCGCCCGGCGGGGCGTGGGCGTCGGGATCCTGCCAGAAGCGTGCGTAGGCGGCAGGGGCGACCTCTGCGGCGGCAAGGCCGGTCCAGTCGCCGAAATCCAGCTCGCGCCAGTCGGGATCGACGCGGTGCTCCAGCCCCCGCGCGGCGGCGATGCGCGCGGCGGGATCGTGCGTGCGCGAGAGGTCGGAGGATATCACCCGATCGAACGCCAGCCCCTCGGCGCGCGCGACGCAGCGGGCGGTCTCGGACGGCAATGCGGGCTCGTCCCGGTGGCCCAGCAGCAGGCCCGGTCTTGCCGGGGCGCCGTGGCGCATCAGGTGGAGCGCGATGCCGCTCATGCCTTATCGGTCACCGCCGCTTCGTCGAACGTCGCCATCCGGTTGTGCGTCGCCAGAGCACCGCGCACGATCGGCACCGCCAGCGCCGCGCCGGTGCCTTCGCCCAGCCGCAGGCCGAGGTGGAGCAGCGGCTCCAGCCCGAGTTTGTCCAGCAGCCGCACATGACCCGCCTCCGCCGAGCAGTGTGCGGCGATGCAGTGATCGGTGAAACGCGGGTTGTCCCGCAGCAGCGGCAGGATAGCGGCCGAGGCGATGAACCCGTCCAGCAGCACCGGCACCCGTGTCAGCCGCGCGGCGAGGATCGCCCCCGCCATCGCCGCGATCTCGCGCCCGCCAAGCAGGCGCAGCGTTTCGAAAGCGTCGGTGGCGGCGCCGGAATGCAGCGCCACGGCCGCCTCCACCGCCACCGCCTTGCGCGACAGGCCGAGGTCGTCGATCCCGGTGCCGCGTCCGATCCAGTCCTGCGCGGAACCGCCCAGCACGGCGGCGCAAAGCGCGGCGGCGGGCGTGGTGTTGCCGATGCCCATCTCGCCCACCAGCAGCAGCCGGGTATCGGCGCCCAGCGCGGCGGCGCCCCGGTTCAGGGCGTCGAGGCATTCCTCCGCGCTCATGGCCGCCTCGCGGGTGATGTCGCCGGTCGGCCGGTCGAGATCGAGCGCCACCACCGAGAGCCGCGCGCCGCACGCCGCCGTCAGGGCGTTGATCGCCGCGCCGCCCGCCTCGAAGTTGGCGACCATCTGAACGGTGACCTCCGGCGGATAGGCGCTGACGCCCTGCGCGGTGACGCCGTGATTGCCTGCGAAGACGACTGCCTGCACCGGGTCCGCCTCGGGCCGTTCGCAGCCTTGCCACCCGGCCATGAACACCGCGATGTCCTCCAGTCGGCCGAGCGCGCCGGTCGGCTTGGTGAGGCGGGCCTGACGGTTCAGCGCGGCGGTGCGGCTGGCCTCGTCGGATTCGGGCAGCGCGGCGAGGGCAGCGGCGAAGGAGGCGGGATCGGCGAAACGGGTCATGTGCAGACGTAGCCTTCCGGGGGCGTGCGGGTGATGAAGTGGCCCTTCACGCCTTGCGGCCATTCCTTGAAGGGGACGCGGCCGTGCTCGCTTTCGGCGTGGCGCGCGGCATATTCGAGGATGGCGCGGGCGGCGTCTTCGTCCGGCGTGAAGTCGCCCAGCACGTAGCCGACTTTGCCCGGTGCGCGGATGTGGACGGTGCAGTGGCGGCTGCAGGCGAAGAGGCAGGGCATGGCCTGGATCTGCACGCCCTGCAGTTCGGGGTCGGCGGCCTGAACGCTGCGCATCGCTGCTTCGAGCAGGGCGCCGCCCCGCTGGCCGGTCTCGTCCTCGCGGGCGTCGGCGGTGTGGCGGCAGGTGTTGCAGACGACCACCGAAGGGCCGGGAGGTACGGGGGTCAGCATGGGGGTGTTTTCCTTGGGGGCCAAGGGTTTCGCATGGAAGGTTTCCGTTCCTCCCCGTCATCCTGAACTTGTTTCAGGATCCATCGGGCCGTGTTGCCGGAGGCCTGATGTCGCCAACGGCCCGCTCGGTTTGCTGCGACAAAGCACCGGGTACGAGGCGCGATGGACCCTGAAACAAGTTCAGGGTGACGGGCGGGGCGGATAAGAAGGTTCCATATCCGATAGCCCCGCATGAGGAGGGACGGGCCTGTCATCAGAACCGGCTGCGCACGCCGACGTAGACCGTGCGTCCCAGCGCGGAATAACCCGCCGCCGTCTGGTAGTCCTTGTCGGTCAGGTTCTCGACGCGGCCTTGCAGCATCAGGTTCTCCTTGATCCGCACTTGCGCGCGAAAGTCGATCAGCCAGTAGTCGTCCAGCTTCGCGGTCCCGGTGGCGGCGTTGAAGGTCTCGCCCGAGTAGCGCGCCGCGACGCTGGCGCGAAGCCCTTGCGGCAGGTCGATGCCCGCTTCGGCATTGGCCATGTGGCGCGGCACGCGCTGCAGCTGGCGGCCGTAAGTGGAGGCGCCTTCGGTGCGGTCCTCGGCGCGGGTCCAGCTGTAGTTGCCCTCGGCAAACAGCACGCCCAGCTTCGCCGACGCGGCGAGTTCCAGGCCGCTGGCCTTCGCCGTCTTGACGTTGGCGTAGTAGCCGAAGCGCGTGGTCGTGGTGCCGGGGATGTAGCACGCGGCGGGCAGGGTGCTGCCAGAATCGCTAGCCGTCGGGCAGTAGGCGAAGTCGATCAGGTTGTCGGTGTCGCGCTGGAACCAAGTGGCGGTGAGGCGCAGCGCCTCGCCGAAGTTCTGCTCGGCGCCCACTTCCCAGCCCTTCGCCTTCTGCGGGGCGAGGTCGGCGGTGCCGTAGGCGCTGTACATCTGGTAGAGCGAGGGAGCCTTGAAACCCTCGTCATAGCTGGCGCGCAGCACCGTGGCGCCTTCGTTGGGGGTATAGGCCGCGCCTGCGCTCCACACGGTCTGCCCGCCGAAGCGCGACTGGTGATCGTAGCGCGCGCCGCCGTCGAGGGTGAGGCCCTTGACCGGGCTCACGCGCAGTTCGGCGTAGAGGCTGTCCATGTCCACCGCGTAGGGCGTCAGCGTATAGGGCGCGGCGGAGTTCGTCGGCGAGGCGGTGGTCATCCGCTGCTCCTCGCGCTCGGCGCCGAACACGGCCTGGATCGCGTCGCTGAAGGTGTAGGTGCCCTGGTACTCGTAGCGGCGCAGGCGGCCGTGCGCGTCGAAGGTGATCGCGCGGATCGAGCGGGTGGGGTCGAAGTTCTCCCGGTCGGTGACGTTCTGCAGCACCGCGACGCGGTTGACCAGCTTGCCGTCCAGCAGAGCGAAGTTGAGGCCCGCGTAACCTGACCATTCCTTCGTGGTGCCATAAGCGAGGGTGTCGCCCGAAGTGCCGTCGAAATCGTTCTTCCCGTCGGCCCAGTAGCCGCGCAGGTCGAGGCTGACGCCGGGGGCGACGCGCACCGTGACGGTGCCGCTGGCGGCGCTGCGCTGGAAACCGTCGGCCTCGGTCCCGTTCGCGCGGGCGGAGATACCGTCGGTGGTGAAACGCGAGGCGGAGAGGCGCCAGTCGATGAGGTCCGAGGTGCCGCCCACGCCCGCGCGGGCGGAGACGGTGTCATGGGTTCCGGCCTCAACGGCGAAGCTGCCTTCGAGCGGCTCGGCCGGGCGGCGGGTGCGCACGTTGACGACGCCGCCGGTCGCGTCGCTGCCCCACAGGATCGACTGCGGCCCGCGCAGGATCTCGATCCGGTCGACGTCGTCGAGCAGCAGGTTGGAGAAGCCGTAGCCGCCCGCCGTCGCCGAAGGATCGGACAGGCGCATGCCGTCGATCACCATGACGGTTTCGCCGGCATCGGCGCCGCGGATGCGCAGCGAGGTGGTGGTGCCGTAGCCGCCGTTGCGCGACATCGAGACGCCGGGGGTGCGCAGCAGGGCATCGGTCAGGGCGATGGGCTGCAGGGCGACGATCGCGGGCTCGTCCAGCACGGTGACGGTGGCGGAGACGCGCTCGATCGCGACGGGGGTGCGAAGCGCGCTGACGAGGATGTTGTCGGCCGCGCCTGGTGTACTCTCGGTGTCGCCAGGTGCCGTTGTGGTATCGTTGGGTGCCGCTGTGTCCGCGAGCGCCGGAGAGGCCGAAACGAGCAGCGCGATGGTGGCTGCGGTGGTGGCAAGGTACTGTTTCACTTGTATTCCTTCATGCAAACGGCGGTGCTCCGTCGGCTGGTGAAGGATCATGGGCAGTGGGCGCGGACAGACAGCGCGACACCTCCCGCAAGCCCCCTCAGGCCGCCGGAACGATGGCTGTCGTTGCGCGAGGAATGACTTCCCCCGTTCGTCCGGCACACCCTGTCCGGTCGAAGAACGACGGCGACGGGCAGGTCTCCTGGCTCACGGGTCATCGCCAGTTTCGGCCGCCTTCTCAGGGACTTGCATCCCCAATGGCATGTGGCCGAGCGGCTCTCCGCTTACAGTTGCAGGGGCAGCCCAGGTATTTCACCCGCGTTCCCTTTCAATCCCCTCGCGGGGAACCTGTCGCGGCGCGGCAAGTATCGTGCGCCGGGCCGCCGCGCAAGAGGCCAATGCTTGCGCCAACCTGCGGGAAACCATAGGTGCGGGATCGATGGACACTCCGCGCCAAGACGATGCCCAGGCCTGCCCGGCCTACCTGATAAGCGCTCCGTCCTCGGGTCAGGGCAAGACGCTGGTGACCGCGGCATTGGCCCGAAGACACCGCAACGCGGGCAGAAAAGTGCGCGTTTTCAAGGTTGGACCGGACTTCCTCGACCCCATGGTGCTCGAAGTCGCGAGTGGCGCGCCGGTCCATCAACTCGACCTTTTCATGTGCGGAGAGGCGCAGTGCCGCGCCCTCCTGCACGAAGCGGCGCGCGAGGCCGACCTGATCCTCGTCGAAGGCGCGATGGGCCTGTTCGACGGTGACCCCAGCGCCGCCGACCTCGCCGAACGCTTCGGCTTTCCGGTGCTGGCGGTGGTCGATGGATCGGCGATGGCGCAGACGTTCGGCGCCCTGGTCCACGGCCTCGCGACCTATCGCCCGAGGCTGAAGGTCCATGCGGTGATCGCCAACCGCGTCGGCAGCGCGCGGCACGCGGAATTGCTGGAGCAGGGCGTGCCTGCGTCGGTGAAGTGGCTGGGCACTTTCCCGCGCGAGGCCGGAGTGACGCTGCCGGAGCGTCATCTCGGGCTGGTGCAGGCGGCCGAGGTCGCGGACCTCGACGCGCGGCTGGACCGCGCCGCGGCCCTGCTGCCCGGCGACGCGCTGCATCTGCCGCTGCCGGTCCTCTTCGCGGCCCCCGAAGATACCCAGCAATTCCCGTACCTTACGGGCCTGCGCATCGCGGTCGCGCGGGATGAGGCATTCGCCTTCATCTACCATGCCAACCTGCAATGGCTGGAGCGAGCGGGGGCGCAACTCGCCTTCTTCTCGCCGCTGCACGATGCGCGATTGCCGGATTGCGACGCGCTCTGGCTGCCGGGAGGCTACCCGGAACTCCATCTGGAGGCGCTTGCCGGCAACACGCCGATGCTCGACACCATCCGTGCCCACCATGGGGCGGGCAAGCCGATCCTCGCCGAGTGCGGCGGGATGCTCTACGCCTGCGCGTCATTGACGGACGTGCAGGGCAATCGCGCCGATCTGCTCGGATTGCTGGACGGGCACGCCGCGATGCAGCGGCGCTTCGCTGCCCTCGGCATGCAGCACATCGCGCTGCCGGGAGGGACGCTGCGCGGGCACACGTTCCATTATTCGCGGCTGGAAACCGGGCTTGTCCCGGCCGCTCGCGCCGCGACGCCGGACGGGCGGGACGGGGAAGCGCTCTATCGCCTAGGCTCGCTCACGGCGAGCTACATGCATGGCTACTTCCCGTCCGCTCCGGAGGCGGTCGCCCGAATCTTCGCTCAGGCCTCGGCCAGCGACTGACCCTCGGCCGCGAGCACTTCGGGTTCCTTGCGGGGACCGGAAGGGCCGGCCTCGACGATGCCCGGCTCGGGAACGCGGAACACCTTGGCGGCGGCTGCTTTCTGGCCGAGCTTCTCGCTCGACGACAGGCTGATGAGCCAGGGCGAGAGGAACAGGCCGACGATGATCGGCGAGAGCCAGATCGCCGTGGTCGCATCGAGGAACACGGTGGCGGTCAGCGCCGCACCGAGCAGCAGGTGCTCGCGCAAGTCGGGCAGGACTTCGCGCACGGTGATGCGGCGGGCGTCGCGGGTCTGGGTATTCCAGCCAGCCGAGATGCCCAGCAGCAGGCCGAGCAGTGCCTTGGTCTGGGTGACCATGGTGATCGGCGCGAGCAGCATGGCCAGCACCGTTTCCAGCGCGACCGAGCGCACGACCGCGACGGTGCCTCCGAAACTGCGGCGACGCTCGCCATCGGCCAGCATCCAGATCAGGCCCATGATCTTCGGCCCGAACAGCAGCATCACCGTCAGCGCCAGCACGCTCGGCGGGGCGAGGGTGACGAAACCACCATCGCCGTGCGTCGCGACCTGGCCGATCATCGTCAGGATCAGCAGCAGCCAGCCCGGCGAGGTGAGGTAGGCCGAGGCGCCGATCAGCAGGTGCAGGCGGCTGGCCCAGTGCAGGCCCGAGGCGCCGAGGAGCTGGAGGTGCTGCAGGTTACCCTGCATCCAGCGGCGGTCGCGGATCGCCATGTCGATGATCGTCGGCGGGAATTCCTCGTAGGAACCGCCGATCATGACCATGTGGACCGCCCAGCCACGGCGGCGCAGCAGGGCGGATTCGAGCATGTCGTGGCTGAGGATATGGCCGCCGAAGGGCGCCTTGCCGGGAAGCTCCGGAAGGCCGCAGGCTTCGGCGAAGGCGCGGGTGCGCACGATCGCGTTATGGCCCCAGAAGTTGGCTTCCGAGCCCGACCACCACAGCAGTCCGGCGCTTGCGATGGGCCCGTAGGCCTCACTCGCGAACTGCATCCAGCGCTGGAACAGGGTGCGCGCATTGGTGATCATCGGCACCGTCTGGAGCAGGCCGATCGAGGGACGCTCCTCCATGATCGAGGCCATGCCCACGATCGTCTCGCCGCTCATCATCGAATCGGCGTCGAGAACCAGCATGTTCTCGTAGGCGCCGCCGAAGCGCTTCACCCATTCGGCGATGTTGCCCGGCTTGCGGGCGATGTTCTTCTCGCGGCGGCGGTAATAGATCTTGATCGGCGCATGGTCGGCCAGTTCGTGCCAGGCCGCTTCCTCGCGCTTGCCGTGGAAAGGGTTGGAATCGCTGAGGATGAAGAAGTCGATCCACGGTGCACCGCCTGCTTCGGCGATCGAATAGGCCATGGCGCGCACCCGGGCGAAGACTTCCTCGACCCCCTCGTTGTAGACCGGCATCAGCACGGCGGTCTTGTGGCGCAGGCTGGAGGCGGGGCTGGGCAGCGCGGTGAAGCCGGGATGCTCGCCGGTGATGAGCTTGAGGAAGCCCATCGATGCGGTCACGAAGCCGAACGAGATCCAGCAGAACAGCGGCACGAAGAACGCCAGCAGCGCCACTTCGACCCAGTCGAGCCCGTCGCGCGAGAGTTCCATGCGCACCGTGCTCGATGCCGCCAGGCCGATCACCGCCGTGAGCGCGAGCAGCAGCAGGCGCTTGACCAGCATCCCGTGCGGTGCCGTCACCACCTCGTTCGCGGCGGGCGGGTTGCCCCACAGGTTCTGGATCGGCATCGCCATGGGCGATTCGGCCGGGAGCATCGGCGAATGGGTCATGGGGGTCGCACTCACGTTTCGATGGCCTTGATAACGGTCTCGGACAGCGCGGAGTTGCCGCGCTTGAGGAAAAGGCGGAACTGCGGCTGGGTGACTTGCGCCGATCGCACGTCGATCATCGCCCGCCAGCGCCCGTCTTCGGCGCGGGCCACGGGGTAGGCGACGGCCGAGACGACGGCGCCCTTGGGCAGGTCGGTATCGGGGGTCACGCCGCTGTCGCGGGTCAGGCCGGCGAGGGCCGGGCCGACGAAGTCGAACACGAACTTGCGTACGCCGGGCAGCGGCGGCACGCCGGGAGCGCCGCCGGGCCCTTCGTAGCTGTCGATGCAGCGTGATGCGGTGTCGGCGTCGATGGGGTTCGAGGTCCAGGTCAGCCGATAGGCGAAATCGCGCCGCTGGCCGGCCTTGGCGGGTTTGTCGCCGCGCCAGAACAGGGCGATGTTGTCCATCGTCTCGCTGTCGGTCGGCATCTCGTAGAGGCCCACCGCACCGCGCCCCCAGTCACCCTTGGGCTCGACCCAGAGCGAGGGGCGGCGATCGTAGAACACGCCGTCGTCCTGATAGTGGTCGAAGGCCTGGTCGCGCTGGAGCAGGCCGAAGCCCCTGGGCGAATCGGCCCGCAGGCTGTTCAGCCGCGCGACCCTGGGATTCGCCAGCGGGCGCCAGACCCGCTCGCCATTGCCCGACCAGATACACAGCCCGTCGGAATCGTGGATTTCCGGTCGCCAGTCGGCATGCGCGCGGGCCGGGCTCGCCTGGTCGTACCAGAACATGCTCGACGCGGCGGCGAGGCCGAGTTGCGCCACGTCCTTGCGCAGGAACAGCGCGGCGGTGACGTCCTGAGTGACGCCGCCCGCGCCCTTGCGGCATTCGAAGGCATAAGCACCGGTCAGGCTCGGCCCGTCCAGCAGGGCGTGGATGCGCACGGCATCGGCGCCGGTCTGCTCGATCCAGAACCGGGTGAAGTCGGGGAACTCCTCGCCGGTAGGCAGGCCGGTGTCGATGGCGATGGCGCGGGCGGAAATGCCGTACTGGTCGCGCGATCCGCAGGAACGGAAATAGCTGGCGCCCTGGTAGGCCAGCCAGTCGCTGCGGCCGGTCGCGTCCATCACGCGAAAGCCCACCGCATCGGTATTGTGCCCGCCGACGAACAGGTCGCTGGTATCGACGATCTCGCGCGCCTGCCCGCCTTCGACTACGGCCATGCGGACCGCCTTGGGCGCGGTGCCGCGCACGGCGGGGAACAGGCGGACGTTGCCGGCGATGCTGGGGGCGTCGCCATACGTAAGCTTGCCGGCGGCATCGTAGTCCGCCGCCGCGCGGGTCGATACGGGGAGGGCGACGTGCGGCCTGCGCGCCAGCGCGCGTGCCTGCGCCACCAGGCTGTCCCACGAAAACGGCTCGGGCGCGCCGAGCCGTTCGCCCGTCGCGGCCTTCACCCCGTCAGGCAGGGCGCTGGCCGCCATGAGCGCCGCAAACAGGCCCACGGCCGTTCGGCGCGACATTTGCGCGTCGTCGATTGAAATGCTGCTTACCCTCGTTGCCTCGGTTTTCCGTCGATGCCCATACGCACGGGCACGTCAATTGTTTCAGCCGCGACCTTTCATTGGCCTGACTGCGCGGCTCCGGCCGTCGCGTCCCGCCAACCGATGATCGCGCGATCGCCCGGTTTCAGGTCGTTGGCGAAGACTTCGGTGCGCTTGCCGTCGCTGGCGCCGATGGAAACGTAGACCCGGCGCGGTTCGCCTCCGTCGAGCACGAAGATGCGCTCGCGGCGCTGCGGATTGCGGGCACCGGGCTCGAATTCGAGCGCGGCGTTGGGCACCAACAGCACGTCGCGCCGCTCGGGCAGTTCGATCTCGACGGTGGCGGCCATGCCGGGGCGGAGCTGCGGGCCCGGCTTCTCGACGGTGAAGACGGCCAGCGGCGGCGCGGCCTGCGGCGGCGGCGAGACGCGCAGCAGCGTCAAGGTCGCCGACTGGGAAGCATCGGGCAGGGCATCGAGCCGTACCTTGGCCGGTGTCCCGGCCTTGATCGGTTCGGACGGTGGGGTGTTGAGCGGTACTTCGATCGTCAGCGGCGCAACACCCTGCGCGATCGTGAACAGCGGCTGGTGCTCGCCGATGGTCTGGCCCGGCTGGGCATGGCGCATCGTCAGCACGCCGGAGAACGGCGCGCGCACTTCGGCACCGGCCTTGCGCTTTTCGTCCGCGCCGAACCGGAGCTTCGCCGCCTTGACCTCGGCGCTTGCAGCCTCGACCGCGAGGTCCGCGCGGCGCGCATCGGCACGGGCGCGTTCCATCTCGTTGAGCGACGGCGCCCGGCCGCCCGACCGCCGCCAGACGCTCTCAAAACGGGCAAGGCGCCCGGCGGTATCCTGCGCCGCCACTTGCGCGGCCTCCATCGCTGCCTGGCTGGCGGCGAGGCGGGCCTCGCCCACCTCCATGTCGCCCTGGACCTCGCTCGCATCGATCATCGCGAGCAGTTCGCCGCGCTGGACCTCGCCGTCGGTCTTGCCCGACACCCATGTGACCCGGCCGGCCAGCGCGGAGAACACGGTCACTTCCCCGGAGCCGCGCAGCTGCCCGCGCTCGGATAGCAGGGGAATCAGGTTCCCGCGTTCCACCGGCGTCGAATAGTAAGGTGAATCCTCCCCGTTCACGAATCGCACGAAGAACGTCACCGCGCCCAGCGCGGCGATCGCCAGCACCAGCAGGCTGAACCAGTGGCGCATCACCCGCCGCGGCGCTGCGCCCAGCAGCGCGTCGAGCGGCGTATGCGCCTCATGCTCGCTTGCGACAGATTCGGCGGCGGGGCGCTCGATCACGGCGGGTTCTGTCTCGGAATGGTCAGTCACAGGCAGCGGTCACCGTTATGGTCGGGCCCGTCGCCGATGGGTCCGGGGCGACGACCGGTTCGAGGCCGCCGCGCGCCCATGACCCGTCACGTCCGGACCACAAATCAAGAGTCGCTTCCACCCGCCGGGCCCGCGCATCGACCAGCGCCAGATCGACCGCGAGCGCGGCGGCTTCGGCCACATAAAGCGTGGAGAAGCCCCCGGCTCCCTCGCGATAGGCAGTGCGGGCATCGCGGACGGTACGCCGAGCCTCTTCCAGCGTCTGCGTCAGGCGGGCTTCGCGCAGCACCGCGTCCGCCACCGCCACGCGGCGCGGCTCTTCCGGGGGCGCGAGCGAAAGCGGATCGACGGCCGGATCGGGAATGGCACCAGGCGAGCCGATCTTGGCGGCCAGCGCGTCCGGCTTGTCGCCGACCAGTCGGGCCAGTTCTCCGATCGCGTCGTCGAGACGGCCTTGCGCGAAACCGAGTTCGCCCTGTGCGGTCTCGTCCTGCGAGCGTGCGAGCGATCCGTCGATCGCCGGCGCCAGTCCGGCTTCGCGGCGGAACTGCGCAACCTCGGTATTGTCCTTATACTGGTCGCGCAACGAGCCGCGAAGCGCGACATCCTGCTGCAGCCGCCTGACTTCGACATAGGCGAGCGCAATCTGGCGTGCCAGTCGCTCGCGACGCAGGGAGACGCGCTCGACCTTGTCGGAGCGGATCTGCGGGTCGGGACGCACACTCTTGTCGCCAAGGAGCCTGCCGAGCCGCGATCCAATCCGCCGGGCGTCCTGCTCGGCCTGATGATCGTACTGGCGCAGCGAGGCAATGCGGCAGATCACGTCCGGATTGATATCGAGGCCCTGCTGCACCAGCGTCGCCAGCACCGGGTCTCCCACCTCGCGCCACCAGGGAGGAGAAAGCGGGGCGACGGCCGGCGCATCCGCTGCGATCGGCGGCGGCGGTATATCGCTCACCTTTGCGCCAGCTCCTGCGCAACCCGTGCTCGCGAGCAGGAGGGCCAGAAGCGCGACATCGGCCGGCCGGGCACGTGATTTCAAGATTTTCGACACATGCATTCGATAGCACCTGAACCTCGCGAAGCAATGCTGCGATAGCGAACGCAGGAACAGCCGGCTGGTGGCAAGCCGGAATCGTATTTGGGGGCGCCGCAGGCCATAGTAAGGACGCGCCCCGCCTTCCGGTTCCCAGGAAACGCGGTCTTGCGTTGAAAATGAACTTTTTTCAAAAACGGTGTTGACCGAATCAGAAGCCCCCCTTAGAGGCCGCTTCACCGCAGCGGAGCACGCTTCTGCTACGGTCGCCAACACAGACGGACAGCTAGTTCCCCCGGTCGCAAGAGCGAG
>NZ_JAZFAX010000057.1:0-16980 GCF_036352595.1 Novosphingobium resinovorum
CAATGCCTCAAGGTGATCGCTCAAACTGAACAGGGACTTGGGATCCATAGCTGGCCTCCGTGATCGCGCGCCCTCAATGAATCATTATAGCCGTCCAAACGCTACCGGTTTTTGCGGGTCTCCAGCTATCGCGTTCGCTGAAGGCGGGTGGTCTCGAAATCACCGGAGCCTCCCCCAAAGGGGACTTCGGCTCCAGTATCCCGCATCGCGGCGTCAGTCGCCGAGCGACTTTTCGAGCGTGACTTCGCAGTTGAGCAGTTTTGAAATGGGGCAGCCTGCCTTGGCCTCATCGGCGATGCGGGCGAAGTCTTCCGGGGTGATGCCGGGGATCGAGGCGGTCAGTGTGAGGGCGGATCTGGTGACGGCAAAGCCATCGCCGTCCTTGTCCAGCGTCACCGTGCATCGGGTGTCGAGCGTGCCTTCGGCATGGCCGGCCTTGGCGAGGGCGAAGCTGGTCGCCATGGTGAAACAGGCGGCGTGGGCGGCGGCGATCAGTTCCTCGGGGTTGGTACCGGGCTTGCCTTCGAAGCGGGTGCCGAAGCCATAGGGCTGGTCGGCAAGCACTCCCGAACGCGTGCTGATCGCGCCCTTGCCATCCTTGCCAAGGCCGACGTAGCGCGCGGATGCGGTGTTCGTGGTCATGTCTTCAGTTCCCTTTTGCATGGCTCCCGGGTGGGCCTGTTCGCAACGCCTTCGCCGACGACGTGTTCCTTCGCGGTGTGGCCGATGGCGATTCGCGCTGTTCCGATACTCGCGGCGAGATGTGCGTCTGCAGCACGATCCTGCTCCGCACGGGACGTCGGGGCAAGCCCTTCCAGGCGTTTCCGCGGAAGCGCGAGGCTGCGTCCGCCGAGGGGGCATACCGCGTAGTACGACTATCGTTGCGCAGCGCAAAAAGCGCGGAAATCCTAAGCTTCTTGAGCATTGTCCGCTTTGTCCGGGCGGTTTGCCATGGTACGCATCGAGCCAAGAGATGACGGCTCCGCAATGATGGAGCCGCACCGGAAGAGGATGGTTGTCATGAAGCGATTCCTGGCAGCGTTGCAGGCGGGTATCATCCTGTTTGCAATGGCGACGACCGGCACGGGCCATGCCGCTGAAGGAACTCTGGCCCTTGGCGGTGCGACTGCCGATGAAGCGGCCGGGGAAATGACAGGCGCGTACTACATGCGTGCGACGTTGGTTCCCCGCGAGGACGATCTCGCCCTCATCCAGCGCAAGCCCGCGCTCTACCTTGCCAGTTTCAACGACGGCATGGCGACGGTGGCCTATTCGCTGGAAAACGGCAGGATCGTCTACCGCGTGGTGGACGGCGAGATCGGTGATGCCGCCAAGGGCGCGATCGATCGCGCCTTGGTGCGGCTGCAGTGCCGGATCACATGACGGAATAAAAAAGAAGAAACGCAGGGAGAATGCGCGCGAGGGTCGGCTGGCCCCTCGCGCAGGAGCCGAGGGAAGGGGAGAAGGTCAAGGCGCGGCGGGGACACCTACGCCGCGCCTTGGTTCTTTCCGTCGCATTAAGTAACCAACCATAAGGAAAACTATGCCATCCAGCGGATCGATGGGGATCGATTCGCAATACTGCCGTGCCGGCTGGGGGCTGGTGCTGGCGCTCATGGCAATGCTGGCGGCGCTCGGCTGGGCGGGCAGTGCGGCAGCCGCGACGCATGAGATAGGCGGGCGAGTGCCGTGCCACGCCGTCAGTTCCGAGGTCGCGCCGCTTGAACGGGTGCCCGCGCGCTACACCTGCGGCGGGGAGCCTGCCGGGTATCAACAGGGCAGCTTGTGGCTGCACGTCGATCTTCATGGCAACCCGCAGGCGCGTTCGGAACCGGCGGTGCTCGTCCATAATTCGCGGTTCGATCGCCTCGAGGTCTGCTTCGCCTTTGCCGACGGGGCCATCGTGCGCCAGCAGGTGCGCAGCGGAGACTTCGGTTCGCACTGGCGGGCGGGAGCGCAGATCGCGTTCTCGGCGCCCCGGCACGGCGCGCCGGTCACCGGGGTGACGCTGCGCTTCGATCGCCTGGCGAGTGCGAACATGCTGCGCATCCGCCTCGCCGGTCCCGATGCGGAGGAGGAACAGTCGACGGTGCTGGCGGCGGCGATCGGCTCGGCGCTGATGCTGCTGCTGGTGGGCGCGACGTTCAACGCCTCGCTGTCGATCGTGGCGCGGCGGCAGTTCTCCGCCTGGCAGGCGGGCTGGGCTGCGGTAATGCTGCTGTGGGGGGCGTGCTGGTCGCAACTGCTGCTGCTGGTCCTGCCCGCAATGGCGGGTGCGCCATCGGCTCAGGTCTGTACCGGCCTCGCCTGCCTCGCCACCATGCTGGCGACCATGAGCGCGGTGACGGCGTTGCAAAAGCACCATCTGAACCCGCTGCTGCGCAAGTCCACGCTCTATCTGGGCTGGACGGTGGGCGCGATGGGGGTGCCGCTGTCGGTAGTGCGCTCCGGCCCGATCGATCTCTTCGCCAACCTGCTGGGTTTCCTGACAAGCGCGTTGTTGCTGGCGGTTGCGGCCTGCCTGATCCAGGCGTGGCGACGCGGCAGCGGCGAGGCGCGCACTTTCGCGGCGGCGTGGGCCGTGCCGATGGCCGTGCTCGGCTTCTCGGGTTTCGTTGATACCGATCAATGGCTGTGGGGCGGCGGTTCCCAGCTGCTGGTGCTGTTCGCCGCTGCCTGGCAGACGCTCTGGCTGTCGATCTCGGCCTCGCGGTCCTATGCGCTGCTGCGCATGCAGCGCGACGTGGCGCGGCGGGCCGAGGCGCAGGCGCACGAACTGGCGCGGCGCGATCCGCTTACGGGGCTGCGCAACCGGCGCGGCTTCTTCGAGGTCGCTTCGGCCAGCCTGGAGCCCGGGACAGGAGTTCCCGTGGCCCTGCTGCTGATCGACGTGGATTTCTTCAAGGCGATCAACGACACGCACGGCCATGACGCGGGCGACGATGCGCTGGTGACGATCGCCCGGCGCCTTGCCCGCTGGGAAGGCGAGCGATGCGCCGCGGCCCGGATCGGCGGCGAGGAGTTCGCGATGATCCTGTCCGGCCTTCATGGCTTTGCCCTGGCGCGTTTTGCGGAGAGCGTGCGATCGGAAATCGCCGCCTGCGACCACGGCGAGGCGCTGGGCCGCGTGACGGTCAGCGTCGGCGTTGCCGAAGCGGGCGCCGGCGACGTCATGAGCGCCCTCTATCGCCGTGCGGATGCCGCGCTCTACGCGGCCAAGCGCCAGGGGCGTGACCGGGTCGTCATGGGTGACGCGGCGGACGCGTCTTCAGGGCGGCGCGTGTCGGGCGCCTGACACCGCTGAATGCCTCCTGTTCCGCGCATTGCCCGTTGGGTCAGATCTCTCCATCCGACCGGAAAATGCCTCAGGCGCGCGCCTTCTGCCGGATCAGCCGCAAGTAAGTGTCGGCGACTTCCTGGTTGATCCGGTCCCAGCTGAATTCGCCGGCCCGCGCGGCGCCTGCCTGGCCGTGGCTGCGGCGCAGCTCGGGCTGCTCCACGTAGCTCTTGAGCGCTTCGGCGAACTGGTGGATCGCGCCGGGCGGAATCAGCCGTCCCGAGACGCGGTCGTCGACGAGGCTCTGGCTGCCGGTGGCCGCAGCGGCGACGACGGGGAGCCCGCAGGCCATGGCCTCGAGCGTGACGTTGCCGAACGTTTCGGTGACGGAGGGGTTGAACAGCACGTCCATCGAGGCCACCGCACGGCCGAGGTCGGCGCCGCCCTGGAAACCGACGAAGGCGGCGCCGGGGATGCGCTCCTCGAACCACTCGCGGGCAGGGCCCTGGCCGATCACCAGCACCTTATGCGCGACGCCGCGCCGGCGCAGTTCGTCGACGGTGTCTGAGAACACGTCGAGGCCCTTTTCCATCACCAGCCTGCCCAGGAAGCCGATGGTGACGTCATGATCGGCGATGCCGTGGCTGCGCCGCCATTCCAGGTCGCGCCGACCGGGGTTGAAGACCTCGTGATCGACCCCGCGCGACCAGATCGACACATCGTAGTTCATCCGCTGCTGGCGCAGCAGTTGCGCCATGCTCTCCGACGGCGCGACGAGGGCGTCGCAGCGTCGGTAGAAGCGGCGCAGGATCGCCTCGACCACCGGTTCTCCCCAGGCCATGTTGTAATAGCGCAGGTAAGTCTCGAACCGGGTGTGGACGGAAGCGAGCACCGGCAGGCGCCGGTCGCGCGCCCAGGTCACCGCCTGGTGGCCGACCGGGTCCGGCGAGGAAACGTGGATCACATTGGGCGCGAAAGCGGCAAGATCGCGCCGCGCCTTGCCCGAGATCGAGAATGGAAAGCGGTATTCGGGGCGCCCGGGAATGGCGAAGGCGCGTACGCCGACGAGGTCTCCGGTAGGCTCGAAGGCCGGTTCGGACACTACCGGCGCATAGACGCGCACTTGCGCGCCCTGCCGCAGCAGGTAGCCGACGAGGCGATTGAGCGCCTGATTGGCACCGTCCCGGACGTAGTTGTAGTTGCCCGAGAAGAGGGCGATGCGCAGGTCTGCGATATGCATGATGGAGCGCCCATAGCCGCCCCTGTCGCAATTGGCGAGGGCGCTTCATCGCAAGGCGTTCGCAATCGTTCCCGTCAGACCGCAAGACTGCGGGGCGGTGGTTATGGCCACCGCCCCGCAGGTGTTTCGGCGTCAGGACTTAGCGGCGATAGCGATCCCTGTCCCCGCCGCGCCAGTAATGGTCGCGGCGGTCACGGCGGTAGTCGTCGCGCCGGTAATCGCGGCCGCGATCCCAGTTCCGTCCGCGATCCCAGCGATTAGGCCCGCCCCACCGCGAACGGTCGCGGGACCAGCGGGAATAGTCGCGGTCGTAATAGCGATCGCGGTAGTAGCGGTTGGGGTAACCATCATAGTAGTAGTAATAGCCCGGACGGTCCCGCACCGTGACGTAGCGGCGCGAGCCCCAGTAGCCACGATCGTTGTAGTACCGGTCGTCCCGGTCCGCGAGCGCGGCACCCAGGGCGAGGCCGATCACGCCCGCGCCGATGGCGACGGCGGCGGTGTTGTCACGGCGGTCGTAATAACGGTCGCGAGCCTCGGCGGGCGAGATTGCGGCCAGCATCGATGCCGATAGCGCGGCACCGAGGGCAAGCTTCTTCAACAAGGTCTTCATCAGTTGCGTCTCCCTTTCCGGGCCAACCGGGTAACGGCGGTTGCGGTGGGCACGTTGCGAAGGAATGTGGGGCCGGAGGACTGAACCGCGAGTGAATTTGTCGCGACCTGTATCAGGTTTGCGATGAACTGCAGGGCGCACGAGCCCGGATACGAAGACGCCCGGCCCAGGAGGAGGGGCCGGGCGTCCGATGGGCCGGGGAGGGGGTTACCCGGCCATGCCGGTTGGATGCTCAGTAACCACGGCGCCATTCGTCGCGGTGGTCGCGATCGTGGCGGGCATACTCGTCGCGCGAATGGCGGCCACCGTCGCGGTCCCAGTAATAGCCGTCGCGGTACGACCAGTCCGAGGCGTAGTAGCGGCCGTCGTAGCGATCGTCGTAGCGGGCGTCATAGCGGTCGTTGTCACGGCTCGACGAGGCGGCGATGGCTCCCACCGCGAGGCCCAGGATACCGGCACCGATGGCGATCGCTGCGGTGTTGTCGTTGCCGCGATGCCAGTCGCGCGCCATCGCCGGGGTGGTGGTCGCGAGCGCGGTGGCGGCAAGGCCGGCGGCGAGCATGGTCTTCTTGAAAATGGTCATGGCTTGAACTCCTTGCTCGGGGTGGCGGATCAAGGAAGCCGTTGTCCCCGTGTGAAAATTGGTATAGCCACGAAGTCCTGAACCGGATCGGAGCGGATCTGGCAGATTCCATTCACGATTGTACTTGATTGTATGAACGCCTGTCCCGCAGCGGGACGCGCGTTGCAGCAATGTTTCGTAATGCCCCGGCCCGAGGCGCGACATGTGCGCCCCCCAATCTGGCTTCATTGCATTGCCAGATTGGAGAATACCGATGATTTCCGCCGCCCTTCTTGCCCTCGTCTCGCTTTCCGCTCCGGCTTCGGCCACCGTTTCCTATGCGGGGGACAGCGTGACCGCGTCGAAGGGCCACCCCACCCTTGCTGCCCGCGGCGCCGCCAAGTCCTCCGCCCCGGCCGTCTGCCACCCCGAGCCCTCCAAGGGCCGCGCCTGCCGTCACGTCGTCGCCCAGGCCGAACAGGCGCAGCGTCCGGTGCTCGCGGTAGCCGACCGCGCCGTCGCCAACGACTGATCGCGCCTCGCAGCCCTTGCTGTTCCGCGGTTTTCCGCAGGGCAATGAGGGCGGCGGGACATTTTCGACCGGCGCGGTTTGCCTGACCGCGCCGGTCCCCTATATGCAGCAGAGACAACCAGCACGATGACGGTCGCCCCCCGCTACAGACTACCGCAAGAAACGATGACCACGCCCCCCACCATTCTGCTCGTCGAGGACGACGGTGCCCTGCGCACCCTGACCGCGCGAGCCTTGCGCCAGAGCGGGTTCAACGTGCTCACCGCCGCCACCGGCGCGGAAATGTGGGTGACCCTGCGCGAGGCAACGGTGAACCTGGTCGTGCTGGACATCATGCTGCCGGGCACCAGCGGCTTCGACCTGTTCCGCCGCCTGCGCCGCGAAAGCGACGTGCCGATTATCTTCGTCAGCGCGCGCGGAAGCGAGGAGGACCGCGTGCTCGGCCTCGAACTGGGTGCCGACGACTACCTCGCCAAGCCGTTCAGCACGCGCGAACTGGCCGCCCGCGTCAGCGCCGTGCTGCGCCGGGGCGGCGGCCTCGATTCGTCGAGCGAGCCGGTGCCTGAGATGCGCGCGGCCGATTCCATCCGTTTCGACGGCTGGGAAGTCTCGATGGCGCGGCGCGAACTGCGCTCTCCCAGCGGCGCCATCGTCGATCTGACCGGCGCCGAGTTCGACCTGCTGTCCACTTTCCTCGGCTATCCGCAGCGGGTGCTCGGGCGTGAGCGGCTGATGGAACTTTCGCGCTCGCGCATCGGCGACAGTTCGGACCGTTCGATCGACGTGCTGGTCAGCCGCCTGCGCCGCAAGCTGCAGGCCGAGGGGTCCGAGCCGCCGATCGTCACCGTGCGCGGCGTAGGCTACATGTTCAAGGCGGAAGTGATCCGGAACTGATGACCGGCAGGCTCGTCGCCCTGTTCAGGCGGATGGGCCTGCCCGAGCGGCTGCTCGCGGTGCTGCTTCTTGTCGTCCTTATCGAATTCGCCGCCAACTCCTTCGTCTTCGAACGCGTCGATTCGTTCATGCTGCGCCGGGACGACGCCGAGCGCATTGCCGAGAACCTGGTGCTGGCGCGCCGCACCCTTGAGCATGCCGATCTGGACGAGCGCACCGATGTCGCCCGCGTGCTCAGCACCGAGCGCTTCCAGTTGCAGTGGTCGGCGCCGGAAGGCCGCCGCCGCTCGGCGCTGGGCTTGTCCAACTTGCGCGCGCAAGTCATCGAGACCGGGCCCGAACTGGCCATGGCCGATCTCGAGATCCACCTCGAGGAATTGCCCGGCAAAGGCAACATCGGCGGTTCGTTCCGCCTGTCCGACAACAGCCTGGTGCGGTTCCACACCCATGCCAATGCGGCGTGGAAGCTGACCGTGGGGCGCATCGTCAGCCTCGTGCTGCCGATGCTGCTGCTGTTCGCGCTCGCCTGGGTGCTGGTGCGCCAGACGCTCAAGCCGCTGCGCAACCTGATCGGCGCCACTCGCCACCTCGGTTCCGGCCCTCCGCGGCCGGTGCCCGAGCGCGGGCCGGACGAACTGCGTGAACTGATCCGCGCGCTTAACGAGATGCAGGAACGCATCCACCAGTCGCTGGTCGATCGCACCCAGACGATGCTGGCGATCGGCCACGATCTCAAGACGCCGCTCGCACGCATGCGCCTGCGCCTCGACGACGAGAGCGTCGATCCCGAAGTGCGCGAGGGCCTGTCGCACGATATCGAGGAGATGCGCATGCTGCTCGATTCGATCCAGGCGTATGTGGACAGCGATGGCCGCTCGATCCCGCCCGAGCGCATCGATATCGCGGTGATGGCCGAGACGCTGGTGGATACCGCCGCCGACCATGGCGCCGACGCGACCTATTCGGGCATTTCCAACCTCGAGGTGAAGGTGCGCCCGGTGCCGATCCGCCGCGCACTGTCGAACCTGATCGAGAACGCGCTCCACTACGGCGGCAATGCCCGCGTCAGCGTCCGGCGCGACGGCGGCGCTGTGGAGATCGTGGTCGATGACGATGGCCCGGGCATTCCCGACGATCGCATCACCGACGCGCTCCAGCCCTTCGTGCGTCTCGACACCGCAAGGGCGCGCGACACCGCCGGGATGGGGCTGGGCCTGCCGATCGTGCGCAAGGCGGTGCGCACGGAAAACGGCACGCTCGACTTGCGCAACCGTCCCGAAGGCGGATTGCGCGCGACGATCCGGTTGCCGCTGGAACCGGCCTGACCGATCCTCTCACGAGCCGCGCTGCATCGCAGCAAGCTTTCGTAACGTTCGGGCACGATGGCTGAAAATCACGACACCTAACTTCCCAAAGTAAGCCGCAGTGCGTGCGCTGACGGCAGTGGATAACAGAAAGGTGTTCCAGTGAACGAGCTCATCGGTCGCGTCTTCAACTTCGAGAAGACCCTTTTCCCCGCCAGCAGCGAGCTGTTCGGCAAGCTGACGACGCATGGCCAGTCGCCCAAGGCGCTGATGATCTCGTGCGCCGATTCGCGCATCGTGCCCGAGCAGATCATGCAGGCCGAGCCGGGCGACCTGTTCGTCTGCCGCAACGCCGGCAACATCGTG
This sequence comes from Novosphingobium resinovorum, assembly GCF_036352595.1. Classification (GTDB taxonomy): domain Bacteria; phylum Pseudomonadota; class Alphaproteobacteria; order Sphingomonadales; family Sphingomonadaceae; genus Novosphingobium; species Novosphingobium resinovorum_B. Next base: position 8,789 of record NZ_JAZFAX010000057.1, read on the forward strand.
CCGCCTTACGCGACGCTCAACGGCGGCGTCACCTCGACCGTGGAATATGCGGTCATGGCACTGGGCGTGCGCGACATCATCGTCTGCGGCCACTCGGACTGCGGCGCGATGAAGGCGCTTTCCGACCCCACCGGTCTCGAAGCGATGCCCAACGTTGCCGCCTGGCTCAAGCATGGCGCCGCGGCCGAACACATCGTCAGCGCCTGCCATTCCGACCTCGAGGGCAAGGACCGCGTCCGCGCGATCACGCTCGAGAACATCATCGCCCAGATCAGCCACTTGCGCACGCACCCGGCGGTCGCCACCGGCATCGCGCGCGGCGAAATCACGCTGCACGGCTGGATGGTCGACATCCACGCCGGCCAGGTGCTCGGCCTCAATGGCGACACCGGCGAGTTCGTGCCGCTGCGCGAAGACCGTGACCTGCCCGTCGCGCTGGCTGCCCGCAGCCGCTTCGCCACCGAATACGCAGAAGCCGCGGAATGACCGCCGCCCCCTCCAGCACGGGAGACGGCCGCTCCGGCCTCTTCTCCCATTTCGGGCGGGACTTCACGGCGTCGATCGTCGTGTTCCTGGTTGCCATGCCGCTGTGCATGGGCATCGCCATCGCCTCGGGCGTGCCGCCTGAGAAGGGCCTCGTCACCGGGATCATCGGCGGTCTCGTCGTCGGTCTCATGGCCGGCTCGCCGCTGCAGGTCAGCGGCCCCGCCGCTGGTCTCGCGGTCATCGTCTTCGAGTTCGTCCGCGAGAACGGGCTCGAGGCGCTCGGCCCGGTCCTGCTGCTGGCGGGCGTGCTCCAGCTGATCGCCGGCGCCCTGAAGCTCGGCGGCCTGTTCCGCGCCATCAGCCCGGCCGTCGTTCACGGCATGCTGGCGGGCATCGGCGCGCTGATCGTCATCGGCCAGTTCCACATCCTGTTCGACGCCAAGCCGCTGTCGAGCGGGCTGCAGAACCTTGCGGCGATGCCCGCGCGGGTCTTCGGCCTCGACTTCTCGAACGCCGCCGCGACCGAGATGGCTCTGCTGATCGGCGTGCTGACGATCACCGTCATGCTCGCCTGGGAAAAGCTGCGTCCCAAGTCGATGGGCCTGGTTCCCGGCGCGCTGCTCGGCGTGGTTTCCGCCACCGCAGTCGCCTGGGGCATGGGTCTCGACGTCGCCCGCATCGAGGTTCCGGCCTCGATCGCCGCTGCCTTCAGCCTGCCGACCAGCGCCGCGTGGTTCGCCCCGCTCGGCAATCCCGCGCTCATCGTTGCGGCCGTGGCCATCGCCTTCATCGCCAGCGCCGAGACGCTGCTTTCGGCCGCCGCGGTCGATCGCATGCACGACGGCGTGCGCACCCACTACGACAAGGAACTGCGCGCGCAGGGCATCGGCAACTTCCTGTGCGGCGTGTTCGGCGCGCTGCCGATGACCGGCGTGATCGTGCGCTCCTCGGCCAACGTGCAGGCCGGCGCCAGGACGCGTCTTTCCACCATCCTGCACGGCGTGTGGATCCTCGCCTTCGTCGCGCTGCTGCCCTGGCTGCTGCGCGAGGTGCCGATGGCGGCGCTCGGCGGCGTGCTGGTCGTCACCGGCTGGAAGCTCGTCAGCCTCAAGCATGTCACCCACTTGTTCAAGGCGCACGGGCCGCTGCCCGCCGCGATTTGGGCGGCGACGTTCGTGCTGGTGGTGACCACCGACCTCTTGACCGGCGTGCTCGTCGGCCTGGCGCTCTCGGTCGTCGAACTGCTGCCGCACTACCGGCACTTGCGCCTCAAGGTGCATGAGCACGACGAGGGCGAGGCCACGCGGGTCGAACTGAATGGCGCGGCCACGTTCGTCGGCCTGACCCGCCTCAACGCGGTGCTGGAGAAGCAGCCGGCCAACCGTCCGGTCCATCTCGACCTCGGCCGTGTCAAGGCGATGGACCACACCACGGCCGAGACGCTGTCCGAATGGATCAGCCGCCGCCGGCAGAGTGGCCAGCGCGATCGCGTGACCGGACCCGATTCGATCCTGCGGCCGCTACCGCTACCGTTGGCCAGCTGACGATCTGACCGAACACCTGGCGGGCCGGGAACCCTCACACCCGGCCCTCTAACCTACCGGGCGGAGCGCAGTGCGCTGCCGCCCGGCTTTCTATTGTAACGGGCAGCGATCTGATCGCAGAGCGGATCAAGCTGGCCATGCTCTGGCAATATCGTGTCGATATGCTGTGTTGCCGTACGACCACACTTGTTGCACTGCAAAATATAGCAACAGTTCGTTACGATAACGCAAGAATGAAGACAGGTCGGAACCATATCCATGAACCTGCCGGCATGAAACGGGCTCGCCACGCAGCGGAGCCCGGCTTGCAGGCCGCAGGACGGAACATGCTACAACAGTAACATGAGGGTGTTCCGACTATGAAGTTTCGTCTCTTTGCCGGCGTCGCCGGCCTCGCGGCCGCGTTTCTCGGCGCCGCGACTCCCGCGATGGCGCAGGAGGAAGCGCCCAGCGAATTCACCGCCACCGGCAGCGTCGGCATCGTCACCGACTATCGCTTTCGCGGCGTCTCGCAGAGCGACAAGAACATCGCCGTTCAGGGCGGTGTATCGGTCGCTCACGCCAGTGGCCTCTATGTCGGCACCTGGGGTTCGAACCTCGCCGGATGGGGCACTTTCGGCGGCTCGAACACCGAACTCGACATCTACGGCGGCTTCGCGACGGAAGTTTCGAGCGGCGTCACGCTCGATGTCGGCCTGACCTGGTACATGTATCCGGGCGGTTCGGACATCACCGACTTCGCGGAGCCTTACGTGAAGCTTTCGGGCGAAGTCGGCCCGGGCAAGGTTCTCGTCGGCGTCGCCTATGCCCCCAAGCAGGAAGCCCTGGGCCGCTGGACGCTCAACGCCGACGGTGATGGCTACAACCCGGGTGCCAAGAGCGACAACCTCTATATCTGGGGCGACGTGAGCAGCGCGCTGCCGAACACGCCGGTCACGCTGAAGGCGCACCTGGGCTACTCGGACGGCAACTCCGGCCTCGGCCCGAACGGCACCAGCGTGGCGCCGACCGGCTCATACATGGACTGGATGCTGGGTGCGGACGTGGCCGTCGGTCCGGTGACACTGGGCGTCGCCTATATCGATACCGACATTTCCAAGTCGGAATCGGTCTACCTCGGCCCCAACTTCACCGATCCGGCTCGCGGCAACCGCACCATCGCCGGCTCGACCGTGGTGTTCTCGCTTTCCGCAGCGTTCTGATCGCCTGACCTTTTACGGGTGACACCTTAGAGGTGACAGGGGGGAGGGCCGGCCGGGCAGGGCTGGCCCTTTTTCCGTTCAATACCCCGTATAGCGCCCCGGACGGTGCCAGGCCCACAGGATGCCCGCTGTCGCCGCCACGCCCAGCAGCGACCAGCCCATCCGCGCCGCGTCCAGGCGCGAGGCCGCGAACAGCAGCACCGATCCGTCGATGACAAGCTGCGTACGGCCCGCGTTCCATCCCCGCGTGCGATAGAGCCACAGGACTACCGCCCCCGAACCGCCCGTCGCGGCGCCGTGGCGGGCGAGGGCGAGCGCGCCCATGCCGATGACGCTGCCGCCGACGAGCGCCGCCACCGGATCGCTCACCCAGGCGATGGCGATGCCCATCGGGGCCAGCGCCGTCATCGCGAACAGGCCCAGCGTCACCACCGCCGTCTTGATGATGAAGCGCCAGCTCATGGAGCGCAGGGTGAGCGCCATCAGCGGGGCCGAGATCAGCGCATAGAGCAGGCCGACCGGCCAGCCCGTCGCGTAGCTGAGCACCAGCGCGATGCCCGCCACGCCGCCCGTCGCGAGCCCTGCCGCGCGCAGCAGCACCAGCCCGACCGCCAGGTGGATCGTACCCACGAACAGGGCGTAGATGTCCTCGCCATGGCCGTGCGGGGTGGGGGAAGTTGCGTTGGAAGTGGTCATTGCACCGTGCCCCCTGCGGCAAAACGGCGCATCGGCCAAGTCGTCAGTTCGGAATTCCCGATTCCGGCGCCGGGCCATTGGCGCAACCGCCTGGTGGGATCACCACGCTGCAGGGGTTGGCGCGCAGCCGCCGACGGCGATCTGGCTGCGGACTTCGGGCCGGAACGGCGGATGGAGGCATCCGCCGTCTTCCGCGCGGGCGGTTTCCGGCGCCGCCACGCCGATCATGAGCGTGCGGCCGCGCCCATCGACAGTCCGGCGTAGACCCCCAGCTTGTTGCCGTCGGGGTCGCGCAGATAGGCGCCGAAGGCGCCGCGCGCCTGCGGCTTGGGCTCGGGCGCGCCTTCGCTGGTGCCGCCGTTGGCCAGGCCGGCCGCGTGCCATGCCTGCACCGCTTCGGCATCGGCCGCCTCGAAGATGATCGTGCCGCCATTGGCATGGGTGCAGGGCGCGCCGTCGCGGGCGGGGCCGAGCAGGAAGCGCACGCCGTCCACATCCCACATCGCGATAGGGTGCTGTCCCGGCGGCGCGCTGGGGGCCAGGCCCAGCGCCGCGAAGGTGGCGTCGTAGAACGCACGGCTTTTATCCAGGTCGTTCGATCCCAGGCGGACGGACTTGAGCGGCACGATTTTCTCTCCCTCTGGCACTTTGCCCGGCAGACTGTCGGGCAGGGCGGGCAGGGTCAATCGAGGGCGGCGCGTCGGTGCGATATCTGCGCCGCGATACGCGTGTCGGATCGGGCGCGGACTTATCCACCTGAATCCCGTGCCGGTGAAATGGACGTTCCGGTCCCCTTTCGGCATTCCGAATCGCCATGTGGCATATCTATCAGTTCCCGCTCTGCCCGTTCAGTCGCAAGGTCCGGCTGCTCATGGCCGAGAAGGGCATCGCGTACGAACTCCAGACCGCGCGTCCGTGGGAAGGCGAGGATCGCCTCTTCGCGATGAACCCGGCCGGGCGCACCCCGGTGATCCGCGAGACCGACAAGGGCCTCGTGCTGTCGGACAGCCGCGCGATCTGCGAGTATTTCGAGGAAACGGTCGATCGCAACCCGCTGATCTCCGGCACCGCCCAGCAGCGCGCCGAGATCCGCCGCCTGATCGCGATGTTCGACGAGAACTTCTACAACGACGTCTCCGGGCCGCTGCTGCTCGAACGCATGAAGAAGCGCCTCGTGCTGCGCCAGTCGCCCGATGCCAAGGCGCTACGCGAATCGATGAAGCTGGCGCACGACTACCTCGACTACATCGACTACCTCATCGACAACCGCCCGTGGCTGTCGGGCGCGACGATGACGCTGGCGGACCTCGCGGCGGCGGCGCAGCTTTCGGTGGCGGACTATCTCGGCGGACTCGACTGGTCGAGCCATGAGCAGGCGCGCGGCTGGTACCTGGTGATGAAGTCGCGTCCCTCGTTCCGCCCGCTTCTGTCGGAGCGCATGGAAGTGATCCAGCCGCCCAGCCACTACGCCGAGGTAGACTCCTGATCCTTGGGGTCCGCATTGTGCGGACCCACAACCCCTTGGGGGTGCACTTTTTCCTTGCCCCCACATATTCCTGTGGGAAGATGATTCACAGGGTCGCTTTGAGCGTGATCTTCACTATCTCTGGAATCTCCGCCCCAGCGTGAGAACGCGGTGGGCGCCCCCAATCTGCTGATCCACCGGAGCCGCCCATGTCCCTTCTCGAAGCCCGCAAGACCTACAAGCCCTTCGAATATCCCTGGGCTTACGACTACTGGAAGATCCAGCAGCAGGTCCACTGGCTGCCCGAGGAAGTGCCGCTGGGCGAGGACTGCCGCGACTGGGTGCAGAACATCTCGGAGCACGAGCGCAACCTGCTCACCCAGATCTTCCGCTTCTTCACCCAGGCCGACGTCGAGGTGCAGGACTGCTACCACGAGAAGTACGCGCGGGTCTTCAAGCCGACCGAGATCAAGATGATGCTCACCGCCTTCTCCAACATGGAGACGGTGCACATCGCGGCCTACTCGCACCTGCTCGACACCATCGGCATGCCCGAGAGCGAGTACGGCGCGTTCCTTGAGTACTCGGAACTCAAGGACAAGCACGACTACCTGCAGAAGTTCGGCGTCGACAACGACGAGGACATCGCCCGCACCCTGGCGATGTTCGGCGGCTTCACCGAGGGCGTGCAGCTGTTCGCCAGCTTCGCGATGCTGATGAACTTCCCGCGCTTCAACAAGATGAAGGGCATGGGCCAGATCGTCTCGTGGTCGGTGCGCGACGAATCGCTGCACTGCGAAGGCATCATCAAGCTGTTCCATGCCTTCTGCGAGGAGCGCGGCTGCCTGACCAAGGCGGTGAAGGACGACATCGCCGACCAGTGCCAGACGACGATCCGCCTGGAGGACAACTTCATCGACCTGGCGTTCGAGCTGGGGCCGGTGCCGGGCATGACGCCCAAGGACATCAAGAAGTACATTCGCTACATCGCCGACTGGCGCCTCGGACAGCTTGGCCTCAAGCCGATCTACCTGATCGAGGACCACCCGCTGCCCTGGCTGCAGCCGCTGCTCAACGGCGTCGAGCACGCCAACTTCTTCGAGACCCGCGCGACGGAATACTCGAAGGGCGCGACGCGCGGTGACTGGAACACCGTGTGGTCGAACTTCGATTCGCGCCGCAAGGCGAAGAGCAACGACGACAGCCTGGTGGACGATGGTTCCGAGCCAGGTCTGTTCGGCGAAGTCGCGGCAGAATAAGGCAAATCCTTCAGGAAGGGGGGATCGCTCTCTCCCCTTCCGGTGCCTGCTGCTCACAGGCCCTTGGCAACCGGGGCGGTTCATGCGCATTTCCCCTGCGTATCTTGCCCGGAGAACAGGCCTTGCCCCGTACCATGCTGCTGCTGACCGCTTCTGCGTTCTGCGCTCTCTCGTTCATCGCCGCGCCCGCGATCGCGGGGGCCCCGGCTCCCGTCGATGCCGAAAGCAAGGCGGGCAAGCGGGCTCTGCTCGACGAAAAGGTCGTCACCGTGCGCAACGTCAGCCGCGCCGAGCTGGTCAACGGGCTCCCGCTCGTCGATGACGACGGTGTCGCGATCGGCACCGTCCAGCGCCTTGCCGGCAACGAGGTGATCGTTTCCGACGGGACGGCCGAGTACCGGGTGCCGTTTACCCAGGTCTACGCCTTCAGCAAGGACGGCGCCGACCACTACGCCAGCCGCACGCCGAAGAAGCGCCTGACGCCCGAGCCGATCGCTGCGCCCGCTCCGGCGCCGCAGCCCCAAGCCGACGACGACTGGGAGGCGCTGGGCCCCGAAGGCGGACCGCTGCCCGACGACGAGGAGGCCGAGCCGGCAGTCCCCGATACCGCGCCCGCCGAGGCACCTGCCGATACCGCAGCCGCACCCGGCACCTGATCCAGCGGGGCACCGGCGCACCGCGGAACGCCGAAGCCGAAAGACACGAGGGAGCCCGTCGATGTCCCACAATCCCACCCTGATCTTCCTGCCGATGCTTGCGGTGGTCGCGCTGACGTTCGTGGCCTTCGTGCGCATGGCGGCGGCGCGCGCCGCGATCTTCGATTCGATGGAACCGGACTATTACCGCGCGCACCTCGGCAAGCCCGAGCCCGAGAGCGCCCGTGTGGCAGAGCGCCACTACGGCAACCTGTTCGAACTGCCGACGCTGTTCTACGCCGCCTGCCTCACCGGCTACGTGATGGCGGTGGTGGGGCGCTGGACCCTGGTGTTCGCCTGGGGTTACGTTGCCGCACGAATCCTGCAGAGCCTTATCCACACGACCTACAACAAGCCCTCGCACCGGGCCGGAGCCTTCGTGCTGGGCATAGTGTTCGCGCTGGCCCTGTGGATCAATCTCGCGGTCTCGATTTTCGCCCGCGTATGAATCCGGCGGAGGCGGGCCTCGTCGCGCTGGCCGTCCTGAACGTCATCGCCTTCGCCGCCTTCGGCTTCGACAAGTCGCGTGCGCGCAGGGGCGGCGGCCGCGTTTCGGAGCGCACGCTGCTGCTGCTCGCGGCGGCGGGCGGCACCCCGGGGGCCTACGCGGGGCGCAGCGCCTTCGCGCACAAGACGCGCAAGGCGTCGTTCTTCCTGCGCCTCCATGCCGTGGCGGCGGCGCAGGTCATGGCCCTGGCGCTGCTGGTGTACTGGCTCGGCTAGCACTACTTTGGCAGAATTGTGATTTTCGGGATTCCCTGCAGGGGAAATGCGTGATTCATAGGGAGCCAGCTTTGATGGAGGCTGGCGATGGAAGAGGATTGGCAGCGGGATCTCGAGCATTG
>NZ_JAZFAX010000058.1:0-15576 GCF_036352595.1 Novosphingobium resinovorum
CCAGCACGATCTCCGCTTCACGCAGCTTGCCGATGATCTCTTCCGGCTTGTGCTTCCTCGCCATTCCAGTCCTCCTTCATGCCCAAATCTAAAACAGATTTTGGGCCACTCAGAAGGGGGCAGATCAGGCGCGTTGTCGCCCTTCGGTATCCGCATCGATCAAGGCCTACGCATGAGCGAGGTCGTGATCCATGGCGACATCGTATACCTTGCCGGTCAGATCGGGGCACCCGGGGAAAGCGTGACCGAACGGACCAAGGCGGCGCTGGCCGAGATCGATGCGCTTCTCGCGCCGACCGGCAGCAGCAAGGAGCACCTGCTGCGGTATCGATCTGGCTGGCGGACATCGGCGACTTTGCCGAGATGAACGCGGTGTGTGACGCTTGGAACGCCGGCCATCTCGCGCCAGCGCGTGCCACCGGCGAGTCCAGGCTGGCCGCAGCGGAATACAAGGGCGAGATGCGCGCGCCTGACAGCATGTGGCCGATCCCCACGGCGGTCTCAACCGCCGTGGGGATCGAGCAGCCCGGCAAACCCCACCAGCGCGACGATCCCGAGCGCGCAGGCCGTTTCCAGCGTCAGCGACACGATCAGGCGGCAGCGGGCACCGTATACTCCGTCTTCCATTTCCGGCACGAGCTTCCAGCGGTTGCCTGCGGCAAAGCCGAGCATTGCGAGGAACAGCGCGAACTTGAAGCCGATCAGCACGGGCCAGGCACCCCCGGGCAACTGCCCGCCGCTGACGAGCCATGCACTGGCAGTTCCGGTCACGAACAGGGTCGCCACGATCACTGTCCCGGCCCGCGCGAAACCGGCGAGGCTGCGGATCACGTTGGCATCGCAATTGCGAGCGAATACCGTCGTCGTCAGCAAGCGGGCGAGTGCACCCAGCCAGAGCGCTGCGGCGCCAAGGTGCAGGATGTCGCTTGCCTGAAGCAGGTGGCCGGGTGCACCTTCGCCGGCGCTGGCGTGCCCCGCCCATGCCGCGCTGGCCAGAGCCGGCAGCGCGGCGATGGCCAGCAGCAGCGGTTGTGGCCGAACCAGCAACAGAAAGCCAAGCGCCACAAGCAGCGCTGCCCGTACCGTCAGCAGTGACCCTAGCGGCGTGGAGCCGAGAACGATCGTCACCGTATCGAAATCGAGTTCGCCGATCGACAGCGCGGCCATCGCCGCCACGTTGGCAAGCGCCCACCAGATCGACGCGAGCAGGGAGCCGGCCGTCACAGCACCGAGCACGGCGCGTTCGCACGCCGACAGGCGCGGCCGCCGTTCTGTCAGCGCATGGAAGGGCAGCCCCGCGGTCAGCAGCAGGAGGCCGTAACTGGCGATGCGCGCGGCGGCGAGGCTGCCCTGCTCCATCGGGTCAGCGCACTGTGAAGCCGTAGCTGCCTTCGATGCGATGCTGGTCTGCGGCGACCGCGTGCCAGGTAAGAACGTAAGTCCCGCTCGGGAGCGGGCGGGGAAGCGTGGCGCTCAGCGTCTTGCCCTTGGCCTTGGCCGCAATCCCCTTGATCGGCATCGGCTTGTGGCCGGTCATGCCCGGCATGCCGGCCATCACGAGATCGATTCCCGAAAGCGGCGCGACGAGATCCTCGGAGAAGTTGAGGGTGATCGACGTGGGCTTGGTGACCGTTGCCTTGTCGGCAGGATTTGCGCTCAGCAACTTGGGGTGGGCAAAGGCGGTCGAGGGCAGGGCGGTCAGTGCCAGGCAGATGGTAGCGGCAAGGGCGGAAAGGCGCATCGCGGTAACTCCTCTTCGAGACGGACAAACGAGCTTGTCCGGACTTTCATGAGGTCATACGCAGCGAAGCGGGCCATCCCTCTCGCGCATGAAATTTTATCCATGGGTGAGGGTAAGTGAGCGCGACTGCGTATTCGCATCATGGCCATGATTGCCTGGAAGGAGCAAAGGCTTGGACAATCTTGATCGTATTTTCGCGCAAGTGCGCGACGAGCCGATGCCCGCAGGCCTTGGCGAAATCGATGGCGGGGTCATGGCGGGGCTGGCTTCAGGGCGCGAGCGACTGGCCGCCCGGCGGACATTGATGCTGGCTTGTATCGTCGCCGGGGGCGTGGGTCTCTGGGGAGGGCTTGCCGGGCCTTCGCCTGCACAGGCCGATGATGGATCGTTGCTGGGAGTGCCTGCCGCTGCACCATCGCACCTGCTCGGTTCGTGAGGGATTTCGGCATGCATCGCTACGCAGTCGCTGCGCTGATGGCATTCCTCGTCGCGTTGGCGGCGCTCTGGGTCGGGCAAAGGGTACGAGTGGGTGCGCCTGCAGAAACGCGCATCCATTCCATCATGCACCGGGAACTGGATCTCGACGCCGTCCAGGAGGCCCGGGTCGATGTGCTGGAGCGGAAGTTGGCGCAGCGCCGCTTGCGGCTGGAAGGCGAATTGAAGGCCGCCAACGCCAGCCTGGCGACCGCGATCACCCGTGATCATGCTTACGGTCCGAATGTGGAGAAGGCGGTGGACCAGTCGCACATGGCGATGGGGGAACTCCAGAAGGCCACGCTGCAGCATGTGTTCGCGATGCGCGGCGTGCTGCGTCCCGATCAGACGGCCCGTTTCGACAAGGCGGTGGCCGAAGCGTTGACTTCCCCGACGGTGGATTGAACTGGCGTGCCTGAAAATGCACCGGATCATCTGCAGAAGAAAGACGAGAAAGCCCTTGCGGCGGCGTTGGCCGGCCGGCAGGGCGGCTACGACGCCTTGATGCGTGCCCACAGGGACGCCGTTTATCGGTTTGTACGTGGGTACACCGGCAATGAAACGGAGGCCCTGGATGTCACTCAGGACAGCTTCGTCGCCGCATTCCTGGCGCTTCACCGCTATGATCCGGCGCGCCCGTTCAGGGCATGGATCCTGCGCATCGCCCGTAACAAATGCCATGACTGGGCGCGCAGGCGAGCAGTGCGAAGATTGTTTGCCTTTGCTCTGCCGCTCGAAGAGGCCATCGATATCGCGGACGAAGCCCAAGGGCCGGACGCCGCGTTCGCCTCTCACCATGAAGTCGCGCGCATTCATGCAGTCATCGCTGCGTTGCCCGCGATGTTGAAGGAACCCCTGTTGCTGTGCGCGATCGAAGGGATGTCGCAGGAAGAGGCCGGGGCGATCCTCGGCATCAGCCGCAAGGCAGTGGAGACCCGCATTTACCGGGCGCGTCAGAAATTGTCGCATCTCGTTGAGGGATAGGCGGACGCACCGCGTATAGAACCACATGTCCATGTTCGAACCCGCCGCTCGCCGCCTTATCGCACGTCGCAGATTTCTCGAAATCGGCGGGGCGCTGGCGGGAAGTCTGGGCATGGCAGGGCTGTTCCCGGCATGGGCGCGCAGCGGTACGGCGGGGATTGTGCATGCCAATGCCGGGTCGGGCGTGCTGTCTGGCGACACCATCGCCTTGCAGATCGGGCAGAGCCACTTCGCCACCGGGGGGCGCTCCGGCCATGCAGTGACCGTGAACGGCACGCTGCCCGCGCCGCTACTGCGTCTGCGCGAGGGACAGACGGTGCGCATCGCCGTCACCAACACCTTGCGCGAACAGAGTTCCATCCACTGGCACGGGCTGCTGGTGCCGTTCCAGATGGATGGCGTTCCCGGCGTCAGCTTTCCCGGCATCGATCCGGGCGAGACATTCACCTACGAGTTCCCGCTGACCCATTCGGGCACGTTCTGGTATCACTCGCACTCGGGGATGCAGGAGGCCGAGGGACTGTTCGGCCCGATCGTCATCGACCCCGCCGGACCTGATCCGCTCGCTTGCGAGCGTGAGCATGTGCTGGTCCTCAGCGACTGGAGTCCGATCCACCCGCACGAGCAGATGCGCCGTCTCAAGATGATGAGCGGCTACTTCAACCGCCAGAAGCAGGACCTGACCGGGCTGATCACCGGAAAGGACCAGTCGCTCGCCGATCGCCTCGCCTGGGGACAGATGCGGATGGACCCGGCCGACATCTCGGATGTGACGGGATCGACTTACAGCTTCCTCGTCAATGGCCACGGCACGGCGGAGAACTGGACCGGCCTGTTCGCGCCGGGTGAGCGCGTGCGCTTGCGCGTCATCAACGCCTCGTCGATGACCAACTTCAACTTCCGCATACCGGGTCTGCCGCTGACGGTCGTGGCGGCGGACGGTAACCCGGTGCAGCCGGTCGAGACCGACGAAGTGCAGATCGCCATCGCCGAGACCTACGACTTCATCGTCGAGCCGGACGCGGAGCAGAGCTATGCCGTCATCGCCGAGGCACTTGACCGTTCAGGGCAAGTCCGCGCGACGCTGGCGCAGAGCATGGGCCTTGCCGCGCCGGTGCCGCCGATCCGGGGGCGCCCGCTGCTGACGATGCGCGACATGGGCATGGACATGTCCGGCATGGACATGGGCGATGGCGGCGAGATCGACCTGTCGAAGCCGGCCAACGACAGCATGTCGGGCCATTCGATGAAGATGCGCGATGCTTCTGTTGCGCCCTCGGTGAAGATGGGGCCGGGGGTGGCTACGCTCTCGCCGATGCCGGTGGACCGGCTGGCGGACCGTCCGACGGGCCTGGAGGATGCCGAACACCGGGTGCTGACATATGCGGACTTGCGTTCGCGCGATCCCAACCCCGATCCGCGCGCGCCGACGCGCGAGGTGGAAGTCCACCTTACCGCCAACATGGAACGCTACATGTGGTCGATGGACGGCACCGCCATGTCGGAAAATCCCGCTCCGATCCCGTTCCGGCTGGGTGAGCGGGTGCGTGTCACCCTCATCAACGATACGATGATGCCGCACCCGATCCACCTGCACGGGCACTTCTTCGAACTGGTGCAGGGCGAACCGGGTCACCGCGCGCGCAAGCACACCGTCAACGTCCTGCCCGGCGGCAAGGCCGCGTTCGATCTTACCGCCGACGGCGAGGGGGACTGGGCTTTCCATTGCCACATGCTGCTGCACATGCATGCGGGGATGATGCGCGTGGTTACCGTGCGGCGGGACGTGGAGGAGGGGCAGGGCTGATGGCGTTGCGCTCTGTCTCTTTACCGCTGATCCACGGCTTGCTGCTGGCCGCCGCGCCGATTTCTGCCTGGGCGCAGGACCATTCAGGGATGGACCATGACATGTCCGGCATGGACCTGTCCGGTCAGGGCGCCCCCCCCGCGATGGATCATTCCGCGCACGTCATGCCCGATGCGGCCGTGGCCGACCAGCCCGGTGACGCCACCGCGCCGCCCGTGCCGGTCGACCATCCCGCCGACCGCTTCTTCGCACCCGATCGCATGGCGGCCTCGCGCAGCGCGATGATCGGGGAAATGACCTTTTCCACGTTCGCACTGCAGGTCGACCGGCTGGAATATCGCTCCACCAAAGGCAAGGACGGTTTCGGCTGGGAAGGACAGGCATGGTACGGCGGCGATATCGACCGTGTGGTCCTCGCCAGCGAAGGCGAGGGCACGCTGGGCGAGCGAGCCGAACGCATCGAACTGGCTGCCTACTGGCGTCATGCGCTCGACCCCTGGTTCAACCTGCAACTGGGCGTGCGCCACGATTTTCGGCCTGATCCGCAACGTACTTATGCGCTGGTCGGCATCGAGGGGCTGGCGCCTTACTGGTTCGACGTGACAGGCCAGATACTGGTGTCCGAGAAGGGCGACGTCCATGCACGCGGCAAGGCAGGCTATCAGCAGCGCATTACCCAGTCGCTGGTGGTGGAGCCCGAAGCCGAGGTGGACTTCGCGTTTCAGGGCGTATCCGCGCTGAACGTGGGATCCGGCTTCGAGCGCCTCGAACTCGGCGCGCGCCTGCGGTACGATCGCAACCGCTCTTTCGCGCCTTACGTAGGCGCCCACTGGGAGCGCAAGCTGGCCGGCACCGCCCGGCTGGCGCGTGTTTCGGGCGATGACGTGTCCGGCATATCCGCCGTCTTCGGCGTGCGGGCGATGTTCTAGGAGTTTGCCGCAACTGCCCGAAAATGAACAAGGCCGCCTTTGACTGAAAAGGCGGCCTTGCATGTGCCGTAACGGGACCCGTCTCAGGAGCGGTTGCTCATTGCCTCCATCATCCTGGCGATCTTGGCGACCGAACTCCGTGTCGCGTCGAGATAGGCGGTTTCCTTTTCATTCCCGTAGTCACCTTGCGACCACTCCTGCACGATCATCCCGTCGCGGCGTGACACTGTGTACACATTTTGGGAGTCGTAGCTGATGGCGTAGTCCACTTCAGGTTGTGGAATGAGGCGCGCCGTCTGGCCGCGGACCGGCACCATCGAATTGTCTCCAAGGAGGGCCTTCGCCGCGTAGCCGGTCGAATGTATTATCGTCCTTTCCGGCAGCTCCTGGAACTGTCTGGGGTTCTCGAACTCGCGGATAGCGATCTCGCCGCCCCGAGCGAGAAACTCGTTCAACAGCGCGCTGGCGTGGGCGGTAGTATTGAACATCATCGTGTTCATGCGGCGCACATATGGCACCGGGAAAGGATTCAGGTCCTGCATCGCCGACATCAGGTCGGGGGTATGCTCTTCTTCGAGGCGCGGATATTCCGGCTCGTTCGGATAAGGCGCATGGGTGTAGAGCGATGATCCCTGTGCGAAGAGCCTGTCCGACATCTTGTAGGTGTCTACCCATTCGACGGGAGTGCCGGGCAGGCCGAGCATGGAATTGTACTGATAGTACGAGTAGCGCGCCCAGTCCTCCCACATCTTGCGAGATTGCGGCGTCGCGTGCTCGAGGGCCAACTGCCGGCCTGCACCTGGACATTGCCCTTGGCGGTGAATTCGGGCTTTTTCGTCACGATGTTGACGGTGCCGCCGGGTTCCCCGCGACCGAACATTGCAGAGGTCGATCCCTTGAGGATATCGATGCGTTCGGCGCTCGATGCGTCCGCGAGCCGGAGAAGCCGCGCGCATTGAAGCCGTTGACGAGGAAGCCGGCCGGCACGTTGTTCGCGTCGCCCGCAAAGCCGCGGATCGCATACCCGTCCCACAGGCCGCCGAAGTTGTTCAGGTGGGCCACGCCGCTGACAAGATCAAGTGCCGTGTCAAGGCGAGTGAGGCCCAGACCCTGCAGCTTCGTACCGTCGATCGACTGGATGTTCTGCGGAATGTCCTGGACCGGCATGTCGCCGATGTAGGCCTGGCGCAGCCCCGTGACGACGATATCCTGCGGCTTGTTGTCTTCCGCGGCGGATGGGGTGTAGGCCGAAGTCGCGATGACGGTCGAAAGAATGGATGCACCTGCGACCAGAGTGATTCGAATGATAGACCGCTTATGCATGAATGGCTCCCTATGTGTAGGAACGGATTGTCTTTGTTTCCAAAGTAACCGGCGCATCTGTTCTGCGGAGAATGGCACCATGATGCTTTCCGGTCGATTCCCTGCGTCGGTTATTCAGCGCTTCTATCTGCGCCTTGTGGGGTTCAGGCTATGCTGTGCGGCGAGCATATTTTTTCGAAAGTGGCTCGCCGCACGGTGGATTGTAGTGAAAGAGAGGCGTTATGCGTGTGATCTGCCGGGGTGCCTTAGCGGCACCGGGCGGCACTCAACGGCACCTAAGCACACCCTAGAGGTACTTCAGCCACCAGATATCCTTGCGCTGCTGCTTCACGCGGGCGAACCAGCGGGTCGGCAGGTAAAGCGGCACGATCAGCAGCGCGACCCAGACCCAGACCGTCGATACGTTGTCCACGCCGAACACCGTTCCCTTGGTCGGACCGTAGATGGCAAGCGCGATCAGATAGAGCGCCTTGAGCACATAGAGGTGCAGCAGGTAGTAGAACATCGGCGCGCCGCCGAGCATCGCGAGGCGCGGCATCGCGGCGTGGTTCTGGAACTTCTCGAACAGCGCCAGCATCAGCGCGCCGAAGCCGAGCGTTGGCATCAGGAACAGCAGCGAAGGCGGGTACTTGGTGAGCGCGAGGAAGCTCATCACCGTGCGCAGCGGCGTCTCGGCGTGGAACCAGGGCTTGTCGCCATAGACGTTGGCGAAGCGCAGCAATACGAAGCCTGCCAGCAATCCTGCGCCAAGCAGCGCCATCCGGCGCACCCGCGCGGCAGGGTCTGCCTGCTTCCCGAACCACGGACCCATTGCGTAGCCTAGCAGGATGACGCCGATCCACGGCAGCACCGGATAAGTGGTCTTGGCAATCATGCCGCCGCCAAGCTCGATGATTGCGCGCTGGTGAAGCACTGCCCAAGTGGCGAACCATGGCGAGTCGGGCGTAAGCACAAGGCCGTCGAGCAGGTTGTGCAGACACACGATGGCAAGGCCCACGCCGATCTGGATGCCGCGCGGCAAGTGGATCAGCGCCGCCAGAGCGATCATGCAGATGCCGATGGCCCAGATAACCTGCAGCCAGAAGGTGCTCGGCGGGAACTTTGCGGTCCAGGCGAACCCGACGAAAGTGAGTTCGAGGAAGATCAGAAACAGGCCTCGCTTGATCAGGAACGAGGAAACCTCGGCCTTGCTGCGCGACTGGCCGTAGAGCCAGGCGGAAAGGCCGGTCAGCGCGATGAATGCGGGCGCACAGAACGTCGAGAGCAGGCGTGTGAAGAACAGCGCCGGGTCCGCCGTGCTGGCGTCCACCGGGTCTGTCACCTGCATGTGCAGGAACCACGTCTCGCGGACATGATCGACGAGCATGAAAAGCATGACCAGGCCGCGCAGCGCATCGATGGCGATGAGACGTGTGCGGGCAGCCGCCTTGTCCGTAAACTTATTCTGCGTGGCAGGTTCGCGCCACTCGACGCCGACTGTAGTCTGCGACCCCATCTTGCCCTCCTGAGCATATATTCCGAATGACAGGCTATGCCTTTACGCAATCATCGGCTGCCAAATCGCAACCAAATCGACATGAAACTCGGAAGCGCATGAGCCTCCGGCAGCACAATCTGCCGGTCCACTGATCCTCACCTGCGATTGGCATGGTCGGCATCCGTGAGGGGCCGACCATGCCTTACGGCAGTTACGGCAGTTACGGCAGTTACGGGACTTGCGGGATGCTACGCGCGTGCTGCGCCTTGCGAGTTGCCAGCGCGGTGATCGCCGGAAGCACGAGCAGGGTCAGGATCGTGCAGGTGATGAGCCCGCCGATGACGACGGTAGCGAGCGGACGCTGGACTTCCGCTCCGGTTCCCGTTGCCAGAGCCATGGGCACGAATCCGAGACTTGCGACGAGCGCGGTCATCAAAACAGGTCTCACCCGCTCCATAGCGCCGCTGACGATGGCCTCATCTGGCGCGAGGCCGTCGTCGGCCCGTTTGCGGATCGCGCTCATCATCACCAGACCGTTGAGAACGGCGACCCCGGAGAGGGCAATGAACCCCACTGCCGCCGTGATCGAGAACGGAATGCCGCGCAGGAGGAGGGCGAAGACGCCGCCAGCCAGAGCCATCGGCACCGCGCTGAAGACGATCGCCGCGCGGCCGAGGCCACCCAGCGCCATGAAGAGCAATGCGAAGATCGCGGCGAAGCAGACCGGAACCACCAGCATCAGGCGCAAGCGTGCCGATTGCAGGCTTTCAAAGGTTCCGCCCCACTCCGTGTACATGCCCGAAGGCAATGCCAGAGCGCCCATCGCGTCCTGCGCTTCGGAGACGAAGCCACCGAGATCGCGGCCACGCACGTTGGCCTGAACGACGACCATCCGCTTGCCGTTCTCGCGGCTGATCTGGTTCAGCCCTAGGGTGTAGCTGAAGCGCGCCACTTCGCGCAGCGGCACGGAGCGGGCGATCTGTCCCTCTCCGCCGGGCAGCATCACCGGGATCGCGCCCAGCGTTTCCAGATCGTCGCGCTGGGCGTCGGGCAGGCGCACGACGACCGCGAAGCGCCGGTCTCCTTCGAACAGCAGGCCCGCCTCGCGGCCGCCGAGCGCGGCGGCGACCGTATTGGCCACTTCTTCCACTGTCAGGCCGTAGCGGGCGGCCGCCTGGCGATCGATCTTCACGTCGAAGGTCGGCGCGCCAGAAGTCTGTTCCGCGCTCACGTCGGCCGCTCCCGGAATCTTGCGGAGAACCGCTGCGATCCTGCGGGCCTGCTCGCTCATGGCGTCGAGGTCGTCGCCGTAGAGCTTGACGGCCACGTCGGCGCGCACGCCGGCGATCAGTTCGTTGAAGCGCATCTGGATAGGCTGCTGAATCTCGACCCGGTTGCCGATGAGCGGCTTCATCCGCTCCTCGATGCGGCGCAGGATGTCGTCCTTGCTCCTGACCTCGTCCGGCCATTCGTCTTCCGGCTTGGGGATGACATACGTGTCCGATGCGTTCGGCGGCATCGGGTCAGTGCCGAGGTCGGCGTTGCCGTTCTTGGAGAAGACCAGCGCCACCTCGGGTAACGTCTTGAGCGCATCCTCGATCGCCAGCTGCATCTGCGTGGACTGATCGATCGAGGCCGAGGGCACGCGGAAGTTGGTGACAGTGATGTCCTTCTCGTCGAGCTGCGGCATGAACTCCTCGCCGAGCATACCGAACGCTAGGACTGCTGCAGCGAACACGCCGACACCCGCAAAGACGAAGGGCAGCGGACGGGCCACAGCTTTTGTCAGGACCGGATGATACTTCTCCTTGAACCAGCGGATCGGCTTCACTTCGGTCTCGGAGACCTTGCCGGTGATGACCAGTGCGATCATGGCCGGAACGAACGTGAGCGACAGCACGAATGCGGACGCGAGCGCGATCATCAGGGTGATCGCCATCGGCGCGAAAGTCTTGCCCTCGACGCCCTGGAACGTCAGCAGCGGCACGAAGACGAGGAAGATGATGAGCTGGCCGTAGACGGTGGGGCGGATCATTTCACGCGCGGCGAGATTGGTCTCCTCCATGCGCTCCGACCTTGTGAGCAGACGTCCCTCATGCTCCTGCCGCTCGGCAAGACGCCGCAGCGCGTTCTCGACGATGATGACGGCACCGTCGACGATCAGGCCGAAGTCCAGCGCGCCAAGGCTCATGAGGTTGCCCGAGACGCCAAGGCCGTTCATGCCGCTGGCGGTCATCAGCATGGTGATCGGGATCACTGCCGCTGTGATCAATGCCGCGCGGATGTTGCCGAGCAGCAGGAACAGCACGACGATGACCAGCAGAGCGCCTTCGATCAGGTTCTTCTCGACCGTCGCGATCGTGGCATTGACCAGCTTCGAGCGATTGTAGACCGGCTCGGCGAACACGTCCGGCGGCAGCGACTTGTTGATCTGGATGAGCTTCTCGGCCGCGCTGTTCGCGACGATGCGGCTGTTCTCGCCGGTGAGCATCAATACGGTGGAGATCACCGCTTCGGAGCCCATGCGACTGCCGGAACCCGTGCGCACGGCGCCGCCGATGACGACCTGGCCGATATCCTTTACCCGGACCGGCACCCCGGCGCGAGTGGCCACCACGGCTTCCTGGATGTCGTCGACCGACTTCAGGCGCGCGTCGGCGCGAACCAGGAAGCTTTCCCCGGCCCGGCGCACGTAGTTCGATCCGGCGGAGAGATTGGCCCGCTCAAGTGCGTCTGCCAGCTGCGTGAACGAAATGCCGTAAGAGGACAGCGCCGCGAGGTTGGGTTCTACAAGGTACTGCTTGACGTAGCCGCCGTTGGAATCGACGCCCGCGACGCCGGGCACGTTGCGCATCTGCGGACGGATGATCCAGTCCTGTACGGTGCGCAGGTACGCGGCCTTGGCAAGCTCGGTGGTCAGGCGTTCGCCCTCGGGCGTGAGATAGCTTCCGTCGGATTGCCAGCCGGGCTGGTTGTCCGTGGCCTTGATGCCCTTGCCGTCCGGATGGCGGAAGGCGATCGAATAGAAGAAGATCTCGCCGAGCCCCGTACTGAGCGGAGAGAGCACGGGCTGAACCCCGACCGGCAGGCTGTCCTTTGCCTGCGTCAGGCGCTCGGTTACCTGCTGGCGCGCGAAGTAGATGTCGGTGGCGTCGGTGAAGACGGCGGTGACCTGGCTGAACCCGTTGCGCGAGATCGAGCGCGTCATGGTGAGGCCGGGGATGCCTGCCATTGCCGTCTCGACAGGGTAGGTCACCTGCTTTTCCATGTCGACCGGTCCATAGGCGGGCGCGAAAGTGCTGATCTGGACCTGGCGGTTGGTGACGTCCGGGACGGCATCGATCGGCAGCTTCGTGATCTGCCACAGGCCGAAGCCGGCGACCATCAGGGTCAGGAAGGCGACGAGCCATCGCCCCCTGATCGAGAGGGAGAGGATCCGGGAGATCATTCGGCCGTCTCCTTCTCCAGCTCTGCCTTGAGAAGGAAGGCGTTGCTGGTGGCGATCCGCGTCCCGGCCATGAGCCCGGAGACGATCGAGACGAGGCCGCCGCTGCGGCTGCCCACCTGCACGGCCTGCGCCCTGAACCCCCTGGGCGTGCGAATGAACACGACAGTGCGGGCACCGGTCGTCTGTACCGCGTCCTGGGGAACCATCACGCCGCCGCGCACGGCACCGCCACTGGCGAAAATGCGAGCCTGCAGCATCTGTCCGGGAGCGAGACCGGAGGCGCCGGTCGCTTCGAGGATGACGGTCGCGCCGCGGCTCTGCGGATCGACGACGCCGGTGGAAGAGCGTACCCGTCCTTCGATCGTCCGGCCTTCGCCGACGAGCAGTTCAACCCTGTCACCGGTGCGCACCCGTGCCGCTTCGGCGGCGGGAACGCTGGCGGTGATCTGCAGGCTGCGCGGGTCGGCCACGCGGAACAGTTCTGTTTCGGCAGCCACGAACTGGCCGAGATTTGCGGAGGCCATCGTCAGGCGGCCGGAGACAGGGCTGGTGACCATGACCGATCGTCCGTCCCTGGCGATCCGGGCGGCGCCTGCCGCGGCACTTGCCCGCATGGCGTCGGCATGCGCGACGGCGAGGTTCGCCTGCGCCGTCTCGAAGTCGGCACGCGGACTGACGCCCTGGTCCAGCAGCTTGCGCTCGCGGTCCAGTTGCCGGCTCGCCAGCGTCACGCGGGCAGCGGCTGCGGACTGGTCCGCCGCGATCGAGGAGGCATCGCGGCTCTCCACCAGCGCGAGCGTCTCGCCAGCCCGCACCGGATCGCCGATCCGCTTGAAGATGCGCGTGACGGTCCCCGGTGCACGGGCCGTCAGCACGGCTTCCGCGTCCGGTGCCGCCTCTACGCTTGCCGAGGCGGGTATCGCTGCGTCGAGTTCACCCGATGCAGCAGGCGCAATTGCGATCTGCGACAGCTTGATCCCCGCGTTGGAAATTTCGACATGATCGGGGGTGGCTGCGGGGACGGTCTCGGCGGCATCGTTGTCGGCGGAGCCGGCAGGCTGGGTCAGGCGGGCGGCACCGAAGCCGACACCGGCGGCGATGACCAGGGCGAGCGCCGCGCCGGCATAAAGAGGGGTCTTGTCGTTCATTGGACCGGTTCTCCGGTAATCGTGGTGCCCTCGAGACGGGCGAGACGGGCACGAGATTCAAGGCGGGCGGCAGCGGCGTCGAGAATGACACCGCGCGCGACGCCGACCTCATGCCGTGCAGCGAGCAGTTCGAGCAGCGGCGACTTGCCTGCCTCATAGGCGATGCGCGCGAGACGGTAGGCTTCCTCCGCGGTTCGCAGTGTGCGATCGGCAGCGGCGATCCGGGCGTCGGCGGCTTCGTTGAGCGCGAGCGAAGCTGCTATCTCGGCCTTCACATTCAGGAGCATGCCCGCATTGCGGGCCTCCGCCGCGCGCAAGTCGGCTGCGGCGGCGTTCACGTTCCCGCGATTGCGATCGAACAGCGGCAGGGGCACGCTGACCCCCGCGATGAAGGCATTTGCCTTGTCGATTTCGAGGCGGCGCACGCCGACCGACACCGTGACGTCCGGGTTCGCCTGTCGCCGTGCTGCCGAAACCCGCTGTCTTGCCGCTTCGCGCTCTGCCTGCGCAGCAAGGTACGGTGCGGTTTCCAGGGGGTCGATCGGCCCATAGCCGGTGCTGGCCTCGAACCTTGGAAGAAGCGGTTCGGCAAGGCTGGAGAACCCGGCTTCGGCGCCTGCAAGCGCCGCGAGCCGGGCGTAGGCGCCCACGCGCTCGGCCTTCGCCGCATCGACCAGCGAACGCAGCGCATAGACTCCGGTTTCGACCTGAAGGGCACGCAGACGTGCCTCCTTGCCGGCCTGTACGAGGGCCTGCACGGCGCGCATGTCGCCGCTGGCCTCGTCGACTTCCTCTTCCGCCAGTTCGATGCGGCGATCGGCGATCTCGGCAGCGCCGTAAGCCATTGCCAGATCATAGGCATAGGCGAGACGGCCATCCCGTGTCCGGGCCTGCGCAGCGGCGACGCCGGCCTTGCCCGCAGCGATGCGTGACGAGCGCTTGCCGCCGATCTCGATTGCCTGGTTGAGTTGCAGCGTGTTCTCCGATCGGTCGAAGCCGCGATAGGGGGACTGCCCGGCGACATTCTCGGTCATGACCGATACGGTGGGATTGGGGCGTGAACGGGCCTGCAGCGCCATGCCTTCGGCGCGGTCGATTTCCGCGTCGAGTTCGACCTGACGAGGCGCCTCACGGGTATCATTGTAGAGCTGGGCGAAGGGCGGAGCGGTTTGTGCCTGGGCGCTGGTTACCACCAGCGCCCAGCCGATGCTCGCCACAGCTGGCAGCGCCCTGCACAGGCGCCACGAGCCGATGGGATCGGACATGGAGAGTTCCTCGAAAAAAGAATGACGTGACTGGTGCGCGCCGAAACAGCGCAGCCGTGTCAGTATCGAGGAGGGCGCAGCAGCGCTTCTGGTGAGATCCCGGCAAGGGCAAAGCTGCGCCCCGCGAACCAGTCGCTTGCCTTGGTGGTAAACGGAATGGAGACCATGACGCTGGGAACGAGGCCGGCAAGGCCATGGATCATCGCATGCGTCAGAGCGTGCAGATCGATTGCGGGCGAATCCTGCTGCGCAAGGTCCGCCTGCGCCGGTGAATGTTCATCATCGCTTTCATGATGGTGATGGTGTCCATGACCAACAGTCACGGAATCCGCCGAGAAATCATCATGATCGAGAAGGGATGCGTGCCAGTTGGTCAGCGCCATGACGTTAGCGAGCGCCAGCAGAGCGACGACGAGGCCTACGAGAAGCATCGCTCTCGACGGTCCGGTATGCTGATACTGATGCACGCGGGCGGCCATGGACAGAGGCATAACTGTAACAGGCAGCGCAAACAATCGCGTGCTCGGCGCAATCACGGTATTTTATGCTGCGGTTGCGTTCTGGTCGCTTCGGGCTGCAGGACGGGCGAAGCGAATATCAGAATGCGGCATGATTTTCGGCGACAATTTCATCGAGAAATTCGATGACCGCCCGAATGCGCGGCAGGCGCTGCAGATCCTTGTGCATGGCAAGCCAGTATGAGCGTCGGGCCTCGACGCGGTCGGGAAGCAGGTGCACGAGACCGGGATCCTCGCGCGCAGCGAAGGTATGCAGCATGCCTAGCCCAAGTCCGCCCGAGACCGCCTGCTGCTGGGCGGCAATCGATGTAGAGCGGAACACGGTTCGGGCATCTTCTAGCACTACTTTGGCAGAATTGTGATTTTCGGGATTCCCTGCAGGGGAAATGCGTGATTCATAGGGAGCCAGCTTTGATGGAGGCTGGCGATGGAAGAGGATTGGCAGCGGGATCTCGAGCATTG
>NZ_JAZFAX010000059.1:0-15535 GCF_036352595.1 Novosphingobium resinovorum
CGGACCGATACCCCATCTTCATCCGCCTCGGCGAGGATCGCCGCCTTCTCAGCGTCCGAAAACTTCCTGCGCCGTTCGGTGCGCGCGATGATCTCCACCCGATCCTTCACTTGGCCTCCTTCTGGAGTCCAGAAAGAGACTCCCTAGCGGAGGTCCATCAGCGCCAAGCCGAAATGCCGCAACACGCCCGACGGCGGACGCTTACCCCAAAAGCGAGCTCGTGGCGATGGCCAGCTCGCATGTCGGGCGTCTTATGGCCGAATGATGCCCTCCCATGAACCACGGCCGATGGGCGGCTGCTATTCATGGGGGCAGGGGCGACGCCTGAGTAGGTTTCCCGCTGTCTTCGCGCTTCGTGTTGTTCGCGCGGCATCTGCCGGCCGAGAAGGCGGGCAAGCCGCATTATAGCGCCATTCGCTCTTGGATAAAGTCCAGGCAGCCGGCGGGAGACAGGCGTTAGGTAATCGTGCTCAGGCTCTCCAGGTCGAGTCCTTTCGTTGCGAACGCGCGATCACCCGAAAGGCTCGAATTCCCTCCCGATCCTTAGATCGCGGGAACTCGAACCGATTTCGAGCCGATACGATCCTGTGGCCACGCGCCATTCGCGCTTAAGCTCATCCCAATAAGACAAGGAATGCTGATCCAAGGAGAATTCAACTTCCGCGACATCTCCTGGTTCAAGCCAAACGCGCGAAAATCCCCTTAACTGACGTGGCGGCGCACCTGCTGCGCTTGGCATCGATATATATAGCTGTGCCACTTCGGCCCCAGCCATGGTCCCCGTATTCCGTATGTTGGCACGGATTGTCCATTGCCCGGATGCACGCTCACGCTGCAACTTCAAGCTATCGTAAAAAAAACTGGTGTAAGACAGGCCGTGCCCAAAGGGAAACAACGGAGCTATCGACTTCGCATCGTACCAGCGATAGCCGACAAGGACACCTTCCCCGTAATTTTGATCTACGGCATTGCTGTAAAATGCATGAGTTGGATTGTCCTCAAGTCTTTTGGGGAAGGTCTGTGCTAGCTTGCCAGACGGGTTGGCATTACCGACGAGGATGTCCGCTATGGCATGACCGGATTCGCCCCCGAGATACCAGGCTTCTACGATCGCTGCGGCCTTGTCTGACCAAGGCATCACGAGCGGGCCGCCGTTGTTCAAGACTACGACGGTCTTGGGATTAGCCGCAACCACCGCTTCGACTAGGGCATTCTGCCCACCGTATAGGTCAAGTGAGTCACGATCTAGTGTCTCGCTTTCCGCCGTGTTTGAAGAGCCGACAAAGACCACCGCGAGATCGGCATCGCGCGCCGCCGCTGCCGCATCGGCAATGCTTGCTGTAGGCATTCGCAGGCCGACCCGGTAAGCGGGAACTTCCTTGTGGGCCGGCAGCATTTCGAGACGGAAGCTGTAGGAGCGTCCTGCTTCGAGATGGACCTTCCCCTCGCGGGCCTGCCAGCCTAGGAAGTCATACATGGGGGGCGGTCCGGCCGTGAACCGCGGCGCGACTACGGGTTTCCCATCAATCCAGATGGTCGATGTTCCGAAATCAAGGAGTTGGAAATCATAGTCGCCAGTGCGCGGCGGCCAGAACCAGCCCTCCGAAGTCAGGGTCAGGGTGTCCGAGGGGTGTGCCGTGACCTCGCTGCCGAACTCGAACTTCATGAACAGTGGGTCGTGGTAGGTCTTGGCCACTTGCGCGCTCGCCCCTGACCCCACGATGAGCCGGGTACCAAGGCCGTTATCGCGAACCTCGCGGGTCGAAGAAAACAGGCGCGGATCCGCGACTGCGGGATAGGGATTGTTATCCGCGCAATCGACTATCTGCAGGTCGATGTGGTCGGGCAGAGCGGCGCATAGGCCCTCGAGCGGGGTGACGGCCCGAAGGGGGTTGACTTCAGAACTTCCGCCCCCCTGAATAAGGCGGGTATCGACGTTGGGCCCGACAAGGGCAAGGCGCCGCACACGGGTAGTGTCGATCGGTAGCGTTCCCGCCTCGTTTTTAAGCAGAACTATGGCCTCGGTAGCGGCCTGACGCGAGGCCGCCCGATGTTCAGGGGTATCGATCGCGCCGGGGTTGCGTTCCCCCGTAGGTCTGGAAAGATCAGACTTGAGTGCTGCTGCCACGATCCGGCGGGCCGAGGTATCGATTATGGATTCGGTGACCTTCCCTGCGGCGACTGCGGCGATGAGCTTCTTGCCCCGCTCTTTCGGTGGTCCCGGCATTTCAAGATCAAGCCCGGCATTGAGCGCTTCGACCGTCGAATGCGTGGCACCCCAATCAGACATGACCGCGCCATCGAAGCCCCACTCATTACGCAGTACATCTGTCAGTAACCATTTGTTGTCAGTAGCGTAGACCCCATTGACCTTGTTGTAAGCGGTCATGACGAAGCCCGGGTCACTTTCACGCACAACCGTACGAAATGCCGGCAGGTAAATCTCGCGCAGCGCCCGCTCGGACACGTTGGCGCTCATGGTCTTGCGATTGCGTTCCTGATTATTTGCCGCGAAGTGCTTGGGAGCGGTCAGGCGGCCTGTACTGCGCACCCCGCGTGTCCAGGCCTTGGCAATCTCACCGGTCAGCCAGGGATCTTCAGAAAAATATTCGAAATTGCGGCCGTTCAGCGGAAGGCGCTGGATGTTCATCGCCGGCCCGAACACCACTTGGTAGCCTTTGGCCGCAGCCTCATTCCCTATAGCCCGCGCCACACGTTCGACAGTGAGGGGATTCCAGGTCGCGGCGAGTGCGGTACTGCAAGGGAAAGCCGTAACCGGCGAGGTATCCTTCGTTCGCACGCCATTGGGGCCGTCCGCCATGCGCAGCGAGGGGATGCCCAGTCTTTCGATTGCCGAGGTATCATACAGGTTAGAGCCGGAGAGAAGGGCGACCTTCTCTTCGAGCGTCATCTGCGCCACCAGCATTGCAGCCCGGTTTTGAAGATCCGAGGGGGTCGTGCCGGATTGCGCCAGAAGCTTGCCAGGCGCGGACTGAGTTCCGAGGAACGCCACCGAACAAACGCCGGCCCGCAGGAGCGAGCGGCGGGAAATTGTCGTGCTTGAGGCAATTGTCACGGATGCTCCTCGTGGCTGCGCTGCCGCGCCGCCTATCAGTATGAACGCCAGACCCCTGCAAAGGCGATTGATTTCGTCAGATAGTATCCCGGCTGCGACGGGGCGGGGCATGGTTATCTGTACAAGAGAAAGGGGGCGACCCTTTGGTCGCCCCCTTATAAAGCGTGGATTAGAACTTCACGCCCGCGCGAACACCATAGAGACGCGGGTCGGAGACGAAGGCCCTGCCCGGGGTGCCCTGCAACCGGATGGTATTCTCGATATTGTTCACGAATGCCTGCACATACCAAGCATCCTGCGGCGCATTATACGTGATCGTCGCATTGGTCGTCGTGTAGGAAGGCTGGCGGTACTGGATCGCTCGGGTGAAGTCGCTGAGATAATAGGCCGCGCTCCAGCGCGAGTCGGCATGCGCGACAATTTGCGCACCACTGGCGAGGGGAACGGTGTGCGAGTAGCCCATCATGATCACCGAGGTCGGCGAATTATCGAGGCGCTTGTTATGCCAATCGACACCCGACAATGGCGAGTAGGATGCGTATCGGGCATCAAGCAGCGACATTGAGGCCGTGAACTCGTCATTGCGTGCGGGGCGAGCCACCATCTCGATCTCGGCGCCGTCGACCTTGGCTTTGCCGGCGTTGGCGGTGACCTGCGAGGTCGTCAGCTGAGTGCTGAGCTGGAGGTTGGTGTAATCGTAGTGGAACGCGCTGACATTGAGAGTGAGGGCGTGATCGGCCGTATGTGCCTTGATACCTGCCTCGTAGGAAGTGAGCATTTCCGGCTTATAGTAAAGCTGAGCGGCCGAAACCGGATCGATGCAAGCCGACGACGAGGAAGAGCAGCCGTCGTTGAACCCGCCGGCCTTGTAGCCTGTCGCAACGGTGCCGTAGACTAGCACGTTACGGCCGGCGTCCGCTTCGAAACCGCCTTTCCAGGTCACCTTCGAGAAGGTCTTCTTGGCGTCGTTTACGCCAATGATGGTGTACTCTGACGGATCAAGCTGGGTCGATTCGGACTGAATGATGGTGATACCCGCACGCGATTTGGTATCACGCGAATAGCGCACGCCGCCGGTGAGGCGAAAGAAATCGGTCAGCGAATAAGTCGCCTGACCGAACGCTGCCTTCGACATGCCGATCGTCGGATCCTGAACGAAACCGTAGAGCGAGAAGCCGAACAGGTTGGGGAGGAGTGTCTTGAGGTCGGTCGTTTTTTCCCGGAAGTAGTACAGTCCGGCAACTGCCTTCAGTGGGCCATCGCCGGTCGTCGAAAGGCGCAGCTCCTGCGAATTTGAAAATGTCTTTCCGCTCAGGTTGTCGTCGGGATAAACGCCGCTCGATTCAAAGGGGAGCGTGAACAGTTCATCCCGGTCGAACACGCGGTACGATCCCAAGTAGGTAAGGCCAATACCCCCGAAGTCCCAATCGAACTGACCGGTGATCCCGTAGTTCTTGTCATCGAGATGGCCGTTCGAGACCTGCTGATAGTTGACCGTACGCTTGGCCTTCGACCCCGACGTGATGTACTGCGGGTCGCTGAACGGGCTCGAGTAGAAATTGGCGAGCTTCACTGACTGGGGCCCAATGCCGCCCTGATGGCCGTAATCCGCGATGACCTCCAGGCTGCCCTGGTCCTCGCTGCCGAGAAGCGCCCTGGCGCTCAGGCGAACCGAGTATTCATCCTGGTCGTTGCCGAGCTTTCCTTCGATGCCTTCGCCGCGCACCAGATAGCTGTCATGCTTGTTATAGGACGCAGCAGCGCGCACCGCGATCCGGTCGTTGACCGGCAGGTTGACCATGACGTCGCCGCGGTAGGTGCCGTAATTGCCCAGTTCGAGGTTGGCGGCTGCCTCGAACTTGTCTGCGGGCTTCTTGGTGATGACGTTGATCACACCGGCGGTAGCGTTACGGCCATATAGTGTACCCTGCGGGCCGCGCAGGACTTCGATATGGTCGAGGTCGTAAAATGCACCGGTAAGCGATTGCTGGCGTGCCAGGTAAACCCCGTTCAGTAGCATTGCCGCCGAGGGATCACCCTTCTCAGTTCCGTCAGCGCTGGAGACGCCGCGAATCGTTACGCGCAGGCCGTTCGACTTGTCGATCAGAAGTGCAGGTACTGCGTCCTGCAGCCGGCTCGCATTGTTTACGCCCTGCGAGCGCAGATCATCGCCACCAACAGCAGACACCGATAGCGCTGCCCGAGAAAGGAGTTCTGGGCGCTTCTGAGCCGTCACAACGATTTCACCGGGGATATCGGCGTTGTTAGCGTCAGCAGTAGTCACATCGGCTTGCGCGTTGGCACACACTGGAACCATCAAGGCTAGAGCCAAACTGGTACCCTGCATAAAGTTAAAGATGCGATTCGATCTCATGAGTTGGCCCTGACACCTTTGCTTCTTATTGATGTCATGACCGTGCTCGACACCGCGCTGTGCGACAATGACAAACATAGGCTAAGAACGTTGCTCTGTGCGCAACGAAGCGTTCGGCGATCATAACTTCAAATAAACGCCCGTTCCAAACCTAAAAATTCTTCATATATTATCTGAAATGGGAAATTTTCAAAATATATTTTCGAATAAATTAATTAACCATTTAATTTTCTAAATTATATAATTTAAATATATATAATTATTATTATTATTATTATTTTAAATAAACTGTTCGGATGCATCGTGCTGTTGGCGGAGGTTGGGAAGTGGATCGAAACTGTTTGGCATGACTTCATCTTCGCTGCGCGGGCTTGTTCCACTGCCTTAGCTGGGCCTCTATCCGCTTCAGCGGCAGTAGCGGAGCGCCTTCCAACTGGCGGCCCGACCGCAGGGCGAGGCTAGTCGTGGTCTCCTCGATAGTGTCGTCGGCGGTCGGCACGCTTACCATGACCCTTTGATCAGTTCCGACCACACCGAGATTTGTGGCAGCACGGCAAGGGCAATGCCCGAGCGCACCGTGTCCTGCACTACGTGGATCGAATTGGACGTGATCGCCGGCTGCAAGTAGGTCTTCGAATTGGCCTCCGCCGCGCCGAGGATCTGACGGATGCGGAAGTCCGCGGGCGGCAGCACTAGGGGCACCTGCGCCAGTTCCTTGATCGTCACGCTGGCCTGCCCGGCCAGTGGGTGGTCCGGCAAGCATTATCTCCATCAGCGGCTGCGCGATCACCGATCGCACTTGGATCTTCATGTCGTTCGGCGTGGAGAAGACAAGGCCGAAATGTGCCTCGTCATCCACGATCATGCGCAGGATATCTTGCGTCGATCCGGTCAGGATCTCCAGCCGAATCTGCGGATTGGCCTCGGCGAACTGGCTGATCAGGCTGGTGAAGCTCTTGCCTGCAAACCCCTCGCCGATGGCGGCCGTCACCTGCCCGGTGCGGATGGAGCGTAGCTCCTCTAGCTTGGCGCGCAGGGCCTCGCGATCGGCCAACTGATTGCGGTAGTGGCCGATCACGACTTCGCCAGCATGGGTCAGCCGCACGCCTCGCCGCCCCTTCTCGATCAGCGCAAGGCCATACCGGAATTCCATATGTGCAATTTGGCGGCTGATTGACGATGGTGCAACATTAAGTCGACGGGCTTGGACGGTCTAGGCCGATGGGATCGGTGCACATTGTTCTGACCGGTCAATAGCTTTGGCCCGTCGCTTATGTTGTCTAACGTGCTATTTCACTTTCTGTCCGTCGTCGAGACATTCGGCGCAGAACGGGGCGTGGATTAGCGGAGAGCGAGCCTATTCCCGTTTCCTTCGCGCTTCGTGTGTCCACGCGCTATCTGCCGGCCGAGAAGGCGGGCCAGGAAGTCCGGCGGGAGGCGGGTGGTGACTTTTCATCGCCTTGGCCTTTTACCGTCGGCGGATGGGCGATTTGGGAGGGTGGAAGTGGAGTAGGAAGGGATGCTCCGACCCGCCGACCGACGCCGCAGGGGCGCCAATCCGACCGCGATGAAAACGCCTGACGTGATGGGCTGACGGGCAGGCTACCGGCTGATCCCGGGCGTTTTCACGCGGATGTCGGAAGACGATCCGCTCACGGCGTCGATACTTCGGCGCAGCAGATCGTCTTTTCAAAGAGCATGAACTGGGCGTGGCCCTTGCCGAGCGCATGCTTAACGCTCGTCCAGAGCGCGCCGGGCCGGCTGACATTGACGCAACTGCCGTCTTTGATCGGCTCCATCAGCAGGAACTTGTACCAACTCTTGGCCCACACCGGCTGGGTATGAATGAGCGACCGTCGGCCGAACTGATGGTGAGCGCACCGAACTGTCCCATTATGAAGAGTGCGGCGAGACCTGCCCAGGCCTCGGCGCTGTCCCCGCAATGAATATCGCCCGTAACCGGATAAGTTGCGCCCCACGAAACCATGCACCAGAACGGCGGATCGACGACCTTGTCGGCAGCCGCCGCGGCGCTGTCGGCCATGGAGGCAAGGCGGGCCGCGGGATTACCGAAGAGGATCGCCTCGGGCTGGATGATCGCGCCCCGCGTCGCCGATTGCCAGGTCGTCAGGACCTCGGTGATGAGAGCGACGTCGAAGCTGTAGTCCTCGATGCAGGGCAGGTCGGTGAACACGTCGAGCACCTTTCAGACCGGCGAGATGTAGTAATGCATCTGCGCGAACATCTTGCGCGTGTTGGTGTCGTCCGCGAGGCTGCTCCGGCTTCCTTGCAACTTCCTCCGGTCGGCATGATGTCCGCGCCGAGCGCGATCATGCAGCCCGGTTCGGTCACGACATCGACCTGCGGCTCGGCGACCAGAAGCTGACCCTTACCCCGGACCAGAAGGTCACGCCCTTGCAGCAGGCGCAGAGCTGCTTGGAGGCCGACTGGGCGTCGAGAGCCTTGCCGGTGGCTTCGATGATGAGGTCGCAGGCCTGCATCGGGGCGTAGTCGGCGGGGGGTGATGCGGGCGAGCAGCGCGTCGGCGTCGGCCTGGCTGATCTTTTCCATGGCGACCAGCTTGGCCAGGCCCTTGGCGATGCCGGCCTTGCCCTTTTCGACGTTCTCGAGGCTGACGTCCGTGAGGATCACGTCCATGCCCTTGCTCGCCACGGTGTGGGCGATGCTCGACCCCAGGATGTCGACTGACTGCACTATTAAGCTCCTTAAGCGGCGTTCTCCAGTGTCTTCTGTCGAGCAATTGGAATGGATACTGGCAAATTCGACGCGTGAACCTAAGTTGATTTGTACACAACGCCTGAGGTCCGCAGATCGTAGGTTGCAGAGCCGTCGCGATCGCATCCTCTTGCGGCACCGGACCGGATGCAGTTCGATCCGCACCTGACCCTGATCGCGTATGAGGTCAAGACAAGCTTGATCAACTATGTGGCGGATGTGGCAAACCGTCCGCCCCGCGTGGTTACCACGGTGTCGTGGTGGCCGCGCCCCAAAACCCTTCACCCACACTGGCTTCTTTTCGCGGCTCAAAGCGGGCGCTATCCAACTTCAACTGCAACTTTGGAAGCATCTATCCATGAATATCCTGTTCGACGAATTTGCCGACGTTCCTGTTGGTGATGGGGCGATGCGGATGCATCTGTTTCGACCGGTTGGTGCCGGCCGCTTTCCGGCGCTGATGTTTTTTTCGGAGATATATCAGGTGACGCGACCGATCCGGCGGTTAGCAACCACTTTGGCAGGTCAGGGGTTTCTCGTGGGTGTCCCGGAAGTCTACCATGAGTTCGAACCAGTTGGTGCGTGCCTCGCCTATGATGCCCAAGGCACGGAACGGGGCAATGCGCTCAAGGTCACCAAGAGTATCGCAGCGTTCGACAGCGATGCACAAGCCGGCCTCGGATACTTGGCATCTCATCCGGCGAGCACGGGCATGCTCGGAACCGTCGGCAAATGCTTGGGCGGCCACCTGGCTCTCCGAGCGGCCTTCGACGAGCGGGTGAAGGCGACGGCCTGTTTCTATCCCACGGACATTCACAGCTCTACACTCGGAGAAGGCAGAAACGACGATACCTTCTCTCGCCTGGAAGAGTTGAAAGCTGAAGCGCTATTCGTTTGGGGCAGGCAGGACCCTCATATCCCGTTTGCAGGACGGCAGCAGATCAGGGAGCGGCTAGAAGCCGTCGGTGTCAGCTACGAATGGCTCGAATTCAATGCCGCTCATGCCTTCATGCGGGACGAGGGACACCGCTATGATCCTGTCTTGACCGCTCGGGCTTTAAGCGCGGCGGTTCAACTGTTTCATCGCTCACTCAGGTGAAGGTTATCGGTGGGTGGCGCTGATCTGCGCGGGGCGGTGCACAGAGTTCTGAACTTTGCCGCCTTTTCGGGCAAGCGCGCGCACCGCGAGAACCCCGGCACCCCAATGCTCGGAGCAAGCAGGGGTTCTGTCGCAAAGTTGATTGAACACCCGGTGATAGCGTTGACGGTCTATCACGGTGATACTGTTCCTATTTCTAGATCCGATATTTGAGACAGTACTGCGCGCTGCGAGATGAAATACAATAAAATCGCATTGGTTGAAGATGGGAATGGCATGGAGCGGTCAGCTCAAGGGCAGCTGCTTCATAGCCATTCGATCCTGTTCAAAAAACGTCACGACGATACAGACCCTGGTCGATCAAGCGGTCGGTGAGCGTGTCACCGATGGCGCCGCGGATCGCCTTGTCCACTTCGGGGGCCATCCCCTTCGCGTTGCCGCATACGTATATGGCCGATCCGTGACTAACCCATCGTTCGAGATCCGCGGCGGCCGCGGTGACCGCGTCTTGAACATAGCGCTTGGAATCGGTGTCGCGTGACCAGCACCAATCGATGCGCGCGATCGTGCCTGAAGCGCGAAGGCTGGAGAGCTCTTCGTCGTGGAAGCGGTCATGCATCCGGTTGCGCTCTCCGTGGATCAGCCAGACTGGCGCGCCGCCCTGACGTGATCGTTGACGCACGTGGCAGATCAGGCCAGCCAGGCCGCTGCCGCTGCCGATTAGGACTAGGGGCCGGTTGGCGTCTTCGTGTGCGTGGAACGATGCGTTGACGCGGATGCGCAGGTCGATTTCGTCACCCAATTTGGCCCAGTTCGTCAGCCATCCCGAGCCGATGCCGTAAAGGCCGTTATCTTTGCGCACCTGCCGCACCAGCAGATCGAGGTGACCGCTGGCAGCGACCGAGGCTATCGAATAGGCGCGCAGGGCAGGGGCCTCCGTCTCATCCTGAGCCTTAGCAGATTCGCGGCGCGGCAAGATTTCTGCGATATCACCGGCGAGCCACTTTAGCGCGCCGGCATGGCACGGCGCAAATGAGAGGTGGAACATGGGGCCGCCCTGGCTGCCGGGATTGAGCAGCCGGCGTTCGACCAGTCGCCAGCGCTGCCAAGGCTCAGGTTCCCAGGCGGCACCTACAGGTCGGGCGCCAAGGCCGGCAAGATATAGCCGCCAGGTTTCCAATGATGCGGCGTCCTCGCCATCGGCCTCGATCAGCGGAATCGAGCGCCGAGCCCCGCAGGCGTCGAGCCATACATCCAGGGCATGCCCGAAAGCACAGAAATGCCGATATTCGCGGTCACCCAGGGCCAGAACCGAATAATCCAGGTGCTGCAGGTCGGGCCGTGTCGCCATGGCCTTGCGCACGAAAGTGCGGGCCATGTCGGGCGCCTCGCCCTCGCCGTAAGTGCTGGCTACCAACAGGAGCCGCCGCGTACCGGCAAGGACATCCTGCGAAAGCCCGCCCATGCGCAGCAGGCGGGCACCTGGCAATGATGCCAGCGTCTGCCGGGCGATGCGCTCGGCGGAGCCGGACTGGCTGGCGAAGGCAATTACCGTGCCCGTGTCGGTAGGCCCCGCGGTCGGCAGTGTGGAAGCTCGCGGCATGCGTGCCTTGCGGCGCCGGGCGAGATACAGGAGGAATCCGGTCACTGTGAACAGCGGCATGGCGGCGCTGGCCAGGAAAAGCAGGATCCGGCCCGGCAAGCCGAAGAACTGGCCACTGTGGAGCATGAACATCGAGGACGTTACGATTCGCCCTGCCGGTCGGTCGGCGTAGAAGTCCGACCGCGTCACCTTGCCGTTGAGTGCGTCGATATCGATTTCGTCGCTCATCCCTTCGTGTCGGGCATCGCGCGGCATCGCCTCGATGCGCACGGTCCGGTTGTCTTCCGGCAACCGGATGTCGATCCGGCCATAGGCCGCACCCTTCCCGATGCGTTCGAACGCCGGCAGCGCCACCCTGACGCCGATCTCGAACTGGCGTCCCACGCGCGGTGCCACTGCTTCGTTCTCGATCGTGACGTCGTCCTGCGGCACGAAGATCGAGGTGTAGGAGGCATAAGCGGTAAGGAACCCGTTCAGATCCGCCAGCGCTGCCGCATAGGGGGTGAACTTGCCATCGACCTTGGTGACGCCCACCAGTTCGTCGGCGACCCCTTCGTAGGCGCGCGCCTTCCACCAGGTCATACGACCGCCAGTCACGAACGTTGCCCACGATACCGGCTTGATGCGTGCCTGCGCGTAAGTGCCCAACTGCTCGGTCCGAGTTGCCAGAAATTCCTCGAAGATCCAATCCGGCTCGGCGATGTCATGGTCCGGCGAGAACACGTTCTGCGCCACATAGCCACCCGCTGCAGCCCTGCGCGCCTCATTGATGCGGCGGTAGTCCGCGCCGATCAACAGGGCATGCTCCAGACCGCCCAGGTCGAACGGGACCCGCAGGTTGGCATCGAGGTTGAGGTTCTCCTCGGTATCGATGCGGTATTCGTTTTCCAGCAGGGTCTCACCGGTCGCCGGATCGACCGCACTGTCGGGGAAAGCCAGCTTGCCGTGGCGCGAGCGGTCAAGGTAGCTGGTCGTCAGCCGAAAGACCGCGCCTCCAGGCAAGCGGTGCTCCAGGTTCGCGAAGATGTCGGCGGATCTCGTCTTATTGTGATTCCACCTAGCGCCGATGAAAGTGGAGCGTGCAACATCGGGGATCGTCCCATCGGCATAGCCAGGCAGGCCACGTCCATTACGCCCCTCCGCTTCCTGCCAAGTGCCGCCAACGGTGACGGTGGTATCGGGCGTCACGTCGAGATCGACTGTGCCGAACAGCGTAAAGCGGCGCGAATTGGTGAGGTCCACGAAGGAATCGGACTTGTTGATCAATGCGATGGCACGTGCCCGGACGCCACCTTGCGCGGTGATCGGCCCGCCTATGTCCACCACGCCGCGAAGCTGGTCCCAAGAACCGACTTGCGCCTCTGCGTTGACTGACCGCGTGTCCGTCGCCCGATTGCGCACCAGGTTGATGGTCCCGCCGGGATCGCCCGCACCCTGCAGGATGCCGGCGGGACCGCGCAGGATCTCGATCCGGTCAAAGATTGCCGCGTCGAAAGTGGTTACGTCGTTGTTTCCCGACACGGCGCCGCCGTCTACGCGCAGCGAATCCGCCAGGAAGCCACGGAACATGATTTCCGCACGCTCGTTGGTCCCGTCGTTCTGGATGACGATCGCTCCGCTCTGCAAGGCGATCGCATCGTTGACGCTGTTGAGGTTGAGTGCGTCGAGTTGTTCGCGGGTGATCACCGTAACGGCTTGGGGAATATCGCGCAGGCTGCTGGAAAGGCGGTCGATCGAAACCTGGTCGGTCGAATAGCTGCGAGTGTTCCCGGTCGTGGCTGAGCGTTCCAGTGCCGTCGAAGTGACTGTCACGGAGCCGATCTGTGCCGGTTCGGCCGCGTTCGCCGCCGCAGTGGCCCGCGCTTCCAGGGTCACACCTGCCGGGGTCATGCGCGCCGCCAGGCCGGTTTCGACCAGCAGTCGGGAGAGCGCCTCCAGCGGATGAAAGCGGCCCTTGACGGCGGCGGAACGCTTGCCGGCGCCAAGTGCGGCAGGGTAGGCGACCGGAATGCCGGACTGTTCGGTGAACTGCATGATCGCGTTGGCGAGCGGCTTCGCGGTGATGTCGAACGCGCGGGTAGTCTCCGCTTCGCGCGGGACCGTCTGGGCACTCGCTGTGGGGCTCCCTGCCGTGAAGGCAAGAAGTGCGCAGCCGGCTAGAATGGCATGAAGGGTGGGGCGGCGCATCTTGGGAGCCTGCATGTAGGGCATCTGCGTTCCAGCTTCGCTATGGCCTACGACATGCAGGACCTCTGCAGTTACGAATGATCCGCATTCGCATCTGTATGCCCAAGACGTATGTCACCGTATGTGCCCCAAGGCAGTTTTCAAATATTTTTCAGCGCAGGATCGCCACTCCGCCGGGTAGCAGGATTAGTTTCGCGCCGGCCATGTCGGCAAGCGTTTGCAGGGCTTCGTCGCTGCGGTCGATCCGAAAGGCGGCGCTAACGGCGGGCTGGCGATCCATCGAGATCAAAGTGAACGTTGCTCCAGGCCGATACTTTGCAACCCGAGCGATGGCATCGCTCATCGGCATATCGTCGATCGCGATTATGCCGCGCCGCCAAGCTGCTAGCGCGGCCGGGGCGGCATCACCGATCCTGGTGATCTGCCCGCCCTCGTCATAGCGGACGCGGCCGAGTTTTTCCACCGGCAACGGCTCGCCGTGCGCGCCGGTCGTCACCTGAACGGCGCCTTGCGTTACGGCGACCAGGATGTCATGCGCGCCGCGCCGCACTTCGAACGACGTGCCGACGTCCTGCGTGGTGCCACCCATCGCCGTCACGCGAAATGGACGGTGGTCGCCATGCCGCACGTCGAACCAGGCGTCGCCGCGCAGCAGTTCTATTCGTCTCTGGTCGCGATCATAGTGGACCGCGATTGCGGCGTCGCTGTCGAGCATGACGGACGTTCCGTCCGCCATCTCGAAAGTGCGCACCTCGCCAGGGTCTGTACGATAATCGGCCTGCAGGCGGGTCAGCATGCTCCCACCTGTCGCCAGCACCACCACCGTCGCCGCCAGTGCCGTCAGCAACGTCCAAGCAGCCACGCGCGGCGAGGGCCGTAACCGCCGCAGCACGCTACCCTGCGGGCGCACGACGCCCGCGTCCAGCGCTTGCCACAGATCTCGCTCCCGCTCGAAAGCAAGGCGGTTAGTGCCGTGCTCCATCCAGCTCTCGAACGTCGCGATCTGCTCGTCTGACATGTCGCCGCTGGCCAGACGCACCACCCAGAGAGCCGCTTCGTCGGCCGCGCGGTCCTGCACATCCGTGGCGCTCAATGCTTATGCCTCCTCTTGCATGGCGACGCACACCGCCCTTTGCTGCCCTGTAAGACGTGTGCGACAAGGCGTGCCCCAAGTGTTGGCCGACGGGATCTCCTAATCATTGCGGACCCCGGGCGCGCCGCAGCTGTTCTAGCGCGCGGCGGATATGGTTTTCCACCGTCGTTGTGGAAACGGCGAACTTCACCGCGATCTCGCTCTGCCGAAGCCCTTCGAAGCGGTTGAGAATGAACATGCTGCGGGTAGGTTCGTCCAGCCCGTCAGCGGCGGCCAGGACTCGCGCCAGTTCGTCGCGGTCGAGCGCTTCCTGCTCGGTGGGCGCGCGCTGCGCCTCGGCCCAGAGATGCGCCTGCGCCCGCTGGAATGCGTTGAGGCGGGCGTTGTCGGCGCGGACCTGGTCTAGCGCGAGATTGATGGCGAGACGATAGAGGTAAGAGCGCTTGCTGAGGATCCGTGGAGTGTCGGCGACGTCACGGATTCTGAACCATAAGGCTTGAATGACGTCTTCGGCGGTCGCTTCGCTACCGACGATGCGCCGTATTCTCGCCATGATGGCAGGGCGCTCGGCTATAAGCACTTTGAGGAGGGAAGAGGCGTTGGTGGGCATGGGTGGTCCCGCAGATCAAGCTTGACCGCGCTAGGCCGCCTAAACGATAATGCGACCAAATTGCAATTAAATTTGCAATTTTGGAGGCTTAACTGCCATCCTTGCAAAACTATGGATCCGCTGTTGGCGCTTCACATGATAAGTGGGGCGCGCAACTATGTCTTTAGGGTTCTCGCGGCTTGACAGACGTCCCGGGCCCGAGCCCGGGACGATGCGGATCACACGCTCAGACGACCAAACGCGCTCAGGCCCGCGTAACGCGCGGCCTTGCCCAGTTCTTCCTCGATGCGGATGAGCTGGTTGTACTTGGCAAGCCGGTCCGAACGGGCGAGCGAGCCGGTCTTGATCTGGCCGCAGTTGGTGGCGACGGCGAGGTCGGCGATGGTCGCGTCCTCGGTCTCGCCCGAACGGTGCGACATGACGGCGGTGTAGCCGTTGCGGTTGGCGATCGAGACGGCTTCGAGCGTTTCGGTCAGGGTGCCGATCTGGTTGACCTTGACGAGCAGCGAGTTCGCCAGGCCCTTCTCGATGCCCATGGTCAGGCGCGCCGGGTTGGTGACGAACAGGTCATCGCCGACCAACTGCACATTGTGGCCGATTTTGTCGGTCAGCGCCTTCCAGCCCTCGAAGTCGTCCTCGCTCATGCCGTCCTCGATCGAGATGATCGGATAGGCTTCGGTGAGATCGGCGAGGTAGTCGGCGAAGGCCACCGGCGACAGGCTCAGGCCCTCGCCGCTGATCTCGTACTTGCCGTTCT
>NZ_JAZFAX010000060.1:0-15527 GCF_036352595.1 Novosphingobium resinovorum
CACAAGCGCGTCGAGCCTTCGTGCAGGACGAGACCATCATGCCCGACGCGCTTGTGCAGGCGTCCGGGCCATCGTATTCAACCGCTGGACTCTCGTTATGATCGAGGGACTGACGGGGGGCAGGTCATCCAGTTCATCCAGCCCGACTGCATCGATCGTATTCATGCGAAACAGGCCTGCGTTGACGAGCACGAGGTCGATCTTTCCGAAACGGTCGATGAACTGCACAACTGCTGCGGAGATCGCGCTAGCGTCCGCACTGTCGGCGCGGACCGCCAGGGCTTCGCCCCCTTTGGAGGCGATAGCCTCGACCAGTGCCGTGGCCTGCTCTTCGCTATTGGCATATGTGAAGCCGACGGCATAGCCGTCCTGCGCCAGCCGGTTGACGGCAGCGGCTCCGATGCCCCGTGATCCGCCGAAGACAAGAGCCGTCTTGGTAATGGGTTCGATATTCATGGCAGGTCCTTTCTGGAAAATGATGCTTGGGAAAATCAGGGGATCAGCAGCAGCTTGCCGGTGGTTGCCCGGCTCTCCATGTCGCGGTGCGCGCGGGAGGCATCCGCCAGTGGATAGATGCCGCCTATCCGGACCTTAAGATCCCCGCGCACGACCCAATCGAACAGGCGGGCGGCGTGCTCGCGAAGCAGTTCGGGGCTATGGATATGGTCGGAGAAAACCGCGTAGCCGAGCTTGATGCTCCTCGGCAGTCTCGTGATATCGATCGGGCCGGGACCACCTAGAACCGGGCCGTACCAACAGAGCGTACCGCTGCGGCGCAGGGAATCGATCGATCCTTGAAACGTCGTCGGCCCGGACCCGTCATAGACGATATGCACGCCTTCGCCGCGTGTCAGTGCCAGTACCTGCGAAGCGAAATCGCCTTTGGTGTCGACGATGACATGGTCTGCTCCCGCTTCCATGGCGATTGCCACCTTGTCAGCACTCGACACGCGGCCGATGACGCTCCCTCCGCGCTTCTTGATGATCTGGGTCAGCAGCAGTCCAAGTCCGCCCGCCGCCGCATGGACGAGGGCGATTTCACCCGCTTGCACAGGGTGGAAATCGGTGGCGAAATGGCTCGCCGTGAGCCCCTGCATCATGATCGCGGCTGCAGTTCCGTCGTCCACTCCGTCAGGGATCGGCACGAGCGCCGCTTCGGGCAGTATGATCTTCTCTGAGTAGCTGCCCGGCGCGTAGACCCAGGCGACTCGCTGGCCCACCGCCATGGAAACGTCGGGTCCTACCGCGATGATGCATCCCGCGCCTTCCACACCCAGGATCTTGGGGTTGGGCATCTCCGTCCAGGCCATGCCCTGGCGGACGCCGATATCCATGAAATTGACGCCCGCAGCGGCAATCCGAACGAGAACCTCGCCCGGACCGGGCGCCGGATGCGGTTCTGGTACATCCACCAGTTCGAGCACATCCGCGCTTCCCGTTCCGGTCATCACAATCGCCTGCATGTCAGCTTCCTTTATTGAACAATCATTCCAAAATAGAGCAAATAAAAAGGCGCGCCCGCGTCTATCGCAAGGCGCGCAAGGCAAGGTCGCCAAGCGTACGCAAGTCTTCGTCACTTGCGCCAGCGCGCGCGGCAATCCGCAAACCCGAGAAGCTCATGACGATGAATGAGGCTATGATATCGGCCGCCAAATCCAGCGCCACGTCACCCTCGGCCTGCGCCCGCGCTATGGTAGCGGTCAGGACCGTCCGCATGGCACGGTCAGCCGTGTCGCGGATTGCCACCAGTTCCGGGCGGCTGCGGCCGAACTCGCAAATCGAGCCGACCCCCAAGCAGGCATCCCGGGCATTGGCGACGACGCGATCTACCATCGACACTATGCCATCGAAAGCACGCGGCTTGCTTTGCAGCATGGCGATATGCTCGCCCGTTTCGTCGGTAGCATAACGGCGCAGGGCCATCTGGTAGAGCTGCCATTTGTCGCCAAACGTGTTGTAAAGGCTTTGCCGCCCGATGCCCATCGCTTCGACCAGCATCCCGGCCGACGTGCCTTCAAAGCCATATTCACGGAATACCGCCATGGCCGCGCTCAGCGCTTTGTCCTGATCGAATTCCCTTGGTCTTGCCATACTGTGCGAGATAGGGGTTATGGAACGATCAGTCAAGTATCACCGAAAGGATGCAACGAGGCCGCTGTCAGGCACGTCTCAGTTTCCTGGCATGGCTGCGGACAAGATCGATGAAAAAGCGCAGTTTGGCGGGGACTTGGCGGCGCCCCGAATAGTAGAGGCACAAGGGCGGTTCCGCTGGCATCCAGTCTGCCAGAAGCCGGGTCAGCCGTCCTTCCTCGACGTGCGGCGCTACGGTTTGCTCCGCTAGGTAGGCCAGTCCCATGCCGTTCAGGGCTGCGTCGAGCATCAGGCCGCTGTCATCGACGATGAGGCGACCGGGCACATCCAGTTCGATCCGCTCGCCGTCTCGTACGAATTCCCAATGGTAGATGCGCCCGCTGCCCAGACGGTAGCGGATGCAGTCATGCGACAGCAGGTCGCGCGGGACGAGGGGCGGTGCACGGCCCTGCAGATAGGCCGGCGCGCCGACCACGACCAAGCGAAGGTCCGGTATGATGGGAACCGCGATCATGTCCGGCGGAATGGCATCCAGCAGCCTGACACCTGCATCGAAGCCCTTGCCGATGACATCGACCAGAGCGGCTTCGGTGATGATCTCCACCTGCATCCGGGCGAAACGCTTCAGGTACTCCTGGATCAACGGCTCCATTACGAAATGTCCAGCGCCAGCGGCCATGTTCAGCCGCAGCACGCCGGACGGCTCGCCGACGTGCTCTCCGGCATTTTCGATCGCGCCGTCGATCGCAGCAAGGGCTGGGAGGATTTCCTCCAGGAACTGCGCACCTGCCGCCGTCAGCACGACGCTGCGGGTGGTGCGGTTGAACAGCCGCACGTTCATGCGCTCTTCCAGCGCGGCGATCGCGTGGCTCAGGCCGGAGGAGGAAACCTCCAACTCGCGCGCGGCGGCGCGAAAGCCGCCCCTGCGTGCGACCGTGGCGAAGGCTTCCAGCTCGGCAAGACTGGCTTTCGGCATTGCGCAATATCTCTCATCAGCCTGTCTCCGATTGCGCTTCTAATCGGATCATGAGGCGTGCGCCATATCGTTGATGACGAATGGAGACGACAATGCGCAATATCGACAGAATCTACATCGACGGCGCCTTCGTGACGCCGCACGGCACCCGATGCCTCGACCTTTTCAACCCGGCTACCGAAGCCAGGATAGGCACGGTGCGGCT
Source organism: Novosphingobium resinovorum (assembly GCF_036352595.1). Classification (GTDB taxonomy): domain Bacteria; phylum Pseudomonadota; class Alphaproteobacteria; order Sphingomonadales; family Sphingomonadaceae; genus Novosphingobium; species Novosphingobium resinovorum_B. The sequence goes on from NZ_JAZFAX010000060.1 coordinate 3,273, forward strand.
GGGTGACGCGGAGGATCTGCGCATCGCAGTGGCAGCGGCTAGGCAAGCATTCCCGGCCATGGCCCTGACCTCGAAGGCGGAGCGGATTGCCATGCTCCACCGCCTGCGCGACGCCGTGAAGGCACGCGCCACCGATCTTGCCGCCGCGATGAGCGAGGAATACGGAGCGCCAGCCTATTTCACTGCCTTCTCGGTTCAGAACACCGCCGCCATCTTCGAAGTGATGGCGGCTTCGGTCGAAAACTATGCCTTCGAGCGGACGGCAGGTTCCAGCGCGGTAACGATGTTGCCGCTGGGCGTCGTCGGCGCGATCACGCCGTGGAACAGCAACTTCGGCTTCATTGCCACCAAGCTGGCCCATGCGATCGGCTCGGGATCGACCATCGTGATCAAGCCGGCCGAGCAGAGTGCGATCCAGACGCAGGTGCTGCTGGAATGCCTGCACGAAGCGGGGCTGCCAAGGGGAGTGCTCAATGTCGTGAACGGCACCGGGCCTGAGGTCGGCGCGGCGCTGACCGCGCACCCCGACGTGGCGCTGATTACCTTTACCGGGTCGACCCCGGCGGCAAGGGTCATCCAGCGTAGCGCCCTCGAAACGATGAAGCGGCTGGTGCTGGAACTGGGCGGCAAGGGCCCGACCATCGTACTCGACGATGCCGATCTGGACGCCGCCATCCCCGCCGCATTGATGAGCGGTTTCGCCAACAGCGGACAAGCCTGCGTTGCAGGCTCGCGCATTCTGGTGCCCCGTTCCCGGGAGGCGGAGATCACCGCAAGGCTGAAGGTGGAAGCGGAACGGCTCAAGGTAGGCGCGCCTGCCGATCCGGAAGTGCGCATCGGTCCGCTGGCCAACGCCGCGCATTGGGAGCGCGTGCAGTCCTACATCCGGCTTGGGAAGGAAGAAGGCGCAACGCTCCTGACCGGCGGCGAGGGACGTCCCGAGGGACTGGACAAGGGCTGGTTCGCCAGGCCGACGATCTTCACTGGCGTGACGAACACCATGCGTATCGCCCGCGAGGAAATCTTCGGCCCGGTCCTGAGCGTCATCGCCTATGACGACGAAGACGACGCCGTAGGCATCGCCAACGATTCCGATTTCGGACTGCAGGCCTATGTCCTCTCCTCGAACGAGGATCGCGCGATGCGGGTCGCGCGACAATTGGTGGCCGGACGCGTCGTCATCAACGGCGCGCCGCATGATCCCCACGCACCATTCGGCGGCTTCAGGCAATCCGGCCTCGGTCGTGAGATCGGGGCCTATGGCCTCGACGCGTACCTCGAACCGCGCGCGATCCTGCGGCCTGCCCGTTGAATATTCCCCGCCATCGAAAAGGAAATAACATGACAAGAACTTGGATCATCACCGGAAGCGCGCGCGGTCTTGGCCGCGCCGTGCTGACGGCTGTGCTGGAAAGCGGCGACAATGTGCTCGCCACCGCGCGCGACGTGGCCAGCCTCGCCGATCTCAAGGCGATCTACGGCGACCGTCTCGAACCCTTCGTGCTCGACGTCACCGACGAGGCAGACACCCTGCGGGCCGCCTCTGCCGCCATCGCTGCCTTCGGAGGTATCGACGTGCTCGTGAACAACGCGGGTTATGGCCATTTCCAGGCTTTCGAACAGAAGTCTGCTGCCGATTTCCGCGCGGAAGTGGACACCAACCTGTTCGGCGTGGTCAACATGACGCGCGCGGTGTTGCCGTTCATGCGGAGCAGCCGCAGCGGGCACATCCTCAACGTCTCGTCCGTCGGCGGACGTGTGGGCACGCCCGGCGTTTCGGCCTATCAGGCGGCGAAATGGGCGGTCGGCGGGTTTACCGAAGTGCTGCGGGCCGAAGTCGCCCATCTTGGCATCAAGGTCTCGGCGCTGGAGCTCGGCGGGATGCGCACGGACTGGGCGCAAACCGCAGGTCGCGGCGCCGCTGAGCCCGTGCTGCCGGACTACGCCGACAGCGTCGGTGCGACGCTGTCGCGGATCAGCGCCTACGCGGGCAACGAGGTGGGAGACCCGGCCCGCATCGCGCAGGTGATCCTCGAACTGGCGAAGCGCGAGGATATCCCTGCGCATCTGGTGCTGGGCACAGATGCACTGGCCTCGTTCGACGAGGCGGAAGGGTTGCGCCGCGCTGCACATGCGCGGTGGCTGGACGTCAGCCGCGCGACCGTGTTCGGGGGCCCCGAAGGCGAAGCCCTCAGCGCACTATTCCCGAACCGCCCGGACTGATCGAGCCGGCAGGCATCCCGGCCCGGTCGGCAGCCACGCTCATCTCCCAGGCACGAGCGCCCTGCGACCGGGCCAAGGCTATCGCCTCATCCAGCAGGGCAAGCGCGCCATCGACGGCGCCCTCGGCACTGGCGATGGCGGCCTTGACCCTGAGCAGTTCGGCGAGGGCAATACGTTCGCCGGTGTCGATGCATCGTGCTATCGAAGTGTCCACTACACGGCGCGCATCGGCCAGCCTGCCCACGGCGGCCAATCCCCGCGCCAGAGCGAGCGAGAACCGCGTCGTAAGCAGTTCATACCGTGCCTCCCGCAATTGGCGTAGGCTGCCCTCCAGCGCTTCCACCGCCTCGGCATGTCGTCCGAATTCGAGCGCCAGTTCGCCCTCGAAGCCCTGCGCGACCACGATATACGGCGCCAGGGCATTGGCCCGTGCGCAATCGCGCAGGACCGGCAAGGTCTCGCGGGCTCGGGCGAATTCACCCATCCACAGGTCGATCGACATCGAACAGATGAGCGCGATGCAATGCGTGACCGGATGGTCGAGAGCCGCCGCCTCGGCCACTGTCCGTTCCGCCAGACGCCGCGCCGCCTCCGGCTCGCCCGACAGGCAGAGGACGCGGGCGAGCGCGATGCTCGCGCGGTTGCGATGATCGAAACCATGGGCGACCGAGCGGCTGCCCTGAGAGGCCGAACCATGCTCCAGCGCCAGTTCCAGGTCGCGGCGCGCGCAGGTCTGGTCGCCTGCCTGGTAATGCGAGATGCCCGAAAGCGAATAGGCGATCGCGAGGGCTTCCGGATCAGCAATCTCTTCCGCAACGGCAATGGCCTGCCGGGCACAGGCCATCGTCAGGGCATAGTCGCCGACATGCTCATGGAAGATGTGCAGCCGCGCCAGGATGCCGAGGCTGCTACGATGATCTTCCATCAGGGTCGCCACGTCGAGCGCACGGGTCAGCGCCTTGCCCACTTCGGGGCTGTTGCTGTGCGCGAACATCAGGGCGATGCCCAGTGAAGCCTGCAATTCCAGTTCGACCGCCGTGCCGCGCTGGATCGGTGCCAGCGCGGCGATCGCGCGGGTCGCCCAGGTGCGGCACTCGACAAGGTGCGAAAGGTTGAGGAACACCGGCATGCTCGCCGCAGCAAGCCGCACCGCGAGGCCGCTGTCTCCATTCGGCCCGAAGCTCCACTCCAGCGCGCTGCGGATGTTACCTAGCTGCGGCCGCAGCGCGCGAGCGTCCAGGAATGCGGCGCTGTCCTGCGCGGCCAGGGCTTCCAGTTCCGAGAGGAAGAACAGGGCATGGCGGCGAGTGGCCGTGCGATGATCGTCGGCGCCGCGTGCAGCCAGCTTCTCTCGCGCGTAGGCACGGGTCATTTCCAGTAGCCGGTACGTGCCCGCGCCGTGAACGCGATTGGCGGAGATGAGCGATTTGGCGGCAAGTTCGTCCAGCGCGATGGCAGCCTCGTCCGAACCGATCGCGGCGTCAGACACCACCTCCAGCGCGGCATCGACCGAAAACGGGCCGACGAAGACCGCCAGCCTGTCGAGCACGACCCGCTCCTGCGAGGAGAGCAGATCGTAGCTCCAGTCCAGCGCCGCGCGCAGGGTCTGCTGGCGCGGCTGCGCGGTGCGGCGGCCCGACCATGCAAGGCTGAACCGCTCACCGATTTGCCGGGCGGTGGCGGCAATGCCGTGTGTGGCGGCGCGCACGGCGGCCAGTTCGATCGGCAAAGCCATGCCGTCCAGGCGCTGGCAGATGTCCGCGATCAGACGGGCTTCGTTCCCGTCGATCTCCCAGGCGCTGTCCGCAGCGCGCGCGCGTTCGTGGAACAGCTGGAGCGCGGGGTAGGCCAGCAGCTGTTCGCGCGTAAGTGCGTCCGTGTCCGGCGGATAATCGAGTGCATCCAGCCGATGGACGTGCTCGCCGCGAACCCGCAGCGGCTCGCGCGAAGTCGCGACGATGCGGACGTGCGGCGCCTGTTCGACGATGCGCTCGGCGATCCGGGCGGCTTCGTCGATCACATGTTCGCAATTGTCGAGCAGGAGCAGGAACGGGGCGCTGCCGCAATGGCCGATGATCGCCGCGGCCGGATCGCCGCTCTGCACCGATATGCCCATGGCTCCCGCGATCATCGTCGGGACGAGCGCCGGGTTTTCCAGCATGCTGAAATCGACGAAGACGGCCCGCCCGTTGAACCGCGCGGTCAGCCAGTGCCCGATCTCGATCATGAGCGAGGTCTTGCCGACCCCGGCCGGGCCGACGACGGTGAACAGCGCAATGTCGGCCACGCGGGCGATCAGCAGATCGAGGTCCCCTTCGCGGCCGATCAGGTGCGGTAGCGGCGGAGGGATATTGGTAGTCCCGCCGACCTGCGCCTCGAGCGGCGCTGGCATGGTGACGGCACGATCCGGCAGTGGCGGTTCCAGTCCAAGCCGCTCCACCGGAGCCACGAAGGCATAACCCACCCCTACCTGCGTGGCGATGAAGCGGGCGTCGCCGCCGTCCGAACCTTCGCCCAGCAGCTTGCGCAGGCCCGCCATATGGAACCGCAGGCTGCCGTCCTCCACGACGACGTCAGGCCAGACGCGCTTGAGCAGTTCGCGCTTGGACAGCACACGTCCGGGTTGCTCGATCAGGGCCATGAGCAGGTCGAACGCGCGCCCGCCGATCTCCAGCGGCTGTGAGTCTCGCGTGAGCAGCCGCTTGCCGGGATGAACGCAGAAACGCCCGAAGGCCATTCGTTCGCCTAGCTCCTGACTTTCGAAATCCGCCACTATGTCGATCTGCCCCGATGCGATGCCCTATCCTGCCGCAAGGAGGCAGGATGCAGCTACCTATACGATGGTCGCCGGGCAGGGGAGGGGCAATCGCGGATCGAGAACCGGGGCGGATCACCCGAAGGTGAGCGAGTAGGCTGCCACGCCCGGACGGGCGAACTCCACGCGCACCGTGCGATCGACGATCGGGCCGTGCTGGCGCACCAACTGGTAGAGGCGGTCCTGGCGGACCACGCCCCACCCCTCGGCGTCAGTGTCGACGCCGTGATCGGCGCCGGGCGCCTTGCCGTCGATCGTCACCCGGAAGCGGACCGGCTGTCCATCGGCAGGCGCGCCCAGGACCGCATGCGCATCGCGTGCGTGAAAGCGGAAACGGAGGGCGCCGTCCGCCTTGTCCAGCCGCGCGAATTCACGCTTCACGGTCCAACTTCCGGCAAGGTCCCAATGGTTGAGGGATAGCGAGGACACCGGCTCATAGACGCGCGGGTCATCGCGTATGGGCCCGCCGAGAGCGGCGAACCCCTGCGCCTTGGCGTAGCCGATGTAGACCTCGGGAGAGCGCAGCCGGGACCAGTCCGCCTGTGCTTCCACCCCCATCGAAGCCATCGGGGCAAGGGAAACGGCCGACAGGTCATGACCGGCTTCGGCCAGGAGTTTGCGTATCAGGCTTTCCGCCTCGGCATAATTGCCTTCGCCAACCCGATACCCACGCACCCGCCCCGCAGCGTCGATGAAGTAGAAACCGGGCCAGCCTTCGTTTCCGAAAGCCTGCCAGACGGCATAGTCGTTGTCCTGAAGGTTGGGATATTCGACGCCCAGATCCTGCATGGCCGTGCGGACTTTGGCCGGATCGCGTTCGAAGGCGAACTCCGGTGCGTGGACGCCGACGATCTGAAGGCCCTTGTCCCCGTATCGTTCATTCCACGCGCGCAGATAAGGCAGCGCCCGCAACGAATTGATGCAGGAATATGTCCAGAAGTTGACGAGAACCACCTTGCCTCGCAGCGACGGCGCGGCGCCCGCCAGCCAGGGTCTGGCGCCGCGAATAACCTGCAGCGGGCGGGGCGTGGCATCTGCGGGCGCGGAAGCGATCGCGTCTTCACCGGCCAGTGTCGTGGCAACGGCTTCGCGGCAGCACGCGGCGGTGGTGCCGGCGGCTGCCAGCAGGGCGGCGGCGATAAAACCTGTGGAGCGGTTCGTAATCATGGCGGATGCCCTTTTGCGGTTCTGCGTCTTTCGAGTGCACGCGGTCTACGGCGCCCCGGGCGAAGCTTCACGCCAGATGCTGACAGGCGGCGTTAGCACTTGACAGTCACGGTGCCCGAACCGGCGTTCAGTCAGGCGCTAACACGGCATTACGCCAGCTAACGGGCGTCCCGCAGGCATCGCTCATATCCTGCCGCCATCGGATCGGATGATCGGTGGAGGACAGATACATGTTTGCAGGAAATTCCACATCCCGGCGCAGCTTCGTCGCTGCAACCGCCTTGGCCGGTGTGATGGCCGCCGTGCCCGGCATCGGCCGTGCGGCGACGGCAGGAGGCGGCGTGCGCCCGTTCCGCATCGCGATTGCAGACGCGGAAATCGCCGCCATGAAGCGCCGCATCGCAGAGACGCGCTGGGCCGATCCCCAGCCGGTGAGCGATGACGGACAAGGCGTGCGCCGCCAGACGCTGCAACCGCTCATGAGCTACTGGGCCGGTGCCTACGACTGGCGCAAGGTCGAGGCTCGGCTCAACGCCCTGCCGATGTTCATGACCGAGATCGACGGGCAGGACATTCACTTCATTCACGTTCGTTCCCGCCACGAGAATGCCTTGCCGATGATCCTGACCCATGGCTGGCCGGGCTCGATCCTGGAGTTCCTGGACGCCATCGCTCCGCTCACCGATCCCACCGCGCATGGCGGCAGTGCGGACGATGCGTTCCACCTCGTCATTCCCTCCATCCCGGGCTTCGGCTTTTCCGCGAAGCCGACGGTGTCCGGCTGGGGATCTGACCGCATTGGGCGAGCATGGTCGGCGCTGATGCTGCGGCTGGGCTACGACAGGTATGTCAGCCAGGGCGGTGACTGCGGATCGGTGATCTCGCAGCGTATGGCCTTGCAGAAAGTGCCGGGGCTGTTGGGCATCCACCTCAACATGCCTGCGGTGGTGCCGGCCGACATCGCGCGCACCCTTGCCGCAGGCGATCCGGCCCCCCTCGGCCTTTCCGGCAAGGAGCGCGCCGCCTTCGATCAGCTGGAAGCGTTCTATCGCGACAATGCGGCGTACGCGGCGATGATGAACACGCGCCCTCAGACCATCGGCTATTCGCTGGTGGATTCGCCCGTCGGCATGGCCGCGTGGATGTACGAGAAGATCGCGCAGTGGACGTACAGCGACGGACAGCCCGAGCGCGTGCTGGGCCGTGATGCGATCCTCGACGACATGTCGCTCTACTGGCTGACCGGGACGGGCGCGTCGGCAGCCCGGATCTACTGGGAAGACCACTCCAACAACTTCAATGCGCGCGGAGTGATCGACCTGCCGGTGGCGGTGAGCGTGTTCCCCGGCGAGATCTTCCGTGCCCCCAGAAGCTGGGCGGAGCGCTGCTACACCAACCTGTTCTATTTCAACGAAGCGAGCGACGGCGGCCATTTCGCCGCCTGGGAACAGCCTGCGCTGTTCGCCCGCGAAGTGCGCGCCGCCTTCCGTTCCCTGCGCTGACCCCATCATTTCCAAGGAGAAGACCCATGACCGAGAGCAAGACCCTCTACACCGCGCACGTCCACGTCACCGGAGGGCGCGAAGGGGCCGCGCGCAGCTCCGATGGACGCCTCGACCTTAAGCTGTCCACCCCTGGCACTTCGGGCGCGGGCACCAATCCCGAACAGCTCTTCGCCGCCGGCTGGTCGGCCTGCTTCGAAGGAGCCATGGCGATCGCAGCCAAGGCGAAGGGTATCGACCTTCCCGAGGCGCTGGCGATCGACGCGCGCGTGGAACTGCGTCACGGCGCGGAAGGCTATGCGCTGGCCGCGCGTCTCGACGTGCATGTGCCGGGACTCGCTCCCGAACTCGCGCGCCAGATCATCGAGGCGGCACACCGCACCTGCCCTTATTCCAAGGCGGTGAAGGGCAACATCGAAACCGTCGTGGCGCTGGCCTGAAGCGAAAGGAAACATCCATGAGAACCATCCTGGCAAGCGCGCTGGCGCTTTCCGCAGGGCTGCTTGCGCCGGGAGCGCGGGCGCAGACTTCACAGGAGCCGCAGAAGCCCACCGTGGTGTTGGTCCACGGCGCCTTTGCCGACTCATCAAGCTGGAACGGGGTGATCTCGGCGCTGCGGCATGACGGCTATACGGTCGTCGCCGCGCCGGACAATCTGCGCGGCGTCCGGGCAGATGCCGAGGTCGTGGCGGGTGTGATCCGGAGCATCGCCGGGCCTGTCGTGCTGGTCGGCCATTCCTATGGCGGATCGGTCATCAGCGAGGCCGCCGAGCGCACTGCCAACGTCAGGGCCCTGGTCTATGTCTCCGCCTTCGCGCCCGAAGCGGGCGAGACCGCGCTGGGGCTGACCGGCAAGTTTCCAGGCAGCACCCTCGGCCCGGCGCTGGCGCCGCCGGTGCCGCTGGCTGCCGGTGGGAACGACCTGTACATCCAGCAGGCCCGCTTCCACGACCAGTTTGCCGCCGACGTGCCGGAGGCCGACGCGCTGCTGATGGCTGCCGGGCAGCGCCCGATCGCCGAAGCGGCACTGTCGGAAGCGTCTACCGCTCCGGCGTGGAAGCACATCCCTTCGTGGTTCGTCTACGGCGACGCGGACCGCAACATTCCCCCGGCGGCCCTGCGCTTCATGGCGCAGCGTGCCGGCGCGCGCGAAACGGTGGTGATAAAGGGCGCCTCGCACGTCGTCATGGTTTCGCACCCGGTTCAGGTGGCGCAGCTGATCGAGCGCGCCGCCGCGCGGTAACGGTTGCGCGCCGATCCAGCCCCCACTCCCCGATCGGTGCGCAATCGCCTACGGCCGGCCATCGCAAGTGTGATGGCCGGCCGTAGGTTCTTTTTTTGCTCCAGGGCTTACTGCGAGTACGCGGTGAAGACCTGGTCGTCGCCTGGCTCGAGCCTGGCGTGGCAGGCGGCGCAGGAGCGTGTGAGGGTTTCGTCAGGGTTCGGCCGGCCATCGTCGAACTGGCCGTATCCCCATCCGCCACTGGTCGCATAGCGGCGCGTATCCTTGACGCTGACTTGCACATTGGTCGGTTCCCCCGCCACGAAGGACTGCGGCGCGGGAAACACGGCGTCGTTGCGCGGCGAGGGCTCATACCGCCACGCCAGCCGGACGATCACGGCGCCATCGGGGAACGGACGGATGCCCTGGCGATAGGCGCGCACGGCGATGTCATTGCCGAGGATGGCGCGAATATCGTTGTTCTTCCCGGCCTCGTGCGCGACGCTGATGAGCTTCCAGTCGCGATATCCGGCGGGAAGCTGCACACCGTAGACCGGCGCGGCATCGGCTTCACGCCGTACCGCACCGGCCACGCCGGAGCCTCCCATCAAGACCAGGGAAGCTCCGAGAACCCAAGTCGAGAGGCGGATCATGCGCCCATCCTGCCTGCATCGAGGACGGCCTTGGCAAAGGCGACCGGCGCTTCCTGCGGCAGGTTGTGGCCGATGCCGCCGGCGATCAGGCGGTGCTCGTACGCCCCCGCAAACTTCGCGCGGTAGGTGGCGGGATCGGGGTGCGGCGCGCCGTTGGCATCGCCCTCCATGGTGATGGCGGGGATCGTGACGGGCGGCCCGGCGGCGAGGCGCGCTTCGGCGGCATCGTACTGGCGCTCGCCCTCGGCAAGACCCAGCCGCCAGCGATAGTTGTGAATGACGATGGCGACATGGTCCGGATTGACGAACGATGCCGCCGACGCATCGTAAGTCGCATCGTCGAAGGTCCAGCGCGGAGAGGCCTGCTCCCAGATCAGGCGATTGAACGCTTTGGTATTTGCCGCATAGCCTTCGCGGCCTCGCTCGGTGGCGAAGTAGAACTGATACCACCACTGGAGTTCGGCCTTGGGCGGCAAGGGCCTGGCATTGCCCGCCTGGCTGCCGATCAGGTAGCCGCTGACGGATACCAGCGCCTTGCACCTCTCGGGCCAGAGCACGGCCATGATGTCCGCCGTGCGCGCGCCCCAGTCGAACCCGGCGACCACTGCCTCCCGGATGCCCAGCGCATCCATGAGCGCGATCCCGTCCGCCGCCAGAGCCGCCTGCTGCCCATTGCGCGGTGTTTCGGCGGAGCGGAACGTTGTCGTACCGAAGCCGCGAAGGTGCGGCACGATCACACGGTAGCCCTGCGCCGCCAGCAGCGGAGCGACTTCGGCAAAGGCGCGAATGTCATAGGGCCAGCCGTGGAACAGCAGGACTGCCGGGCCGGAAGACGGCCCCGTCTCGACGTAACCGATGTCGAGCGGCCCGGCGGCGATCTGGCGGATCGGCCCGAACGGCCGGATATTAGACACGTTCGCGGCCGCAGCCCTTGCCGGGGTCAGACCCGCCATCATGGCGGAGGCCAGCGTGGCCGCGCCGGCGATGAACTCGCGGCGGCGTGGCCGGGGGATTACGGGTGATTGATCGGACATGACGGGTCTCCTTGCTAAGGTGAGCAGGATAGCCGCGCCCTTGCAGGCCCGCCCGTTAGTTGCTGTGATCCGGTGTTAGGTGCGGCACAGGGCCTCCGCAAAGAACCCTGCAAGCTGCTCGACCGCCGCATCGACCGCCTCTTCGCGGTCGTAGAGATCGACGTGGGTGGCACCGGCGATCGTATGCAGGCGCTTGGGGCTGCCTGCGCGTTCATGGGCTTCGTGCGTCATCCAGGCCGTCACGGCCTTTTCCGCCGTAATCATCAGCAGTGGGCGGGGCGCGATGAGGTCGATGAAGCGCAAGGCATCGAACGTCGCCATGCGATCGATGCTGTCCCAGGTCAGCGCCCTGGCCGCACGGGGATGATCGCCGCGCGGCGTGCAGTAGTACTCCCAGCCTTCGAAGACATGAACGCCTTCGGCCCGCGCGCTGGCCTCGTCGGGAGGGAAGATGGGGAAGCCCTCGATCTCGCCCGACGACGCTGCGCGGCTGCGGGCCCGCGCGGCGCCCTCCAGCAGAGCCTTGAGCAGTTCCGGGGGCTGTCTTCCGTCGGCACCAAGGCGGACCTGCCGTCCGACGTCCACCGCAGCCACGGTCGCAACCGCGCTGATCCTTGGATCACCCGCGGCCGCCTGCACGATGTACCCGCCCGATGCGCAGATGCCCAATCCGCCGACCCTTGCGGCGTCGATCCCGGGCCGCGTCCCCAGCCACGACACCGCCGCCTTGAAATCCTCGACACGCTGGGCGGGATCTTCCAGCCCGCGCGGCAGCCCTTCGCTCGCCCCCTGACGCGCTGCGTCGAAAGTCAGCACGCGAAAGCCGCGTACACACAGCTTTTCGGCATAGAGCGCGGGCGACTGTTCCTTAACCGAACTGCCGGGATGGCCGACGACGAGAGTTGCGCCGTTCGGCTGGTCGGGCACGTAAAGGCAAGCGGCGATGGTCAGGCCGGCGCTTGGAAAATTCGTATCGTGTTTCATCGCAACCTCCGCTGATGAATGACAACCGGCTTTGTGGCTGCGGTCACGGCGGAATGCCCGTTATCGTCCGTTAGCGTGTGCGAGCGGCATCGCTATGCCAGCACGATCCGACGTTCCATGCCGATCTCCTTGAGGAATGCCTCGTCGTGGCCCACCACCAGCAAGGCCCCGTCGAATGCCGCCAGCGCGGCCTCGATGGCCCGGATGGAATCGAGATCGAGGTGATTGGTCGGCTCGTCGAGGATGAGCATCTCCGGCGGCGTGTCTCCACCCACGCGCCACGGGTGTTCTGGCAATTGGATATAGCGGAGATTGGGGCATGGCGGATGCCTTGGCTGCGGGTGCAGACGGATTCTACAGCGTACTCGCCGGCTTCCTCCCTGTGCAGGCCATGGCGCTGGCAGCGGCCATCGAGGCGAACGACACCAACGAGACCGCCAGGATCAACCGCCAACTCCAGCCCCTCTTCGAGCTGTTCCGCCAATTGGGCAGTCTACGGGTTGCCTATGCCGCTGTAGCCGAGCTTGGCTTAGCACTACTTTGGCAGAAGTTTGAAATGCGTGACTGATAGGCTCCCACCGCAATGAGGGCATTGGTCTGGCGGAGGTCTTGATATTCGGTCAATGATGGCCTGTCGGATGGCGGGCATGCTCGG
>NZ_JAZFAX010000061.1:0-14533 GCF_036352595.1 Novosphingobium resinovorum
CTTCGGCGGGGTGCTCGACCGGCATCAGGGGCTGAAGGTGGTGGCGGCGCACGGCGGCGGCTACCTGCCCGCGCACATGGGCCGCGCCGACCACGCCTGGGCGCAGCGGGCGGACGCCTGCACCTGCAAGCACCGGCCCAGCAGCTATCTGAAGCGGCTCCATTTCGACAGCCTGGTGTTCGAGGCGCAGGATCTGGCGCTGCTGATCGAGCGGGTGGGCATCGCCAACGTCGTCATCGGCACCGACTATCCGTTCGACATGGGGCATTACGACATCCATGGCCTTGTCGCCGCGCTGCCCTGCATTGATGATGGTGACCGGGCCGCGCTGCTGGGCGGCAACCTCTTGCGATTGATGGGTTTGGAAAAGCAAAGGTTTTGGCCCGGGGCGCGGGGTGCGGTGTGAACGGCCTGGATTGCCGAAGATCTATTGGCAGAGCCCCGATAGGACTGCGCACTACCGAGCCTCTTATTTATAAAGGCAGACTTACACTGCCATTGTGCTGTTCGCTGCCTCAAACGGCAGGCTGTTATTCGGTTTGCGATATAGCAGCCCCGCCCCCGGTCGCTAAAAAGGCAGAAATCAGAAAGTTGAAAAAGCGCACCGCCTGAACGGACGCCGCCCTGCTGCGCGCCCGTCATGGCGGCTCATGACGCGCAACGTCATCCAGGGAGAGACTGCATGGTTGTCGCAAGCCGGTCCGGTTTTCATCGTCACATCCGGTGGCTGGGATGTGCGGCATCGCCGCTCGCGCTGTTCCTGCTGGGCAGCGGGGGAGCCTGCGCTCAAGATGTTGCCGATCAGAGTTCCGCAACCGCAGATACAGGGGGCGTCCAGGAAATTGTCGTCACCGCCGAGCGTCGCGCGAATACAGCGCAGAGAACGGCGCTGGCGATCACGGCGCTGCCCGGCGACCAGCTCGAAAGGCAATCCATCACAACCGTCAATGACGCGCTGCGATCCACCATCGGAGCCGTGGTTCAGAGTACGGCCAATGGCGGCGGCGTCTATATCCGCGGCATCGGCTCGGCGCAGGATCCCAACATCGGCGGCCCGTCGGTCAATCTGAACGTCGATGGCATATACCAGCAACAGCCCGACGCACCGCTGGGCGCAATTTACGACATCCAGCGCATCGAGGTGCTGCGCGGCCCCCAGGGCACGCTCTACGGACGTAATGCAAATGCCGGTTCGGTGAATATCATCTCGAACGATCCGGACCTTGATGGGCCTTCTGGCCGCATTCGGCTGTCGTATGGAAATTACGACGCGATCCAGGCCGAAGCAGCCGCCAATCTGCCCTTGAGCGACACATTCGCGGTGCGAGTCGCAGCCTATTCCAACCTGCGGGACGGCTACCTCCATCCCAGCGGCTACAACGATGCCAATGAGAAGGCCATTCGCGGCAAATTTCTGTTCAGGCCCAACGATGACGTGCGCATCCTCGTGGGCCTCGAATATGTCGACATCGACAGGAATGGGGACAGCGCAGTTCAGCCATCTGAGGCGCTTGCCCAGAATGATGACTATTATGCCGCGCAGGCTACCGGCATGTTCCGCGTCAAGCAGAAGCGCGCCTATATGCAAGGAGATTTCACGGTCGGACCGGGCGTGCTGACAGTGGTCCCTGCCGTTCAGCGTTACACGAAGTATGATGACCGTATCGTCATCGCAGCGAACCCAGTCGCCTCGGTCAATCTCGTCAACGAGACCCAGCTCTCACTTGAAACGCGTTATGCGTCCTTGCCGTCCGCGCCGATCAAATGGGTCGTCGGTGCTTTCTATTTGAACGCGGACACTGACAATCCGTTGGCGCTGACCAGCCTTACCGGCCGGACGGTGGCCTACGGTTCGGTGGCGGGATCGGGGGTGGAGACCCTAGCCGGCTTTGGGCAGGTCACCATTCCCCTGTTCGATCGATTCCGCGTAACGCTTGGAGGCCGCTACACCCATGACAGAAAATCACTGACCAGCAGGCCGGCCCCTTATGGCATCGACATCGAGGGCAAGGCCTCTTTCGATTCTGTGACGTACAAGGCCGGCTTCGAATATGACGTCACGCCACGCTCGCTTTTGTATGGAAACATCACCACCGGCTTCAAGGCGGGTGGGCTCGACGAACGATTCGATGCCTATAAGCCCGAGAAGATTCGCTCCCTCGCCCTGGGGGTGAAGAACCGCTTCTTCAATGACCGGTTGCAGGTGAACATCGAGGGCTTCGACTATGACTACACCGATTATCAGGCGACCTATTCAGCCCGCTGCCAGAACGCGGCAGCCTGTTCGCCCATCCTGTCGTTCGCCAATGCCATTTCGAACGCCGGCAAGGCCCGTGTCTATGGCTTCGAAGGCGAAGTCGTTACGCGCCCATGGCACGGTGGGACACTCAGCGCTGGCGTGGGCTACACGCATAGTGAATTGTCGGCTCTGACAATCAACGAGGGAACCGCGCAGGACCTGACCGGCACCGCGACTCAGGGCTGTTCGACCACGTTGACCTGCACGGTGCTGGCCACCACCACGCTGACCGATCGCAGCCTTGCCAATGCGCCCAAATGGACCGTGCAACTGGCGGCGGAACAGAACTTCGAGATTGGCTCGCTGGGAACGCTGACTCTGGCCGCCGACACGAAATATTCCAGCATCTACATCACCTCATACAGCTATCCGCTGATCTCCGGTCAATCCGCCTTCTGGCGCAGCAATGCGCGGATCGATTTCTCGCCGGCCGGAAGCGATATCACGATCTCGGGCTTCGTGAAGAATATCGAGGACAATGCGATCCTGACGGGTGTGGTGTCGCGGGCCGGCGCGCGCATGCTGATGCCGCCCCGCACCTACGGGGTACAGGTATCGGCCTCGTTCTGAGCCCGATTAGATGGACGATCGGAGAGTGGGTGATGGCGATCGGCGAACAGGTACCGCGAACGATAGTTGGACGCCGCCGCCTCCATCCCGGCTTTGTCCGCACAGGCCGGAAATTTTCATTGCTCTGGCTGGGCGCTCTGGTGGGTAGTGCGACGGCTTCTGCCGCGCCGCGCGGCGGAGAGCCGAACGATTATCTGTTCCTGGTGTTCAGCCATCCCACGGCCGGAATGGAGAAGGCATATCAGCGATGGTACAATGAAATCCATCTGCCGGACGTCGTCTCCGTTACCGGCTTCGTGAGCGCGCAGCGTTTCGAGCTGGCGGATATTCAATTGCGCATCCCCGATTGTTCCGTGCCCCGCTATCTTGCGCTCTATCGCGTAAGGACAAACGACCTTCGCAGCGTTCGGGAAGCCATGGCAAGACGCGCCCGTTGCGGCAATCTGCGTACCAGTGCGGCGCTGGGTGCGGACGTCCGGATGTACACGTTCAAACTGACCGGCCGCGCCCGAGCGGGGACGCGGAAAACCCCCCGGCCGGGGCAGCGCGACTATATTCAGATCGTACTGGGCGACGCCGTTCGGGGTCAGGATGCGGCTTTTAACGGATGGTACGATCAGGTTCACCAGCCACAGCTTCTGCAGGTCCCCGGATTCATCGAGGGCCAGCGCGGTGTCGCTAACCACATGACCCTTGCACCGCAATATGGGACGTCGCGATATCTCGCGCTGTTTCGGCTTCGCACTGCTGATCTGCGGGAGATGTTCGAGGGAACGAAGAGGTTGGATGTTCCTCCCGCTTCCTTCGATCGAAGCCGGACATTCGGCTACACGTTCCGCGCGATCGGACCCGAGCTTTCGGCCGCTGCCGTGCGGCAGCACCAGGCGCACCGAACGGCGGGTGGCCGCTGCGATCAGCGCCGGTGATCCGCGCATCGGCGGGTACGAACGATGCTGACATTCTTCAAGGGAGAAACATATGATCGCTTCACACACTGGCATCGCTCGACTCGCGCGCCGACACTATGGCTATCTTGGCGCCGCGATCCTCGTGGGATCGGCGATTCTCGCAGGATCCGCCGTTGCGGCGCCCGCAGCGCCGCCTTCCGCAAACACGCCGTCCGCCTGTGATCGCGCCTGCCTGAAGGCGATCACCAACACTTTCCTTGATGCTCTGGTGCACAAGCGCGAAAGCGAAGTTCCGCTCAGCCAGGTCTATCAGGCCACCGAAAACGGCGTTGCCTCTAGCCCCTCCTCGATGACGATCTGGCGTACGGTCGATGCGGTCAGGAGCCGCTTCCTGATCGTCGACCCTGTCTCGTCGCAGGTCTATGCCATCACTACGGTGGATGAGGGCGGTAAGGAAAACGTCCTGTTCGGCCGTCTCAAGGTCGTCAATCGCCAGCTCAGCGAAATCGAGCTCTACACCAATCGTACGCGGGGCCAGGACGGCGTTACCTACACTCAGGGTGGCAGTCCGACCCCGCTTCCGGTTGAATGGACTCAGACGGTCGCGAAGAACCGCCTACCCCAAAGGGAAGAGCTGTTCACTGTGGGCCGTAGCAAATTCGACAGTGCCTTCTCGCCGCCGCCGGGATCGCCCGACTGCGTGCTCATGGAACAGGGCAAGTTCGTCGCCGAGCATCCCAAGGTCTGGGCCGCGATCGGCCCGGCAGTTGTTCCCGGCAAGCCGGCGCCGCAGAAGGCTGGAAAGGCATATGTGCGCAATCCCGATGGCACAGTGCCGATTCCCTGCGGCGGGGGAAGCCCCAAGCGGCCGCAGGATCCCAACGCACGCGTGGATATCATCGACGAAGAGCAGGGTATCGTCGTCACAC
Source organism: Novosphingobium resinovorum (assembly GCF_036352595.1). Lineage (GTDB taxonomy): Bacteria > Pseudomonadota > Alphaproteobacteria > Sphingomonadales > Sphingomonadaceae > Novosphingobium > Novosphingobium resinovorum_B. Next base: position 4,707 of record NZ_JAZFAX010000061.1, read on the forward strand.
GCGGCACCATCCAGGCGCACGTGTTGCCCTATCACGTGACGACTCCCACCGAATCCGTGGAAGTCCCCGATTCTCTCACGGATGACGCTCCGGCTCTCGAAAGCCTCAAGGATGCTGGAGAAAAGGCGCGCCCGTCACTCCGGCCGACACCCGTCACCAGCTTCAGCTCGGCGGTGTATCGCATCTATGATGGCAAGATTCAGGGTATGATGCTGATGTTCTATCTGGTGCCGTCGGGGTCCCAGAACCCCTTCATGACGCCCAACGCTCCCGCCAACCCGAGATAGGGGCGCTTGCCCTGCGTCAAGGACCGCGTCAGCGGAAGCCGGGTCGGCCCCAAGGGACAGGTTCATGTCCCTTGGGGCGGCCGAGAAGCGATCTCGGCGCGCGTCTCAAGCGCTACCCTTTCGATGGTCATGCGACGGCGTATCGACGCCGCCATTTCGATGACGGCGTCCACGTCCAGGCCATGGGCGAGGCGTTGATGCGCTGATGCCCTTTTTCGTGCGAATTTGCGCAGCTTGGGCAAGTTGGGTGAGGAAAATATCCTGCGCTTCTAGCCATCCCTCGATCCAGCGGTTTTCAGAAATGAAGGCTGGAAAGCTGTCATGAAGGGTCTCAAGAAGCGCCCGGTTCTCATCTATCCGCCTGTAAACACCGCCTTCACAATATGTTATGACGTGGCGGAGTTTGTCACGGCGCCAATAGCGAAGCGGTATGAGTAAGCGCCTCATGATTTCTCCTATTCCGACACCGACCTGCCAACAGATGCCGGTGTCATTCCTCGCATCCGGCACGAAGTTAAAATGTTGAAAGACCGCCGGCAGGTCTTCGTTGTGCACGGTTGGTTCAATCCGGGATTGTGGCAGAGGGGCGAGATTGGAGGCGAGATCGCAGGCCTCGTCCGCCCAGGGGCTCCAGCCTGGCTATCAAGTGCTTCATTATGCGGGAATGCTCTGGTCTTATATGTTGACTGGAAAAAGGGATTCGCAGGTGATCAGACGCACCGTCACGCTTACCAGGGCCGATATTGCACGGGCCATCCAGCGCGAGTTGGGGCTGTCGCACACTAAGGGACTGGTCATGGTTGAGGGAATAGTCGAGCGGCTCGCTGGCGCGCTTGAACGGGGCGAATACGTCAAGATCGTCAATTTTGGAACGTTCCATCTCAATGACAAGGCGGCGCGCGTCGGACGAAATTCGAGAACTGGCGTGGAGCATGAGGTCTCAGCGCGGCGCGTGGTCAGTTTTCATCCCAGCGTCACGTTAAGGGAACGGGTGGCGGCATCGCCCATCGTTTCCTGGGGTAGCGAAGACTGAACCGTGCAGCGCTCGTGTCAGCAGCACGACCTCACCTGAAACAGGAGAGGACGGCGAAGCTACGACAGGGGAAGCCGTGCCGGTCCCTGAAAGTGTCAGGCGGTGAGCGACGATCGCTGCCCGGGCTCCTCATCGGCCTGAGCAGACTTGCGCTTGAGCACACCGGCCGGAAATGGGGGCGCGTACCGGCGGTACACCGCCCCATCCGCGCCCCTTTCGCACCGCATCCCCCAATAGCCTCGGTCCGATCGGGCGATAGGTGAAACCCCACAGGTCCCGCATGTCCGGCCCTCGCGTCATATGCGGAGCGGCCGTGCGGAAGCTTGCGATCGTCGGAGCCAGCGCGGGCGCTGCGATGGCGAACAGCGCCACCCTCTGGCGTGGCGCGGGATTAGTCGTCATCTGCACAGGGGCGGCGATTCCCAACTGGTAACCGGTGAAGCCGGGCAGTGCGATCATGTCCGGCGCGTGGTGACGGGCATACCAGCGCTCAAGCGCATCTGCTTCGCCCGGTCTGGGGTTGGCCATGACGATGTGCAACCAGGCGTTCGCGCCGCCCGGCAGCGCCCAATGGCGCTGCTGGGTGGCGCGGTAGGTCACATTCATCCCCCCGGTGCGGGCAATCGCGTCGCTCATGCGGGTACGCCCGTCTGCGGCGCGGCGGTTGACCTCGACATAGACTCCGGCCAGGTCGCGCGTGACGATCTCATAGACCACGAGATAGCGCGGGCTGTCTGGCGCGTCGACCGATATGCCTGGTCGCAGTTGCTCCTCATTGCGGACGTAGCGCTGGGCACTCACGAACCCGGGGATCGAGACGACATCGGGCGCGTGTTGCGTGTCGTACCAGCGGTTGAAGTCCTCCTCGCGGCCCGGTGCGGGATTGGTAAAGACGAGAGCGTAGTAGCGTTGCAACGGCGCCGGCCGTGCCTTGGCCATCGTCGACGGGAGTAGGCTTGCCGCTATCAGTGCGAGCAGCAACGGGCGCCGCGCCAGGTTCGAAGGTTTCATGGGAAACTCCATGCCAGCCAGCCAGCGCGCAACCTTCCTTGAGAGCGGGTCCTTGAGAGCGGGTGCCGGCCGCAGGTTCTCACTCACGGTTTCGAATCAGAAGCTCGCCGAAACCCGCACGCCGTAAGTGCGCGGCGGTTGCAGCGTCACCATGCGCGCGTCGGCGGGGTTGGTGGAGGGGCGGTAGAACGTGCCCGGACCCACGTTGCCGCTGCCCGTGCCGGTGCCGATGATCGCCTCGTTCGTGATGTTGTTGACGAAGGCGGAGACGCTGTAGCGATCCCCCGGCGCGTTCCACGTCAGCGAGGCGTTGAACGTGGCGAAGGCGTCGCGGATGTCGCCGGGGCGCAAATTCTCGGCTGCGACCGGGCGCAGGTTGGCCTTCGATTCGAAGTGCATGTCGCCCGCCAGCACGAACTCGCTTGCCCCCACCGGTATGACCTGCTGCGCCTTCACCGTGCCCGACCAGCGCGGCAGGTTGATGCGCGGGAAGTCGGTCAACCCGCCGAGCGTGCCGGTGGAGGAGACGGCGGTGGGATAGATGTCGTACTTGCCGCGCGCGTAGAGTACGTCGAAGGTCAGCGTCGTGTTGTTCAGCGGCTGGGCGACGATGTTCGCTTCCGCGCCTTTCAGGTCGCCGTCGACGTTGACCGGATAGGCCGACTGGCCCGCCGGGTGCAGCGTCTGCAGCACGTTGACCTGCTGGTTCTTGTACTTCCAGTAGAACGCCTCGACGTTGAACTGCAGGCGGTTGTCGAGGAAGCGGTTCTTCGATCCGATCTGGAACGCGGTCAGCTTCTCGGGCTTGTATGTGTTGGGCGGCAGGGCCGGGGCGAAGCCGCCCGCCTTGAAGCCGGTCGAGACGTTGGCGTAGAGAAGCGATCGTTCGGCCGCGTCGAACTCCAGGCCCGCCTTCCAGCTGACGTTGGTGAAGTGCAGCCGTCCCTCGTTGGGCACCTGGCAGTAGCCGTTGGGGTAATAGTGCCCGTAGGCCGTCGTCGCGCCGGATACGACCACGCCGGGCGAAGGGCACGTGGCAGTGGTGAAGGCGCCCGTCAGCAGGCTGAACCCGTCCTGCTTCTTGGTTTCCGAGGTATAGCGCACGCCGCCGGTCAGCCGCAGCCGGTCGAGCACCGAATAGGTCGCCTGCGCGAAGACGCCGACGCTCTCGTCGGTCAGGTTGGGGCTGGTGATGATCTGGAAGCCGTTGGGCTCGAAGGTCTGCTGGTTGGAATTGATGTGTTCGTAGAAGTAGATGCCGCCGACCAGCCACTTGAACGGGCCGTTGCCGTCCGAGGCGAGGCGCGCCTCGACCGAGTTCTGGTAGGTGCGGTTGCGCAGCGTGTAGGTGAGGCCGCCCGAATACGTGCGGGTGTCGGCGGCCGTGGTGACGTTGGCGGGCACCACGGTCAGCGTGCCGATGCCGGTATGCCAGGTCAGCTCGCCCGCAAGGATGCGCTGGGTCAGGTGGACGAAGCCGTCGTCGCCGACCACCGACTGCGACTTGAAGGCGTCGTTGAAGGTCTGCCCGGCGCTGTCGCCCCAGGTCGGGCACAGCGCGGGGGTGCCGCAGCCAGCGGGCGCGAAGGAGTACCACGGGTTGCCCGGCACCGCCCATTCCTGTCCGGCGGTCTGGTAGCGCAGCACCGTTCCAGGACCGTGCGAGCGGTCGCGATAGTAGTCGAGCCAGACGAGCGCGGAGAAGTCGCTGCCCGGCTCGAACAGCACACTGAGGCGGCCCGCCTTGTTGTCGGCATCGTCGTAGCCGTTGCTGAGGTAGCCGTCGTGGAAGTTGGTCTGCCCGGCGGCGCGCACCGCGACCGTGTCGCCCAGCGGCACGTTGATCATCGCGTTGCTGCGGAAGGCGTCGTAGTTGCCGACTTCGACCCCGGCCTTGCCCGAGAGGGTGAAGGTGGGCTTGTTGGGAATGAGGTTCACCGCGCCGACCGTCGCGTTGCGGCCGTAGAGCGTGCCCTGCGGACCTTTAAGCACTTCGACGCGGGCGAGGTCGTACATCGCCGAGGCGGCCGAGAACGTGCGGCTGAGCGGCACCCCGCCGACGTTGAGGCCGACGACCGGGTCCGCATATTGCGTCGATCCGCCGCCGCCGAGGCCGCGCAGCGAGATGTTGGCGTTGATGTTAGAGCGCGTGATGTCGAGCCCGGGCACGGAATCGAGCAGGGCCGAGGCGTTGGAGACGCCGCCGCGTTCCAGATCGTCGGCACTGATGACCGAGATCGCGACGGCGCTGCGCTGCACGCTCGCCTCGCGCCGCTCGGCGGTGACGACGATGTCCTGGATACCCTGGACGGTGTTGTCTTCGGCCTGCGCTGATTGTGCGAGCGCCAGCGGCGCGATGCCAAGGCTCGCGATGCAGGTCGAGCACGCGAGAATCGTACGGATCATCTTCCCCTCCGGTTTTATCTATACCGGCGAGAATAGGCCCTTGGTAAACCGCTGATACGAGGCTGTTCGCATATCAGGCATACGCTTGCCCCAGCCCCGCACCAGCGGCTGCGATCAGGCGTGTCCGGCGCGTGCGTAGGAAGGATCGACCTGTTCCGGCTTGGCTTCGTCGAGCGGGACGCCGTTGTGCAGGTAGGCAGGCGCCTCGATCAGGATGAAGGCGATGCGGCAGACCTGATCGGTGGTGTTGCGCCACAAGTGGTTGGTGCCGCGCTGGACGATGATCCCGCCTTCGTGGACCGTGCGCTTCTGCCCGTCTTCCAGTTCCAGCTCGATCTCGCCCTTCAGCACGATGCCGTAGTCGATCGAGTTGGTGCGGTGCATCGGGCTCTGCGCATGGGGTAGCATGTCCACGATGCGGATCACCGAGCCCCCGTTCAGCGTCACGCCGGTCGGGCGGTCGCGCCCGTCGGTCTCGTCGTTGTTGTCGGCGGGGACGGTCTCGGTGCTCCAGATGGTCAGCATCGCCGCATCGCCCGAAGGCACCGTGCGCGGAGCGCTCACGTCTTCGGAGCGGAACACCGCGCGGCCGTTGTCGTCGTGGCCGGTGACCACGCGCTGTACGCCGGGCAGGCCGGAATCGGAAAGAATTGCGCTCATGCCCTCACCACCTTCTGTTCGATGACGCCGAACGGCGCACTGCCGTCGGCCAGGGTACCCTGCATGCGGACGGTGTCGCCGAAGCGCATGAAATCGGTGCGCGGCTCGCCGAAGTCGACCAGTTCGATGCCGCGCCGCTCGGCGATGCAGGAAGAGCCGATCTCGCGGTAGTTGGGGTTGGAAACTGTGCCCGACCCGATAACCGTGCCCGCTACCAGATCGCGCGTGGCGCAGGCGTGGGCGACTAGTTCGTGGAAGCCGTGGTCCATTGGCGCGCCGTTGGCGGCGCCGAAGCGGCGGCCGTTCCAGTCCACCAGAAGGTCGGCGCAGACCCGCCCGTCACGCCATTGCTCGCCCAGTTCGTCCGGGGTGACGGCGAAGGGGGCCACCGAGCAGGGCGGCTTGGCCTGGACCCAGCCGAAGCCGGTCTTCATCTCCGGCCCGGCCAGCTTGCGCAGCGACCAGTCGTTGATCTGGACGATCAGGCGGATATGCCCGAGGCAATCCTGCGCCGAAGTGCCCATCGGCACGGCATCGACAATCACGCCGAACTCGCCCTCGAAATCGATGCCGAACTCCTCGGTAGGAAAGCGCACGTCCTCTGCCGGGCCGTAGAACTTGTCGGACGTGCCCTGATACATCAGCGGCTTACCGGTCTTGACCGGAACCACGCCGAGGGCCTTGTCCATCAGTTCGCCGTGACAGGCGAAGGCCGAGCCGTCGAGCCACTGCCACGCGCGGGGCAGCGGCGCGCGCAAGGTCGCGGGATCGAGCGTCTCGGGATAGTCCGTGATCGCGGCGAGGGCAGGGGCCAGCGTGCCCCAGTTCTCCATCGCGTGCTGGAGGGTGGCGGCGGGCGCAGCGGCGCAGGACGCGCCATCGGGTGAAACGACGACGAGGCGCCCATCCGGCCTGCCGTTATCCAGTGTGGCCAGTCGCATCTTCCAGCAATCTCCCGGGCGCCGATCAGGGTGGCGGCGTGTTCATCGTTGTCGGCTACCGGACGGGGGGACGGGCGACAACGGCACAGGATCGATACCAAGCCATCGATAACATGCGTTGGTCTGTATTCCTGTCCGGAGCCTAGGGCAGAGCATGATGCGCAGCGCTCCGCTGCTGTCGCAAAGGCCCGTTCAAGCGCAGGAAAGCTCATGTTCGAACCGTTTCCCGGAAACTACGTCTGGAACCTCGCCACCAACCTCGCGCTCGTATGCGGGGGCAATCATGGCGAGATCGACGAGGCCAACCGGCCGATCATGGAAGCCAGCAAGGCGGGCGCCGACGCCGGTTCCGCGCAGATGTTCGACAGCTGGATCCGCGTCGCCGACCAGGTCGCCGCCAATGCCGCCGCCGACGAGGCCGAAGGCTTCCTGCTTTCGGCAGGCACCAAGTACCTGCGCGCCTCGGGCTATTACCTTGCCGCAGAGCGCATGCAGAGCCGCGACTACGCGCCGCGCTGGGTTGCCTACGACAAAGGCATGGAGCTGTTCCACAAGGGCGCTGCGCTGCGCGGCATCCATGTCGAGAAGGTCGAGATTCCCTACGAGGGCGGCAGCTATACCGCGATCTTCCACCACGACGGCTCGGGCACGCCGCGCCCGACGCTGGTGTCGGTGAACGGGCTCGATTCCATGAAGGAGCAGGTGTTCATGGCGGGCCACGGCCAGTCGAACCTCGAGCGGGGCATGAACACGCTGTTCCTCGACCAGCCCGGCACCGGCGAAGCGATCCGCAAGCGCGGCCTGCCCGCCGTGTTCGACGGCGAGCGCTGGGGCACGCCGGCGCTGGAATACCTGCTGACCCGTGACGATGTGGACCATGACCGGATCGGCATCTTCGGCCTCTCGTTCGGCGGCTATCACGCGCCGCGCATCGCCGCGAACGAGCCGCGTTATGCGCTCTGCGCGGTGATGGGCGCCAATCACGTCTGGGGCAAGCGCCAGCGCGAGCGTGTGGCGAACGAGGGCGAGAACCCGGTGCCGCACTACTGGGATCATGTGAAGTGGGTGTTCGGCTTCGATGATCGCGATGCGCTGCTCGAATATACCGATCAGGTCGATCTCACCGGGCAGGTCGAAAAGATCCGCGTGCCGTTCCTCATCACTCACGGCGAGAACGATCGCCAGATCCCGGCGTACAACGCCCCGCTCAGCTACGATCAGGCGGTGAACAGCCCCAAGCGCCACATGCGCATGTTCACGAAGGCCGATTTCGAGATCGAGCATTGCGGCGCCGACAACGGCACCGGCATGCGCGATTACATCGCCGACTGGTGCGCACAGACTTTTGCGGAACTGGCCGCAGAGGGGCGCTGATGGCCGCATTTTCCTTCCATCACGGCGGCATGTCCGTGCCAAGCCTGGAGGATGCCATCGACTGGTACGGCCGCGTTCTGGGCTTCGAAGTGGAGAAACGCTTCTACATCGCCCCGGCCAAGGCGCATGCCGCGATGGTGCGCAAGGGGCCGCTGCGTTTCGAACTGTTCGAGGTGGAGGGCGCCGCGCCCCTGCCGGAGGAACGCCGCTTTCCGCCCAGCGACCTCAAGACCCACGGCAACAAGCACGTGGCCTTCCGGGTGGTGGATCTGGAGGAATTCCTCGTCGAGATGGAGGGCAAGGCGGTGGACGTCGCGTTCGTCGTGCGTGAGGCCTTCGGCAAGGGCTGCTTCATCCGCGACTGCGCGGGCAACCTGATCGAGTTCGTCGAGGAGCCCGACGCATGATCCACGAAATCGCTACGATCACCATCGATCCCGCCCGCGGCGCGGGTTTCGAGGCGGCGGTAGCGGCGGCGAGGCCCCATTTCGAGGCAGCGCGGGGCTTCGTCTCGTTCGCGCTGGAACGCTCGATCGAGAGCCCGGAACGCTACCGGCTCGTCGTCGGCTGGGAGAGCGTGGAGGCGCACATGGTCGACTTTCGCGGCTCCGACGGCTTTCAGGCATGGCGCGAACTGGCCTCCCCGTTCTTCGTGGGCGCCGTGGCCGTTGAACACACCGTCAGGGTGATCTGACCGAACGAGGGGAAAAGGGATCGCGGGCGGGAGGCATTGTGCTCCCGCCCGCAAACTGCATCAGATCGCGTGCTCGTCGTCCTGCGTGATTTCGGCGAGCGTGCCGTCCACCGGCTGCTTGCCCGCCTTGGCCTTGCGGAACGGTTCGAAGCTTTTGCGGTCGGCGTCGAAGGTCATGTCCCAGGGAATGTCGTCGCCCCTGAAGATCGGCGGCGCATTGTTCGACCACAGCAGCGAGCCGAAGCGGAAGTCCCACGCACGCGGAATCCAGTTGTCGTCGAGGTAGTCGGTATCGGCGTGATACTCGGCTTCGCCCGCATGGCCGGGCATGTCGCAGTAATAGTAGATCGCGCTGGAGATGCGGTGGCGGGAGATGCCGCCCGAACTGTTCATCGTCTCGTTCTTCCAGCCCTTCTTGTCCATGATGTTGGCGCCGAGCATGACTTCGTCGATGTCGTCCATGCCGAAGGCGATGTGCATGAACTTGAAGTGATCGGGCGCGATCGGCAGGTCGCAGTTCACCCAGAAGATCGAGTGGTGCTCGTAGGTGCAGCCGGCACGTGAGAAGATGCCCACGCCCTTCGAGTGATCGACGTAGCGGAAGCCGAAGTGCCGTTCGTAGAACTCGAAGCTGCCGACGTAGTCGGGCGAGAAGAACACGACATGGTTGATCGTCTTGGGGATCGCCTTGTGGCGCCAGATGCGGTGCTGGTTGAAGCGCGGATGGCTGGCGGGGGTGTTGACCGGGCTCGCCTCGCTGGTGAAGGTCTTCTTCGCCCAGACCCGCAACGCGATCGGCTGGCCGTCCGGGCAGACAGCGTGGACGGTGCCGTCCGCATCGCGCGTCACCGCGACTTCGCCGGCGAGGCTGGCGGCGATCCGCTCAAGTTTCTCCGCCGTATCGACGCCCCAGACGGTTTCCTTGAGGCCGTCGCCGGGGAACGGGTCGGGGGAGGGCAGGCGCGTGTCGCCGTGGCGCAGCAGCACCAGCGTGCTGCCGGACGCGAGGCGAAACACCGTCTCGTCGCCTCCGGCTGATTCCAAGGGCAGGCCGAAGTCGGTCCAGAATCGGGTATGTTCGGCAATGTCCGCGACGCCGAAGACGACGCTTTCAACTCCCAAGATGCTCATCTTTTCATGATCCTGTGGCTGGCAATGTTGCCGTTGTGGGGCCGTTGGCGCCACGGGAAAATCGCAAGTTCTGGGATCGCACCTATCGAGCGCGCCGATGGTGCGGCGGGGTGGCCGGGACAGGAGCCACCCCGCCCGGGTGCCTCACTCGCCCTTGCGGAAAAGCAGGGTGAGGAGGAACCATATGGTCTTCGCATCCAGCAGCCTGAGCGCGGCGCGGGCTTCGGCGGGGGTCACCTTGGCGACCATCGGCATGGCGCCGAAGATCTTGCCGCGGATGACGAGGTTGT
>NZ_JAZFAX010000062.1:0-14316 GCF_036352595.1 Novosphingobium resinovorum
CCGCGTCAGTGCCGGCCAGCAATTGGTCGAGGATGTCGTTCGGTATCGAGGGTTCTTTCCGTCGTGACATACTGGGTCTCCTTGTTGCCCATTATGCCTCGCCGCACACGAAATTCCTGACAGTCCCCGGAAAATTCGAACACGGGCTACGGTCGTACAGCAAAAGACGGGCAGACCGGTTCAGTTTGAACTGATGACCGATGCCCGCGCCAGCCTGCTCAAATGGCTGGAACTGAGAGGTGGATCCTTGGAGGACTTTACATTTCCTAGCCGTACTGATCACGCGGCCCACATAAGCACCAGGCAATATGCTCGCCTTGTTGACGAATGGGTCACGGGGATCGGACTGCCTGGCGAAGATTATGGCACCCACTCTCTGCGCCGAACCAAGGCGTCGATCATCTACAAGGCGACTGGAAATCTCCGCGCCGTCCAGATTTTGCTTGGGCACACGAAGATCGAGAGCACGGTTAGATACCTCGGCGTGGACGTGGAGGACGCTTTGACCCTCGCAGAGGGCACTGAAATCTGAAACTGCCTTGGGTCCTTGCCGTTGCAAGGACCCAAGGCTTACAGCGTGGCGGCTGCTCTGCGCCCATCCAAGCCGCTCAATTGGAAAAGTCCCGCGCCTACGAGCGGTCAGTCCGGTTATGGCCGAGGCTGGGACGAAGCCGCCATCATCAAACGGGGCGGCGGAAGTCGGCTTTCGGTGGAAGCCGACAATAGAGGCGGTTATACATCGACCCCAGACGGACCCAATTAATCTTCAGCTGCTTAGACCGTGAGTGAGAAGGACTACGTCGAGCGGACTGAACTTATGTCGTCGAGGGGCCTCCGACCAGAAACGAGCTGGATGGCGACAAGCACACTGGGCTGCTGAATAGATTCAGCGGATGGCACCGACAGCCTGCGAATGATCGTCTTCGGCCATGCTCACGAGCACCGGACAGATCGCATGCTCAAGGACATCCCAGCAGATCGAGGGATGCAGCATCCTATCGAACCATGACAGGTGCCTGTGCCCCATAACGATCATATCGGCATTCAGACGCTTGGCGGCAGCGACTATCTCGCGCGCGGGTGTTCCAACCAGTATCTCTCCCACCGCAGGAATTCCGGATGCGCGTAGTCGGTCCACGGCATCACGAACGAGTTGGTCTGCGGCAAACTCCTCCCGTGCGGCCGCCGGATATTCGGTTTCGTCCTCTTCGGAAATCCTGCCATCGTGAAACTTCAGCGCGTAGGCGGCGTCAATCGTACAGAGCACTGCAACCTGAGCCCCCGTTTTACCTGCCTGTTGCACGGTCAGCGCGAGCGCGCTTTGTCCAGCGGGCGTACCGTCAATCGCCACTGCTATAAGGTCGGCCATCTTAACCGGTCTCCTGTGAGTGGACCTTATTTCGCAGATGACGGCCGCCACAAATGCCGCCGTGCGCATTCAAAGGGTGCATCAGACGCATTGCACCTCCCTCCGCTCCCGCGGCCGGCGGCACGAACGTCGCTTCGACACTCGCGCCATGCGTTTCCATCCAAAGCCAAACGAAGAAGGAAACCTGGGAGGTAGTTATCGAAAACAATTTGTAGATGGACTAATGATGCGTTTGACGCACTTCCCATGAGGACGTTGGCTATGAGATACCCCGACCTCAATCTGCTGATTGCCCTCGACATCCTCCTCGAGGAGCAAAGCGTGGCTGCCGCAGCGCGGCGGCTCAACCTCAGTGCACCGGCGATGAGCCGCACGCTTTCCCGGATACGGGCAACCGTCGGCGATCCCATCCTTGTTCGGGCGGGTCGCAAACTGGTGCCCACTGCGCGGGCGCTGGAGCTACGCGAATTGGTCCGCAAGACCTCCGAATCTGCCGTCGGCTTGCTTCAGCCCGGTGCCATCGAGAGGCTGGAGCAGCTAGAGCGGCAGTTCACGATCCGGACGAACGACGTTTTCGCTGCCGCTTATGGGGGCCGGCTGCTGACGGCTCTTAGGACGAAGGCGCCGGGGGTTTCACTTCGTCTCCGCGCCGAGACCGACCAGGACGACGAGGCGCTCCGCGAAGGACGGATCGATCTTTGGGTGGGTTCTTCAACGGCCCTTGATCCCGAGGTTCGGGTGCAGACGCTGTTCCATTCCCATTTCCTTGCCCTGGCAGACCAGGATCATCCGATCTTCAAGTGCGAGATAACGGCCGAACGGTTCGCAGCGTACGAGCATATCAACATCTCAAGGAGAGGCGTGAACGCCGGGCCCATCGATGCCGGATTGATGGATTTGGGCCTGAGGCGGACCATAGCAATGGTAGCGCCTACCTTCGTCACGGGTATGTTCGCTCTGCCGGGATCCAAGCTCATCATGCCGACGCCCAATCACATGGTCTGGAGCCTGGCGGCGCTTAATAGCCGGATCAAGACCTTCCAGATACCGCTCAAACTCGAACATTATCCGGTTCGCCAAGCCTGGCATCCGCGGGTCGACAATGATGCGGTGCATCGGTGGCTTCGCACGACCGTAGTTGAAGTCTGCAAAGAGCAGCCGTCTAACCTCGCTCCCTGACCAGCAAGTCTGGAATGCATCTGATGCACGAATAAGGTGCGTTCCGATCGATTGTTGAATGATCGAGCCGAAGATAAATCACGTCCGCAAGCCCTAGATCGCGGATGAGATTGTGCCCAATACCCCCCCCCTTGAGAGCATGACCCACACGCGATCTGCGAGGACGGAACCGTGAGCGGGAAGGTTATCGCCCCCGCACCCGACCTGACCGCCGTTCCGTCCTCGCCCCCCGCTCATGTCATTCCAGCCTTCGGACCGCGCATCGTCGTCGGAATGCTGGGAATGCTGCTGTCGGTCATAATGTCAGCGGTCAACCTCTACTCCACCGATATCAATGGGGCGGATATTCAAGGAGGAATGCTGTTCGGTGCGGACGAACAAGCGTGGTCGAAAGGCATCTTCGAAGCGGCGATGGTCGTCGGCATGACTTTCGCGCCGTGGTGTGTCGTGACTTTCACGCTCCGCCGAATGGCCCTTTGCATGACGGGGCTGATGGCGCTGGCCGGAGCGCTGTGCCCGTTCGCCCCGGATCTGCCGACATTCTATCTTCTACGCGGCGTGCAGGGTCTCGCGGGTGGTGCGGTCACACCCATGCTCATAACCGTCGCCCTTCGCTACTGTCCTCCGCAATATCGGCTCTATGGCTTTGCCGCGTACGCGTTGAGCTCCAACTTCGGGCCGAACATGTCGCTCCCGATCGCGGGATGGTCGAGCGACTATGGGGGTCTCATTGGCATCTTCTGGAATATCGTACCATTCTGCGCATTGAGCATGGCCGCCCTAGCGTATGGGCTGCCGAAAGACCCTCTTCGCCTCGACCGGTTCAAGGGCTTCGACATCGTCGGTGTGACGACAGGTGCCATCGCTTTGGCGATGCTCGCGACTGCCGCCACCCAGGGAGATCGCCTCAACTGGTTCGATTCTGCCCTTTTCACGCTGCTCATCACTGGCGGCGGCGGCTTGTTCGCCTTCTTCCTGTTGAACGAATGGTTTCACCCCGCACCGATCTTCAAGCTGCAGATACTGGCGCGCCCCAACTTCCTGTTCGCGGTCATCGGCATTCTCGTTCTCGTGATCGTATTTCTCGGCGTGGTCGTCGTCCCGCTCCATTTTCTGGGAGAGACCCAAGGCTATCGTCCCGCCGATGTGGGCAATCTAGCGCTGATCATCGCGATGCCGCAGCTGGTGATATTACCCCTGGTCTCCGCGCTGTTAAACATAGAGCGCGTCGACTGCCGCTGGGTCTTCATCACCGGCCTCCTGTTGGCGGGCTACTCCTGCTACCTCGCGAGCTCGCTCACGTCCGAATGGGTCAGAGACGACTTCTACGGCATCGTGGCCCTGCTCTCTGTGGGCGAAGCGATGGCCATCCTACCGCTGCTAATGCTCGTGGTGGACCAGATGCCGCCGGACGACGGCCCCTTTGTGTCGGCTCTGTTCAACTCGACCAAAGGCTTCGCGTCGATCCTGATCGGCACGATCATCGAGGGGTTCGGACGCTGGCGCGTCGGCCATCATTCGTCAGCTTTTGTTTCCCAGCTCGGGCGGCAGCCTGACGCCTATCAGGAGCATTTGACCACACTCGCGAGCCAGCTGGTTGGCGCTGTACCTGAGCCCGCAACGCGAACGGACGTCGCGCTCGAGATGCTTGCTGAGCAGGTTCATCTCCAGAGCACCACGCTCGCCATGGCCGATCTGTACCGGCTTCTGCTGGTGATCGTCGCCGCGATGATCGTGGTGACGCTCACCATTCCCACCCGAATCTATCCACCGCGCTCCATTGCGCCACGGCCGACGCGCTGAAGGTCTTGCCCATGCAGATAATCCATACCAAATCTCGCGCCGCAATCGCTCTCGGCATCGTTCTTCTCGCGGGGACAGCTTGGGCGGGGTACTCTTATGTGCTCCCAAGCTCGTCCGTCGAGAAGACGCTCGACGCCTATGTGACAGCCGACTTCACACTCGTGGCGCCAAAGGTTGCGGGCCTGATCCAGACGGTGGACGTCGAGGATAACGAAGCCGTAAAAGCCGGTCAGATTCTGGCAAGGATCGATGACCGGGATTTCCAGGCAGCGTTATCCAGCGCGGAGGCCGATGTAGAGGCCGCGAAGGCTGAAATAGCAAATCTCGACGCTGAAATCTCGCGTCAACCGGCTGTGGTCGCCCAAGCCTCGGCCGTGGTTCGATCGGACGCGGCCGCGACAACTTTCGCACGCGCTAACGCGGCGCGCTATCGCAACCTCTCGACCGATGGCGCTGGCACCATGCAGGAGCAACAGTCATCGATCGCGCAGTTGGCACAGAGTATCGCGAACAGCGAACGTGACAGTGCTGCTTTGCAAACTGCGCGTGGGCAGCTCCCGATCCTGCAGGCCGGCCGAGCCAAGGCCGTTGCCGCCTTGAAGCGCATGGAGGCGCTTCGCGATCAAGCCAAACTCAATCTCTCCTACACTGTCATTCGAGCACCAATCGACGGCTTTGTTGGCCGGCGCTCTGTTCGCCCCGGTGGCTACGTGGAAATTGGGTCAACTCTGCTGGCAATCGTCCCCACGGCCCAAGCCTACGTCCTTGCCAACTATCAGGAAAGCCAGATCGGCGACATGCGATTGCATCAGCCAGCGACCATTCGGATCGACACTTTCCCTGAATTAGAATTGCACGGACATGTAGATAGCCTCGCGCCGGCCACCGATGTCGCTTTTGCGCCTATCCAACCCAATAACGCGACGGGCAATTTCACGAAGATCGTCCAGCGGATCCCGGTCAAGATCGTGCTCGATCCGAACCAGGAAAACCTTAAACTCCTCCGCGTCGGCATGTCCGTCATCCCCACGGTGGATGTCAAAGCGCCGGGCGGAGCGCCGGTCGGCACGCTCAAGAGGGCGCGGTGAGTATGGTCCCGCGCCTTGCCGCCACAGTCGCACTAGCCACGCTCGCCAGCGCCTGCACCGTTGGACCGAACTTCTCTCGGCCGTCCCTGACGTCTCCCCCCTCGTTGATCGCGGGGCATCCCCAGTCTGCCGCGACACGACTGATCGAGGGGACTCCACCAGACGACTGGTGGACGGTTTTCAACGATCCAGTGCTGAACAGCCTCGAAGAACGTGTCGCAGCGCAGAATCTGGACGTCCAGACCGCCTCAGCTCGCGTCGAGCAGGCCCAGGCCCAACGCCGCATCGCCGGCAGCGGCATGTTCCCGTCCATCGAAGGCTCCGCATCGTACACACGCGGCCGCAGCAATCCGAACGGCCCGAGCGCTCTGGTCCATGATGGGTCGCCCAACGTCGACATGTTCGACGGCGGCTTCGATGCGTCCTGGGAACTCGACCTCTGGGGCCGTGTCCGCCGCGCCAGGGAAGCTGCAAGCGCGCGCTACGACGCTGCAGGCAATTATCGGCGCCTCGCGCTGCTGCTCGTCGAAGCTGAGCTGGCGCGCGATTACATCGCCCTTCGCGGCAGCCAATCGCAACTCGAGGTACTTCAGGAAAATCTCGAGATAGCGCGTAACAGCGTGGCGCTTACCCGCTCTCGATTCAACAATGGCGTCACGACCCGCCTGGATGTGGCCAACGCAGAGGCGCAGGTCTCCTCCATCGAGGCGAGCATCCCAGCGATCGAGGCGGATCGCGACACGCTGATCAACGCTCTCAGCCAGCTCCTCGCCCTCCACCCTCATGCCTTGGACAGCGAGCTGAGATCGAGTGGAGCACTTCCGGCTCGATCCAAGGTCGTGGCCGTCGGCGTTCCGTCAGAGCTTTTGCTTCGCCGCCCGGACATTCAACAGGTTGAGGACGAGCTTCACGCCGCGACGGCGGAGATCGGCGTCGCCAAAGCGGATTTCTTTCCGCGTATCTCCCTCAACGGCAGCCTCTCCAGCCAGACCTTCCAACTGTCTTCATTCGGCAGTTGGGGCTCCCGTCAATTCTCCGTCGGGCCATCGATCACGCTTCCCTTCTTTCAGGGTGGACGCCTGCGGGGAACGCTTGAGCTCCGCAAGGCCGAACAGCAGGAAGTGGCGATCCGATACCAGCAGGTCGTTCTCGCCGCTTGGCATGAGGTGGACGACGCACTCATTGACTACACGGCCGAGGAACGGCGCCGCGACAGCCTGGCCCGAAACGTCGAACAGAATGAGCTCGCCTTGTCCGTCGCGCAGCGACGTTACCGCGAGGGCGCCATCGACTTCCTGAACGTCCTGAGCGTCCAAAGGTCCCTGCTGGAGGCCAAGAGCGGGGCGATCCGGAGCAACATGACCGCCAGCTTCAATTTGATCAAACTCTTCAAGGCGCTCGGGGGAGGATGGCAGGCGCAATTCCCCGACCAGACTGCGACGTCCGGAATGACGCCGGCAGCGCTTTCGGGCGGACTGCAGCAAACGTCTCAACGCAACATACCGGCGCGCCCCTGAAAAAACTTCGGAGCCATGTCACATCGGCCCATCCTGCCTCGTCAAGGAGGTGAACAAAGGAGCGGTGACATCATCGCGAAGGAGATCATCATGAAGATAGTCGTGATTGGTGGCACGGGCCTCATTGGCGGTCAGGTCGTTGCGCGTCTACGGGCCCAAGGCCTGGAAGCCGTTGCAGCCTCCCCCAGCACGGGCGTGGATACGGTCACTGGTGCCGGGCTGGCCGACGCCTTGCGCGAAGCGACCGTGGTGATCGATGTCGCAAACGCGCCCGCTTTCGACGCCGAGACCGCTCTGAACTTCTTTGAGAAGTCTGGAGAGAATCTGCTCGCGGCGGAGCGCGACGCCGGCGTTCGGCACCACCTCGCCCTTTCGGTGGTCGGAACGGACCATCTGCAGGCGTCCGGCTATTTTCGAGCAAAGCTCGCACAGGAAGCGCTGATCGCGCGCTCCGGAGTTCCTTATACCATCGTCCGCGCGACCCAGTTTTTCGAGTTTATGGCGAGCCTTGCCGACTTTTCGACGAAGGGCGATGTGGTAACCCTTATGACCGCCACAATGCAGCCCATCGCCTCTGCTGACGTGGCCGCGGCGCTGGCCGACCTGGTGACCGTCGCTCCGCGTCATGGCATCGTTGAAATCGCAGGCCCGGAACAAGGGCCTCTTGCTGAATTCGTCGCCACTTGGCTGGGCCACATCGACGATCCCCGCGCCGTCACCTTCGAAGCCTCATCCGACTATTTCGGGGTGGCAGTTGAGGACGGTACTTTGGTCCCTGGACCAGACGCGTGGATAATGCCTACCCGTTACGACGATTGGCTTGCGACTGCGGCGGCCCACCACGGGAAGCACCGATGAATCGCAAGGGTCGCGACCGGCCGCCTGCCCGGCACAGAGACATCTTATGAACATGGCCAACCAGCGCCTGGCCGACTTCGAAAAGGAGCGGCCCCGTTTGCTTCGCCTCGCCTACCGCATGCTCGGCTCGGTTTCTGAAGCCGAGGACATCGCGCAGGATGCCTGGCTTCGTTGGTCGCAGGTGGCTGGCGGCGTCGATACACCGGCAGCGTATCTGACACGAATCGTGACCAGGCTCTGCCTTGATCAGATGAAGTCAGCTCGGGCCCGGCGCGAGGAGTATGTCGGGGCCTGGATTCCTGAACCGCTCGTCGATCTCTCCAGCGCCGACGATATCGCTGATGAGGTCACCCTCACTCTCATGATGGCGCTGGAAAGGCTCTCCCCACTCGAACGTGCAGCATTTCTGCTCCACGATGTCTTTAATGTGGCCCTGCCGGAAATAGCTGCTGCTCTCGATCGCGACACATCTGCGGTACGGCAGCTAGCGGTTCGCGCCCGCAGGCACGTGCGCGACAAGCGCCCGCGCTTCGCTATCGATCCGGCAAAAGCCGATACGATCGCGCGCGCGTTCTTCGCGGCCTC
Source organism: Novosphingobium resinovorum (assembly GCF_036352595.1). Classification (GTDB taxonomy): domain Bacteria; phylum Pseudomonadota; class Alphaproteobacteria; order Sphingomonadales; family Sphingomonadaceae; genus Novosphingobium; species Novosphingobium resinovorum_B. The sequence continues at coordinate 8,400 of NZ_JAZFAX010000062.1, forward strand.
ACGCGACGGTGACTCCACCGTGTTGGCATCAATGCTCGCTGAGGACGTGACGATCCATGCTGACGGCGGCGGCCGGGTCACCGCGTTCCGCAACATAATCAGCGGTGTCGACAGAGCTCTGCGACTCTTCGCCGGCCTGGCAAGAAAGCAGCATGCCCGACCGGTCCTGATCCGCACGATACTGATCGACGGCCTGCCAGGGTTCGTGAGCATCGATCGAGGCGCACTGCTTCAGACGACCGCGCTCGACATTCGCAACGATCGCATAAAGACGATCTACATTGTCCGGAACCCGGACAAGCTGGGTCATGTCGCGGCTGCGCTTGGGCTGGCCGCAGATCAGCCGCTCGACAGCCTGCCCTGACACCGACTGCACTGCTGTCTGCGTAGACGCGCTTCAACACAGAAGCCGAAGCGCCAAAATAAAATCACCCGCAATGTCACTATCGGCAGTGCTCCATCGTCAAGTTCATGACGATCACACAAGAACGTCATGGAGAAAAGAGATGACACCGCGTTTGACAAATCCCTTCGTCTTGGCGCCCGCCGCCATCAAGGCCCTGTATGCGCTCGAGGGTACTTTCAAGGACAGTGGCCTTGAGTTCGAGTTGATGGAACTCGTCAAGATCCGCGCTTCTCAGATTAATGGGTGCGCCTTCTGTCTCCACATGCACACGACCGACGCGCGTGCGCACGGCATGGACGAATATCGCATTCACCTCCTCGCCGCCTGGCGCGAGTCCAGCCTCTACAGTCATCGTGAACGCGCCGCTCTGGCGTGGACCGAAGCCCTCACGCTGGTCGCGGAAACCGGAGCACCGGATGCTGTTTATGCTCTCCTCGCGGAGGCGTTCAGCGAGGCTGAGCAGGTTCAACTGACGATCGCAATCGGCGCTATCAACCTTTGGAACCGACTGCAGGTCGGGTTCCGTGCGGCGCATCCGGAGGGCACATCCCATGCGGCGGCCTGACACTCTGCGGCGCCCGACGGGCTGGGCCAAGCTGATCGTGACGGCCTGCGCCGTCGTACTGTTCGGCGCGGCCGGCAACGCTGCCACCGTAAGCGAACTGCAATCGCGCGCCCTTGACGGCATTCCCGGCAAGGAGGGCACGATGATCCTTGTCGAATATGCGCCGGGAGACGTGGATCCGATCCACCGTCACGACGCATCGGTGTTCCTCTACGTACTCGAAGGAACAATCATCATGCAGGTGGAGGGCGGCAAGCTTGTCACCCTTCATCCCGGTGAGACCTACTTCGAGGGTCGGAACGACGTCCATATTGTCGGGCGCAATGCAAGCCAGACCAAGTCCGCGAAGTTCGTTGCTGTGCTAGTCAAGGACCAGGGTGCACCGATCCTGATGCCCGTCAAATAACCTCCCGACATTCAACTCGGCGTCCTCGGCCTTCAAGGCCGCCGCGCGGTCCAGAACCGCGCGGATGGGCGGCCAGAGGGGTATCTCGAATGATTACATGCCAACGCCTCATCCATTGGCCGAAAGCACAAAGTGCCCTCCGCCGTGGGGCGAGCCACCTACAGCCCGTCCTTGCAGCTCTGCTTGTAAGCGGGATTCTCGGCGGCACTCTGCTACTCGTGCTGATGGCTGCCGACTACTGTCGCCGGCATCTCGGATTCCCGAAGCCAACCAGCCTTGCCGCCCTTGCATCGGAGATTTTCTCGTGAACCAGCTTAGAGACAAAGTCGCCGTGATAACCGGCGGCAACAGCGGCATTGGGCTTGCAACCGCGAAGGCTTTCGCGCGGGAAGGTGCTCAGGTCATCATCACCGGCCGAAGGCCGGAAGCGCTCGATGAGGCAGTCGCCGAAATCGGCAACGGCGCGATCGCCATAGCTGGCGACGTGTCCCAGCCAGCACACCATCACAAGGTCGTTGCGCAGGTCCGACAGCAGTTCAGCAAGGTGGACATCTACGTCTCCAACGCCGGCGCCAACACGATCGAGCCCACGGCGTCCGTGACCGAGCAGAGCTTCGACGCACAATTCGCGATCAACACGCGCGGTGTGTTCTTCGGCGTCCAAAAGATGTTGCCAATCCTGCGCGATGGCGGCGGGATCATCCTGATTAGTTCGATCGCCAGCGAGAAAGTTCTGGACGGCCACGCCGTCTATGCAGGGACAAAGGCGGCTATCAATGCCTTCGCCCGGAGCTGGTCGATCGAACTCAGAGAGCGGCGCATTCGCGTCAACGTCCTGAGTCCTGGGCCGATCAAGACGGCTATTCTGGAGAAACTCGGTATTCCAGCCGACGAGCGGCCGAAGTTCGAGATGCGCATGGCCGCAGCCATACCCGCAGGACGCATGGGCGAAGCGGACGAAGTGGCCGCTGCCGCTCTCTTCCTCGCTTCCGAGGCAAGCGCGTTCGTCAATGGCGTAAATCTGCGCGTCGACGGCGGGATGGCCCTGCTCTGAAACCGTGCCCGTCGCAACATTTCTCAAAAAACATAGGTGAAGTGATGTCCCATATCGTAATCATCGGCGGAGGTTTCGCCGGACTCTGGAGCGCAGTGTCTGCCGCTCGACGGCTAGGCGAGCTTGGCCGATCGGCGAAGGTCAGTTTGGTCAACCTCGACCCCTATCATAGCATTCGGGTTCGAAATTATGAGGACGACCTCTCTGCCACGCTCGTCAAGCTTGACGACGTACTCGGTCCGATCGGCGTGGAAGTCATCCTCGGGCAAGTGACGCACATTGACGCTGCCGATCAACGCGTCACAGTCCAGCAGCTCTCCGGCAACGTCGAACTCGAATATGATAAGCTTATCCTGGCAAGCGGTAGCCGCTTGGCCGCTCCCGACATTTCCGGCTTCGCCGAGCACTGCTTTGACATAGACACGCATGCTGCTGCGATGCGCCTGCAGAGGCACATAGCGGAGTTAGGCAACATGGCTCCACATTCCGGCCAGTTCACCGCGCTGGTTATCGGCTCTGGCGCAACCGGCGTGGAGCTCGCAACCGAGCTGCCGACCCGACTGGCAAGGGTGGCAGAAGCCGCTGGCCTATCCGAACCCACCCAAGTGCGCGTCATCTTGGCTGATCGCGCGGACAAGATCGCCTCCCAGCTTGGAGGGGGCCAGCCAGTCATCGAGCGCGCTTGTGCGGAGATGGGCATCGAACTCCGCACTAATTTGAGCATCGCGCGGATGGATGCCCGCGGGGTGGTACTGACTGATGGCAGCAGGATCGATGCACGGACTGTGATCTGGTGCGCCGGCATGCAGGCCGACCCGCTAACGATGCAAATCCCTGGCGAGCGAGATGCGGCCGGCCGACTCTACGTCGATAGCTTCATGCAGGTCATGGGTGCGCCGGACATCTACGCCGCCGGTGACACAGCGCATGCCCTCATCGACGGAGAACGCCCCTCCGTGATGTCATGCCAGCACGCCCGGCCGATGGGGCGTTACGCCGGGACAAACGCAGTGAACGCGCTTTTCCATGAAGGGCAGCTTCCGCTGATGATCGACTGGTACACGAACATCATCGACCTTGGCCCCTGGGGCGCCGTTTATACGCAAGGCTGGGACAGGCAGGTCGTTGCGATCGGAGAGCAGGCGAAGAACGCTAAAACTACAATCAATCGGGTCCGGATTTATCCGCCGATCGACAGGGATCGTGGCAGCATTCTTGCAGCTGGCACAACCGATCTCGAGCGCCCGCCCTTTTTGCCGCCGTTGGCGCAGGGATGAATCGTTCAATCATTCACCTGAAAGGAAAGCGCTATGTTGCACCAAATTACCAGGGTTCGACATGATCTGCGCCGGCGGCGTCTAGCCGTCTGCCGCCGCGAGCAGGTCACGCCCAACATGCTTCGTCTCGTGCTGACTGGCGATGATCTTATCAATTTCGACAGTCCTGCTGCCGACGACCACGTAAAGCTGTTCGTGGCCAACGGTGAAGGTATCGAAATCGGCCGTAACTACACGCCTCGGCGGTACGATCTGGGAGCTGGCGAGCTGACAATCGATTTTGCTCTTCATGACGCGGGACCCGCCACTAACTGGGCACGAAACGCTCAGCCAGGCGACGTAGCAGAGATCGGTGGTCCGCGCGGTTCTGTCATCGTACCGGATGATTTCGACTGGTGGCTGCTGGTTGGCGACGAGACTGCCCTTCCGGCCATCGGACGAAGGATCGAAGAATTCGGGCCAGGACGACGCGCGATCAGCGTCGTAACTGTCACAGGTCAGCAGGAAATTCAGACCTTCAATACAGCCGCCGAGCATTTAGCCGTGTGGGTTGAGCGTCCCGCTGAACGCGCGGACGACCCCGCGCTTCTTCTCGATGCTCTGCGCGCGCTGACGCTTCCAACTGGAGAGGGCTTCATCTGGATTGCTGCAGAGGCAAATGTCGCGCGGGTGGTGCGGAATTTCGCGCTTGAAGAGCTAGAGCACTTTCCTCAATGGATGCGGGCCAGCGGTTACTGGATTAAGGGCTCTGCTGGTGCAGACGAGAAATTCGAGAGCTGATAGTTGGGCATTCAACCGGGCGGCAAAGTTCGGCAACAGAGTGACCGTGCGACGACCCAAAAATGACTCATTAGAACCTTCCCTTGCTGCAATGGCCATTAAGATGAACCGGTCGACCGACTCTGGGACGAAGGCGTCCTCCAGGAATACGATAGCGAATGCCTGGTTTCGGATGAAGCTGCCGTTCGCGTGGCAACGGTTTATACCCAGGGAACGAACAAGTCTGGTAGGTCTCGCTGAGAATAACCAGACTTGTTCTCGCACATTCAAGCAGCTGATATCGGAAAGACCGAAGATTAATTCGTCGCAGAGCCAGTTCAGGCGGCGAATTTTCGTGTTTACCGCAATGGGATTGGCGGGCCGTTAGAACATGGTGCCCGCCTCGACCTTGGGGGTAAGCTGATGCATCGTGTTGGTGCAAGTCAGCAGCAGTTGGCACTCGGCCGCCTCTAGCCGACGCGCGGCGTCGATAATCATCGCGCCCGCTCCCTCGCAATCTCCAGGGTGCTGTGAAATAGATTAAGGATGGTCGGGGGGACGGGCGATCGCTAGCATCGCGTGGGTCATCTCAACCCACAAACCATTGCGATCGCCGTTCCTCGCGTAGACCTCGTTCATACTGTGCGTGGCGCCGGGGACGTATGTAAAGTTGGCCAGCCCTCCGGCCTTGCGGATGGCGAACTCCAGGCGTCGAACAGAACCGTCGAGATAGTTTGAATCCGCCGTGCCCACCGTCAGATGCAACTTTCCGTCCAGGTCCTTGCGGCGGCGACCCCAGTCACGCTCGATCCTCGAGGCAATGTCATAGTTGGTACGCCAATAGGCGATCACGGCGGGATCGACCACACCGGTGGCGCGATCGAACATGGGCGCCGGAGTGCCATCGGCTTGACGCGGCGAAAATACCCATTCGAACGAACGGAGCTGCCCACCGTCGCGGCCGAGTACGGCCTCCAGCCGGGCTTCCTGCTCGATAGTCCGCAGCACGTTTCCGTTGGCGCGCTCCAACGGGCGCGGCGAACCGTTCGGGTTGTGATAGACGTTGGCACCCTGCGCATATAGATCCACTCCCACGAAATCGTGGAAATCAGCAGGATCTGGCGAGGTCGGCCAGGCGCCCCCGAACATTTCGGGATGGTTGACGATGGTCCAGAGGGCGAACCAACCACCTGAGCTATGGCCCGTCAGAAATCGACCGGTCGGTCGTCCGTCCATGCGATATCGAGACTCCAGCGCGGGTATGACGTCGCGGATCAGCGCCTGTCCCCACGGACCGTTGTTCACGCTGTCGGCGAATTCGGTCGGGTCGTGTCCCGCGGGGTGGTGTAGGAAGGTTTCCCTGAGAGGGTGGCCACCGTCGATCTTCTGGTAGGGTTCGGATGCGAACTCGAACCTGGAGAAGAAGACGATGACCGAGGACAGAATGGCC
>NZ_JAZFAX010000063.1:0-13910 GCF_036352595.1 Novosphingobium resinovorum
CGGGGCGTTCGTATCGAAACATGTTTCGAAATCAGTTTCATCTCTCACTGGTAACCTCGCCATTCATTGCGGCGAAACTTAACAACCTCGGAGCATCTGAAAATGTGGGGGATCTTTACCGCTTACAACCCAAGACGAGTTGCACGAGCATCTCGGCAACTTCGTCGCAGCCTACAACTTCGCTAAGCGGCTGAAGACCCTCCAGTACCTCACACCATATGAGTTCATCTGCAAATGCGGGACAAAAGAACTCCAGCGTTGCACATTAAATCCGCACCATCAAATCCGTGACCAAACATCCAATGCCGCGCAACGCGAGATAGAGGCGCTTTACGCCGCGCGCTTGTCGGCGGTGAAGAACGCTGAAGCCTGCGGAAAAGCGAGGGTTTCGGCAGATTTGAAGTAATCGGAACTGCAAATTTTGAGTAAATATGCATCTTTGAGGTGCACTGACATCCCAATTGAGGCCGAAGCGTGACGATGCTACGCCATGCCACCTGGGGGGATGATCGAGTCCCTTACAGCGGAGCAACAATACACACGCACAGGGGAGGGTTTATGGCCATATCGAAGCGGTGCATCGCCGAGCTTTTCGGCACTTTCTGGCTTGTATTGGGCGGTTGCGGCAGCGCCGTACTCGCCGCAGGCTTCCCTGAGATTGGCATCGGCTTCGTTGGAGTCAGCTTGGCGTTTGGCCTCACGGTCCTGACGATGGCATATTCAGTCGGGCATATTTCCGGCTGCCACCTCAATCCAGCCGTGACTGTAGGGCTTTGGGCGGGCGGTCGCTTCCCGGCGAAGGATATTGTTCCTTACGTCGTCGCACAGGTCGCAGGCGCTATTGCTGCCACAGCGATCATCTATCTGATCGCCAGCGGCAAGACGGGGTTCACACTCGCGGCCAATAGCCTTGCCGTCAACGGCTACGGCAGCCAGTCGCCGGACGGCTATAACCTCACCTCGGGGCTGGTCGCCGAGATCGTGCTGACATTCGGCTTCCTAGTCGTTATCCTCGGCTCGACCGATACGCGCGCGCCTTCAGGCTTCGCTCCGATCGCCATCGGCCTCGCATTGACCCTCATTCATCTGATCAGCATTCCGGTGACGAACACGTCGGTCAATCCAGCCCGCAGCACCGGTCCAGCGCTGCTGGTGGGTGGTCTCGCCCTGCAGCAGCTCTGGCTGTTCTGGATCGCACCGATTGTTGGAGCTGCGCTTGCAGGCCTGGCCTATCGTAGCCTCGCCGGGGATCCACCTTCCGCACCGCCGATCACCGGCGACCGGAATTAAGCCATGAAGTGTGCCCCTTGCCGCAAGGGACCGGCGGCGATTTCGTAGAAGCAATGGGGGGGCTAGGTAACGCAAAACCGGGGACGGCGACAGCAGGCAGATGATGGATGGGAAAATACGCGCCCCTTGGCACCTTTTTGCGACGCTGGAAGAACAAGCACGATCTGGATCAACTCGAACTGACGTTCGCTGACATCGAGAGAATTATTGGCGCATTGCTGCCAAACAGCGCGAGCAAGCACGATTGGTGGCGAAACGAAGCTAGTCTCGAGCGTGGGCATAAACAGAGCCGATCATGGCTTGAGGCGGGCTTCGAGGCTCACCCTTTGAAGGGAACAGAACGGGTGAGATTTCGGAGAAGATGTTCATCACTCACCCAAGCCTGCGAGAAAGTAGATGTAACATCCTCAGGAGAATCGACCGCGTAGAAGGAGGCATCGCGGCATGGTGCCGGTCGGCGGGATCGAACGGGGCGCACTGTTCCGAAAGGTTGAGATGCAATTCGACGGAACTATCGCCGGCGTCGGCGCAGCCGGGCTTCATCCCAACAGCGTGACGCTCATCTACCGCCGCCTTATCCGGGCCGCTTACGCCCAAAAGCTCCTGGGTCCGATCGGTGAAGCGGAGCTGGAGCGCTGGGTGGCAGCAGTATCGAGCCATTCGATCCGGGTGGGCGTCGCCCAGGATAATTTTGCCGCCGGGCAAAGCCTGCCGGCGATTATGCAGTCCTATCGCTGGAGAGATCCCAAGACCGTGATGCGCTACGGTGAACAACTCGCCGCGAAAAGCAGCGCAAGCGCTCGTCTCGCCAAGAGGTTTAAGCGTTCATGAAGCGGGTATCGCAGGATTTTACCATAACGGTTTGCTAAGCCCGACGACCTCTTAGGCCTTCGCGATAGCCCCAGCGCCTGTGCGATGGCGCCGGCAGCGCACCATTCGTCGCCGGCAACTCACGTTACGTCCAATGGCTGTGGTCATCCGCTGCCATCGCTCATACGTCGGCACCGAGCCGGCAGGGGATCCACCCGCATCGGGCCCACTCCCGGCGGCCATGGCGTAGACAGGTCGCCGGGAGACCAACTCCATGCTTCCCAATCCTACCCGGTTGTGCCTATGAAGCACGGGCGCCGCCCCGCAGTCGCCGGTTGGGTTGAAGTTTGGCGACAAGCTTTGCGAAATCATCCGCGCGTATCAGTCGCTCGAACTGGAACCCGGCGCGATCGCCGTGTGACCAGACGAGATGACCTTCGATCTGACCCACTATCGGAAGGCGAAAAGTGAGACGCTCGCCGCGCTCGAGATCGGGCCCGCCCCGGATCATGCAGCCGTGGGGTGAGATGTTGGCTACGTGCAATTCGAGTTCGCCAAGCTGGCGATGTTCACCGGTCGCGGTGTAGTCGATCGGTCGCCGCACCGTGCCCCGCATCTCGGTGACGCTAAGGCTTGCCCTTGCGTTCAAGCCGCCCGCCCGGAGGAATGCTCCCGGCTGCAGGCCGGGCACCGCCGCCGGAAGGTACAATCGGTCTGCCCCGCATTGCAAAACCAAGGCGTACGCAATGCCACGCGAAGATACTGGATCAGTCGTTTTATCATGCCTCAGCCCAGCGGCTACAAGTGAGCATATGAAAGCCGGGAATGGTGAAGATTCGGTTACGCCCGCGGCAGAACCTCTAAAATTCGCGGTCAGCCATCCTGGCCCGGTCGGGGGCGATCGGTCGGTGCGCCAACCTATGCCGGAAACGGCGATGATCCCGGATCATAAGCCGCACCCTCAAGCGTGGGATCGGCGTGGGGATGGACCGAGTTGTGAAGTGCTTACATCTGCGCCGCATTGGTTCGCATGGCCAGTTCGAGGGTGCATCGCAGTCCTTCCGGAGCGAACTCGAACCAGGCAGCGCCGTCCTCACCTTTTATAGCTCGCTCGATCATCCGGGAGCCAAAGCCCTTGCGGCCTGGCGGAACCACAACCGGACCATTGGATTCGCGCCAGCACAGGCTGAGTTTCGGTGCGCCTGTCTGCTCAACCCATTCCCATGCCAGATCGACACGGCCCTCGGCATTTGAGAGCGCCCCGTATTTGACCGCGTTGGTGCCAAGCTCATGGAGCGTCATGGCAATCAGCAGGGCCTGGTTCGAAGTGAGCCGTACGTCAGGACCAGCAATCGCGAACCGCTCTTGATCCTCCTGCAGGAAGGGCCGTAGCGCGCGTTTGACCACATTCGCCACCTCCACAGCGTCCCAATCCTGCTGGGTGAGCAGGTCGTGCGCGCCCGAGAGCGCATGCAACCGTGCAATGAAGGCCTCGACCTCATGCTTGGGCCCCTCGCGGAACGTCTGCGAGGCCATCGCCTGCACCGTGGCAAGGGTGTTCTTGACCCGGTGCTTGATCTCGTGGAGCAGAAGCTCCTTGGCCTCTTCGGCGCGGCGGCGCTGGCTTATCTCGATCTGCGCGGCACCGTGCAGCCTCGCATTGTCGATCGCCACCGCGGCCTGTCCGGCAATGGCGGATATCAGCGTCTCGGTTTCCGGCCCGAAAATGCCTGGCTCATCATGGCCGAAGAATAGCCCGCCCAGTACTTCACCTGACGATGAGAGGACCGGGACCGCCAGATAGCTCACGACGGGAAGATGGCCTGCGGGCATGCCTTGATGGGGTGGGTTATGGCCGTAGCGCGGGTCCTTCCGGATATCATCCGACCGCACGACGCCGGCCCCTTCGAAGGTCGGGCGAAAGATCGCCGTGTTGCGCGGCATTCCGAACCTCTCGAACGCTTCGCGAGGTGCACCCGACAGCGTATAGAGGAGGTAGGACTCTCCATCGTTGTCGGTGACGTTGTAGAAGAATGCGCCGAACCTGGCACCGCTCAGTTCGGTGCCGATATCGGTCACCGCCTGTACGATGCGGTCCAGGTCGAGGTCGCGCGAGATGATCGTCGAAACGCGGTTGAGAGTTTCAAGATGATGGGTCTGACGCAGCAGCCTGGCCTCGTGCCGCTTTCGCTCGGTGATGTCCCGGGCGATCTTCGACGCTCCTACTACCGTCCCATCGCCGCGCCTGACTGGCGAGACGGTCAGTGAGATGTCGAAGGTGCTGCCGTCGTTGCGCTGACGCACCGTCTCATAATGCTCGACCCGTTCGCCGCGCCGGAGCCGGGCTATGATATCGGTCTCCTCGCCATGCCGATCCTGTGGGATGAGCGTGAGGATTGACTGGCCGATGATCTCCTTGGCCGTGTAGCCGAACATGCGTTCGGCAGCATCGTTCCAACTCGTGATCGTGCCGTCCAGGGTCTTGCTGATGATGGCATCGCCCGACGACTCGACGATAGCTGCGAGCCGCTGCGCGGCCTCTTCAGACTGCTTTCGCTCGCTGATGTCGACCAGCATGTTGACCGCACCGATGAGCACGCCGGCGTCATCGAACAGCGGCGTGGGGTAGGGGATGAACCAGTACCGGGACCCATCGGGCCGCTGTGCGATCGCCTCGGCGCCTCGTACCTCCTTGCCGGCCTTCAACGCGGCGGCCATCGGGCAGTCCTCGTGCCGCATCGGAGTTCCGTCGGGCCAATACAATTTCCAGGATCCGCACCACCAGTCCTCGCCGATGCGGGGCTGCCGGCCCCAGAGCGCGGCCGCCGCTTCGTTGTAAAAGGTTATCCGCCCCTCGGCGTCGGTTGTATAAAGCGCGGCCGGGAGGCTTTGCACGATCTGTCGGAATGGAGCTTCGGGGTACCGGGCTTCAAGCCCGCCCTTAGAAATGGCATGGTCAAGGGAGGGAGCGTGGTTGTGTCCATCGCTTTCCTCATTCCGGCCGGCGGCAGCGCGACTCATGGCTTCATCCCGGGGGTAAGACGAGCACGGGGGCACAGAGATTTTGAATCTGACATTCTTGGGGAACCCTCCAGAGGCCTGATGAGTTCCAGTGGCGGATCAATGCATGCCGTGTGTTACGGTAGACCGGCAGAGAGGCCCCAAAAGTGCTGTTCACGTACCAAACCGTCTTCTCTCGGCCCGTTCCTTCCTTATCCTGATCTCTGCCACATGAGTTCGTTGCCCATATCTTCCCGCTGCGCGGTGGTCGTTGAAGACGAGTGGCTGGTCCGCATGGAGATCGCCGATGGGTTGGAAGCGGCGGGTTGGCAGGTTCTGGAATTTTCTTCCGGGGAGGCGGCGGTTGCGATCCTCGACGGGCAGTCACCGCCTCACCTGCTCGTTACCGATATACGCCTGCTCGGGGCGATGTCCGGTTGGGACCTTGCGCAGGCTTATCGGACGACATGGCCCGAGATCGCGGTCATCTATGCGTCAGCCAATCCCCAGCTGGGAGACCGGCAGGTGGCCAATAGTGTCTTTATGGAAAAGCCCTCCAGGGTCGCTGAGTTGGTGATTACAGCCGACCGGTTGTGGAACGGCGGACGCTGAGATCATGCTGCAACGGAGTACGCTGGCTGTCACGGCGCCGATGGCGAACCATTGAGCGATGTCGGCAGGGTTGGCCGGAAGCGAAGCGGCGGTCGGAGCGCCCGCCGCATTATTTATCTTTTCGCCGGGAGGATAAACGATGGCCGATCGCAACGCCGGCGACGCCTATCGCCAGAAGCAATATGCCACTGGGTTCAGGGAGCTGAGCCCAGCCAGCAGCATAGGCCGGCGGCGAGGCCAAGAGAGCAGGGAGGAGCGCCGGCAGGTACCTGAGAAATGGAACCCGGAATCGCCTGGCAGCGGGTTTGCGGCTCCCAGATCGGCCTACAGAATGACAGCGGGCCCGTCCCCATACGAACTGCTTCGCGGTGACATGGCCTGCTATCGCCTCCGTCGCCGGACCGTGCACGCTAACTCTCCCATCAACGCCACAGGTGCATCTCTCACACGCAGGCCTCAAATTGATAATCATGAATGCGCTGGCGTCGGTTCCTTTTTAACCCGGGGAGCCCGGCGCCTGGGCTTTGGCGCGTCGGCGACTGGAGCCGCGATCACGGCAGCGGCTCTGCTCTTTCGTCCGAGCCCGATCTGCTTGGCGAGTTCGCGGCGCTTTTGCGCATAATTAGGGGCGACCATGGGATAATCGCCAGCCAGGCGCCACTTCGTCCGATACTCCTGCGGGGTCATTCGATAGTTGGTCATCAGATACCGCTTGAGCATCGTGACCTTCTTTCCGTCTTCGAGGCAGACCAGATAGTCGGGCTTGACCGACGCTCTAATGGAAACCGCTGGTTGCTGGGGAACATCATCAGGAGCGGGCGCCTGGCCGAGAACTGTCAGCACCGCATAGACATTTTCGATAAGCGCCGCCAGCTCCGGCATCGTAACGCTGTTGTTTGACAGATGCGCCGAGATGATATCCACCGTCAGCGTAATCAATAGGCGGGATCTGTCGGTGGTATCGGTCAATTTAAGAAATCCCGGCCTTGAGTGTCGCGGTCGATCGCTGGTGTCCTGCGGACGAGTAGGCCCTATTTGTTTTGATGGGAAGGAAGGAATGGAGAGGGGCGCCGGACATCATTCGCCCACGAGGGTTCGCCTTTCGAACTTCGCCCAGGGCCGATAACAGCAAGTGTTGCCCGAGCATTCCAGTTTGATACCAGCTCGGCCACGTGCGCCGTCGCCAAGGGCCGGCCGAACAGAACCCCCTGACCGACGCGGCGCCCCGTTTGTCCGTCGGGCGCCTTTCTGCCGCGACAAGCCGGTCGTTCCGACTTGCTGCTGTCACGATCCTCAGTTACTGGTTGCTAATAGATCGCAACAACCATGGGGGCTAGCGCAGAAGGACGGAGCATGAGTCGCCATTTCACGCCGCCCACGCCCGAGGCAACCGCCGTGACGGCAATCTTGATCGACGCCGCGCGGTGCTGGCGAGAAGCACGCGATAGTGGGCAATCGGTCCAGCCCTGCCTCTCCCGGACACTCGATCGGCATGATTGCGCCATACTCGCGCCGGTGCTCGACAGTCTCTGCCTGTTCTATGAAGCAGCGCTCGAGCGGCCCATGACGGTCGGTGATGCGTTCAACGTGTCTGACGATGAGCATCTGTTGCTCGGCCTGGTGGACGGCTCCAGGCCGCGCCAATGCCTCGCCTGTACGCAGGACGTGAGCGCCACGCTCGCCTGCGCAGTCTGTTCTACCCGCATCATGCTGATGCTCACTCTCGGCGATCCAAGCGCGCGGAGGCTACAGTAAGCGGTCTCGGGTTAAGCGCGACGAGCTTGATGGAATCTCGCACTGGTCAGCGCGTGCGTCACATGCCGGACGCCGGCAGGCCATCGAATTGGTGCGCCGGAAAATGCCTTCGAAACCCGGGACGCTTCATTCGCTTATCCAGCGAAGAACGAACTTGAGGTTCATGAGAGACAGAAACTGTTGTGTCCAGGTCCGGCGCGCCGCTCACCGTGGCGGCACGAACGCGCAGGCCGCAGGCGATTTCGGGAGGCATTGGCATCAGCGCGCCCCACCCTATGACAATCTCAAAGTCTATTTTTAGATCGTCGGCCAGCCAACGGAAGGGATTTCCGGACTCCTGGCGATCGGCGTAGAGAATGCTTAGACAGCGCTCGAACTACTCAGACCCCATTGGTGCCAGAAAATAATGCTTGGTCCGTCGAGCCATGCTTGCCCTTTCATTCCATCACCCGGACACAATCGCGTCCGTCGCCTTTGGCTTGATAAAGCGCGCGATCGGCGCGCTCCATCAATGTTTCGATACTGTCATGCTCGCGAGCGAGGGCAATTCCGAAACTGGCGGTTGGCGTTGCGGCACCTGCCACGATACGCGGCGCCATTTCCTTGAACGCGGCGCGCGCCTCTTCAGCCAAGCGCTGCGCTGTGAAGCCCTTACCTGGTGGCAGCAATATGGCAAATTCCTCGCCGCCCAGGCGAGCCATGATGGCGTCACTCGATGCCTGTTCCTTCAGAACTTCGGCAAAACCCCTTATAATCCGATCCCCGCAGCCATGCCCAAAACGGTCATTGATCGATTTGAAGTGATCCAGATCGCTCAAGATGATCGCTGCCGGCATTCCGTGTGTCGGCCGCGTCAGCGCATCGAGTGCACGGGGTTCAAACCCCCGCCGATTGAGCAGGCCCGACAAGGCATCGATTTCCGCTTCTGACCTGATGCCATCCATCACGTCATTTGCGATCACCGCGAAGATGCCAACGGCGGTCATCGCGCAGATCAGAGCATCTGAAATCGAAACGACCAACCAATAGGAGCCTTCAAATCGTTGTCCATCCGGTCCGGAAGCGATCAGAAAGAGCGGCCGTAGAAGGAAGCCGACGCATGAAACGAGGGTCAGACCAAAAAGCACTTGCTCCACCGGGGTCCGCTTCCCCGACCTCCCCACATCGGAAAGCATTAGGAAGCCCACCGTTGCGAGGCCGAAATTGAGGACGATGACACGCGCGAGCAGATTGGCGTCCACGAACTGCTTGTAGAACAGAAAAGCCAGCGAAAGAGCAGCGATGATGCCCAAAGGCACATATCGCGGGCGTTGATTGCGGCGACGGGATAGCCCAACAGATAGGAGCAGCATCGCCAACATCAGGAAGATATTTGCTGAAAATCGAATAACGGGATTTTCCAAAGCGAAGGCGAAATAAAAAATCCCGAAGCATATCGATCTTACAGCATAGGAAATGCTGAATGCCGCGATGTATGGGTAACGGCGATTTTGCCGCCAAATCGCGAATAACGCCGCGCCGAAAATGGCTGACATGCTCGTGTTGAGTAGGCCGATGACGATGTAATAGTTCATAGCATCTGCCCACTCTGTCCTACGAACTGAATCCTCGTCGTGTTACACCGTTAACGTGCACGGGTATCCGTAAATTTCAGATGAATTGTCTCGCCAGCGTCGCGTGTGCGGCTGCGAAAAGTGTAAGTGCGAGGAATCCGCCCAAGGCACGGGCTACCCATGTCGCTTATCATGTGATTACCGTGGGGGACAATGCTGTCGATGGGCCAGCGCCCAGCTAAGATGAAACGCCGCGGCGGTCTCAGCACGTGCTTGAAGGCACCGCCGTCGGCAGTTATCCTGCGCAAATGAATGTCATCGAACGGCTTTCGAGATCCCGGGCTGGCTCCGCACTGCTGATGCTGGCTTCAGCTGCAGCGATTTTTCTTGCTGGGACGCGCTTTGGCGAGTTCCTTGCCATCGTGACGGGCGGCGCTGGATAGCATAGAGCTACATACCGAGCGGCCTCTACTATTGCGACTTGTCGCGTGTGCGCGACGAGCGTTTGAGCAGCCAGCTGCAGGCAACGCCGGATGGGGCGCGGCTGCAAGCAACCCGGCAACACGGCACACCTCCAGCGTCTCCTCGACATATATCAACGTCTCTCGGTTCTGAGCGTCGGCGATCGGAAGATAAGAGCCCCTCGACGCTTGTGAAATATCTTTGTCAGGAGGGGGTGACGATGCGCAAGCATCTGGGCGGGTGGACGTTTGACCCGGAGGCCGGGACGGCAACGGCCGGAGACCTCGTCGTCACCGTCGCTGCGCAAGGCGACGGCACGTTCGCGGTTCGTTTTCCGGCGCCGTTCCGCTCGAGGATCAGATCCGCATCGGCCGCGCGGTCATGCAGGCCTTTGAATGCGCCTCCGGTGCGTCGATAGGTCGCGGATCGGCCTGACTGCGGGGAGCAAGCTCCGCGCGTGTCCCGCCCGTCGGTGCTCGATGGAAGAGCCCATGGGCGGCAGCCGCGCGGCGACGATCCCTGTGCGGCCAGGACCAGGTTGAGACAGAAGCATCGGCTGCGAAGCTCGAGCCGAGCTTCCCCCGGAGGTCGCTTCGCTGCTTTCGCCCACTGCACAGCGTTGTGCCAGCGAGAACGCGAAACGCGCCGATGCGCCTTCGCGGGTTGCACCGCGTTCCGGTCTCTGGAACGCCCAAAAAAAGGGCCAGTCGGAGGACCGGCCCTACAATAAGTTTGGGAGAGGATGCCTGAAAGGCTCCCCCTTATGACGGCGCAGACGCCATGCTGCAAGTGCGAAGAACGCGAAGGGCCGCGCGGTTTTGTGCAAGGGCGTCCGTTTGGCATCGCGATTTGGCTGAAGCGGACCGATCCATGATCTACCTGGAAATGCGCCGGTTCGGCGTCGGGCGTCCAGCATGACAGACTCCCATCGTCCGAGCGGCAGGTGACGTCGATGCCGCGATGCCGACATCGACCGGCTGCTGTCGCGCTCGGTCACAGCGCCAGCTGAGCGGCAGGCTCTTGGAGCGTCGGGCTCCGCCGCTGCCAGTGCGTGAGCAGCGATCAGCATCAGCCTGCCGGGCTCGAGCTTCTTTATCGCGCTGATGACCCGCACTAGAGGGCCGATATGGAATACCGTGTAAAACTCTTGCCCAGGCTTTGCGTCATCGATGCCGATGAGCAGCCCGTCGCCGATGCTCATGTCGTCGAGATCAGCTTCCCGGGCGATGTCATTCAAACCCTTCACGGCCGGGTGAACACCATCACCGGGGCCGGGAGCGCCAAGATCATCGTGGGTGACGTCACGATCCGGGGCGTGCCTCTTTGCTGAGCGAAGCGGCGATCCGCCCAGGCTTGACCCGCAGCACGGTCATTGCCGTATCTCACCAGAGACTGAGCGTACAGATCGGCGACAAACAGCTCGAGCTCCCGTGGAAGAGTGTACGGGGGATCAGTGCAGGACACATTCCCGTCGCCGCAGGCGCCTGGCACCTTGCCCTCACAATTGACGTCCAGGTGGATGCTGGCGAACTTGTTCTGATTGCGACCGAAGCGGATCGGGTCTGGGCAGCGCTTACCGCCGTTCTGCCGGAGGTTCTCGAAGACCTTCCTCTCATCGATATGTGGGCTCCCGTGGTGCTCGCAGGTGCCGTGCCCTTATCGATCTATGATCGCCCGGGAGCCGAAAAGGGGCGGGCTGGACTTCATTGAGGAGCGGACATGATGCGCCCGGCACCATGCCTTCCGGGCACATTAAGGATAGTGCTGCCCCGCGATTAAAACTTTGCAAGGGCAGTCGGCAAACGCAACAATTCGTCACATTCCGATTGAAACGAGCGGCAAAATATGCGAGCCATTATCAATAGGGCTATTTTATGACGATCAGGTTTTGCGACCGCAGCGCTTCGATAGCGCTGTTTCGCGCCCGCCGTGTCAGTCGCCAGCGTCTGCTTGACGGATAGCGAGGCCGTGAAGCGCCGTCCGTAGCGGCGCCTTCCTCCATGCTCAGGCGGATGCGACCACGCGCCTGAGCTATCCCATCGTGGTTTGCTCGACTTGGCGGATGGGCAGTCCTCGTTACCATGCATTTTCCTGTTCACGGCAAGCTCGCGTTTGCCACACTTCTGCTTGCACCGGTTCAGGGCCTCTGTGCGGATTCTGGGCGCAGCGGAGCTGTAGGCAGCTCTCCGATGGCTCGATCGCTGGCTTCTGCTCCTGAAGGCGCGGAAGCGACCGAGCCGATGCCGAACGACAGCCTCGCGGCTGCCGTCGTACAGGCTTATGTCTCCAATTCCTCGCTTGCTGCGGCGCGTTACGATTTGCGCGCCACGGACGACGAGCTTGGCCTTGCCTTGGTGCGTGCTCGCACCACGGTCGATCTTCAAGTCTCTGGCCAGTATGACCTGACCTTACCCGGCCGTACGACCCAGGCATCCCGGCCGCTGGTTGATCGGCTCAATGATCCCAACATCGAGCGCAACAGCCTGGCGTCGAGCCTGATCGCCGACCAGCCCCTTTATGCCGGGGGGCGGATCAGTAGCGCGGTCGCCAGTGCCCGTGCCGGCATCGAGACCGGGCGCGAAGCCCTGCGCGGCGATGAAGGCGACATGCTGGTGAACCTGATCGCCGCCTATAGCGATGTACGCCGCGGCAGCCGGGTCGTGGCCATTCGCGAAACCAACGTCCAGGTGCTCGAGAGAATGCTGGATGAAGTCGCCGCACGCCGCGAAGCGGGCGAATTGACGCGCACCGACATCGCGCAGGCCGAAACCCAGCTTCAGGCAGCCCAAGTCCAACTCGACGGCTCGCGCGCCGAACTGGAATCCAGTCGAGCGACATTTGCTGCGATCGTCGGCCGCGAGCCAGGCACCCTCGCGCAGCCTCCCGCGCTGCCGGGGTTACCGGCGACCATCGATGATGCCTTTGCGAGCGCGGAAGAGGCCAACCCCAACGTGCTGATCGAGCTGGGCTATGCCAAGAAAGCGCTTGGCGTCGATCGTGTCGTGACCGTCTGGAATACGGCTTTCACTCATAGCCGATTCGAGGATCTGCCCTTCGACCTTCGTGGCCGGCGTGGTTCGATCACCTATGCCCTCGAAGCAGGAGCGAGCCGCGAAGAACTCGGCAAAGCGCGGGCCGCGCTGGTGGACGGTTTCGTCGATCGCATTGGCACTTGCCTCGACAGCATTCCACTGCCGATTGTTGCGGGTCCAGCCTCCCAAAGCGACCCATCGCTTTGGATCGAACCCGGCGCGCAGTTCAGGGTGAACGAGGATTTCGGATCGGGCAATAAGGCCTGGGCGCAGGGCGGGCGTTGGTATCTGCGCGTCCTGCCGCACACCTTTGATCCATCCACCCTCGATGGGGGTGCGCACGGACCGTTTGTCGGTGGCTATGGCGGCTATAGTTGGGGCAACGTGACCGGCGGCGTGCTGACCTATAACGGCAGCGTCCGGGCCGATGCCGAGGCTGAACTGGATGCGGCGTCTATGTGGTTTCGCAGCACGGGCGAGATTTGGACTGCGCAGACCCGCATAGGGGCGGATTGGAAAGGGCGCCCCTGTTTCTTCGGCGACCATATTCCCGAAAAATGGGCCGATCTCCTCGACGGATCACTGAAGCGGCTCCACGAGAGCAACGGCATTGGGCCGTTCCGCGTCCGGCTCGGCGTTACCGGTCTTGAGGGCCTGTTCTGGCCCGATGTGCAAACCTTCGTCGGCGAACCGCCCACCGCGCTGGAGCCGGCGTTCGAAACCGAGTTCGAAGTAGCCGATGCCACCCTCGACGACTGGCGAGCAGCGCTGGTCGAAGCGTGGACTGCATTGCGGCGCATATTCGGTCTGCCGCCCCCCAAAGCGGATGTCGTCGAGGAAACGGTGAGGAATGCCACTCGGTAGTCGTTCGGATACCGCTGTCCGGGCCTAATGTGGACTCAGGAGCTGCAGGAGCCTCGCGGATCCCATGACCGTCGCATCTATTGCGCTGGCGTAGCCGCTGCGGCCTTTGAGTTGGAAATGGCGGCACACGGCGGCGAATGGCGGGCCGCATGGGATTCGAACTGGTATGTGGCGACGATACCCTTCGTCTGAACGATAAGTTCAAATTGATACTTTCAGCGAATGTTGGCCTCGGTGGTGGCGAGCCCCCGCAACCACCGATACCGACACTCCCGTATTCCCAGCTTTTGAGCGGTCGCCCTTCGTCGTCCGGCCGGATTCCTGATGCTCGACCCAGCGCAGGATCGTGTTGAGCTCGCCGTGGAGCGTGGCGAAGATTTCTCCGCGCTCCGGGCCTGGTGTCAGGTAAGCGGTAAAGATCCCCCACATTTTCAGATGCTCCGAGGTTGTTAAGTTTCGCCGCAATGAATGGCGAGGTTACCAGTGAGAGATGAAACTGATTTCGAAACATGTTTCGATACGAACGCCCCGG
>NZ_JAZFAX010000064.1:0-13617 GCF_036352595.1 Novosphingobium resinovorum
CACAAGCGCGTCGAGCCTTCGTGCAGGACGAGACCATCATGCCCGACGCGCTTGTGCAGGCGTCCGGGCCATCGTATTCAACCGCTGGACTCTCGTTATGATCGAGGGACTGACGGGGGGCAGGTCAGTATGAATCATCGACTGAGGCATGAGGCCGCCGATTTTATCCTATTTTCATTGAATTTTCTGGAAAAATCATTGTATTTATATGATGCGTCATGCCGACAATGCGATCAATGGGGATTTGCGCATAGATAACATCGCAGGTATCGCATGCGCCCAGTCGTTGAATTGCTTCGCTCCAGCCACTCAGGTGGCCTGGTTGGTTATCATGCTCGTGTCAGAATCCGTTCAATTGCGTTGAGGCTCGACGGGCCGCCTGGCTTAAACGGACCGCCCAGGAATGCCGACCATCAGGATCGCCAATGAGATCCTGGCGAACTTCGATCTCAGCATATCCGATGCCGCGTCCAAATGCATGAAATGGCACCGTATAATCGGTCTCGTCCATGCAATAAGGAACATTATCTCCAACGATGATGTCGTCATTCTCGGTGAGCGCGTCGCGCAGTGCGTGGGCGAACGCGGTGTTTCCGAGCCAGTGTAGTATTCCTACGTCCCAGTGTCGGTCGGTCCCGTCGATTCTCGGCGTAAAACTGTGTAGCGACAGCAGGATGGTCGGTCGGTCCGCCGCTGCTCGGGCATCGATGAGTGCCGCGGTAGCGCTGTGGTAGGGGGTATGTATCGCCTCAATCCGCGCGGTTCGTGCCGCATCTGTCAGGTTTTCATTGCACGCAATGCGGCTACCGTCTGAAACGATGGGAACTGCGTCATCGCGAGCGGGTGCGCGGTTGCAGTCGATGACGAGCCGTGAATAGACCTGATGCACGAAAGGCGCGTCGAGCAGACGGGCAAGGGCCTTTCCCATCTCCCGCACGCCGATATCGATTGCGATGTGACGATCCATCTCACCGGGCGCCACCCCGAGATTTCCCAGTGTGCGGGGTACTGCCGCGCCTGCATGATCGCCGATCAGCAGGAACGGCGAGTTGCCTGCGGCGTTGAACACTTCGAACGGCACGGGATCGTCCGGCCCCAGCAAGCTGTCCGCCGGGCGTCCGGCCATCAGGAACTTTTTCCATGCCGCTGCTGACGATCCGTCATGTGACCACGTATCGCTACCAGCAGCCGGCTTCGCTCGGTGAACATCGTATCATGATGCGGCCGCGCGAGGCTTTTGACCAGCGTTTGCTCTCCGCCCGTCTCACGATCGACCCGGATCCGGCAGAACTGCGCTGGGTACACGATGTGTTCGGCAATTCGGTTGCGATCGCATCGTTCGAGCGGAGGGCTGCCATGCTCACTGTTATAAGTGAAGCGACGCTGGAACACGCCCCGATCTCGCAGAAGCATGTTGATGTGGAGGCTTATGCCAGGCTGTTTCCCTTCACCTACTCGGCCGAGGACATGCCCGATCTGCTCCGCTCCATCGAGCGGCAGCACCTCGACCCCGAGCGCATTGTCGACAATTGGGTGCGAGCCTTCGTCAGCAATGACGGCAATACCACGACCATCGGCCTGTTGACCGAGATGGCGACCAGCATCAAGCGCGACTTCACTTACGTGCCGCGCCACGAGAAGGGGACTCAATCTCCGATCGATACCCTCAAGAAACGCATGGGTACTTGCCGCGACTTCGCGGTGCTGATGATCGAGGCGGTGCGCGCGCTTGGTTTCGCGGCCCGCTTCGTTTCGGGGTACGTGTACAATCCCTCGCGCACGGAGGGCGTGGTCGGTGGCGGCAATACCCATGCCTGGGTGCGGATATTCCTCCCCGGCTCGGGATGGGTGGAGTTCGATCCCACCAACGGCATCATCGGCAATCGCGGCCTGATCCGCGTTGCCGTGGCCCGCGATCCCTACCAGGTTCTGCCATTGTCCGGCACGTGGTTCGGACTTCCGGCGAGCTTTCTGGGCATGGACGTCACCGTCGACGTGCGTCGTGCTGACCCCGATCAGTTCCCCTCTAGCGGCCATGGCGCCGTCAACAGCCGCCTTGCCGGCGCCTCAGGAAAGTAACCTTCATGCTGATCCGCTGCGGATATGACATACGCTTCGAGACCGAGACGAAAACTGCGATGATGGCGATGCTGAGCCTGCATCCCTCTCGCCATCAGGACCTGCGTTCACCGCAGCGCCTGCTGGCCGAACCCGATATCCCGCTCTATCATTTCGAGGATGGTTTCGGGAACATCGCGACCCGTCTGACCGTACCCCCGGGGGGCGTAACCCTGTCATGCGACTTCATCATCGAGGACAATGGCGAGCCTGACATGCGCCCCGGCAATGCGCCGCAAATGGCAGTGGAAGATCTGCCCGACTTTGTCATGCCGTTTCTCCTTGCCAGCCGTTACTGCGAGACCGACCGGCTGATGGACGTGGCCTGGAGCAATTTCGGGCACCATCTCTCCGCCCGCGACCGTGTGGATGCCATCGTCGATTTCGTTCATGACCACATCGAGTTCGGCTACCACCACGCCCGGCCGGACAAGACCGCCTGGAACGGCTACCAGGAACGGCAGGGCGTGTGCCGCGATTTCGCTCATTTTGCGATTACCTTGTGCCGGTGCATGAACATTCCGGCGCGATACTGTACGGGTTACCTGGGCGACATCGGGGTGCCGCCGGTCGACGCGCCGATGGACTTCAGCGCCTGGTTCGATGTCTACATCGACGGCAGCTGGTACACGCACGATGCGCGCCACAACAAGCCGCGCATAGGCCGCGTCCTGATGGCGCGTGGGCGGGACGCTACCGACGTTGCCCTGACTACCGCATTCGGGCAGGCGGAACTGAAACGGTTCGACGTTTATGCTGCGGAGGTCGAATCCACTGAGCGAGCCTGACGTCAATCAACTATGACCGCTTGCCTGGCGCACCGCAATTCAAGGACGCGCGGACGGCGAGGAGAGCGGTCACACGCAATTTTGAGTCATACGCCGCCGGAACCGTCTCGTTCAGCGAGTTGTCGATCAGCGGCAAGCGATGCATCTATCAAGTTCCTGCCAGTTTGAGCGGCTGCCTTTGCGGTCATCGTGACTGCTATCCCGTCGGGTCCGTCCAGCATCACAAGGCCGTCCTCTGCACTGGCTATTCCGGCATCGGAATGCGGTTGCGGCGGGTTGGGAAATGATGGTGCGGTCATGACACAGCTTTCGTAATTGCAGAGGGAAGTGCCTGCGTATCGTCGATGTACAGATAGGCCGGATCGAACTGCCCTCGCGCGGCCAGCCGCTCGGGATCGGGTATCTCGACAAGTGAAGAGCGAAAGACACACAGACCGTCCTCGCGCATCTGGCGCAGAACCCGGTTGACGTGAATATTGGTGAGCCCGCAAATCTCGGCAAGATCGGTCTGGGTCAGGCCCAGTGCGAACCGATGTCCATCACTGAGCCCGGCCGATAGCAGACGAGCGTTCGTTTCGCACAGGAAGTGTGCCACTCGCCCCATCGCGTCGAGCCTGCCGAGGCGGAACAGCCAGGCCCGGTGGATCGCAGCGTCGATCAGAGTTGAGAACCATAACTTGCGGCCGAGTTGCGGGCGCTCGGCGATAACCGCATCCAGTTCCGAATGCGGCACGATCGCAATGGTGGCGGCTGTCATCGTGGCCACGTCGTGATCGAGAACCTTGAGCGGATAGGCATGCAGGTCGACGAAGTCGCCCGGCACGTGGATGGCGACCAATTGCCTCAATCCCTGTCGATCATCGATATAGCGCGATAGAATACCTTCGATCAGAAGGGTGCTGTGATCCAACTCGTGGCCTGCCCGGACCACGATCTTGCGCGGCTCGATCGTCTGAACTTCCGTGATCGAGGCTTCCAGCCTTACGCGCTCGTCGGGAAACAGGCTGACGCCCCGTTTGTATCGCAGGAAGCGGTCGGTGAACACGGGAGGGTCCTTCAAGTGGCGCCGGAAGGTGCTTCGATCCCGGCATAACCCATCGCGCGACAGCGCGTTGCACCAATCGTCGGCCGAAACGTGCTGACACAGGTTAATATCCGTGGCCCCAGCGCAACTGAAGGGCCGCCGCTTCCGTTACGATCACACTAGCTTTCTTCGATGTCGCCTTAGCGTGCCGCCTTCAGGCTGGCCCGGCGGCGCCGCATGACTTTTCACCTGAAGGAACTCCCATGGCCAAAACGCCAACCACGCGCCCTGCACGATCCTCCGACAAGCATACCCCGCATGACATTGCTGGCGCGGACGTTGGCGGCGAGTCTTCTCACAAGACGTCGCCTATCCCCGCCGACGCGGATATATCCTTCTCCTATGCCGATACGCAGGCGGATAGCGGCGAGACCCACCAGTCGGCCGGCGGAGACGTCGCGACGCTTACGACGCAGCAGGGCATTCCGGTCGCCGACGGCCAGAACAGCCTGAAGCAGGGCGAGCGCGGCCCGGCGCTGCTGGAAGATTTCCATTTCCGCGAAAAGATGTTCCACTTCGATCACGAGCGCATACCCGAACGCGTGGTGCATGCCCGCGGGTACGGTGCGCACGGGTTCTTCGAACTGACCGACAGCCTTTCCGACGTCAGCCGCGCCGACATCTTCCAGCGGGTGGGTGAGCGCACGCCTGCCTTCGTGCGGTTCTCGACCGTGGCAGGATCGAAGGGATCGGCCGATCTCGCCCGCGACGTGCGCGGCTTTGCGGTCAAGCTCTACACCCAGGAAGGCAACTGGGACATCGTTGGTAACAACATCCCGGTGTTCTTCATCCAGGATGCTATCAAGTTCCCCGACCTGATCCATGCCGCCAAGCCCGAGCCGGACCGCGATTTCCCGCAGGCACAGACCGCGCATGACAATTTCTGGGATTTCGTCAGTCTGACGCCGGAGAGCTTCCACATGATCATGTGGACGATGTCCGACCGCGCCATTCCGCGCTCGCTGCGCACGATGGAAGGTTTCGGCGTCCATACTTTCCGACTGGTCGATGCGAACGGCAAGTCCACGTTCGTCAAGTTCCACTGGAAACCGAAGCAGGGGCTGCAGTCGGTGGTCTGGAACGAGGCGGTTAAGATCAACGGGGCCGACCCTGACTTCCATCGCCGCGACTTGTGGGATGCGATCAATTCGGGCGATTTCCCCGAATGGGAAATGGGCGTCCAGCTGTTCGACGATGCCTTTGCCGACAGCTTTGACTTCGACGTGCTAGATGCGACCAAGCTCATCCCTGAGGAGCTCGTGCCGGTCCGGGTGGTGGGGCGCCTGGTGCTCGACCGCGTTGTCGACAACTTTTTCGCGGAAACGGAGCAGGTCGCCTTCTGTACGCAAAACGTGCCGCCCGGCATCGACTTCTCCAACGATCCGCTGCTGCAGGGACGCAACTTCTCGTACCTCGACACGCAGCTGAAGCGTCTCGGCGGGCCGAACTTCACCCATATCCCGATCAATGCACCCAAGTGCCCGATGGCGCATTTCCAGCAGGACGGCCACATGGCGATGCGCAACCCAAAAGGGCGCGCGAACTACGAGCCGAACAGTTGGGGACCGACCGAGGGTGGCCCGCGCGAAGACCCGGTACGCGGCTTCACCAGCTTCGCCGAGGAGGCCGACGGGGCCAAGCAGCGCGTTCGCTCCGAGACCTTCGCGGATCACTACAGCCAGGCTCGCCAGTTCTTCGCCAGCCAGGAACCCATCGAACAGAAGCATATCGGCGATGCTCTGGTCTTCGAGCTGTCGAAGGTGGAAAGAGCGGACATCCGTTCGCGGGTCGTCTCGCACCTTCTGAACATTGACGAGGGGCTAGCCGCCACGGTGGCCGATGGACTGGGGTTGCCACTTCCCGACGCCGCGAAAGCCGCAAGGACGCCCATCGCCGATCTCGCGCCTTCCGAGAAGCTCAGCATTGTCCGTAACGGTCCTGACAGCTTCAAGGGGCGCAAGCTGGGTATCCTGCTCAGCGACGGTGCCGACGCCGCGGTCTTCACGGCGCTGCTGGCGGCAGTGGAGACGGAAGGCGCTGTCTACGAAGTGATTGCTCCCAAGATCGCCGGCGTCACGCTGTCCGATGGAACGACGGTGGCGGCAAAGCACAAGGTAGACGGCGGGCCATCGGTCCTGTTCGATGCGATTGCGATCGTGGTGTCGGAGGAAGGCGGAAGGCTGCTATCTCTCGATGCAGCCGCGAAGGACTTCGTCACCGATGCCTTTGCGCATTGCAAGTTCATCGCCCTGACAGACGAGGCTGAGGAAATCTTCGAACGGGCCGGAATCATCGACGACCTCGACGAAGCATGTCTCCCGCTCGACAGTGCCGAGGATGCGCAGGCATTCCTGACCGCCTGTCATGCCCTGCGCCACTGGCCCCGCGAATTGGAGGTCGATCTGGATGCACGGTCCGCGGTCTAACCTGCCTGGCATGCTCACACCCTACGCCCCGGCCGGCGTGCTGCCGTCCCGGGGCCAGCCTTTCGAGCCCCGATTGCGCATCGGCATTATCGCTCATCTGCGGCACCCGATAGCGGAACCCTTCGCCGGCGGGCTGGAAATGCATACCCACCTGCTGGCAAGGGCTCTTCGTGACCGCGGCCATGCGGTTACGGTATTCGCGTCATCGCATTCGGAAGAACGTCTGGGACTCGAGGCGATCTGCTCGGAAACCGCGCTGGCAGCGGTGGGCACAACCGAAGCGACCGATGTGACGTTCTTCAAGGAACACCACGCCTACCTCAGCCTGATGAATGCGCTGCGGCATCGGGACTTCGACGTCATCCATAACAATTCGCTGCATTACCTGCCGGTAACGCTTGCGGATTCCTTGCCGATGCCGGTGGTGACGACGCTACATACTCCACCATTCTGCTGGATGGAAAGCGGCGTGCGGCTGTGCTCGGCGCGTAACCACGCCTTCGCCGCCGTTTCCCGGTCCGTCGCGGCGCTGTGGAGCCACGTGACCAACGTTGACGAGGTAATCCTGAACGGCATCGATCTGGAGAACTTCGCCTTCCGTCCCAAGGCGGACGATGCGGGTTATCTCGTCTGGTACGGGCGCATCGTGCCTGAAAAGGGCCTGCATTTCGCCATCGACGCGGCTCGGCTGATCGGCCTGCCCTTGCGCATTGCCGGGCCTATACTCGATCCGGACTATTTCCGGACATGCATCGCGCCAAAGCTTGGTCCCGATGCCATTCACGTCGGCCACCTGGCCCATGTCGAACTGGCCCAGCTGGTCGGCGGCGCACGGGCCTTCCTGTGTACGCCGATGTGGGATGAACCTTATGGGCTGGTGGTCGCGGAAGCCTTGGCCTGCGGTGTGCCCGTTGCCGCTTTCGCGCGCGGCGCGATCCCTGAGATCCTCGACCGGAGATGCGGTGTGCTGGCGGCGCCGGATGACGTGGCCGCGCTTGCCGCTGCGGGCTTGGCGGCGGTAGCGCTTGATCGCAGTGATTGTCGCCGCAGAGCCGAGCGCATCTGCGACGCGCGGCGGATGGTGGACGAGTATGAAAAACTCTATCGCCGCCGCATTGCCCTGCTGCCTGCGGATGTTCCTTCATTCTCCTCCGCTGGCGTTCTGGAATTGGCCGCCGGCACCCCGGGAAATGCCATTGCTCATGTCTGACGCAGTTATTCACGGGCAGAGCCTGGACCTGTGCGTATGCATCCCGGCGCGGAACGAAGCGGACAGGTTGCCCATAGTGCTTGACGCACTTGCCGAGCAGAACTGGTCCAAGCCGATCCTGGTGATCGTCGTCATCAACAATTCGACCGACGACAGCCTCGCCGTCGTGAAGCAGGCAAGCACCCGTCATCTCGGACGGCTGGTGCTTCACGCCGCATCCGTCATCTTTCCGCCCGATCTCGCCCATGCCGGTTCCGCTCGCCGATTGGCGATGGATAACGGTCTCGCGCTGCTTCCAAACCGTCGAAATGGTGTGCTCATCAGCACTGATGCGGACACCCGCCCTCCACCCGAATGGCTGACGAACATTGCCCATGCCCTGTCGCGCGGAGTGGACATGGTGGGCGGGCGGATAGAAATCGAACCTTCCGAGCCGCTTCCGCCTCGCGTCCTGGCATTGCGCCGGGCGTGGGACCGTTACTGGCACGAGGTTCGGGCGATCGAGGATGAACTGGACCCGCTGCCCTGGGATCCTGCCCCGCGTCACGGTGACCATACGGGCGCGTCGCTGGCGATCAGGGCGGGGCTATACGTCCGGTGCGGCGGCGTGCCTCCGCTTCCGTCCGGTGAGGACTGCGCGCTGGTGACGGCTGCGCTGGCGCAGGAAGGGCGGATTTCGCACCCTGCGGACGTCTTTACCTTTGTCTCACCCCGCCGGGACGGACGGGCACAGCAGGGTATGGCGCAAGCCATGCAAACCCTGTTCGCATGCGCAGCGCGCGAAGCGGCGCCGCATGTGCCCGGCTTTCACCACTGGCGTGAAAGGGCGGTATGGCGCCGCCAGCTTCGAGCACGTCCCGAAGGTGACGCGCTGGTGGCGCAGGCCGAACAGCATCTCCCCGCGATGCCCCATGACATGGTTCTGGAGATGGCCCTGTGACGGTGCGCCCGATCGGATACTATGTTCATCATCATGGAGGAGGACACCGGACCCGCGCCAGCGTGATTGCCGCCGCATGCGCCCGGCCAGTGGTGCTGCTGGGGACGGACGTGGCGAGCGCAGGCGTAGAGCTTGCCGACGATCGCTGCCTTTCGCTGCGCTTCGACGGCCGTGATGATGCACCCGGCCGTCCAGGAGCGCTTCATTACGCTCCGCTGGACCACGTCGGCGTCCGCGATCGTGTGGCCGGCATTGCCGGCTGGATAGCGCGTGAGCGCCCCGCGTTGATGGTCGTGGACGTATCGGTGGAGGTCGCGATGCTCGCCCGGCTGGCATCGGTGCCAACGGTATATGTCCGGCTCAACGGAGAGCGCGGCGATCCCCCGCACCTCGAAGCATTTCTCAGTGCGTCCGCGCTGCTGGCGCCATTCCATCCGGCGCTGGAACCTGATTCGACGCCGGACTGGGTTCGCACGAAGACACGCTATTTTCCCGGCATTACCGCTACTCCTTCCACGGACAAGCGTATCGATAAGCGGATACTGGTAGTCTTCGGGCTCGGTGGGCCAATAGGCGACGGCGACGTATTGGCCGCTGCGGCGAGAGCCTGCCCGCAATGGGAGTGGCGGATTATAGGCCCGGCCAGCGCTGCGCGGAATGCTCCCGGCAACATCACGTTTCTGGGATGGGTGGATGCACCCGTGCATGAGATCGCGCGCGCCTCGATGGTCGTCGGCGCTGCCGGTGATGGGCTTGTCGGCATGGTGCTGGCTGCCGATCGTCCGTTTTTGTGTATTCCCGAAGGCCGGCCCTTCGGCGAGCAGAACGCCACGGCGGCGGGGCTTCATGCCGCAGCTGCGGCGGTTGTTCATGATACTTGGCCGGAGGCGGAGAAATGGCCTGAGCTCATCGATCGGACGATGGCGCTGGGATCGGATGGAGGGCATGCGCTGCATGATCCGCGCGGGGTGCAGAATGCGGCCTCGTGGCTTGCGGAGCTGGCCGACGGTCTGGTGGCGCAGGAGCCTCTTGCATGACGCCTTCCGCCAGCCCCGGCTCCGATCAGGACGGTCCGGTAGCGGTCGCCGACGCAATCGCCGCTCGACTTGCGGACCTGGGCGCGCGCTACGATGCCGCGCCGGTC
Organism: Novosphingobium resinovorum; assembly: GCF_036352595.1. Lineage (GTDB taxonomy): Bacteria > Pseudomonadota > Alphaproteobacteria > Sphingomonadales > Sphingomonadaceae > Novosphingobium > Novosphingobium resinovorum_B. The sequence goes on from NZ_JAZFAX010000064.1 coordinate 9,711, forward strand.
TTTCCGATCGACAGCATGCGCTGCCTTGCCGCCGCCGGTCTGCACCGCGCTTTCGCGCCCGTCTGCAGTGGCGGACAGACGTTTTGCGATGAAGTAGGCCGATACCGCGTCCTGATGGACGTCCTTCGCATCGTCGGCCGCGCCGATCTCAGCGTCGGAAGACTTTACGAAGGCCACGTGAACGCCCTCATGCTTTTCGAGTGGTACGGGTCGTCGGAGCAGAATGCCCGGCTTAAGTACGAACTGGATCGAGGAGCGTTCTACGGCGTGTGGGCGACCGAACCGTCGCCGGGGACGGTCCTCTCAGTCGCGGCGGATGGGCCGAGCACTCTGGATGGAGGCAAGTGCTTCGCCAGCGGCGCGGGTGGGCTGGCCTTCGCACTCGTGACCGTGCAACCGGCGAAAGGTGCACGCCGTCTCGTTGTCGTGCCTGCCAATGATGGCCACCGTGCCGACGTTTCGGAATGGCGGGTACGGGGGATGAGGGCGACCAACAGCGGCATTTATGATCTTACCGGAATTGTCGTCGAAGACATCGATCTTCTCGGGATGCCGGGCGACTACGATCGCGATCCCCGTTTCACGACCGGGGCGTGGCGTTTCACCGCGGTCCAACTCGGCGGCATCGAGGCGCTTCTCGCGGAGACACGCCTGGCAATGTCGGAGGCGGCCTGTGGGGATCCCTTGAACCGGGCCAAATTCGCCGATTGCGTCGCGGCAACCCGTACCGCGTATCTTTGGGTCCGCGAATGCGCCTTGCGTGCGGCGCGCGATGACCCGGACGGACCCGCGTTCGCCCGCTTGACGCGCGGCGTGGTCGAGCGCGCCGCGCTCGACGTGATGGAACTGTCGTCCCGCATCGTCGGCACCCGCAGCGCCATGAATGGCGAGCGCATCGACAAGATCATCCGCGACCTTGCGCTTTACCTGCGTCAGGCCGGCCCTGATTACGCGCGCGATCAGGCGGCTCTGGCGTGGCTCGACCACGATGCCTGGGGCGACGGGGATCGCTTGTGGTAATGCGCTCGCTCACTGAACGGCCGTGGCGACATGTCCGCTGGCTGGTTCTCGCCCCTCATCCGGATGACGAGACACTGGGAGCAGGTGCGCTCATCCATCAGGCTGCCTGCTTTGGCCGACTTGCGGCGCTCGTGTACCTTACTGACGGCTCAGGCTCTCATGAGAATGCCAGAGGACTGGCAGCCGTGCGCCGCCGGGAAGCGGCATTGGCCTTGTTCCGGCTGACGGGTCGCCGCTTGCCACGACCTATCCACCTGGACTGGAAAGACGCCCATCCAGGAATTCCGGCGAGTTCGGAATTTGTCCGCTCCGTCGCCGTCTTGGATAGCTTGTGCCGCCGGCTTCATGTCGGTGCGATTGCAGTGACCGCGGCCCACGAACCCCATTGTGATCATTCCGCCGCCGCGCGCCTCGCACATGCGATCCAGGCGAAGGCCAGGGGGCGTCTGCGGTTGGTCGAGTACTGCGTCTGGTCGGCGCCGCCGTCCGAGCGCAGCCATATCCGGTTGAAGACTCCCTCTATGTCTGCCGGCAGGCGGCGGAAGGCCCTGCGTGCGCATCGCAGCCAGCTTACGACATCCTGTGGCCCGGGCTTCCGTCTGCCGGCAGATCGCCAGCGCATGCCAGCCAGTGACACTCTGTTCCTGCGGAGATCACGATGATGCGTCCACTGAAGAGCCTTGCCCCGATGTATTTCGAGGAGATGTTCGAGCAGACCGAAGATCCCTGGGATCTGGAATCGAGCGACTACGAGCGCGCCAAATATGCGCATACTGTCCGGACTCTCGGAGGGCGAATTTACATGAACGCGTTCGAGATAGGGTGTGCCAAAGGCATTCTGACGCAACAGCTTGCGCCTTCCTGCCGCGACCTTCTTGCGGTTGACGTCAGCACCATTGCCTTGCGCGCGGCGCGCGCGCGGTGCGTGCCGCTCGAGCACGTCTCATTCGCCAATATGGCGGTTCCCCGACTGCTGCCAGCCCGCTCGTTCGATCTCGTAATCCTGTCCGAAGTTGCTTACTACTGGGCAGATGAAGATTTGAAGCGTGTGTCCGCATGGCTGGGCTCGCACGTTCGCTCCGGAGGCGACATCTTGCTGGTCCATTGGACCGGGGTGACCGACTATCCTCAGAGCGGGGACGACGCTGTAGAAAAGCTGCGGACCATGCTTGGTGATGGAGTGGTGGTGGTCACTGACGAGCGCATGCCGCTGTATCGGCTAGACCTGTGGCGCCGCCGGTCATGACACTCAGCGTCTTGACGATCGTCAAGGATAGGCCGGCGCATCTGGCTGAGCTGGTGGTGGGGCTGCGGCGAAGCGGCATCGCACCGAAGGAACTGATCGTCGTCGACATGGGAAGCACGGCGCCGGTCGAGGTCGCGGATTTACCATTACCAGTGCAGGTCCTGCGGCGTGAAGGGAGCGGGCTGCCGCTGGCAGCCGCACGCAATGCTGCGGCTCAAGCCGCAAGCGGTGATGGCCTGCTGTTCCTGGATGTTGATTGCATTCCAATGCGGGGGCTTGTGGAAGCGATGGCCAAGACCATTGAGGAGCTCGATGCTCTCATCTGCGGGCATGTTCGCTATCTTGGCCCCGGCGATACCCGATCGCCGTGGCAGGAGGCCGATCTGCTGCGGCGATCATCAGACCATCCCGCGCGCTGCTTCCCCGAGAGTGGATTGCGTAACGTGTCTGACGCGGGACTGTTCTGGTCGCTGGTGTTCGGGATTCGGCGAGATACTTTCATGGCCCTTGAAGGGTTTGACGAAGCATTCGCCGGTTACGGAGCGGAGGATACCGATTTCGGGTTCCGCGCACGCGAGGCGGATCTACCGCTGGTTTTCATGGGTGGCCCGGGTGCTTTCCATCAATTCCACGATACGTTCGATCCACCACTGCAGCATTTTCAAGATATCATCCGCAATGCGCGGGTATTCCGGGCGAGGTGGAGGCAGTGGCCCATGTGCGGTTGGCTTGCCGATTTCGAACGGATGGGACTGATTGCGGTGACGGCTGGCTCGATCCACGTGTTCAGGAATCCGACTGTTGCCGAGATCGCTCAGGCGCGCATGGCTGTCTGAAAACGCCCACGAAAAGGCGTAGGCCGACGGGACTTGCTCGTCGGCCCACCTTCATTCAACGCTGCATCGCGTGCTTGATGTCGCGCATCTCGTCATGCCCCGCCTTGACCGAAGCATAGCAGGCCTCGATCAACTGGCGAACTTCGGGCGACAGTTGACGGTCGCCGAGGGCATCCTCGAACTTGGCCTTGATGTGGTCTTCGCCAGCCTCGACCTCGTTGACGATCGCCTTGTCGTCGTGCCCGGTCATCGAGGCCTTGAGGTTGAGGAACATGCGATGCGCACCTGCCAGCATCGTACCGTCGTCTTCCGCCCGGCCGCCCAGGCGGACAACCTCCTGCTGCAACCGAGACGCGACTTCGCGCCGCTCGCTCGCGCGGCTCGTGAAGATAGAACCAAACCGCCCGCTGTCGCTGTCCTTGGCTGCTTCAGTGTATCCCTCGACGCTGTCGATGGTGGTCGCGATCAGCGTGTTGAGCGTCGAAATATCGTGAGAGGTTTCGTTCATGGTCATTCCTGTCGGAAAGTCGGAACGACTATCGTCCGGACATTGGGATAACTCCGGGAGAAGAGAAGCGAAGCGACGGAACCGCCGAAATTAACTTTGATCAATACGATTTTAGAACTGTGCGTGCCGCCAATCCACACCGGATAAGCGGGGCAGCGTTGCAGCAATGACGAGCTAGCACTACTTTGGCAGAAGTTTGAAATGCGTGACTGATAGGCTCCCACCGCAATGAGGGCATTGGTCTGGCGGAGGTCTTGATATTCGGTCAATGATGGCCTGTCGGATGGCGGGCATGCT
>NZ_JAZFAX010000065.1:0-13374 GCF_036352595.1 Novosphingobium resinovorum
AATGCCGCCGCGTGAGTGGAACATGGCAAAGGCGCAATTTGCCGTGCTCTTCGGCGAACGTTTCATCAGGGCCATGACGGCCTGATGATCAACCGCCTCGCCGTACACGAAATTCCTGACAGTCCCATATCTGGACGTCAGAAGGCTGGCTCTATCTGGCAGTCATCCTCGACCTGCACAGCCGCCGTGTCGTTGGCTGGGCGGTCAGCGACAGGATGAAAAAGGACCTGGCGATCCGGGCGCTGGATATGGCGGTGCGCCTGCGCAAACCGCCACAGGGCTGCATTTTCCGCTCCGATCGCGGCAGCCAATATTGCTCCTACGACTATCAGAAGAAGCTGCAGGCCTATGGCCTGCGTCCATCAATGAGCGGCAAGGGCAATTGCTACGACAACTCCGCCGTCGAAACCTTCTTCAAATCCCTGAAGGCGGAAATGATCTGGCGGCAGAGCTGGCCTACCCGGCGACAAGCGGAAGCTGCCATCTTCCTGTACATCAACGGTTTCTACAATTCCCGCCGCCGCCATTCATATCTGGGTGGCATCAGCCCACTCGCATTCGAAGCCAAGGTGGCATAATGAGATAGGTGACCGGCGCAAAACCGTTACAAGTCCAGCTAAGCGCCTTGCTTACGACGAGTCTCCCAGCCCTTTTTGGCCGCTGCGGATCGATCCTCGGCGCTACGGCTCGACGATACGCTTCCACCTTTACGGCCGCCTTTCCTCGAGGATTCATGGTTCTCGGCCTTTCCGCGTCCGGAACCTGACTTCTTTCCGCCGCCGGATTCCTTGTTCACCGTGGCCCAAGCGCGCCGCTCGGCCTCTTGCCTGCCCACACCTCGGTCCTCATAGCCTTCTTCGATGTGTTCGGCCTTGCGCTTTTGCTTGTCGGTGTAACTCGACTTATCGCCTCGTGGCATCGCATCTCTCCATCATTGGGCGGTCCGTCAGCGCAAACGCACAAGCGGTGCGTTTATGTCCGGGGTATTCCGAAGCTGAGGTAGCTCGGGCGAGTCGCTCACGAATCTCGCTGGCGGCTCGGCGCGAAATCACAGGACGGGCTTGCCGCCGGTCACAGCGATAGTCGCTCCCGAGATATAACTCGCCTCATCGCTGGCGAGCATTACGTAGGCCGGAGCCAATTCGCTGGGTTGCGCGGCCCGGCCGATCGGGTACGCCTTGCCGAAATCCCTGACCTGCTCGGGCGGCATTGTGGAGGGAATGAGCGGTGTCCAGACGGGACCGGGAGCCACGCAGTTCACGCGAATGCCCTTTTCGGCAAGCAACTGCGCCAGGCCGCCGGTAAAATTCTGGATCGCTCCCTTGGTTGTCGCATAGGGAAGGAGTGTCGGCTTGGGCATGTCGGCGTTCACCGACGTCGTGTTGATGATCGCGGCGCCTTCACGCATGTGGGGCAGGGCGGCCTTTGCCAGATAGAACATGGCGTGGACATTCACCGCAAAGGTCTTTTCCCATTCCGCATCAGGGATTTCGTTCAGGTCCTCGAACGTCATTTGATACGCGGCATTATTGACGAGGATATCGATGCGCCCGAATACCTCGACGGCTTTGTCGATGATGGCACGACATTGGGCTGCACTACCGATGTCTCCGGGCACGAGCACGGCCTTTCTGCCCGCCGCTTCGACCAGATGCCCGGTATCCTGCGCATCTTCGTCCTCATTCAGATAGGAGATAAGGACGTCGGCACCTTCACGGGCGAAAGCAATGGCGACGGCACGACCTATTCCGCTATCGCCTCCGGTGATCACCGCCTTCTTTCCTTCGAGCCGGCCGGAGCCGCGATAGCTTTCCTCGCCGTGATCCGGCCGCGGATCCATGGAGCGAATGGTGCCTGGAACTTCCTGCTGCTGCTCGGGAAGCGGAGGCTTTATCTCGTCGCGGGCGTCGGTCATGATCTGCCTGCCTTTCGATCGGGTTCCCAGGAATAATCTGGCCATCCGCCTGCGGTTCCCCGGCGCGGCGTTGCGACTGACCAGTCACCTCGGTTAGGGCTCGTTCCGCCGTACGAAGGCGATATTTACCCTGGCGCCGGGAAAGATTCTTGATGTTCCCTCGTTGCGAAGGAGAGATGAAGGAAAGGAGTGTTCCCATGTCCGAGAACCAGATTGCAACGGACGAGACGCAACGTCTGATCGCTTCCAACAAGGTGGAGGGTACCGCGGTCTATAACCGGGAAGGCGAAAAGCTAGGCTCGGTTTATAATTTCATGGTCGATAAGCAATCGGGTAAGGTCGAGTATGCCGTTCTTCAGTTTGGCGGACTGTTCGGAATCGGAAGCGACTATTATCCGCTGCCCTGGGATGTTCTCGCCTACGACACGGCGCAGGGCGGCTACGTCGCAAGCCTCGACAAGACTGTTCTGGAAAAAGCGCCACGATTTGCCCAGGACGCCCAGCCCACCTTCGATCGTGACTATGGCCGCGACGTCTACGGCTATTACGGAGTCAATTACCCATTCTAAGCAGTGTGCGAGGCCACCCTTTTTTGCGGGGCCTCGCCGCCCGTGGTGTCTTTCCGCAGGCTCGAAATGCATTGAAATGCTTCGGGCGGAGGTAAGAGTCTCGTGTTATCGAAGCGATGCCAACGGCGATCGCAGCGGGGATACGTCTGGCTGTCCTGCAGGCCGGTAGAAAATACCTCCAGGCGCCAACGTTTTGGGCCGCGCAACGTACCGGGGGCGCGAACAGCGTCTGGTCGAGACCCTGGCCCGCACGCGCATTTTGAAGCTCGACGAAGCCGCCTCGCCCCGCCGATCATGCCGAGTGCTGGGTCGACTTATCGCGGCGACACTCGACGCAACGGTTCCTGAACGTGCAATCAACTCGGTGCGCATTACAGTACCACGGCGTCCTGAGTTCGTCGCGCAAAAAGCGGATCAGTCGCTGGATCATGCCTTTCTTCCATCGTCGTAAGCGATGGCCTCTTGTGCGCACTTTGAGGATTAATTTTGGCTTACTGTGTCGCCAGGGCGCGCGGAAATTCCGCTAACCTGTTGATCGCTTATGTCGCAGATGCACCGAGGGGATGGTGGGTTGCGAACGGAACCTGCGTTTCGCAACCCACCATCTTTGGCCGCTCTGGATGGCTGGTGATTTGGATCAACGGCAACCGTTGCGCCAGCCCGGCCCTGCGCAGACGCAACCAGACGCCCTCGCCGGTGAGCGCCGGCACCGGATAGTCGCTTTGAAGCGCAGGTATCGCTCTGCTATGGCCAAGTGTATAACTGTTACCCGGCTTCATTAGACTCGTGGGCAGAAGGGGAGACTCTGGATGGCTTTCTGCGCTTGCTGAAGGAGGTGGATAGAACCGACGGCCCGCCCAGCGACGTCGCGCGCCGGTCAAAGCCACAACTGCCAGCTCTGGGCCGAGATCACACGTCGGGAGTTGCAAGATCAGGGCACCTTCTCGAAAAGCTCCTATGTCCCTGGAAGATTACGAATGAGCGAGATCACCCTTACCACCTACGACTGGGTCCCCGAGATGCCACGCGGCCTTGTACGCGACCTGCGGGTGCGTTGGGCTCTCGAAGAGGCCGGGCTGACCTATCAGGTGAATAGCACGCCTTTTCGAGATCGTGGTCCCGAGCATTTCGCGGTGCAGCCGTTCGGCCAGGTCCCGTGGTTGACCGACGGAAACCTCACCATCTTCGAGAGCGGTGCGATCCTGTTGCACCTCGCCGAGAAGAGCCGCGCGCTCATGCCCAAAGATCCGCGCGGGCGAACTGAAGTTCTCGAATGGGTCGTAGCCGCGCTCAACTCGGTCGATCTTCCGAGCCAGCCTTGGGCGCTGTTCCGCTTCATGGGTTACCCCGGAGAATCGCCTGAAGCCCAATTTATGGACAATTTCCTGAACGCCAGGCTCGAACGGATGGAGGCGGTTCTGGCTAATCGCGAGTGGCTGGCGGCGGGTCGGTTCACCGTAGCCGACCTGCTTATGGCGGACGTTTTGCGCCAGGTGGATCGGTTCGATGGTCTCGCGAAATTCCCTGCTTGCCAGCACTACGTCGCGCGCTCCACCACGCGCCCCGCCTTTGTGAAGGCATATGACGACCAGATGGCCCACTTCGCCGCAGCGGATGCGGCTTGATTGCCAGGGCGACTATCACGAACGTCCGCCGCTGCACCGACTTGTCGGTTCAAATGAGACCGGAACTGCCGAGGGATCAATTGCCGGCGTGAGACTGAAGCGCCGCGGGACCCCGGAAACTATCGATCAGGACGATTGGCCAACCGTCGATGAAAGAGCGCAAGCGCCGGACCGCCCGCGCGGGAGCCGCGGTATCTCGTCGCATCCTAATTTTCGCGAGCGTGACCCCGTGCGACGACCCAGCGTTTGGCTCAAGGAGGTATCGCAACAGAATGCAGCTGGGACCGCAGCTTTAAGAAATACAGGCCTTCGCCCGGTGCGCATCGCTGCAACACTGAAAGTGCACGAACACAGCAATATCGGATTTTCGTTCCACCGAGCGGGGCGGCTTGAGCAAGCCCAGGGCAACGCCGCGCGACAGTCGCGCCAACTCGCAGTTGGAAAGGGAATAGAGGGTGGGATCTGCAGGATCGATCTGTGTCATTCTCCGGTCTCCGCCTGAAGCGGGAGGAGCGCGTAGAGAAGGCGGGTCCGGTTTAGACCGGACCCGCCCCCATGCATCAGAAGTCCATCACCGGCACCGGCGCGGCTTTCTCCTCCTTGGGCGCATCCGCTACCAGCGCCTCCGTGGTGATGAGCAGCGAGGCCACCGATGCCGCGTCCTGGAGTGCGGTTCGCACAACCTTGGCCGGATCGATGACGCCGGACTTGACTAGGTCTTCATAGACGCTCGTTGCTGCGTTGAAGCCCCAGTTGTAGTCCTCGCTCTCGAGCAGCTTGCCGACGATGTAAGCGCCGTCCTCGCCAGCGTTATCAGCGATCTGCCTGACCGGCGCGCGCAATGCACGTCGGATGATGTCGATCCCGGACTGCTGATCGTCATTCGCGACTTTCAGCCCGTCGAGCGCTTTGAGCGAGCGCAGCAGCGCAATGCCGCCGCCGGGCAGGATTCCTTCCTCGACCGCCGCGCGCGTCGCGTGCAGGGCATCATCCACCCGATCCTTGCGTTCCTTCACTTCGACTTCGGTCGCACCGCCGACCCGGATCACCGCGACGCCGCCCGCGAGCTTGGCAACACGTTCCTGCAGCTTCTCGCGGTCGTAGTCGCTGGTCGTCGTTTCGATCTGCGCGCGGATCTGTTCGACGCGGCCGTCGATGTCCGCCCGGGTACCAGCTCCATCGACGATGGTTGTATTGTCCTTGTCGACGATGACTTTCTTGGCGCGGCCGAGCATCGAGACGGTGACGCTGTCGAGCTTAATGCCGAGTTCCTCGCTAACGACGTTGCCGCCGGTCAGGATGGCAATGTCGTCAAGCATCGCCTTGCGGCGATCACCGAAGCCAGGCGCCTTGACCGCCGCAACCTTGAGACCGCCGCGCAGCTTGTTGACGACTAGCGTAGCGAGAGCCTCGCCCTCGACATCCTCGGCGATGATGAGGAGTGGTCGTCCCGATTGCACCACCTTCTCGAGAAGAGGTACCAGCGCCTGAAGGTTCGAAAGCTTCTTCTCGTGGATGAGGATATAGGGATCGTCGAGTTCGACCTTCAGCTTCTCCGAATTGGTCACGAAATAAGGCGAGAGATAGCCCCGATCGAACTGCATGCCTTCGACGGTCTCGAGCTCGGTTGCGAGACTCTTGGCTTCCTCGACCGTGATCACGCCTTCGTTCCCGACCTTCTCCATCGCCTCGGCAAGGATGCGGCCAACTTCTTCGTCCCCATTGGCGGAGATCGTCGCGACTTGGGCGATCTCGCTGTTGGCGCTCACGTTCTTCGCATGCGCCCGGAGATCCGCCACCACGGCATTTACGGCGATGTCGATGCCGCGCTTGACGTCCATCGGGTTCATCCCGGCGGCGACAGCCTTCGAGCCTTCGCGCACGATCGCCTGGGCGAGAACGGTCGCGGTGGTCGTACCATCGCCGGCCTTGTCGTTCTGCTTGTTGGCGACCTCGCGCAGCATCTGGGCGCCCATGTTCTCGAACTTGTCGGAAAGTTCGATTTCCTTGGCGACCGTGACGCCGTCCTTGGTGATGCGGGGGGCGCCGAAGCTTTTCTCGATGACGACATTGCGGCCCTTCGGCCCCAGCGTCACTTTCACTGCATTCGCAAGCGTATCTACGCCGCGCAGCATACGATCACGCGCGTCAGACGCAAACTTCACTTCCTTGGCAGCCATCTTGGCCAACTCCTTTCTTTAATTCCTTCCTGGTTGGTGGACGGCGGCCAGTGTCAGGCCGCCTGCTTCAATTGGGCCTGCGTCTCGACCACGCCGAGAATATCGCTCTCCTTCATGATGAGAAGATCCTCGCCGTCGATCTTGACCTCGGTGCCCGACCATTTGCCGAACAGGACCCGGTCGCCCGCTGTAACCGAGAGTTCGACGAGGCGGCCGTTATCGTCTCGCGCGCCAGGCCCGACGGCGACGATTTCGCCCTCCTGCGGCTTTTCCTTGGCGGTATCGGGAATGATGATGCCGCCCGAGGTCTTCTCCTCGGCTTCGATGCGGCGGACGACCACACGGTCGTGCAAGGGGCGGAAATGCATGGCAAAACCTCCAGATGCAAGCATGGATGTGAAAGGCCTGTCGTTCTTCCGTACGGCAGGTAGCGGTAAAATATGAGAGTCGGCTTTTGGGTTCAAGAGGAAATTTGGCACTTCATGACATAGAGTGCCAGACGCCCTTTGTATTCGCTTAGCTGATCTTGACGCGACTCGGTGGCGATACAAAATATGGTCGTGCGGCCATGACGGTCGCGTCAAAAGGAGCGACAATAGGAAGGAGGCACAGCCATGTCGCAGCCATTTTCCCGTTTTCTTCACCCGTTCGACGTACCAAACCATCCAAGCCTTGAACCGGAAGTGAAACGCGCCATCCTCGCATCGTGGGCCTCGGACAAGTTCTCTGTCCGCGACAAGCCGGCCCGACGAAAACCCCCGGGGACGAAGCACCCTGTCTCGATCGATGACATCCTGGCGGCAATGGCGGTGCTGGATCGGCCGCCGGGTAGGGGACTGTCTGCCTAATGAAAGAGCGCGACATTGCCGCCAAACTGAAGGGGCATGGTCTGACCACGGCGAAGATCCTGTATTACCGGCCGGATGCGCCATCGCTTCTGCAGGTCTTCGCATGGCAGGAATGTGATGTCGCTCCCGATTTTCCGGCGCTGCCTGGTTTTCTCGATGATTGGCGCCGGGAAATCGAAGCCCAACTCCACTCCGTCCGGCTCGCCCATGACCGGCTCATCCGGTCCACGCAGTGGAGACCGGTGAGCGACATCCTTCCGCTACCCTGATTGAGATTCCGCTGGCAGCAATTTTGAAGTGGGAAACCCGCGGCCGTCTTGAACCCGCAGGAGACACACCTAGTTTTAATGTGCCGGGCGCCGCGTTCGGGCCCGGTGGACATGGAGGGCGCCGGCTCTGGTGTTACCGGCGCAGCTCATGTCCAGATCGCTCAGAAGAGGATTTGGAAAAGATGAGAACGAACTTTGACTTTACACCCTATCGGCGTTCTACCGTCGGTTTCGACCGCCTTTTCAACCTTCTCGAAGCCAGTGCGCGCGAGGAGGACGGCTACCCGCCCTTCGATATCCTGAAGGAAGGCGAGGACAGCTACCGCATCACCTTGGCTCTCGCGGGCTTCGCTCCCGCAGATGTTGAAGTGGTGGCCCAGCAGAATCTGCTCACCGTATCGGGCAGGTGGGCGGACGACGATGGCAAAGGCGAGTATCTCCATCGCGGAATCGCCGCGCGAGCCTTCGAGCGCCGCTTCCAACTGGCCGATTTCATGGAGGCTGGAAACGCAACATTCGAAAACGGCCTCCTATCGATCGAGCTGAGGCGGGTGGTGCCGGAAGCGATGAAGCCGCGGCGCATTGAAATCGGAGGAAGCGCTTCCCAAGCCCATAGGCTCACAGAAGCGAAGGAGCCGGCGAGCGAGGCAGCCTGATCCATGCTCGAGAGACCTGCCGGCACGCGTGCCCTTATAAGGTAACCCGTGCTGGCAGGTCCGGACAACATCCAGCCAGTGAGGAGATGACCATCATGGCTTTTCGTGATCTCATTCCCTGGAGCCGGCAGGAAAACCGGCTACCCATTCCGGTGAGGGCGGAACCTGAAGGCGGCCGCCCGTCCCACCCGTTGCTTTCGCTTCGTCACGACATGAACCGACTGTTTGACGACGTCCTGCGCGGTTTCGGCTCGCCGGCATTTGGCGATCTGGAATCAGGTGTATCATGGCCGTATGTCGAACTCGGTGAATCAGCCAATGAAATCCGCGTGACTGCGGAACTGCCCGGGCTCGACGAGAAGGACGTCGAACTCACCGTGGAGGAAGGTGTCCTGACCCTGCGCGGCGAGAAGCGATCTGAAGTCGAAGATACCGATCGCGGCTATTCGGAACGCAGTTACGGCCGCTTCGAAAGGCGGATCGGCCTGCCTAAGGGTATCGAACGCGATAAGGTCGAGGCGACCTTCAAGGACGGCGTCTTGACCGTGATCTTGCCCAAGACGGAAGCCGCTAACGAAAATGCGCGGCGCATCCCCGTGAATGGGAAAGCTGCCTGACCATTGGCCCGGGACCCCGCGTCCCGGGTCTTCCATAACCGATCAGTGCGTACACAGATGCGCGGCGCCGCTTTTCGACAAGGTCCGGCTCGCCTACGCCGCGCCTTGTGGCTGCTGAAGAGTATGGAAGATGCAGATATCCTCGAACCTCCTGTCCAGCTTCGTGACCCTTTTCGTGACGATCGGCCCTGTGGAAACGGCGGTCGTTTTCGCCAGCCTTACCGCCGGGATCCACCGGCAAGAGCGTCGCAGCCTCGCCAGGCGGTCGGTGACGATCGCGGGACCCGTGCTCTTGTTATTCGCAATTGGCGGAGGGGCCGTCCTGTCCCTCCTCCATATCACTTTGCCGGCATTCCGCGTCGCCGGTGGCATGCTTCTTTTTCTGCAGGCGCTGACGTTGACGTTCTCCAGTCCGGGGCTATCGTCGATCACCCAATCCGAAAAGGACGAGGCGCAGCGCCCCGGAGATATAGCCGTATTCCCCCTGGCATTTCCCTTGATCGCAGGACCGGGAAGTCTGTCCGCAGCCGTTCTCGTTATGAGCCGAACGACAAACTGGATGGAGGCGGCCAGTGTGATGGCGATGGTGGTGGTTTGCCTGGTACTGACATTGGGCGCAATGCGCGCGGCGGAGCGCCTGGTCGTAGTCCTTGGGCCGACAGGTGCCGATGTCGTGAGCAGGGTCTCGGGCATCTTACTCGGCGGGCTAGCGGTGCAGTTCGTATTCGATGGCCTCGCCGAAGCGCCTTTCCTTCGCTGAGGCCAACTCGTTCCGAATGGTCGGGATGCCGTCCTCACCTGATGCTGGCGGCGTGTGCTGGTGATTCCGGACTTTTGCGCGCCGACAGGAACGCTCTCGGCTGTCCGCAAACCTGCCGGCGCGGCAGCTGTGCGGACAGCCGAGCCAAGGGGCTACCAGTCGTGAGCCTCAAGCGAAGCAATTTCCGATCTCATCCAGCGGCAGGCTATCTTCTTCGAACCCCGTTTCGGCGAGAAGCTGTTTGATGTCACGATACGCGCTCGTCACCTGCTCCCAGGCGACCATGGCCGATATTTCCTGTTCCATGCATCTAACGAGTATATCGGCTAATTCGAGGGTCGCCGCCTCGAGCGCCGCGCATTCCGTCGCGCTCCTGAAGCGGCGTTTGGCCATCTCGTATCGCTCGATCGCGACATCCCAGGCTTTCTTTTCTGCCGCGTGGATTTTCTCCGCGCGATCATAGGCGAGAAGTACGTCTCGCGCGCGTTGCGCCAGAAATCCTTGAGCGCTGATTCCCAAATTCGCAAGAACACGCTGGCCACGGTGTAGGCCATGGCGTCACAGACCTTCCGCGACGCTCCTCCCCACGAGATCGAGGCATTCGTATCCCGCTTGCATGCGCTTTCGGGCGCCCATGATCTGCTCACCCAGCAGGATTGGGATGCCGTCGAATTGAGAAACGTCGTCGAGCGTGCACTGAGGCCCTTTCTGCAGGAGGATAAAGAGCGGTTCACGATTGCGGGGCCAAACCTGCGGTTGAGTTCGACCCAGGCTTTGTTGATTGCGATGACCCTGCATGAACTCGGCACCAACGCGGTCAAGTACGGCGCTCTTTCGAACGCCGACGGACGCGTTGAGGTGAGATGGGAATTGGCCGAGCAAGGAGGCGGGGGCAGGCTAGGCCTGCATTGGCGTGAAGCGGGCGGTCCGGCGGTGACCCCTCCTAGCCGGAAGGGCTTTGGCTCGCGGATGATCGAACGAGCCACGAAAGGAGAACAAGGCACTGCCCGGTTCGACTTCGCGCCGGAGGGCCTGCAGTGCACGTTGGAATTGGCCATTCCGGCAAAAGACGCTCAGCATCCCACCTCTATACTTCCGGCATCATGAAATGTGGGCACGTCCTATAGGCCTGCGCTCATCGCGGCCCGACGAATTGATCCCGCGGATAGGGGGCGTGGAGACACTTCGCCCCATAACGTCCGCGCACTTGACTGCACACGTCCTCCCATCCGTCAGTCGGAAACCGCGGTTCAGCCTGATGCCAGGTCTCCCGCCATTAGTTGTTGAAACCAAATCTTAACCACATTGTCCGATTGTGTGTGCTTGTGGTCATTGGACTTCGGCATGAAAGAGCAATCCAGCTGGTATCTCGCGCAATCGGGCGTCCTGCGGTCTGGCGAGACCGTCCCATCTCTCCGCGGGATCGCCCATCAATGCTCGCCCCGAAAAGAGGGGCATTGTTACGGGGATGTAGCATGAGCGCCGGCCCGCGCCTCAGTATAACCGAAACTCGTGCAGCAGTCCGCCAGCCGATAGATTACACCACTATCGGTGAGCACCGCCAACTGGGTGAAGTCGAATTGCATCTCGTGAACATCTCGCCCCAGGGCTTCATGGTCCGGGGACAGTTGAGCCTTGAACGGGGTGAACGTCTCAATTTACGGCTTCCGGTGATAGGCCGAATTGAAGGGCATCTCGTCTGGTCTCACGATGATCGCGCCGGGTTCCAATTCGAGCGCCTCATTCGCGCTGACGATTTTGCCAGGCTCGTGGCGGAACTGCAACCGAACCCGCCGCGACAGAATCGCCTACATTTGGGGTAACTCAAACTCCGCTTCGTTGAAATGAGACCGGGATCGTCTCCCGGCAGCCCCTTCTAACGGCCCTGGTAGCCGGGAGTGAACGGGTACGTCACCGGAAGACTTGAAGCCGAAATCGAGAGACATGAGCGGGTGGCCATCTCCAATGGCTGTGCGATAGTTTGCCGGAGACAAACGGAGCGGCCTGCCAAATCCTTGGCAAACGATCCCGCTTGGCCCCTGGAACGGCGGGTGGTACTCTTGGGAATGACCAGGCCGATTATCGAACGAGCCGCTCGCGCCCTCGCCCAGTCCGCAAGCGGACACGATGACTGGGATGCGCTGGATTCGCAGCACCAGGAGGCAATCATTCGCGATGTCCTTGCCGTTTTGCACGCTATCCGCGAACCGAGCGATGCGATGTCGCGCGCCGGGGCTGAAGTCATCCGCAATCTCGCGGTAAGCGATACCGCAGCCGGCTATCAGGGCGATGCGGCCAGCACCTGGCGCTTCATGGTTGCGGCGGCAATGAACGAACGATAGCGGCGTCGCCGCGCGCCCGCCACATGTTGCAAGTCTTGGCTCCCCGCCGCCATACGTCACGGGGCCCCTCTTTCGCAGAGCGACAGCAAACGTCGCGCCCGATGGATCGCAGTGCGTCGGACATCGGCGCGTAAGTCTCCCCCGTTGCGGTTACCGGTGCTGCACCAATCATACTTCGAGCTATCCACCCGCCAGAAGCGCGGCGATCTGGATGAGCCTTCGGCAGCCTTGTGGCGCAGCACGGCTTCCATTTCTGCCAAATGCGTATCATCAGGCGCGCTGCATGGTTATGATGTCGGCCATCACAGCTATCGGCGACCCGCGCGGCTGCCGAAACATCGCCGACCTCGAGAATGGCCGTCATTGTCCGCGCTGGATTACGACTCGTCAGAGCATATGCCAACCCGATGGAGGTTTCGTCTCCGACCATGACGACTGGCCCGACCAGTCCACTTCCATCAAGTGACGCACGCGGACCGAAAACATCGCACTCGTCGCCGACAGGGATGCTTCGAAGCCAGTCGCTGCCCGGTGCCGCCCCATGTACGAACGATAGTGGAGGACCGCATCGGGAACGTCAGTGTCAAGCTGCAGGCGGAAGCCAGGATGCCGTATCAAGGCGATCTGGGTCGCCAGGCCGAGACGGTTAGCGGAACCGTGACGACGGTGAACAAATTCCGGATCCTCGTCAGAAAGGGTATAGTGACTTGCGACCGAAGTGGCGTCGATGGGGATGTCGAACAGAGCGCGACGCCGACTTCCGCTCAGCAACCGCCGCCGCGCCATCGGTCGCCCCTTTGTGAAGTCCGCCGGTTCCGGTTATCGATCGGGTAGGCACGACCCGTTGCCGGGCCGCACCCCCTAAGAACCGGACTTGAGAGTTTCCATATCATCCGGCTCAAGCCTCCACAAAGCCTGAGATCGCACGCATGGAATGCCACGATTTGCTGGAGCAAATCGCAGCGATGACCGGGCGGATCGCGACAAGTGATCGCCGCATCAGGGCCCTGGCTGGACAGGCGGACATCGCGCAGCGGCTCCAGACCATACCCGGCGTGGGGCCGTCGACGGCGCTGGCAGTCGAAGCATTCGCTCCATCGATGGAAAACTTCAAATGCGGCCGAGATTTTGCCGCCTAGCTGGGCCTCGTCCCGAAACAGCATTCAAACGGTGGCAAGGAGCGGCTCGACCGCGTCTCCAAGGCTGGGCAGAGCGACATCCGCCAGTTGCTGATCATGGGCGCCATGTCGCGATTGAACTGGATGGGACGAAAAACGATCCCCGACACCTCATGGCTGGCCCGCATGCTCGCGCGCAAGTCGCAGATGTTGGTGGCAATCGCATTGGCCAACAAGATGGCTCGCTCGATGTGGGCGATGTTGGCGAACCAGGAAGACTATCGAGCCCCGGCAACGGCAATCGCTGCCTGATCGAAAGGTATCGCAAGGCCCAAACCGGAAAGAGGGGGTCGTGTCCCGCAGGGTGGTGTAGGAACCGTCGATCCACGGCAGGATCGAGTTCAGGTCAGGCTGCCAATGCTGGCAAGCTGACAATAGGGTTATGGCTCACCGAGCCGAGGGTTTCCAGTGTCAT
>NZ_JAZFAX010000066.1:0-13219 GCF_036352595.1 Novosphingobium resinovorum
CAGCACGATCTCCGCTTCACGCAGCTTGCCGATGATCTCTTCCGGCTTGTGCTTCCTCGCCATTCCAGTCCTCCTTCATGCCCAAATCTAAAACAGATTTTGGGCCACTCAGAAGGGGGCAGATCAGTCGACAATGACGCCCCCGGACCGGCAAGGCGTACCCGATCGCCAAGCCCACGTTCCTCAAGATCGAGGTGTGCAACATCCGTGAGCGCGTCCAGAACGAGGGTGAGGAGGTCGCTATGTTCGACTGCATAGCCAAGCGGACCACCGCGAAGGCGACCCACCGGGCCGCAATCACAAACCCGGTCGAGACAGGCGCGCTGAGGTGCACGATCGACACCTACGATGGCTATGCCCTCAGATGTTTGCGCCGAAGATCGACTGCGGCGATGCGATGATCGGCGTCAATCAGGAGAGCACCTCCATGGGCGGGGCGAGACGCAGGATAGGCCTCACCGGTCCGCCAGGATCACAGCTTGGCCTGGAGACCGATGAACATGCGGCGGCCGGGATAATAGAGATCCACCGGCATGTCCTTGTTGATGTAGACCTTCGAATACTCGCGATTGATGTTCTGCATCTCGACGAAGACGTTGAAGTGGTACTTCGGGAAGCGAAGGGTGATCTTGCCGTCAAGATAGCCTTCTGCCTTGCGGTAGAGCGGATTGTTGCCGTTGGCGGCATCCAGCACGGTGCTCAGCCACTTGGAGCGGTAGTTGTAGCTCAGGCGAGCGTTCAGGAAGCCCTTGTCGTAGAACACGCTCGCATTGTAGGTGAACTTGGAAAGGCCGGGGTATTCCTTGAGTTCCCCGCCCGTTGCGCTGTTCGTCAGGTTCGTGCGGATGGCGCGGGCATACGTGATGTTGCCGGTCACGCCGAAGCCGTCGAACGGCTGGGGCAGGAACGTGAACACGGTCTGGCCGCTCGCTTCGATCCCGTCCAGCAAGGCGCCGTACCCGTTGACCGACTGCCGGACGGTGTACGTGATCCCGTCATGGAACAGATCGACACCGCTGCGGGTGACATTGGGGATGACGAAGCTCGCTTCATACTTCTTGTAGTACCCCAGGCTGATCGTCGTGTCGGCATTGGGATACCAGGCGAGGTTCACTTCCCACTGGTCGGCGCGATAGGGCTTGAGATCCGGGTTGCCGGCGGTGCAGACGTCCTCGCTGCCCGTCAGGGTCTGGTCGTCCAGACAGTTGATGTTCGGCACCAGGTCGGTCGGACGCGGCCGGGCGAGGTTCTTCGCGTAGTTCGCGCGCAACGAGAGTTCCGGCGTGATCGCCAGGTTCGCGTTGAAGGCCGGCAGGAAATCCGTGTAGGTATTGGATATCCGGGCTTCCTGCGCAGCCAGGACGACCGTTTCGGTGCCTCCGGTTGCGGTCGTGCGCGTGACGCGCGAGATGTTGGTGCCGACACCTTCGTCCTTTGTCTGGGTCCAGCGCAGACCGGCGTTGCCGGTAAGCCGCATGCCCAGCACCTCGGTGTCGATGTCCGCCATGATGTAGCCGGCGTAGACCTTCTCCTTGATGAGGTAGGCTGGAATCTGGGGCTGTCCGTCAGCCTGGAGCACGAGATCCTGGTCGAAGCCGGAAAGATCGTAGATCTGCGACAGGACATCGGCGTCGAAGTTCGGGAAGGCGATGTTTGAGGGAATGCCTGCGGGCGCATTCTTCAGGCCGGTGAACAGCGGCGCACCGCCCAGCGTCCCGCCGATCGAGGAGATCAGCGCCTGGTACTGCGTCGGCGTGATGTACCAGGTATTGCCGTCGCGGACCTGAGCCGGATTGTTCTGAATCTGGCTGGTGAACGATACGTTGGCACTCTGCTGGTAGGTCAGCGTCGCGGGATCGAGCAGCCGGGTGCCGCCGCCATTGTAGCTTACGTAATTCTGCCGGCGCGCCTGGGCGCCGAATTCGATCTTGCTGACGATGGGGTGATCGATCTCCCAGTCCGCGTCGAATTTAAGCTGGTCCTCTGTATTGCTGGCTTGCGACGGGCGATACTGCAGCGCCGGACCATAAACCGGCAGCACCTGTCCATTGGCACCCGTACGCGTGAAGTCGGAATAGACGGCCGGGTCGGCGGGATCGAATTCGGACGGGAACGAGAAGACCGGGATGCCCTGCGCGTTGTCGCGATCGATGGTGATCCCCGACACGCTGGTGCCGATCGAAATCAGGTTGCTTTCGGAAACCGTGGTCGCCTTGGCGTGCGATCCCATGAAGTCGATGTGCAGTCGGTCGAGATCCCAGCGAAAACCGCCGGTGAAGTACTTCGAATCCTGATCATAGCTGAAGTCACGGCGCTGCACGCCGACGATGTTGGCCGCTCCGTTCCAGTTCGGCACCGCCACCGAGCCGATGTTCACGGCATTGAGCGCGGTCTGCAGACTGGTGACGACGTGATTTTCGTTAACGGTCGAGGTGCCAAGCTGCACCTGGGGACGCGACGTGCCGCCGTTGGCGCCCGCGGCCAGCGCGGGATCGAGATTGAACCGCTCTATCCGGGTGAGGTCGATGGAATAGTTGGTGTCCTGAAGGTTCTGGTTGCGCTTGTTGATCTGGACCTGCCCATAGGCCCGGAAGTTCGGCGCCACCTGGTATTGCAGGGCCAGGTCGGCCGAAAGGCGCTTGTCGTTGCGGACCCAGCTGCGATAGCGCGGGACGGTGGGCGCCCAGTCGAAGAACTGCGTTTCGCAGGCCAGGCGGTTCGCGGTGGCGGTCGCAGTGGTGGCGCCGCCGACGCCCGCGCAGCTCTCGTATGTATTGTAATTCGCGTAGAGCGGGTTGGCGACGGTCTTCTCGGTCGAGTGATCGAAGTCGGCGAGACGCGACCAGTTCGTATTGCTGATGTAGTCCTGCCGGGTGTCGACGTCGCTGTACGTCACGTTGACGAGGACGCCGAGCCCGTCGATCAGGAACTTGGGCGTACCGGCTACGAAGGTGACCCGCGGCTTCCAGGTCTCGGCGGTGTCGAGGTTCTGATACGACACGACGCCGGTGAGCAGCGGATCCTTGAGGTCGAGCGGCTTGCGCGTTTCGACGCGCACTGTGCCGCCGATGCCCCCTTCGGTAAGATCGACCGCATAGCCCTTGTAGACGTCGATCGACTTGACCAGTTCGGTCGCCAGTTCACGAAAGTCGCCGGCGCGCCCGCCCGTGGCGCTGACCTGGCTGACCCCGTTGATTTCGACGCGGTTGAGATCGGGTTCAACGCCCCGGATGGAAACCGCAGTGCCCTCGCCGAAGTCGCGGCTGAGTTGGACGCCGGTGATGCGCGCAAGCGAATCGCCGATGTTCTTGTCCGGGAAACTGGCTATGTCGTCGGCCACGATCGAATCGACGATCGTATTGGCCTCCCTTTTGCGCGTAGTCGCGGACTGCAGCGATGCACGGGTGCCGACGACGACGATATCGTTGGCTGTCGTTATTATCTCTTCTGCCGTCTTGCGATCGACAGGCTTCGGCGAATCCTGAACCTTTTCCTGATTCGCACTTTCAGTAGTCTGAGCGCTGGCGGAAAACGGCATGATCAGCGCCCCGGCCAGCCCGAGCCAGGATACCCCCGCACCCGCACGATTCCTGACCCCGGCGATCCGAGCATAGCCGCCCACTCGATCCATTTGCTTCCGCATCATCTATCCCCTCACCGATCCGCGGTCTTTGCCGCACTCAGGCCGGACCGGCAGCCACTGGACCATCAAAGTATGGTCCTATATGTGGAACTGCGGTCTACACTTCGGACCATAATATTCGAAAGAAGAGGATGTCAACCAAATGACAATCAACGTACGCAATTTAACACTGCTGCTTTGCGCCTCCTCGGCAACTTTCGGCCCGGCGGTGCCGGCTCTGGCCCGGAGCCTTCCCGAAGCCTTGAATCGCGGTGCAGTGACCGTGCCGGCGCAGGGCGGGGGCATGCTGGTAAGCTGGCGGCTGCTGCGCGAAGACGCGCCTTCGGTGCGGTTCCGCGTCCTGCGCGATGGCAAAGTGCTTCACGTGACCAAGCCTGGAGAGGCGACGGCCTTCGTCGATCACGCGGGTACGGCGGGCCGTTCCTATGCCGTGGAGCGTATCGGCGATCGTGCAGGGGCTCAGCCTGCCATGATGTGGGACAAGGGCTATCTCTCGATCCCGCTTGATCCGCCCGCCGACGGCGTGACTCCTGCCGGAGAGGCCTATTCCTACACCGCCAACGATGCGAGCGCGGGTGACCTCGACGGTGACGGGCAGTACGAAATCGTGCTCAAGTGGGATCCCACCAACAGTCACGACAATGCACACACCGGCTATACCGGCAACGTCATCCTCGATGCCTATCGGCTCGACGGCACCCGGCTCTGGCGCATCGACCTGGGGCGCAACATCCGCGCCGGCGCGCATTACACGCAGTTCCTGGTGTTCGATTTCGACGGTGACGGACGCGCCGAAGTGGCGATGAAGACGGCGGACGGCACCGTGGACGGGACCGGCAAGGTGATAGGCGATGCAAAGGCCGACTGGCGCAGCAGCGGCGGCGAAGTGCCCCAGCAGGACCGTACCGGCGCCAGAGTGCTGGCGGACGGCACCAAGGTGGCGCCGATGCAAGGGCGCATCGTCAGGGGCCCGGAATACCTGACCGTCTTCGAAGGGCTTACCGGCAAGGCGCTCGCCACCGCGCCTTATGACCCGCCGCGCTACCCGGGCGGCAATCCCAGCCCCGAGCAGCTCGCCGCCGTGTGGGGAGACGGGTACGCGAACCGGTCCGACCGGTTCCTGGCCGGGGTCGCCTATCTCGACGGGCAGCTCCCCAGCATGGTCTTCGGGCGGGGCTACTACGCACGCACCGCCATTGCCGCCTGGGACTGGCGTGGGGGCAAGCTGAGCGAGCGCTGGCTGTTCGACAGCGCCGCCCCGGGCAACGCCGAGTATGCCGGACGCGGCAATCACCAGTTGTCCATCGCCGACGTCGACGGTGACGGACGCGACGAGGTGATCTACGGCTCGATGGCCGTCGATGACGACGGCAAGGGGCTATGGACCCGCCCGCTCCATCACGGCGACACCATGCACGTCGGCGATCTCGACCCGTCCAGGCCGGGTCTGGAGAAGTTCGGGGTGTTCGAGGAGGTGAAGCGCAACGGCGGCATCGGTTCCGCCCTGCTCGACGCCCGCACCGGCGAGGTTCTCTGGAGCAAGCCCGCCGAGCAGGACACCGGGCGCGGCGTCGCCGCCGACATCGACCCGCGCCATTACGGAGAGGAATTCTGGGCCGCCAACTCCGATCGCCTGTTCGACGTCAAGGGCCAGCCTATCGGCCCTCGCCCACGCCAGATGAACTTCGCGATCTGGTGGGACGGCGATCTTCTTCGCGAACTGCTGGACGGCACCACCATCTCCAAGTGGGACTGGGAACACGGAACGACGACGCCGCTGCTGTCGCCCGGCGGCCTCGCCTCCAACAACGGGACGAAGGCCACCCCGGCACTGCAGGCGGATCTCATCGGCGACTGGCGTGAGGAAGTGATCTGGCGGCGGGCCGACAATCGCGAATTGCGCATCTACACGACGCCCTTCCCCACCACGCACCGGTTCGTCACGCTGATGCAGGATCCGGTCTACCGGGCGGGCGTCGCCTGGCAGAACACTGCCTACAACCAGCCGCCGCACACCGGCTTCTATCTCGGCGCCGGCCCCAAGGGAGAACGCTGACCCGGTGGATTCCGGCTTGACGGAAAAATCCACAATGTGAAATACAATCCCAAATAATCTGAATGGAGAGGCAATGAGCAACCTGGTCTGGAGCCGTCGGGAGATTCTGGCTTCCACCGCAGTGGCGGGATCCCTGGCGTTGTTTGCGGGCGCAGCGCGGGCCATGCCGGGTTCGCAGGCGCCGCGCGTTCCGTTCGGCTCCGACCTTGACCCGCAGGACGACGTGCTCTGGCTCGATGGTGCGCCGCCGGGCTCGCACGAAGGGCAGTCCTGGGGCCAGCCCTGGCCGCGAGGCACCCGGTTGAGCAAGCGCGGCTACGTATTGCAGGGCCGGGATGGGACGCGTCAGGCCCTTCAGACGTGGCCGCTGGCATGGTGGCCGGACGGCTCGATCAAATGGACCGGCCATGCGCTGGCGGCGGACGGTGGCCGGTCAAAGGGGCTGCGGGTGGTGCCGGGCGCCGCATCGCCCACGGAGGCGCTGTTCGTGCGTGAGAGCGGCGATGCGATCACCGTCACGGCCGGGCGCATCGTCTGGACCGTGGGGCGCTCGGGCGATGCGCTGATCCGTTCCGCTAGGGCGGGCGAAAACGAGGTGCTGCAATCGGTCCGCCTGCTGGCCAGTGCGCAGGATCGCAGCGACGACGAGGAAGGCGCCGCTGCGCTCTCTCACTGGGTGGGCACGATCGACAGCGCCACCGTGGAGCAGAGCGGCCCGATCCGGGCCGTCATCAAGCTGGACGGGCGCCACCGCGCCGCCGAGGACGACTGGCTGCCGTTCTCGGTCCGCCTCTATTTCCATGCAGGGTCGGACAGTGTGCGGCTGGTCCATTCGATGGTGTTCGACGGTGATCCGGCCAAGCGTTTCATCCGCGGCCTCGGCCTCGAAGGCGCGGTGCCGATGCGGGACGCGCTGCACGATCGCCATGTCCGCCTCGCGGGTGAGAACGGCGGCCTCTGGGGCGAAGCGGTGCGGCCGCTCACGGGCCTGCGGCGCGATCCCGGCAAGGCGTTCCGCGATGCCCAGGCGGCCGGACTGCCGACGCCGCCGCTGAGCGAAATGGCGACGCCGGTACGCCAGAACCTGGACTACATCCCCTCTTGGGGAGAGTTCCGCCTGCGCCAGCCCAATTCCGACGGGTTCTCCATCGTCAAGCGGACCGGCCCCGGCTTCGGCTGGATCGACGTGGACAGCGCCGGACGCGCCCCGGGGCTCGGCTACGTCGGCGGGGTTTCCGGCGGGGTCACATTCGGGATGCACGATTTCTGGCAGCGCTGCCCGGTCGGCCTCGACATCGTCGATGCGGCGAAGGACAAGGCCCGCTTCACCGTCTGGTACCATGCCCCGGATGCCCCGGCGATGGACATGCGTTTCTACCACGACGTCATGGGAATGGAGAGCTTCGAGGCTCAGAACAGCGGCCTGGACGTGACCTACGAGGATTACGAGCCCGGCTGGGGCGATGCTTCGGGCATCGCCCGGACGACCGAGTTCCGTCTCTGGGCCCTGCCCGCCACCCCCGCGCGGCAGCGCCTTGTCGAGATGGGCGCCACGCTTGCCCGGCCGCCACGCCTGGTCGCCAATGTCGCGCATGTCCACGCCGCCGGGATGTTCGGCCCCTGGAGCCCGATCGCCGCCGGTGGCCCCCAGCGCGGCAGGATCGAGGCGCGGGCGAAGCAGGAACTGGACTTCTACATCGGCCAGGTCGAGCAGCGCCGGTGGTACGGCTTCTGGAATTACGGCGATGTCATGCACAGCTACGACAATGATCGCCACGTCTGGCGATACGACATCGGCGGGTTCGCCTGGGACAACAGCGAACTCTCGACCGATCTGTGGCTGTGGTACGGCTTCCTGCGCAGCGGCCGGGCCGACGTGTTCCGCCTGGCCGAGGCGATGACGCGCCATACCGGCGAGGTGGACGTCTATCATTCGGGCCGTTTCAAGGGGCTCGGCACCCGCCACGGCGTGCAGCACTGGGCGGACAGTTCCAAGCAGCCGCGCATCTCGAACGCCGCCTATCGCCGCTTCTACTACTACCTCACCACCGACGAGCGATGCGGCGACCTCATGCGCGCCCTGTTGCACAGCGACGAGGCGCTCGAGACCGTCGATATCGGCCGCAAGGTGATGCATCGCGCCGATGCCAGCAAACCGCCAGCCGGCACCGGGGCGGTCGTCGCCGACCAGCCCCTGCCCAAGGGGCAGGTGTTCATGCAGTTCGGCACCGTCTGGGGCTCGCTGATCGCGGCCTGGCTGACGGAGTGGGAGCGCACGCACGATCCGCGCTGGCGCGATCGCATCGTCGCGGGAATGCGCTCGATCGCGGCGATGCCCAAGGGCTGGCTGGCCGGCGGTGCGCCCTTCGACCTTGCCAGCGGCCGCTTCGTGGGCGGCGGCGACAGCGTGAACATGAGTCATCTCAACGGTGTCTTCGGTGTCTTCGAGATCACCGCCGAACTGCTCGAACTCGTGGACGAGCCGGCATACCGCAAGGTCTGGCTGGACTACTGCAAACTCTACAACGCCCCGGAAGCGGAGTTCCGCGCCCGCACCGGCGCTTCGGGCAAGGGCCGCGCACTCACGCAGGCGCATTCGCGCTACACCGCCTATGCCGGCGCGCAGCTCCACAGGCCGGACCTGGTCAAGCGCGCCTGGAGCGAGTTCTTCGGCTCGGGCGACCGGGAAGGACGCGACCAATCGCACGGCGCTCGCACGATAGAGGGCGCCGCAGTGCTCAAGCCGGTGGACGAGATCGCCGAAGTCTCCACCAACGACGCCGCGCAGTGGGGCATCGCCGCCGCCGTGAACCTTACCCTGATCGGAGACGCGCTGGAATGAGACGCGATGCCGCCGTCGCCGGGATGCCGAGCGCGGTGCTGCTGCTGCTTGCGGCCTCGTCCTTGCATGCGGCGCCGGCACCGTCCGCGGCGCTGGCCGACGATTTCCGCCACGGCGCCTCGCGCTGGCAGGTGGAGGCCGAAATGCCCGGCGCCTCCCGCGTGACGGTCGCCCACGGGGTGATGGACATAGAGGCGGCGGGCGGCATTTCGGTATGGTGGACACACGAACTGCACGGGCCGGTCGCCATCGAATACGAGGTCATGGCCGTGTCCGGAAAAGGCGCCAACGACACCGTGAGCGATGCCAATGCGTTCTGGATGGCCAGCGATCCCGCCGTACCGGGCGGCTCGGTTCTGGCGCACCCACGCGACGGGGTCTTCGCCCGATATGATGCGCTAAGGACATACTACGTGGGCATCGGCGGCAATCGCAACACCACCACGCGCATGCGGCGCTACATCGGGGAGCCGGGCAACCGCCCCCTGCGACCCGAGCACGACCGCGCCGATCCCGCCACGCTTCTCACGCCCGGCCGCTGGACGGCCGTGCGGCTGACGGCGGCGGGCTCGACCATCGCCGTCGATTATGCGGGCAAGCGCCTGTTCACGATGACGGACGCCCAGCCCTATCGCCGCGGTTGGTTCGCCCTGCGCACCACCAAGAGCCATCTGCGCATCCGCAATTTTCGGATCGAGCCACTCGGGAAGGACCACCGATGACAAGTCGCGGCAACGAGGTCGCAGGCGGCACTACCCGTCGTAGGTGGCTGACGGGGACACTGGCGGCCGCCGCGACGGTGATAACGAAGGCCCCGGCCATCGCGCAGGAACAGGCCCCCGCGCTCAAGGTCGAACGTTTCGCGATCTGGCCCGGCAGCCCCCCCGGGCGCCCGTCCGCCGGGGTCGAGGACGCCTTCGTCAAACGGCGGCCCGATGGCGACGAGGACGACATCGCCTGGCCGCACGTCGCCACGCCGATGCTCACCGTGGTGCGACCCGAGCGTCCGAACGGCGCGGCAATCCTGATCGTACCGGGCGGCGGCTATGCACGGGTCGCGCTGGGCCGGGGAGGCTCGGATATCGCCCGCCGCTTTGCCGCCAGCGGTGTGACCGCCTTCGAACTGCTCTATCGCCTGCCGCACGATGGCTGGGGCGCCGGACCCGATGCGCCCTTGCAGGACGCCCAGCGCGCCCTTCGCATCATCCGTGCCGGCGCGGGCGCGCGATGGACAGTCGATCCCCGCCGCGTCGCCATCGCGGGCTTCTCGGCCGGCGGCCATCTCGCCGCGCGAGCCGCCGCGCGCTCGGCGCTGGCAACGTATGAACCGCTCGACGCGATCGATCGGCATTCAGCGCACGCCGATGTGGCCGGGCTGTTCTACCCGGTGGTGACGATGCTGGACGAGGGCGTCCACCGGCAGTCGCGCGCGGAATTGCTCGGCGCGCGGCAGAGTGAGCTGGAGGCGCAGCGACGTTGGTCGGCCCAGTTGGACCTGCCATCCGACATGCCGCCCACTTTCGTGTGCTGCAACGCCGACGACCCGGTGGTTCCGGCGGAAAACAGCGTCCAGATGTACCGCGCGCTGCACGCCGCAGGGATTGCGACCGAACTGATGATCTTCGAGAAAGGCGGCCACGGCCCACCGTCCGCAAGCAAGGCCCATGCGCAAGGCGGCATGGGCCCCTTCCTCTGGCTCGACCTGTTCCTGGCCTTTGCCGGCGGTCACGGATGGCCGCTCGCATGACCGGCCCGCTTCTTCTGCCGCCGTCCTTCGCCGGTATCGATGCAACGGTCCTGGACGATGGCGGCGCGGTCGCGTTCACACTGTCGAACCCTCTCGCCGGCATCGCCCAAGCGGTCGCCGCCGCCGTGGCCCACCCGGTCCTGCTCCATTTCCGCGCCGCACGGCCTATCGGCACCGCCGCGCTGGTCATCGGCGGGGGCGGTTACACGCAGTTGATGATAGGGCGCGAGGGTATCGTCGTCGCGCGCTGGCTCAACGCGCTCGGCATCGACGCCCACGTCCTTGTCCATCGCTTTCCCGACGCGCGGACCGGGCCGATGGCCGCGCTGCAGGATGTACGGCGGGCGATGGAGATGCTGCGCGCGGGGGAATGCCCGCGGGTCGGCGTGGTCGGCTTGTCTTCCGGCGGTCATCTCGGCGCCTGCCTGCTGGCCGAGACGGGGCCGAGGCGGCCCGACTTCGCGGTGGTCGGCTATGCGCCGATCTCCACCAACGCGGCCGGCTTCACCGTGGTGCCCGACAAGCCGCCGCTGGAACCACCCGAAAAGCAGGCATTCTACGATGCGATGCGGCCGGATGCGCAGCTGGCACATGCGCCGCCGCCCGCATTCATCGTCTATTCGGCGAATGATCCGGTCGTCCCGGTCGCCAACGCGTGGCGACTCGCTGCGGCGATCGCGGACAAGGGCGGCCATCCGGAAATGCATGTCTTCGCCGATGCACCGCACGGTTTTGCGCTCGACACCGAAGGCCTGCCGGTCGAGAGGTGGCCCGATCTGTGCGTGGCGTGGCTTCGCCAAATCGGCGCCCTCGATCGCGTTTGACGGCAGGACAGCTGCATCGCCGCGACCTGACGCGTCGCCCTCAGTCGATGCTCATATATGGCATGCCTTCGGCACGCTGCGGACAGTGGCCGGCGCTGCATGATGATCCGGCGATAGCGTCGGATCAAGCGCCTTCACATTGTCCGAGACCTTATCCCCGCGGTCGTCGTGAAATCTTCTGCGCGCTCGACGACAAAGACGAACACGCCGATCATCGCATCGCCGTAGTCGATCTCCGGCGCATACGTCTGACCTGCCGCCATCCCGGAAAATGCCTCCAGCGGGCATGGGAGGGATTTGGCAAAATCGAAGCCGATTGGAGCTGGAAATTTTGCATGAAAAAGTTCACGGGCGAGCAGATCGCAGTCTCGCTGCGCCTGGAGGAGGTTGGCACACCGGTCGCCGAGGCAATGACCCAGAATTTATCTCTCGGGCGTTCGATCATTGGGCCTGCACGAACCGTGTCACGCTGGCCTTCAGCAGGCCCGGCAAGTCCCCGGACACCGCCTACATCGAAGCGTTCAATGGGCGCTTCCGGGCAGAGTGCCTGAACACCACTGGTTCTGTCTTTAGGCGACCCCAGGAGCAAAATCGATGCGTGGCGGACGAATTTCAACGAGACCCGACCTTACACATCCCTTGGGTTCATGACCCTGGCTGAAATGGCAGAACCGGGACATGGTCAAAAGCCGCCCCGCTCTAATCTGTGCTGCTGGAAACCAGGAGGGGGTGGCACGTCACCAGTGATGACAAAATTCTCCAAAAGTCGATTGCGCTATGATCATTCCCTATGTACAGGCCCCCGAGATCTCGCAAGGAAGCCGCTTTAGCTCAGTTGGTAGAGCACATCATTCGTAATGATGGGGTCACGTGTTCGAGTCACGTAAGCGGCACCACCTTCCTAAAGGCACTTCCACCCAGGCATCGGCGGTTTCCCATCCAAACAGGCTTTCCCCTTGGGCGGCGCTTGGGTCAAGGCTGGGACGTCTTTGGGCAGGAAAAGGGCTCTGACCCATGCCAGACCCGGTTTATATTGCCGGTCCAGCAGAGCGCTACGCCGCATCCTAATTAATGCCCTCATTTCAACGAGCGCGATTCATCCACAGGCAGGATGCCGCAGGGAGGCTCTGCAGGTTGCTCAAGTAATTCGCCTGAGCTAGCGAAAAAGCTTGGGTATTAGTGGGCTGTGGTAGGCATTAATGAGCAAACTAGTCGAGCTTCCTTCACCCGGGGTTTGGTGGTTTTCTTGCCTCGCAAACGTTGGTGTTAGCCGTTCGGACGGATACGATCCGCATTGGATTTCAATCTGAAAAATGCCCCGTAAAATCACAAAAGACTGTTCGAGCAACTCGCCCAAGGACGGCGAAGCAAAATCTATCTCTCAAAAGGGCGGTGGGAAAGAACGCTTTTTGGCGGGAGACGTACTTGAGCAACTCAAGGCCGTTGACGCTGGCAGCTGTAGTCTAGTTATCTCGTCACCACCCTATAATATCCGAAAACCGTACGAACGTGACGACGAGCGCACATATGACGAATATGTGTCGTGGCAAAGGCAGGTCATCGAGGCGATGATTCCTGCTTTGACGGAAAACGCTTCAGTATGCTGGCAGGTGGGAACATACATAGCTGACGGCGAGGTTTTTCCGCTCGACGTGCCTTTCGTGGAAATATTCAGAAGTTTAGGATTCAAATTACGTAATCGCATCATTTGGCGTTATAATTTTGGCTATAATGCCGATAAACGGTTTTCTGGACGATATGAGACGGTTTTGTGGTTCAGCAGAACTAACAACTACACTTTTAATCTCGATCCCGTCCGAATTCCGCAGCTCTACCCTGGAAAGCGTCATAGCTCTTCTAAAGGAGAAAAGGCAGGCAAACCAAGTGGCAATCCTTTAGGTAAAAACCCATCGGATTATTGGGAGTTTTCCGCGATTGAGGATTTTCAGAATAATCCTGTTTGGGACGTTCCCAACGTCAAAGCTGGAGACCCGCAAAAACCGGTAGCGTTTGGACGGCTATAATGATTCATTGAGGGCGCGCGATCACGGAGGCCAGCTATGGATCCCAAGTCCCTGTTCAGTTTGAGCGATCACCTTGAGGCATT
>NZ_JAZFAX010000067.1:0-11772 GCF_036352595.1 Novosphingobium resinovorum
GAGCATGCCCGCCATCCGACAGGCCATCATTGACCGAATATCAAGACCTCCGCCAGACCAATGCCCTCATTGCGGTGGGAGCCTATCAGTCACGCATTTCAAACTTCTGCCAAAGTAGTGCTAGCTCAAGCGGAGCGGAAAAAAGGAGCCGTGATCCGCCTCCCCCCCTTCTTGCCGGTAGTGCGCCAGGCCATTCTTGACCGCCTGTCTCGCTCACCGCCGGAGCTTTGCCTTCAATGCGGATGTAGCTTCATCTGATACCACAACGAACTTCTGCCAAAGTGCTGCTAGAAACGGACGTTGAACTGACTGCGAATACCCTGATACTCATAGTGTTGGCCGGTGATAAAGCGGTTTCGGAAATAGCTGAGCTGCAGCCAGGCGTTATGATCCAGGCCGATCAGGCCTTCCAGCGCCTGCACCGTCCGGTTGGTACCCCCCGGATTGTAATCGCCTTCCGTAAACGCGGCGATGATAGAATCCGTCTCAAGCCGGCGATACGACGCAGTTACCTGCCATTGCCCAAACTCCGAGACGTTGGGATCGCCGATCGTCACTGCGGTCATCCACGCAGTGTTTCCGTTTGGCTCGGTCAGCAGTGGAAGCGCGTTGAGCTTTTCACGATTGTAGGCTACGTTGACGGCCAAGTCGAATGCACCGGAAATCGCGTAGCGATCACCCAGCCTTTGTGAAACCGCCCCCAGTACCTCTACGATGCGGAAGGGAGACGCGATCCCCGGCAGAATCCTGCTTGCCTGCGGATCGATGTCGATCAGCGTATTTCCCACACCAAGAACTGTGGAACTGGTGCCCGATTCACCCACCCGAGCGCGATAATTGCTCCAGTTATAGTACGTCGCCGCGAGCCGAAGGTGGGTACTCTCGGTCAGGGGTACTCCTGCGACGCCGACTTGCCCTGCGTAGACGAAACGGTCGGGAGTGTCGTCGGCATTTTCATCGAGATAGAAGACCGCGCCCGTTGCGAAGACGTAGCCGGTGTTCAGCTTACGGCGGAAGGACGCCGAAAAGCCTTCCGGATTGACGTCACCGTCCCACAACAAGTTGGTGGTGTAGAATGGGTTAGGCATTCGTCCCGCAGTGACCGCGATATCCTTGGTCGGCTTCCATTGAAGATAGGCACGATCGATGCCGACACCATCGCGATTGAAAAAATCTCCGTAAGTCTGGTCGGTAGAAGTCGGCTCGGTCAGATTACCGGCAGCAAGGCGGATGACCGCGGTGAAATGGTCATCGACTTTGGCCGTAAAGCCGAGGCGGGCACGATAACGCAGCCGGGCGCGGTCCGCGTCGTCGAGGAAGTTCGTGACGGGAACCGCCGAGCCGCTGGTGGCCAGGGCCGCCCAGTTGGGGATCGTCGCGGAAGTCTTGTCATCGAGATATTCACCCTGCCAACGCACACGGATATCCCCATCCAGCCGAATGCGATCCGTCCAACTCTGATCCTGCACAGCAAAGGCGGCATTGCGCACCACGGGTGCCGATGGATCGATCGAGGGGTCGCGATTGTTCGGGAATGCGTAAGCGGGTTTGGCCGCCGGCTCAGGTACGCGCGGCGCTTCCGGTTGCCGGATCGCGCTCTGATTTTCCACTGCGGTCATGCTCGGCTTGGGCGGCGAAGTGTCGACCTTGGCGATCGCCGTGGCGAGCAGCCCCACAGGCGCCGATGGAGCCGCCATGACCACCTGCTTCAAGCCATCGGCCTTTGCCTGGGTTATGACGCCCTCACGAACCAGGAGGGCGATCAGCGCATCGACCTTACCGTCGCTGCTCGCTGGTGGCATCGCATCCATCGACGCGGCTTGCTCCCTTACCTTCGCCGCCGCCTCCTGAGGCGACCCGGCCAGGCAGGCGAGCAGGGTCAGAAGAACCGGGGTCTCTGCCTTCATCATTCGCTCCTCACTTCCTTGGGGTCTCATGCCCCATTGGACTCAAATTCAATGTCAGGGTTCTTGCGCACCCCTGATGGTCGAAACGCGCAGCGCATTCGTGGCGCCCGACTGGCCGAAAGGCGTGCCGGCCACGATCACGAAGGAATCCTCGATCTTGGCGTTCGTCAGACGGCGGCAGATACTCGCGGCCTCCTTTACGGCATCGGCCATACGCTCGACCGCCTCGACGACGACGGCTTCCACGCCCCATACGAGGGCGAGGCGCCGCGCGACCTTCCCAAGCGGCGTAGCCGCCAGCAGTCGAACCGCCGGACGTTGCCTCGCAATGCGAAGCGCCGTCGCGCCGCTCTGCGTGTAGGCAACGATAGCCTTTGCCTCGATCGTGTCGGCCACATGGCGAGCGGACGACGCAATCGCCTCGCCCGCCGAACGGTCGGGAGGAAGACGCCGCTCACCGGTACGGATCTGCCAGTCCGAACTGCCTTCGACCCGCGCCAGAATACGGCTCATAATGCCGACCGCTTCCTCGGGATACTGCCCGGCGGCAGTTTCGGCCGAAAGCATGACCGCGTCGGCGCCGTCGAACACGGCGGTCGCCACGTCCGATGCCTCTGCTCGTGTCGGCGTCGGCGCGGTGATCATGCTTTCCAGCATCTGCGTAGCAACGATCACCGGACGACCGAGCCGGTTACACAGCGCGACTACGTCCTTTTGCACCAGCGGCACGTCCTCCGGCGGTAGTTCGACGCCAAGATCGCCGCGCGCCACCATGATCCCGTCCGATGCCTCGACGATCGCTTCGATATCGGCGACAGCCTGCGGCTTCTCGATCTTGGAGACGATCCAGGCGCGGTCGCCGATCAGGTCGCGCGCCTCCTGCACGTCCTTGACCGTCTGAACGAACGACAGACCGACAAAGTCCACGTCATGTTCGAGCGCGAATGCGAGGTCACGCCGATCCTTCTCGGTAAGCGCCGGAATCGGCAGGACCATATCCGGCACGTTCACCCCCTTGCGATCGGACAAACGCCCTCCCACAAGGACTTCAGTATCGATGAACCCGTCGCCCACCCGCTTCACACCCAGGCGGATATTGCCGTCGTCGAGCAGCAGGCGCGTGCCCGGCCGGGCCGCCTCGATGATCTCGCGATGCGGCAACTGAACACGTTCATGGTCACCCGGCAGGTCACGCAGATCGAGACGCAGTGCCTTGCCGCGTTCAAGGTTGATGTAGCCGCCGCGGATGGTACCGATGCGCAGCTTGGGGCCCTGAATATCGGCCAGCACACCTATCGACCGGCGGTACTTGGCTTCCAGCACGCGCAGCGTAGCCAGACGCGCGGCGTGGTCGGCGTGGTCGCCATGGCTGAAATTCAGCCGGAATACGTCCACACCGGCGCGGAACAGCGATTCGATGACAGCCGGATCCGTGCTTGCCGGCCCGAGGGTGGCAACGATCTTGGTGCAGCGATTGCGGAAGATGGGTTCTAAACGGGGCAAGGTCAGACTACCAGAATTGCGCGAAAGTCGTTGACGTTCGTCATGGTGGGTCCGGTCAGGACCAAATCGCCGAGGGCGTCGAAGTAGGTGTAGCTGTCGTGCGCGCCGAGAAATGCGCGGGCATCCAACCCTTGCGCCTGGCCCCGTTCCAACGTGTCCGGCGCGATGATCGATCCTGCGGCATCCTCCGTCCCGTCGATCCCATCGGTATCGCACGAAAGTGCCCAGATATCGTCCATGCCAGCCAGCGCCAGCGCCAGCGCAAGTTGAAATTCGGTATTGCGCCCGCCGCGGCCCGCACCGTCCTTCCCGATCGTAACGGTGGTCTCACCTCCCGACAGTAGGACAGCCGGAGCAGTGACAGGCACGCCATGCTCCCTGATCGAACGGGCGATTCCAGCCATGACGATCCCCGCCTCGCGCGCTTCGCCCTCGATGGCATCACCCAGCACGAGGGTATTGACGCCCGCAGCGCGCGCCACCTCGGCGGCATGTGCCAACGAAAGCGACGGCGCGGCGACCATACGGATATCTTCCGTAATCTCGCCGGGCTTGGGCGTTTCGGCTCCGGAATCGATGATCGCCTGAGCAGACGCGGGAAGCGAGATCGAACGACGGGCAAGAATCTCACGCACGTCGTCAATCGTACTCGCATCAGTAACGGTCGGACCGGAAGCGATGGCGCCCGGATCATCTCCCGGAATATCCGAGATCACCAGCGATACCACGCGGGCCGGCGCGGCCGCCGCTGCAAGGCGCCCACCCTTGATCGCCGAGAGATGCTTGCGGACCGCATTCATCTCATTGATCGTCGCACCGCTGGCAAGCAACAGACGGTTGACTTCCTGCTTGTCGGCAAGGGTCATCCCCGGCCCCGGCATGACCATTAACGCCGAGCCACCGCCCGAAACGAGCGCCAGCACGAGATCGTCGGGGCCAAGGCCCTCAACTGCAGCAAGGATGCGCCTGGCGGCATCCTCACTGCGGTGATCGGGTACGGGATGAGACGCCTCGATGATCTCGATGCGGCCTGCCGGGACAGCATAGCCGTCACGGGTTACGACAACACCGGAGAGATCGATGTCGCTCCACTCGGCATCGACAGCTGCCGCCATGGCGGCAGATGCCTTGCCGGCCCCAATCACGACACACCGCCCCTTGGGCTTTGTTGGGAGGAGAGGTACAACTGCCTCGCCCGGAGCGGCGCGTTCCACGGCGGCGTCAAAAAGCCTCCGCAGCAACGCGCGCGCATGCACGTCGGTGATGGGACCGGCGGCCATGGTCAGCCGTTCTTACCGCTGATAGCGGCGATCACGGCTGCCGTGACTTCCTTGGTCGTGGCAGTACCTCCGACGTCGGGGGTCAAAACGCCATCGGCGCAGACCTGCTCCACTGCCGTCATCAGGCGAGCGGCCGCATCGCTTTCACCAAGATGGTCGAGCATCTGTGCGGCAGTCCAGAACGTGGCGACCGGATTTGCAATGCCCTTGCCGGTGATGTCGAATGCCGAACCGTGGATCGGCTCGAACATCGAGGGGTAACGCCCTTCCGGGTCTATGTTGCCGGTCGGCGCGACGCCCAGCGAGCCGGCGAGCGCGCCTGCAAGATCGGAGAGAATGTCGGCGTGCAGATTCGTGGCGACGATGGTGTCGAGGCTCTTGGGATTGAGCGTCATGCGAACGGTCATCGCATCGACGAGCATCTTGTCCCAGGTGACATCCGGGAAATCCTTCGAGACTTCAGCGGCGATCTCGTCCCACATCACCATGCCGTGACGCTGCGCGTTCGACTTCGTAACCACGGTCAAAAGCTTACGGGGACGCGACTGCGCCAGCTTGAACGCATAGCGCATGATACGCTCGACGCCGACGCGGGTGAAGATGGCTACTTCGGTAGCGACTTCCTCAGGCAGGCCGCGGTGGGCACGGCCACCGATGCCGGAGTATTCGCCTTCAGAGTTTTCACGGACGATCACCCAGTCCAGGTCACCGGCCTCGCAGTTGCGCAGCGGCGAGGTGATGCCGGGCAGAATCTTGGTCGGGCGCACGTTGGCGTACTGGTCGAAGCCCTGGCAGATCGGCAAGCGCAGGCCCCACAGCGTGATATGATCAGGCACGTCGGGCGCGCCGACGGCACCAAAGTAGATCGCATCGAACGGCTTGAGCCGGGCGGGACCATCCGCCGGCATCATCTCACCGTGCTTCTTGTAGTAGTCCGAACCCCAGTCAAAAGTGGTCACGTTGAACTTGAGGTCGCCATCGCGCTGAGCGAGTGCTTCCAGCACTTCAACGCCGCAGTCGATCACTTCAGGCCCGATGCCGTCAGCCGGAATGGCTGCGATCTTGTATTCACGCATTTTCTGTAAACTCCGAAATTATTAAGTCAGGAATGAATGGTGCTCGGCTTCGCTGCCACTGCCGCGGCCGTCTTCTTCTGCGAGCGCGACAGGAGCAGGACGAGACCGGCCGAAAGGACCAGGCAGGCTGCGACGAAGTAGAGGCCACCTGCAAAGCTGCCGGTTTCGTCCTTGATCCAGCCGATGATTGCGGGACCTGCGAAGCCACCTAAGTTGCCGATGGAGTTGATCGTAGCGATGCCCGCTGCCGCACTCGAACCGCTCAGGAACATCGTCGGCATGGACCACAGCGGCGGCTTCGAAGAGGAAATGCCGATGTTGACGACGACGAGGGCAAGAACAACGGCCACCACAGTCGTGGATTCCGCCGCCATAGCCAAACCGACTATTGCGATCAGGCAGGCGATTACGACGTGCCAGGTACGCTCGCCGGTCCTGTCCGAATGACGGGCCCACAAAACCATCGCGACGACGGCGACAACGGCGGGGACTGCATTGACGAAGCCGGTTGCAAACGACGACAAGCCGAATGACTTGATGATCTGCGGCGACCAGATGCCAAGCGTGTAAAGGCCAGCCGAGGTGCCGAAGTACACCAGAGAAAGCGCAAGGACACGCGGATCTGCAAGAGCCTTGAGCGGGTTGTGGGCACCCTTTGCCGGCGCACGACGAGCCTCTTCTTCCGCCATTGTCGCGACAAGCCATTCACGTTCGTCTTCGGTCAGCCACGTAGCTTTTGCGGGCCTGTCAGTAAGGAAGAAAAAAGTGACTACGCCAAGCACGACTGCCGGAACAGCCTCGAGGAGGAACATCCATTGCCAGCCTGCCAAGCCGGCAAACCCATGCATTTCGAGCAATGCCCCGGAAATTGGCGACCCGAGGGCAGTGGAAATGGGAGCAGCAGCCATGAACAGCGCGGTCACGGATGCCCTGTTCTTCGCGGGAAACCAGTAGCTGAGATACAGGATTATGCCCGGAAAGAAGCCCGCTTCTGCTACACCAAGCAGAAAGCGCAAGACATAAAAACTCGTTTCGCCTTTGACGAAGGCCATGCATCCGGAAACCAGACCCCAAGTGACCATCACACGGGCAATCCAGATACGCGCGCCGACTTTGTGCAGAATGAGATTCGAGGGCACTTCAAACAGGAAGTAACCTACGAAGAAAATGCCCGCGCCAATCCCAAAAACTGTCGAAGAAAACCCAAGATCATGGTTCATCGTCAGTGACGCGAAGCCAATATTTACACGATCCAGAAATGCCACAAAATACAATAGCATGATGTATGGAACAAGGCGCCAGGAAATGCGCGCGATAGTGCGTTTTTCTACATCCGGCGCCATATCATTCCTCTTCCAAGCCAGTTTTGCCGTTGTCCCGATCTTCGCAGCGGGTATGGCGAATTGGGTACGTGAGATTACGGTTGAGTCACAATCATCTGAATATTATATATTGAATGTATATAATGGAGGTATCATGGAGTTGCGCCAGCTTCGCTGCTTTTTGGCAGCGGCGGACAGTCTGCATTTCGGTAAGGCGGCCCTGCATCTCGGCATCCTTCCTGCTGTCCTGGGCAGACAAATCCAGATGCTGGAGAACGAATTGAGAGTTCGCCTGTTCGCCCGCTCAACCCGTCAGGTGACCCTCACCGACGCAGGCAAGAAGCTGCTGCCACGCGCCCGCCAGTTGATCGCCGACAGTGACGAAATCATCCGGCACCTGCGCGACATGGCCAATTCCAATCCAAAGCTGCTGCGCATCGGCGCTATAGACAGCGCGGCCAGTGGCCTCATTCCCAATCTGTTGCGTGACATCCATGCCGACTATCCCGAACTGGAGATCATTTTCGTCGAAGACAAGACGATCCGGTTGTTGCCCCAGTTGTTGAACGGCACACTGGACCTTGCCTTCGTACGGCCGCCCGAGCGTTTTGACCGCAACCTTCATGCGATGACGCTTCTTCAGGAACACCCAATCCTGGCGCTACCGACCGGTCACCCACTCGCCGCACACGACACAGTGCCCATCTCTGCGCTCGCGGATGTGCCGATGATCTTGCCCAACCGCAGAGTTCGACCCCACAGTCATGATCTTGCTGTTAAACTGTTCGAAGAGGCAGGCCTGTCGATGACGGTCGCGCAGGAAGCGGAGGAAAAGCACACCATCTTGCGCATGGTCTCCGCTGGAATTGGAGCGGCCATCGTACCGCGCTGGAGCGCGACCAGTGGCGAGCAAGGCGTGATCTTTCGAACCATGGCGCTGTCGTCGAACCGAGTCACGCTGCCATTGGCTGCGATGTGGCTTGGCGAAGATCAGAATCCCCTGATCGAAAGTGTGATGAAGGTCATCGAACGCAACCTGTCCATCTATTCCGCAAACGCCTGATCCGCTCCGGATTGCCTATGATTATTTACAATTAATATACAATCAAGCCGTGGTTGAACGCCGCAGCACATGTCGTACCTCAGTTGCCGGAGCGGCTGGCTTGAGTGCCACTCCGTCGGAGACCCCAATGACCAAGATTGCCTTAATAACCGGTGCCACTTCTGGCATCGGCTCTGCAACCGTGCGCCGCTTGGTAGCTGGAGGCTGGCTGGTCGTGGGAACAGGTCGCCGCAAGGAACGGCTTGACGGCCTTGCTCGAAACTTCCCCGCCGGAACATTCCACGGCGCGGCGTTCGACATCTGTGATCGCGATGCTACCGCAGCAGCAATCGAGGCTTTGCCGCCTGAGTTTGCCGCGATCGACTTGCTGGTCAACAACGCCGGACTCGCACTTGGCACAGTGCCGGCGCAACACGCCGATCGAGGCGACTGGCGCACGATGGTCGAGACCAACATCATGGCTCTGGTCGATGTCACACATCGGCTGCTGCCTCGATTGATCGAACGGCGCGGTGCGATCATCAACCTTTCGTCCACAGCTGCCACGTATCCGTACACCGGCGGGAATGTCTATGCCGGTACCAAAGCCTTCGTCCATCAATTCAGCCTCGGCCTGCGTTCGGATCTGCATGGCACCGGCGTGCGCGTCACATCGATCGAGCCAGGCATGGTTGAAACGGAGTTCACGCTCATACGCACAGGAGGCGACAAAGCGGCATCGGACAATCTTTACGCCGGCTCGCACCCGCTCACGGGAGATGACATCGCCGACATGATTTACTGGACGGCGAGTCTTCCGCCTCATGTGAACATAAACACACTGGAAACAATGCCGGTCAGCCAGTCCTTTGCGGGATTTCAGGTCGCGCGCGGCGAATAAGCGGAAGCATCGATATGCCCGAAATTATCGTGCACGCCGTCGCCGGCCGCAGCACGGCACAGAAGCGCGGATTGATGAAGGACATCACCGAGGCCGTCGTCGCCAACTTCGGCGTGCCGGCTGAACAAGTGGTGGTTCAGATCGTCGAATCCGCACCTGACAGCAAGGCGCGCGGCGGTATCCCTTATGCCGAGCGATAGGATGCCCGGTGATCAAGTCCCCCCAAAGAACGATTGGACCTGACATGTTCAGAAGCATTGCTCCGAAGGCCTTTTCATGCGCGCTGGCCGCGCTCGCCGCCGCCCCCATCCCGGCCCACGCCGCCACTCCCACCACATCGTCCGCCCACGGCGACATTCTGGTGCAGAGCACGAGTTCGTGGAACGGCAAGCCCTATGTGGCCTATCCAAAGGCGCAACCACAGCTCACCGTACTCAAAATGACGATCCCGCCGCACGCCGCCCTGCCCTGGCATACCCACCCCTTCCCCAATGCCGGCTATGTTGCCAGCGGCCAGTTGACCATCCAGGACAAGGCCAGTGGCAAGAGCCACACGTTCCACACCGGCGAAGCCTTCACCGAGTCCGTTAATGACGTCCACCGCGGCCTGAGCGGCGACAGGCCGACAGTGCTGATCATCACCTACTCCGGCGTCAAGGGCGTGCCCACTTTCAAGGCGGAACCTGGGCAAAAGCCCGAGTATTGACCCACCGTTCCCCAATCGTCCGCCGGCCGCATGGCCGGCGGACTTGTACTTGCTCCCCATACCGGAGATCCCGTCGATGATCCGTCACTTTTTCGCTAGCCTTCTGTGCTGCGGTGTCGCTGTCATGCCGATCGCCCATGCAGAGGCGGAAACCATCGCCCTTCGCCACGTCAGGCTGATCGACGGACGGGGCGGCGCGGCGGTACCAAACCAGACCTTAATCATCGCCGATGGTCGCATTGCCGCCGTCGGCCCCGACGACAGCGTACATGTGCCCGCAAGTGCTCGCTCGATCGACCTGACCGGGCGCAGCATAATGCCCGGCCTGATTTCCGACCATTCGCACCTCGGCTATACCGACGACACCACCAGCGGTCCGAAAAATTACAATGAAACGAACGTCGTGCGCGAATTGCGTCAGTGGCAGCGCTACGGGGTAACGACGATCACGTCGCTGGGCCTCAACAGGCCCCTCTTCTACC
This sequence comes from Novosphingobium resinovorum, assembly GCF_036352595.1. Taxonomy (GTDB): domain Bacteria; phylum Pseudomonadota; class Alphaproteobacteria; order Sphingomonadales; family Sphingomonadaceae; genus Novosphingobium; species Novosphingobium resinovorum_B. Next base: position 10,220 of record NZ_JAZFAX010000067.1, read on the forward strand.
AGTTGCAGCCCAGGGCGCACGCCGGGACGCTCGGCGGTGCAGACTTCTTCGGCGCCGACCGGGGCATAGGCATGCCAGGGGGCGCACCGCCCATGGACGCGGCGGCGGACCAGCTCTATCGTCCCGCCACGGTTGTCGAAGCGATCCGCGACGTGGACGAGACTGCCGCACGCCACCCTAGTATCGTCAAGCTGTGGGTCGATGACTTTCACCACAGCGAACCGGCCAAGATGTCTCCCGAGATCTATCACGCCATCATAGCCGAGGCCCATGCCAAGGGCCTGCGCGTCGCGGCCCATGTCTATTACAGGGACGATGCCCGCGCGCTGGTGGAAGCCGGCGCGGACATCCTGGCTCACGGCATTCGCGACCAACCCGTCGATGCCGGACTTGTGGCGCTGATGAAGCAGCGCGGGACATGGTATATTCCGACGCTGGGGCTCGACGAATCCTTCTATCTCTACGCGCAGCACCCCGATTGGATGGACACCGCTTTCTTCGGCGACAGCGTAGGCCCAGCGCTTGCCCTGCAATTCGCCGATCCGGCCTGGCGCGCCAAGGCGACCGATCCCAAGTCCCTCGCGGTGAACGAAGCTTCGCTTGCGACGAATTCGGCCAACCTGCGCACATTGTACGATGCGGGGGTAAAAATCGGCTTCGGCACGGATTCCGGCGCCACGCCCCTGCGTATTCCCGGCTTTGCGGAGCACCGCGAACTGGCATTGATGGTCAAGGCAGGCCTCACTCCGCTGGAGGCGATCACGATTGCAACGCATGATGCTGCGCAGCTGCTGCAGCTCGACGACCGCGGAGTGATCGCCCCCGGCAAACGCGCCGACCTGCTCGTCATTGACGGCAAGCCTGACGAAGACATCGCAGACGTCGATCATATCGACATGGTCTGGCAAGACGGAAAGCCGATAGCCGAAGCGCACTCTTGAGAGAGTCGCCGCGATGAACCGGTATACACTTAAGGCCGTGAAGGCAGTGCCAGGAACGACCGTTGGGCTCGATGAAATACATAATCATTATATAGTTTTCGTATATGAAATCTGTCGCAACTTTTTGGTAAGGGCCATCTGAACAATCGTATGACCAATCAATCAGGAGAGCGCACATGACCGCGATCATCGACATTCACGGACGGGAAATCCTCGACAGCCGCGGCAACCCCACTGTGGAAGTGGACGTGCTTCTGGAAGACGGCAGCTTCGGCCGCGCGGCGGTGCCCTCGGGCGCATCGACTGGCGCCCACGAAGCCGTGGAGCTGCGTGACGGCGACAAGAGCCGCTATCTCGGCAAGGGCGTGCTCAAGGCCGTGGATTCGGTCAACGGTGAGATCGCCGAGGCGCTCGTCGGTCTCGACGCCGAAGACCAGCGCGACCTCGACCTCGCCATGATCGAACTCGACGGCACGCCGAACAAGGCGCGCCTCGGTGCCAACGCCATCCTCGGCGTCAGCATGGCCGCCGCGAAGGCCGCCGCCAATGCGCGCGGCCTGCCGCTCTACTCCTACGTCGGCGGCGTTTCGGCGCATGTCCTGCCGGTGCCGA
>NZ_JAZFAX010000068.1:0-11614 GCF_036352595.1 Novosphingobium resinovorum
CGATGTTGGTGATGCCGGCCTCGCGGCGCTCGAAGAAGGACTTGCCCTCCGCGCTCTTGGGGACGGTCTGCAGCGGCAGGGCAAGCGGCTCAGCGCCCGGAACCGCGCCGCCGATGATGAAGCGCTCGTTGTGCGAGTAGTTGAGGTTGACCTCTCCCGCCTTGAACATGCCGGTGACCAGATAACGGTCGCGCAGTTCCTCGTTGGAGACACACTCCATCATGTCAGGATGGGTGGCGTGGTACGTCTTGCAGAATTTCATTTCGGAAGTCTCGTTTGCTCGGAATGCTGCAGCTTATCGGCGGGGGATGCTTCGAGGCAAGGCTAAAATGCCCTTATATCGGGATTGAGTTGCACAATATGAAATTTCTAGGGTGCCTGTTCATATCGCCGCGCGTTGCAGTCGCGGGCTCAGCAGATGCATGCAGCCAAGCGCCAGGAAATAGGTCAGCCCGGCCGCCGCGAAGAGCGGGGCGTAGGTGCCCGGCGTGTCGAGGACAAAGCCTGCGCATTTCGCCATGACCATGCCGCCGATGCCCGTCACCGACCCCACCGCCGCGCGCGGGAAGACGTCAGGCACGATGGCATAGAGATTGGCCGAGAACGCTTGATGGGCGGCCGTGGCGATGCCGATGATGAGTACCGCCAGCCACAGGTTGTCGATCCCCTGCACCCAGAAGATCGGCAGCACCGCAGCCGCGCACAGCAGCATCGTCACCTTGCGTGCAAGGTTGGTGCTGACCCCGCGCGCGATCAGGCGGGAGGAGAGCCAGCCGCCCGCCACCCGCCACGCTGCCGAGGTCCGACAGCAGGTAGATTGGGGGCGAAGCTGCGCAAGTCGAGGCCGTAGCGCTCGCCCAGATAGCCGGGCGGCCAGAACAGGAAAAACCACCAGATCGGGTCGATGAAGAAATTCGCCAGCGCGAAGGCCCAGGTCTCGCGCATGCGCAGCACCCGCAATCATGGCATGGTGCGCACCGCGGTGTCGCCGTCCTGCTGGATCCAGTCGCGCTCGTTCTCGCCGAGCCGGGGATGGGCGGCGGGCGGGCGATAGATCGCGAGCCAGGCCGCCAACCACACGAAGCTGAAGACGCCGGTGACCAGGAAGGCCGCGTGCCAGCCGTAATGCACCGTGATCAGCGGGACGATCAGCGGGGTGACGATGGTGCCCACGTTCGAGCCGGCCTCGCCGATGCCGAGCGCGAAGCGCGCCATCGAGACTGGGTGACGTTCGCGGCCAGGCCATGCGCGATGTGGGCGACCTGCCAGATGACGAAGGCGCAGGCGTATCCGAGCGTTGCCCCCACCGCGTAGGCCATGGTGAAATAGAAGATGACGTTGGCGAAATCGCCTTCGGACCAGCCCAGCTCGCGCGACAACGTCAGCTTGAGCACGCCGATCATTTGCCGGTCTACGTAGTCGATCACCGTGGCGGCGAAGAGCAGGCCGACGATGTTCCACCGGTAGCGGCCGCCCGCGTGCCGGGCTTGGGTTCAGCCCCCATGGCGACGGGCGAATGCGGTAAGAAGCTCCGGCCAGCGCGCGGCAGGGGCACCGCGCGGGGCGAGGCCGAAGCCGTGCCCGCCGGTCTCGAAGAGGTGACATTCGCAGGCGATGCCCTGACGGCGCAGGGCGGCGAGCATCGCCAGGCTGTTGTCGGCAGGAACCGCCGGATCGTCGAGCGCATGGACCAGGAACGTCGGCGGCGTGCGTGCGCTGACGGCGTTCTGGAGCGACAGCCGCGCCGCGCGGTCTTCGGCCGGGGAGGGGCCGAGCAGTTGCTCGCGCGAGCCAGCATGGGCGGCCGCGCCGGTCATGGTGATCACGGGATAGATCAGCGCGGTGAACGCGGGCCTCGCCGCCTGCCGATCGACCGCGTCGCGCGGCGCATAGGCGGGTTCCTGCCGCGTGGAGAGCCAGCCGGCGAGATGCCCGCCGGCGGAGAAGCCGACGACGCCGACCCGCTTGGGCGCGAACCCGTGACTGGCACCGAGCGAACGGACGAGCCGCATCGCGCGCTGGGCATCCTGCAGCGGCACGGTGAAGTCGTCGCCCTGGCGGTGGCCGGGCAAGCGGTAGACGAGGGTGAAGCAGGTATAGCCGGCCTCCACCATGCGCCGCGACACGGCGAAGCCTTCGAGGCCGGCGGCGACGATGTGGTAGGCCCCGCCCGGGATCATCAGCAGCGCCGCGCCGTTGGAGACGCGGGGGCGCAGCACGAAGAGCATCGGCGTGCCGACCTCGGTATAGACGACGTCCTCGCCATCGGCGCCCGGGTCGCGCGGCTTTGCGCTGTTGGCGGGATCGCGCCGGTCGGTTCCGGGCAGGCCGCCGTCCCACAAGTCGATGCGCTCGAAGTCCGCCGGCGTGGCGAGCGGGCCGGCGTCCAAACCAGCGCCCGGACCGACGAGCGTGCGCGGCCATGCGGCAGCGACCGGCGCCAGCGCGGTGCCCACCGCGCCCAGCATCGCGGCGCGGCGGCCGAAGTGCAGCGGCGGCATCAATTACCGGCGGGCTTGGCGACCGGTGCGACCCGGCTGGCGACGATGTCGACCTCGGCGGCGGCAGGCGGATGCGCCGGGTCGAAGGGCGCGGTGGTCAGGTGAGCGGCGAGTTCGGGTGCGGCGCTGCGCAAGCCCTGGGCGACGGCGCGGGCCATCAGCCAGGCGCCATAGTTGTCGTGGTGGGTGTGGTCTTGGCCGTTCATTGCGAAGGCGCTGGGCGCGACCTCGGGGCCGAGCGCCTCGTAGAGCCTGATGCTGGCACGGTTGAGATCGACCAGCGGCACCTGCTCCTCCTGCGCTACCTTGCGGACGGCCTGCGCGTAGGCGCCGAGGGTATCCTTGATATGACCGCTCTCGTCGAAGTTGCGGCGTTCGGGCGAGGTCACCAGGATCGGGCGGGCGCCGCGGCGGCGCGCTTCGGCGATGTAGGTCTTGAGGTAGGCGGGGTAGGTCCATTGCGGATCCACGTAAGTCTGCGGCCATTCCTGTTTCTGGTCGTTGTGACCGAACTGGATCAGCAGCCAGTCGCCCTTGCCCATGTTGGCCAGCACCTTGTCAAAACGCAGGTCGGTGAGGAACGACTTGAGCGAGGCGCCCGATTTCGCGTGGTTGGCGACGACGAGCGTATCGTCGAACATGGCCGGCAGCATCTGGCCCCAACTGGCGTAAGGCTCGGCATACTGGTCCGCCACGGTGGAATCGCCCACGACGTAGACGGTGGGCGCCTTCGCCGGCTCGATGCGGACGTGGCTCACCGCCGGCTTGCCGAGGAATTCGAGCGTCAGCTTGTCGTCCCAGGTGTTCTCGGTGCGGTCGCGCGCGTCGATGCGCACGGCGGTGCTGCCGGGCGCGGTGGGGGGCGGCGGCGCCAGCGCCGGGCGCCGCACATCGACGAGGAAGCTGCGCTCGACCATCTGGCCCTTGCGGGTGGCGACGCTGCTCAGCATGAGCCGCCGCGCCTCGGCCTTCACGGTGGTGTTCGCCGCCGCCGACTTGCTGCCGATGCGCAGGGTGACGCGGTAGGTGCCTTCGGGAACGACGACCGAGAACTGCTGGTCGTCCGGGGTGCTGCCCGGCTCGAAGCCGGCCTGCGTCCCTGTCCGCACTTGCGCGGAGGATAGGTCGAAGTCGAGCGCCTGCGGGCCCTTTTCGGCGATCGTGTCGGCGCCTGCGGTGGAGGACATCAGCAGGACCGCCGCCATGCTTGCAAAAATCGCCATCTCACAATCCTCTTTCGTTGCCTTGCCGGGGTCGGGACGGGGTGCGCCATGCGGAGACGCCGTGTGCCGGCACGGCCTTGCCGCCGAGCAGGAAGGTGCCGGGCGCGAACTGGGCGGGAATGGCGAAGTCCCCGGTCTTGCTGCCGGAACGCGGGCCGATCACCAGCAGGCCGTCCACGCCCGCCAGCGCGGCAAGCGCGGCCGGGCCGACGATCGCCAGCGTGGGCACCACCGCCAGCTTGTAGCCGGCGAGCGGGGCGCCGGGCCTGACGATATCGACGTCGAGGCCGAGGCGGCGCAGCGCGGCGTACCAGCGGATGCAGTGGTCAAGGTGGCTCTGGCCGGCGACGTCGGGCTGGATGCTCGTCGTCCACACGCTCTGGAAGTTGATCAGCGCGAGCCCGTCATTCGGGGTGTTAGTGAACTGGGTGACGCCATGGGTGACGGTGGTGGTGTTCGTCTCGGCCGCATCGAGCAGCCCCAGCACCTTCTGCATTTCCGGCGACAGGTAGGGGTTGTTCACATCCACCAGTAACGGCGCGTTGTAGTTCGCGGGCGCGATCTGCATCGCCATCTTGTTGTGGCTGTAGTGGAACTCACCGTAGAGCGTCGCCGCATCGGAAAACTCGAAGTGGGCGAAAGAGTTGGCCATGTACCGCTCGAGGCCGGACTGCAGGTTGTTGTACGGCGTCGTGTCGAAGCCGTCGTCGGTCGCGTTGTCGTAGAGGCGTGCGGCGGTGCCGTCGTCGTTGAGCGTCAGTCCGGTGAGCCCCGCCGCCGCATAGGCGGAGTTGAGCGCGGCGTTGCTGCCGCCGTAGGCGCGCAGGCCGTAGATGCGGCCGTTGGGAATGTCGCCGCTGCCGTTGGCGACGTAGCCGACCATGCCGCCGAACATGCCGCCGGCCTGGTCGCAGGTCTGGCCGCTGGGCACGGTCAGGCGCGTGCCGGGGCGCGTCGCGGTGCCTGAGCCGGGGACGATGCAGCTCTCGCCCAGGATGTAGCTGTATTCCGACCAGTCGTAGTCGCGCGGTAGTTGGTCTTGCGGTCCATGTAGTTGAGGGCGATGATGATGTTGCCGCACCCGTTTGCGCAGTTCTTGCCCAGCGTCAGGTCGAACTTGTAGGTCGGCGTCGAGGTGTGCGGGATCAGGTTCACCTGCGCATTGCCGGTGATGCCGTCGAAATCCTGCTTGAGGATGAAGTTGGTGACGCCGGTGATCGCATCCGAACCATAGGCCGCCGAGGAGCCGCCGGTGACGATCTCGGTGCGCTCCACCAGGCTGGCGGGGATGGTGTCGGTGATGCTGGCCGCGTTGATGATTGCGTAGCGGCGGCCGTAGACCAGCACCAGGTTGCGGTTGGCGCCGAAGCCGCGCAGGTTGAGGTCGGAATAGCCGCCGCCCGCGCCGGTCAGGCCGTTGGAGAACGGGCCCTGGCTGCTGGTGGCGACCTGCGGCATGTCCTGCAGCGCGCGTTCGACGCTGGGCTGGCCGGAAAGCTTGATCTCCTCGGAGCTGGTCACCGCGACCGGGGTGGAGGCGTCGAACCCGCTGCGTGCGATGCGCGAGCCGGTAACCACGATCTCCGGGGCAGGCGCGGTGTTGCTCGCAGCGTCGGCCGTGACGCTTGCTTCTGCCGACTGATCACCCGGCGCATCCTGAGCAGACACAGGAGCGGCATAGCCGATCAGCGCTGCGACACTCGTGGAAATAAATAGCTTGTGAACGCTCACGTTCACCCTCCCCTGTTGGCTGCGGTGCTTTCTCCGCCCAGCCACGATTCGATCCCAGAAACCGCGAATGCATTCACGCAATGGCTCCCGATACGAATTTGTACTAGCGTCGGCAAGAAATATCATACAAATCATATTAAATGGTGATGTCCGACCTCGACTTTGATGAAAGTCGCGGTTGGCACCCGGTCCGGACGAGGGGCGCGCGGGCTGCTGGACGGCAGCAAGGGGCGAGAGTGCCTTGCGGCCGAATACGCCCTCGGCAGGTTATTGGGAGAAGCAGCATGCAATCACAATTCAGCTTGTCGCGGCGTCATGTGCTGGGGGCGACGGTTGCTGCTCCCTTCGCCGGGAGCTTTGCGGTCGCCCGCCCGGCGCTTGCGCAAGAGCAAGTTGCGGCGGCCGCGCCGTTTGCCATGCCAAGCATAACGATACCAAAATTCTCGGCTAGCCGGACTTTCCCGATCACGGACTACGGTGCCGTAAAGGGCGATGTCGCGGCGACCACGCAGGCGATCCGGCGAGCCATCGCAGCTGCAAATCGATCGGGCTCGGGGGTCGTGGTGATTCCTTCTGGCGTTTGGGAGACCGGCGCCGTCCACCTCATGAGCAACGTCAATCTCCACCTTGCGCGCGGGAGCGTGCTGCTGTTCTCGGAGAAGCCGCAGGATTATCTGCCGCCTGTCCAGACCAGCTGGGAGGGCATCGAATGCTTCAACTACTCGCCGCTGATCTATGCCTTTGATTGCCAGAACGTAGCGATTACGGGCGAGGGTACGGTCCAGGCAAAACTTGACGTGTGGAAGATCTGGTACGCACGCCCCAAGGCTCACATGGATGGACTTGTCGATCTTTATCACATGGCGCTGCGCAATGTCCCGGTGAAGAAGCGGCAGATGACCGCCGGCGATGCGAACCTTCGGCCGCACTTCATCCAGTTCAACCGTTGCCGCAATGTACTCGTCGAGGACATCACGATCCAGGATAGTCCGTTCTGGGTGCTACATCCGCTTCTGTGTTCGGATGTCGTTATCCGGCGCGTGAAGATTCAGGCGCTGGGCCACAATAACGATGGCATAGATCCCGAGATGAGTCAGAACGTGCTCATCGAGGACTGCGTTTTCGACCAGGGCGACGATGCGGTATCGGTCAAGTCCGGGCGCGACCAGGATGCGTGGCGGCTGAACGTTCCCGCGAAGAACATCGTGATGCGCAACTGCCGGATCAAGAATGGCCACCAGTTGATGGCGATCGGCAGCGAGTTGTCGGCCGGGATCGAGAACGTGTTCGTGCAGAACTGCCATTTCGACCATGCCGGATCGAACGCGCGCAGTGCCATCAACAATCTGCTCTTCGTGACGACCAACGAGCGGCGCGGCGGCTATGTCCGGAACATTCATATGGACGGCGTTTCCGCGACCGCGATCGCGGGCGGCGTCCTGTGCGTCGATACTGACGTGTTGTATCAATGGCGAGACCTAGTCCCGACATATGAGCGTCGCCTCACGCCCATCGAGGGGCTGTTCGTCAAGAACATCGAGGTGCGTGAAGCCGCGTTCTTGTGCAAGATAACGGCAGAAGAACAACTGCCGGTCAGGAAAGTGCGTATCGCGGACGTCAAGGTCGGCAAGTACGACGAAGAGCCCGTGGTGTTGAAAAACGTGCAGGACTTCGAGAACAGGACTTGATCCACGATCGATCACGGCGTTGAGTGAACGCTTCGCTGCAACCCGTGATCGACCGTCTAAGCCGGTGCGGCCGGTGCGGAGCCGCTAGAACGTGAACGCTTCGGTCGTTCTCCGCTCGCCGATCAAGAATGCGTCGGATACGAGGCGCAGCGGTCTCTCACATCGACATCGCTGCGCCGCTGCTCGATGAGGCTCGCGAAACGCGCATAGAGCCGGGCATACTCGCGGATTCGGTTCAGTGCGGGCGGGCTCTCCCGGCAGTTGCACAATGTTGCCGCCCATTTCGAGTTTCAACGTCCCGGCGTCGGTATCGACCTCGATGGACCAGGTCTGTGGCCCGGTCTGCAGAAAGTCGAACTCAGCCTGCATTGGAGCGTCTCCGCAGCGCATTTCGAGGCTGGCGGCCAGCGGAGAGAAGCGGCCCTCGGGTATGTCGATCGTGGCGCGCTCAAGCAGGATTTTGTGCGGAAGTATCTTCGTCGCAATCGACAGGGCGTTGATGCCGGGGTCGAAAACGCCAAATCCACCAGCAGCGAGAATCCATTCTCGACCGGAGGCCAGCGGCGGATATCTTCACGCCAGGCAATGCGGACGGCCTTGATTTCCTTGTCCCTGAGCCAGGTACGGGCGGAGTGAGACTCCGGCCACTTCCCGCGAGTGCCACGTGATGAACAGGGTGATGCCGGCCTTTTCGGCGGCAACCTTTAGGGCGGGAATATGCGAAAACGTGACGGCGGGCGGCGTGCACAAGGAGACTGCGTCCAGGCCCAGTCCGCCACCATCTCCTGCATGCTGGTAAATGCTGTAATGCCCTCGATACTGCCATTGCGACTGGCTGTAGCCGTCATATTAAATCGATCGTCAGATGCGAGCGCGGGGAGGTGCTGCTCTCGAGCAATCTTCCCAATTCCCACCAGGCCCAATTTCACAGGGCCCACGTCGGCTCCTTCAGTTTGTTGAGAGAGGTATCGGCGCGCCCGCCTACCTGGTTTCAAGCGATGGGTGCGTTGTCGTGTTGAATAAGGACGAGAACGTCGCCGATGATCGTCCGCATCGCCAGGCGTGCCGCGTCGGCATCTCCCGAAGCAATCGCATCGCGCACTTTGGCATGCTCGGTAACGTCGGCAGTGCGGCCTTTGATGCGGTTCGTGAACCGGATCGACGTCCGCAGCGCCGTGCTGACCACGTCGCGCAATTGGATGTAGAACGGGTTCTTCGTGGCGCGCAGAATCGAGACGTGAAAGGCAATGTCGGCATCGAGAGGATCGTCCAGGCCGTGCTCGGCCTCCTGCATTCGCAGCAATCCGGCATCGATGCGCTGAAGATCGTCAGGTTCGGCCACCCTCGCTGCGAGGGCTGCGGCTTCCGGCTCGACCGCGACGCGCAGTTCGTTGAACTGTCGCAGCAGGTCCACCGACAATTGACGTTCCAGGATCCAGCTCAGGACATCGGGGTCGAACAGGTTCCAGGACGAAGTCGGCTGGACTGTCGTGCCTTGGCGGGGGCGTGCGCTCAGCAGTCCCTTGGCCGTCAGCATCTTGACCGCTTCACGTGTGACCGAGCGGCTTACACCATGCTGTTTGGCGAGTTCCGCTTCGGTCGGAAAACCTGAATGCTCGAACTGCCCCTTTACGATTGCGCGGCCGATACTGTCCAGCAACCCATACGTAAGATTTCGGCCGAGTTGTGGAGGGCGTTCCTCCGAAGTCAGATAGGGCGGATTCGCCAAAGCCATTTCCCAAAGAGGCCCTGAGCCTTCGCTGTGCGCCTGTTCATCAGGGTTAATGATAACACCTATTAGAGTATGATTTATACGTCAAGTTGGATGTCAATACGCATTCAGACCCGGACGTTATCAAAAATGCACTGCGGATCGAGTCCGCAGAGATCAATCGGAACGTCCTAGACAAAACATATCTATATGATAATTTCATGCCCAGCAATTCGGGTTGTGATGCGGGGAGACGAGATGGTGCTGGCGATGATCGCATCACCGTGGTCATGATCTACGCGATCGGCATATTCGGCCTTGCGCAATGGGTCAGCCGCGACAAGGCGGGGGCCGGGCCGAAGAACTCGACCGACTACTTCCTCGCCTCGAAGAACCTGCCGTGGTGGGCCATCGGCGCCTCGCTGATCGCCGCGAACATCTCGGCCGAGCGGATCGTCGGCATGTCAGGGTCGGGCTGCGCGATCGGCCTTGCCATCGCCACCTACGAGTGGATGGCGGCGGCGGGGGCCATCGTCATCGCCATCCTGACCGCCCGGCCGCTGGCGGTGGTCGTCTCGCTGGCAACCCCGGCGCGGCCCGACAAGGATACGATCTCGACGGGAGACGTGCGCTATGCGACGTCCACCGGGTTCAATACAGGAGCGATTGCAGTGGTTCTGGTGCTTTGCGTGCTTTACGCGGTGTTCTGGTGAGCGGGCCTTTCATCGCCGTAGACTGGGGCACGACCAACCGCCGCGCCTACGTCATCGAGGGATGCGAGGTCGTCGTCACCGAGCGCGACGAGCAGGGCATCCTCTCGGTTCCGGCGAGCGGCTTTCCCGCCGCCGTCGCGGACTTGCGCGAGCGGCACGGCGGCTTGCCGATGCTGCTGGCGGGGATGGTGGGCTCCAACCGGGGCTGGCATGACGCGGGCTACGTCGCCGCGCCCGCCGGTATCGGGGAGCTTGCCGACAAGCTGGTCTCGCCCGTCGAGGGCGTCGCCATCGTTCCGGGTGTCTGCCGCGACAGGGGTGGCCGCCAGGACGTGATGCGCGGCGAGGAAGTGCAGCTTCTCGGCGCCGTGGCGGCGGGGCTGGCGCCTGCCGATGCGCTGCTCTGCCAGCCGGGCACCCATGCCAAGTGGGCGGTCATGCGCGGCGGCGCGCTGGCCGACTTCACCACCGCCATGACCGGCGAGATGTTCGCCATGCTCAAGGCCCACTCGCTGATCGGCGCCGAAATGGCGGGCGAGGTCGATGCCGACGAGGAATTCCGCAAGGGCGTCGAGGCCAGCGCCGACGGCGACCTGCTCGCCGCGCTGTTTGGCGTGCGTGCGGCTTCGGTGCTCGGCGCGCGCGCTCCCGGAGCGGCGGCCGCCTATGTGAGCGGCCTGCTGCTCGGCACCGACTGCCGCGCCCGCATCGAGCCGGGCCAGACCGTCCACCTGCTCGCCGACGGGCTGCTCGCGCGGCTCTATTCCGCCGCCATCTCCATCGCCGGGGGAGAGGCCGTCGTCGTCGACAGCCACGCCTCCTTCGTCGCCGGTATCACCCGTATCTGGGATAGGAAATCATGATCGACCTTGCCACCGCGCTTGCCCAGCTTCCCCTCGTCGCGATCCTGCGCGGCATCCGCTCCGACGAGATCGAGGCGGCCGCCGACGTGCTGGTCGAGGCGGGCTTTCGCCTGATCGAAGTGCCGCTCAACTCGCCCGACCCGCTCGTCACCATCGAGAAGCTGGCGCGGCGCGCGGGAGACCACGCCATCGTCGGCGCGGGTACGGTGCTGACGGTCGGGCAGGTCGCCGAGGTGCAGGATGCAGGCGGGGCGATGATCGTCTCGCCCAACACCGACCTTGCCGTCATCGCCGAAAGCGCTCGGCGGGGCCTCGTCTCGTTGCCGGGGTACTTCACGCCGAGCGAGGCTTTCGCCGCGCTGGCGGCGGGTGCGAGCGGGCTCAAGCTGTTCCCGGCCGAGGCGGCAAGCCCGGCGGTGGTCAAGGCCCAGCGCGCGGTGCTGCCCAGGGACGTGCCGCTGCTGGCGGTCGGCGGCATTTCGTCGACCAACATGGAGCCCTGGCGCGAGGCGGGCGCGGATGGCTTCGGGCTCGGCTCGGCGCTCTACAAGGTGGGCATGAGCACTCAAGAAATCGCCGCCAATGCCCGTGCCTTCGCCCGGGCATGGCACAGGGACGCGACGCCGCAATGACGCCCGCGCCGGAGGGGCGCGGGTTACCGGGCGGCGGGACGATAGAGGAACGGCGGGAGGCCCCGGCAACCCGGATCAAGCTCGAACAGCGAATTCATCGTCGTCGCCGTGCCCATGGTGTTGCAATAGCCGGTCGAGGGCGAGCCCGAGGCGACCAGCTTCAGGAAGCCCTGATGGTCAAGCTCGCCCTTGGCCAGCATCTCGCGCGCCTTCCACACGATCGTGCCCGCACCGTGCGCTTGCCTTTGTGCCAGCCGTTGAGCATCGGCCCGACCGACAGCGCGATCGCCGGGATGTTCACCGTCGCGGCGGCCATCCGCGCGGAGGGTGTCGTCTTGTCGCAGCCAATCGTCAGCACCACGCCGTCGAGCGGGTAGCCGTAACGCAGTTCGACAAGGCTGATAGTAGGCCAGGTTGCGGTCCAGCACGCCGCCTAGCACTACTTTGGCAGAAGTTTGAAATGCGTGACTGATAGGCTCCCACCGCAATGAGGGCATTGGTCTGGCGGAGGTCTTGATATTCGGTCAATGATGGCCTGTCGGATGGCGGGCA
>NZ_JAZFAX010000069.1:0-11610 GCF_036352595.1 Novosphingobium resinovorum
ATGACACTGGAAACCCTCGGCTCGGTGAGCCATAACCCTATTGTCAGCTTGCCAGCATTGGCAGCCTGACCTGAACTCGATCCTGCCGTGGATCGACGGTTCCTACACCACCCTGCGGGACACGACCGGCAAACGGACGACGCGCTAAAACGAGCGCGGTGATAGCGAGCATTTCAGGAATCATCACCGATGGATGGCCGGAACGGGCAAGACTATCGAATGAACAACCCGGCGCCACCGGGAAGTAAGTGTGGCTCTCAATCAGTGCCGTGATATTCAGTCGCGACACGGTGGAGAAATGATATCGACAGTGGCAGGTGTTTCGATCGATCAGATGCGGCTGAGCGATTTATCTCGTTGTGCACGGCTAAGCGTCTTTCGCCTGCCCAACCTTGGCCGTGTCTGTTATTGTGAAATTGCGGCGGTTATGGATCGCTATGGCTGGCGTTTTCATGATGAGTGGACTGGCAAGCCTGAACGGCCGGCTCTGGAGGCCTTGGGGTCGTCACTGCCGCGCTATTTGCAAATGGTCACCCAGGCAGCCGAGGTGCGGGCAGAGAGATTTGCCCTTGGCGAGAAGATGCTGAGATTTCACGATCACGAAGGCTTGAGTGGGGCCGAGATTGGCAAGATTTTCGGAGTAACCGGCGCAGCAGTGCATGCGAGCATTCAGAAAATTCGCCGGATTGTGGAGCTGCGTACACGCTATCCGCTGCCGCCACCTCCGGCGACATGTTAGAACATGTTCGGACCGGATGGCATCCTGTGCTGGTCGGGATAGTATCGAAAACAAACAATGATCGGAGCGTGAGCCAGTCCAGTCTGATCGGATCACGCTCCAGAGGTTCGCATAATTCAGATCCAAGAGTTGGATGGACTTTGGAGAGAAGCGCTATAGGGTTGTTTCAGCGAAAAGCCACTTCCTCCGGAGGTCGCCGTTCGCGATGACGGCGATAGTGCATATCGCAATTCAGCGGGACTTCGCGCCTTCGACGTAGAGAATCGCGTCTTTGACCGTAGTGATTTGCTCTACATCCTCGTCAGATATGGTAATACCAAACTCGTCCTCGAGAGCCATGACGAGTTCGACTACGTCGAGGCTATCGCCACCAAGGTCTTTGAGAAAGCTGGCTTCGGGCGTCACCTTATCCGGATAGACCCCCATGTTTTCGACTACGATCTTTATGACCCGTTCGGTGATATCGTTCATATGACCCCCGGTGTTTGATATCCGATGCGGAAGCGGACGATCATCGGGTCATCGGCTCCGAGTTTTGCCCTGATCATATGCGATCAGCGTTTACGGACAAATTCCGCACGCAGCACGAGGCCCTTGATGCCCTCGTGCCGACAATCGATTTCCTGCGCATCCCCGGTCAGGCGGATCGATTTAATGACGGTCCCGCGCTTGAGCGTCTGATTGGCGCCCTTCACCGCCAGATCTTTGATGAGCGTCACGCTGTCGCCATCCGCCAGCAGATTGCCGACGGCATCGCGAACCTCGACACGCCCCGCTTCGGCACTACGATGCGCCAGATCGGCAGCGCTCATCCATTCGCCGCTCGCTTCATCATAAACATAATCGTCGCTTTGCTGCATCATCTAATCCTTGGTCCTGCCTGTTTTCAGCGTTGATTCGAGGGAGCGTCCCGCAAGCGTACGCCACGTCCCTTGCCCTGACTGTGCGCATTGTCGCCAATGAGTTCGATACCGGCTCGCTCCAGCGCCGAAATCACCCTGACGAGCGAATCCACGACTCCCCGCACCTGTCCGCCGGACGTTTCCATGCGCTGGATCGTCGGCAGCGATACGCCGGCGAGCGCCGCCAATTCTTTCTGGTCGATCCCGAGCAAGGCCCGCGCCGCCCGCAGCTGCTGTGATGTAATCATCCCCCTTTATGATGGTTCATGCATCAGAGTTCAATCTTACAAATTGATGATGGATATGCTAGATGAGCTTTCGCGTTCGTGCGCCTTCGTTCGTGAACCGGGGACTGAAACTGTGGACTGGCTCCTGATCTGCGAATCCCGATTCACGAACGAAGACGCACCGACGGTTCGAATGTCAGAGGCTGCGTTGAGTAAGAGTAACGATTCAGATGGATTGGCCTCTATGGAGGTCACAAGCGCGCCCGACGAGGCCTACGGAGAAGCCATTGACAGGCTGTTCAAACGGTTGCCGCAAGGCTGCGGTCCGACCTGGCTTCTCCGGATCCACTTCACCGTGAACGGGCAGAAGAGGCACTGTTTGCGATGACCATGGCGTGTCTTGGAACCGTGGATCGTGCAAACGCAGGTGAGGTGTCATGACGCTGGGAAAGCGGTTCAGGGGGTTCCTTCTGCTTCAGAACATGATGCTGAAGGATTTCATCCGACATGGTCTGGCCAATCGATCGCTCGCGACTGAGGACGCCGCGTGCCTGAGCCGGGTAGCAACACTCAACCTTCAGGAAATTGCCCGGTGGGACAGGGATCTTGCGGGCGGTGGCAGCATGTCGTCCGGCGAAGCCGAATGAAACGGTACGGCCGAAAAATATGGGGGCTTGCGGCATGTTTCGCCGCACTTGCAGGCTATGTCGATGCCTTGGGCTTCCTCTATCTTGGGGGCTTTTTCGTCTCCTTCATGAGCGGCAATTCGACGCGGCTTGCGGTTGGCCTCAACACGCATTTTTCGGACGCCGCGACGGCGGCCGGATTGATTGGATCGTTCGTGGTCGGTGTCATGCTGGGCTCGCTGTGCGGCCGGGTCATTCAGCGTTCCAGGCACAGCGCGCTGATCTATCTCATCGCGGTCATGCTGTCGGTGGCTGCGCTCCTCGCCTCGGCCGGCGCCAATTGGGCCGCCGCCGCTGTGCTGGCAATGGCGATGGGCGCAGAGAACGCGCTGTTCGAGCGTGATGGAGAGGTTCAGATCGGGCTCACCTATATGACCGGGACGCTTGTAAAGTTCGGGCAGCACTTGCTTTCCGCACTGATGGGTGGAGATCGCTTTGGATGGCTGCCCTATCTGTTGCTGTGGATTGGCCTGGTAACAGGCGCTATCCTCGGTGCGCTGAGTTATCGGCTTGTGGGGCATTCCGCGATCTGGGTAGCAGCGGGCGCGGCACTGCTTTTGGCGTCATGGCTCCATCATCGGCCAGTCCCGCTCGCAGCTCCGATCCGGAAAGCGGGCAAATGACTGACGGGTCGCCGCGCTCTGCCGATATTGATCTCGATATGTTTCACGATCTCGTCTTCGGCTTGCGCCTGGAACGTCCTGAGCCTGGCTCGGCTCTTCCTGATCGCTATGGGAGCGCCGGACATATTCCGGCTTCGCTGGACGCCCCTTTCGGTCCAAGCGGTCCGATGCTGTTTCGTTTTGGAGACATATTGTCGCTATTATTCGGTTGGTCGACCGTTCAGAGCGGTATGCGGGTCAGTGATCCCGACCATCTCTTGTTCGACTATACGCGCGTGATGATGGGGTTCAGGCTGTTCAGGGCAGCACCCAAACATATCGAGATGATCGGGCTAGGTGGCGGATCGCTTGCCAAGGCCTGCTATCGCTGCCTCTCGGATTGCGACATCACCGTGATCGAGATTGATCCTGAGGTGATCGCCCTGCGGCAGCAGTTCCACATTCCGCCGGACGATCACAGATTTCGCGTCATATGTGCCGACGGAGCTGACTATGTCGCCTCGTCAGCGGGCAAGCCGGATATCCTGTTCATCGACGGCTTCGATAGCAAAGGTCTTCCCCAAGCGCTCAGTCAGCAGGCCTTTTATGATAGCTGCCGCGCACGTCTTGGCCCTGATGGCTTGCTCGTCGCGAACCTCTGCGATAATTCCATGGCCTTCGCGACGCTCGTTCGCCGCATAGCAACAAGTTTCGATGGGCGAGCAATCGCAATTCCAGCGGAACGGAGAGGCAATCGCGTTGTTTTCGCGAGCGCTGACCATGCCTTTCCTCCCTCGTTTGAAGTGCTCGGCAGCGCTGCACAATCTCTGCCCTCTCATGAGTTCGTCGATTATTCGATTAAGGCGCGGCGGATTATCCCGGCTCTACGTCGCTGGGCGAAGCGTCAGCCGTAGATTACCGCAAGAGGCCAGTTTTTTCCGCACGAAATCGAGGAAACATTAGCTCTTGGCGGGTAACAAACTTGTATCCGTCAAAGCATAGGCTGGCATCGATTTGCTCTGCCGATCGGGCAGGATGCGCTGCAATTGCCCGCTCGCGATTTTGTCGGCGACGATTTCCTCTGGGACGAGGATGGCCCTCATTCCCAGTGTCGAAAGCCGGTTGATCATGCCCGCCTTGTTAAGGTGGCCAGCACTTCCGCACGCAGGTGCTGAACGTTGAGGAGGCCCGGATCGCACCATTCATTGCCGTCGACTACGCCTACAATGCCGCTCCGACAGTCCCATCGCCACGAGATCATTGCGACCGTATCCTACGTCTTCATTTTTCCGAAAGTGCCATCGAGATCCGGGACTCGCTTGGCGATCACAACCTGATCGAGCCGGGCGGCCCGCATTGGATGAGCGCCGGAAGCGGTGCTGGCCACGAGTAAGTCCCTGTGGTGGAAGGTCGCACCGTTCGCTCGCTGCAGATATTTGTGGCGCTGCCTCGTAGCGCCAGAGAGGGAGCTCTATCGATGATCGGCCTGGAGGCGCGCGACATCCAGATCATCGAACGCCCTGGGGATCCCGATAGTCCTTGGCTCCTTCGGCGGCGTTCAGTCGCCGCTCGAACCGCCAACGTCGGTGACCATGCTGGACATCGCCCTGGGTTCTGGCGCCATGTTGGAGCTAGCGCTTCCGTCGAATGAAGCGGTGTTCTTCTGCGGGTTACGTAGCAGGAGGTTGCCTAATGCAAGGATCCGCTTCACCTGTGACGCGGTGTGGCCAAGGGTGAAGAAAATATCCTAGACGTTGCTCCCCTCGCGGACAAGCCGGGTGAAGGTTTTGTGGCGGGTCATCTCGTCAGGGTGCATAACGGCTGGATCGCCGATCCCGCCGCATGGCGACTGGACAACGACGCCCCTTCGCATGGGACCACCGGCCCTAGAAAAGGGTGACGCTCCTGCACAGCGCGATCGCCTGAACCCCGCCAATGACAATGAGCCTGGTTAGACAGAGAGGTCAGTTTGCGTTCGGGGTAGCGTATGTTCCGCTGGCGCCGGGTGCTCGACCGCAATTCCATAGAAGCGCTGTGGAAAGAGTATATATTATGAAAAAACCAATATTGAGGACGGATGCGTAGAACCAGCGCCCGACCGGATCTGGTAGCAGCGATCCCAATGCCGCCATCGCAAGCGGCGTCACTGGATTGATCACCGCTGCCGCCCAACGCGGATAGGCGCTACGTCCGGTGATAATGGCAATAGCGAGGACGAGCATCCCGGCGGCTAGCGCAACCACTGCCGAAAGCCAGGCGATTATCAGCATTTGGTCGAAATGCTTGCCGAGTGCGATCAGCGCCGCATGGGCCTCCACCGGCGTTTCTAGGATCGTGCGAAACGTCATCGCCGGATAATAGAACGCGACATGCCCGAACGGCGACCAGGCGTTGGCACAGAAAAGCAGACCAAAACTGCCCCAAGAGAGCACCCGACCTGCCGGTCTCGCGCCCCGGAACAAATGCCAGCTACCGGCCAGGTAGAGGGGTATGGAGAAGTTCGCGATCAGAGCGCCAAAGGCCATCCGCCGCTCTGATAGCGGCAGCATCCAGCCAAGCGGCGCGAAATCGATCCGATCCGCATAGTCCTGGAGCAACAGAGGATAGTCAGAAGGCTCGGCATGACCACCGACCAGCAATATGTCGCCGATCGCCCAGCAGATCGCCCCCACTATGCCTGCGATGCCGGCTACGCGTATTGCAATCAGGTTCATTGGCGCCCTTTCAGCTGTCGTTCGCGACAGGCTTGATGGTCGACCAGATGCTGTCGCGCGGACCGACCGCCGCGCGACGGGCCGCGGCCCGCGCCGACAGGAACAGAAGCACCGCAAGCAGCACCGCCGTGAGATCCACCAGCATCAGTGCAGGCGCATCATACCAGCCGGTCCCCGCGATCAGGCTTGCGGCCGGGATGCACAACATCGCCACCGCGCCCAGGATCGCCAGTTCCACGCCCGATCGCGCCGCTCCGCGCGCCAGCGCCCAGCCGGTCGCGATCAGGAAGAGCGCATAATAGATGGCGCTGTGCATGGCATAGCTGGCATGGCTGCCCAGCAGTTTGGCCGCCGCCAGGGTGACCGAAATGCCGGCGATGCTGCCCATCGGCACGCCCACGGTCAGCGCGCCCAATATGCGTGTTGCCCGCGTCTGTTCGACCGCGCCCGCCTTGCGCTCCTTCTTTCGGCGCGATTCCACCCAGAGGAGATTGCCGGTGTAGAAGAGGAAGGCACCGGCCAGCCCCAGCAGGAAATAGGCCCAGCGGATCGTGGCACCGCCGAAATTGCCGAAATGCAGGGCAAAGAAGCTGGTGATGGTCGCCGACCAGCCATCCTGCATGCCGGGCATATAGTCGGTGCCTGTAATCGCGCCGGTCTGCGGATCAATGCCGGCCATGCCATAGGTCGGCGCACGCAGGCCGTAGCGGGCATCGCTGCCCTGCACCCGCAGCGCCGGCAGGCCGCCACGCCCCTGACCATAGACCAGCGTTTCCGGCGTGAAGCCGGGCGCCTGTTCGCGCACGCGGGCGACGATCTGGGCCGGCGTCAGTGTGGCGGGCGGCGGTCCCTCGGCCGGGGCAGACAAGCTCGGCCGCGCCCGCTCCGCGCCGCCGTCAAAGGCCATCCCCTGCGCACCGTAGAATTGGTCATGGAAGGCAAAGACGACAGCGGTCAGCGCCATGATGATGTGGAAAGGCAGGCTGAACAGGCCCAGCACATTATGCACATCGAGCCACATGCGCTTCACATTCCTGCCGATGCGCAGCGCGAACAGGTCGCTCACTAGGCTGGGCAGCAGCACGACCAGCCCCGACACCAGGGCGATGGTGTAGAGCAGCGCGATCGCGCCCATGATCGACATGGAAATCTCATGATCGAAGGGCAGGCCGACCTGCTGGTGCAGTATGTCGATCAGTTGTGCGACCTCGGACGGTCCTCGGCTTTCCACCTGCAGCGCGCCGTCCGGCGCCAGCGAGGCGTAATAGCGTTGACCGCCGCCATGCTCGTCCGCTTCGCCACGCACCATCCATGTCATTCGCGCCGGATGGGCAGCATCGATCACAAGGTTGATGTCATAGCCCTTTGCCGCCTGCGGATGGGCGGCCAGCACCTTTGCGATTAGTTCCGGCGTCCGTTCCAGCGAGGGGGCCGGCGCCAGCGTCGGCGGGGGCGAGGCCCAGCGCTGCAAGGGCAGCTCGAACATGGTCAGCGCCCCGGCATAGAAGGCGATGAACAGGCACAGGCCGGAAATGATGCCGACCCAGCCATGTACTTCCTTGTACATCTTCACGACGTCGGTCGGCAGTTTCACGGCCGCAGCCCTCCCATCAGCAGCACCGGCACCCAGACCAGCAGATTGGCGGCGAAAAGCCATAGCCAGGCGCGCAGGCCCGAACGGAAGAGGAAGCAGAAACTCAAGCTCAGCGCCCAGACCGGCGACATCAGCCACATGGCGAACTGCCCCTTGGTGGAGAAATAGCCTTCCCCCACATCCATCAGTTCGCGAAACAGGCCGGCGCAGCCGAGCGCCAGCGTGAAGCCCAGGATGAAGGCGGCCGATACCTTGCCGAACCAGTCACGACTGGACAGCGGCGGGCGCGATCCGATCCGGCTCATCGCTTGCCCTCCGGCGCGCCGCGCCGCCATGCGATCGTGACAGGCACCACCGACCAGATTGTCATCACCAGTGTCAGGACGATGAAGATCGTGGTCGCGACCCCCGCCCAACGAAGCAACAGGCCGGTGCCGGCGATCAGCAGCGCCACGCCGCCCCACCCGGCCAGGCGCGGCGGACAGGGCAGTCGCCCCATCTGCTGGTGCGGCGCCGCCAGATAGAGCAGCATCGCCGCGACACAGACCAGCAGTCCGCCAAGGATTGCGTGAGTCATTTCGTATCCGTTCCAAATGCCATGGCAATGCCGCCTGCCATCATCGCCATCATCGTCGATCCATGACTATGCCCCGGCAGCAGCCGGAACTGCGCATCGACGCCATGGGTCGTGAAAAGGGCTGCCACCCTGTCACCTTCGATGTCGCCCTTGGTCGGGCCGCCCTCGCGGTCGCCACTAGCCGCTTGCCCGACGCAGGCGTCATGGCTTCGACCTCCCGCGCGACCAGTCCATTGCCGAACCAGAAGGACGGGCTGACCGCGACATAACGGCTGAAGGGCGCGCCCTTGGCCAGCGCGTGCAGCGCCAGCAGCCCGCCAAAGCTGTGGCCCATCAGTGTCTGCCGGCTGGCGTCGATCTTCCAGCGCGCCACGATCTGCGGCCGGACCTGCTGCTCGATGAAGCGCAGAAAGGCGTCGGCGCCGCCGGTCGGCAGGCCGCTGGCCGGCGCCCCGGCGGGAATGACATAGCCGGGCGCTGCCGGCGTATAATCGAACACCCGCCGGGCCAGCGGTCCGGAATCGATCGCGACGATCAGCCCCGGCCCGATACCCGAGCGCGCGCCGGCACGCGCCCGTCGACGGGCGGTGGTCGCGGCGATCGGGAAATTATCCTCGCCATCCAGCATCCATAGCAGCGGCCAGCCGCCGGCGGGTGGCTCGCCCTCCGGCCAGGCGACCAGCACCCGATAGGCATGGCCATCGGGCGACTTGATGGTCAGCACGTCGGACCGTTCCAGTTGCCATGGTGCCGCCACCGATGACGATGACGCCACACCCGGCGTCATCGTCAGCAGGCCAAGCGCCGCAAGGACCGACAGCCGCTTCACCAGTTGAATTGCAGACGCGCGGTGAGGCTGCGACCTTGGCCATAATAGCAGGCGGAAACGGCGCTACAGGTGGCAACATAGCGCTTGTCGGCAATGTTGCGCCCGTTGATCGAGAAGGTCATGCCCTCCAGCGCATCCGACGCCTTGCCCAAATCATAGCGGATGAACAGGTCGAACAGGGCATAGTCGGGAATGCGGAGCGAATTGGTGGTATCACCAACGCTCTTGCCGGTATAGCGCACGCCGCCGCCAAAGCCGAGGCCGGCGAGCGATCCGCCCTCGATCGTCTGGTTGAGGAAGAGCGAGGCCATCCATTCGGGCACCTGCGGCAATTCATTGCCGACCTGTCCTGCAGTGTTGGACTTGGTGATCTTGCTGTCCATGCGGGTCGCGGTCGCAATGACCGCCATGCCCCAGGGCAAGGTCGCCTTGCCCTCGAACTCCAGGCCGCGCACCCGGCCTTCACCGGTCTGCACCAGACAGGTCGAGGTGCCGCACAAGGTACCATCCGGATCGGGCGTGGTCATATTCTGTTGGGTGATCTGATAGGCGCCCAGCGTCACATAGATATTATTGCCATGCTGGTAGCGGATGCCCGCTTCATATTGCTGACCCGTCGTCGGCTTGAACGGTTCGCCGGTCAGGCTGGTGCTCGGGTCGCTGACCTGCGGCTGAAAGCTCTCGGAATAGCTGGCGTAAGGCGCCAGACCATTGTCGAACATATAGACGGCACCGGCCCGCCAGGTGAAGGCGTCACTCTTGGTGATATAGCGATTACCGGTGATGGGGTTGTAGGTATCATCCTTCGCCCAGTCCTGCCGACCGCCCACGGTCAGGCGCAGCTTGCCCAGCTTGATCTGGTCCTGAAGATAGACGCCCGCCTGCTTGCTGACGGTTTCTGTATAGACCTGCGGCGACATGTTGCTGGCAAAGCCTGTCGAACCGCGCGACCCCGGATCGAAGATATCGAGGATCGGCAGCACCAGCGACGAACTGACCAGATCGCGATAATGCTCCCATTCAGTGTGGAAATAGTCGAATCCGCCGAGCAGCGTGTGCTCCACCGGACCGGTCGCGAATTTGGCCTCCAACTGGGTGTCGGTGGCCAGGCCGTCGCTCTCGCCCTTGCCCTGCACCGCGCGCCGGCTGATCGTCTGGCCGGGAATGCAGCCCGCGATGCTCGACGGGCAGGTCGTCAGGGTGTTCCCCGACAGCACGACGACGCGATAGAGCGTGTCGAGATGGGTGTAGCGGCTGTTGTTGCGGATCGTGATCGCGTCGTTGAACTTATGTTCGAAGAAGGAGCCGATCAGATACTGGTTGCGGTCGAAGGTGTTCCAGTCCGGCTCGCCCAGATTATCGTCATTGGCGATATATTGGCCATTGCTGGGGTATAGCGCGCCCAGCGCCGGCAGGAACTGGAAGGTCGAGCCGCCCTCATCCCGCTGATATTGGCCTAGGATGGTCCAGGTCGTCGAGTCATCCGGCTTCCAGGTCAGACTGGGCGAGATATAGCGACGGCCGATGGTGACATCCTCCACCTGCGTATCCCCATAGCGCGATAAGCCAACGATGCGGCCCGACAGGGACGAGGTGATCGGGCCGCTGACGTCCGCCGCCGCCTGATAGTTCCAGTTACTGAGATCGGTCGTACCGATCGCCTGAAGCATGAAATTCGCGTGGAATTCGTCGGTCGGCCGCTTGGTGACGATATTGACCAGGCCGCCCGGGGCGGTCTGGCCGTAGAGCGCGCCCGAAGGGCCCTTCAGGACTTCGATCTGTTCCAGCGCATAGGAATCGAATCCCGGCCGCGTCCACTGTCCACCCGAAGGCAGGCGGAGACCGTCGACAAAATTGTTGTTGGACGAAAAGCCACCCGCGCCAAAGCCACGCACCGACACTTCGTCGACGCGACTGTCCACGCCCCAGCTTTCCGACTGCACGCCCGCCGTATAGGCCAGCGCATCAGCGATCGTCGGAGAGGCGCGCAGGTTGATTTCCTCGCGACTGATGATCGAGATCGATTGAGGCGACTCGATGATCGGCGTCGCGCTCTTCGTCGTCGATATGGCTGAAGACTGGCCAGTTGCCGTCACGATGATGATGTCGTTGCGTTCCGGCGCCTCCTCAGCGACTTGAGCATGCGCGAGAGCAGATGTGCCAGCGGTCAATATGGCAATCGAAACAGAAATTTTCCGCATACAAAATCCCCTGAACTTCGGCCCCGCTAATGCGACGCGGTCGCATTAGCAACAAATATGATGTGTCAGCCTATTTCAGAAGGTTGCAAGAAAATCGCAGCGAAAGGCGGGGAGGGAGTGATGCAGCGATCTGCTGCAGGCACATTTCCATAAAGTGTAAGAACCTTCTTCTGTGGTTGCCGTCCGTGAGGCAAGAAGCTTCTGCTCCGGTGAGCAGGTGACCGAGCGCGGTCTTCTGTCAGGCCTTTGATTCCGGCGGTTTCCAGAAGCCGCTGGCCGGTATGGTGATCCGCAGAGCAGGTTCAAATCTGATTCACGAGCTCGCGGCTCGGCACTCTTAACTGGTCTTCCAGCTCCAGATCTGTTCGATCATTTTGCCCATTAGGGTCGTCGCCTTCTCACTCCCTCTTTCGGTCGTGTCCCGCGGGGTGGTGTAGGAAGGTTTCCCTGAGAGGGTGGCCACCGTCGATCTTCTGGTAGGGTTCGGATGCGAACTCGAACCTGGAGAAGAAGACGATGACCGAGGACAGAATGGCCCT
>NZ_JAZFAX010000070.1:0-9432 GCF_036352595.1 Novosphingobium resinovorum
TCGATGGCAAGTCCACCTGGACGGTCACGGGCACTTCATACCTCAATCGCCTGAACCTTGCGCCGGGCGCGCGGATGCAGGCGCCGGAGGGTTACAAGCTGACGGTCACGCTCGGCGGCAAGCCGGTGGATGTCTCGCATACCGGTTCCTACCAAGGCGCGATCGAGGTTGCCGTCACCAGGAACTGACCTGAAACGATTCGGGCAACGAGCGGGCGCTCCCTTTCGGGAGTGCCCGCTCTTTCGCGTCATTTCCAGAACAGTGCCTTGCGCCCCGCCGCGCGCAGCTTCGTGAGCATTTCGGCGTACATAAAAAGGCCGGTGATGGTCATTACCGCCAGTGCCAGACCTGCGACGAACACGAAGCCCTGTACCGCCCGTCCGAAGGCCAGCCCGGAATGCAGGTCCTGCAAGGTGGCGGAGAGTTTTGCGGGTCTAGCGGTCTGGCCGGTCGCAGGTTTGGCGAGTAGCCTTCCGTCGCCGTCGTAGACGAGGGTGCGCGGCAGCCCATCGGCCCATACCTGCAAGCGCAGCCCCTTTGATGTTCGCCGCATGTCGACCTCGATCACGCCGGGACGCGCCTGCGGATGGCGACGCAGGGCGTCGGTAACGACGCTGTGTACGATATGGCCGAGATCCGGCGGCAGCGGTGGCATGTCCGCCTGCGAGACGGGCGGTGTGCTGCGCCTGACGCTGGCGGGATCGGCGATCTCGCTCAACGTGGTCGCGGTGCCGGTAACGCATACGTACAGGAACGGCGCGGCAAGCGTTCCTGCGAGCCAGCGATGGAGCTTGCGGTTCATCGATCTCCTCCCCTTTCAGCGCGACCAGAAAAAGCCAGGCCGGCCGCTGCGCCGCCGTTTCTTCCACATGTCGATGTACATCCAGGCTCCACTGGCAGTCAGGAACACGAATGAGAGCCCCGCGATCAGGCTGAGCAGCTGGCCTGGCAGCCCGATAATCGTGCCGCGATGCAGGTCTTCGAGCAGGCGGTGCAGCGCGGACCGCCACCTGGGCACCGGACGTTCGGCCGGGATCGCCCGGTGTGACAGCAACCTGCCGTCGGGCATGGCGAATTCGAACTGCTGGCGGTCGCTTCCCGGGGCTCCGCTGGCGGTCGCGCTCAGTCGTGCGCCGTCCGGCGTCATGCGCAACACCAGTCGGGTGCTGGTCATGTCGGCGGCATCGCGGGACAGGCGTTCGGCCGCATTGCTGATCCAGCCGGGGGCTTCGGCGGCAGGCAACGGGCTGCTGGCGCGTTCCGGCTCTGGATGGGTTCGCCCGCTCGTCCAGACATCGACGCCCAGCGCGACCCCGGTGATGGAAACCCATGCGAGAACGGCCATGCTGCCCGTGCTTACCCAGCGATGGTAGCGTCGCCAGCGCATGGCGGCAGGTGCCTTGCGCGATCTTGCAGGCGTGTTCGACATCGTCTCCCCTTTCGTTCTGTTGTGCCGGGGTTATGGGCGCGCAAGCGGCAGGGCTGCCATTGCGGACGACCGCATAACAGGGTTGCAGCGAATGACGGGGAGACATTGCTCAGGGACCTTGTGCATTGCTGTTATATCGAATTTGCGGGGTCCGGAGCGTCCAACCTCCTCTTATCGTGAGTGGACCGAATGACGGCGCCGCAAAAGGCAGTCCGCGAAAATGGGGGAGAACATCATGGCTATCGCCATGCCGGGCCTGCGCGTCCGGCTTAAGACCGCATCGTGCATCACAACGCTGGCGTGGCTGGTTGCCGCCGGGGTGTCGGCCATGGCGCAGCAGGTCCGAACCGATCCGACACCCGGGCCGGTCGCCAACGGCCTCGTCGGCCTGACATTCAATGCCACATACGAGAGCTTCGACTACCCCGCCGTGATCTACGTGCGCGACGGCAAGGTCGATGCGGCGAAGTCCCACAAGGACCAGATCACGGCGGGACGCTTCACAGGGCGATCGGCGGACGGCATCCACATCGCCGTGCGTGCCGATCGTTCGAATGGCATCTATGTCGCGGGCAAGACCGACTTCACGCTTTCCCGCGCGAAGATCGAGGTCTTCGGCAATTCTGCAGGCTGGGACGAGAATTTCGGTCTTGGTGCCGGTGCGACGGTGGGCGAAGGGGCGACGCTGACCGTGCGTGACAGCACGATCGAAAGCCACGGCATCAAGGCATTGGCGCTGGCTGCCGCCAACGGCACGCTGCGCGTCTACAAGTCACGCCTTCACGCCTTCGGCGGGAACGTTCCGGCGCAGAACATGATCCCTGGCACCGGTCCTGGCTATGTCGGCGCTCCCGAGGCGCTGAACATCGTGGGCACGGCTCGCACCGCCAATGTCGTCGGTTCGGGCAAGGCTTATTATTACGATTCCACCATTATCAGCGAAGGCTGGGGGGCGCTTTCCACGGACTCTGCGCGGCCATACGTCTACCTCGAAATCAACAACTGCGACGTGGAGGCACGCAACGGCGGTTATGGCGTTTATGCCGACATCGGTGCGGAAGTGGTCGCCAACGGATCACGCTTTCGCTCCGCCGACTATACCGGCATCATCTCGGGCGACGGCAAGATTCGTCTCAACGACGTGACCGAGGACGGCGCGATCCATGGCATCATGATGCACGCGCCAGGGCAGGACTTCCTCAAGACTGCCGACCTCAGGATCAAGGGCGGTCATTTCCGCACCCGCAAGGCATCGATACTGGTACTGAGCACCAATGCCGATATCGATCTCGACGGCGTCGATCTGCAGCCGGCCGACGGGGTGCTGCTGCGCTCCGAGATCAACCCGAGCAAGCGCCAGCCGCTGCTGCGCTGGCTGCTTGATCCCAAGAAGCAGGCCGACATTGCCACAGGCCCGGTCACGGGCATCCACCTGACCTTGCGCAACATGACCGCGACCGGGGCCATCGAGCATGCGGATACCACTCGCCCGTTGATAATAGACCTGGTCGGCACGGTGCTGAAGGGCAGTGTCACCGGATCGGTCTGGACGATTAGCGACGTGACCGTGCGCATGGGCGCTGGCGCACGGTGGAGTGCGACGCAGGATTCGCGGGTCACTCTGCTCGGCGCCACGGACGCAGGGGCCTTCGATGCGCCCGCTGGCATCACCATCACCGCGATCGCGGGCAAGGGTACGACCCTGAAGGGCAGCTACGCGCTGCCCGGCGGCGGAACGCTCATCGTCAAGAACTGAACCGGCGAAGACCGGCATGCCGGCACGGACATGCGCGTCCGTGTCGGACGATCACAACAACAAAAATTGGGGGAGAAACATCATGAAGAAGAACATCGCTTTGTTCGTCACCGGCTCGATCCTGGCGATCGGCGTGGCGCTGCCCGCCTGCGCGCAGGAGGGCACGGCCGCGGCGGAGACAGGAACCGCCGAGGCGACAGTCGCCGACATCATCGTTACCGGCACCCGCCTGTCGAACCCGAACTTCACCGCGCCGACGCCGATCCAGACGCTGTCCGCCGAGAACATCCAGGCCCGCGCGCCGATCAACGTCGCCGATGCGCTCAACGAGATGCCCGCCTTCCGCGCCAGTCGCAATGCGACCGGCGGGCGCGCCTCGGGCTCCCAGCTTGGCGCGCAGTCGCTGATCGACATGCGCGGCCTCGGGCCGGAGCGCACGCTGGTGCTCATCAACGGCAAGCGCCATGTCGGCACCAACTTTCGCGGAACCTTCGACACCGCGCTCATCCCCGTCTCGCTGATCGAGCGGGTGGACGTGGTCACCGGGGGCGCCTCGGCCGCCTATGGCTCGGATGCGGTCGCGGGCGTCGCCAACTTCGTGCTCAAGAACCATATGCAGGGCGTCACGGTGACCGGGCAATCGGGCATCAGCACGTACGGCGACGACGCGCAGTATGCCTTCAACATGGCGGCAGGCACGTCATTCGCAGACGATCGAGGGCATATCATTTTCGGCGCCGATTATGCGCGCAACCGGGGTGTAGGCAACATCTACACCCGGCCCAGCGGCCGCACCGAACCGGGCCTCGTCTCGCCGGGCGGAACGGGCAATCCCTATTCGATCTTCACCGAAGGCGTGGAGTACGGATCCTATGCGCCGGGCGGGTTCATTACCAACAACTTCGGGACCAGCGCCAACCCGGTCTATTACGCCTTTGACGCCTCCGGCAGCCCCTACGCCTTCAATCGCGGCACCGTCTACGGCACCAACATGGTGGGCAGCACCGCCAATTACGGCAATTCGCCCTACGGCTTCTTCCAGCTCAAGGTTCCGACCAGCCGGGCGGTCGCCTATGGCCGGGGCGAGTACGAATTCTCCGATAGCGTGACCGCCTATGTCGAGGCGAACTACGGCCGCAGCAAGTTGCCCCGCACGATCACCGGCCCCAGCACTTCCACCTTCACCATCAGCCGGACCAACCCCTTCGTTCCTCCCGAACTGCTCGCGCTCATTCCGGCGACGACGACCAGCTTCACGCTCAACCGCCTGAACACCGACCTTGGCGGCAACCAGACCTCGCAGACCAACACCACCTGGCGCGTGGTCGGCGGGCTGGAAGGCAAGCTGGGCAGCGGCTGGAACTGGGACGCCTATGTCGAACATGGCGAAACGAAGCAGTTGTTCATTACCAACGGCATCGCCGGCGCGGCGTTCAAGAAGGCGGTCAACAACTGCAGTGAGAGTGGCCTTACCGCTACCGAACTTGCTCAGCTGGCGGTCTACGAGAGCTTCAACAACAAGGCCTGCGCCCCGTTCAATCCATTCGGCGTGGGTCAGGCTTCGGATGCAGCCTACGACTATATCCAGCAGGATCAGCAGCAGATCACCCGTCTGAAGCAGACGGTCGCGGCGTTCAGCCTTTCAGGGTCTCCCTTCTCATTGTGGGCCGGTGAGGTATCCCTCGCCGTCGGTGCGGAATATCGCCGGGATTCGGTCGATGTGGTGGCAGAGCAGCCGCTGGCCAACATCTTCGTCAACGGCAACTTCACGACGTTCAAGGGCGCCAACAGCGTGAAGGAGGGATTTGCCGAAGTCGGCGTTCCTTTGCTGCGCGATGCACCCTTCGTGCAGGCCCTGGATCTCAACGCCGCCGTTCGCTACACCGACTACAAGCTGAGCGGCAGCGTGCAGACCTGGAAGCTCGGCGCCACCTGGGAGCCGACCGATGGCGTCCTGCTGCGCGTGACCCGTTCGCGCGACATCCGGGCACCCAACCTCAACGAAATCTTCTTCATCGGCGGCGGGACGACCAGCACGGCGCTGGTCAACAGCATCCCCAACGGCACCCTCGGCGCCGGCAATACCGTCAACGCCGGCTACGGACTGACCGGTGCGGGAATCATGCAGGGGGCGGGGAACACCGCCGTCAAGCCGGAAGTCGCCGCCACGCTGACCGGCGGGATGACCTTGCGGCATGGCGGCCTGCGCGCCTCGGTCGATTATTACCAGATCAAGCTCAAGGGCGCGATCGTGCGTCTGACCGACCAGCAGACGATCAACCAGTGTGCTGCCGGAAACGCGGATGCCTGCAGCTTCATCACCTTCGACAGTGGATATACCTCCGGCATCGGCAAGGTCCTGACGGTCAGCCAGAACATCAACTCGCTTAAGCTGCGGGGCGTGGATTTCGAACTCGGCTATCAGACCCGGCTTGGCGAAAGCGACGCCCGCATCGAGGCGCGTCTGATGGTGAACTATGCGATCGACTATATCCAGGAGACGCCTACGGGCAGCCTGCAATATGCCGGCACCGCTTTCGGCACACCGCGCTGGACCGCGCTGGCGTCGCTCGGCTACGTCAACAAGGGCTTTTCGGCGACGTTGCAGGCGCGCGGGTTCACCAGCGTGATCTACGATCCTTCGCTGGCCGCGCCGGGTGATGAGGACTACGTCGCCGCCAGCACGAGCAGCATCAGCCAGAACCGTTTCGCCGGGCGCATCTACAACAACCTCTCGATCAGCCAGAAGATCGGCGACAATTTCCAGTTGTTCGGAGTGATCAACAACATGTTCAACGTCCAGCCGCCGAAGTACGCCATCATCGCCATGACCATGGGCAGCCGGACGCTGAACTATGATCTGATCGGCCGGACCTTCCAGGTCGGCGCGAAAGTCACGTTCTGACCGGCAAGCAGGAGAGAAAGCAGATGCCCGAGAGTTTCCGATCCACCCGCCGTGAGGCGCTCGCATTCGGGGGCCTCGCTTTCGGAGGGCTCGCAGCGTCGGGCGCATCGTTCCCAGCGCTGGCGACGCCGCGGAAGCGGGCGTCGGCCATCCGCCCGCGAGAGCGCTTCCTTGCCGGGCGCGATCCCTCGCTGACTGGCCCGCCGCCTGCCCAGGCGCCCGCGAAGGAGGGCTATTTCGCGGTTCCCGGCGGGCGGTTGTGGTATTGGGACACTGGCGGCAGCGGGGAGCCGGTGGTGCTGATGCATCCGATGACCGGCAGTGCGCAGTCGTGGGTCTACCAGCAGCCGGTACTGGCCAAGGCGGGCTATCGGGCGCTGGCGTTCTCCCGGCGCGGAGCCTTCGGGTCGCAGGTCGAGCCTGGCGCCGACGAAGCGTCACCCGGCGACGATCTCGCGTTCTTCGCCGATGCACTCCAGTTGAAGCGCTTCCATTTGGTGGGTGCGGCCGCCGGAGCCTTCGCGGCGGTGCGCTATGCGCAGGCGCATCAGGAGCGGCTGCTCTCGCTGGCTCTGGCGGGCAGCCTGCTCGGTCTCAGCGAACCGGTTCACGTGGCGCGTACCAAGGCGCTGATGCCGCCGCAGTTCCAGGACCTGCCCGCTGCCTTTCGCGAACTCTCGCCCAGCTACCGCGTAGGCAACCCGGAAGGCGTGAAGCGCTGGCTGGCGATCGAGGAAAGTGCGCTCAGCGCGACCGTAGACAAGGCCGCGCCCACCGTGCAGGCGAGGGCAAAGGCTGCTGCCACTGCCGGGCCGACATATGCGGACCTGCGCTCCATCACATTGCCAACGCATCTGATCTTTGGCGACGCGGATTTGTATTCGCCGCCTGCGCTTGCCCGTCCTCTGCTCGACGTCTTCCCGAACGCGCGGCTGACGGTCATCGGCGAGGCAGGACACGCGACTTTCTGGGAACAGCCCGAGGCGTTCAACGCGGCCCTGTTGCCGCTCGGCTGAAGAACGTTGGCCGGACAATGAAAAGGCGGGTCGCTAGGCCCGCCTTTTTCCGTTTCTATGGTGCCCTCAGCCTCGGTTTCTGCGCTCGTGGTAACCGGCTGTTCGCCGGGGAGGGGACCAGTAACTCCACGCGCTTCGCTTCGGCAGGAGGGGTGTTCGGTGCCGGGGCGCACTTGCCTTCGGCCGGACAGGACATCTTCTCGGATACCGGCGGCATGGCGCGCGGATCGACGCCGAAAGTCATCTCGGCGATGTAGCGGTCGATCTCCTCGCGCACGTTGGCCATCGCATGGTGCGAGGCTTCGGTCAGGATCCAGTCGGTCATGTTGACGGTGTCGCGCACGGCCTCGCGCTTGTAGCCCGGAACGTTGAGGTAGATGAACTCGTTCAGCGCGTCAGGAAAGAACATCTGCGTCGTCAGGCGCGTGCGCTCGCCGATGTAGACCTTGAAGTGGATGTGCGCGGTGCGGGCACGATACCAACCCGGGTAGATCGTACGGAACACAACCATGCCGTCCTCGTCGCTCACCTGGGTGCCACGCAGGAACGTCTCGCCGATCGTCGCGATCTTCAGATCGTCGCCCTGATAAGGATAGTTCGAATAGATCCCGCCGGCATCGGCCTGCCAGCAGTCCACCCGCGCATTGCGAATCGGACGGCATGAGGGATCGACGATGCGCACGCGGACTTCCAGCGGGATGCCGGGCCTACCTTCGGTGATGTCGCTGCGCATGATCGCGCGGTCTTCGTAATATGGCCCATCGACCACGTCGGGCAGCACGAAGCATATCCTCTCGCCATTCCCCGCCGTACTGCCCTTGGCGATTGCGATGTCCGGCGGCCAGCCCGGCGGCGCTGACGGCAACGCCGCCCACGCCTGCCGTCTCCAGTAGCCTTCTTCTGGTTACCGGCATTTCAGTCCTCCTCTCGTTATCTTTTGGTCCCTGGGGTCAGCGCATTCCCGGCGTCAGGAACGACAGGAACCGCCCCTTGGGGTCATGACGAGCCCGCAGTTGCTCCAGCTTCGCCGCGACTTCCATGGTCAGGTAGTTTTGCGGATGCGCTTCCATATTCTCGTCGTTCATCTGGCCTTCGCCGTTGGCGATCGGGTCGAGCATATGCATGGCATTGACGACCCATTTCTGCATCTGCGCGTCCTGCGCCGGGTCCTGCCACAGCGGATAGGCGGCGAAGAAGGTGTCGCCCCAGCCTGACAGCGCCATGCCGCTGAAGTCCGGGCGCGGGCCGTTGTACTGCCAGAAGATGTGCGTGCGCGGGGTGGGCATGCTTTCGACCATCGCCCGGATCAGCGGCACGATCTCGTCGGCATCCTTGTCGGTGTAGACGTTGTCGGCGGCGAAGCGGAAGCCTGCCGGATCGGCCATCGTCGCGCCGGTGTAGCGTTCCTCCAGCGTGGTCGGCTCGTTGCGGCGGCGCATGACGGCCTTGTCCCTGACCGGGCAGGTGTCGAACAGTGCGGAGACGGCTTCGGCCTCCTCTTCGCTGTCGGCGAACATCAGGCCGCTGAGGGCGAAGCGGGTCGGCGCCCAGTCGCCGGTCTCGGGATCCCAGCTGGTCCAGGAACCGACGAATTCGCAGTTGGTCGGCAGCTTCGCGCGGATCTCGTAGGCCCAGCGCATGGCGTCCTCGAAGGCGTCTTCATGGAACACGTAGCCGTTGGCGCGCAGGAATTTCGGGCGCGGATAGGCCTTGACGCGAAAGCGGGTCACGACGCCGAAGAAGCCTGCGCCGCCACCGCGCGCGGCCCAGAAGTAGTCCTGGTTCTGGTGCTCGCTCGCGATCAGCAACTCACCTTGCGCGTTCACCAGCTCGATCTCGACGACGTTGCGGCAGCCGTTGCCCCAGTGGCGGAAGTTCCAGCCAAAGCCGCCGCACATCAGGAACCCGCCGCAGGCGACGGTGTCATGGTGCCCGGTCGGCGCCATCAGCCCGTGTTCGGCCAGCGCATCGTTGAGGTGCCGGCCCTTGACCGAGGGGCGGACCCAGGCGGTGCGGCTCTCGGGATCGATCTCGATCTCACGCATCGCATCAAGGTCGATCAGTACCGACTTGTCGCGCAAGTGAGGCGAGGTCCAGCTGTGGCCGCCCGAGCGCACGCCGATCGGCAGGTCTTCGGCTTCCGCGAGTTTGACGGCGGCGATCACGTCCTCGACGCATTCGGCCTTCACGATGATCGATGGGAAGCGCAGCGGCGTGTTCTCGCGCCAGACCGTGGCATGGCGGGCCTTCTCGTACTCCACATGGCCCTGGCGCAGAACGGCACCGACGAAACCCTGAGACGACATCGAACTCTCCTAGACTATGT
>NZ_JAZFAX010000071.1:0-9396 GCF_036352595.1 Novosphingobium resinovorum
GCGCCGCCGACCATGTCGAAGACATAGCCGCCCAGGCTCTCCAGCACCGGGAACGAGGCGAAGCCATTGACGATGGTGTACTGCGTCGGCAGATCCTCGAAGCTTGGCGCGGCCCATTCGATGCCGCCCTTGCCCGCAAGGTAGCGCGTGGTCTTCACCCCGCTCCACGCCGGCGGGGTCAGCGTGGCGTAGTTGGCGTCGAACTCCTCGCCCCACTTTTTGCCCGGGCGCGGGGTGGCGGGCATGTACTTCCACGATAGCAGGCCGCGGTTCTGCGGGTTGCCCTTGGGCGGTTCGGCCTCGACCAGATCATCCGCCCACAGCTTCGCGAAGGAATAGCCGCGCCACGACATGCTGGCGTGGTGACGGCCGTTGAAGTCGCTGATCGGCGGGATATCGCAGAACAGCTTGTTGTGGCCCAGTTCCTCGCGGCCCGTCAGGATCGGGTCGGCCAGGCTTTCCCAGCGCGCCATCAGCATCGTGCCGTGGACGTCGCCCTCGGTCTTCGAGGCGTAGACCACCGGGATCTTGACGTCGAACATGTTGTAGCCGCCGCCCGCCAGCCACGAAAAGCCGGTCATGTAGATCGCCTCCAGCGTCACCACCGGATCGCCCCAGACCGAGAACCCCTCGGGCAGCACCGCCTGAAGCGCGGCGGCATCGGTGCGGTAGCGGGTGCCCAGCGTGGTCCGCACGGGTTCGCGCGCGAAGTCCTGCGGCACGCCTTCGGGCGTCCAGCGCGGGCACGGATTGGGGCCGAAGAAGATCGGCATGCGGTAGAAATTGCCGGGCGTGCGGGGGAAGCTCATGGGATCGGTCCTCTCGTGGATTATGTGTTCGGCGCGTCGTTGAAGACGGCGCCGGTGCGGATTTCGAGATGCTGTGGCAGCGTGGCGCGCAAGGCCTCGTCGAACTCGCCCGAGATCAGGATGAAGGCCATGCGGCACACCTGGTCGGAGCGGTTTTCCCAGGCATGGTCGGTGCCGCGCTGGACGACGACGGTGCCGGGCGTCAGCAGCACTTCGGAATCGTCGAGGATCATCCAGATCTCGCCTTCCAGCACGATGCCGTAGTCGATCGACTTCGTGCGGTGCATCATCTTGTGCCGCCCGTCCGCGCGCGGGGGCAGCTTGTCGATGTGGCCGGGGAAGAAGTCGTTGAAGCGGATCTTGGTGCCGCCTGCCGGTGGCGGCGTGATCAGCGGGCCGTCGGTCGGCTCGGGCTCGGTGGCAGTGACGATCGCGGGAACGCTGGGCGTGTTCCATATCTCGATGAAGTCCACGCCCGTCCCGCGATCGCGGATGTTGGGCGGGGCGGCGTCGGACAGGACGATGGACTTGCCGTTCTCATCGTGGCCGGTGACGACGCGCCTTGCTTCTCTGGGCATGATACTCTCCGAATTCAGGTGAAGGCGTAAAGCCGCGCGGGATTGTCGACGAGGATCGCGGTGCGCGCCGCCTCGCCCGGCACCGCGCGGGCGAGGAGGTCGAGCAGGTCGCCGTCGTCGGGCATCCAGCGGCTGTTGGGATGGGGCCAGTCGGTGCCCCACAGGGTCCGCGAAGGCGCCGCAGCGGCCAGCGCCGCCATGAACGGCACGGCGTCCGAGAGGTCGGCACTCATCCGGTCGGCGGCGGAAATCTTGGTCCAGACATGCGGGAGCGCGGCCAGTTCGAGCAGCGCCGCAAAACCCGGTTGCTGCACGCCCGCCGCCGCATCGAGCCGCGCCATGTGATCGATCACCAGCGGGCACGGCAACTCGGCAAGGAACCCCGCCTCGTCCGCCAGCGCCCCGGCATCGACATGGAACACCAGATGCCAGCCGAGCGGCGCCACCCGGTCCATCACCGCAAGCACATCGCCCCGCGAAGGTCGCGCGCCGAGGTGGCCGACATAGTTGAACCGCGCACCCCGAAAGCCCGCCGCGTGCATGCGCGCGAGGTCGGCGTCACGCACCGAAGCGTCGATGATCCCGACGCCCGCATAGGCCCCTTCCCCGCGCTCCAGTGCATCGAGCATCGCCGCATGGTCGGTGCCGTAGACGGCGGGCTGCACGAACACCGCCCGCGCCAGCCCCAGCGCACCCGCCATCTCCCGGTAGCGCTCCAGCGGCGTCTCGGCCGGTTGGTAGGCGCGGCCGGGCAGGTAGGGAAAGCGATCCTGCGGTCCGAAGATATGACAATGCGCATCGCAGGCCCCGGCGGGCACCGTCCACCCGCTCGCCCCATGCGGCGCGGGATGCGGGGGAGGAAGCGGGGTCAGCGTCATCGCCTCAGACCGCAGTGACGCCGCCGTCGACCGACAGGTTGGTGCCGGTGATCCAGGTGGACTCGTCGGAGGCGAGGAACAGCGCGGCATTGGCGATGTCCTCGGGCACGCCGAGCCGCTTGATGAGCAGGCGCGCCTTGATGCGCTCGGCGATCTCGCCGGTGCTGGTGCCGGCCGCTGCCGTGGCGGCGGTCTGCACCATGCCCGGCGCGATGGTGTTGCAGCGGATGCCGTGCGGCCCGCCCTCCACCGCGATCTGGCGGCTCATCGCCATGACCGCCGCCTTGCCCGCACAATGCGCGACCATGCCGGTATTGGTGGAGCCGCGAAACGCGTTGACCGAGGCGAAGTTGACGATCGAACCGCCGCCCACCTTCGTCATCCACGGCCAGGCCGCCTTGACGGCAAGGAACACCAGATCGACCTCGCCCACCATCGTCGGCATCCATTCGCGCTCGTAGTCCATCTGCGCCACCGGGGTCATGTGCGGGGCGATGGCGGCGGCGTTGACGAGAATGTCGATGCGCCCGTGCACCGCGCCTGCGTGGTCGACATAGCGCTGCACGTCGGCGGGCTTGGTGAGGTCGATCGGGTGCAGGCTGGAGAGCGCAAGACCCTCCTCGCGCGCCTGCGCCACCGTGGCCTCGGCCCACTGTTCCGAAATGTCGCAGCCGATCACGGTTGCGCCTTCGCGGGCGAAGCGCAGGGCGATGCCCTGCCCGATGCCTGCGCCGATGCCCGTCACGAGCGCGATCTTGCCTTCAAGGCGGCCTGCCATTGGTCTCTCCCGGTTATCTGTGGTCGGGCTTCACTTCGTCATTGCGAGGCCCGTCAGGGTCGAAGCAATCCAGAGCGATCTGCTCCGCCCTGGATTGCTTCGCTTCGCTCGCAATGACGAAGGGGTGGGGGTAACCCCTGCTTCTTCACTGCGATGTCCGCGGCAATCCAGCGCGCGGCCCTGCGATCAAAGGTCCGCCATCGTCATGAAGCGCGTCTGCAGATAAGGCTCGATCGCCTCCGACCCGCCCTCGAAGCCGTAGCCCGAATCCTTCATGCCCCCGAACGGCGTCTCGGGATGGCCGAGCCCGAAGTGGTTGAACGAGATCATCGCGCTCTCGACGTTCTCCATGACCTCCTTCGCGGTCTGCGAAGACGTGGTGAAGGCATAAGCCGCCAGCCCGTAGTTCAGCCGGTTCGCCTCGGCGTAGACTTCGGCGCGGCTGTCGAAGCGGTTTATCATCGCGATCGGACCGAACGGCTCCTCGTTCATCAGCGCCGCATCGGTGGGAACATCGGTGAACACGGTCGGCTCGAAGAAGAAGCCCGCGTTGCCGATGCGCTTGCCGCCGGTGCGCAAGATCGCGCCCTTCGCCAGCGCGTCCGCGGTCAGGCGCTCCATCGCCTCCACCCGGCGAACGTTGGCGAGCGGGCCGGTGGTGGTGGCGGGATCGAGCCCGGTGCCGGGCCTGAGCGCCGCGGCCGCTTCCACGAAAGCCTCGACGAAGGGTTCGAAGCCGTCACCTTCCACCAGGAAGCGGGTGGGATTGACGCAGCTCTGTCCGGCGTTGCGGAACTTGTTGCCCGCCAGCGCCTTGGCGGCGGCGACCGGGTCGGTATCGGCGAAGACCAGCACCGGCGCGTGGCCGCCCAGTTCCATCGTCGTCAGCTTCATGTG
This sequence comes from Novosphingobium resinovorum, assembly GCF_036352595.1. Taxonomy (GTDB): domain Bacteria; phylum Pseudomonadota; class Alphaproteobacteria; order Sphingomonadales; family Sphingomonadaceae; genus Novosphingobium; species Novosphingobium resinovorum_B. Next base: position 3,941 of record NZ_JAZFAX010000071.1, read on the forward strand.
CGCCCCGGCCAGCGCGGCAAGGTGCTTGCCCACCACGGTCGATCCGGTGAAGCTGATCTTGCGCACCACCGGGTGCGGCACGAGGTACTCGGAAATCTCGGCAGGCGTGCCGTAGACGAGGTTGACCGAGCCTGCCGGCGCCCCCGCATCGACGAAGGCGCGCACCAGTTCGGCGCAGGAGCCCGGCGCTTCCTCCGGCCCCTTGACCACGAGCGAACAGCCCGCCGCCAGCGCGCCCGCGACCTTGCGCACGATCTGGTTGACCGGGAAATTCCACGGCGTGAACGCCGCGACCACGCCCACCGGCTCGCGCAGCACAAGGTTGGTGATGTTGCCCGCACGGCCGGGGATGACGCGGCCGTAGATGCGCTGCGTCTCGCCCGCCATCCAGTCGCAGGCTTCCGCCGCGCGCTCCACCTCGCCGCGCGCCTCGCCGATCATCTTGCCCTGTTCGAGCACCATCTGCACGGCGATGTCCTCCGCACGCTCGCGCAGCAGGCGGGCGGCGCCGTTCAGCACCTTGGCGCGGCCCAGCGGCGCCACCTTGCGCCAGGTGGCAAGGCCCTTCTCCGCCGCCGCCAGCGCGCGGTCGAGATCGACGATCCCGGCGTGCGCCACGGTGCCGATCGTCTCGCCGGTGCCGGGGTTGACCACCGGCAGCGTCGCGCCGCTCTGCGCGGGCGACCAGACGCCGTCGATCAACAAGGACACGCTTCGATATGCGGGAGTCTCGGCCATCAGATCCTCTGTCTTTTGCTGGATGCGGCTGCGGCCGCTTGGTGAGATCGAAATATTAGCGCCTTCGATAATTGTCAATTGACCCGCCGATCGTAATTCTCATATGCGCTAAATATCAGATGCCGGGTGAGGCCCGGCCGCAATCGAGGGAGGATCGCTTGAAACTAGTCCTGTTCACGGCGTCGGATGCGCCATCGCGATGGGCTGCGAAGCCGGGGATTCTGACCGATTCCGGCGTCGTCGATGCATCCTCGGTGTCGTTAGACCCCGCTTGGGTGCCGCTGAGTGCCGCCGATGCGCAGCGGGTGATGACCGACCTCATCGACCGCTACGATTCGCTGAAACCCGCGCTGGAGGAACTGGCGCGCAGCGGTCCGGCCCTGCCGCTGGACGCCGTGCGCCTGCTGCCGCCGCTGCCGCGCCCCGGCAAGATCGCCAACTGCCTCGCCAATTACTGGGAGCACGCCCAGCGCGAGGCGCGCCCGCTCAACATGTTCCTCAAGAACGCCGACGCCGTGATCGGGCCCGGCGACACCGTGGAACTGCCCGATTTCACAGAGCCTTACGCCTTCATGCACGAGGCCGAACTGGCGCTCGTCTTCAAGGGCCCGTCGAAGCGGGTCACGCAGGAAAACTGGCGCGATGCGGTGTTCGGCTACACCTGCTTCATGGACATCACCGCGCGCGAAAGCGGGCGGCGGACCTGGCGCAACAACTCGTGGATGGGCAAGAGCTTCGACACCTTCGCACCGCTTGGCCCCTGCATCGTCACGGCGGATGAAATCAATGATCCCAATGACTTGTGGGTGCAGTTCTGGAACGACGGGCAGCTGCGCCACAACTACATGACCGACGACATGGAGCATCCGGTGCCCGAGATCGTCGCGTTCGTGACCACGATCATGACCATGAACAGCGGCGACGTCGTCGCCTGCGGCACCAACCACGAGGGCCTCGGCTTCGTGCAGGACGGCGAGACGCTGAAGATCGAAATCCACGGCATCGGCGCCTTCGAGGTCAAGGTCCACGACCCCCTGAAACGCGAGTGGGAGCGCGGCGTCTACATGGGCGAAGGCTCGACCAACCACGAGGCGGTGAAGCGCAACAAGCCCGAAGCGGACGTCGCCCATGGCTGACGCGGCATTCGCCCTCCATGCCCTGCCCGGCGGCGCGCCCGATGACGGCATGGCGCGACTGTTCGCAGCACCCGCGCCGGGCTGGCGGATGCTCTCGGCGGAAGGTCCGGCCGAGGCGGTGCTGCTCACGCACGGCGCGGCGAATGCGGCGGCGCTGGCGGGAATTCCGGGGGTCGCGCAGTACCAGCTGGAGCAGGTCAGCGACAGCGGGCCGAGCGCGGAACCTTTTGGAATCATCATGATGGTCGCCTTCGACGTGCCGCCCGATCGCACCGCCGAAGTCGATCGCTGGTACGACGAGGAGCACATCGGCCTGCTCATGAAGGCCGATGGCTGGCTACGCGCGCGCCGCTACCGCGTGCTCTCGCACCACGGCGGCCCGCGCTGGACGAGCCTGGCATTCCACGAACTGCGCGACATCACGGTGATGGCCTCGCCCGAGCGCGCCTTCGCCCGCTCCACCGCATGGCGCGCGCGGCTGGAGCAGGAACCCTGGTTCCCCGCCGCCGGGCGCGGGGTGTTCCGGCCCATGGCGGTGCCGGATTAATCCTTCTTCATCACCCCGTTGAGGACGAGATCGCAGACGAAGGCCTTGTAGGCCGCGCGCATCTCGTCCTCGTCGATCGCCACGCCTTGCGCGATTTCCAGCTGGCGGCGGGCGGAGACGAAGAACTCCGACATCCCGATCGCCGCCACATAGAGCAGCCCCGGGTCCATGCCCCGGAAACTGCCGTCCGCCAGCCCCGCACGCAGGATCTGGCCATAGGCCGCCTGCCCGCGATTGGTGAACTTGGCGATCATCTCGTGCGCCGCCGGATCGTCCGACATGGCGATCTCCGAGACGATCAGCTGGTGGAAGAACGGGTAGGAGGCGTTGAGGTCGATCAGTGCCCCGATCCGTGCGCAGAGGCGGCTTTCCGGGGTGCTCGCGGCGTCCTGCGCGGCGGCGTCGACTTCCTGGGCAAAGCGCTGCGTCACCCGCTCCGCCACCGCCACCAGCAGCGCCGCGCGGGTCTTGAAGTAGTAGCGGATCAGCGAGGGATGCACCCCGGTATGGCGCGCCACCACCACCGGCGTGATCTTCGACGGCGGGCTGGTCTTGAGCAGGTCGATCGTCGCATCGATCAGCGCATCGCGCCCCACCCCGGCATCGGGCGCATCCCCCTCGGCACCGGCGCGCGGACGCCCCCGGCTGCGCGCGGGCGCCTTCGGTTCCACCGGCTCGTCTTCGTTGTCCATGCTCGTCCTCATAGCCGATATACAGCCCTAGCGGTGCTTGGCCCCGGCTCACAATAGGATATTAGCCGGAAAGTGAAATAAGGGAGAGAGCATGTCCACCACTTGTCCGCCGCTCAGCCCACCTGTCGGCCCCGACCGCCTGCCAAGGCAGTATCCCGCCGATTACGATGCCGAGCAGCGCTCCGCCGCCGAGGCGCTGATCGCCAGCCCGCGCGGCGAGGTGCGCGGCCCCTTCGTGCCGATGATGCGCAGCCCTCTGTTCATGGACCGCGTGCAGAAGCTGGGCGAGTTCCTGCGCTACCAGTGCTCGATCCCGGAGCGGCTGCGCGAATGGGCGATCATCGTCACCGCGCGCCACTGGAGCCAGCCTTACGAATGGCACGTCCACGCCCCCCTCGCCCGCAAGGCCGGCGTATCGCGCGCGGCCATCGCGGCGCTGCTGGAAGGGGGCCCCGCCACGGCGGTGCAGGAGGACGAGGCCGTCGTCCACGACTTCTGCCTTGCCGTGCACCGTCAGCACGGGGTGGACGACGCGCTCTACGCCCGGGCCCTCGCGCTGCTGGGCGAGCGCGGGGTGATGGAACTGACCGGCATCTGCGGCTACTACGCGATGCTGGCGATGGTGCTGAACGTGGCGCGCACCCCCTCGCCCACGTGCTTCGAACTGCCCGATTAGCGCGGCACCACCGCGACCGGCTCTGCCACCCTGGGGAACTGCACCAGTTCGATCAGGTTGCCCTCATGGTCGCGGATGAAGCTGGCCGAGCGGCCGTTCGGCAGATCCTTCACCCAGACCACGTCCACGCCCTTGCCGCGCAGCACTTCCACCATCGCCCGCACATCGCGGACCGAAAGCGCGATGTGCTTGTTGCCGCAGGTGCGCAAATCGTCGTCCGGCACCCGCCGCTCGGGATCGGCGGGCTTCACATCTGGACGGCACAGCAGTTCGACGTGGAGCGCCCCGTTCGCCAGCATGGCGATCTCGGCCGGGATCGATTCCAGCCGGTAGCGCCGCTCCAGCGTGAAGCCGAGCATGCGCTGCCACCAGTCGATCGAACCGTCCATGTCGCGCACGCTGACGCCCAGGTGATGGAACCAGATTTCCTGACTTCCTGCGTCCATCGCCAAATCCGCGCCTTTCCCGTCCACTTCAGATCGGTTCCTGGATCAGCCGCGAAATCCGCGCGCTCAGCGCCCGCTGCTCGGCCACCGGAGCCTCGGCCATCTCCAGTTCGCCGATCGCGACCGACCCTTCCAGGATCGTCCTGCACCGTTCATAGCGGCGCGCGGTGAACGTCGTGAAGAGGGTTTCGACATCCTCGATCCCGCCCGCCAGTTCGCCCAGCACCGCCGCGTCCTCGATCGCCATGCCCGCGCCGTAGCCGACATGCGGCGTGGTCGCGTGGACGGCGTCGCCGACCAGCAGCACCCGCCCCTTGTGCCAGGGGGGCGAGAGCAGCACCACTTCCAGCGGCCGGTAGTTGATGAGCGATTCCGCATTCAGCCCCTCGGCGATCGCCTTGACATGGCCGCCGAAGCGCAAGAGCCGCGCGCGCAGCAGTTCGAGCCAGTCGGCCTGGTCGATCCACGGATTACCCGGCGCGGATTCGAGCAGGTAGACGTACATCAGATCCTGCGAGATCGGGTTGAACCCGGCCTTGCAGCCCTCGCCCGAATAGACCCAGGTTGCGGTGACGTCGGCCGGGCGCGGCACCACCGCGCGCCAGCAGCCCTGTCCGGTGAAGCGCGGCCTGGGCGCATCGGGAAAGATCAGCGCGCGGGTCGCCGAGAACAGACCGTCGGCGCCGACGACGAAGCGATAGTCCCCGGCCAGACCGTCGCTGCCGGTGGCGCGCACGGAGTCCTCGCGCTCTTCGAACGCGGTGATGGAAACGCCGGTGCGAACCGCGATTCCTGCCGCTTCCACCGCGCTGCGCATCACTTCGTGCAGGCGCGGGCGCAGGATGCCGCCCATGTTGGGAATGCCGGGGCCGAAGATCGGCGCGGTCGGCCCTTCGCTGAGAACGTTGCCCTGCGCATCGCAGGCGCGCACCGGCCCGACCGAGGCGAACCCCGCCGCCTTGACCGCGTCGAGCAACCCGAGGCTGGCGAAAGCCCGCAGCGCCCCGCCATTGAGCGTGAGGCCGGCCCCGAGCGCGTTCCACGCGGGATCGATCTCGACGATCTCGGGCGAGAGCCCCGCGCCATGGAGAGCCAGCGCGCAGGCCATCCCGCCCATGCCGCCGCCCACGATCAGAACATTGCGATTTTCCTGCATTCTCGCCCACATCCAACTGTCTGGCCGCACTGCCGGCCGGTTGGATCGAGGAGTATCAAGCGGGT
>NZ_JAZFAX010000072.1:0-8864 GCF_036352595.1 Novosphingobium resinovorum
CGAGCATGCCCGCCATCCGACAGGCCATCATTGACCGAATATCAAGACCTCCGCCAGACCAATGCCCTCATTGCGGTGGGAGCCTATCAGTCACGCATTTCAAACTTCTGCCAAAGTAGTGCTAGACTTCGGCGCGGACGATCCGGAGATGCTCCATGTCTCGACCGGCGGCAATGCGCAAGTGCCGGGCGCCGCGGCGGTACTGCGCCTGCCGGTCGCCGTGCCGAGGCTGGCGGGGCCGCTCACCCGGCTTGCTGTGCTCGCCAGATTAGGACTCCGGCATGATCCGCATTAAAACGAGAGCGAAATGATCATCCGCCGCAATTTTTTGACGCCCTCTTCAGGTATAAATAATTTTTAAATTCAGCATCTTGCTGTGAAGATGAGATGAAAATGAAGGTGGCGAGACACAGGTGTCTTCAAACCTCAATATAACTGTCGTGTTGCAGCCATATTGCCGGCCCGAGGCAGACGCATCCTGCCAAAAAAGGGTGGATTTTCATCATGATAACCAAGATTGGCCGCGCGACTCTGCTCGCCGGTACGATGTTCGCCGGTCTGGCCGCATCGAATGCCTACGCCGAAGCGCCCGCAGCGGACACCGCTGCAGCCGATGCCGCCGCAGATTCGGGCCTCGGCGACATCGTCGTCACCGCGACCAAGCGCGAGACCAATCTTCAGGAAACCCCGATCGCCATCGCGGTCGTCAACCAGGCCGCGCTCAAGGACCGCCACGTCCAGAGCCTTTACGACCTTGCCGACGGCGGCGTTCCCTCGCTGCGCGTCGCGACCTTCGAAGCCCGCCAGAGCGCGCTGACGATCGGCATTCGCGGCATCGTCCCGCTCGACGCCAACCAGCCCGCGCGCGAGCAGGGCGTCGGCATCTATGTGGACGGCGTCTACATGGGCCGCCAGCACGGCCTCAACGCCGCGCTGTTCGACGTCGAGCGCGTCGAAGTTCTCAAGGGTCCGCAGGGCACCCTGTTCGGCCGCAACACCGAAGGCGGCGCGCTCAGCATCGTCTCGAAGGCCCCCACCGGTGAATTCGGCGGACGGATCGACGGCGGCGTCGGCAACTACGGCGCCTACAACGGCAGCCTCCACGTCGACCTGCCGGAAATGGCCGGCTTCTCGGTCAAGCTGGATGGCGTGCTGCAGCATCAGGACCCGACCACCAAGAACCCGCTCGAAGGCCAGGCCGGCTTCAACCAGTACCACCGCAAGGGCGGCCGCGTCGCCGTGCGCTGGCAGCCGATCGACGGCATCACCGACGACTTCTCGTACGACGTCGCGCGCGATGCCAACACGCCGTTCTACAGCCAGCTGCTGAACTACAACCCCAACGGCTGCGTCGCCGGCACCCAGGCCGCCAGCGCGGCGTGCACCCTGCCCGGAACCCAGTACACCAACCTCACCGGCACGGTTAAGCCGCTGCTTCCCGGCGTCGTCGTCAACGGCAAGACCCGCATGAAGACCGCCGACATCGGCGTGCCGCAGCAGCCCAGCGTCGACAAGACCCACGGCTTCACCAACGCGCTCAAGTGGGCCGTCTCGCCCGAGATCGAACTGCGCGCGATCACCGCATGGCGCGGCGTCGACGCCACGCAGTGGGACAACTCGGGCGGCGCGCACCGCGTGCCGGTGGTCAACCTGACCGCCGCCTGCACCCAGACCGCACCCTGCGCGTTCAGCCGCTACAGCCTTGCCGACTTGCGCCAGCGCCAGTTCAGCCAGGAACTGCAGGCGGTCGGCACCGTGGGCAAGATCGACTACGTCGCAGGCCTGTTCTACTTCAACGAGCACGTCAGCGACGACGCGGCGACGCCGAACTCGAACGGCGTGTACCTCAACGGCGCGGGCCAGCCGGTCTACACGATCCTCGACAGCTGCACCGGTTCCAGCGGATACGGCTCCGATGTCGGCTGCCGCTCGATCGACCGCGCCTCGGAAGTGTGGTCGAAGAGCTACGCCGCTTACGGCCAGCTGACCTACAACGCGACCGAGCAGCTCCACCTGACCGTCGGCGGCCGCTACACGCATGACGAGAAGAAGGGCGTCCTGCACTACTCGCGCAACGTCAACTACGACGTTGAGACCGGCAAGGCGGACGCGGCCGGCTACAGCCCGCTCGACAAGACGTGGAACCGCTTCAACCCGATGGCGACCCTCGCCTATGACGTGTCGGACGACCTGCACGTCTACGCGAAGTACGCGACCGGCTACCGCGCGGGCGGTGCATCCTCGCGCACCGCGAACTACCAGGCGTTCAATCCGGAAGACGTGAAGTCCTACGAAATCGGCCTGAAGAGCGACTTCTGGGATCACCGCGCGCGCTTCAACCTGGCGGGCTACATCATGGACCGCAAGAACAGCCAGGTCGACATCAGCTCGATCCAGTCGTTCAACGGCTCCAACTACAACAACCTCGTCTCCATCAATGCCCCCGGCACCACCAAGATCCGCGGCATCGAGGCGGACCTGACGCTGGAGCCGATCGATGGTCTGACGCTGAACGCATCCTACGCCTACACCTACACGCACATCCCGCTTGTACCGATCACCTACACCGGCACCAACGGCGCCAGCACCACGGTCGACCAGCAGTTCTACATCGTGTTCACCCCGCGTAACGCGGCGAGCGGCTCGATCGATTACGTGCTGCCGATCGGCCGCAACGACACCAAGCTGAAGTTCCACTTCGACGGCAACTACTCGCAGGCGACCCAGGCCTTCGACCAGTTCGCCACCAAGAACGATGCCTCGCTGATCTTCAACGGACGTATCTCGCTGGCGGACATCGGCGTGGGCAACCAGAAGCTGACGCTGGGCGTGTGGGCGCGCAACCTGTTCAACGAACAGTATGTGTTCCGCCGCGACCCGTCGAACAGCCTGCCGGGCGCGCCGACCACCGACGTGAGCACCGGCTCGATCAACAACATCCTGGGCGATTACGGCAACTTCAACGCGCCGCGCACCTTCGGCCTCGACGCGAGCATCGCGTTCTGACGAGCTTCCCGGAAGCTTCGGCTCCGGGGACGAACGATCACGCGGGAGAGCGCCTTTCCTTCACGATGGGAAAGGCGCTCCAGGTCACCCGCAGATCGAAACTGGATCGGCGTGACGCTCCCCCGCGTCGCGCCGATCTTTTTATGGTGCGCCCCCAACCAATCATCTTCGTCATTGCGAGCGAAGCGAAGCAATCCAGGGCGGTGTAGTGCGGCTCTGGATTGCTTCGCTTCGCTCGCAATGACGATGCAAGGTATCTGATGGGCGGCTTCTAGACCGGTAGCGTGACGCGGATGCGCAGCCCCGGTGCGGCATCCTCCAGGACCAGCGTACCGCCGTGGAGCCGCGCGATGGCATCGGCGAGCGGCAGCCCCAGCCCATAGCCCTCGCCGCGATCGAGGCGTCCAAAGCGGCGCATCACCAGCTTGCGCTGGTCAGCGGCGATGCCCGGCCCGTCATCGGCCACCATCAGCATGACCGCGCGCGCCTGCCGCTCCACCGCGACGCGGATCGTCGTGCCGGGCGGCGTGTGCATGGCCGCGTTCTCCATCAGGTTGACCAGCAGCTGCGACAACAGCTGCCGATCGCCCACCAGCCGCACCGTATCGCGGCGCTCGATCACGATTGCCTGCCCGCGCTCCTGCGCCAGCGGCCGCACGATCTCGACGACTTCGTCCACCAGCACGTCCGGTTCGATCGGCGCGAAGCCTGCGCGGCGCGAGCCGCTTTCGATCTCGGCGATCCGCAGCATCGCGGCGAACATGCCCAGCAGGGTATCCGCCTGTTCGCGCGCCGTCTCCAGCTCCGCGCGGAGCAGCCCGGCGTCCTCGTGCCGCTCCAGCAGGGCCAGCGCATTACGCAGCCGGGCGAGCGGCGTGCGCATCTCGTGCGAGATGTCGTTGGTGACGTTACGAATCTCGGCCATGAGCACGCCGATGCGGTCGAGCATGCGGTTGAACGCCGCCGCCTGCTGGTCGAACTCGCCCCCATCGCCCGCCACCGGGACGCGGGTGGCAAGGTCGCCGTCGATGATGGATTCGGCGGTGCGTCGCATCTCGTCGATACGGCGGCCGACGAGGCCCCGGAACAGCAGCAGCCCGGTCAGCACCACCACCACGATCGCCCCGAAGCCGAGGATGTAGATCAGCTGGCGCGCCGAGCGATAATCGTCGATCGGCTCGGTCTCGGCGAACACGGCCAGGCGCATGCCGCCCGGAATCTCGCGCACGAAGGCCCGTCCGGCGCTGAGCCCCTCGATGCTGTCGGCATCGTCGAGGCTGGAAAAGCCCAGCGGCAGCTTGCGCGTGAAACGGGTATTTCCCGCGATCATGCGGCCCTGCCGGTCGGTCAGCAGGATGCCGAGGTCGGCCGTATCGCGCCGCCCGGTCAGGTCGTCGATCCGCCGATGCAGTTCCTCGCGCCCGACTTCCCCTTCGAGTGGGGCGATCTCGTGGCTTTCGAACTCCACGCGGCGATCCACCAGCGCGTTGATCGTGGATCGGGTAGCGAAGAACGTCCCCAGCCCTGCCGAGGTCGTCACCAGAAAGAACAGCGCAAGGAAGGCGATCGTCAGCCCGCGCAGCGAGCGGGGGACGAACCTCATGCCGCCCGCACCTTCATGCCTGCAGAACGTAGCCGATGCCGCGCACGGTGCCGATCGGATCATCCCCGTGCTGCCCCAGCTTGAGGCGCAACTGGCGAATATGGGCATCGACGATATTGGTCGTCGTCACGAAATCGCGGCCCCAGACCCGCTCGATCAGCATCGGCCGCGTCAGCACCGTGCCCGCATCGCGCGCCAGTTCGAGCAGCAGCTTGAACTCGGTGTGCGACAGGCCCAGTGGCTGCCCCGCCCGCCACGCCGCCATGCGCGAGGGGCTGACGACGATGTCCCCGGCGGCGATCGTGTCCGCCGCCTTGCCAGTAGCCTTGCGCGCGCGCAGCAGCGCCTGCAGCCGCGCGTTCAGTTCCAGCGGATCGACCGGCTTGACCACGTAGTCGTCGGCGCCCGCCTCAAGCCCCTCGACCTTGTCGAGCGTATGACCCAGCGCGGTCAGCATCAGCACCGGCATGTCCATGCCCCGTCCGCGCAGTTCGCGCAGCACCGCGATGCCGTCCATGCCCGGCAGCATCCAGTCGAGCACCAGCACGTCGAACGCCTGCCGACTGACCAGCACCAGCGCCGCGGCGGCATCGCCCACCGCTTCCACCTCGTGCCCGAATTCGGCCATCTGCCGGACGATCTGGCGTTGCAGTTGCCGGTCGTCTTCGACCAGGAGGATTTGCAGGCTCATGAATCAGGCACGCCGATGTTCTGGATTACGCAGGCGGCCATAGCCGCCCCTGTCGGTGCTGACCACAGCGTCGTGCCGCGCCCTGCCACGCACGCACGGCGATCAGGCCGGGCGGACCTGCTCCGGGGTGATGCGGTTCGGCAAGGAGCGCCCGGCCGCGAAATCGGCGACGCTGCGCAGCGTGGTCTCGCCGATCGCGGTGAGCGCCTCCTCGGTGAGAAATGCCTGGTGCCCGGTCATCAGCACGTTGGGGAAGGTCAGCAGGCGCTGCAGCACGTCGTCCTCGACGATCTCGCTCGACAGGTCGTCGAAGAACACGCCCGCCTCCTGCTCGTAGACGTCCAGCGCGACGCCGCCGATGCGGCGCTGCTTGAGCGCCTCGATCAGCGCCGCGGTGTCGATCAGCGCGCCCCGGCTGGTGTTGACGATGACCAGCCCCGGCCGCGCCGCTGCCAGCACGCGGGCGTCGATCAGGTGGCGCGTGCCGGGCGTCAGCGGACAATGCAGCGTGACGATCTCCGCCTCACGCAGCAGCACCTCGCGCTCGACGTAGCGCACGCCGATCGCCTCAAGGCCTGCGTCCACCACCGGATCGCTGGCGAGCACCTCGCACCCGAAGCCCGCCCGCAGCGCGCGGGCCACCAGCGCGCCGATCTGGCCGGTGCCCACCACCCCGGCAACGCGCCCGTGGAGGTTGCGCCCGACCAGCCCGTCGAGCGCGAAGTTGTTCTCCCGCACCCGCGACCAGGCGCGATGGATGCGGCGGTCCAGCGCCAGCAGCAGGCCGATGGTGAATTCCGACACCGCGTGCGGCGAATAGGCGGGCACCCGCACCACCGCGATGCCCAGCGCCTCGGCCGCCGCAAGATCGACGTTGTTGTACCCCGCGCAGCGCAGCGCCAGCAGCTGCACCCCGCCCTCGGCCAGCACTTCCAGCGCGGCGCGGTCGGCGACGTCGTTGACGAAGACGCAGGCCGCTTCGTGCCCCTGCGCCAGCAAGGCGGTCGCGGGCGAGAGCGGGGCGTCGAGGAACGAGAGTTCGAACCCGTGCGCGGCGTTGGCTGCGGTCAGGAACCGGCGGTCGTAGCTGCGGGTGCCGTAGACGGCGATGCGCATGGTCGGTGCTCCTGTAATGGGGCGCCCGACCATAAGGCCATCCGGGAATGCCTCAAGAGCGGATCAGCCGCAGCAGCGCTTGTGCTTCTTGCCCGAGCCGCAGGGGCACGGATCGTTGCGGCCGATCTTGATCGGACGCGGCGGCTGCATAGGCGCCCCGGCCTGCGCCGCCTTGAAAGCGTGTATCCGGGCGATCAGTTCCGGGATCGTCCTTACCGCCGCGTCGCACAGTGCGTTGATCTCCCCGGCATCGAGGCCGCTTTCGTCCCGCGCCACGGCCATGAGGGTGAGCATGTCGCGCAAGGCCGCGCCGGCATCGATCTCCTGCGCCTCGGCCAGCGCATCCCATTCGGCGGGGCGCAGCGCCATCGCCATGGCGACCCCCCCGGTCCATTCCTCCCACAGCACTTCGCCGTTGCGCTCGTCGATGTCGAAGATCGGCTGCGGCTTGCCCCGGCGCAGGTCGCGCAGGATTTCCTCGTATCGGGCGATCACCATGTCGGTGAACAGCGGCACGTCGCTCGGTTCCTCGAACGGCGCGGGCTCACCATAGGCGCCGCCCCAGATCGGCGGCAGCCATTCGTCCGGGGCGATCGCCTGCGGACCGGCGGCGATGCCGGTGAGGTAGCCGTCCAGTTCGGTCAGCAACAGGGGATCGTCCACCGCCAGATCGGCAAGGATACCGTCAAGACGGCGGAAGCGGGAAGGAAACCGGTTCATGCCGCAGCCCATGCCCGCGATCGGCGGCGCGGACAAGACGGGCGGGAGGATACCTTCTCAGAACCGCTGTGTGGTCGACAGCTTGTCCTGCTGGATGCGGTACTCCACCGGCGTGTCGCGGGTCACCGGCACCGTCCAGTCCGCCCCGGCGTAGAGCCGCGTCACCGGCAGGTCGCGGCAGTCGCGCCCATGCGCATCGCACTGGCCGCCTTCGGACATCTCCACGCTGGCGTTCGCACCGTTGTGGAAGACGACCCCTTGCGCGGAGCGGGTCGCGGTGACGTTGCCGGTGATCGCCATGGGCTGCGCGATGATGAGCACGTCGTAGCCGACGAACACCTTCAATGCGGTCTGCTCCGCCTCCACCGTGCCTGCGACCGGGCGGATCGCCAGCCGGAAGACGCGCTCATCGAGGCCGCGCGGAGCGATCAGCGCCACGCGCACGCTCTTGCGCTCGCCCGGCTCCAGCACCAGCTTCTGCGGCGTGACCGGCAGGCCGGTGACGGTGGGATCGGGCGAGTCCACGCGCTTTTCCCCCGGCGTTCCCGGTGTCTGGATCACCGCCGGTCCGGCCACCACGTATTGCCGCTCCTGACCGTCGTTGGCCACTTCGATGTCGTCGCACGGAGGGGTGCCGGGGGCGATATCGACGATCACTTTGTTGAGCGCGATCCCCGCGCGCGCAGGCCCCGCACCGAGTACCCCCGTGAGGATGAAGGCGCCCCCGAACAGGAGGTTAATGGAAGCGGAAGTCTTCTTCATGGGCTGGCTTTCGGCTGCGAGGATGGAGGATGCGGGGCGGCACGTCTGGTCGCCGATGTCGGCATAGCCGCCGACCGGGGCGATCGCGCCGAGCGTCACCGTGCAGGCGGCAGCGCCGCGCCGGCGCACCGTCAGCGTCGCGCCCCGGCTGGTCTGGATGAGGAAGGTCTCGCGGCGGTCGGGCTTGGGCGGGATGATCGGCAGGATGCCCTGTATCAGCAGGTTCTCGCGAACGGCGTCACCATCATAACCCTTGTCGGCGAGCAGGGCCTTGGGCTTGGTGACTGGGATCGCCATCAGAGCATCGACGGCTCCATAATCGGAGGCTTCCCCGCCAGTCAGGACGAAGCCGAGAGGGCGTCCCTGATTGTCACGGCGGGCGTGGACCTTGCACGTAAAGCCGCCGCGTGATCGACCAAAAGCCTGCGCAAAAGCCCCCCTTTTCCGCCCACTGCCGATACATGGCCGCGAACTATGGTGCTGTCGATCATGTGCTGCCAGTCATCCGTCAGTCCCAGTTCGACCAGCGTTGCCAGAATCGCATCCCACACGCCTTGGTCGGCCCAGCGCCGGAACCGCACGTAGACCGAGTTCCATAGGCCGTATCGCTTATGCATGTCGCGCCACGGGCAGCCGACCCGCAACACATGCAGCATACCGTTGAGGAAGCGCCGGTTGTCATGAGCAGGCCGCGATTTGCGGCCTCGCTCCGATGGCAGAAGCCCCGCTATCACATCCCATTCCCCGTCCGTCAGATCACCCCCGAGCCATCGCCACTCCCGCAAAGAGTAGCCTTGAATCAGAACTTAGCCCGCTTGGGAATCCACTTTGTCAACGCAGCCTAGCACTACTTTGGCAGAATTGTGATTTTCGGGATTCCCTGCAGGGGAAATGCGTGATTCATAGGGAGCCAGCTTTGATGGAGGCTGGCGATGGAAGAGGATTGGCAGCGGGATCTCGAGCATT
>NZ_JAZFAX010000073.1:0-8747 GCF_036352595.1 Novosphingobium resinovorum
GGCGAAATCAACGCCGGGCATGATGGAAATTGGTCCGAACGATGCCCTTGGTGCGCCCCGAAGCCTCGACGTCATCAAACCAGCCCGCTTCGCCAGAAATTACCCGGTTTTTGCGGGTCTCCAGCTCTCTTCGCCCATGCGTCTGCGGATCAGGCTGGCGGCTTGGGGGAGAAGGACGCTGCGCACCTGGCCCATCTGCGCGGCGAAGTGACGGTCCGCTGCTGGAGAGCCGAAGTCTCGAATCCGAAGGTCCAGTTCCCGTCTCACGGCCCTTACGCACTGCGGTCCGAAAGGTTACGCGACTATCACACAGCACTCCTCCAAGTCGCAGAAAAAGGATCGACACGGATACGAAATCCATTGAAATGATTTTAGTAATTTCTGTATTCTTCGGTCACGAATCGGAATCCTGGGGGGACGCGCGAGATGATTCGGAATTAACCAATGGTCTGCCTAGTACTTTTACTTCAAGGTTGCGCCTTTCCGACGCAAGTTCAGCGCTTTGGCGTAGAATACAACGCCGCGCTGGGTGAAATGAACAACGTGCAGACGCTGATAAACATACTTCGGGCGCGCGACGGAATGCCGACGCAGTTCTCCTCGGTCTCCCAGTTCCGCGGAAACATCAATCTGACCGCAAGCGCGAGCGTCAACGGCCAGCTTCGCGGCGAAGGTCTCACGAGCGTCATCGGCGCCACGGGCAGCGACACCACCGTCACTACGAACTCGACGACGACCGCTCTAAGCGCGCTTGGCGCCCAGCCCTCCACTTCTATTGTGAACAGCGTCGTCACGACTCCGGTCCGAGGTACTTCGTCGAGCTCGACGATCGCCGAGGGCGTCGACCTTTACACGCCCCAGATCTCCGGACAGATCGTCTCGGGCACGGCGTTCGACGTCGCGGTCTTCGACACCCAGAAGTTCTATCAGGGGATCACGACGGCCCTGCCCTGCCCCACCGTCGAGACGCTTCTCCGACTAGGCATGGACAACCGTGTGATCGAGTTCCTCTCGATCGTCCAGGTCGAGTTCCGTCTTAAAGAGGCCGCTGGGGGCCGGCCTGCCGGAATGCGGATTCTGAGATACGTGAACAACCCTGCCGATGCCGAAGCCTCCAAGAAGTTCGCCACGTTCGTCGAGTGCTATGGGCTCGACGCGGGCATGATCGAGAGCTCTGCCAGCAACATCGTCGCGGTCTCCCGCCTGACCAGGGGTACCGATGGGAAGACGATCCCGCTCGCCATCGACAAGGTCACCGTCATCGACGGCGAGAAGTTTGGACTGTCGAACAAGACCGGAATCGGAGACGACCCGACCGGCGACGCCAGCCTGTTCCTGACGAAGGTCTCGCCCGAAAAGCGAGTGCCGCGAATATTTCTCCGACCCGATCTCAAGGAATGCACCGTGCCCGCCAGAGGCTACACGCTTGAGAAGGACTTCCTGCTGAGCAGCGGCGCGAAGATTGACTTTCCGCGCCCTGCGGCGGCTTCCGCCGACGCGATCTATATCGGAAACGGCCTGGCGCTGCTCAGCATACAGGGCAATCTTACCGAAGTTCCGGTCACGATGGACATCTCCTTCCGGTCGCCGGAAGGGTTGTATCGATACATCGGCGCCTATCTGCAGTTCGATGGCGGCAAGAACGTCAAGCTGGATGGTGAGCCACTCTTCGAGATCGCCGAGGGTGCGCCCAAGGACGCGCTTGCGCAGGCTAGCTATCGCGGCAAGCGATACGGCTTGGTCAACACCCCGAAGACAGGCATCCGCAACGCCCAGATCTTCACGCTGCTCCAGCAGCTCATCAACCTGCACAAGGAGGCCGCCGACCGGCCTACCGCCATACCCGTCCGTGCGATTCCCTGAGGAGCGTAGAGATGACGATTCCGCCGAAGAGCCTCGTCGCGAAGCGTAACGCCAAGCGCGTCATTCTCCCCGCAGACGACATGCCGCCTCGCGAAGGGAAGTGCGCCTTCGGCGGCGAATACATCGATGACGGGACCATCGTTCCCTACTTCGGGGACATGTATCGCTGCGACGCCCCGAACATGGTGAAGCTGCCAAAGGCGAAGAGGGCCAGAGGCACCTGACGGTTCTAGCGCCCGACCTCGCTCACCCTTCTCGCCGCTCGTCGAGGCCAGACGCTCATCCACAACTATCTGTTGCGCTAAAGTCTGATGTCGGCGGGGAACGATTGCCATGCCATCAAGTCATACGGCACGATCCTGGGGAAATGTCGAAGTCCCGTGACAATCACTATGTGCCTCAATGGTATCAGCGTGGCTTTCTCGAACCTGGTCGCGAGAAGCTGGCGTACCTGCATCTCAATCCCGAGATGCACCGACAGAGTGATGGCTCTCTGAAGCCGGGGCGGACCCGCTTTGATTCATACACGAGCCAGTGCTTCCATAAGGACGATCTATACACGACCTCCTATTTCGGCTTCGACATCAACGACGAGATCGAGCGGAAGCTGTTCGGCGGGATCGACGGCAAAGGTCCTAAGGCTCTGGAAGCGTTCAGGGCGGACGACCTGGAGGCTAGGATCGAGGAGTTCGAGAACTTCTTCGAGGTCATGGACGCTCAGAAGCTGCGGACGCCGAAAGGGCTCGAGTGGCTCCGCCGCCACTATCCCTCGCTCGATCAGAACGAACTGATGATGGAGATGCAGGGCGTCCGGATGATGCACTGCACGCTCTGGAGCGAATGCGTTCGGGAGATCGTGTCCGCCGAGGACGCCGGCGTGAAGTTCATCATCAGCGACCATCCCGTCACCGTCTACAACCGCGCGGTCCAGCCGAGCGATCCGCGATGCGCCTTTCCGGAAGATCCGCAGATATCCTGGAAGGCGACCCAGACGATTTTCCCGCTCGATCGAGACTCCTGCTTCATCCTCACCAACCTCGAATACGCGCAGGACCCGCAACTGAACGACCCGTGTCGCAAGCGCACCAACGCCCGCAGTTTCGGCAACAGCCTCATCAACGCCGAAGCCTTCATCCGCAGCCGCAAGCTGTCGGACGCCGAGGTGATCCGGATCAACCATGTGATCAAGTCGCGCGCCAACGAGCATGTCGCAGCAGGCCGGCGCGAGTGGCTCTATCCGGAGACGGAGGTCGATACCGACTGGAAGGGAATCCAGGAAACTCTGCTCCCGCCCTCCGACCAGCTTTTCTCGTTCGGCGGCGAGATCTACATCGGCTATGAAGGCGGCGGCGTGGACTATCAGGACCAGTTCGGACGGTCAGACCCACGCCCGCCGATACTGGATCGGCCGGCAGCAGAGCTGCCGCAGTCGAAAAAGGACTTCTGCGGCTGCGGCTCTCCGCACAGCTATCGAGACTGCTGCCTGTCGCGCCCGGTCGACCTGCGTCCCTCGTGGAGCGAGCGAGGCATCCGCGAGCGCAACATCCTGCACGCGCGGGCCATTCTCAACATCACCGGCCTCGCCGAGCACGGTGATTGGCGCAGGGCCCGCGAAGAGCTGACCGACGAAAAGATCGCCAAGATCTACCAGACGTTCGTTTGGCTCTGGCCGAGAGACACCGACCTCATCTCCCTGCTACCGAAGCCGGACGGACGGCTCCGCAGTCTATTCACGGGGCTCATCGATCCTCGCATGATCACCGAGTTCGCCATCGGAGCGCCGAACTACTTCGGCGAGATACTGATCCAGAACCCGTTCGTGCATGCCCGATGTGTGCCGCCCAAGTCGAACCCGACGAAGAACCCGGCGGCGTTCCGCCAGCAGGTGCTGAAGGACGTTGCCCTGCTGCTCGACATGATGCCTCTGATCGACGCCGGCATCGTCACGCTTTTTCCCGATCCCTGCATATTCGATCCGCATCTGCGCAGCGAGATATGGCAGATGGCTAAGGAGAGGACGGAGTTCCAGCCGAAACCCGTCGCCGACATCCGTAGCAGGTGGCTGCCTGAGGACGACTTCCATCACTCCTTCCTAAGCGCGTCCGAGGACATGCAGCGATGCATGCTCAGGAGGTCGAAACCCGATATGCCTCCCGAGGACATTGATCGGATGGTAGAAGCGTTCCGATTGGACAGGATCCTCGATCCCCTGGCACCGCTCCACTCGGATGACGCGGGTTCCGTCATTTCGGATGGAGGGCTGCTGATGCTGCAGCACATGGCGCCGAACCTAGAACTTTCGCTCTATCTCGCGCAGGCGACGGGCGCGATCATCGTGACGGACAGCCCCCATAGATGGAAGGAGCTAAGAGGCATGTCCCGCCTGCTGCCGGGAAAGCCGCCGCAGCTCGTTCCCGAGTTCCGGACCGCGGTGCGGGAAGCCGAGCACAATTTCCTCGGTTCCCAGGAAGCAGTGGAGCGGGCGCACGCCACCGGCGCGAGCCAAGCCTATCGCAGCCTCGTCCACGACGCCGTTCGATATCTCACCGCCAAAGACCGCAAGCCGAAGCCGAACTGGGCTTCCCAGCTGAAGGGCCGGTTCGCGCGTGCCCACGCCGGGATGGGCGCGGAGATCCGCAAGCACGACGCGCCCTCGCTTCCCGCAAGAATCGAATGCATCGCTCCGTCCGGCGGCATCCGCGACAACACCGTCAACCGGCTGCTGCTCATGTCGAACGTCGACCATCATGCCGATCACGTTCCGATGGCCTTCTTCATCCAGAGGCCGGACCCCACCTTCTATCGCAGAAGCCACTTCGAGAGCCTCAGGCGAAATTGAGGCCAGCGGCATGGACCAGCACGGGATGAGACGATTGCCAAAAGTCGCCGACCATCAATTGCCATCGCTCTACGGCGCTAAAAAGCCGGCTGAGCTCCGATCGGGTATCCGCCCTTCCGGATGTGTGACCGGCCGCTTTCTACGTAAACTGCCGTCCAACTTTCGGCTTGGGAATGGCAGATAAGTCCAAGGCACTGCCCATCGCAGCCGACCCATTCAAGACCCTAAGCGGTGAATTTTCGATCCTCAGGTGCAGACCGTCCGCAATTCAGTCAGATGTTGAGCGGCCCATCCTTAATCGAGGAACGCTCGCATGATGCGTGACCGGCTCGGGTGCTTGAGTTTGCGCAGCGCCTTCGCTTCAATCTGGCGAATACGTTCGCGGGTCACCGAGAACTGCTGGCCGACTTCCTCAAGCGTGTGATCGGTCGGCATGCCGATGCCGAAGCGCATGCGCAGCACACGCTCCTCACGAGGTGTCAGCGATGCCAGCGTGCGCGTGATCATTTCCTTCAGGTTGTTCTGGATCGCCGCGTCCACCGGGATGACGGCGTTCTCGTCCTGAATGAAGTTGCCGAGGCTGCTGTCTTCCTCATCGCCGATCGGCGTTTCGAGGCTGATCGGCTCCTTGGCGATCTTCAGGACCCGCTTCACCTTCTCAAGGGGCATCGACAGCTTCTCGGCCATTTCCTCGGGCGTGGGCTCGCGGCCCTGGTCATGGAGGAACTGGCGACTGGTGCGCACCAGCTTGTTGATCGTCTCGATCATGTGGACCGGGATGCGGATCGTGCGGGCCTGATCCGCGATCGAGCGCGTGATCGCCTGCCTGATCCACCAGGTCGCGTACGTCGAGAACTTATAGCCGCGGCGGTACTGGAACTTGTCGACCGCCTTCATCAGGCCGATGTTGCCTTCCTGGATGAGATCCAGGAACTGAAGGCCGCGGTTCGTGTACTTCTTGGCGATCGAGATCACCAGACGCAGGTTCGCCTCGACCATTTCCTTCTTGGCGATGCGTGCTTCGCGTTCCGCCTTCTGGACCATGTTGACGATGCGGCGGAACTCGGGGAGCGCCATGCCGGTGGCGGTGGCGATGTCCGAGACTTCAAGGCGGATGCGCTCGGCAGGTTCAGCCTCGTTTTCCGCGAAGGCAGCCCACTTCTTGTCCGTCCCGGCCACTTCGGCGACCCAGGCGTCGTCCAGTTCGCGGCCCGTGTAGGCTTCGAGGAAATCGGCGCGCTTGACCTTGTGGCGTTCGGCCAGACGCAGCATCTGGCCGCCCAGCGTCGTCAGGCGGCGGTTGAAGGTGTAGAGGTTGTCGACCAGATGTTCGATCTTGGTCGCATGGAACTGCACCGATTCCACCTGCGCGGTGAGGTCTTCGCGCAGTTGCAGGTACTGCTCTTCCTTCGTGGCCGGGAAATCGATGCCCAGCGCCAGCGCTTCGAGACGATCGCTCTGCAGGCGCTCGAAGGTGCGGAACAGTTCGGTGATGAGCGCGAATTTCTCCAGCGCTTCCGGCGTCAGCGCGGCTTCCATCTGGCCGAGGGAGAGGGTGTTGTCCTCTTCATCGTCCTCGACCCTGCGCTTGGGTATCGGGTTGCCGTCCTCGTCGACTTCTTCCGAGTTGTCCTCGCCGGAATCGTCATCGTCCTTGAAGGTCGGACCGGTCGTGGCAGCGGAAATCTCGCCGTCGCCCTCACCGTCCTCGCCCAGGTTTTCCGGCTGCGGCTCCTTGGAGAGCATCGCGTCGAGATCGAGAATCTCGCGAAGCTGCATCTCGCCGTTGTTGAGCGCTTCGGACCACCCGATGATCGCGTGGAAGGTCATAGGGCTTTCGCAGAGCCCCATGATCATCATGTCGCGGCCGGCTTCGATGCGCTTGGCGATGGCGGCCTCGCCCTCGCGACTGAGCATCTCGGCGGCGCCCATTTCCTGCAGGTACATGCGGACCGGATCGTCGGAACGCGCGGCCGTGTCGGCCTTGCGGGTTTCTCCGGGACGGCGCCGGGAATTGCCTTCGTCGAAGTCGGAATCAGAACCGCTTTCGTCATCGCGACCATCGACGGCGTCCACGCCGTCTTCCTGCTCGCCGTCTTCATCGTCATCATCGTCGTTCTCGACGATCTTGACGCCCATTTCCGAGATCGCGGCCATGATGTCCTCGATCTGGTCGGTGGTCATCTGGTCCTGCGGCAGCGCGGCGTTCAGTTCCTTGACCGTGATGACGCCCTGGCTTTTGGCGCGTGCGATGAATCGCTGGACCGAGCCCTTGTCCACGTCAAGAAGGGGAGAATCGTTGTCGCCGCTGCGATCGTCGTTGGTCATGTAATCCGTTGTCGTCTTATTGGCCATTTCATGGCGATGATGGCGCCATGACAGGGTTAGGTTCTCAGATCATCAGGCGGCAATGAACCGCTGCCGGTCATCAGTTCCGGAAGAAAGCCGATGCTCGCAGCAGGATATGTGGTGCGTGGGCCTGCAAGATGCAAATCCGTGCCCGCGCGCGCAGCCTGTCGAAGGCATACAGCCAAGGAGCTTCGGCCAGCCAGTGCTTTCCCCGATCACTATACGATCGAGGAAAGCCGAAGATGAGGCCATGGCCACTTGCCGCAGCGATGGCCGGACCGGTCAGCGCTGGACCAGATTCACGGCAGATGCCTTGCCGCGGCGGTCGATCTCAATCTCGAATTCGAGCTGATCGCCTTCCGACAGACCATGCAGACCGGAACGCTCGACGGCACTGATGTGCACGAATGCGTCAGGCTGGCCGTCATCGCGCACGATGAAGCCAAAGCCCTTGGTGCCGTTGAAGAACTTGACGGTGCCGGTGGCCTTCTCGCCAGTCGACTGGCGCTGGGCAGGAGCCGGTGCGCGCTCGCGGCGTTCGGCAACGATGACCTCACCGACGATGGTCAGTTCGGACGCGGAAACCTTGCCGTTCCGCTCGACCAGCTGGAATTCCAGCTGCTGGCCTTCGGCCAGCGTTTCGAGGCCGGCGGACTGCACGGCGCTGATGTGCACGAATGCATCGTCGCCGCCACCCTCAAGCTGGATGAAGCCGAAACCCTTGTCGGGGTTGAAGAACTTGACCGTACCACGGCCCTGCCCCACGATCTGGCCCGGGCCGCCGCGCGAACCGCCGCCGCCAAAGCCGCCACCGCGCGATCCACCGAAACCGCCGCCCTGGCCACCACCGAATCGATCACCGCTGCCGCCGAACCGGTCACCACCGCCAAAACGGTCGTTGCCGCCGCCCCAGCGATCATCGCCACCGCCGAGCCGGTCACCACCGTAACCGCGATTTCCCCTGTCGAATGTCATTTTCTTAGTACCTTACGCTACGCTCGAAGAAACCTGTCCTCGCGAGTGAACGTAGCACGCAAGGCCGCAAAGCCCGTTTCAGGATGCAGGATAAACGGCGATAGCAGCGTAGCGACACCTTGGCGACCCGAGTTCTGCGAACAGCTTGATGTATCGCACGCTGACAGTTTCATCACAGGAGTGAGCGAAATTTCGCGCACTTTCGACAACCGATCCACACGCCGGTGACGCGATTCAGTGGCTCAGCTGCAGCTTTCTATGGTCCAACAGCAGACCGACTGCCTTTTCTCCCCGCATGAGGAAGATGAAGCCGAACACGCTCAGAACTTACTTAATGACTGCTCACCTCCTCTCCTCGATGGACCGACCACTCCCCAGTCTTACAGTTTTCCGGATCGAAAGAGGCGACTGCGCGCATCGATTGGTCGCGTTCTCCGGCGACAGATATGAGGAACCTGACCGTAGCTAACCATTCTCCGCCAAGTTTCTGCCTTTCCACCTTTAGATTCCTGAAATCGAAGCCGTTGCTTCCGGGTGGCAGACCGTTACTTATCTGCAGCAGCATATCGCGCAGGAAGGCGGGGTGACGGGAGCTGACCGGCCCCCACTGAGTGGTCCGTGTTGATTGTTAGTGCAGAACCGTCTCCGGTGCCATGGTTGTCCGTAGGTGGAGCGAAGCGGAACCGGAGGGCAGCCATGGCGGCATTGCTGCTTCGGGAGC
>NZ_JAZFAX010000074.1:0-8398 GCF_036352595.1 Novosphingobium resinovorum
TTTCGTGATCTTCAGCATCGATCCACCTGTCCATAGCGAGAGGGAAAATCGATCCATCACGGCAGGCAAGCATCGCCGCCGCCGGGAAGGATCGCTGGATAGATGCCGAGGGGAACGGATATCCTCCATGCGGCGAACACCTTTTTTGCAGATCGTCGTGGCTGTATCGGAACTGTCATCGAGAGCCGATAGTCGCTGCTGCGATGTCCTTCTCCCGAGAACGCGCTGTCTGGTTGGGACGCAATGTCTTCCCGCACGAAGCTGCCTTGCGGCAGTGGCTGGGCGCGCGCGCCGCTTCGGCAGGGCTGGAAGTCGATGACGTGGTACAGGAGACTTACGCGATTCTCGCTTCGATCGAGAATGTCGACCACATCCGTAACGCGCGCACTTATATGTTCGAGGTCGCCAAGTCGGTCGTCCTGCAATCCCTGCGCCGGGCCAGGATCGTGACGATCGACGTCCAGGCGAACGCGCAAGTCCTCGACATTCCGGAGGACGCGCCCAGCCCGGAACGGGTCGTCGCGGACCGGCAGGAACTCTCGCAGGTATCCGCCGCGATCGCGGCCCTGCCAGATCGTTGCCGCGAGGTTTTCACCTTGCGCAAGATCCAGGGGCTCAGCCAGCGGCAGGTAGCCGACACGCTGGGCATCGCGCAAAGCACCGTCGAAAAACACATGGTCAAGGCGCTGGCGATCCTGACGAATACAATCGGGCGTGGCGGAAATGGGCGCAATGCGGCATCTAGTCCGCGTGACCAGCGAAACGACAGCGAGACCGGTGAACAATCCCGACAGCGTGAACGCGCTTGACGAGCGCGCCGCGCAATGGGCCTTGCGCGTGGATGCAGGAACGCTGGATTCCGAAGACGAGGCGGAACTCGACGCCTGGGTCGCCGCCGACCCGCGCCACGCGGGCGCCTTCGCGCGGGCCATGGCCGCCAACGCCTATTTCGATCGTGCGGTCGCGCTGGGCGTCGCCCGGGAGATTCCGGAGCACGAACCCTCGGCGCCGCTGGACACGTCCGTTGCCCCGGCGCGCCGCGCCGTCAGCAGGCGACTGTGGCTGGGCGGGGCCGCAGGCGCCATCGCTGCATCGCTGCTGGCGGCGGTCGGATTAAACCGCCTGACCGGCAGCACGACGCTGACGGCGGACAAGGGCACCGTGCGCCGCACCGCTCTGCAGGACGGTTCGGCGGTGACGCTCAACGCCGGAACCGAAGTCTCGGTGGCGATGCAGCCGCTCGAACGGCGGATTGCCATGTCGGTGGGAGAGGCCAACTTCGACGTGGCAAAAGACCCCGCGCGGCCGTTCATCGTCGAGGCGGGCGCCGTGCGCATCCGGGTGATCGGCACCAGCTTCCTCGTGCACTTGTCCGACATCGGCGATGTCGCGGTCACCGTGCGCGAAGGGCGCGTGGAAGTGCGGACGGGCAATTCGCCGCCCGTCCTGCTTGCCGCCGGGGACCGCATCGCCCTTCCGGCCCACGGCCCGATCGTGCGCGAGCAGCTTTCGGCGGGCGAAGTCGATCGGCTAGGCCTGTGGCAGCGCGGCGAAATGGACCTGACCGGCCTGACCCTCGCAGACGCGGTGAGGCAGTATGCGCGCTATTCCGACCGGCGCATCGTGATCGAGGATCCGCGCGTGGCTCAGCTCAAGGTCGCGGGCATTTTCTCCACCAGCGATCCGGCGGGTTTCGCGCAGGCTGCCGCGCTGGCGCACGACCTGCGCGTGACGCGCGATGACGACACGCTCATCCTCTCCGCAAAATAAAATTGGATCGCAGTGGAGGATCGTCGGCCTGCCCGCATCTAGCCCTCGAAAGCGGCAGATGCGCCGCTGGTGGGGATCGTTACACATGCATTCGAGGTTCGTTTCCGGCTGCGCCATGGCCGTCATCGCCTGCGCCATCGCCAGTCCCGCGCTTGCCCAGGCCAAGCCAGCGCAGGAGCGCCAGTTCGACATTCCCGCGCAGGCCCTGGCAAGCGCCATCGCCTCGCTGGGACGGCAGGCGCAGGTCCAGATCGTGGCGCCGGGCGGAGGGCTGGACAGGCTGCGCAGCCGCCCCGTCAAGGGCCGCATGGATGCGCGCGCGGCGCTGCGGCTCCTGATCGGCGGCACCGGGCTGGAAATCGCCGCCGACGACGGCGCGCGGATCGTGCTGCGCCGCGTAAAGCTGAGCGAGGCGCGCCCGGCCGTCCCCAGCGATGCCGCTGCCGCAGACGACATCGTCGTCACCGGCTTTCGCGCCAGCCTGAGCACCGCGCGCGACATCAAACGCAAGTCGGACGCCATCGTCGACGCCGTCGCTGCCGAGGACATCGGCCAGTTGCCCGACAACAGCGCGACCGAAGCGCTGGCACGCCTGCCCGGCGTCCAGGTCTTCCGCAACCGGGGCGAAGGCCAGGCCATCACCATTCGCGGCATCTCCAGCGTGGTGACGATGATCAACGGGCAGGAAGCCTATACCGGCTCGTCGCGCCGGACGCTGCTCAACAGCTACCCGGCCGGGCTGATCCGCTCCATCGAAGTCTACAAGGCGCTGACGCCCGACCTGATCGAGGGCGGGATCGGCGGCGCGGTGGACGTGCAATTGCGCCAGCCGCTCGATTTCAAGAAAGGCATCAGCATCGCCGGGACCGTGCGCGGCAGCTACGACGACCAGGCCGACAAGCTGATGTACAACGGCGACGTGCTGGTCGCCGGCAACTGGGACACCGGCGCGGGCGAGATCGGCGTGTTGGTGAACGCCAGCTACACCCGCCGCGACTACTACGAATCCTATCGCGAGAGCCTTGGACCGCAGACCACCGCCGCCGGATACAGCCTGCCGACCGGAATCCTCGCCAAGAACCCCAAGGGCCATTACGAGCGCCCGGTCCTGACCGGCGAGATCCAGTGGCGCCCCGCGTACAACTTCGGGATGTATCTGCGCGCCACCAACGTCACCGACGACAACACGTATACCGACACCGACTTCCAGACCAACATCGCCGCCAACACGGTGCTGCGCGATGTCGAACTGGTGGAGGGCACCAATATCGTCAAGAGCGCCAGCTTTACCGCGACCGCCAATTCGGGCGCCCGTTCCAACCATACGCGCCAGTTGCTCGATACCACCCAGGTCGAATTCGGGGCGGACTTCAAGTCGGGCATCGCCGCGCTCACGACCAGCGCGGTCTACACCACGTCGCGCGTGGAAACCGACCAGCAGTTGTTCCTGCTCGGGTTCAACAAGGCGCCGACGATCGACGCCACGTTTCAGAGCGACGGCAAGTGGGGCGGCCTGTCCTATTCCTACCCCTCGGTGGACCTTGGGGACATCAACCAGTTCCACGTCCGCGCCTATTCGGACACCCGCGAGCGCCAGAAGGGCAAGGGCCTGCAGTGGCGCACCGACCTGGACCTGGACACTGGGACAGGTTTCTTCCGCTCCTTCAAGACCGGCTTTCGCTATGCCCGGCGCACGGCCGGATACCGCTCGGGGACCAATCTGGTCGACCTCAATTCCCTCAATCTGCCGATGTCCGCATTTCCCGGCGGAACGACGCCGAGCGTGCTGTCGCGCCGTCCCGGCGGAGATGATGCGGCGATCCCCACGGGCTGGGTCGGCTACGATGCGACCTACCTCGACAGCGAAGCGAACGTGATCGCGCTGAACAACTACATCAGCACGCTCAAGCCCGGCTACTTCACCGACAACGGCCGCCCCGCCTACGATCCGATCAATGCCTTCGACGGCAAGGAACAGAGCTTCGCCGCCTATGGCCAGTTCAAGTACGGCTTCGAACTGGCCGGCATTCCCGTGGACGGCGTGGCGGGCCTGCGCGTCGTCAACACCTGGCTCACGATCGACGGCACCCAGAGCATCCGCGAGAACACCCCGTCCACCGGCGGCACGATCACGCGCTTCGAGCCGATCCATGGTCGCCAGAACTACGTCGACGTCGATCCCGCGATCAGCGCGGTCGTGCATTTCACGCCCGCGTTGCAGCTGCGCGGCGCCTGGACGAAGACGTTCAGCCGCCCCGATTTCTCCAACCTCAATCCCACGGTCGCCCTGGTGCAGGTCCAGACCGCTTCGGGCGACTACACGGGCATCGCCACCGCCGGTAATCCGGACCTCAAGCCGGTGCGTTCGACCAACTGGGATCTGTCGCTGGAATACTACTTCGGCCGTACCGGTTCGATATCGCTGGCCGGGTTCTACCGCGACGTGAAGGGCTACATCGTCAAGACGACGGTGGAGGATAACGCGATCCCCGGGGCGCTGGGCACGGTGGACGTGACGAAGTTCGTCAACGCGGGCGATGGCTATATCAAGGGCACCGAAGTAGGCGTGAACACCTTCTTCGATTTCGCGCCGGGCGCACTGCGCCACTTCGGAGCCTCGGCGAACTACACCTACATCGAATCCGAACAGAACCTGCCGGCAACGGACGCCACCGCCGCGTTCAAGGGGCAGACGGCGGGCATTTCCAGGCACAGCTACAACGCCAGCCTGTTCTACGACGACGGCCGTTTCCGCGCCAAGGTGGCATGGTCGTGGCGCAGCGACTTCACCCTCAGCTACAACCTTACCGATCCGAGCAAGAACCTGAACTGGTATCCGATCTCGCGGCTGGCCGCCTCGGCGACTTACAACATCAACCGCAATCTCTCGCTGACGGTGGACGGCACCAACCTGCTGAACCGCCCGCAGCGCGCATACTGGGGCAGCAAGGCCTTCACCGACCGCGTCTATTTCGAGGGCCGGGTCTATTCCGCTGCCCTGCGGTTCAAGTTCTGAGGAGCGGGACGATGAAGCAGCTTGCCATGGCCGCCGTGCTCGCCGCCGCCATCGCCCTTCCCGCGTCGGCATCCGCGCCGACTGAATGGGCCGGTGCATGGGGCTATGCCACCTCCCCCGCGACGCGGACGGTCAGCGGCGAGAACCCGGCAGGCACCTATCGCTACCGTATCCGCGCCAGCCAGTCCGGCGATGCGCTGCGACTGGTGCTGACCAACCCGGAAGGCGCGGCGCCGCTGTCCATTGCGGCCATCTCCATCGCGCGCGCCGCGCAGAAGGACGGCTTCGCGCTGGACGAGCCGAGCCGCACCCCCGTCACGCTCGGCACCACCGCGCCGATCGCCGGCGGGCAGATCGTCGATACGCGCCCGGCGGCCCTTGCGGTCCGGGCGGGCGACGATCTGATCGTCGAAATCGTGACCTCGTCCCCCAGCACCACCGTCGCCGGCAATGCCGGCTTCCCGGCCGCCTTTGCGCCCGGACCGGTCGATGCGCGCGGCGAACGGTTGGAGGCCGTCAAACTGCGCCCGCTGGTCACGCAAATGGCGGTCCATGATCCCGCCGCCCCTTGCACCATCGTGACCCTGGGCGATTCTATCACCGAAGGCGCGCGCGGCACCCGCGCCGACTGGCGCGGATGGCCCGGCGTTCTGGCGCGGCGACTGATCGATCAGGGCGCCGGCAAAAGGTGCGGCGTCGTCAACATGGGGATCAGCGGCAACCGACTGCTGCGCGCCGGGCGCGGCACCGCCGCGATCGAACGTTTCGAACGCGATGTCGCCTCTGTCCCGGGCGTCACCCACCTGATCGTGCTGGAAGGCGTGAACGATATCTGGCGCGCCACCTTGGTCGGGGAGCCGCCGGTAGGCCCCGCTGACCTGATCGTCGGATACCGCAAGCTCATCGCCGCCGCTCACGCCAAAGGCATCCGCATCTATGGCGGGACGATCACCCCGGGCTTCGGCTGGAAGGCCTTCACCCGCGAGATGGAGGACACGCGCCAGACGACCAACGCCTGGATCCGCAGCAGCGGTGAATTCGACGCCGTGATCGATTTCGACGCCGCGCTGCGCGATACCTCGAACCCGCCGATGGTCCTGCGCACCTACGATTCCGGCGATCACCTGCATCCCTGCAACGCCGGTTACGAGGCCATGGGCCGCGCCATCCCCCTCTCTCTGTTTCGGAGCAATCCTTGACGTTCATTGCCTCTGTCGTGCGGGTAAGCGGGCGAACCGCCGCTCTTGCCGTGTCTTTCGGATTGCTGTCGGCGCCGGTGCTTTCCCTTGCCGACGAAGCCCCGGCGCCCGTCGACATGGTCGATCCCTTCGTCGGGACCGCCGGAGACCACGGCCAGTTGACGCCGGCAGCGACCGGACCGTTCGGGATGGTGCAACTCTCGCCGGATACGGTTCCTGCCCAGCACGCAGGCTATGACTACGATGGCAACCAGCTCGCCGGCTTCTCGCATACCCGCGCGGTCGGCGTGGGATGCGGCGGCGGCGGCGGTGACCTGCTCGTCTCGGTCGGTTATGCTGGAGAGGCAGGGCCATGGGCAATGGACAAGGCGTCCGAGCGGGCCGGGCCCGGCTGGTACGGCGTCAGCTACGGCGGCGGCGTGCGCGCCGAACTTGCGGCCGTGGGCGCAGAGGGCCTTTCGCGCTTCACCATGCCGCGCGCCGGCACCGTCCGGGTCATCCTCGACCCGCGCCACAGCTACACCAAGCGCCGCAGCGCGCGGTGGGAGCGCCGCAAGCCGGACGACCTGCGCGGCAGCATGTCCGCAGGCACCGTATGCGACCAGGGCGTCTACCACCTCTCGTTCGCAAGCACGCTGCGCCGCAATGGCGAGGCAGTGACGAGCGTGGCCATCCCACTGGGCAACGACCGGCTCGCCTTCGATCTGCCCGTGACCGCGGGAGATCGCATCGAGCTGCGCACCGGGCTATCAGTGGTCGATACGCGCTCGGCCCGCAAAGTGCTGCAAGCCGGCGTCGCCCGCCTTTCGCTGGAGCAGGTCAAGGAGCGCGCCCGGCAGGCATGGGCGCAGGAACTGGGCCGGGTGCAAGTCCCGGGAAGCGGCGAGCGGGCGAGGCTGTTCTACACGCACCTGTTCCGCGTCCTGCAAACTCCGGCGCGGATCGACGACGTGAACGGGCGCTATCGCCGCTCTGACGGCACGCTGCACCATGTCCCACGCGGGCACCACCGCTATGCGGGCTGGGCGGTGTGGGACAACTACCGCACGCAACTGCCGCTGATAGCACTGCTCGATCGCGACCGATCGGCCGACGTCGCCGCCTCGCTTGCCGAACTCTACATCGCCGGCAAGGCACAATGGGCCACGCAGCACGAGCCGTTCATCACCGTGCGGACCGAACATGCCGGGGTGGCCCTGCTCGATTTCCGGCGCAAGGGCATCGGCGGCTTCGATGCCGCCGAGGTGCTCCCGCTGATGGTCAAGGAACTGGACGCCCTGCCGAACACGGCGCCGGACCAGCAGATCGAGACGGCCTACGATGTCTGGGCGGCCGCCGAACTCGCGCACGATCTGGGCGATGAACCGCTGGCGACACGCCTGCGCGAAAGGTCACTGCGCTATCGGACCACCTGGAAGCGCGAGTTCGAGACCATCGCACCCGACTTCGACATCGTGAAGGCGCGGGGCCTGTACCAGGGCACCTTGTGGCAATATCGCTGGGCGCCGGTGTTCGACCTCGACTGGCTCATCGACGAGCAACTCGGCCGGACGCGGTTCAACCGCGAACTCGATCGCTTCTTCGATGAAGGCCTGTTCAACATGACGAACCAGCCCGACATCCAGGCGCCGTTCCTGTTCGCGCTGAGCGGACAGCCGCAAAAGACGGCGACGCTGATCGACGGCATCCTGAACCGGCCGATCGACCATTGGTACACGAATGCGGGCAAGCGCCCGGCACCATGGCACGGCCGCAGCTTCGCGCTCTCTCCGGGGGGCTATGCGGACGGCATGGACGACGATGCCGGAGGCATGGCCGCATGGTACGTCTGGGCATCGCTCGGTCTCTATCCCATCACGCCCGGAAAGCCGGAATATGTGATCACCACCCCGGCCTTCACGAATGCCGTCATTCATCCCCAGGGAGGTGGTCGGATCACGATCGAGCGGCTCAGCAACGACGGCCCGAGCTTCGCGGCACGGTGGAACGGGATTCCCTTGCCGGCAATGAACATGGATCACCGCTCGATCGTCGCCGGGGGGCGCCTGGAAGTCTTTTCAAAATAGATACCCAGGGCCTCGCTCACACCATCTGCGGCACGAATACTCGGCCTCGCCGCAGCGTCAAGCTGTTACCCCTGCGCGCCCGGTCCGGCTCATGATGCAAGCGCCGCCATGATGCGCAACCAGAGTTTCTGGTCGAAATCCTTGTCGATAGCGGCCGCACCTGTCCGCACGACAATCAGGCGCTTGCTCGGAACGATGTAAAGCCGCCGGTCGAGCGCGCCTAGGGCAGCGACCATGTCGGCCGGCGCCGCGGAGACCAGTGGCCCCTCGTTCCGGCCTGAAGCGCGGACCGTATAAGCGCTCCCGTTCAGCCACCACAACCGCCCGTAGGCCGGATTGGCCGCCGA
>NZ_JAZFAX010000075.1:0-8165 GCF_036352595.1 Novosphingobium resinovorum
CCGCGTCAGTGCCGGCCAGCAATTGGTCGAGGATGTCGTTCGGTATCGAGGGTTCTTTCCGTCGTGACATACTGGGTCTCCTTGTTGCCCATTATGCCTCGCCGCACACGAAATTCCTGACAGTCCCAGGAAACTTCCTCGGCATGCACATCAGCCACGGTGCCGGGCATGACACCATGCTGGATCTCGCCCCATTGGGCGATGCACTGTTCTTCCAGCCAGGCGTTCAACTCAGCCAGATCGCGGAAGCTGGGCATCGGTTGCCACAACCGGCGCCGAGCGTCCTGAACGTTCTTCTCGACCTGTCCCTTCTCCCAGCCTGAAGCCGGATTGCAGAAATCGGTCTCGAACAGATAATGGCTGGCCATGGCGGCAAACCTCGCGTTGACCTGCCGTGCCTTCCCGGTCCCGATCTTGTCGACAGCGGTCCTCATATTGTCGAAGATCCCGCGCTGGGGCACGCCGCCCAGCACCCGGAATGCCTGCGTCAGCGCGTCGAACAGCATCTCATGGGTCTGAAGCAGATAGGCTCGCACGATAAAGGCGCGGCTATGTGCCAGCTTGGTATGAGCGACCTGCAGCTTCGTGGGCTTGCCGCCCAGCACGGCGTAATCCTCGCTCCAGTCGAACTGGAACGCCTCGCCAGGCGGAAAGACCAGAGGCACGAATGTCCCACGCCCGCTGGTCTGATGCTCATACTGCAGTTCGGTTCGCCATCGTCGGGCAAAAGCCGCAACCCGGTTGTAAGAGCCATCATATCCCAGCTTTACCAGATCGGCGTGCAACTGCTTGGCGGTCCGCTTCTGTTTGCGGGATTTCTTGGATTCCACCCGCAGCCAAGCGGTTAGCTTGTCCGCGAAGGGATCGAGTTTGCTGGGCCGCAACGGAACCTTGAAGCTGGGCTCAACCACATCGGAACGCAGATATTTACGGATGGTGTTGCGGGATAGGCCGGTCCGGCGCTTGATCTCCCGAATGGGGATCTTCTGCCGGAAATGCCAACGGCGGATCACACTGAGTAAGTCCATGTTGATCACTCCAAGACCCTCCGACTGGCAGCCGGAGGCGAGGGAAACATGGGTCAATTCTCAATGGTAATTTATACGCCCCCCGGGTCACTTCTCAGTGGCAATCAACATCTTTGCTTTATGGCGTCGCTCTGGGTCGTCCAGCCAGATCTCGGGCAGGTAAAGCTGCCAGGCGATCGGCAAGCTTGCGCCCTCATTGGCTATGGAGAGGCTGACAGCGACTTGGCAGTTATCTTGTTTGCCGAGTTGTCCGCAATATTGACGCGCGACACCGACCGAGTGTTTGCCCTTCTTCGGAAAACCCGTGTCATCGATGATCCAGGACGTGATCGGCCCGCTGCGCTCGATCATCTGTGGCAATACCCAATCTCGGACACGCCTTATCAATGCTTCATCAGACCACGGCGCCTGCCCCACAAAATGCAGTAAAGACTGATGTTTGGCCGAAACACGCGCCGGTGCTGTCACCGCCGCCAGCGGTTCCACGCTCTTGCGTGCCACTGGCATCATCAACCCAATACAATAATCTCGAAGCGGCTCTGCACGATCCGCATGCCCGATGACTTCGGTTAGCGCTTCAACATATCCATCAAACGAGCTTGTCTCGTTCTCGCCGGTCGTCACCATGCCGATCACCCGTCGCTATGAATCGGCAGTCTATCACAATCGATTCGCGAGCGAATCCCCCAGACGGCGAGTTTTGTGACTCAGTAAGATTAGGCACGCGACGACAGACGCCACGAGGTGATCGAATGCGCAAACGAGAGAAGGTAGCCGACCTCATTGCTGGCCAGAATGGGAGCCAGCACCAAACAGCTCGTTCGTTCGCTTGAAGACACCGCTGCCCGCGCCGTCGTGTTGCCGTCATGGAGGCCAATGACGATAATGCCGGTGTCGAACGGCCGTTCATGACGCCGCTCTCGCTGAGGCGGAGAGATCAATCCCCTTCCTGGAAACCTTGTCGGACCGATCGGCTCTATCCCCTTCGATGGTCAGGGTCTTCGTCGGCTCAGTGCGGTGGTGTAAATTGCTCGGGAACGAGTGGAAGACATCGGGGATTAGGTGAATCTGCGAAGGAGAGGAACGATGGCTGCACGTCCCTATTGGAAAGGTCAGATCCGACTGGCGCTGGTCTCCATTCCCGTTGAAATCTATTCGGCGACCAGGAGCGGTGCCACGATCGCGTTCAATCAGATTCATGAGCCCTCGGGCCAGCGCATCAAATACGAAAAGATCGTGCCGGGGATCGGCCCTGTCGACGTCGATGAGATCGTCAAGGGCTTCGAATATGCCAAGGGCGAATATGTCCTGCTCGACGACGACGAGATCGAGGGGGTCAAGTTGGAGAGCAAGAAGACGCTCGAGTTGACCCAGTTCGTCGATAGCCATGACATCGACGCGATCTATTTCGAGAAGCCTTATTATGTTGTGCCGGCCGACGATCTTGCTGAGGAGGCCTTCATCGTCTTGCGCGAGGCGCTCCGCCGTACGCGCAAGATCGGTCTCGGCCAGCTCGCTATGCGCGGGCGGGAATATGTCGTCAGCATCAAGGCTTGCGGGCGCGGCATGGTGATGGAGACGCTGCGCTATGCAGACGAAGTCAACAAGGCGACGAGCTATTTCCGCGAGATCGGCGATACAGATCCGGACGAGGAATTGCTCGACCTCGCCACCACCTTGATCGACAAGAAGACCGGCAAGTTCGATGCAAGGGAGTTTCACGATCGCTATTCCGACGCGCTCAAAGAGCTGATCGAGCGTAAGAAGAAGGGCAAGACGCTTAACATCGAGAGCGATGACAAGGGCAGCGATTCGCGTGGTTCCAACGTCGTCGACCTGATGGCCGCGCTCAAGAACTCGCTCGGCTCATCGGGTGGCGGCTCGTCCAAGGCGGCGGCAAAGAAGACCAGCAAGGCTGCCGCGAAACCGGCCGCCAAGAAGAGTGCGGCCAAGCCGGCCACGAAACCGGCTGCGCGCAAGCGGGCCTGATCCGTGGCGAACAGATCCGACCCGGTGGCGGCGACCGTCGACGACGATGCAGCGTTTGCCGAGGGCGCCATCACGCTGTGGGCCAATCTGCTGACATTGATCGGCACGCACTTGCGAGAAACGGGCACGCCCCGTCAGGACGTGCTCGACATGCTCACCATGCTTCATGAGACCAATGAAGAGACGATCAGGTCGCCGCGCGCACGGGCCGTCGCTTCTCGCCATCTGATGTCGGTTTACCGTGCCCTTGGCGAAACCTGAGCGATCAGGCGTTCGGCCCGAAGCGCCGCCGTTCGGGATCGCGTGCGTAGCGAAAACGGTCCTTGATCAGCTCATTGAAGAAGGTTCCGGCCGAAGCCGCATGGCAGAAGGCCTCGAAGGTCTCGGCCGGCACGTCATAATAGAGATATGTGCCAGTATCGCGAAACGAGATCGAGAGGATGCCGGCATCGTCGTCGAAGCCGATGCGGCTGATCATCGAGGATTGGGAGAAGCGGTGGGCGCGCATATCTGGAGAAGTGCGGATCGCCGCACGCCGTTCCGGTCGTTGCGTCATCTGGAACCCATAAGACGCCAAGGCGACCCTGCCGCACTCACAAATGCTGGAATGGCAGGCTCGTCGTAAGATGGCAGAGGTCAGCGACGATCAGCTCCGCGAGATGGCGCAGCATCGGGGACTAAAGCTAATCAAGTCGCGGCGGCGCAAGCCAGGCACCGGCGACTTCGGAAAATATGGCCTGACCGACGCGGACGGTAAGACACTCCTCGGCATCGGCGACGATGGTCTGACCGCGAGCGCCGACGACATTCAGGACTATCTGCGTAGCAGCGAGCAAAGCACATGGAAGCAGTCGGCCGACGCGACGCCCGACAGACCTGCCTCCAGAGACAAACCCCGCTCGCCCGAGCCCGAGGAGGACGTAGGACCCATCCGCCGTCGGTCAAAACCGGCGTTACGAGATCGTCCAGCGCCGCGTAGACGAGAAGAGCCAGATCCGGCACGGAAACCTTCCACAAAGGCGCATCCAAAGCCTTCACTCCGGCTCGTCCCAAAAGCTGAGCCAGAGCCGGAGCCCCACCCCGATCCTGAGCCTATGCCCGCACCCGAACCGGAGTTGCGTATTCGCGCTGCGACCGCGAACGATGCCGGTTCCCTGGCGGCGTTGCTCGGCCAGCTCAGCGGCGTATCGCTCGATAGCACGGAGGTCGCCGACAATCTCGCGGCGGCCCGACAGGCGAAGGCCGGCATGGTGGTCGCCGAGCTGGGCGATATCGTCGGCTGCTGCGGATGGGCGGTTGTAGCGACTGTCCACCGCGGCCCGATCGGGCGCGTGACAGTGCTCATAGTCGATAAGCGCCATCGTCGTCGCGGCGTCGGAACGGCGATGCTGGCGGCCGCCGAGACCGCGCTGGCGAAGGCCGGCTGCCGTCAAATCGAGGCGATGAGCGACATCACGATCGACAACAGCCATAATTTCTTCCGCTCGCTGAAGTTCGAACAGGCCAGCTATCGATTTGTCCGCATGATCGGCAAAGGGGCGACCGGGGAACGAGTTCGCCACCGTACGAATTAACGGGGTGATCGGAAATCAATATGGCCAGAGCCTTGAGAGCGAACAACACTTCGGCCGACGAGCGCCTCGCAAAATATCGCGAGAAGCGCGACTTTGACCATACGGCCGAGCCGTCGGGCGCAACCGAGCCGACGAGCGGCAACGGGTTCGTCGTCCAGAAGCATGCGGCGTCACGCCTCCACTATGATTTCCGCCTCGAACTGGACGGCACGCTGGTGAGCTGGGCAGTCACGCGCGGGCCGAGCAGCAATCCCGACGACAAGCGCCTCGCGGTCCGCACGGAGGATCACCCGCTCGACTATGCCCGGTTCGAAGGCACTATCCCCAAGGGCGAATATGGCGGCGGCACGGTGATGCTGTGGGACAATGGCACCTGGGAATCGATTCCTGGCAAGGACCCTCGCCAGACGCTGCCCGAAGGTCACCTCCATTTCATTCTTCACGGCCGGCGGATGCAGGGTGAGTGGATCCTCTTTCGTCTGAAGCCGCGCGGCAAGGAAAAGGGCGAGAATTGGATTTTGCGAAAGGTGCAGGATGAATTCGCCGGCGGCTCAGATGATCTGATCGGCACCCATCTCACCAGTGTAGATACCGGGCGCACGATGGAGGAGATTGCCGCCGGTAAAGCCGTGCCGAAACGTAAGGCGAGGGCCAAAGCCCCAGCTGTTGCGGCCGCCAAGCCCAAGACGCGACGCGCCTCACCGGGCGTTCGCCACAATAAATCCGGCGTACTTCCGCCGTTTCAGGCCGTGCAGCTGGCCGCGCTCGTCGATCATGTCCCACCCGGCGACCGCTGGCTGCACGAACTCAAATATGACGGTTATCGAACCCTCATCGCTATCGGTGGCGGCGAAGGGCGTGCCTATACGCGCTCGGGGCTCGACTGGTCCGACCGGTTCGCCGGGCTGATCGCCGAAGCTCTGAAGCTGAACGTCGCCAGCGCGCTGATCGACGGCGAGGCAGTAGTAACCCTCCCCGATGGTCGTACCAGCTTCCAGGCGTTGCAGGCTGCGCTCAAAAGCAACCCCGAGGCGATCGACTATTTCGCGTTCGACCTGCTCGAGCTCGATGGCGAGGACCTGACCCGTCTACCGCTCGCCGAGCGCAAGGAAAAGCTGGCCGCACTGATCGGTGATGGCCAGGGCCGTATCCGCTACTCCGATCATATCGTGGGGAATGGTAAGAAGCTGCTCGCCAGCTTTTGCGGCGCGGGTCTCGAAGGGGTGATCTCGAAGCGTGCCGACGCCAAATATGTCGGCTCGCGCGCGGGGACCTGGCTCAAGACCAAGTGCATCCGCAGGCAGGAATTCGTCATCGTCGGCTGGACGCCGTCGGACAAGCAGCGCGGGTTCCGCTCGCTGCTGCTCGGCGTCAACGAGAACGGCAAGCTGCGCTATGCCGGCAAAGCCGGCACGGGCTTCACGGCCGACGAGATCGAACGGCTGATGGAGATCATGGCGCCGCTCGAACGCAAAGTCCCGACCGTGGACGCGCCCCGGGCCGCCGTGCGCGGCGCGCACTGGATCGAGCCGAAGCTGGTCGCGGAAATCGCCTATGTCGAATTTACCGATGAAGGCGTGCTGCGCCATCCCAGCTATCTTGGCCTGCGCGAGGACAAGAAGCCCGAAGCCGTCGTGATCGAGACCGAGACGCCGGTGGCGGTCGCCACCGCCCCGGCGCGCAGCAGCGTCAAGATCAGTAACCGCGAGCGCGTGATCTTTCCCGAGGGCAAGCTCACCAAGGGCCAGCTTGCCGACTATTATGAGATCGTCGCTCCGATCATGCTCCCTTGGGTTAGCAGCCGGCCGATCAGCCTCGTGCGCTGTCCGCAAGGCCGGTCGAAGAAGTGCTTCTTCCAGAAGCACGACGCCGGCAGCTTCGGCGACGACGTCAAGCAGGTCGGCATCCGCGAGAAGGACGGGCATGACGAGCCCTATCTGTATGTCGACACGCCCGCAGGACTGCTCACCTGCGTCCAGATGGGAACGATCGAATTCCATGGCTGGGGCGCGCGGATCGAAGACGTCGAGAAGGCCGACCGGCTCGTCTTCGATCTCGATCCGGACGAGGGGCTCGACTTCCAGGATGTCGTCTCGGCTGCGTTCCATGTTCAGGATGTGCTCGCCCAGATGGGCCTCACCACCTTCCCGATGGTCACCGGCGGCAAGGGTGTGCATGTCATAGCCCCGCTCACCCCCTCGGCCGAATGGCCCTTGGTGAAGGACTTCGCGCATCGTTTCGCCTTGGCGCTCGCGCAGGCTGAGCCGGCGCGCTTCACCGCGGCGCTGGCGAAGGCCAAGCGAACGGGCAAAATCTTCATCGACTATCTGCGCAATCAGCGCGGCGCGACAGCGGTCATGCCCTACAGCGCGCGCACCCGCGAGTATGCGCCGGTCGCCGTGCCGCTGACCTGGAAGGAATTGCGCGACCTCGACAAGCCATCGCATTGGCATATTGGCGATGGCACGGAAATGGTGAAGCGTGCGGCGTCGAAGAACCTCGCCCATTGGGGCCGCGCCGACCAGATCCTCCCCGACCTGTGATCATCGCGACCTACAATGTGAACGGCGTCAACGGCCGTCTGCCGGTGCTGCTGCGCTGGCTGGCCGAACGCCAGCCCGACATCGTCGTTCTGCAGGAACTGAAGGCACCGCAGGAGAAATTCCCCCTGAGCGCGATCCGCGACCTCGGCTACGACGCGATCTGGCACGGGCAGAAAAGCTGGAACGGCGTCGCCATCCTCAGCCGCGTCGGCGAGATCCACGAGACCCGGCGCGGCCTGCCCGGCGATCCCGACGACAGCCACAGCCGCTACATCGAGGCGGCGGTCAATGGCATCCTCATCGGCGGACTCTATCTCCCCAACGGCAATCCGCGGCCCGGTCCCAAATTCGACTATAAGCTTCGATGGTTCGACCGGCTGATCGACCATGCCGCCGGACTGCTCGAAAGCGGCCTGCCGGTGATGCTGGCGGGCGACTTCAACGTCATGCCGACCGAGCTGGACGTCTACAAGCCTGAGCGCTGGCTTGACGACGCGCTGTTCGCCCCCGAGGTGCGCGCGGCCTATTTCCGGCTGCTCGGCCAGGGCTGGACCGACGCGCTGCGCACGCTCCATCCCGGCGAGACCATCTACACCTTCTGGGACTATTTCCGGAACGCCTATGCCCGCAACGCCGGGCTGCGCATCGACCATCTGCTGCTGAGTCCGGCACTTGCCGACCGCCTCGCCGACGCTCAGGTTGATAGGTATGTGCGCGGCTGGGAGAAGACCAGCGATCATGCACCGGTCTGGATCGAAATTGCCGGCAAGTCGGTACGCCGCCGCAGGTCCGCATCGGCGAGGAAGAACGATGCGTTGCCCTGAAGTTGAAGGGCGTACCCTGTCGGATCTAAGCGAGTGTTCTCATGAGTAGTCCTACTGGCTAAATGTGAGCCTCCCCAATTGTAATTGCTCACGGGGTTGGCAGAAAAGTGTTGCGCGGAGGTCGATTGGCTGATTCACCCTACGGATGCCGCCACCGCCGCTTCATGTTCTGACCGAGGCCGAGAAGAACGAGCTGCTGCTTGCTCA
>NZ_JAZFAX010000076.1:0-7993 GCF_036352595.1 Novosphingobium resinovorum
CCGGGGCGTTCGTATCGAAACATGTTTCGAAATCAGTTTCATCTCTCACTGGTAACCTCGCCATTCATTGCGGCGAAACTTAACAACCTCGGAGCATCTGAAAATGTGGGGGATCTTTACCGCTTACTGAACAGGCGGCACTCGCGCCGGCAATCGGTGATCCGCGCCGCGGCGAGCATCTTGGCTGGATCGCTTGGTATGCGACAGAGTTCGAGCAGGCGCTGTTCGCGGGCCTGTCAGGCACTCTCCAAGGAGCGCCGCAGCCGCAGCGCAATCGTGACGCCGTGCTGGCGCGGTTGCACACCGCACTGGCGCAAGGGCCCTATGTGATGGGCGCCGATTTCACTGTGGCTGACGTGCTCATCGGCAGCGCGCTTGCCTTCGGTCGTCACGCCTTTCCGGCCGACGATACGCTTGATGCCTATGTCGAGCGTTGCCGAAGCCGCCCGGCGGCCATGCGGGGCGCGAAACTGGACGATCAATCCGGGCTGCAGACTGCAGCCTGATTGGCTTGCAGAAGAGTCGAGGCCATCCGGCTCCCCCAGCGTGGCGGGGCCGGAACCCGGTTACGGCTCTTACGGATCGCGCTTCGCGCTCATCACCCAGAAGATGACGATCACTCGCGAGGTGGGCTAAACCCAAGCGAATGACGACGATTCGGAGTTAGCATCCGGGCACCCTCCGATCCATTACGGCCACTTTCCGGAATACAGAGGGAAAGCAGAACGACTGCGCCTGGGAACGAAAAATCTGCGGCTGAGCGTCTTTAAAGGGTCGACCATGGAAGAGGAGGAGAGCCTCAATTCCGTTGACGCGGTGCCATGGCGATCATCTCTAAAACTGCCGCACCGTGACGATGCGCGCCTTTGCATGGCGTTCCATGACCAATAGGCCGGCTTTATCACCCCGTAATGAGCATGTCGGCCGCGACGGCCTCAATCATCGCAAGGACGCAATTATCGTTCGGATCCGCGCAGGCGGTGACGGCGGGCAGATCAGATACGATGGTTTCTGTCGAAGTTCCATCCGATGGCCTTGCAGACTTGTGCGAGCACATCATCCACGCCAAAATTCCTGATTGGGTACCCACGCCGCCTAGCCACCGCTCGCTTTCGTGACGAGATCGCCGATCTTGCTCACGACTTCGCCTACGAGGCGAACCTTCTCCGCTATTCCGCGGGCCTGTTCATAGGCATTATCGATCTTTTCCTGCGCTTCGAGCGCCGCTGCCATGGCGTCCTCGACGGCTTGACCGCTGGCGTCTAGCGCCGCCTTGGCGGCGCGGAGATAGAGAGTCTCCAGCGCATCGAGATTATCCGAGATCGCCTTGGCCTGCGCCTTCGAGGTGGCTTCGCTCCAGTCGTCCAAGCGTCGGTCATAGGCGTCGCTATAGGCATCATAGATCACATGCAAACGCTCACGGTTGGTCGACATTGCTTGTCTCCTTTACTTGGGACAGCGCCAGATCAAGTTCCGCCAGGAACCGCGACACATCGGCTAAGGACACAGTTCCGGTTGCCTCCAGATCGCGGTGCGCGGCAATCAGCGCATCGAGCGCATCGAGCGCTGCCTGATATTTGGCGCGCACCTTACGCACTTCCGCGCGCGACTGAGCGGCGACAACCGAGCGTAACGCCATAGTGGCGGCTGGCGACGCGTCGATAATGGCTTCCGCGTTTGAGACCGGTTTGACGCCAAGATGGTCGGCCAGTATGCTCAACGCTTCCTGCTGCGAGACCAGTTTGGCATCGATCAACGTCAGTTTCGCATCTCTGCGGGATTTCTCGATATTGTCAGCGAGATCATCGAAGACATAGGCTTCTGCCGCTAGCGCGCCCCTGAAGCGCTGGGTCGTAATCGAGATTTCTCGGCTGCCGCGCAAAAGCCTCTTGCGCTGCGCATTGCCGGCGAACTGGCCAGTGCCGAAGCTCACAATGGTCGCCAAAGGCTTGGACAGCAACGCCGCCTGCGGGACCCCTGCGAAGGTGGCGACAGAACTCGCGAAGTTGTTCACGCCTTCGATCGCACCATTGGTCGCGGACATGAGCTCACCCTTCGCATCATAATCAGCCTCGGCCTTGAACGCCTTGTAAGCGCCGCCAAGCTTCTCGATCGCCACGGCCCGAAGCTCGATCGTCCGTGC
This sequence comes from Novosphingobium resinovorum, assembly GCF_036352595.1. GTDB lineage: Bacteria > Pseudomonadota > Alphaproteobacteria > Sphingomonadales > Sphingomonadaceae > Novosphingobium > Novosphingobium resinovorum_B. The sequence continues at coordinate 2,144 of NZ_JAZFAX010000076.1, forward strand.
GAGTGCCTCTCGGGCCTCGGCATTGGCTTTCGATTTGAGTTGCGGTTCACAGGTCAGTGCCGTGTTGCGGCACACCGCATAGGTCGCCGTGAAGCTGTCGAAGCTATCGACCGCCCGAAGGCCGGCCGCGGTGTCCCGCACGTCTGTCGCGAAGGCGTTGGTCGCTGCGATGCCTGCGTCCGCAAGCTTGCCGGCCGGCTCCCGAGGCGCTGTCGCGCATCCGGCAAGAAAAATTGAGAAAAACAAAGGAGTGCTCCATGCACTGCTCCTCCGCCAATCCCCCGATTGTAGGAATATGCTACAAGCCACCATGCTAGCTTCCCTCCACTAGCCCTCTATATTCAAAATCTATATGAGGACTGCCGATATCTCAAGACCAGATGATGAATCATCCGTCCACGTCAGACAAATTTGGCATGGGCAGAAAGTTAATTTCACATATTGTTTATTATATATATTCGAAACAATCTCATTTCCAGAATAGCTTGTAGAATTTCACCGAATTTTGTGAGAGAGTGAGTAGGAATCACTCATCAGGAAAACGGATGCGGGTATGAACTGGCGTTCGCTGCTTTTCGCCACACCCTTTGTCGTCGTTATCTTAGTTCTTGCCTTTGCTGCGGGTACGACAAAGCTCGCCATCGGTGGTATGTCTTTCACCTGCCCGGTATGGATACTCCTGGTGACGACCCTTTTATGCGTCGTGATCCCTCTCGGCTTTGTCACGGATGCGTATGATAATCCCTTGGTTTCCTGGATATTCGGCTCGCCCGATTTTCGGCTCGGTGCTAGGCGCCTCATAGTCGGCTTAGCCATCCTTTCCCTCATCATATTGGTGAGCATCGCGATCCAGGCGGGAAAATTGCCATGGGATGTTCTGTTGAGCGCGCTTCTGCTCATCTTCGCGGCTGCCGCTAGCGCCCATGCGCTGGACGCTATCGAGCGGGGAAGCTCGCTGGGATTTGAATCACATTGGGGCGGCCTTGGCGGTGGGAGCGGTGGCTGGCGTCTTTCACCCGCGACCGGGGCGGCTTTATTGGCACTTTCCTTCACCGGTGCGGCGATCGCCGTTGGCTTTGGGTCCATCAACAAGACGTCGGCTGATGCCCCCCCTACTGGGCGGATGAATGACAAGGGGGCGAACAACGGTGCAGCAGCACCGGGGGCGGCATCAAACGCGGCAGATGCGTCAAACGCTACTGACCTGACGAATACCGCTACGCCGAAAGTCGACAAAGGCGCTCCACCGACAGACCGGCCGAAGCTCGCCCCGCCGCCGGCCGCAAGTAGTCAGGCTCCTGCCGCGCGTCCCGCCGCATGACCTTGCGCCTGATCGACCGATCGACCTATCCGGCTTGGCCCGACCAATGGCCCATTCCGATAGAAATTGCGCATGTTAAGCAGTCGGCGCAGACTCGCCTCACCCGCGATCTCAATCGTTATGCCGAAGGCCAGATCAGCGGACGTTCCTATCTGATCGCCGGCCATCGTGGCGCGGGCAAGTCGGCTTTGATCCACCGGGCGGTGGAGGCCGTCCGCACGCAGATGATCGAACAGGCGATCCGGGAGGAAGGGGGCAGGCTTACAACCCGACCGTTTCAGCGGCCACTATTGGTGAAGTTGCACGGCCCGAGCATGTTGCTCCCCGTCGCGGAACAGCCCGGCCCCGCCGCTAAATCCAAGACAGAGCCAGAAAAAGCGGTGGTGAATGAAGGGAAGGAGAAGCTGCCACCGCCTGGTGAAGACATGTCCCCCGAAAAAGCGGGCGTGGCGGCAGGCAATCAAACCATTCCACCCGCGCCTGGTGTTCACGCTGCGCTGGTACAGATCACGATCGGCCTGTATCGCGCATTGGCTGCGGAAGCCGCAATCGGCTTTCGCGCGCATGCGCGCCAGGGTGAGATGGAGCGCAGGAGTGGATTGTACCCGCGCAGCAATCGCTCCCCGAGCCGGCGCGGCATGCCCATGCCCATGCCGCCCCATAGCGAACGCACGGAAATGACCCTCGATGCGGTCGAACTATCGGCCCAGCTCACCCTCGAACTTGACAGCGGACTGGGACCGACGCGCCTCCGCGAATTCTGGCATCGCCTGGGCCGCGTGCAGCGCGGTGTGTTATGGCCCAAAAGCGCCGATCCGACACTGCAGGCGTGCACGATGGGGGACCAGGGTCTACGGGAGATGGTGGCGATCGCCACCGCGTCCCAGGCCTTCGAGGTCTGTACTGGCCGGGTCAGCTATGAAGCCACCCAAAAGGTCAGCGACGCCCGGACGACGACGTCGGAGATCAAGGGATCGAGCGACCTGAAGGACGTCATTGACCGTCTCGGAACGCTGGGAGTCGGCGCTCTGGCCGGCGTCACGGTGCTCGGCGCTACGGGGGCGGGACCGATCGCTGCCATTGGTACCGGCCTCGTAACCTGGTTCCTCGGTTCGCTCACCGCAAATTGGAGCCGCTCACGCACGCGGAAAGACGATCATACGGTCGACTACAGCTTCATTCGGGAGAGTGACCGCACGACGCTCGACCGCGATCTACCTGTTGTGATTTCGCGTCTTCGGGAGGCAGGCCTTTCGCCGGTGTTCGTCGTGGATGAGCTCGACAAGGTGGATGATGCGGCGAATGCCATCGTCGATCTGCTCGGCCATCTCAAACATCTGGTGGCCGATTTCGGCTTCTTCTGTTTCCTCGTTGACCGCCCATGTTTCCTCGAGTTCCAACGAAGAACCGACGCTGGCGGCTATCCGCCCGAGCATACGCTGTTCAGCGAACGATTGCTGCTCACCCCTGAATTTGGTCCGCTCTATAATTTCCTGCTCGCCTCCGTGGCCTCGGATGACAATTCGGAGCAGCTCGAGGCACGCGCAGTTTTTGCTCTCACTACGATACACGAATCTCAGATGAACCTGACGAACGTTATGCGAGCAATGACGCGCGCGGTGCGTGATGATGATGGCTCGATCGGTGCCGAGACGGAATATCAGCAGCAGAGGCGCCTGGTGATCGCAACAGTCCAGATCGCCATCATCGAGCGGCTCCGTTCATCCGCAATCGCCGATCGCGTGGCGAACAACCCGGCCTTTGCCCAGATGGCAATCGACACTCTATATTATCCCTCCTCCCAATGGATGAGCGGCGCTTCGTCCGTTCATCCAACACCCCAGAAGCTTCGCGAGCATCTTCTCAAACAGATCCGTGCCCGAAATCGTGAAGGGGAGGGCAAGAAGGTGGCGTTGGATGTCGAGCTCAGCATCCCGGAAAGCGACCTTGTCGATCTCCACCGAGTTCTCGTTGGCCTGCTCGATGATCTGAAGGGAGACAAGGACGGCAAACTGTCGAACGTCCGGAATGCCGCCCGTCACCACCGTCTCTCTGGCGAGGCCGGTGCACCAGTAGGCGACATGCCAACATTCGCGGATATCGTGCCGCTGGAACTGACACCTATCGTCAAGCGGGACCGCGGTCAGTATCACTTTCAGTTTACACGGACCGGCGAGCCTGTCGGCGCCAGCGATCAGAAATTGTCCGCCGAAGAGGCCGCGCGCGCGCGCGTGCTGCTTGAACTGGCAGCCGCCTTTGAAGAGGTGATCGGCAAAGCGGGCACGACGATTGACGAGTTGGCCGAAACACCTCTTCTCGCAGGTCTGTCGAGCGTTGCTGTGGCCCAGGCACGCGGGAATCTGGAAAACGCGACCGATCTGGACTCCACGACCAGTGACACGCTCCAGCATCTCGCCACGCTGGACCGGCTCAGTGCGGAAATTGCCCGAAACGCTGCAAAACTCTCCCATTTGCTAGTGATCCTTACCTATTTGCGGACTAACAAAAAACGGCGTGGAGGCATATTGCCGGTCATTCGACGCATGCTGCCGCTCACCCGGACGCCGCGGCAATGGCTTAGCGAATTTGCGGACAAGGCCAGGCCGCTGCCCGCTGAAGCGATCGCGCTCAAGGCTTGGGGCGTGGAGGTCCTGGACAAGATCAAGCCGGTGGCGGTGAAGCGCCAAAGCACGGTCGAGGATTTCGAGAAGTCATCCACGATGATCGAGGAGCTCATTCTCGAGAAAATGACCAACGAGCGCTTCAAGCTAGAGGATCTCGCCCTGGCGGTGGCACAAAAGCTCCCCTATCGCGCTCTGGCGATCGACAGTCGCAACATGACGGCCCAGGACTGGAGCGATCTTGCGCTCGCGGCTTTGCCCACGGCCAAAGCCGCCGCCACAGCGCCCTATTGGGTCCTGATCGGCGCGCTCCGTGCGCTCGGATTCGGCGCCCCGGCACTGCCGACCCTCGTGGACGAAACGGAAATCGACGACCTAACCAGCAGCAAATTCCTGCTTCTGTCTGCCATGAGATCGGCGACGGAATGCATGCAATTTGCCGAGAGGTTCACCGCCGACATACCCAGCCGGCCAGGCGGAACAGTGGTGTTCGATACGAATGAGGAAAGATACGGCCGTGCGCGTCCCTCCACCGCAAGGCCAACACTGGTCATTCACGCTGACCAGGTGAAGGATTACATCCCGGCGTTGAATTGGCTCGATGCAAATGACATATTGAGCCTCGGTGCCGATGCACGTGTCGCCGAGGATCAAACTGATGAAAGCTAAAGCCAGTAAATTCTTTGGTAAAAATGCTAGCGAGGCATTGAACCTGAAAACATTCACGGTCACCTCGAAAGGTGCTGCGACATCGGCTGCTGGCAAACAGGTGGCTGTGAATGTCGACAACCTGGAACGCGTTGCAAGTGAATCCCTCAATCGGCAGCGGTCGCTGAAAATAACCGGCTGAATTATCCAATCCCGCAAAGCTTGCAGAGGACTTGGCTGCGGACCAGCCGATTGACCAAAGTAGGCCGGGTGACGATTGGCAGGATCACCGATGGCTCGTTGGCCCCAGCGTGTAGAACAAGATAATCAGCCGCTAAGTGCATCCGATACATCGCGATAGTGCACGCTTTGTCGCTGTTTGGCTGGCTATGATATCTGCGGGAGGCGCTTACTGCACCGTCAAGGCCGCGATGGCCTCAACGCTACGCGCTTGCATCGGAAAAGCGGACCGCCCGCACCTGAGAACGGAATTAGGGAGCCTGAATGACCGGCAAGGGTCGTTACCGGAGCGTCGCGAACTCCAGCCCGAAGCGCGTGAGGTACTTGCGCAGGCGGTCGGCGTCGTTGGTGCTGGCGCGGCGTTCGCGGGAGGCGGCGAAGAGACGGCGCCCGGCTTCGGAGAGGGAGGGACTTTCACGGCAGACCCGTGCGACGTACGCGAGTTGGACGCGGTCGAACGGGTCGATCTCGGCCAGTCGTCCCGCGCTCAGGACCGCTTCGAGGCCATCGCTGCGGCCACCGCCGCCGGACCAGAGGCGCTGGAGGCGCGCTACTTCGCCGTCCACCGTCGCTACGTCGATGCGGCCCTTGGGGGCGAAGGTCGCCATGCGGGTGACGCTGGCGGCGAGATCGCGGAAATTGCCGTTCCAGCTCGCGCGCGGCGACGTGGCGAAATCGAGGAAGCGGGCGCGCGCCTCCTTGTTGAACGAGACGCGCATCCCCTCGCGCTCGGCATGGCGGTCGAGTTCGTAGTCGAGGTTGGGCGCGATGTCCTCGCGCCGCGCGGCAAGGCCGGGAAGCGCGAAGGTCCACAAGTTGAGGCGGGCGTAGAGGTCTTCGCGGAAGGTGCCCTCGGCGACGCAGCGGCCGAGATCGCGGTTGGTGCCGGCAATCAGCTGGAGACCCGCAAAAACCGGTAGCGTTTGGACGGCTATAATGATTCATTGAGGGCGCGCGATCACGGAGGCCAGCTATGGATCCCAAGTCCCTGTTCAGTTTGAGCGATCACCTTGAGGCATT
>NZ_JAZFAX010000077.1:0-7675 GCF_036352595.1 Novosphingobium resinovorum
AATATAAACGCCGGGCAAACCATGTTCGAAATAAGCAACATCGTCACCGCTGCTTGATTACCAAAATTACATCGCCAAACCTGCCGCGGCGGTTCAACCGCAACGTGGAGGATTTTTACCGCTTACGATGAACCGGACAGCCGCGCCTCTGCGCCCGATGATATCGAACTTCATCAACGGGCGAGGTCGTCGCGTCCAGCAGTGTTCGCGCAGTGATCTTGCACCTGCACGCTGACAAAATACTCCCATCTGATCGAGAATGTTGTTTCAATTCCTGCCGGGATGTCTTCGCTCAGTCTAAGCCTGTTCGCCGCGCCATCGAGCAGGTCGATCAGGATTTCGCACATCTCGCCAGGATGACGCGCAGGGATGGCCGCCGCAACCGCATCTTGCAGAGGTGCGAGCGCTTGTGCGGCCCATTGCTTCGCCAGGACGCGCAGGCGGGGCGACGTGGTCGCTTCCAGGTTCATCGCTGCGTACAATGCGGCATGATCCCGCGAAGCGCCGAAGCCGAAATAGGTCCGCGCCATGGCCCGTAAGATCTCGTAAGGCGATGAACCCGGCGCTCCCGATGCACTGAGGTCCGCAATAAATCGAGCGACATCGCGATCGACCACGGCCACGAACAGCGCCTCCTTGTCGGCGAAGCGGCGGTAGATCGAATGCTTGGAGCAACGCAGGCGCACGGCCAGTTCATCGAGCGAAGCGCTCGCATAGCCCCGCTCGCAAAACAGGATGCGCGCCGTATCCAGCAGTTCCTGTGTCCATGCCTGCGCTTGCGCCTTCGTCGGTCGGCCCATGCCTCGCCTGACTTCCCTTCACATCCCGGTCATTGACCCGGCATCGATAAAACGACACGATATAGTGCTGTTAATAACAGAGCGAGTCGCACTTGTCTTCCATTTCCTTGTCCCGCGTCAGCTGGGTCACGCCTGCGGGGCACCCGATCTTTCGTGAGATCGAGCTGAATTTCGGCCTTCGGCGCACAGGGCTGGTCGGACGCAACGGCGTGGGCAAAAGTACCCTGCTGCGGATCATGGCGGGCGACCTGACGCCTTCTTCCGGTGCATGTTCGACGACCGGGACCGTTCACCTGATGCATCAGGTCGTGCAGCCGGCGGCATCGGACCGGATCGCCGATCTCTTCGGCGTGCGTGCCGCCCTCGACGTGCTGGCGCGCGCAGCAGGTGGAGAGGCGACGCTGGACGATCTCGAAAAGGCCGACTGGACGATCGAGGAACGCATCGACGCCGCGCTCGCCCGTGTCGGACTGGATGCTTCGGCCGCGACGCTGCTGGCCGGGCTCTCGGGCGGGCAGCGCACGCGCGCGGCGCTGGCGGCGGCGATCTTTGCAGAGCCTGATTTCCTGTTGCTGGATGAGCCTACCAACAATCTCGACCGTGCGGGGCGAGACGCGGTGCTGCGCCTCGTCGATGGATGGTCCGCCGGGCTGGTCGTGGTGAGCCACGACCGCGAACTGCTGGAGCACATGGATGCCATCGTCGAACTGACGACGCTGGGCGCGACGCCGTATGGCGGCAACTGGAGCGCCTATCGCCAAAGCAAGGCGCTGGAATTGCAGGCGGCCGAACAGGATCTGCTCGATGCCCGCAAGCGACAGGCCGAAATCGCGCGTCGCAGCCGCATCGCCGACGAGCGCAAACAGCGCCGCGATGCCGCCGGAGCACGCAAGGCGGCGCGCGGCGACATGCCGAAGATCCTTGCAGGGGCACGGCGCAATGCCGCCGAGGCCAGCGGCGGCGGCGACCAGCGGCTGAAAGCGCGGCTGGGTGATGACGCCGCGCGGGACGTGGCGGCGGCGCAGGCGAAGATCGAAGTCCTCCAATCGCTGTCGATCGTGCTGCCGACGACGAAGGTTGACGGGACGAGGGCTCGGGTTTCGGCGGCATGGCCGCGCTGGCTATGTCGGCGCTGGCCGAAGACCGGTGGCGATGGCTTTGAACACGCCGGCGTCGGGGCATGCTGACGCGAAGGCGACACGGATACGCGAGGCGCTCTCGATGACGCGGGCAGCGACCTTGAGCAGCCTCAGGCGCAGAGTCGCGAACTCGGCAGCGGCCAGCGCAGTGGCCTTGGGGATGGCCTGCTGGATGCGCCACATCAGCCAGTAGGCGGCGGTATGCAGGATGAGGCGCATCTGGTTGGCATTGGCCGAGCGGCAAGAGGTGCGATCGCTGGCCAACTGGGTCTTGTGGCGCTTGATCAGGTTCTCGGCTTGGCCGCGCGCGCAGTAGAGCGTGTCGTAAATATGCTCGGCCGAGCCTTCTGTCAGCGAGGTGACGACATAGCGGATGTCCATGCCCAGCGTGCTGGCTTCGATCCGGGCGACGACGCGGCGTTGGCCCTTCCAGCTTTTGGCACCGTAGCGGGTCTCGGTATAATGGCGCAGGACCGGGCATTGGCGCTGAGCCCGCTTGACCGCGCAGGCATCGGCGACGGCGACAATGATCGGATCGGCCCGCAGCGCGGCGTTGGTCGGCAAGCCGAACACGTAATCGACCCCGGCCGCCTCGCAGAACGCCATGATCTCGGGCCGACCGTAGTGCCCGTCTCCGCGGATAGTGATGTGGGTATCGGGCCAGTGCTGGCGGATATGACGCACCAGGCGCCGGATGTGGCCGGCACCTTCGGCACCAGACGGCGTCTTGCCGGTGCGCAGCAGCATCGCGACCGGACGGCCGGTCGCAGTGTCGTAAACGTGGATCGGCAGAAAGCAGCGTTCGCCGTGATGGCCATTCCAAAACGAGAGCTGCTGATAGCCGTGCACGACATCGCAGGTGTCATCGATGTCCAGCGTCACCGCCGCCGGTGGGACCAGATAGCTGGCACAGTAGACGCCGATCATCGCGGCCATCATCCGGGCCAGTTCGCGCGTGGTCGGTGCATTCTCCCAGCGGCTCATCGTCGGTTGGCTCGCAAGCCCCGCGCCCGATCCCGGCAACTTGCCCAGTGCCAGGCGGAACCCCGGATCGTCGCGCAGGGCGTCGAGATCGTCAGCATCCTCGTAGCCACACGTGATCGCGAACACCCGGGCGCGCAGGATGTCATCAAGGCGATGGGTCACCCGCGTCGGGTCACGCGGATCAGCGATGCAAGCCGCAAGCCTCCGGCAAATTCCCATCGCTCGCTCGGCTTGCGCCAGCAGCAGAACGCCGCCGTCCGAGGTCAGCCGGCCACCGTCGAACGCGGCTGTGATCTTCTTCCCGCCAACCGCTGGAAACGAAAATCCCGGTGCGCTATCATCGCTCCCGGCGGGTGTGGTCCGTGGCATAAATTGCCTCGCTGCAGGACTGGTCTAGACACCCATTTTCCTACTGCAAAGCAATCGCTTACGCCACTCCCGCCAACCCTATCACCCGCCTACGTGAATAAAACAGGCTAGAGTGGCTTGGGCCGGGGCCGCCCTCCTGTAAATATCAGCGCTAATTGGTACGCGTTGCCAGAGGTAAATGTCACGCTCGTAATCCCGATGTGATCGATCCCGCGTACATTGCTGGGCATGCTGGCATTCTGCGTCATGGTCGCGCCAGGAAGGAGGTAATCAGTGGGTCCAGCGCCGGTGCGCATTCTTCGGGAACCCAGTGACCGCACCCGGGCAGCACGTGCGCCTCGACGTTGGTGGCGTAGCGTCGGATGTTTTCCGGCTGACTGGCGCCGAAGCCGCCATTGCCGCCCCCGCCAACGGCAAGAACCGGGATGGTCAGCTTGCTCGCTGCCAGTGCCTGATTTTGCACGATTGATCGAGGTAAAGCGCGGTAATATTCGAACGCGTGATGGAACGTCTGCGGCTTTGCATAGGAGCGAACGTAGCGATCGATCAGCTCATCGGTGAACACCGCTTGGTTGCTCGCATGATGGCGAATGAAGTGCGTCAAGAACAGCCGCTCATTGCCTTTCACCATCGCGTCCGCCAACTGATCGTCGGCTGCGAAAAAGCTATGATGCCAGCCCGGTGCCTCACCGGTCGCGACGAACGCGGGTAGCGAATAGAGCGTGTCGTCGGGTACAGTCGCTTCTATAAAAGCGGCCTTGACGATGTCGGCGGGGTGACGCGCGACCATCGGATAGCTGTTCCAGATGCCGATATCGTGCGCGACCAGATAGAAGGGTTTGTCCGGGCTGAAACGCTTGGCGAATTTGTACAGATAATCGGAAATGTCGACGCCGGTGTAGGAAGTGCGGGGCGCTTCCGACAGGCCAAGACCCGGCAGCTCGACCGCCACCACCGTAAAGCGCCCGGCAAGTTCCGGCATGAGGCGGTTCCACTCATACCATGTCTGCCCGAAACCGTGGACGAGGAGCACGAGCGGGCCTCGACCGCCGCGCACGAAATGCAGCTTCACGCCGTCAATGGTTTCGTAGCCGCCGCTGAACCCATTAGGAATCGGGTATTCCTCTTGCGCGGCGGGTAGAACCGCACGCGGCGCGGCTTGGATCGGCGCTGCTGTCATAGCGAGTGCAGCAAGCGCGAAGGAGATGCTGTAGGGCTTCATGTTTGATCCTCGTTTTCGAAGAAAAGGAGCGGGTCAGCGGCCTGACGGCGCGCGGTGACCGGGTGGAAAGGCGAAACGGCGTGCGGCCAGCGCGATGAGAAAGGCTATCAGGGCCAGCGCCGCGACAGCGGGCGGCAGCAGCGAGGTCCCTCCCGTCGTGAGCAGCACCCCGCCGAGCGCACCGCCGGCCGCGATCGCCAGGTTCCACGCAGTGGTCACCATCGCCTGTGCCAGATCGACGCCATCACCGGCCGCATCCGCCGACGCTGTCTGCATCATCGCCCCGGCACCGCCAAAGCCCAGGCCCCAGATGACGACCGCCGCATAGACGGCAATGCCCTGTTCGCCGGCAATCGTGAGGAGTACCGCGACCGCCGCGAACGATCCGATCGCAAGCAGTACCAGCACGCGAAGCATCCGATCCACCAGTCGCCCTACGGTCCAGATGCCAGCGAGCGAACTGAGGCCGAATGCAAGCAGCACGAGATCGACCCGAACGGCCGCAGCCGTCGTGAACGGCGCGATGTAGGTGTACAGGATGTTGTGCGCCGTCATCCAGGTTAGGATGACGAGCAGGATCGACACGACACCCGGCGTGGCGATGACCCGGCGTAGCGACGGACGATCGTCGCCCGTCCGACCGGGCGCATCGGGCACTTTTGCGATGATCCAGCCTATCAGCGCGACGCTGAGCGCGGAAAGGATTAGAAACGATCCGCGCCACCCAACCAGACCACCCAGGAAGGTCCCCAAGGGTACCCCCAGCGAGAGCGCCAGCGGCACGCCAACCATGGCAAGCGCCATGGCCGGTCCGGTCTGGTCCGGACGTACGATGCTGCGCGCGTAACCTGCGAGAATCCCCCAAGCGAGCCCCGCCGCGCACCCGGCGACGAACCGCGCGACCAGCACGAGGCTGATAGACCCCGCCCATGCCGTCAGCGTGTTGCCGACAACGAAGCAGATAATGGTGCCGAGCAGTACCGGCCGTCGGGGAAGGCCCTGGGTCAAGCTGGTAAGCGGAATCGCCGCGAGCAAGGACCCCAGAGCATAGACCGCAACAAGTTGTCCCGCGATTGCTTCAGAGATCAGCAGGCCAGAGGCAATTTGCGGTAGCAAGCCAGCGGGAAGCGTCTCGGTAACGATGCACAGGAAGCCACTGGCGGCGAGGCCTGACAGTGCGGCGGTAGGGAGTGCGGTACGCGGCACCGACCCGCTTTCGACGAGGCCAAGCGAGGGGGAAGGCGGCATGATTGTCCTTATTCGTCGGTTCGTGCCTGCCCCGGGCCGTGACGATCCGGGGCATGGCTATTTCACTTAATGGTCGCTATACAAATATGAGCTAGCGATGCAAACGGACTCTGTAATGAACGTTAATGAAAATAAGCGGCAGCGGGGACGACCGCGCGGATTCGTGCTCGACGCAGCGGTTGAGGTCGGGCAACATCTCTTTCACGAACACGGCTATGAGAACGTCAGCGTCGCCGCGCTGACCGAGGCGATCGGGATTACGCCGCCGAGCTTCTACGCGGCGTTCGGCAGCAAGGCCGCCTTCTTCAAGGATACGTTGCGGCTCTATTCGGCCACCGTCGTGCCGCTGGATCGCTTTCTGGTTCAAGGCATCGCGCCCACGACGGCGCTCTGCGATATGCTACGCGCTGCGGCGCGTGCTTATGCCGCCCATCCACAGCGGCGTGGTTGCCTCATCCTCGAACATGCCAAGGCCGGGACGACAGATTGGGGCATCGCGGCTGCACAGATCGCAAGGGAAAATCGCGAGCGAGTGCGAGTGTTTCTCGAAGGGTCTGACAGCGACGCACCTGAGCGTATCGCGGATTACGTTTCTACGACGATGCTCGGCCTGTCGGCCGCTGCGCGGGAGGGATGGAACGAAGCAAGACTCCTCGCTGTTGCGGAGACGGCAGCAGAGGCGCTGACTTATTGCGAGGCTCATGCAAGAGGGCCAGTTCCTTCCTGAGACGGCTTTCCCGATTGGATTTTTTTGAGAAAAGCGACGAGGAGCAATGTGCGTAAAACGGCCGTTTTCCGAACACACCGGCATACGGCCTGCCAAAGCCGGCCCCTGCCGCGGGTCAATGTTCATCAACCGGTTCGGAAACAATGTACAGTAAAGGCCCACGTACATCAGCTATCTGCACAGAGGTGCCCTATAGCTGCCCGTTGGCAATGCCCCCTCGCCAGTCGGCTTGATGCTCGTGCCATGTGACATCAAGAATGACAGCGTTCAAAACCAGTTACCAGACGCGCCCTATCGCAAGGATGGCTAGCCACGATCTTCCTGTTGGCCTCGTCGAATGCCCGGTTCCGTCCGAAGCCGCCGTTTGCGACTCGCTTCACGAACGGCTCGAGTTGGTCGCCAGACGCCTGAGGACCTTCCTCTCCTTTGCCCTGGCGAACGTTCTTCAGACGGCCAATCCGGCCATCGGAGAATGATCATGGAGATGCCTGATACTGAAGCCACCACCACCAAACGTCCCGTCTGGAATGCGGGAAGAACCGTTGGCGCGAAACGCGCGCTGAAACCGAAGCAAATTTGGGAGATTCGATTCTACCTCAATCAACGCCGCCGCTTACGAGATCGGGCGCTATTTGACCTGGCGATCGACAGCAAACTCCGGGGCTGCGACCTGGTACAGATGAAGATCGGCGACATCGTCAGCGGCGGGCAGATCCGAACGCGTGCGATCGTCATGCAGCAGAAAACAGGTCGACCCGTTCAGTTCGAACTGCTCCCCGACGCTCGGGCTAGCCTGCTGGCCTGGCTCGATCGCCGGGGCGGCACGGTCGACGACTATGTCTTTCCCAGTCGGATTGACCATAACGGGCATCTTAGCACCCGTCAGTACGCCCGGCTCGTCGATGAATGGGTGACAGGGGTCGGTCTGATGCGAAGCGACTATGGCACGCACTCACTTCGGCGAACGAAGGCATCGATCATCTACAGGGCAACCGGCAATCTTCGTGCCGTCCAGATCCTTCTCGGGCATAGCAAGATTGAGAATACGGTGCGCTATCTGTAAGCGTACGGCCTCGGGCGTGTTGCGGCATTTTGGCTCGGCGCTGATGGACCTCCGGTAAGGAGTCTCTTTCTGGACTCCAGAAGGAGGCTAAGTGAAGGATCGGGTGGAGATCATTGCGCGCAC
>NZ_JAZFAX010000078.1:0-7589 GCF_036352595.1 Novosphingobium resinovorum
GTGCGCGCAATGATCTCCACCCGATCCTTCACTTAGCCTCCTTCTGGAGTCCAGAAAGAGACTCCTTACCGGAGGTCCATCAGCGCCGAGCCAAAATGCCGCAACACGCCCGAGGCCGTACGCTTACTCCCAACGTGAGCATCGCCTCGTCGGAAAGGGGTTGGGTCATGGGAGCGGACCTTTCGCGAATCATCATCGCACCCTTATATATGTTCCATTTTTGTTCTAAAATCCCCTTCATGCGGCAGATGCTCGCCCGTGCCTTCGCCAGGCGGCGTCCGCCGCGCTGTCAGTCGGGCTCGAAATACACGCGCGGGCCGGTTTGGCTCGAATGTTCAAGACGTGGAAGGCCAGAAGAGATTTCCATGCCGATCGTCGGTATGAACGCTCGCAACCACCATCCGCGATCCGATCAGGTCACGGCGCAGTTGCCAGGCATCGAGCGGGTAGGCAGCGAGGCATGACGCCGCATTGTGGAAAACCTGAACGGCAGGATCCTGCGGGCTCAGGATACGGCGACCTTCGCTTCGAGGTGACGCGGCAGGCGAGAGGTCCGGGAAAATATGAGGTAGATCACGGTCATGACTATCCCGCTCATGGGCAATGCAATTTTTGCCACACAAGGTCAGACCGAAGTCGTCCATGACCCAGCTCTGCCACCACGACCGCTCCCGCTGCGCTCAGCGTAAGCATCGCGGGTGACAGCGCATCTCCCCGTCTCACATTCTGTCGCGCTTCCGCGCGCTCTCCTGTTGCGAGGAGAGATAGGCGCACAGTGACAACCTCGCCGTCCGGCGGCATCATCCAGACATGTGCAACCTCTATCGCATGACCGCGAAGGAAGCCGAGGCAGCGGAACTGTTCGGCGCAGCCTTCACGCCCGGTGCCCACTACGGCGCCGAGGTCTGGGCAGGCTATCCCGGCCTCGTCGCGGTCGGGGGCAAACTGCGCGCGATGTCCTGGGGCTTCCCGTGCCATGCCTTCAGCAAGAAGACCGGCAAGCCGCTCAAGGCCTCGCCGGTCAACAATGCCCGTGACGACAAGCTGCGGGTCTACCCGATCTGGAGGGACAGCTTTCGCGAGAGGCGTTGCCTGATCCCGATCACGAAGTGGTGCGAACCCGAGGGCGAGGATCGGCGCAACACCCGCACCTGGTACTCGCTGCCGGACACAGAGGTATTCGCCGTCGCCGGGATCTGGCGGCCGACCGACGAATGGGGCGATGCCTACGCGATGGTCATGGTCGATGGCTGCGAGCAGATGTCCGATGTCCACGACCGCATGCCGACTGTCCTAAGGGGCGAGGGCTGGGCACGATGGACCTAGGGCACGCCTGAAGAAGCCTTCGCGCTCCTTCGCACGTGGGATGGGCCGCTGACGGTCGATCGGACCGACGAGCCCTGGTTCAAGGCGAAGGCGGCGACCGGCAAGCCTGCGTCAGCGAACCTACTGCTTTGAAGGGATCACCAGGCGGCCCTTCAGGTTCGGCCAGATGCTACCTTCGCCCGCCACTTCGCCAAGGATCGTGTCGATCATCAGGTTGAAGAACTCCAGCAAACCCGCTTCGTCTTCGGGCCATTTGCCGAAGTCCGCACCCTGCAGGGCAGCGATCACGTCTTCCTCATCGGCTTGACGAAGTCGTTCGATGTCACTGAGTGCGATCTTCCAATCCATGATCATCTCCAAGGCCGCGCGAGACCGTGGGCCACACGGTACTCACCGGCGTCCAGATCCCCAACGCCGATATGTCCCAATCGTTGGGTGCAGCTTCCATGCCTGCCCCCGCTGATGACTCACATCTATAGCTGGCGAGTGGCGCCTGGCCGGGTAGGACCGGTTTCAGGTAATAGGCCCGCCTCGAGCTATGACCTGAGATTGGGGCGGGTAGCACCAATTTCATCCATCGACCCATTGCAAGCTCCCAGCATCCGATTTTGATCCCCAGCTGCTGACGGTCTGCTATCCCGACACGTATCGACCACGTCCAGTTATTCGCGACCCCGTATGCAAGCGACTGCTTCGGTCACCGGGAAAAGACCAGCCCTGAGAGCATTCGCGATAAGGGCGGATGAGCTGTCTCGTTGTCGCAGGATCTGAACGCTTCGCGCGCCTCAAATCGCCTTGGCTAGGAACTGTTGGAATGCCATCGCGGTCGCGAGAACGTTGCGTGGGGAGACACATCGGCCGTCGTCTTCTGCGACATGGTGATAGCGATGTGTTCCAAAGACCCCGGCCACGGTTCCATATCCCGCGGCGATGACCTCGCTCAGTTCTCCTGCGGACAGGACATCGCTGGTGTAGGGCGCTTCCAGGCCGGCCAGACCTATGAAAGTCGTGCGGGCGAGGGGCAGAAGGGAGCGGCTGACGGACAGGTAGCGCTGGGGATCGACGCTGGGAAGGGGGCGGCCAGTCCCCTCATGCCAGTCCTGCGCCGCGACGTTGGCACCCAGGTGCAGCCACAGCTTCGTCACGGCGGGTTTGGGCGCCAGAGCCTTCAGCGATTCCAGCGCGCCCAGGTTCTCGTATTCGTGGCCGCTATTGCAGATGAATGCCAGATTGTAGTCCCTGATCGCCACGCTCGCCCAGCGTGCCAGCCAGAGCCAGGCGGCGACGCCGGGGCCCCGCTCGCCCGCGCAGGCGTACCAGCCTGATCGGGGTGTGGAGACGGCCAGCCACTGCGACTTGCCGCGATCGATGCGGCCGATGAAATTGAACGTGGGGCGATGTCCGCCAGTGCCGTCGAGGAACAGCGTCGCATCCGCGTCCGCTCGTGCCGCGTCCAGGAAGCCGCGCGCGTTCTCCGGAGCGATCAGGGCGACCGGCCCGGCGAACATGGGCTTGCGACCATCGGCGTTGAGGGCGATCACCTTGCCGGTAGGGCCGTTGGTGATGGCGACCACGGCCACGGCTCCGGCGGCGAAGGCAGCCTTGATGGGGGTGCTCACCGGCCTGGCAAGCGCGGTGGACAGGCGGCCGAACGGCAGGTCGACGAGCGCGATCGCCCCGTCGAGGGCGGCGGACCGTCGCCCCTCGGAATCCACGCGTACCAGGCGACCCGTGATGCCTCCGGCGCCGGTCGGGATCACGATCGGCTGCGGCCATACCGTCGCCTTCACCGCGCCGCAGACAAGTTCGCTCCGTTGTGCTTCGAAGAAGGGAACCGACAGGCTCTGCCGCTCGATTGCGAAGCCGAGCCCTTCCAGTTCGGACGCCAGCCACTCGCCACAGGCGATGTCGCCGCGTCCGCCTGCGTGCTTGTTGCCGAAGCCGATATATCGCTCCAGATCCGCAGCGACCCTGCTCTCCGGCGAGGAGTTTGCTGCGGCCGGTGCCGTACCCGCAACCAGGGGAAGGGCGGCGCTCGCCGCGATGAAGGTTCGTCTGCTCGTCTCGTGCATCATGCCTGTCCTTCGATCACCAGCGGTAGCTGACGCTGCCGCCGAACGTGCGCGGCTTGTTGTAGCGGACCGAAAGCGGATAGCCGGCCTGCTGGAACTTGAGGACCTCGACCTGCTGGTCGGTGAGGTTACGCACGAACAGCGCAACCTGGACTTTGCCGACATCGACGCCCGCGCGTGCATTAAAGTTGTCGAAGTCGGACATGGGGATATAGGGCGTCGCGATCGTCACCGTGTCCTGGCCGCCGCCGCGCTGGCCCGAATAGCTCAGGTTGACGAAGCCCTTGGCGACATCGGTGATCGGCTGCCTGAAATCGACGCTGGCCGACATCGTCCAGTCGGGGATCTGGGCGACCGTCGAACCCTGGACCGGCAGGCCCGAGACGCCGGTGGGAACGTCGTGAAAGCGCGCGCGCTGGTTGGCCGCGTTGAGGCCGATCGAAAGCTTGCCAGTCCCGACGGCGAAACGCCCGTCGAGGGCGACCTCGAAACCGCGTGCATGAATTGTACCGCCGTTGACGTTGAAAATCTGCTGCGCGGCGCCGCAGGCATTGGTGACGGTGCATCCGTCGTTGATGCTGGTGATGGCATCGGTGGTCCGCGACAGATAGGCAGAGGCTCGCACGAACACGGTGTCCAGGATGCTCGACTTCACGCCGGTCTCGTAACTCACCGTGTTTTCATTGCCGTATGTGTCGACGAAGGGATTGGGCGCGGCGTCGTTGAACGTGCCATTGTTGACGGCACCCGCCCGGTAGCCGGTTCCGACTTTGGCATAGAGGAGCGTGGCGGAGGCGTCCGGCGTCTTGTAGCTGGCCGTGAATGTCCAGGTCGGCTGGTCCGCCTTGAACGAGAAGGCCGTCGGTGTGCCCACGACCCGGTTCGTGTAAAGCGAATAGACGGTCAGCGCCGAGCGCTTGTAGTCGTGCGTGAAACGGCCTTCGCCCGACAGGGTGAAGGGCCCCAGCGCATATTGCAGCGAGGCATAGGCGGCGAAGGAATTGACGCGCTGGCGGGTGTTGTTGTCGGTGCCGAATGCGTTGGGGAAGGGCGTGGGGCAGTTGGTCGAAGTCGGGAGCGGCTTGACACATACGGGCTCGGTCGGGGTGCCGGTGCACAGGCTGCTGCCCAACCGGAACAGGCAGGGCGAGGTCGCCGCCGTCCGGCGATAGGTATCGCGCTGCACTAGGCCTTCGGCACCGACCAGCCATGTCAGACGCCCGCCGGCGGCCTCGCCGGCCAGATGCAGGTCCTGGTAGAACGTGCGATCCTTCACGTCGGTCGTGGTCTGGCCGAAAGGATAGATGCCGAGCTGTCCGGACTGCTGCAATGCGATCTCGGTCGCGAGGTCGACGGCGGCGGCGAATTGCTGTCTGGAGCGCCAGCGCGTTCCCATCGTCGTCGAGGTCAGCCGGGCCCAGCCCAGGTCGTAGTCGGCCAGCAGCATCACGCGCTGGACTTTTTGCTGAAGGCCGTCCTGGCCGCTGTGCGGGATGGTGAAGCGCGACTGCGTGAACCCTTGTGGCAACTGGGCGTTCACCCCGCCGCCCGGGACCACGAGGCTGTTGACGAAGCTCGGCAGGTCGAGGTCCTGCGCATCGAGCAGCAGGGTGGCGTCGAGGGGTCCAGAACGATAGCGGATCTGCCCGCGCGCGGTCCAGCCGCTGGTCCGGTCGTAGTACTTGCGGTTGGTGGGGTCATAGTAGAACCCCTTGGACTGGCCATAAGTCTCCGCCCCGATCCGCACCGCGATATCGTCGCTCAGGCGTTGGTTGACAACGGCCGCCAGCCGATTCTGGTTCGATTCCGCGGTGAAAGTGTCGCGGACATAGCCGGAGTTCTCGAATCGGGGTTTGGCCAGGACGATGTTGACGACGCCGAATTCCGAATTGCGTCCATAGAGGCCGCCCTGCGGGCCTTGGAGTACTTCCACTCGTTCCAGGTCGAAATAGTCGAGCGTCTTGAAATTGCGGCCGCCCAGCGTGCTGCTGCCGACATAGGCGCCGTTGACGAACAGCCCCACGCCCGAATCCGCACTGGTCGCGCGCTGCGTGCCCGATCCGCGGATCGAGAGTTCAGCGAGGTTTTCGGAGGCGACATCGTTGAACCGGATGCCGGGCGTCGTGTTCAGCAGGTCTGCGGTGCCGACGACCGGGCCCTTGGCTTCCAGCTGTTCGGCCGTGACCGCCGCGATGGTGCCGGGCACATCCTTGATGCTTTCCTCCCGCCGCCGCGCGGTGACGGTGATGTCGTTGCTGTTGCCGCCTTGGGACTGCTGCGCCGCGTCGGTCTCGACGGTTTGCGCATAGGCCGGCGTGCCTGCCAGCAGCGCCAGGCCTGCGGTCGTGACGAGCAAATTCCCCATTGCACCCCATTCCATCACATTCACTACCAAATCAGTTGACTAAAGGTGTAATCCGCATATCGCCTGACAATGTCAAATTTATTGTACGACAATTTTTGATTGTTGCCCGGACAATCGAACTTGCAGCGCGCCGGGTCCGGCCATAGATTCAGGCGGCCGATGAAGGGCGCCGATACCTGTCGCAGAAAGATATTTGCTTGAAGATCAACGCCGTCCAGTCTGACCCGGTGCCCACCGCCGTCCATGTCGCCGAGGCCTTGCGCCTGCGCATCCAGCGCAGCGAGATCGCGCCGGGCGAGTGGATCCGCGAAGCGAAGCTGTGCGGCGAGTTCGGCATAGGTCGTTCGGTCGCGCGCCGCGCGCTGCGCACGCTCGCGGATGACGGACTGATCGAACTGGAGGAAAATCGCGGGGCACGGGTCTCGGAAACCACGGTCGAGGAAGTCTTCGACCTCTACGAAGTGCGGGCGGCGCTTTACGGACTGGCCGCCCGTTTCGCCTGCTTGCGGGCCTCGGACGCCGCGATTGAACAGATGCTGGTCAAGATCGACCGGCTCCTCCTGGCGGCCGACCAGGGCGCCGCCGCCGAAGAAATCATGGACATCAGCGAAGCGATCTTCACCGACATGACCGTCAACGCCAGCATCGACGCCCAGCGCATGATCGAAGCCATCCGCCGCAAGACGCGCTGGCACTTTTCCTACGTGGCCCTGGCGATCAACGCGAACGGCAACGGCCCTTACATCTTCTGGCATCACATCCGCGCCGCGCTGGTCGCGCGCGATGCCGAAAAGGCGGCTCAAGGGGCACGCGGGCTCATCAATTTCATGCAGGACGCGGTATCGCGCATCCTGCTTGCCCGCGGGGTCGGTCGAACTTCGGTTTCCTTGGCGAGAAAATGACGATGATCGTGCGCACCATGGCCAAAGGTCTGCTTGTGGCCGGCCTGCTTTGCGGGGCCCACCTTCTGCACGCCCAGGCACCTCGACCGGGTTCCGCCGGCGGGGCGCAGGAAATCCCGCCCGGGCCGATGCGCGATCTCGTCGATTACGTGCAAGGGCAGCGCACCACCGGCTTCCTCGTCATCCAGGACGACCACGTCGTCGTCGAGCGGAACTGGGCCGCACCGGCTGCGGACAAGATCTTTGCCTCCTTCGCCTACGAACGCTCCGGGGACGGGGCCCTGCTGGAAGACGTCGCCTCGGCACAGAAAAGCTTCGTGTCGGTGCTGGTCGCGATCGCCATCGACAAGGGGCTTATCGATGTCGAAAAGCCCGTCTCCGCCTATCTGGGTCAGGGATGGTCCAAAGCGTCGCCCGGGCAGGAATCGGGCATCCGCGTGCTCGACGTCCTCACCATGAGTTCGGGACTGGACGAGCGGTTCGCCTATGCCGCGCCCGCAGGAACACGGTTCTTCTACAATACCCCCGTCTATGCCGTCACGAAGCGGATACTGGCGGCGGCATCCGGCCGGCCGATCGAGGCCATTACCCGGGACTGGCTGACGGAGCCGGCGGGCATGAGGGACACCGCATGGCGGCAGCGCCCGCTGGCGCTTGCCGGCGTGGGCAATGCCACCGGTCTCGTCACCTCGCCGCGCGATATCGCGGCGTTCGGTACGATGATCCTCAAGGGCGGCATCGGCGCCGAGGGCAGGCGGGTGGTGTCGCAGGCGGGGCTCAAGGCGATGCTGACGCCCTCGGCGGCCAATCCGGCCTACGGGCGGTTGTGGTGGCTGAACGGGAGCGCTTATACGGTCCGCGCTTCAGGCCGGAACGAGGGGCCACTGGTCTCCGCGGCGCCGGCCGACATGGTCGCTGCCCTAG
>NZ_JAZFAX010000079.1:0-6590 GCF_036352595.1 Novosphingobium resinovorum
AATATAAACGCCGGGCAAACCATGTTCGAAATAAGCAACATCGTCACCGCTGCTTGATTACCAAAATTACATCGCCAAACCTGCCGCGGCGGTTCAACCGCAACGTGGAGGATTTTTACCGCTTACCAATAAAGCGCAATTTCCAGCTGTCCTATCTCTCACCTTGGCGCTTTACAGATGATGCCGAAGTGCCCGCGTGCGTCGCCGATCCGTCGAGTGCCAACTGAACCTGGCCCGGCGTAAGGTGCCATCGTTGCGCGGTCGGGCCAGATCAGCCTTCGGGTGTGGGCGATGTCTCCAGAGCGACACGGGCCGCCGCCCCTGTAAGATCGTGGCCGGACATGCCTTCGGCCACGAACTTGTCGAGCGCCGCCCACATGGCGGGCATAAGCGTGATCGCTTGCCCGCCACGCCCGGATAGCATCAAAAGGCCCATCGCTTGGGCATCGCGCAGCATCTGGCGCACATGCGTGCGAGAGATGGCAAAGCGACGCGAAAGGCCCTCGAACGAGGTTGGCCGCCCGTCTTCGCTATCGAGCACAAGCTGGGCCAGTACCAAAAATCCCGCGTCGCGTGTGGCGAACAGCAGGATGGCGGGATTGCCCAGCAGCACTGTGGCCGAACGCGGGATGAAGGCAAAGGCAATGCGCCGCTGCGCCAGCTGAAAGGCACGGTCACGGGCAAGCGGACGGCTATGGTCGTCTTGCGGATAAAGCAGGGCGAGCGGTCGATAATGAGCCAGCAGCCAGGCTTCGTCGTGGGCGAGCATGGCGGGTGAAGGGGTTAGCAGGCGCACACGCGCGTCGCCGGGCAGCGCGTTCTGCTCAACGAATCCCACCGAGCCGAGCCGGGCGACAAGCTGCTCGATCTTGCGGTCGCTCGACTGGCCAAAGGGCTTGAGCACGCGCTTGAGGTTGGCAAGCGTGGGCCAGGTCGTGCGGTCGGCCGTATCGTACGCGGCCAGCAGGCAGATCAGTGCCCCGAATACCACCTGCCGCGCCCCTTCGAGCAGCAGCTTGTTGAGAAAGGCATCCTCGCCGTATAGCGCCAGGAGACTTTCCAGATAGAGCCTGCGCGCCTGAGCAAAGTTAGGATGGGCCAGGATCGCCTCGGCGGTGCGATAAGCCACGCCGAATTCGGCATCATGACTAAGGTCGAAAGCAGGCTGATGGGTCATGCATGGCTTTCTTTTCAAGACCGGCGCGCCAATTGCGGCAGAGCAGATGCACGCAATAATCTCCATTTCGCCCCGTGGTAAAGACGATTAGCAATATTGGGCACGAGGCGCTCGAGAACGCACCTCGTGGGGGAATAATCATGAATGTCCATGAAATAGCGCCGACCCAGGCAGGGCGGCGAATAGACACGCTCGATCTTTTGCGGGGTTTTGCCATCTGCGGCATCCTTCTGATGAATATTCCCGTCATGGGGGGCATCGGTTTTTCGCAAGGGTTGCCCAGGCCCATGCACTGGAATGCCGACTGGATTGCCATGGTTCTCCAGTCGCTGTTCTTCGAAGGGACGATGCGTGGGCTGTTTACGGTGCTGTTTGGCGCTGCGATGCTCCTGATGCTGCGTAGCGCCAATGGTGCAGGTTCCGACGGCGAGGAGCCCGAGGCCGGGCGCTTCGATGTCTGGGCGCGGCGCTGCCTGGCGCTGATGCTGCTGGGCGTGGTGCAGTGGGCGTTGTTCCTGTGGCCCGGTGAGATCTTGTGGAACTATGGCCTGTGCGGCCTGCTGCTGCTGGGTTTTCGCACTTTGCGGCCGCGCGCGTTGCTGGTCTGGGCCGGGGTGTTTCTGACAGGCCTGTCTCTGGTCGTGGCCGTCACACGCTATGAGCAGGCCGATCTCCAGCGCACCAGCCTTGTCGCACAGGAAGCCAAGGCCGCCGGACATGCCCTGAGCGAAGAGCAGAGCGAAGCGATCAAGCAAGTCGCGACGATGCGTGCTCAGATCCATCCCGATGCGGCAGCGGCCAAGGCCGAAGTCGCCAAGCGCACCAGCCTGCGGGGAGTGCTGCTCTGGTCGCGGAACATGTGGGCTGAACTCAATCTTTCGGCGGAAGGGTGGCAGACCGTAGCCGAAAGCCTGGGCTTCATGTTGCTGGGCATGGCCTTGTTGCGCACCGGCATCCTAAGCGGCGAGGCGCGACCGGGACTGTACTGGCGGCTGATGGTGATCGGCTATTCGCTGGGGCTGGGCTTACGCGCGGTGGGACTGGCTTACTCGGCACGCATGGGATTCGATATTGCCCCGGAGCTGGTTATCCCCCTAGCCAGCGCGCTCAAGGGCGGCTGTTATGAAGTCGCACGCTTGGCGGTGATGTTCGGGCATCTGGGGCTTATCGTTGGGCTCTATCAACGTGGCGTGCTGGGCCGGGCATGGCCTGTGCGTGCGATGGGGCGCATGGCGCTCACTATCTATTCGCTCCAGTCGATCTTGACCTCGATGCTGTTTTATGGGTTCGGGCAAGTCGGCCATTTCGGTTTTGCTGGCATGATGGGCATCGCCATGGCGATCTGGCTGGTGACTGGCGCCTTTGCCGTGTGGTGGCTTTCATTCAGCGCCATGGGCCCGGCCGAATATGTGCTGCGCCGCCTGGCCTATGGTGCGCGGCTGGCCCACGGGCGCGAACGGATGGGGGGAGGAACCCAACCGCTTCATGTCGCCTAGAGCCAACCTGCCCTGACAGGCTGGGCACTTGCGGACATGGTTCCCACACTCCCCTGATGCGCCTCTGTTGCCATTACGGCCGTAAGTAGACCGCTTCGCAACAGCCCCTTTGCCGCGCATGCCTGCCAGGTCAGGCGATATGTAGCGCGGCGAAAAGGGCAAGGCTGATCGCCCGTAACTCGACAAGCGAGAGCACCACCGCTGCCGTGAAGCCTAGTGGGTATGTCACCGGTTCCTTGATGGCAAATTACGGAAGCGACAATGGGATGGCTGAATGACAGTTATGGTGCGCCTTGCTTCCAGGTGGCTTACAACTACGGTTTGTCAATCTGCTCATGACCGCTTCGAGACCGGAAGGTTTCAGTTCGCCGGAATGCCGAAGCGGACATCGATGCGCAAACCTCCAAGGGTGACTGTCGCATCATTTGGCCAAATAACTGAAGGAATTTCGGCCTTTAATTTCAGAAGTTCTACTTTCCATTGGTGCAAATTTTCAGTCATTACCCTGATTTCACGAGTTGATATCTCCCCTCTTGCTTGCACATCGATCAACTGCCAATCTGTACACATTGGAATAGGATGATATTCATGCAGACCGATCGCCGAACCTTTCTGATGGCCGGTGGAGCGACCCTGGCCATTTCGACCAGCGGCCGGTTGATGGCGATACCGGTCGCAAACAAGCCCATGGTCGCGCGCATCGAGCCGGCAATCGACGATTATTGGGGTGCCAAGGTCACCGACAATTATCGCTGGATGGAGAACTCCAAAGACCGCGACTGGTTGCCTTTCCTGCGAACGCAGAATGATTTTACCCGCGCGACGATCGATGCCATTCCCGGGCGCAAGGCGCTGGGCGAGCGCATCTCGGCCCTGTCCGGCGATGCCGCCACTACCTCGAAGGTCGTGCCAGCGGGCGACTGGCTCTTCTATGAGCAGCGGCCCGTGGGTGCGGACAATTTCAAGCTGTTCCTGCGTGGACCCGACGGTACCGTCCGCGCTCTGATCGACCCCACCATCATGAAGATCGGCGACGCCCATGTCTCCCTAGACTGGTGGGAGCCTTCGTTCGACGGCAAACACCTGGCCTATGGCCTGTCCCCGGCCGGCTCCGAAGCCTCGGTGCTGCACATCATGGAGGTAGCGACTGGCACCATCCTGCCCGAAAGGATAGAAAAGACCGACTGGGGCGTCACTGGCTGGCTGCCCGATGGCAGCGGCTTTTTCTACATCGCTTTCGTCAATGAGCGCGGCACACCGCAATTCTACCTCAATAGCGAAAACCGGCTCCACGTTCTGGGCACAGATCCGAAGACCGACAAGCTGATGGTGAAGCGCGGTCAGTGGCCACAAATCCCGATGGAGGAGACGCAGGCCGCCTTCATTGCCACAACAGAAGGCTCATCTTCCGTTCTGATCGGTGTGGTCGATAGTCGCACCGAAAAAGCACTATGGACCGCGGACCTCGCTGATTTCGTCAGCGGCAAGGGGGTGGTGAATCCGGTCTGCGGCTTTGATGACCTGATCGTGGCTCAGGCGATCGACAAAGACGACCTTTATTTGCTGTCGAACAAGGGCAATGCCCGTGGCCGCCTGCTCCGCACCTCCGCCAAGGCACCCGAACTCACCACCGCACGTGAAGTGGTGCCGGAGGGCCAGGCGGTGCTGGAGGACGTCCATGTGGCGCGCGACGGGCTATTCCTGTCTTTCATGGACGGCGGTATTCAGAGCCTGTCGCGTCTATCGGGGGAGAAGGTGACGCCCATCGCCATGCCCTTTGATGGGGCGATCGACGGCGTGTTCACCAGTTCGGCGCTGGACGGCGCATATCTTCGTTTGGCGGGCTGGCTGGAACCCAGCGGCATCTGGCGCATCGACGCAGCGGGCAAGGTCGCCGATACCGGTATAACGCCCCGGCCGCCCATCGACACCAGCCCCTATGAAGCAAAGCGCGCTTTCGCGACCGCAAAGGATGGGGTGAAGATTCCTTACACGCTCATCTATCGCAAGGGGATGAAGCCAAGCGGAGCCAATCCGGTGCTGGCGACCGGCTATGGCGCCTATCAATATTCGGCAACGCCGCGCTTCGGGGCCAGCCTGCTGCCTTTTCTCGATGCGGGCGGTGTCTATTGCAATGCCAATGTGCGCGGCGGCGGCGAATATGGGCGGGACTGGCACAAGGCGGGACAAAAGGCGACCAAAGCCAACACCTGGCGGGATCTGATCGCGGTGTGCGAAACGCTGATCGTCGACAAGGTCACCAGCCCAAAACATCTGGCAATCAGCGGCACGTCGGCTGGTGGCGTCACGGTGGGCCGCGCGCTGACCGAACGACCGGAGCTGTTTGCGGCGGCGATTTCGGACGTGGGGTGGACCAACCCGATCCGCTATGTCGTGGAACAGAATGTTTCGGACATCGACGAGTGGGGCCCGATGGTGGACGCCGCCAGCTTCAAGATCATGTACGACATGGACGCCTATCAGGCGATAAAGCCCGGCACCTCGTATCCGGCGGTGCTATGCGTAACGGGCGCCACCGACCCCCGTGTAGCCCCTTGGCACGTCGCCAAGTTCGCCGCCCGTCTGCAGGCCGCAACATCCAGCCGTAACCCGGTGTTGCTGCGCGTCGATTTCGATGCCGGACATGGCGTGGGATCGACACGCACCCAGCGCGACGCGCTGACAGCGGACATTCATTCCTTCGTGCTGTGGCGCGCAGGGGTCAAAGCGTTCCAGCCGGTCTGAGGCCACGAGCAGAAGCGCGCCAACACGTCCGCGGCTCCCAAAACTGATAACATCCCCGATGAGAACGACCCGGAATGGCCGTTCAGTCACCGATTTTCCGCACTTAGGTGCCGTCAGTCAGCCTTCTCCTTTCCGAATGCCCAAGACTGGCCGCATTCGGGGGGCGGGCTATGACGAGCGCATTGTCGATGTAAGAAGAGTTGGTCCACTTCACCGTGCTGATCGTTCGCACGCAGCGCAACTCGTGGACCAATACTCTGAGCGCACGTAGGCCGGGATTCCGGTCGGTGCGGCCACGGACCATCCAGCGATTGCGATAGCCCCCGCAAATATGATGGGAATGGCCTATAAGGGTAGAGGGCGGGCATCAAATGGCTCTCAACTGCCTTCTTCAGACGACCGCCGCTCAGGCGCGCATTGGTGCGACCTGCCCGAGCGCTACGGCCGCTGGAAGACGGTCCACCGACGCTTCAGCCGCTGGTGCCATGCCGGCGTGTGGGAGCGGGTGTTCGGCACGCTCGCCGCCAACCGCGACAACACCTATCTCATGATCGACAGCACCATCGTTTGCGCCCACCAGCAGGCGGCAGTCGTAAAAAGGGGGGCGACCAGGCGTTGGGGCGTTCCCGAGGTGGACGACCAAGATCCACATGCTCGCCGACACCTTCGGTCGCCCGGTGCGGTTTGGCATCACACCCGGCCAGGCCAGCGACATCAAAGTTGCGTCCGACCTGCTCGAAGGCTTGCAGGCACGCGCCGTGCTGGCCGACAAAGCCTATGACGGCAACGACTTACGAGAGCACATAGCCGGCGAGAGCACATAGCCGCGATGAATGCCACGGCGGTGATCTGTTCCAAGCGCAATCGCAAGATATTCATCCCGCACGACACTGCCATCTACGAGCATCGCAATCAGATTGAACGATGCTTCGGACGCCTCAAACACTTCCGCCGCTTCGCGACCCGGTACGAGCGCCGTACCATCCGTTTCACGGGCTTCGTCCATCTCGCCGCCGCCATGATTTGACTGCGGTAAATGTCGATACGCCTTAGCACTACTTTGGCAGAAGTTTGAAATGCGTGACTGATAGGCTCCCACCGCAATGAGGGCATTGGTCTGGCGGAGGTCTTGATATTCGGTCAATGATGGCCTGTCGGATGGCGGGCATGCT
>NZ_JAZFAX010000080.1:0-6355 GCF_036352595.1 Novosphingobium resinovorum
GAACGGTTCGATCCGGCGCATCTGCGCTTCGGTCAGCATCAGCAGGTCGGTCATGGCAGCATTCCTCCTGCAACCTTGAATCAACCCTTCACGCCTCGTGCAACCAATTAATAGGTCCTGACCCTAGACCAGCCAGCTGCCCGGATTGGGCATCGGCACCTGCTTCTGCGCATTGAGGATGCTCATCACGCAGCGCACGACCACCAGCACGGCGACGGCGGGCAGGATCAGGAAGCCGATCAGCACGATCATCAGCAGGAAGCCCAGGATCGTGCCCAGGAAGAATATCCAGAACGTCTTGATCGCATACTCGTAGTGCGAGGCTTCCCACGCCGCCTTGGGTTCATTGCGCCAGACATAGGCGAGCACGACGCCGACGATCCCGGTGATCCCGGTGACGTAGGATGCCAGGTACAGCAGGTTGATGATGGTGGGATTGTTGAAGTCGAACCCCGAGGTCGTCGGGGTCTGGCTGGCGGGCTTGGGTTCGAACTCGCTCATCGATCTCTCCTCGTCGATCGTCTGCCGGACGATCCCCCGGCGCAGGATGCCTGAAAGGCGATGCCCTGTGCATGACGAATCCCGTCACAATCGGCATGCCGGTGGCGAAATCTGCATCGGAACTTTGCCAAAACATTGGTGGCGCCTTGCCGTCCGGGCGGTTAGAGGACTGGCCCCATGAGCAGCGAAACCTCGAACCAGTCCGACGGCGAAACCGTTTCCTTCGGCTACGAAGACGTCGCAGCCGAGGAAAAGGAGGGCCGTGTCGGCGCCGTCTTCTCCTCCGTCGCGCGCAAGTACGATGTCATGAACGACGCCATGTCGGTCGGCATGCACCGCCTGTGGAAGGACAAGTTCGTGCGCCGCGTCCGTCCGCGCCCCGGCGAGCAGATCCTCGACATGGCGGGCGGCACCGGCGACATCGCGTTTCGCATGGAGGCCGAGGGCGCGGTCGTCACCGTCTCGGACATCAACCAGGACATGCTCGACGTCGGCATCGAGCGCGCCGTGGAGCGCGGCATCGACACGCTGGTCTGGTCGCGCCAGAACGCCGAGGAACTGAACTTCCCGGCCCATTTCTTCGATGCCTATACGATCGCCTTCGGCATCCGCAACGTCACCCACATCGACAAGGCATTGGCCGAGGCGCACCGCGTGCTCAAGTTCGGCGGACGCTTCTTCTGCCTCGAATTCTCGACCACCGAATGGCCGGGCTTCAAGGAAGTCTACGACGCCTATTCGCACAAGCTGGTCCCGAAGATCGGCTCGATGATCGCCGGCGACGCGGATTCGTACCGCTACCTGATCGAATCGATCCGCCGTTTCCCGCCGATGCCGGAATTCGAAGGGATGATCCGCAAGGCCGGGTTCAAGCACACCAAGGTCGAGCCGATCCTCGGCGGCCTCGTCGCGATCCATTCGGGCTGGAAGGTCTGACGATCCGGTGACCACCACCCCCGTCCACATCGCGCGTCTCCTCAAGTGGGGCCGCGTCCTCGCGCGTCACGGGGCGCTGCGCGGGATCGAGAACGACCGCAATGCCCCGGCGCCGGTCAAGCGCCTGTGCCGGATCGCGCGCTTCGGCACGCGCCAGCCGGCCGAGCCCGACTATGCCGGTGCCTTTCAGGAGATCGGCCCCGCCGCGATCAAGCTGGGGCAGGCGCTCGCCACCCGGCCCGACCTCGTCGGCGAAGGTCCTGCGCACAACCTGCTGACCTTGCAGGACAGCTTGCCGCCCGTGCCCTTCGCGGCGATCCGCGCGCAGATCGAGAGCACCTTCGGCCGCCCGCTCGAGCGCATCTTCGCCTCGATCGAGGAAACTCCGGTAGGCGCCGCCTCGATCGCGCAGGTCCACCGGGCGGTTACGCCGGACGGGCGCGACGTCGCCGTCAAGGTGCTGCGTCCCGGCATCCGCGAGCAGTTCGCGCACGACGTCGAGACTTACGAATGGGCTGCAGCGCATCTCGAGGCGCTTGGTAACGAGGCGGCGCGGTTGCGTCCGCGCGCGGTCATCGCCAACCTCAAGCGCTGGACCCAGCGCGAGTTCGATCTTCGCCGCGAAGCCGCTTCGGCCTCCGAACTCGCCGATGCGATGAAGGGGATCGAGGATTACCGCGTTCCCGATATCGACTGGGACCGCACCAACGGTTCGGTGCTGACGGTCGAGTGGATCGACGGCATCAAGATGAGCAACCTCGCGGCGCTGCGCGAGGCGGGGCACGACATGTCCAAGCTCGCGCGCAGGCTGGTGCTGACTTTTCTTACGCAGGCGATCTCCTGCGGGTTTTTCCATGCCGACATGCACCAGGGCAACCTGTTCGTGCAGGGGGCGCCCAATGGCGAGAACGGCCATACCACAATCGTCGCGATCGACTTCGGCATCATGGGCCGGATCAACCGTCAGGCGCGGTTGTGGCTGGCGGAAATCCTCTACGGCCTGACCACCGGCAATTACCGCCGCGTCGCCGAAATCCACTTCGAGGCGCAGTACGTCCCCAGCTATCACACGGTCGAGGAATTCGCGACCGCGCTGCGTGCCGTGGGCGAACCGATGCGCGGCAAGCCGGTGTCGGAGTTGTCGGTCGGGCAGATGCTCGACGGTCTCTTCGCGATCACCCGCGATTTCGACATGGCGGTGCAGCCCCACCTGCTACTGCTGCAGAAGACCATGGTGATGGTCGAGGGTCTGGCCACCGCGCTCGATCCCGAGATCAACATGTGGGACGTCGCGGCGCCTTTCGTGAAGGACTGGATCCGCGACGAACTCGGCCCCGAGGCGGTGATCGTCGACCGGGTGCGCGAGGATATCGAGACGCTGATGCGCCTGCCCGCGCTGGTGCGCCGGATCGAGGACCGCTTCCCGCCCAAGGGCGGCGCGCCGGAACAGGCTCCGCTGCCCGAGGTGGAGCTGATCTGGGAGCGCCGTAAACGCGAAAGTAACCACTGGGGTGGCTATGCTCTGGCCGCAATCCTTGGGGGCGCGGCGGCGTGGGCACTGACGTACTGGACTCTTCTGAACTGACGGACAGGGGCCGCTTCGCGCGGCTCTCGCCCGGACTTGCCCGGCTGGCGCTTGCGCTGCTGGCGCTGGTGTTGGTCGCCTCGATGATCGCGCCGACCAACAAGCCGGGCAATCGCTCGCCGTGGGAGGGTGCGGTCGAAGGGCCGGTGGACGCGAGGGGCCAGGCCGTCATCACCCCGGACAAGCCCTATGACGAGGACCTCGCGCTGTACGAGGTCGCCATCGCCCGGATTCAGAAGGGCGAAAACTACTACGACTTCATCGTGCCCGAGCAGAGGGCGCGCAATTATCCGGTCAACCCCGGCATCGCGGTGCGCCTGCCGACGCTGGCCTATATCGACGCGATGCTCGGCGAGCGGGGGCAGATGGCCGCGGCGATGGCGCTCATGCTGGGAATCGTCGCGGTATGGTGGCGCCGTCTGGGCGTGGACACGGACGATGGCGGCCGTGTGCAGCGTCTGGGTGCCGCTATGGTATTCGTGGGTGCCTCCCTGCAGCTCAACCGGCACTATTTTCCGTTGCATGAACTGTGGGCCGGTGGCCTGATCGCGCTGTCGTTCGGGCTGCACCGGATCGGCCGGGACGGACAGGGTGGGCGCTGGATCGCGGCCTTCCCCTGCGCCGCGCTGGCGCTGGCGATTCGTGAACTGACGCTGCCTTACGTGCTGCTCATGGCCGCTTTCGCGCTGTGGAACCGCAACTGGCGCGAAAGCGCGGCGTGGGCCCTGCTGATCGCGGTATTCTTCGCGGGCCTCGCCTGGCACCTCTCGATCATCGCGAGGGACGTGCTGCCGAGCGACCCGCACGGCCCGGCATGGCTGGTCATGCGCGGCATGGCGGGCTGGCTGGTCAATGTGGTGCAGTCGAGCAACTTGCGCTGGCTTCCGCACTTTCTCGCGGGTCCTGCGGTGGTGCTGATGACTTTCGGCTGGCTCGGCTGGCGTAGTCGCTCGGGGCTGGCGGGGTTCCTGCTTTGCGCGGGATACGGGCTTGCGTTCATGCTCGTCGGGCGGTGGGACAACTTCTACTGGGGGGCGATGATCGCCCCGGTCATGTTCGCCGGACTGGTCTTCGCTCCGCGCGCGATGATGCAACTGGTCGCGGCGGCCAAAGGGCCTGTGCCAAACTGATTGCGCCCATGCTCACGCTGTTGCAGAAGCCCCAGTCATGAACGGACCGCGCATTCTGCTGATCGTGGGCGGCGGCATCGCTGCCTACAAGGCCTGCGAACTCGTGCGCATCATCCGCCGCGAAGGCGGCTCGGTGACTTGCGTGCTGACCGAGGGGGGCGCCAAGTTCGTCACCCCGATGACGCTGGCGGCGCTTTCCGAAAACCCCGTCCACACGACGCTCTGGGATCTCAAGAACGAGGCCGAGATGGGCCATATCCAGCTCAGCCGCCAGGCCGACCTGGTGGTCGTCTGCCCGGCGACGGCGGACCTGCTCGCGCAGATGGCGGCGGGCCTGGCGGGGGATCTGGCCACCACGCTGCTGCTGGCGACCGACAAGCCGGTGCTCGCGGTCCCGGCGATGAACGTGCGCATGTGGCTTCACGCCGCGACCCAGCGCAACGTCCAGACCTTGCGCGATTCGGGCGTCGAGGTGATGGAGCCCGACGAGGGCGCGATGGCCTGCGGAGAATACGGCCCCGGCCGCCTGCCCGAGCCTACGGAAATCTGGCAGGGCATCGCCCGCTGCCTCGGCCATGGCCCCGAAGGTGTCGTCGGCGAGGAACCGGGCGGCCTTTCCGCCGCGATGATCCCGCGCGGGCCGCGTGCCATCCCCGCCAGCACTTCGCCGCTGGCGGTCAAGGGCAGCGCACGGGGCGCGCCTTCCACCGATCCGACGGCGCTCGAACTCGTCCCGCTCTCCGACGAGCCGCTGCGGCTTTTCGGCAAGCACGTCCTCGTCACCGCCGGACCTACGCACGAGCCGATCGACCCGGTGCGCTACATCGCCAACCGTTCCTCGGGCAAACAGGGCTTCGCCATTGCCGCCGCCGCCGCCGAGGCAGGCGCGCGGGTGACGCTGGTGGCCGGCCCGGTCCACCTGCCGACCCCGCCGGGCGTCGACCGCGTCGATGTCGAGAGCGCGCTGGAGATGGCCGAGGCCGTCGACGCCGCGCTTCCGGCTGACGTTGCGGTGATGGTTGCCGCCGTTGCCGACTGGCGGGTGGTGCGCTCGGCGGACCAGAAGCTCAAGAAGGACGGCGGCGCCATCGCGCCGCTCGAACTGACCGAAAACCCCGATATTCTCGCCGGCCTTGCGCATGGGCTGCGCCGACCGCCGCTGGTCGTCGGCTTCGCGGCGGAGACGCAGGACGTCATCCGCTATGCCCAGGCCAAGCGTGTGCGCAAGGGCGCCGACTGGATCGTCGCCAACGACGTTTCGGGCGACGTCATGGGCGGCGACGCCAATACCGTCCACATCGTCATGGCCGACGAGGTGGTTTCCCTTCCCGAAATGCCCAAGGGGGACGTCGCGCACGCCCTCGTCGAAAGGATTGCCGATGCACTCGCCGAATGAAGTCCCCGTCATGGTCAAGGTTCTGCCGCACGGGCAGGGGCTGGACCTGCCCGTCTACGCCACCGAAGGCGCGGCGGGCATGGACGTGGTCTCGGCCGAGGACGTGACGATCCCTTCCGGCGGGCGTCATGCAGTGGCGACGGGCCTCTCGGTGGCGATCCCGGTGGGTTACGAGATTCAGGTACGCCCGCGCTCGGGCCTTGCGCTCAAGCACGGCATTTCGGTGCCCAATTCGCCGGGGACGGTGGATTCGGACATTCATGACACCCCCCTTTCATGGGTGAACACGGCGAACGATCGCTGAGCGTGATAATCGAAAAAATTGAATTCCGGGAATGCTTCGAACGGGTTGCTTGAGGCGCGACAGAGACGGATCACTCGTCCATCGCTATTTTTACTTATGTTGACACGGGCCGGACCGATTCCTAGCTGGTGAGGGAACAGTTCGGGAACAATTGATTGCCAGTTGCAGAGATCAGAGCCGGTGACCTTCTAAAACCACAAGCCCTGACAAAGCGCATATTCCACTTCCAGCCGGCCGCTTTTCACTTAGGCGTGCCCCGCAAGCTCATTGGCTGCCCCTACGTCACCCGTGGAGGAGAAGCGGGCCGTCTCGTTAACGCCTACATTCAAGCCCGTTGGACGAAAGCGTGGACTCCGTCGGTCGGGCGCGCTCAACTTGTAAGCGTACGGCCTCGGGCGTGTTGCGGCATTTTGGCTCGGCGCTGATGGACCTCCGGTAAGGAGTCTCTTTCTGGACTCCAGAAGGAGGCTAAGTGAAGGATCGGGTGGAGATCATTGCGCGCA
>NZ_JAZFAX010000081.1:2500-5869 GCF_036352595.1 Novosphingobium resinovorum
CAGCTATTTCCCGGCTTGATTGGCCTTTCACCCCTAAACACAACTCATCCGAGAATTTTTCAACATTCAACGGTTCGGTCCTCCAGTGCGTGTTACCGCACCTTCAACCTGGTCATGCCTAGATCGCCGGGTTTCGGGTCTAATACACCATACTCAGTCGCCCTGTTCAGACTCGCTTTCGCTGCGCCTACACCTAACGGCTTAAGCTCGCATGGTACATTAAGTCACTGACCCATTATGCAAGAGGTACGCTGTCACCCCCTAAAGAGGCTCCAACTGCTTGTAAGCATCCGGTTTCAGGTACTGTTTCACTCCCCTCATCGGGGTGCTTTTCACCTTTCCCTCACGGTACTGTGTTCGCTATCGGTCATGTACGAGTATTTAGGCTTGGAGGGTGGTCCCCCCATGTTCAGACAGGATTTCACGTGTCCCGCCCTACTCGAGTCCTCATCTATCGTTTTCGCATACGGGACTGTCACCCACTATGGTCGACCTTTCCAAGTCGTTCTGCTAACTGAAGATGAGGCACTGGCCTGGTCCGCGTTCGCTCGCCACTACTAACGGAATCTCGGTTGATGTCTTTTCCTCCGGGTACTTAGATGTTTCAGTTCCCCGGGTTCGCTTCACCAAGTCTATGTATTCAACTTGGGATACCTTATCCACCTCACTCAATCATTGGCGAACCAACGGTCGAGAGAAATGGTGAAGGTGGGTTTCCCCATTCGGAAATCGTCGGATCAAAGCCTGCTCACGGCTCCCCGACGCTTATCGCAGCGTGCCACGTCCTTCATCGCCTGTACATGCCAAGGCATCCACCAGATGCTCTTACCTCACGCTTGAGAATCCACACCATCAATGACAGCCCTGCATAGAAGCTGCATTGTTTTCAGGTGCGGACGATTAATCTCAGCCAGATGTAAATCTGTATGTTGCGCGTCATCGTGTGCTCACTACGTCAGCAAGCACGACGCGCCACGGCATCGATTAAAAAACCCATTCACAATGTCAAAGAAGTGCGAGGCCAATCCTCGCGTAACCGACCGTTAGGTCGGAACCGTTGTCTTCATCTCTGGAGTATCTGTTAGAGCAGCAGTGCAACGCACTGTACCATCCTCAAGCCAATCTCTCGGCGAAGATGGTGGAGCCTATCGGGATCGAACCGATGACCTGATGCTTGCAAAGCAACCGCTCTCCCAGCTGAGCTAAGGCCCCGTTATCTGTCTAGATATGGCAAGTGGTGGGCCTGAGTGGATTCGAACCACTGACCTCACCCTTATCAGGGGTGCGCTCTAACCAACTGAGCTACAGGCCCAACTCGCCATGCCCGAACAGGCCATAAATGGCCGCAGGCGGCGTGAGCCAGCTCAGGCAGTACAACACAAGCCACGCTTGCGTTGATCTCCAGGATGAAGGGACATGAGGACGACGGCATGTTCTTAGAATTGAGCGAAGCTCTTCCAGCGACTAGCACTGGCGCTTTCGACCAAATCCTTAGAAAGGAGGTGATCCAGCCGCAGGTTCCCCTACGGCTACCTTGTTACGACTTCACCCCAGTCGCTAAACCCACTGTGGTCGCCTGCCTCCCTTGCGGGTTAGCTCAACGCCTTCGAGTGAATCCAACTCCCATGGTGTGACGGGCGGTGTGTACAAGGCCTGGGAACGTATTCACCGCGGCATGCTGATCCGCGATTACTAGCGATTCCGCCTTCATGCTCTCGAGTTGCAGAGAACAATCCGAACTGAGACGGCTTTTGGAGATTAGCTCACACTCGCGTGCTTGCTGCCCACTGTCACCGCCATTGTAGCACGTGTGTAGCCCAGCGTGTAAGGGCCATGAGGACTTGACGTCATCCCCACCTTCCTCCGGCTTATCACCGGCAGTTTCCTTAGAGTGCCCAACCAAATGCTGGCAACTAAGGACGAGGGTTGCGCTCGTTGCGGGACTTAACCCAACATCTCACGACACGAGCTGACGACAGCCATGCAGCACCTGTGCACGGTCCAGCCGAACTGAAGGAAATGGTCTCCCAAATCCGCGACCGGCATGTCAAACGCTGGTAAGGTTCTGCGCGTTGCTTCGAATTAAACCACATGCTCCACCGCTTGTGCAGGCCCCCGTCAATTCCTTTGAGTTTTAATCTTGCGACCGTACTCCCCAGGCGGATAACTTAATGCGTTAGCTGCGCCACCCAAGCACCAAGTGCCCGGACAGCTAGTTATCATCGTTTACGGCGTGGACTACCAGGGTATCTAATCCTGTTTGCTCCCCACGCTTTCGCACCTCAGCGTCAATACTTGTCCAGTCAGTCGCCTTCGCCACTGGTGTTCTTCCGAATATCTACGAATTTCACCTCTACACTCGGAATTCCACTGACCTCTCCAAGATTCTAGTCACCTAGTTTCAAAGGCAGTTCCGGGGTTGAGCCCCGGGCTTTCACCTCTGACTTGAGTAACCGCCTACGCGCGCTTTACGCCCAGTAATTCCGAACAACGCTAGCTCCCTCCGTATTACCGCGGCTGCTGGCACGGAGTTAGCCGGAGCTTATTCTCCAGGTACTGTCATTATCATCCCTGGTAAAAGAGCTTTACAACCCTAAGGCCTTCATCACTCACGCGGCATTGCTGGATCAGGCTTTCGCCCATTGTCCAATATTCCCCACTGCTGCCTCCCGTAGGAGTCTGGGCCGTGTCTCAGTCCCAGTGTGGCTGATCATCCTCTCAGACCAGCTAAGGATCGTCGGCTTGGTAGGCCATTACCCCACCAACTACCTAATCCTACGCGGGCTCATCCCTGGGCGATAAATCTTTGGTCCGAAGACATCATCCGGTATTAGCAGTAATTTCTCACTGTTATTCCGAACCCAAGGGCAGATTCCCACGCGTTACGCACCCGTGCGCCACTAGATCCGAAGATCTCGTTCGACTTGCATGTGTTAGGCATGCCGCCAGCGTTCGTTCTGAGCCAGGATCAAACTCTCAAGTTGTGTCACAATGTCCAGGCCACCAGCCTAAGCCAGCCAAACCCAAACACCGAACTCCGGGAGCCGATACCTGCACTATGTAAAACGTATGGTTACGTCAGGACATATGCAGCATCGGCTTGCTTTAAACTGGTACTCCCGGCCCGAAGACCCGAAAGACCAGGCGCCGTCGCCCACATGTCCCTTCATCATAAACCTACAATGTCAAAGAACGAACCAGCCTTGCGAGCCAGCTCCGCCGAACAGTAAAGCCGGACAACCAAGCGTCCCTCGCTCTTGCGACCGGGGGAACTAGCTGTCCGTCTGTGTTGGCGACCGTAGCAGAAGCGTGCTCCGCTGCGGTGAAGCGGCCTCTAAGGGGGGCTTCTGATTCGGTCAACACCGTTTT
>NZ_JAZFAX010000082.1:0-5499 GCF_036352595.1 Novosphingobium resinovorum
CAATATAAACGCCGGGCAAACCATGTTCGAAATAAGCAACATCGTCACCGCTGCTTGATTACCAAAATTACATCGCCAAACCTGCCGCGGCGGTTCAACCGCAACGTGGAGGATTTTTACCGCTTACTTTTAAATTCGATATGCCTTGCATGCATCGAACGTGTCTCTCCGATTTCGCCGCCGATAAACTGTTTCTGTGACCGATTGGTGAGCCCAGGCAGGCATTGAATCCGGAGTGAGTTATGACAATGAGCCGATTCTGGTCGGGCTGCTTTGCATTCCTCCAGCGATATAAGCTGCCATTGGCGGGGCGTCGATTGCTGACAAAACCACATAGTTTCAGAGTGCAGATACGAATGCCCACCTGACCTCGCCGCTTCAATGCCAGAGACTAATCCTCTTGCCCGTCATGACCCATCGTGGCCCAAATCGCCTTGGCAACCCGGCGTCTGTCAGTTTCGGAAATAGGCAGGATTGGTCTGGGCGGTGACGCAATGCAAAGACCCAATTGAGCCACAGCAGCATAGGCGACCCGCACGCCTCCCAGCTCGCGGCACAGTGCGCACAAGGGCCGGAGCTGTCGGACGATCCTGGCAGCCTCATTGGTGTCGCGACTATCGATGGCAGCCGCCAGCGCCATGGCTTGCGCAGGAAGAAACCCGGCTATCACACTGTAGAATGCTTCAGCGCCCGCAATCAGAGCGTCCGCCATGCCCCAATCGCCGCTATATCCTATCGCCAGATCGCCTGTGGCACGTGAGCGCAGACCCTTGAGATCATTGCCGATGGTGCCTGCACTGGGCATCGGCATCTTGACTGCCGCAATATTGGGTAGGTCGGCCAAACGGTCGAGCAGATCAGGCGTGAACGTGAAGTGCGTCGTGCTCGGATTGTTATAGACGCACAACGGGAGACGTGTGGTGGCAGTGACCGTGGCATAATGCTCGAAAGCCTCGTCCTGTGTGAGCGGAGTATAGGACACCGGCGCCATGAGCAGCCCATCTGCGCCTTCGGCCTCCGCATCTCTTGCGAGATTCTGTGCATCATCGGTGCGCAGGGCGCCAATTCCCACCATCAGAGGCACCTGACGCCCGACCGCCCGCACGGCAGCGCGGACAGCGCGCAAACGCTCTGTCCGGCTAAGATAAGCGTACGTTCCAGCGCTGCCGAGTAGGCCGATGGAATCCACTCCCGCTTCAGCAAGATGTTTAACGAGGTGTCCCACAGCGTCGACATCGACGATCCCATGGTCGTCGGACGGGGTAATCGGGAAGGCGGAGATGCCTTTGAAGAGCGGCATTTCAGTCTCCTTGGCCTGAGGGCACGTTTACGCCTTTGGACGTGAGATATCGCTTGATGCTGCGCGCGGCCTGCCGGATGCGCTGTTCGTTCTCCACTAGGGCGATGCGGACATAGCCTTCACCCTGCTCGCCATAGCCGACGCCCGCTGCGACAGCGACTTTCGCCTGGGTCAGCAGTTCCTTCGAAAATTCGAGGCTGCCCATGTGCCGAAGGGCGGTCGGCAGTGGTGCCCAGGCGAACATCGATGCGCTTGGGCTGGGTATTTCCCATCCGCTGCGAGCGAAGCTGTCGATGAGCACGTCACGCCGGCGATGATAGAGCTGGCGATTCTTCTCGACGATGTCCTGCGGTCCATTGAGCGCCGCGACGGCGGCAGCCTGGATTGGCGTGAAAGCACCATAATCGAGATAGGATTTCACCCGCGCCATAGCCGCGATCAGCCTTGGGTTTCCGACAGCGAAGCCGATCCGCCATCCTGCCATGCTGTAGGTCTTGGACAGACTGGTGAACTCGACGGCGACATCCTTCGCGTCCTTCGCCTGCAGGATCGATACCGTCGGCTTGCCGTCATAGTACAGCTCCGAATAGGCAAGGTCGCTTAGAACCCACAGGTCGTTCTCCTTCGCGAATGCCACCAGGCGTTCGTAGAAAGCGAGGTCAACAGTCTCCGCCGTCGGGTTGGCGGGATAGTTCGTAACCAGCAGCTTCGGGCGGGGCACGGTGAAACGCATCGCGCGCTCGAGGCTCTCGAAATAGTGCTCGTCCGGTGTGGTCGGCACGCTTCTGATCGTCGCGCCTGCGATGATGAAGCCGAACGTGTGGATCGGATAGGAGGGGTTGGGAGCAAGCACGACATCGCCCGGCTCGGTGATCGCGGTGGCGAGGCTGGCCAGCCCCTCCTTCGATCCCATTGTGACGATCACCTCGGTTTCAGGATCAAGTTCGACGCTGAAGCGCCGAAGGTAATAATCGGCTTGTGCCCGACGCAGGCCAGGAAGACCCTTCGACTGGGAATAGCCATGGGCGTCGGGCTTGCGCGTCACCTCGATCAGCTTCTCGATGACATGATCGGGCGGAGCCAGGTCCGGATTGCCCATGCCGAGATCGATGACATCTTCCCCGGCAGCGCGCGCGGCCGCCCGCATCGCGTTTGTTTCTGCAATGACGTAGGGAGGCAGGCGCTTCATGCGGTAGAATTCTTCGGTCATGCCTATGTCTCGTGAATGGAAAGATCAGGTGGTTCAGGAGAAACGCTTTGCACCGGCCACACAGAGGATGACGATCACGGTCGATGCGATCATCGTCCATGCGACAGGCTCTCCGAGAACCACGCCTGCGAGGAGCAGGCCAAAGAACGGCTGAAGGAGCTGGAGTTGTCCGACGCCAGCGATGCCGCCGATGGCAAGGCCGCGATACCAGAATACGAAGCCCAGCATCATTGAAAAGACCGAGACATAGGCGAAGCCCGACCACGCGCGCCAACCGATGTCAGCCCAGCTCGCTGGCATAGTCCCTGCGGCGATGACGATCATGACCGGAAGTGACAGCAACAATGCCCAGCTAATGACCTGCCAGCCTCCAAGGCGGCGTGAAAGCGATGCACCTTCCGCATAGCCAAGGCCGCAGAGCACGATTGATGCGACCATCAGCAGGTCGCCGGTCAGCGAGCCGCCGCCGCTATTGTAGAGGGCAAAACCGGCCACCGCGATCGCCCCGATCGTCGAGAAAAGCCAGAAGGCAGGCTTCGGGCGTTCGCCGCCCCGCAATACTCCGAAGATGGCGGTAGACAGCGGAAGAAGTCCCACGAAGACCACCGAGTGCGCCGCTGTGATGTGCTGGAGTGCAAGCCCGGTCAAAAGCGGGAACCCGACCACCACGCCGATCGAGACGATGCCGAGCGGCAGGAGATCGGAGCGCGCTGGTCTCGCCTGCCTAAGCGCCATGAGGAAGACAGCGCCCAGCAGCGCCGCGATGACTGCACGCCCCGACGTCACGAAAACCGGCGTGAAGTCTGCGACCGCAAGTCGCGTCGCTGGCAGAGACCCACTGAAGATGATGACGCCCAGAAGGCCGCTGCCCCAACCGGCTGTAGACCGTTCCATAGTTCCTCGCTTTCCCGACCCGACTAGAGGCAAGGGGCTGGTCAAAACAGGGACAATACAATACAAAAATATCAAACTGTATGGATTAATTCTGCCATACAATTGCGAGGCATTGAGATGGGTCAGCTGCGTAGCGGAACCAAGATCGACGAACTCATGGATACAATCCGTGCGAAGATCGCGAGCCGCGCGATCGGCTCGGGGGATCGTCTGCCTTCTGTCAGGGCGTTTGCCGAGACTATGAGCGTATCTCCGTCCACTGTGGTCGAGGCCTATGATCGACTGGCAGCCGAGGGGGTTATCGGCGCGCGTCGAGGGTCGGGCTTTTACGTCACGGGAAGCAGCGTCCCACCTATGTCGGTCAGCGAGATGGGGCCACGTCGCGACCGGGCCGTCGATCCGTTCTGGATTTCCCGCCAATCGCTCGACGCGGATACTTCCACGCTCAAGCCAGGCTGTGGCTGGCTCCCAACCGACTGGATGCCCAATGTCGCGCTCCGCAAGGCTTTGCGATCACTGGCACGCGGTGACGATGCGCTGTTGACCGAGTATGGCAGCACGCGCGGTTCGCTGGCGCTGCGCCGCCTCCTTCTCGGTCGGTTTGCTGAG
Source organism: Novosphingobium resinovorum (assembly GCF_036352595.1). Classification (GTDB taxonomy): domain Bacteria; phylum Pseudomonadota; class Alphaproteobacteria; order Sphingomonadales; family Sphingomonadaceae; genus Novosphingobium; species Novosphingobium resinovorum_B. The sequence goes on from NZ_JAZFAX010000082.1 coordinate 4,014, forward strand.
GAGGGAATAGACGCTACCGCTGACCAGCTTCTGCTGACCGGGTCGGGTACACAGGCGATCGATCTGATCTGCCGCTTCCTGCTCCATCCCGGCGATACCGTTCTGGTCGATGACCCCGGCTATTTCAATTTTCAGGCGCTCCTGCGCGCGCACCGTGTGAAACTGGTTGGCATTCCGTACACGCCTACTGGTCCCGATACGGCGGCCTTTGAGGCAGCGCTGATTGCCCATAAACCACGGCTCTATATAACGAACTCCGCGCTCCACAATCCGACGGGAGCCAGCATGTCGCACCAGACCGCGTACCGCCTACTGAGCGCGGCTAGCGCCCATGACCTCACCATCGTGGAAGACGACATCTTCGCCGATTTCGAGCCATCGCCGTCGCCGCGCCTCGCCGTCCTCGACGGTCTCGACCGGGTCATTCGGATAGGGAGCTTCTCCAAGACCCTCTCTGCATCGGTGCGCTGTGGCTATATCGCGGCGCGACGCGACTGGATCGAAGGGTTGATTGACCTTCAGGTCGCGACGAGTTTCGGTGGGCCAAGCCCGGTAGCGACAGAATTGATCGCCGATGTGCTGGCGGGTGGAAGTTACCGAAAACATATGGCCGACCTTCGCCAACGGTTGGTGCACGCGCGCGACCGTACCGCCGCACGTCTGGCGAAACTGGGAATCACGCCGTGGATCATACCGCGAGGCGGCTTCTACCTGTGGTGCCGCTTGCCAGACGGTCTTGATTCTGCAGATGTTGCCAAGCGCTGTCTGAAGGCTGGCGTGGTGCTGGCTCCGGGCAACGTGTTCAGCGTATCGCAGTCTGCTGCACCGTTCATGCGCTTCAACGTGGCGCAGTCTGACATTCAGCGGGTCGAGGACGCCCTTATTCAGGCGCTCGATCATGCTTCGTCGTCGGTCGGGTCATAAGACAATCCTACCGATGAGGGATGCTGCGAAGGCCAGCATAACGCCTCCAACGATGGCATCGAGGATATTCCACGCCGCAGGCCTTGCGAAAAACGGTGTCAGGATCCGTGCTCTATACCTGAAGGGCAGCTTTTAGGATCGGTCAGGCCGCCACCGATAGTCTGAATTGGGCGCATTGCGACCTGGCAGTTCCGGTAAAGCTGGCCGATTGCGGACTGGCCGGTTTGGGGTTCGCGACGGTGATTAGCTGCCATCGGCGTTGATGGCGGAGGATTGATCTGCCGAACATTTAGCGGCTCATCCAACTATTGCCATTAAGTTGCCGCCCTAGCCGCTCAAAGCCTTCAGCCTGACGGCGGTTCATTTCAGCCGTCGTGTCATCAAACTCGTCTTGCTTGGTGTAGGCCGTGCCGCCCTCATAGTGCAGGAACGCCTTGACCTGCCCCCCGTCAGTCCCTCGATCATAACGAGAGTCCAGCGGTTGAATACGATGGCCCGGACGCCTGCACAAGCGCGTCGGGCATGATGGTCTCGTCCTGCACGAAGGCTCGACGCGCTTGTG
>NZ_JAZFAX010000083.1:0-4982 GCF_036352595.1 Novosphingobium resinovorum
CGGGTTGCCGGTGGTCCCGTTGCAACCGTAGACCGCCTTGTAGAGCGCCGAGGTCACGAGGCCGGTGGTGTTGAGGCTCTGGTGGAAGCGGCCGTGCGTCCAGGCGACCTCGTAGTCGAGCCAGTCGTTGACCTTGCCCTTGGCGCCCAGCACGAAGCGGCGCACTTCGTTGGTCTGCGACCCCTGGCTGCCGCCCGTCTCGTCGAGGATGCGCCCGACCGTCACGTTGGTGCCCGTATAGAGCGGCTGCAGTTCGGTCGGCAGGCTGGAGACCGGCACGATCAGGCTGGTCGTGAAGTAGGCCGCCTTGGAATAGGGCTGGTGGGTGCGGCCGTAATTGCCCTCGGCATAGAGGGTGAGGCCGTCAGACACCTCGTATTCGCCGCGCAGGTAGGCGACCTGCCGGTCGTTCGCGACCGAAAGCGGGAAGGCGCTGTAAGGCGTGTAGCCCCGGTTCGCGGTGCTGCCGGTCATCACCGCCGCGATGCTGGAGCCATAGACGGTCCCTTGCGCAAAGCTGCTCGCGCTCCCGCTGGCATCGAAGTTGTAGAGCTGCCCGTCGCTGGCGCGGGTGGTGATGAGGCCATAGGGCGTGACGTTGGCGTATTCGACTCCGGAGGCGAAGACCTGCGCCGGGTTGGTGCCCCCACGCTGCGCGGCCGAGAGCGCGAGCAGGCCCGGTTCGTTCGACGTGTAGCCACGCGAGTAAATGTTGCCCACACCGCTCGACTTCGCGGCATCCACGCCGAACACGATATGCCCGCGCCCGTCGCCGAACGCGAAGCCACCCGCCAGATTGCCCGCATATGTGGCGCCGTCGCCCTCTTCGGTGATGCCGGTCTGGATCGAGCCGGTCAGCCCGGTCATCTTGTTGCGCAGCACGAAGTTGGCGACACCGGCCACCGCGTCCGAGCCATAGGCAGCCGAGGCGCCGCCGGTGACGACATCCACCCGCTCGACCAGCCCCACCGGGATCATGTTGGAATCGAAGGTGGCGTTGATGTTGGTGCCGACCGTGCGCTTGCCGTTGATGAGAACCAGCGTGCGCAGCGGATCGAGGCCGCGCAAGTCGAGCAGCGACTGCACGCCGCCCTGCTGGTCCGCCACGCTGCCGCTGCCGGTCGCCGATCGGGTCACGCGGAAGGCGGGTAGCTGGTTGACGACGTCGGCGATCTGCACCGGCGCGCGCTGGGCGATATCGTCGGCAGTCAGCGTCTGCACCGGCGTCGGCGCCGAGAAGTTGGAATTGGACAGGCGCGAGCCGGTGACGATGATGTCCCTGATCGGCGCTTCATCGGCCTGCTGCGCCGGTGCGGCCTCCTCGACCGGGACGGCTTGGGCCAGTACCACTGTCGGCGCGAACGCCATTGCGGCCACCCCCGACATCAACCGCCACGCCAGCCGCTCACGCGAAACGCCAACCAAGGACGCCATCATATCGTCTCCCATCGTCTGTTTTGACTGGTCTTGCAGTACGGCACTTCCGCACGTGCCGCCGTTCGGCGACCAACCATCTCTGCCGTGATGTCTGCCCGCTTGCAGGCGGCGTTGGTACTGCTTCCAGCGCCATACCAGCTAAACGCCTGCCGCGCATCTTGGCGATTGATCGAAAAATCCGCGCCCTTCCTAATACCGAAAGCCCTCAGGCGAGATTACAGACGAGCGACGACGGAATTCTCGACAAGGAGATTGAGCCAAGTTAGCGCATTCACCAATAACAAGGTGATCGTGGGATGACCTTGTTAAAATAGATACTGCATAAGGCCAACCATTTCATCCTCAAATTAAGCAATCAACTCGTAACCGACAAATTACATGGTCATATTCAATATGTTTTCCGAAGGAAAGGCCCTGAACTGATGCGGTGGATGCCTCCCTTCACCGGGCATCGTATGATGCTCAATGGCGCCATGGCGGCGCCCGAAGGAGGGGCATTTGGCCGGGAGCGCGACGATGCTGATGTTGTGGGGAGATTTATCGGCGCAAGGTGGAGCGGTTTGCCGAAGCTTTGGCGCATCCGGAGGAGCGGCAGGAGGCGGCCGATGCGCTGCGCGCGCTCATCGAGCGCATCGTCCTGACGCCCGGCGCCAAACGGGGCGAGGTCAACGCCATGCTGCACGGCGAGTTTGGGACTAACCTAGTGAATTGATTCCAACACTTGGTGCCCGCGCCGTACAGCGGCTATAATTTCGTTCGGATCGGCCTTCCAGATGAAAGGTCGGGGGTCCTCGTTATGCTCCTTGATAAAGCGGTTGATGGCTGCCTGCAGATCTACGACCGAATGAAAGACGCCGTTTTTCAGCCGCCGCCGTGTGAGCTTGGCGAAGAAGCCCTCGACGGCATTGAGCCATGAGCACGACGTCGGGACGAAGTGGAAGGTCCAACGCGGATGTCTGGCTAACCAGGCGCGGACCTTGGGCTGCTTGTGGGTCGCATAATTGTCGAGGATGACGTGGATCGCCTTGTCAGCGGGCATCTGGGCTTCGATCGTGTTCAGGAACCGGATGAACTCCTGATGCCGGTGTCGTTGCATGTTGCGGCCGATCACGGAGCCATCCAGGACATTGAGCGCGGCGAACAGGGTCGTGGTCCCGTTGCGCTTGTAGTCGTGCGTCATGGTTGCGCCGCGACCGCGCTTCAGCGGCAAGCCCGGTTGGGTCCGGTCGAGCGCCTGGATCTGGCTTATATGGGAGATACAAAGTCAAGGGGGTTCATGGCGGCATAGTATGTCTCGATTTCTTTGCTTCGGTATCCAGGTCTGAGCCCGATTTGCGTGACGCGGCCCGTCGCCAGGCACGATCAACCTTATATACGGTCGCCGCTCGCAGCGGCTGCACCATGATCCCGCTTGCGGCGGGCGAGGGCTCAGGCGGACGAAACCATTCTCTTTTTCGGCTTGTCAGGCCCTGCCAAATATCGGTTCGTCTGCCTGGATCCGTCAGGACTGATCGAGTCCTGAAGAATTAGTAGATTTGGTCGCCATCTATTATCAAGCGGCCTTCATTACGGCACCTTCAATGACGACGCCTGTGGTTACATATTTCCACAGCGCGACCAACAGCTTTCGTGCCAACGCAACGATCATCGTCTTGCGCGTACGGCTGCCATTGCGCCTGACCCGGTCCTCGAACCAAAGGGTGAGCACCGATTGTGGTTGATGCCGCAGCCAGAGCCACGCCAGTTGGATCAGCGTCGTGCGCAGCCTTGGATTTCCGGAATTGGATACCCCCTGCTCGCGATCGACCGATCCACTCTGCCAAGGCGTCGGCGCCAGCCCCGCGTAGGCAGCGACCTGTCGTCGGTTGTCAAAGTGTCGGAATAGTCCTTCCGACCAAAGCACCGCTGCGAATTCGGGTCCGATGCCCTTGATTTCGAGCAACATCGCCGCTGGCGCTGGTGCAGCGATCTCCTTGGGAGCAAGCAGTGCGTCGCGCGCGACCTCGACCGCTTTGATCTGTTCGATCAGGAGATCAATCCGGTCGAGTTCGCGAGTAATTTGCGCCTTCACATGTGCCGGTAGCTCGCGACCGTCGCCAGTTCGGACTTCGTCCAACCGCGCCCGCCGGTCGCGGCGAAGCGGCTCGTAGCCGGAGATACCTTGGCAGAACAACAGTCCCTTGATACGATTGACGTGGCAAATTCGTTCGGCAGTCAGCACCTTGCGTTCGCGGCAAAGACGGCGACGATCTTCCTCTTCCGGCGTCGGCACCTTTATCATTGCACATACTCGCGGTTCGCCGCGCTTGTATGCCAACAGGGCGCGCACCAGCGTCTCGCCATCGATCCTGTCGGTCTTCGCCCGACGCCGCCTGCGCGATGTCGCAATTGATGCCGGATCGACGACGTGGCTTTCGATCGATTCCTTTTGTAACGCACGATGGATCCAAAAGCCATCAAGGCCGGCTTCCTGGATGACGATGAAAGGAAAACGCGCTCCCGTCCGTGTCAACGTTCTGTTCTGCAGTTGAGCGAGACGCTCCAAGAGGCCGGCAACATCACCGCCACGCACCGAATGCTTCGACATCTTCTCACCGAAGCCCGGCGACAGCGACGTGATCAACCAGGTGGATCGACTGAGTTCCAATGAAATGAAGATTGCGCCAAGATCAGTACGGATAGCGATCGGCGCTTGCTGTCGTTCGGTTGTAATCTGCACGCTTGCCTCCAAAGTGGGTGTGGAACAAGCTCACTCTGCCAGAGCCTCGGATGCCATCCACTCGCCATGGGATCTCTTTTCATCGACTGACAGCACGATCGCGTGCGCAGGCGGTGAGACGTAAAGCCCGACGACATCGTGAAGCTTCTCGGCAAAAGCCTTGTCGTTCGACAGCTTGAAGCTGCGCCAACGATGGGGCGCCAGACCGTGGTCGTGCCAGATTTTCACGACCGATGACGCCGCGATACCAACGGCTTTAGCCATCGCGCGCACTGTCCAATGGGTAGCCTCGTGGCCGGGCGTCTCCAGCGTCAGCTTCACGACCTTGTCAACCAAAGCAGCGTCGAGAGGCGCAATCCCCGGCGGGCGGGTCTTGTCGCGCAGTAACCCATCCACGCCTTCGGCCATGAACCTTTCCTGCCAGCGCCATACGCACGTCTTGGATTTGCCCGTCGCCATCATGATCGCCTGAGTGCCCAGGCCGCGAGCCGTCAGGAGAATAATGCGCGCCCGCCAAACATGCTTCTGCGGCGAACCCCGCGCCGCAACAATCGCCTCAAGCCGCTTCGTGTCCGGTGCAGTGACCTCGATCTCGATACCCGTTCGCATGTCGCATCGTCGCACGGCACCGACGGTATGGGAATCCCTCAAGCGGACTCATTCGTTCCGATCAATCCACTAGTCGACAGGTCACGACCAGCGTAAGCGGTAAAAATCCTCCACGTTGCGGTTGAACCGCCGCGGCAGGTTTGGCGATGTAATTTTGGTAATCAAGCAGCGGTGACGATGTTGCTTATTTCGAACATGGTTTGCCCGGCGTTTATAT
>NZ_JAZFAX010000084.1:0-4304 GCF_036352595.1 Novosphingobium resinovorum
AGGCGATCTGCGGTGACGAAAAGCCCTACAAGGCGTTCCCGTGGTTCTGGTCGAACCAGTACGACCTCAAGCTGCAGACCGCAGGCATCAACATGGGCTTCGACCAGACGGTGACGCGCGGCGACGTGGCGGGGCGCAGCTTCTCGGTCGTCTACCTCAAGCAGGGCAAGGTCGTGGCGCTGGACTGCGTGAACATGGTCAAGGACTACGTCCAGGGCCGCAAGCTGGTGGAAGCCGGCGCGACGCCTGATGTCGGGCGCCTCGCCGATGTGGGCGTGCCGCTAAAAGAGCTATTATAGCTTTCCATTGAACGGAGCAAAATTTATCAATCCGATCGGCACCCACGGCAAAGTGGTAGGGTCAGCGTTGCGGCGTACCGCCGATTGCGCCCCCGGGACCGTCGGAATCGAGCCGGCCGCCCGCCTAGATTTTCTGGAACGCGGCTTACGCCGTAACCTCCGCCGGGCATACTCGTCAATGGAATGCCGCGCCGCTTCCCCTTTAAGGCGCGCGGGGCAGGGCGCTTACAGCGGGCGGCGACCCTTTGCAGCCGCTTAAGCGGCGATCTACCGGTCCCAAGGTCCGGCGGATCTGCTTTCCCGTGCCCAGATGCCCAGATTAGCCGCCATTGGCCTTGCGGCGTTTGCCCGCGCCGATTGTTCTATGCAAATCTGACTAGATGCCTTCCGCAAGGCTCCTGCTCCAGCGTGATAGGCTTGCCAAGAAAACGCTGCGCCAGTTCGATGGCCGTAATGAGATGGCCGCTCGGCTTCACCGTGGTGAAGGCGCCGCCGCCTGCCAGAGCGAAGGGCAGCACCAGCTGGTCGGCAAGGTACGGGCCCGCGAAAGCCTGCGACGCGACGTAGCCTTTCAGGCGGCCTGCCGCCGTCTTGGCAAGCCGCTCGGCAGGCACGCCCAGCTGGCCGAAGCCGCTGGCGATCTCGGTCACGTGGGCCTTGCGCGCCTCGATCATGAGGATGACGCCGGGGCCCTGGTCGGGCGGAAGTTCGCGCACGGCGAAGGCGTCCTCGGGCCAGTCGGGCAGTTCCCTGCGCAGCCGCGCGATCATGCGTTCGGCGATCTCGAACGGCAGGCCGGTGAACAGCACTTGCGCCGATCCGCCGTCGAACCCGCCGCCTTCGAGGCATTCCAGCGGGGTGAGCGGGGTCGGGGTGATGTCCACCTCGATCCGCCCGCCGCCGCGCGGGTAGAAGCCGTGGCGGACGAGGCGCGCCTCTACCTTCGGGCCCATGAGGTTGATGACCGGCAGGAACGTGCGCTCGATGAAGTCGAACGGCGGGGCCAGCATGTTGTGGGTGCCGCCTTCCAGCACCAGGCGCGAAGGGCGGTCGGCCAGCGCCAGCGGCATCAGTACCGTCTGCAGGACAAGCCCGGTGCTGCCCGCGGTGCCCACGGCGAAGCGGTACTCTCCGGGCTGCACGGCGCCGGGGCGGAACTCCAGCGTGGCCGAGCCCACGGCAGCGCCGCCGACTTCGGCCCCGCCGATCCGCGCCGCTGCCTCCACGGCAGTAACGTGCTGGCGCATGAGCCCGGGCTTCGAGCGCCCGCCGCGCACATTGGTGATGCGAAAGGGCCTGCCGGTGACGAGCGAGAGCGCGCACGAATTGCGCACCACCTGCCCGCCGCCTTCACCTTCCGAACCGTCGATCTCGATCATGGTACTCTCTGATACTGGAGTGGCAGCCTGCGTGAAAGGGGATCACCCCTTCACGCAGACCACCTGCTTCAAGGTATGGACGATCTCGACCAGGTCGGCCTGGGCCGCCATCACCGCCTCGATCGGCTTGTAGGCGCGCGGCGTCTCGTCAATGACGCCTTCGTCCTTGCGGCATTCGACGCCCGCCGTATCGGCCACATGCTCCTCCAGCGAGACGAGCTTCTTCGCCTGCGTGCGGCTCATCACCCGGCCCGCCCCGTGCGAGCAGCTCTCGAAGCTCTCCGGGTTGCCGAGCCCGCGCACGATGAACGATTTCGCGCCCATCGAGCCCGGGATGATCCCCATCACCCCCTTCGCCGCCCGCACCGCGCCCTTGCGGGTGACGAGCACGTTCTCGCCGAAGTGGTTCTCCCGGCGAACGTAGTTGTGGTGGCAGTTCACCGCCTCCAGCTCCGCCTCGAAGGGTTTGGCGATCTGGCTGCGCAGGGCCGCGATCACGTTGCCCATCATCATCCGCCGATTGAGCGCGGCGAAGTCCTGCGCCCAGCCTACCGCCTCCACGTAATCGTCGAAGTGGTCGGTCCCTTCCGGGAAGTAGGCGAGATCCTCGTCAGGCAGGTTGATGTGCCACTTGCGCATGTCCTGCTTCGCCAGTTCGATGAAGAACGTGCCGATGGCGTTGCCCACCCCGCGCGATCCGGAATGCAGCATCACCCACACCCGCGCTTCTTCGTCGAGGCACAGCTCGATGAAGTGATTGCCGGTGCCCAGCGTGCCCAGATGCGTGAGGTTGTTGGTGTTCTTGAGGCGCGGATGCTTGTCGCACAGCCGCTCGAAGCGCACCGCGAGCGTGGCCCAGGCCTCGACGATTCCCGGCGGCGGCGCGCCCCAGGAACCATGGTCGCGCTTGCCGCGCCCCACAGAGCGCCCGTGCGGCACCGCCTGCTCGATGGCGGAGCGGATGGCCTCCAGGCTGTCGGGCAGGTCATGCGCCATCAGGGAGGTGCGCGCGGCCATCATGCCGCAGCCGATGTCCACGCCCACGGCGGCCGGGATCACCGCACCCTTGGTCGGGATCACCGAGCCCACGGTGGCGCCGATGCCGACATGAACGTCAGGCATGGCGGCAACATGGCGGAACACGAAGGGCATCTTCGCCGCACGGGCGAGCTGGTCGTGCGCCTTGTCATCCACGGGCACGCCGCGGGTCCACATCTTCACCGGCACGCCGCCCTCGACCTGCCGCAATTCGAAACTGGTGTCGGTCATGGCCGTACTCCTGAAATGCTCTTGCGGCGAAATGGAGGCGGCCGGCCCATTCCGGCCGCCCCGCTTTCGCCTGCTGTGCCGGGCTGTTCGACTGGCCCGGCGCAGATGGAAATGCACGGGGTGTGCCAAACTGGCGGCGACCATCGAGAATTTCTTGGGATCGGCGGAAAATCGGGCTTTCTCCGTGGCTATGGCGCGGCGTCCTGAAATCGAGAGAACCAGAATTTGTATATCACAGTATAAGTCATTATTATATGCGATCATGAAATCGCTTACCGTCATCGGCTTTCTCGGCTCCACTCTCGACGCTGCCAAGTTCGGCCCCTCGCGCTGGATGAAGTGGCGTCCCACGGTGTCGCTGACGATGCACGAGGACTTGCGCGTCGACCGCCTCGTGCTGATCCACGGCAGTGCCCACCGCCGCCTCGCCGAATACGTCAGCCAGGACATCGCCGACGTTTCGCCGGAAACCACGGTAGAGCGCCATGTCATCGACTTCGCCGACGCCTGGGATTTCGAGGAAGTCTACGGCAAGCTGCTCGACTTCACGCGCACCCTGCGGCTCGACCCCGAGGCGGAGGATGTGCTGGTCCACATCACCACCGGCACCCACGTCGCGCAGATCTGCCTGTTCCTGCTGACCGAGGCGCATTATCTGCCCGGCCGCCTGCTCCAGACGCAGCCGAGCCGCCGCGCCGACGCCACTGCGCCGGGCAGCTGGAGCGTCATCGACCTTGACCTGTCGCGCTACGATTCCATCGCCACCCGCTTCGCCGCCGACCGGCGCGAGGGCACCTCTTTCCTGAAGTCCGGGATAGAGACGCGCAATCCGGCCTTCAATGCCATGATCGACGAGATCGAGCAGGTCGCCTCGCGCACCCGCGCGCCGATCCTGCTGATGGGACCGACCGGCGCGGGCAAGAGCCAGCTTGCCCGTCGCATCCACGATCTCAAGAAGGTGAAGCGGCAGGTCGCGGGGCCGTTCGTCGAGGTCAACTGCGCCACCCTGCGCGGCGACGGCGCGATGTCGGCGCTGTTCGGGCATCGCAAGGGTGCCTTCACCGGGGCCGCGGCCGACCGCCCGGGACTGCTGCGCAGCGCCGATGGCGGCATGCTGTTCCTCGACGAGATCGGCGAACTCGGGCTCGACGAGCAGGCGATGATCCTGCGCGCGATCGAGGACCGGCGCTTCCTGCCGATGGGTGCGGACGCCGAAGTGAAGAGCGACTTTCAGCTGGAGACCCGCAAAAACCGGGTAATTTCTGGCGAAGCGGGCTGGTTTGATGACGTCGAGGCTTCGGGGCGCACCAAGGGCATCGTTCGGACCAATTTCCATCATGCCCGGCGTTGATTTCGC
>NZ_JAZFAX010000085.1:0-4298 GCF_036352595.1 Novosphingobium resinovorum
ACAAGCGCGTCGAGCCTTCGTGCAGGACGAGACCATCATGCCCGACGCGCTTGTGCAGGCGTCCGGGCCATCGTATTCAACCGCTGGACTCTCGTTATGATCGAGGGACTGACGGGGGGCAGGTCAGCCACCAAAACCGTCATAGGCGCGTCCAATGAATTCTCGCGTCGCACGCTGCTGGCCGCGCCCGCGATGCTGGCGTTTGCAAGCACCGCCGCCTGCGCACAGGAAGGAGGATCGATCGAGATGATGGGAAGCAGAACACTCGTCGCCTATCTGACGCGGTCAGGTAACACGCGGGTGATCGCCGAGGCGCTTCAGCGCAAGCTTGGGGCGACGCTGTTCGAGATCAGGCCGGCGCGTCCCTATCCAGCCGATTACGAACAGCATGTCGCTCAGACGGAGCGAGAACGACAAACTGGTTTCGAGCCCCCGCTCGCGGCGAGGGTCGAGGATATGGCGACATATGACGAGATTTTCCTCGGGCTGCCAATTTGGGGGACCACCGCGCTGGCACCCATCCGTTCGTTTCTCAAAGCGCATGACTTGGCCGGCAAAAGGCTCCGCCCATTCATAACTCATGGCGGCTATGGTGTCGGAAGTGCGCAGGACGTCATCGCCAGCCACGCGCCCCGATCCCGCATGGAGCCTGCCTTCGTCATGGAGGCCGATCAGGAGCGGCGGACGCTCAATGAAATTACCGGATGGCTGGGGCGGATACAGAGTTGACAGGCAGGTATTGTGAAAGGCACGTAGAAGTCCGAATGGCTTGGATGGGCGCTGTTCGGCCAGAACTCCACCGGCGGTGCCATCAACTACGTGGCGAACAAGCCCACCGACACGTTCGAGGCGGGCGGCAACGCCAGCTTCGGGCGCTTCAACACGTTCCAGGCCGACGCCTATGTCTCCGGCCCGCTGTCCGACACGCTCAAGGGCCGCATCGCCGTCACCGGCACGCGCTCGGGCGGGTGGCAGGAGAACTACACCCGCGACGACAGTATCGGTCGCCAGAAGAAGCTGGCCGGGCGCCTGCTGCTGGACTGGGAGCCGAGCGACCGCTTGCGCGTGAACCTGGACCTCAACGGCTGGATCGACAAGTCGGACAACCAGATCCCGCAGTTCGTCCAGGCCTCTCCGCGCGTCGCGACGCAGGCGGACCCGCGCCTGTTCCTGCAGCCCGCCGCGCCGCGAAACGCGCGCGCCGCCGACTGGGACGCGGGCCGTCCGTTCGACCGCAACAACAAGATGGGCCAGGCGATCCTGCGCCTCGACTACGACGTCACCGACCAGCTCACGCTGACCTCGCTGACCAACTACGCTTATGTCAGCATCGACAGCATCTTCGACAACGACGGCACCGCGCTGCCGCTGAGCTACGTCAACACTTCCGGCCACGTCGAGGCGTTCAACCAGGAATTGCGCCTGGCCGGGCGCATCGGCGCGGCCAACGTCACCGTCGGGGCCAGCTTTGCCGACGACAACAGCTACGAAAGCTCGTTCCAGGATTATGGCGGCATCCTGTCCAGCACCACCAACGTGGGCGCGACGCCGGAGAATCCGGACGGCGTGGGCGACATCCTGAGCAACGAGAACCGCGGCCGGCAGACCAACCGCGCCTATGCCGTGTTCGGCAACCTCGAGTACGAACTGAGTCCGCAACTGACGGTGCTGGGCGGCGTGCGCTACACCGATATCCGGCACACCAACCAGGCCTGCAGCGCCGACACCGGCGCGGGGGATTTCTCCGGCGTCATCAACGCACTGTTCGGCGGGCCGATCACCCAGCCGGGTGGCTGCATCACCCTGGCGTTCGACGGCGCCGCCTTCACCGCGCCGTTCCCGGTGCAGAAGTTCAAGGAGGACAATGTCTCCTGGCGCCTCGGCGTCAACTTCAAGCCGAACCCCGACACGCTGCTCTATGCGCTGGTCAGCCGGGGCTACAAGGCGGGCAACTATCCGGTCATCAACGCCACCGCGCGCTCACAGTTCGAACCGGTGCGGCAGGAGAAGCTGACGTCCTACGAAGCGGGCGTGAAGGCCGGGCTGGCGGACGGCCGGGTGCAGCTCAACCTCGCGGGCTACTACTACGACTACCGCGACAAGCAGTTGCTGACGAACACCACCGACCCGGTCTTCGGGCTGCTGCCGGTGCTGGCCAACGTGCCCCGGTCCCGCGTGATCGGCTTTGATTTCGACGCCACGGTGAAGCCGGTGGACGGGCTTACCTTGCGTGGGTCGGTCGGCCATGCGGACTCGAAGATCAAGGATTTCGCAGGCTACGACGCCTTCAACACGCCGGTCGATCTCAGCGGCAAGTCCTTCAACTTCTCGCCCAAGTGGACCGCCAACGCGGATGTCGAATACCGCTTCCCGGCCGGCTCTCTGGAGGCTTTCGTCAGCGGCGACATGTCGTACAACGGCGCGACTTACGCCGACCTTGCGCAGACGTCGTCGCTACGGATCGATCCCTACACGATCTATGGCCTGCGGGCCGGCATCGGCGCGCCCGATTGTAGCTGGACGGCGACGGTCTGGGGCAAGAACGTCTTCGACAAGTATTACTGGTACAACGTGCAGGTCGGCTACGACACGATCTGGCGGCTGACCGGGATGCCCGCGACATACGGCGTGACGCTTTCGTTCAGGATGTAGGCGACGCGCTGGCCCTCACGGGACGATGGAAGGCCCCGTCATGGCATTCCATCGTCCTGCAGGAGTAGGCGCGCCTCGCGCACCGCCGACGACAGGTGGCCGGGTTTCTTTCCCCGCGCCGGCGTCAGATCGCGTGCTCGTCGTCCTGCGTGATGTCCGCGAGATTGCCGCCCACCGGCTGCTTGCCCGGGTGCGACTTGCGGAACGGCTCGAAGCTCCGGCGGTCGGCGTCGAAGGTCATGTCCCAGGGAATGTCGTCGCCCCGAAAGATCGGCGGTGCATTGTTCGACCACAGCAGCGAGCCGAAGCGGAAGTCCCAGGCGCGCGGGATCCAGTTGTCATCGAGGTAGTCGGTATCCGCGTGGTACTCGGCCTCGCCGGCATGGCCGGGCATGTCGCAGTAGTAGTAGATCGCGCTGGAGATACGGTGGCGGGATATGCCGCCCGAGCTGTTCATCGTCTCGTTCTTCCAGCCCTTGCGATCCATGATGTTGGCGCCGAGCATGACTTCGTCGATGTCGTCCATGCCGAAGGCGATGTGCATGAACTTGAAGTGGTCGGGCGCGATCGGCAGGTCGCAGTTCACCCAGAAGATCGAGTGATGCTCGTATGTCCCGCTCGCGCGCGCGAAAATCCCCACGCCCTTGGAGTGATCGACGTAGCGGAAGCCCAGGTGCCGCTCGTAGAACTCGAAACTGCCGACGTAGTCGGGCGAGAAGAACACGACATGGTTGATCGTCTTGGGGATCGCCTTGCGGCGCCAGATGCGGTGCTGGTTGAAGCGGGGATGGCTGGCGGGGGTGTTGACCGGGCTTGCCTCGCTGGTGAAGGTCTTCTTGGCCCAGACCCGCAGCGCGATGGGCTGGCCGTCGGGGCAGACGGCGTGGACGGTGCCGTCGGCATCGCGCGTCACCGCGACTTCGCCGGCGAGGCTGGTGGCGATCCGGTCGAGGTTTTCGGCCGTATCGACGCCCCAGACGGTTTCCTTGAGGCCGTCGCCGGGGAACGGGTCGGGGGAGGGCAGGCGCGCGTCCCCATGGCGCCGCAGCACCAGCGTGCTGCCCGAGGCCAGGCGGAATACCGTCTCGTCGTCTCCGGCGGCTTCCAGCGGAAGCCCGAAGTCGGTCCAGAAGCGGGTGTGTTCGGCAATGTCCGCGACGCCGAAGACGACGCTTTCAACTCCCAAGATGCTCATCTTTTTCATGATCCTGTGGCTGGCAATGTTCCCGTTGTGGAGGCGTTGGCGCCACGGGAAAATCGCAAGTTCCGGGATCGCACCTATCGAGCGCGTCGATGGGGAATTTCGGGACGCGGCAGGTCAAAGGTCGTCATCCCGGCGCATGCCGGGACCGTGGGCAAGTCTTTAGGCGCGGGGCGCCCTGGCGCGAGGGGGCTTCTAAAGACAGCCCACGGTCCCGGCATGCGCCGGGATGACGAGCACCGGCCCCGGCTGCATTGACGCTTCAAGGCAAGGTCGTCACGTTCCGGGCGACGCGCCCCTCACCCGCCCTTGCGGAACAGCAGGGTGAGGAGGAACCATATGGTCTTCGCATCCAGCAGCCTGAGCGCGGCGCGGGCTTCGGCGGGGGTCACCTTGGCGACCATCGGCATGGCGCCGAAGATCTTGCCGCGGATGACGAGGTTGT
>NZ_JAZFAX010000086.1:0-4055 GCF_036352595.1 Novosphingobium resinovorum
AGGCGGTCTGGCTTACGGAGGTAGAGTAGACCTGTTTGCCAGCGGTGAAGCGTCAAAGCTGATCCCAAGGCGGTGTCCCGCGAGGAAACGCAGAGACGAACGATCTGCGAAGGTAGTCAGATGGGCTGCAAAGCTCGCATCGAGTCAATGCAACGTTCGCCTCTGTGAGACCCGATACAGCACGACCAGACTCCGGCCCGGCCAGTGGGACAGATCCATGAAACCCTCAAGGGATCGGCACCGCCAAGCTCTGCAATTACAGATCCTGAGCCTAACAAGAAAGACACGCTCATAATTTCGCTTTGCAGAAGGTTCAGCAGTTCGTTTAAAGGCCGATCGTCAGAATTTTTGAGCCGCAATGAATTATCGCCATTCCTTCCATGCCGGCAATAGCGCCGATGTCGTCAAACACAGCCTCCTCATCGCCTTGGTGCGGGCCTTGCAGCAGAAGCCGGGCGCGCTGACTCTGATCGACACCCATGCCGGCTGCGGGCTGTACGATCTTGGCGGTGACGAAGCTCGACGCACCGGCGAGGCCACGCAGGGTGTTCTGCAGGCCTTTGCCGACCCGGCCCCCTTGCTGGACGACTACCGTGCCGCCGTGCAGGCGGTGAATGTGGATGGCGAACCTCAGCTTTACCCCGGCTCGCCGCAGTTTCTGACGCAGCTTTTGCGCCAGCAGGATTTCCTGATCCTCAACGAAAAACACCCGGAAGACGCTGACACCCTGCGCGGCGTGATGAGAGGCACCGGCGCAGCCGTGCATCAACGCGACGCCTATGAACTGTGGCTGGCTATGGTGCCGCCTCGTACTGCGCGCGGCGTGGTGGTGGTCGATCCGCCCTATGAGCAGACAGACGAACGCGCACGCATCACCACCACCCTTTCCGCCGCTCATCGAAAATGGGCGCATGGCGTGACGATGATCTGGTATCCGCTGAAAGACGGCGCCACGCACCAGCGATGGAAGGCGCAGTTGCGCAAGCTCGGCATCCCTAAATTGCTGGTGGTGGAGCATTGGCTCTACGATAGCGAGCAGCCCGGCATCTATAACGGCGCGGGCCTCTTCATCGTCAATCCGCCCTACGCGTTCACGCAAACACTGGCTCCACTGCTGGAAGCTTTGCGCGCGGCGTTAGCCCCCGAAGGACACAAGGGCGAGATTATATGCGCTTGGTTGGGCGGCTGAAATGCCCCTATCCTTCCCTTCTTTCGAAGGGGGGAAGGGCCGGGCTCTGAAGGACGCCGCCTGCACAGGCAATCAGCCTTCGTTCACCGCATGCCTCAAGGAAGTGGACGCGTATCAGGCGATGAGCATGAGTGAAGGGTGGAGTGTAGCTGCCGGTATGCTAGAGGCATGTCATGCTTCATAAACATGGCCGTGGCGGCACCGTCGAAATCGATGGGTTCAAATACGACTGGGAACTCCTCACCGACCCTCAATTATCCTCTTCGGATGGCTGGAAGGGCATGACGGTGTCCCTGCGTCAGCACGACATGCCACGTGAAGCAGTGCTGGAATTTCCAGCGCCAAAGCGCCTGTTGAAAGGATTGCCGAAAGGGCGATTACATATCAACGACACGATTGCTTCACGCGGCGTGCGAGCAGCATTGTCGGCAGGATGGGATCCGACATCGCGAGGCAAACCTATTGTATTTATGGTCGATGCCAACGGCGACTAAGCGGACGCAAATCGTCGATTCCCACACCGCAGATATAAACTTAGTCGGCCAACATCGTACCATTCCTACTTCGTGACCGACAAAGCAGACGGGCTACACCTGGGGAATGGAAATCGGCGATTGAGTGACCAACCAGGGTCGACCTCAGCGTCGAGCTTAAAACCCTGCTCCCTCTGGAACACGGCCAGCTTCAAGAAAAGCCTTCAGGCGGCCGGCCGTTTCGGGGGTCGCCGGATTGTAGATCATCATAACCAGATCCTGCCGCCCCTCGACGGAGAAGGTGGAGAATTCCAACTCGACTGGTCCAATTTCAGGATGGTGCAAGCGCTTCACGCCTTCGCCATGCCCGACCACCTCATTATCCCGCCACAGGGCTGCGAATTCGGGGCTCATGGCGGATAGCTCATCGACAAGCTGGCGGATTTCCGCGCCAGCGCCCGCTCTTGCGGCATCCGCGCGGAACGCTCCGACCACGAAGCGCGCCACGCTGTACCAATCCTCCTGCGCCGCCTTCACCCGGGAATCGGAGAACATCAG
The DNA here is from genome assembly GCF_036352595.1 of Novosphingobium resinovorum. Lineage (GTDB taxonomy): Bacteria > Pseudomonadota > Alphaproteobacteria > Sphingomonadales > Sphingomonadaceae > Novosphingobium > Novosphingobium resinovorum_B. The sequence continues at coordinate 2,221 of NZ_JAZFAX010000086.1, forward strand.
ACGCAGGATGTTGCGGTCCTGGCGTGAAAGGCGCGAATAATCGGTCAGGACCACCGCAGCAGCCCTGTTCCATGCCACGACATCCCAGGTCGCCGTCCGGATGATCGCGGGACTGGTCGCAATGGCGTCAAGCACGCGCTGCAACCGGGGCGATATGCCTGCCGGCTCGCTATAACGCACTTCCGGCGGATGGCCGAATGCAAGGATATGGAGATGTTCGCGCTCCGGCTCGGTCAGCATCATTCCGGCCGCGATGCGCTCGATCACATCCGCGGAAGGCGCGCCACCACGGCCCTGTTCCAGCCAGGTGTACCAGGTCGCGCTGATATTGGCGCGCTGCGCCACTTCTTCGCGGCGAAGGCCCGGCGTCCGGCGGCGAGCGGTCGAGAAGCCGAACGTCGCCGGGTCAAGCCGCATGCGGCGATCGCGCAGGAACTGGCCGAGGGCGTTGTCGATTTCCACCAGAAGTCCAGACTGTTGGGATTTATACCATGATAAGATCACTACTTTAACAGGAAGATATGCCGGCGGATAGGTTGTCCGAACACTATCGGAGTATCGATGATGCGTATTTTTCTCACGGGTGCGACAGGCTTCATCGGGTCGCGCATTGTGCCCGAACTGCTGGCCGCAGGCCATGACGTGCTCGGCCTGACCCGATCCGAGGCCGGCGCAGCCTCCCTCGTTGCGGCGGGCGCGAAGGCGCATCGGGGTACGCTGGAGGATCTGGACAGCATCCGCGCCGGGGCGGCCAATGCCGATGCCGTGATCCATACCGCGTTCGATCACGATTTCTCCAACTTCGTCGCAAATTGCGAGAAGGATCGGCGTGTGATCGCGGCGCTGGGGGCCGTGCTGAAAGGAAGCGAGCGTCCACTTCTCATCACCTCAGGCACGGGCATCGGGGATCCGGGCGATGGCACGCCTGCCGTGGAAGATGTGCTGAACCTCCATCACCCCAACCCGCGCATCGCTTCGGAAATGGCTGGACAGGCACTGCTGGAGGAGGGCGTGAATGTTTCGGTGATGCGCCTGCCGCAGGTGCATGACACGGTGAAGCAGGGCCTCATCACGCCCTATATCCAGATGGCGCGGGAGAAGGGGAGTGTGGCCTATGTCGGCGATGGCGGCAATCGCTGGCCTGCCGCGCATGTCCTCGACGTGGCCAAACTCTATGCGCTTGCGATCGAACGGGCACAGGCCGGCGCGCGGTACCATGCGGTGGCTGAGGAAGGCATATCCGCTCGTGCGATCGCGCAAGTCGTGGGTGTCGGCACCGGCCTGCCGGTCATATCACTGGCTCCGGAGGATGCGCCGGAGCACTTCGGATGGTTTGCCATGTTCGCTGGCCTCGACATGCCGGCGTCGAGCAGGAAGACGCGTGAACTGCTGGATTGGCATCCTGTCGGTCCCGACATGCTTACCGATCTGGAGGCGATGGATTACGCCGCGATTCCGGCCTGATGAATTTGGTGGGGGGCTAGCTGGACCGGCAGGCTCCCACCGAAACTGATGGGCCACCGCCTCATCGTGGCTGTGGCCCATCGACGCGGTCTGCGATGCCAAGCCATTGCGATAATGACCGGGCGACGTCAGCGCCATCCGAAGGTCGATCGCTTGCCCAAGCGACAAAACCGTCGGCGCGAACGAACAGGGCCTGCAGGCCCGACGGTTCGCGCCCGTTGGACGCCAGATAAGTGACCTGGTCGTGACCTGCCCCCCGAAAGGTCCCTCATTCTGATGTAGAGTCTGCCCACGAGAAGGAGCAGACGCATGAGGAAGAGCCGTTTTACCGAGGCGCAGATCATCGGGATGATCAAGGAGCAGGAGTCCGG
>NZ_JAZFAX010000087.1:0-4022 GCF_036352595.1 Novosphingobium resinovorum
CCGAGCATGCCCGCCATCCGACAGGCCATCATTGACCGAATATCAAGACCTCCGCCAGACCAATGCCCTCATTGCGGTGGGAGCCTATCAGTCACGCATTTCAAACTTCTGCCAAAGTAGTGCTAGACCCCGTAGCCTTTGGGTTCGGCGGCGGTCGGAGGCGTACGCCTGGACTGCGCCGTGAGGAAGTTGCCAGCCGCGCGAACATCAGTCCGACCTGGTACACCTGGCTGGAGCAGGGTCGGGGCGGGGCTCCGTCAGCCGATGTGCTCGATCGGATCGCCAAGGGGCTTATGCTGACCGAGCCCGAGCGCGAACATCTCTACATGCTGGGCCTTGGGCGTCCACCCGAGGCACGCTACCGTCCGGTCGATGGCATCACCCCACGATTGCAGCGCGTGCTCGACGGAATGGTGCTCAGCCCGGCGATCATCAAAAACGCAATCTGGGATGTAGTGGGCTGGAACCGGGCCGCGGCGGCGCTGCTGACCGATTATTCGCAACTGCCGTTGGGCGAGCGCAACATCCTGCGGCTGATGTTCACGAACGGCAGAGGGCGTAGTCGCAACGAGGATTGGGAAAGCGTTGCACGGTTCGTGGTTGGAGCCTTTCGGGCTGACATGGCTAGGGCTGGCGCACAGGGCAGCGTGGATGCCGCCAGGCTCGTCGAGGAACTCAGCCGCCTGAGCACGGAATTTGAAAAGCTGTGGCAGGATAATGACGTCGTCGCTCACAGCGAAGGCGTGAAGCATATACGCCATCCTGCAGCAGGGCTCGTGAAGCTGGAATTTTCATCGTTCGCCGTCGAAGGCAGGCCCGAGCTGGGGATGATCGTCTACAATCCCGCGACCCGCGCTGATGAGGAAAAAGTGCGTGCGCTGGTGGATGCGGCAAAAGGGCATGACGACCAACTCACGCCTGTGCATGGGCGGTGAGGCTGATATCCACGCTAGACGCCGGATCGGCCGAATGACGTAGAGGTGTCCGGCGGGCGGCTCAGCCGTTGGCCGAAAGGCGATCTAGATAGGCGCAGAACATGTCCGCTACCGCATCGGCATACACTTCGCTCCGCTCAGACAGATGGCGCTCCTCTGAAATGCGCTTGCCCGTTTCCGACATGGTCATCTTGATGGTCTCCATCGCGATCTCACGGCGATCCACGGGCAGGTCGGGGAGCACCTCCGCCATGAAGTCGCGCATGACCCCGGTAGCCCTTTCACGGGGATCGTCCGCAAGTTCGGCGTCGCGATAAAAAGGGGCAGCATCCGCAAGGGCGACGCGCATCTCCGCCTCTTCGAGCTCGGACCGGACAAAGGCGTGGACGAGATTGCCCAGGCGTTCGAGCGGCGGCTTCGATCGGTCCTCGAGGATGCCGCAAAGCAGCTCGACGTTCTGGCGCCACTCGTCGGTCTGCAGGCGGAAGAGGATCGACGCCTTGTTCGGAAAATACTGGTAGAGCGAGCCCACGCTCACCCCCGCCCGCTCCGCGACTCGTGCCGTAGTAAATCGGTGCGCACCCTGCTCGGCCAGAACGCGAGCGGCAGCTGTCAGAATGTCGTCTACGAGCTGGTTCGAACGGGCCTGGCGCGGCGCCTTACGCACGGAAATCCCGGGTTTTCCACGGCCTGCCACGATCAGCCTCCCGAACGCGAATAACTAATGCGACGAATTAATCGTATTTTGGGGACGGGCGCAAGGTCGCCCTGACAATCACGGAGAAGAACATGACGACCCTGAATTCCGAGCCGGTCGCGTCCCTGCTTGACCGCCTCTTCACCGAGGCCGATGCGAGCCGGGTCGACATCCCCGCAGCTTTCGCCGGCATGACCGACGATCAGGCCCACGCTATGCTAGGAAGCCGGACCGAGTATCTCGATCTCTATACGCGGATGAAGGATCTCCCCCTTCCTGTATCCCGCGAAGCCGGCTCGCTGCTCTACGTGCTCGCGCGCTTCGGATACGCCCGCTCCATCGTCGAATTCGGCACCTCCTTCGGCATCTCGACGCTGCATCTGGCAGCCGCGATCCGGGACAATGGCGGCGGTCAGGTGATCACCACCGAGTTCGAACCGTCCAAGATCGCGCGGGCCCGAAGGAACATCGAGGCCGGCGGCCTGCTCGACCTTGTCGAGATCCGTGAGGGCGACGCTTTGGTGACGCTCAGCCGCGATCTGCCCGAGAGCATCGATCTCGTCTTGCTCGATGGCGCCAAGGGCCTGTACAACGACATCCTCGACCTCCTGGAGAGCCGCCTGCGTCCCGGGGCCCTCCTCCTCGGCGACAATGCCGATATGTGCCCGGAATATCTGGAACGGGTTCGTGCGATCGGCGGCGGATATCTCTCGATCCCATTCGCTGACGACGTCGAGCTTTCCATGAAGATCAGCTGATCGTCTAACCGCTCCTAAGCGGGCCATCGACTGAACCGTTCCCGGCAGATGAACGAGCAACCGCCTTCAGAATCTGTGAAGGCGGCCCGGGACGGCAAAAATTGGCGCCTTGCTACAGAAAACGAGGCATGCCTCGCGGCATCCAGCTAAGCGATCGACGCGAGGACAAAAGCGGCACGGGCGGCAACGGAAGCCATTGGCAATGCTACGAGATCGTAACCCAGATCGGTATAGGCATCGACCATCGCGCTATGCGTCGCCTCTGCTTCGGCGGGGGTTTGCTTCCGTTCGCTGTCCTGTCTGAAGATCTCCGGCCAGAATGGAGCTATGAAGACCTTTCGGGCATAGCGCCTTTGTCGCGCAGCGCGCTGCAATGTTGGCGGGACCGGCAGTTCGCAGAGTTTGAGATAGCCGATGACATCGGGAATACCGCGGTCAAAAATGACCGGGCCGGGCAAGTCGATCGCCTCACGGTAGGAGCGCAATTCCCATGCGAGCATCATCTGTGCGAACGCCTCCCGGTCCGCCCAGGGCAAGGCCGTACCGCCGATATCCACCTGATCCTGAATAATGGCACGCCCTGCTTCCGGCATATGGTTCAGGCCTTGAGCGGCGAGGGCTTCGATCAGACTTGTCTTTCCGGAACCAGGGCCGCCGGTGATGACGTGCATATGACTTTTCATGCGTTCGTTCCGTTTTCAGTGCTGTTATGATGGGCGCGTAGAAGCTTTTGCCGCCCTCGACCCAAATCGGCCGTTCAGCGGTCGATTTTCCATCCCCAGGTGCTGACCGTCTGCTTACCAGACTTCAGAGCCTGTGATGGCCGGTAGGCGACTGTCCGGTTACGGGCGTATAAACCCAGATAGCTGCCGTCCCAAACGGATCGCTCTTCCCCGTCACGTCGCGACGAGGACCGGGAGCGATAACAGCACGGTGGAACTGCGATTCAACTTTTTATTGAAACTTTTACCACTCTAGGGCATTAGAGAATCAGCTACGGACAGCGGGGCTTCCTGTAAAAAGGTCGCCGCAGCATGTGCGCCTCAATGGCCGGTACACCACGGTAAGGCACACCCGCACCTTTAAAGGGCCTCCGCCTAAAGCGGAGGCCCTTTTCCGTTAGGGCATCCTTTTTTGCTTATACAAGCAGGTTCGCAAAACCGTGTGCATATTGAAGCGCCGTTTGATGTGGCTGAAGGAAACTGCGCGCGAATGGCAACTGGTAACGACCAGATTGACGTCAGCCAGCTCCTGATTGCACGGATAAAGGTAGAAGAAGACCACCTGATGCTCGCCATCGACCGGCGCGGGGGCGCGACCTGGTGCAATGTCGATGATGGCATAGTTCATGGCCCTGTTTCGATCGAATGATTCCCAGCAGAAATAATTCTGCTCGATCATCCGCTTAGCTAATTCAGGAAGCCCAAGCGAAAACGCATACCGATCTTCGCAAAACCGCCTCGGTTTGCCATTCTCGTCCTCTAGATGGTGATCGCCGCGATCACAGGTAAGCGGTAAAAATCCTCCACGTTGCGGTTGAACCGCCGCGGCAGGTTTGGCGATGTAATTTTGGTAATCAAGCAGCGGTGACGATGTTGCTTATTTCGAACATGGTTTGCCCGGCGTTTATAT
>NZ_JAZFAX010000088.1:0-3500 GCF_036352595.1 Novosphingobium resinovorum
ATGTGGTTGATCGTCTTGGGCCGTGCGCGGGTGCGCCACTTGCGATGCTGGTTGAGGCGCTGGATGAAGTCGGGCGCGTTGACCGGATCGGGGCGGCACAGCACCGGCCGCTTGTTCCACACGCGCAGGGCCATCGGGTTGCCGTCGGGATCGACGAAGTGCGCGGTGCCGTCGGTATCGCGGCGCACCTCGCGGTCCACTTCAAGGCGGCGCACCAGGATTTCAAGGTTCTCGGCAGTATCCACGCCGAGGAACGTCTCGCGCGCGCCCGAGCCGGGGAAGTAGGCGGGGGGCAGTTCAGGATCGTCGATCGGTCGCATGATGAGGCGCGATCCGCTGGGAAAGCCCCAGACGCTGCCGTCCTCGGGCCCGTCCAGCCGCGTCAGCCCGTAATCGTCCCAGAAGCGGTTGCACAGGGCCATGTCCTCGACCCCGTAGACCACGCTTTCAATTCCCAAGATCGCCATCCAGCGTCCCTCTTCCTCAATCTGATCCCGTTCGGAATCTTCCGGTTTATCGTTCCAGATGACCAAGCCGAGCACGCCTTGCAAGATTTTATTAGCGCATACGATAATTTGTCAGATATGCGCTCAATGCACTAGCTCAACGTCGAGCCGTATGGCAGCAACGGCTCAAGATGGATCCGGCGAAGGTTCGGGCCGAGAGGTGTAAGAAGGGTATTCGATGAAGAGCGAATTTAATCGCGCGTCCATATCGGCTGCGCTTGGCGTGTGGATCGGCTTTATCGTCGGGCCCAATGCCATGATCGCCGCGACGAACAGCAACTTCCTCAATGTCCTTCCCGATGCGCTGCATACCAGCCGTACCAATATATCTTTCGTTCTTGCGATGGCGCTGTGGCTGAATGCCGCGATGGTGCCTTTCGCGGGCAAGGCGATGGACCGCTTCGGCGTGCGACAGGTCATCCTGCCCGGCATCCTGATCTTCGCTCTCGCCTTCTTCCTGCTGAGCCGGATGGGGGTGCTCTGGCACTTCGTGGCCTTGCAGGTGCTGCTGACGACCGGCGCGACGCTTACCAGTTCCGTCGGTTACGCCAAGGTCATTGCAATGTGGTTCGACCGGCATCGCGGCTTTGTGCTGGGCCTGTGCGTGGCGCTGGGCGCCGGTGCGGCGCAGACGGTCATGCCCAAGGTATCGTCCTGGCTCATCACCGACCACGGCTGGCGCGGCGGCTACATGGGGCTGTCCGCGATCGTGCTGTGCCTCGGCTTCCCGCTGGTCTACCTGCTTGTCAGAGCCCCCCGCGCCCATGCCTCCAGCGCCGCGACCCTCGATGCCGAGGGCAACCCGGAGGGCATGGAATCCGCGCCCGAACTGCTGGGCGTGACGCGCGGACAGGCCCTGCGCCAACCTGTCTTCTACCTCGTCTTCTTCGCCATCATGTGCGGTTCGATGGCGCTGCTGGGCACGATGCAGCACGTCGTCCCGATGCTGCTCGAGCGCGGCCTGGCGCTGGGAACGGCGACGACGATCATGAGCTGCGCCTTCGCCGGCGTCGTCGCGGGCGAATTCTCCTCGGGCTTCCTTGTCGACCGTTTCAACACCCCGCGCGTGATCCTGCCCTACTTCGTCTGCGCCGCGATCGGCGTGATGACCGTGCACACGCAGAACGACATGTTCCTGCTGGTCCCCGGTGCGTTCCTGATGGGGCTGGGGCTGGGCGGCGAAGTCGGCCAGAACGCCTACCTCGTCTCGCGCTACTTCGGGCTCAAGGCGTTCGGCGCGATTTACGGCATGACCTTCGCGGCCTCTGCGGTGGGCAACGGCACCGGCCTGATCCTGCTGGGAGTCATCCGCGACCAGACCGGCAGCTACGAATTGGGCCGCTATCTCGTCGGCGCGGCGATCACGATTTCGATCCTGTGCATCGCCAGCCTCAAGCCCTTCGTCTACGCCAGCCGCCGTGCGCACTGAACGGCACTCAACGGCACTCAGCAGGTACTCAAGGGCGACACAGGCACGCCCGCAACGCCCCGGAACATGGCCGGGAGGGCATCGCCCGGCAGCCGGTAAACGCCGCGCACGTCCACTTTCAATATTGTGCTATGAGAGAATTTATCGCATGACCGGCGAACGGACAAGATAAGTCCGATCGCGGGAGAAGTAGGAGCCATGGATTTCGAACGGTGGAAGCTGTTCCTGCTCGTCAATGAAATGGGCAGCCTGTCGAAGGCGGCGGTCGTGCTCAATCGGCCGCAGCCCATCATCAGCCGTCATATCAACGCGCTGGAGACGCAGTGCGGTTGCAACCTGTTCTATCGAACGGGCCGCGGCGTGGCGCTGACCGAAGTGGCCGAGGCCATGCTGCCGCGCGTCCAGGCGATGATCTCGGAAGCCGAGCAGATCATGCTGGACATCAAGGGGCAGGCGGGCGTGCCGGTGGGGCGCGTCAGCGTGGGCATGTTGCCGTCGCTGCGGATCTCGGCGGAGTTCGTGGCGCAGGCGCGCGCGCTCTATCCCGAGGTCGAACTGCATCTGACCGAGGCGAGCGGCGGCCAGCTGGCCGAGCAGGTCGCCACCGGGCGCATCGACCTGGCCTTCGTCCTTCGCGAACCGGGCACTGTCGCCAGCACCGAGGAGGCGCTGGTGCGCCTGCCGATGTGCCTGGCCGGCCCGGCGGACGATCCGGTTTCGGCCAGCGACCACGTGCCGTTTGCCGCGCTGGCCGAACTGCCGCTCATCATGGCCAAGCCGCCCAACGCCCTGCGCATGCTTGTGGAAGTGACCGCGCGCAAGCTGGAAGTGCCGCTTACCTTTTCCACCCAGGTCGATCCCCTGACGACCCAGAAGGCGCTCGTCTGCGCCGGCATGGGCTGGACCGTCACCAGTCGCATGGCGGTGCGCGAGGAGGTCATGGCGGGCCGGATGAACGCGGCCAACATCGTCGATCCCGACATGGAGCTGCTGCTGGTGCTGGTGCGCTCGAACCAGCGCCCGGCGACTCTGGCGATCCGCAAGATCGCGCGCCTGCTGTGCGACATCGCGCGGCGGCTGCCCGAGGTTCACCGGGGAGATCCGGCACCTGCTTACCTGCCGATCTGAGGTTTTGGGTTTTGGGTGAAGAAGGAAACCGGTTTCACGCATAGGCGCAGAGGTGTTGCCGTGAACCGCAGGCTCATTCCATTATTCGACCGTGCGTAAACCGCAGCCTCGAAAGCAAGAGCGGTTTCGCCGCAGGCGCTGATCCTCCGTGTCTCTGCGTGATTCCTCTTTAATTCCGTACGATCACGGCAAATGGCCCGCCAGATCGGCAGCTTCCCACTCCGTTTTCGCCATTTCGGGATGTGAGCGCTGCGCTCTATAGCGGCCCGTCCGGTGCTCGCCGCGCGCGAAGAAAACCCGCCTGACCGAACACGCCCCGTTGCGGACCTTGCTCATGACCGTCATCCCGGCGCATGCCGGGACCGTGGGCTGTCTTTAGGCAGGCCCTCGCGTCAGGGCGCCCCGGCGCAAGCTATCGCCTCAAGACTCGCCCACGG
>NZ_JAZFAX010000089.1:0-3192 GCF_036352595.1 Novosphingobium resinovorum
ACCGGCTTGCCGCCGAGCGTGACCGTCAGCTTGTAACCCTCCGGCGCCTGCATCCGCGCGCCCGGCGCAAGGTTCAGGCGATTGAGGTATGAAGTGCCCGTGACCGTCCAGGTGGACTTGCCATCGACGGTCACCGCCGTGCCGAACGGCCCGCTTGCGGGCTGGAAGCTGTTGGTCACTTCGCCGATCAGGCGGAATTCGGCCTCGCTCGGCAGGCGACCGGCGGCGGGGGACTGCACCGCGCTCGACACCCGGCCCTCCAGCGCCGCGTTCTCCAGCACAAGGTCGAGGCCGCCCTGTTCGGTGCGCGAATTGACCACATCGCCCTTCAGCACCGCGTTGCGGAAGCTGGCGTGGACGTCGGGATCGGCGGGCAGCTTGGTATCGACCTGCCCGGGCTTGGGGCGTCCCGGCTGGTGGTCGTTGTCGTCGATCATCGCCTGCACGAGGATGCCGTTGCCGACATTGAGCTGCGCATCGTCGATGATGACGGTCGCGCCGCAGCCCTTGACCTGCACGCCGGTGGACTTCGTGTTGAACACCGACTTGCCTTCGATCCGCAGCGTACCGGCGCGCGGATGGGTGAACATCATCACCCCGAAGCGGCGCGAGTTGACCACCGACCCGTTGGTGAACGTGCCCGAACCGTTGGCCGCCATGACCAGCGCCATGTCCGCGACCTCGAACCTGGTATTGCTGAACCAGGTCATGGAATCGCCGATCGAGAAGGCGCCGTAACCACTGTCCACCGTCTCGACCAGGCTGTCCTCGACGAACATGCGCACCTTCTTCGGAGCATCGATCGAGAGCGAGCCCCAACCTTGGGCACGGATGTGCGAGCGCTTGTAATAGACCGTGCCGCTGTCCACGATCACCGTCGCGCGCACGTTGCCCTCCAGCCCGAGTTGCCAGGGCACCCGCTTCATCTTGCCCAGCGCGAAGTCGAACACGTAGTCGGACGGAAGCACGCCGTTCTTCACGTCGATGTCGGAATCGTTGACGTGGAGCGTGGCATTGCCGTTGACAAAGATCGCCGGGCGGATCGCGCCGTGCGTGGCGATGCGCGCCTTGTTGAGCGTCAGGTCCGCGTCACCCGTCGCCATCACCGCCGCGCCGTATCCGGCGAAGTCGTTGTCGCCATTGCCGATCATCTCGATCTGCGGGGCGTTCAGGGTGTAGCGGCTCTTGCCGTCGATCAGAATGCCGTTGAAATCCTCCCCGTGCGAGCGGATGACGATGTCGCTCGCCTCGCTATCGGTGACGGTGCCGCCGGCGATCGCCGAACGCACCGACTTCGACGGCACGATACGCCCGTCCTTGACGTAGAGCGCAGTGCGGAAATGCTGGGGATCGAGGTCGAGGTACTTGATCGGAATGTCGTCGGTGACGGTCAGCACCACGACTCCGGTGTACGTGCCCGGCGCGATGTCGCGCTCGACGCCGTCCACCGTCAGCGTCAACAGCTTGCCCTTCGGCGCATTCAGGCTCGCCCCTGCGGCGATGTGCAGCGAACCGAGCGTGGTCGTGCGTGTGATCGTGCGAGCAGCGCTGACCGAAAGGTCGCGTCTCGACTGCGCCGAGGCAGGCATGGATGCCATCAATGCCGCCGTTGCAAGCAGCAGTGGCACGGCCCGTCGGCAGGAACGGCTCAGGGCAGGCATGGCGAGGATCATCAGGCAATCTCCCTTCGCGGCGCCCATAAAGGTGCGCCGCGATGTTGTTTTCACGTCAGAACTTGAAGCGGGCACCGATCTTGTAGGCGCGGCCGAGGATATCGTAGTTGAGATTGCGCGTACCGCTGTTGAGCGACAGCGCCACGGCCACGTAATTGGCCGGGGGCTTGCGGTTGAGCAGGTTGCTGACCATGCCGAACAGCTCGAAATGCTCGCCCGCCGCGACGTGCCACGAAAGGTCCGCATAGACACGGCCCGGCAGGGTGTTGTCGCTGATCGTGTTCGGCTGCGAGCCCGCCAGCGATTCCGCATATCCCTCCTGATCCGGGCCGAGCAGCAGGCTCGTGCCGCCAGTGGTCAGGGTATAGAGCGTTGCGGTGTCGTACTTCACCCCGCTGAAGCCGCGCATGGTGAGATCGAGGCCCGACCCCGCGTTTTCATAGCTGAGCGTCACCGATCCGTTCCAGCGCGGCACCCCGTTGGCCGACCCGGCGTTCTCGAACGTGCCGGTCAGCAGTTCCTGCTGGTTGTGGATGGCATACGTCAACAGGCCACGGATGGTCAGACTGCCGGGGATCGGCAAGTCGTTGAAGCGGTAGGAAATCTCTCCGTCGATGCCCGAGACGACCAGCGAGTTCAGGTTTTGCTGCTGGTTCTGCAGGCTGACGATGCCGTTGGGATAGGTCGCCGTATCGGAGCTGAAGACGATGCCCGGGCATGATGCCGCGCCCGATGCCAGCAGCGCCGAGCAGATGTTCATCGTCTGCGCGGTCGAGGGCCGCGCGATCGCGCCGTTGACCTTGATATGGTAATAGTCGGCCGAAATCCGCAGGTTGCCGATCGGGTTGAGCACGACGCCGCCGGTGAAGGTATCCGCCTTTTCCGGGGCGAGCGTATCGTTGCCGGTGCCGGACACGATCGTCGTTCCGGTGCTGCCGTAGCCGGCGGTCCCCGCGATGTTGTTGGTCAGTGCGGTCTGGCGCCCGCCGCCTACGAAGAACAACTCGTTGAGGCTGGGCGCACGGATATCGCGCGACCACGTGGCGCGCAGGCGCACGCCGTCCACCGGCTCCCAGACGCCGCCGGCCTTCCACGTCGTCACCGCGCCGCTGATCTTGTAGCTGGTGCGGCGCACGGCAGCGTTGAAGTCGAGCGTGCGGGCGAACGGCGCGTCGCGCAGCAGCGGTACGCCGATCTCGCCATACCCCTCCCATACGCGGTTCCTGCCGCCATACGTCGTGAAGTTGCCGACCGAGAACAGGTTGTTCTCGCCAAGCGCGGTGGACCGGGTCTGCAGGCTGTCGCGCCGCCACTCGCCGCCGACTGCCATCGTCACGTCTCCCGCCCACAACGCGAAGGGCGAGCCGGAGACGTTCACCGAGACGTTGTCCTGCTCCAGCCAGGTATCCTGGTGCTGCTTGTTGAAGATGTAGTTCAGCGCCGCCGGATCGGTGATCTCCCCCAGCGGGTTGATGGCGACGCAGCTCTTGCCGCTCAGGCTCTCGTACAGCGCCGCCTG
>NZ_JAZFAX010000090.1:0-3108 GCF_036352595.1 Novosphingobium resinovorum
GTAAGCGTCCGGCGAGTCCCGTCCGATACCATTGGGCTGAATTTTGCTTTTCAACTTGTGTTTTATGAGGACGTCAGATCTTTCAGACGTTCATGCACCTGCTGCATCGCGGCTATTGCACCGGCCCGGTCCATTAGGGCTTTTCCCGATCCTAACCTAACGGCGATGGCTATTTTCCTGCCGTCTTTACCCGTCACGTAGTCGATTTCCTTGATCTGCGCTCGGTGAGTCCAATCAACTGGACAGCGAATGCAGGCGATGCTCTCGCTTTGTCCTCCTGGGAGATAATAAATCCCGCCATTCCGTCTCTTGTAAAATCTCACTCCCGAAAGAGTGATGGCCTTGCCATTTAAGACGGCCTCATAATCTGATTGCGCCTGCTTGTATTCTCTACTGTACTGATCAGGCGTCGAGAGTACGAAGATCATGGCAAAGATCAAAATGCCTGCTGCATAGATGGCGATTTTTTGAATCATGAGCAGTTTGTAGATCGTGCTGACCACTCAGGCTAGCACTGCCCAGTTCCATGGGAGCAGTTCGTCAATCCGGTTGATCGGATGCCCCTTGCCAATGCGGTCGAGGACATCAGCCAGCCATTCCTGCGGATTGACGGCATTGAGCTTGGCCGTTTCCAGCAGTGAATACATGGCAGCAGCACGCTCCCCACCACAGTCGGCACCTGCAAAAAGCCAATTTTTGCGGCCGAGGCAGATTCCCCGGAGGGCATTCTCTGCCGGATTGTTGTCTATCTCCAACCTGCCGTCGTCGGTGTAGGCGAGCAATTGCGGCTTCAGCTTCACGGCATAACGCAACGCTTCCGCCAGCGGTGACCGGGCCGATGCCCTGGACAGCACATCGTCAGCCCACGCGAAGAAATCCAGCGCCTTGAGTTTTGAGAGCTTACGAGCCTTGCGACGGAAATCTGCGGGTTCGCGCGCGATTTGCCGCTCAACGTCGTAAAGCTCACCGATCATCAGCAGCCCATCGAGCGCAGCTGAGTTCGGGTCTGCCTTGTAGACATCATTCAGTTTACGTCGGGCATGCGCCCAGCAAGCAACGGGCGTGATCGGCGCAGGCTGGCGGTCACTTGCGTATAGGCGCTCGAAACCGGCATAGGCATCGGCCTGCAAGAAGCCCGCAAAGGTCTTGAGATGCTCGCGCGGTCGTTCACCCTTGCGATCGGGGCTATAGCGAAACAGCGCTGCCGGTTTGTCCAGATGGCTCCATCGTCGGTTATCGCGGAGATACACCCATAGCCGCCCGGTTGCCGTCTTCCCGGTCCCCGGCGCCAGCACGGGAACGGGTGTATCGTCGGCGTGGAGCTTCACGCTGGCCATGACGTGATCGGCGATCCGATCGACCAGCGGTTGCAGCAGCCAGCTTGCCTGACCAAGCCAGTCCGCCATCGTCGAACGGCTGATCTCCACGCCCTCACGGGCGTAGATCTGTGACTGGCGGTATAGCGGCAGGTGATCGGCGAACTTGGAAATGATGACGTGAGCCAGCAGGCCGGGACCAGCGCGGCCACGCGGCACGGGAAGCGCCGGAGCGGGTGCCTGGCTGATTGCATCGCAGCGGTTGCACGAGAGCTTGGGCCGGACATGACGGACGACGCGGAAGCGGCCGGGGACATACTCCAGCACTTCGGTCACATCTTCGCCAAGCTTGCCCATCGTGCCGCCGCAGTCAGAACAGCCGTCGGCATCCGGCGCTGCGTGCATAACCTCGTCGCGAGGGAGATGGTCGGGCAGCGGAGCACGGCGAGGCTTGCGAGGGGCAGCCTTGGCCGAAGCATCTTCGGGCACATGCCCCTCGATCACGCACTCGGCATGGGCATGCTCGGCCTCGAGGTCCTCCAGCGTCAGCTCGAGTTGATCGGCCTGGAGGGCCAGGCGCTCCGAAGATTGACCGAACTTCATGCGCCGAAGGCGAGCCAACTGGACCTTGAACTTCTCGATCTGCAGCGTCGTCAATTTGATCGAGTTCTGGGCAGTCTGAAGCTTCTCGCGGGTCTCGTCATGGGCCACCCGTTCGGCCTCCAGCGCCTGCTCCGAAGCCGCCAGACGTGCGCGCATCGCCTCGGCAAAAGCGCGCAGTTCTGCGGGATCAGCAGGAAGTTCGAGATCGTCGGGAGACACGCTTCCCGATAGCAGAATCCGGTCTTCCACCCAAGCAGAAAGCCCGGAAATGCGGCGATTATCGCGTTAAATCTGCATCGGCAGGCGGGGCGGATCGGGGGCTACTGTGCGCCGCCAATCCATTGCTTCGATCAACAGCGCAAACTGCGCTGGGGTCAGCACGACACCGCCCTCGATGAGCGGTGGCCAGACGAAACGGCTGCGTTCCAAACGCTTGGCGAACAGACAAAGCCCGGTCCCATCCCAATGCAGCGCCTTCAGGTAATTGCCGCTCTTGCTGCGGAAAAGGAAAACATGCCCGCCGTAGGGCTCGACCGAAAACAGCGGGCGGACCAATGCCGCCAGCCCATCGAAGCCAAGCCGCATGCTGACCGGCTTGCTTGCCAGATACACCTTCGTTCCAGGCGCCAGCGAAATCACGATACGTCCCGGAATGCACGCAGCACTCGGGCCAGCGCCTTCTCGTTGACGTAGCTGTCTACCGACAGGCGAACGCCGCTGGGCAGGTCTATGTCTATCGCGCCAGGGCGGGCACCGGGATGCGGGCGGATGAGTTCCTCCGGCGCTGGCGGCATCGGCGACGGAACGGGTCGCGGCGCCTTCTGGGGCTCCGGCACCGTCGGTGCGGCCCTAGACTCCGTCGTTATGATTGCCCCGTAGGGAATGAACTCGAGCGCCTCACTGGCAATGGCCGCTGCCTGGCGGCGCGCCGACCGCCAGTTATAGATCAGGCTCTCGGCAATCTCGTGGCGCTCAGCGACCTGACGGACCGATACGCCGTCTGCATCTGCCTCGGCGAGGATCGCCGCCTTCTCGGCGTCCGAAAACTTCCTGCGTCGCTCGGTGCGCGCAATGATCTCCACCCGATCCTTCACTTAGCCTCCTTCTGGAGTCCAGAAAGAGACTCCTTACCGGAGGTCCATCAGCGCCGAGCCAAAATGCCGCAACACGCCCGAGGCCGTACGCTTAC
>NZ_JAZFAX010000091.1:0-3108 GCF_036352595.1 Novosphingobium resinovorum
CTCCAGAAGGAGGCCAAGTGAAGGATCGGGTGGAGATCATCGCGCGCACCGAACGGCGCAGGAAGTTTTCGGACGCTGAGAAGGCGGCGATCCTCGCCGAGGCGGATGAAGATGGGGTATCGGTCCGTCAGGTCGCTGAGCGGCATGAGATTGCAGAGAGCCTGATCTATAACTGGCGATCGACGCGTCGTCAGGCGGCGGCCATCGCCAGTGAAGCGCTCGAGTTCATTCCCTACGGAGCAATCATAACGACGGAGGCTGCGGCCGCGCCGGCGGTGCCCGAGCCCCAGAAGGTGCCGCGACCCGTTCCGTCGCCGATACCGCCAGCGCCGGAGGAACTGGTCCGCCCGCATCCCGGCGCCCGCCCCGGCGCAATAGATATAGACCTGCCCAGCGGCGTTCGCCTGTCGGTGGACAGCTACGTCAACGAGAAGGCGCTGGCCCGCGTGCTGCGTGCATTCCGGGATGTCTCGTGATCTCGTTGGCACCCGGAACGAAGGTCTATCTGGCAAGCAAGCCGGTCAGCATGCGGCTCGGCTTCGACGGGCTAGCGGCGCTGGTCCGCCCCCTGTTCGCGGTCGAGCCCTACGGCGGGCATGTCTTCCTGTTCCGCAGCAAGAGCGGCAACTACCTGAAGGCGCTGCATTGGGACGGGACCGGGCTTTGCCTGTTCGCCAAGCGTTTGGAACGCAGCCGTTTCGTCTGGCCGCCGCTCATCGAAGGCGGTGTCGTGCTGACCCCAGCGCAGTTTGCGCTGCTGATCGAAGCAATGGATTGGCGGCGCACAGTGGCCCCTGATCCGCCCCGCCTGCCGGTGCAGATTTGACGCGATAATCGCCGCATTTCCGGGCTTTCTGCTTGGGCGGGAGGCCGGATTCTGCTACCGGGAAGCGTGTCTCCCGACGATCTCGAACTCCCTGCTGATCCCGCAGAACTGCGCGCTTTTGCCGAGGCGATGCGCGCGCGTCTGGCCGCTTCAGACCAAGCGCTGGAAGCCGAACGGGTGGCCCATGACGAGACCCGCGAGAAGCTTCAGACTGCCCAGAACTCGATCAAGCTGACGGCGCTGCAGATCGAGAAGTTCAAGGTCCAACTGGCCCGCCTCCGGCGCATGAAGTTCGGTCAGTCTTCGGAGCGCCTTGCCCTCCAAGCCGACCAGCTCGAGTTGACGCTGGAGGATCTCGAGGCCGAGCATGCCCATGCCGAGTGTGTGATCGAGGGGCATGTGCCCGAAGATTCCCCGGCCAGGGCTGCCCCTCGCAAGCCTCGCCGTGCTCCGCTGCCCGATCATCTTCCTCGCGATGAGGTTATGCACGCAGCGCCGGATGCCGACGGCTGCTCCGCCTGTGGGGGCACGATGGGCAAGCTCGGCGAGGACGTGACCGAAGTGCTGGAATATGTCCCCGGCCGCTTCCGCGTCGTCCGTCACGTCCGGCCCAAGCTTTCCTGCAACCGCTGCGATATGATCAGTCAGGCACCTGCCCCGGCGCTGCCCGTGCCGCGCGGCCGTGCCGGTCCCGGCCTGTTGGCCCACGTCATCGTCTCCAAGTTCGCCGATCACCTGCCGCTGTATCGCCAATCGCAGATGTACGCGCGAGAGGGTGTCGAGATCAGCCGCTCGACGATGGCGGACTGGCTGGGCCAGGCAAGCTGGCTGCTGCAACCGCTCGTCGATCGGATCGCCGATCACGTCATGGCCAGCGTGAAGCTCCACGCCGACGATACACCCGTTCCCGTGCTGGCGCCGGGGACCGGGAAGACGGCAACCGGGCGACTATGGGTGTATCTGCGCGACAACCGACGATGGAGCCACCTGGACAAGCCGGCAGCGCTGTTCCGCTACAGCCCCGATCGCAAGGGCGAGCGACCGCGCGAGCATCTCAAGACCTTTGCAGGCTTCCTGCAAGCCGATGCTTATGCCGGTTTTGAGCGCCTCTACGCGAGTGACCGCCAGCCCGCGCCGATCACGCCCGTTGCCTGCTGGGCCCATGCCCGGCGCAAGCTGAACGATGTCTACAAGGCAGACCCGAACTCGGCTGCGCTCGATGGCCTGCAGATGATCGGCGAGCTTTACGACGTCGAGCGGCAGATCGTGCGCGAACCCGCAGATTTCCGCCGCAAGGCTCGCAAGCTCTCAAAGCTGAAGGCGCTGGATTTCTTCGCCTGGGCTGAAGAGGTGCTGTCAAAGGCATCGGCGCGTTCACCGCTAGCCGAGGCCCTGCGTTATGCCGTGAAGCTTAAGTCGCAACTGCTCACCTACACCGACGACGGCAGGCTGGAGATCGACAACAATCCGGCAGAGAATGCCCTGCGGGGAATCTGCCTTGGCAGGAAGAACTGGCTTTTCGCAGGTGCCGACTGTGGCGGTGAGCGCGCCGCCGCCATGTATTCATTACTTGAGACGGCAAAGCTTAGTGGAGTCAATCCGCAGGAGTGGCTGGCCGATGTCCTCGATCGCATCGGCAAGGGGCATCCGATCAATCGGATCGATGAACTGCTGCCGTGGAACTGGGCCTTGCGCGAATAACTGGGGATCGTCCATTTCTCGGTCAGGCGCTGGCATCCAAACTATCGATTTTAACTTTTGAATGTTCCGCATGCCTCGCCTTGACCGCCACAAAAGCAGGGTTGGCTTCAAGCGATCTATCCATGTCGAGCGTAATCAGCACACTATCGCTCAAAGGCCATTGAACGCGCCGTTGCCAGCAAGTCAGGAGTTCGTTTGGGGATACCAGTCGGAGGCGAAGGTAGGTGATCCTGCCAGATTCCGTCTGATCCACTGATGCTATTTGATCCCAAGGGATGAAATGTGGTCGGCGATGCGGAATTTCGATGCCATCATCCGAGATCCTCAGAAGCGGGCTTTTCCTGTGCATGAATAGCTTGGCGGTGAACCAAGCCAGCCACAACCACAGGCATGCCATGATCGCGGCCCCGATCGCGACAGCAACCTCTGCAAAGCTTGATCCGCCTTGAAAGGTCACCGCAAAGTACACGATTCCTGCAAAAATCAGGGCAAAAGGCGCTGTTACCATCAGCCCCGCCGTGAGAAATGCGAACGGCCATAGCCAACGGCGAGGGAAAACAGCCAGAGTTGGCGTCGTTGTG
>NZ_JAZFAX010000092.1:0-3073 GCF_036352595.1 Novosphingobium resinovorum
AATGAATACACAAAAAACGCTCCGGGCTGACAATCAGCCCATAATGGTGACGCGGGGTGGAGCAGCCCGGTAGCTCGTCAGGCTCATAACCTGAAGGTCGCAGGTTCAAATCCTGCCCCCGCAACCATTGAAACCGACATACCGGACACCCCCGGCGCAAAAGCGCCGGGGGTGTCGTCGTTTTTGGCGGATTGCTGCCGTTCTAGCCAATTCAAAATGGTCCCAAACTCGCCATGCAGCATGGCGTTGACCTCACCCCGTTTCGCGCCCGGCGTCAGGACAATGCGCTCAATGAGCGCACGGAGCGCGTCAGCTGCTTCCTGTCGTTCTTCCGGGGAGGAAAGCGCCTCGGCCAGTCGCTCCACCTTACGGCGGTAGATCTCCGAGATATTTGGATGGATATCCGGAACATCCGCCGGGGCTGCTGCGAGCCGGGCGCGGATGGCATCTTCCTGCGCCTCGAGTTCCAGTAATTGATCGACGAGCGAGCGCGTTCCCTTGCCTTCCGTTGCTAGGGTCACCAGTCCTTTTATCGCCTTCAGGACGTTGTCGAGCTCAGCCCGATCCGCGCTGTCTGTGGCGCGACGCTGGTGATTAAGGCGATTGGTTTCTTCGACGCAGGTGCGAATGGCTTCGGCAGCAACTTCGGGACTCATCAACCGGTCACGCAGACCATCGAGAACACGGGTCTCCAGCTTCTCTCGCGCAATGCTATGTCCGTTAGAACAGCTTCTCGTGTCGACATGGTTCGAACAGGCAAACCGCCCCTGCCCGCGAAGGGTATAAGACCCGCCGCAGCAGCCGCAGTAAACAAGGCCCGACAGCAGGCTCTTCGGGCGATGAGTCCGATTCATCGCGTTGTGGGCCGAGCGCGTCGCTTCGATGACGCCGGCATATTGAATCGCGATATCTTCCTGTCGCGCTTTTGCGGCCTGCCAGAGTTCGTCGTCCAGGATCCGCAGATGAGGTACTTCGGTAACGATCCACTCGGACCGCGGATTGATGCGCGAGACACGCTTGCCGGTCTGGGGATTCTTCAAATAGCGCAGCCGATTCCAGACCAGCTTGCCGATATAGAGCTCATTATTGATCAAACCTGTGCCGCGCTTTGCGTGACCGCGGATCGTGGTCGACGTCCAGAGTTTGCCAGTTGGAGCGGCGATCCCTGCTTCATTGAGGCGGCCGGCGATCGCATGTGGGCTAAGCCCATTCGCGAAGTGCCGGAAAACCTGACGCACGACTTCCGCTTCAGCATCGTTGATAGTGCGTTCGCCATGAACCGCCTCGCCTTCGCTGGAAAAGCGACGCACGACATCATAGCCGTAACAAAGACCACCGCCCGACTTGCCCTTTTCAACTCGACCGCGAAGACCCCTATGGGTTTTCTTCGCAAGATCCTTGAGGAAGAGAGCGTTCATCGTACCCTTCAGGCCAACATGCAGTTCGGAAATCTCACCTTCCGCCAAAGTGACAACCTTGATCCCGGCAAACTGGAGATGTTTGTAGAGTGTAGCAATGTCCGCCTGGTCGCGAGAAACGCGATCGAGCGCTTCTGCCAGGACAACGTCAAATTGGCGCATCTGTGCATCACGTAGCAAGGCTTGGATACCCGGCCGCAGAATGACGCTCGCGCCAGAGATCGCTGCATCCTTATATGTACCGATGATACGCCAGCCTTCACGACCTGCTTGCTCACGGCAAACCAGGAACTGGTCATCGATAGATGCAGGGCTTTGCTTGTCGTCGGAATAGCGAGCGTAAAGGGCGACGCGGGTCATATCGTTCTCCTGCTGAGAAATTAGCATGTCCTGCGCGCCTATCCAATCCGGAGAGCCAACGTCGCGGTCTGTGACACTTGTAGCTGACGGGGGTCAGGTGACGATCTCGATCGCGCTGGTCGCCGACAACCGCATCTTCAAGGAACGCAATGTCGATATCGGCGCCGTTGGCCGCAATGATGCAACTGCCTGGGGTTTCTCCGCCCGATGCTGCGCGCTTCAGGCGTCCCCTGGGACCTGCGCAAGAGCCAGCCCTATGATGTCTATGATCGCATGGATTTCGATGTGCCATCGGCTCCGCGGGCGACTGCTACGACCGTATGATGGTGCGGGTCAAGGAGGTCCGCCAGTCGGCGCGGATCATGAAGCAGTGCCTCAACGAGATGCCGGAGGGACCAGTCGCGAGCTTCGACCGCCAAGGTCGTGCCACCGCTCCGCGGCGAGATGAAGCAGTCGATGGAAGCCTTGATCCATCACTTCAAGCTCTACACCGAGGGCTTCCACGTCCCCGCCGGCGAGGTCTATGTCGCGACCGAAAGCCCCAAGGGCGAGTTCGGCGTCTATCTGGGCGCGGACGGCTCGAACATGCCCTATCGCTGCAAGATCCGTCCGACCGGCTTTTCCCATCTTCAGGCAATGGATTTCATGACTGGCGGCCACATGCTCGCCGACGTCACCGTGATCCTCGGCTCGCTCGATATCGTGTTTGGCGAGATCGACCGCTAGGAACCGGCGGCCGGATCGAGCCAGGCCCGCCGGCCGTAGCGATCATTTGCCACGCGCCGAGATCGCATGTCGATCTTCGCCTGCGCTTTGGCGATGGCCGCGTCGGCATCCGATGCGTCCGCCGAGCGGCCCGAGAGCCGCTCGATCCGGGGCGGAAGAGCTCTTGGACTTGTAACGGTTTTGCGCCGGTCACCTGAGAGTTTAAGGCTCGTTCAAGGAGACCGACGAGATGATCAAGCATAGCGAAGAGTTCAAGCAGGAGGCGGTGCGCATTGCGCTGACCAGCGGGTTGCCGCGCGAACGGGTTGCGTCGGATTTGGGGGTCGGCAAGTCGACCCTGAACAAATGGGTGTCGCATTATCGCCCCTCGGACCTGGTGTCCGCGCCGCAGGCTGATCTGGCACGGGAGAATGAACGGCTTCGCCTGGAGAACCGTGTGCTCCGGGAGGGTAATTGCTCACGGGGTTGGCAGAAAAGTGTTGCGCGGAGGTCGATTGGCTGATTCACCCTACGGATGCCGCCACCGCCGCTTCATGTTCTGACCGAGGCCGAGAAGAACGAGCTGCTGC
>NZ_JAZFAX010000093.1:0-2832 GCF_036352595.1 Novosphingobium resinovorum
TCGGTGACGCCGATCCGGCGACACGCATCCGCCACCGTTCCGCCCTGCGCCAGCACGATCTCCGCTTCACGCAGCTTGCCGATGATCTCTTCCGGCTTGTGCTTCCTCGCCATTCCAGTCCTCCTTCGTGCCCAAATCTAAAACAGATTTTGGGCCACTCAGAAGGGGGCAGATCAGTTATGAAATGCTCGATCGTGTCCGGGCCTGCCTGTTTGCCTGCTTCGAAGCGGGTACTGGTATCGGACCTCGCCGATCGCGAATGGATGGTCGCGCTCGAAACCAGCAGGTCGTTGTGCGCGAAGCTGAAGCGGGCCGTACCGCCATTGGCAACGGCGCCAAGCTGACTCTCGTTGATGAGCCCGCCCTTCCACATCGCCGCTGCCGTCTGCGGCGTGAGGTTGAGGCTCATGTCACCGTTCTGGTCCATCGCGATCTGACGCTTGCTGAGATCCACGCCATGTTCAGCGAGCAGGCCCTGCATGCGCGTCAGCTTTTCCTTCTCGACAATGCTGGTGAGCCGGTCGTTGCGGGCGCGATCGGCAATGCCTTGCGTCCCGCCCTCGGCCATGTCAACCTGGTTTCCGGACGTGCGCGAGAGCGCCTGGATGAAGCTGTCGAGCCTTGCGGCCTCGCGGGTCGAGCTGCCGGCCGCCGCTGCTCCTTGCGCGAAGCCGAAGTTCTCCGATTGCCGGCGCTGCTCCCCGATTCTGGCTGCCGATCGCGTTCCCGCCGTACCGACCTCGCGCTGGGCGTCGAGCTTGCCCGTCCAGCGTCGCGGCAAGATCGTCGGGTAACGAGCGGGTCACCGGAACGCGGGCCAGCCAGGCCTGCATTGCGGCCGCGTCCTCGACCGGATGGATCGCGGCGCGTCTGGCCGCATCCTGGGCCACATCCCGTCCGATGGGCTGCGCTGCTGCGTCTGGTGGCAGGGCGGCAAGCAGCACGATGGCGAGCGTGATTGACTGCATGGTGCAGTTTTGCAGGGCGGGTATGGGGGAAATGCGCGCTGGTTTGGCGCGTTGGAGTGAGCCTTGAAGGCAAGGAAGATTTTCCTTACATTCGGCGGCGAAGGGACTCGCGCCATGAACGCTCTGACGATCAGCACCAAGGGACAGATCACGCTGCGAAAGGAATTGCTGCAGCACTTGGGCGTGCACCCGGGCGACCGAATAAGCTTCGAGAAAATGCCCGGCGGCGAAGTGCGCATCCGCGCGGTGCGGCCTTCAGGCAAGCTCGACGGTTTCTTCGGTTCGCTGCGGCGCGATGGCCAGGCACCGATTTCGGTCGAGGACATGAACGAGGCGATCGCGGAAGGCTGGGCCGGCCGGTCGTGAAGATCACGGTCGATACCAATATCCTGGTGCGCGCCGCGACCCAAGACGACCCGGTGCAGGGCGCTCTCGCGCAGCGGCTTATGCAGGAGGCAGACCTTGTCGCCATCGCGCTGCCGTCGCTGTGCGAGTTCTGCTGGGTCCTGCTTCGCCTCTACAAGTTTCCGGCGTCCCGTGTCGCCGACGCGCTGCGGGTTCTGATCGAGGCGGAGAACGTCAGGCTTGACCGTCAGGCGGTCGAGGCCGGTCTTGCGATACTCGATGCAGGCGGCGACTTCGCGGACGGCGTGATCGCCCACGAAGGTCAGTGGCTCGGCGGCGAGACATTCATGAGCTTCGACCAGAAGGCTATCCGCCTCCTGCAAGCGCGCGGGGAAGCAGCCGAAATTCCCACCTGAGGGGGCTGCTCGCGGCTTTCGCGGCAAATTGGGTGTGAGCCGATCGGTCATTCGCCCGGCCCCTGGGCAAGAGGAATCCCAAGGCTCTCGCCCGCCCGCGGATCGCTGGCGGAAACGGGACCGTTCGCTAGGCCTGATCGACATTCAGGATTCCCAAGGCGGCTGAGAGGTGATTCATAGTAATCCGTGTCGAGGGCGCGGAGGGAATGATGGTGACCAAGCGGTACGAGTTGAACGAAGCGCAGTGGGGGAGGGTCTCGCCCTTGCTGCCGGGCAAGATGGCCGATCCGGGGCGTTCGGCGTCGGATAACCGTCTGTTTGTGAATGGATGTCTGTGGGTGCTGCGATCTGGCGCGCACTGGTGCGATCTGCCGGAACGCTATGGTAAGTGGAAGAGCGTGCATCGGCGCTTCAGCCGCTGGTGCCACGCAGGCGTTTGGGAGCGGGTGTTCGACGCGCTGACCGCCGATCGCGACAATCAGTATCTGATGATCGACAGCACCATCGTCCGCGCGCACCAGCAGGCAGCAACCGGAAAAGGGGGGCGTGCGATCAGGTGCTGGGGCGTTCCCGAGGCGGACTGACCACCAAGATCCACATGCTGGCAGATGCGTTCGGCCGACCGCTGCGCTTCATCATTACGCCCGGCCAAACCGGCGACTCACCCAGGCGCCGGCCCTGCTTCATGACCACGACGGCCATGCGGTGCTGGCCGACAAAGCTTATGACAGCAATGCTTTACGCGCGACCATTGCAGACATGGGCGTCGAGGCGGTCATCCCCTCCAATCGATCCCGCAAGCTCATCATCCCGCATGACGCGGTCCTCTACAAACTGAGAAACCGTATCGAAAGATGCTTTGGTCGCCTCAAGCACGTCAGACGCTTCGCCACCCGCTATGATCGGCGCGCCATCCACTTCACAGGCTTTGTCCACCTCGCAGCTGTCATGATCTGGTTACGCTGAATGTCGATCGGCCCTAGCACTACTTTGGCAGAATTGTGATTTTCGGGATTCCCTGCAGGGGAAATGCGTGATTCATAGGGAGCCAGCTTTGATGGAGGCTGGCGATGGAAGAGGATTGGCAGCGGGATCTCGAGCAT
>NZ_JAZFAX010000094.1:0-2720 GCF_036352595.1 Novosphingobium resinovorum
AGCAGGGTGAGGAGGAACCATATGGTCTTCGCATCCAGCAGCCTGAGCGCGGCGCGGGCTTCGGCGGGGGTCACCTTGGCGACCATCGGCATGGCGCCGAAGATCTTGCCGCGGATGACGAGGTTGTCGCCGTCGCGTTCGAACTTGCGCACCGCCATCAGTTCCTTGTCCTGCGCGTCGAGGATCTTCATCACCGGCGCTTTCTTCTTCGCGCCGCTCACTGCATTGCTCATCACACCGCCCTCCCGCAGACCTTGTCGTATTCGATGTCGAGATCGTCCATCATCTGGATCGCGGTGGCGCGTCCGGCGCCGAAGACACCGCCGCCCGGATGCATGAACGGCCCGACCAGATAGAGCCCCTCGACCCCCGGCACCCGCAGCGAGCCGAGGTCCGGCGTCGGCCGGTGCGCCACCGACTGATAGAAGAACGGCGCGCAGCCGTGGATGTCGCCCTTGAGGAAGCTTGCCGGGCTGTCGCGCTCGTGATCGACGGGCGAGCGGATCAGGCGCCCGGTGATGTTGTCGTCGGTGAGGTTCGAATAGAACTTGCGGTACTGGCCTAGCGCCTTGTCGGCGATCTCCTCCTTGCGCGCGTCCCACGATCCGGGGCCGTCCGGGTAGAGGTCGTAAGGCGCGAAGTTGACGCCGTAGAACACCCCCGCGCCTTCGGGCGCGCGGCTGGGATCGAAGATGGTGTTGTCGCCGCCCGCGATCAGCCGCTCGGACACTTCGCCGCGTCGCAGCTTGTCATACTCCAGGCACATGTCGCGCACGGTGTAGAAGTCCATCAGCTCGGTCATCATCGCATTGGTCTCGTTGCCGACCTTGAGCCTGAGGCGCTCCTTGAGGGTGAGATGCGTGAGATTGATCGAGAAGGTGGACTGCGTGACCCGCTCGGCGCGTTGCAGCACCGGCTCCGGGGTTTCCGAGACGAACTTGCGCAGGACATGCGGGTGGATCGCGCCGATCACCCCGTCGCGGGCGGTGAAGGTCTCTCCGTCCGTCAGTTCGAGCCCGGTCGCCTTGCCGCCCGAGACGATCACCCGGCGCACTTCGGCATTGCAGCGCACTTCGCCGCCGAAATGCTCGATCGCGCGGACGAGCGCGTGGCTCAGCTGGCCCGAGCCGCCCTTGGGCATCGAGCAGCCGTAGGCGTGGATGATCCCCGGCATCAGGAACGCCCCCATGCCAGTGCCCAGTTCGTCGGGCATCTGCAGGTTCTCGGTCACCATGCGCACGATGTGGATGCGCAGCAGGTCGCTTTCGAAATACTGGTTCACCACGTCGAGCGCGGAGCGCTGCATCACGTCGAGCAGGAAGCGGCCTTCGTCCGACTGGTCCATCATCGCCACGAAGGCGCCCATCGGGAACGGCGGGGCGTAGAGCCCGGACATGAACATCGGCAGCGCCGCCATGCTCGCCTGCGCGAACTTGCGGTATGCCTCGGCATCGCGTGGCGAGAAGCCGGCAATCTCCTCGCAGGTGCGGTCGAGGTCGCGCCACGAACGCACCATCGTGCCGTCCTCGAAGATCGAGGCATGGGGCAGTTCGGGGTAGATGTATTCCAGCCCGAACTTGCCGAGCAGGCCCAGTTCGTCCTCGCGCAGCATCGGGTTGCCCTGGATCATGATATGCACGTTGGAGTGCTCGTCATGCCAGAAGCCGGGCTGGATCAGCTCGCGCGTGGAAACGCCGCCGCCGTAGTGGGGCTTGCGTTCCAGGACGAGCACTTTCTTGCCCGCCTTCACCATGTAGGCCGCCGCGACGAGGCCGTTGTGGCCCGCGCCCATGACGACGATGTCGTAAGTGCTCATCAATGCTCTCCCGAGAAGAAGGCCCGGAACTGCGCGATTCCGGGAACGTGGCTGGCGCAGCCGCCGTCGGCGACGAGCACCTGGCCGGTGATGTTGCGCGCAGCGTCCGAGGCGAGGAAGGCGGCGGCCTCGGCGATGTCCTCCGGCGCGCCGAGGGTATCGCGCAGCGTCTCGTCCTCGACCGCGACGCGCAAGGGCGGCGGGAAGGCTTCGCGCAAGGCGGGGGTCATCGTCATGCCGGGGGCGATGGCGTTCGCGCGGATGCCGTGGATGCCGTGGCTCGCGGCAATGGCGCGGGTCATCTGGATCACCGCGGCCTTCGAGGAGGAATAGGCCGCCTGGATCATGTGCCCCTGCAGCGCGAGGTTGCTGACGGTGTTGACGATGTTGCCGCGCGTCTCGCGCAAGTGCGGCAGGGCGGCGCGGCAGGCGATCATGGTGCCGCGCACGTTCACCGCATACGTGCGGTCCCATAGCGCGGTCCGCATGGTCTCGACGTCGTTGTCGGCCCGCGCGATGTTCGGCCCGAGCAGGGCGGCGTTGTTGTGCAGCACGTCGAGCCGTCCGAAGTGCGAGACCGTGTCGGCGACCATGGCCTCGATCGAGGCTTCGTCCTCGAGATCGAGCCGGAGGGCGAGGGCGCCCGGCAGTTCGTCCGCGAGTGCCCGAGCGGCGTCGAAGGCGATGTCGGCGACGGCGATCCGGGCGCCGCGCTGCGTCATGAGGCGCGCGGTGGCGGAGCCTATGCCGCCCGCGCCGCCGGTGATGATGATGACTTTCCCGTCCAGCCGGGTGGCGTCGACAGCCATGTAATTCTCCCATGGTGGAGCCATTGGTTGACCCCGTCGCCGCTGGTCATAAAGTGCGGTGCGATGGTGAGAAGACGGCACTTTTTTGTACCCTT
>NZ_JAZFAX010000095.1:0-2690 GCF_036352595.1 Novosphingobium resinovorum
ACATAGTCTAGGAGAGTTCGATGTCGTCTCAGGGTTTCGTCGGTGCCGTTCTGCGCCAGGGCCATGTGGAGTACGAGAAGGCCCGCCATGCCACGGTCTGGCGCGAGAACACGCCGCTGCGCTTCCCCTCGGTGATCGTGAAGGCCGAGTGCGTCGAGGACGTGATCGCCGCCGTCAAACTCGCGGAAGCCGAAGACCTGCCGATCGGGGTGCGCTCGGGCGGCCACAGCTGGACCTCGCCCCACTTGCGCGACAAGTCGGTGCTGATCGACCTCGATGCGATGCGTGAGATCGAGATCGATCCCGAGAGCCGCACCGCTTGGGTCCGCCCGTCGGTCAAGGGCCGGCACCTCAACGATGCGCTGGCCGAACACGGGCTGATGGCGCCGACCGGGCACCATGACACCGTCGCCTGCGGCGGGTTCCTGATGTGCGGCGGTTTCGGGTGGAACTTCCGCCACTGGGGCAACGGCTGCCGCAACGTCGTCGAGATAGAACTGGTGAACGCGCAAGGCGAGTTGCTGATCGCTAACGAGCACCAGAACCAGGACTACTTCTGGGCCGCGCGCGGCGGCGGCGCAGGCTTCTTCGGCGTCGTGACCCGCTTTCGCGTCAAGGCCTATCCGCGACCGAAATGCCTGCGCGCCAACGGCTACGTGTTCCATGAGGACGCCTTCGAGGACGCCATGCGCTGGGCCTACGAGATCCGCGCGAAGCTGCCGACCAACTGCGAATTCGTCGGTTCCTGGACCAGCTGGGATCCCGAGACCGGCGACTGGGCGCCGACCCGCTTCGCCCTCAGCGGCCTGATGTTCGCCGACAGCGAGGAGGAGGCCGAAGCCGTCTCCGCACTGTTCGACACCTGCCCGGTCAGGGACAAGGCCGTCATGCGCCGCCGCAACGAGCCGACCACGCTGGAGGAACGCTACACCGGCGCGACGATGGCCGATCCGGCGGGCTTCCGCTTCGCCGCCGACAACGTCTACACCGACAAGGATGCCGACGAGATCGTGCCGCTGATCCGGGCGATGGTCGAAAGCATGCCCACCCCGCGCACGCACATCTTCTGGCAGTACAACGGCCCACGCCCGGACTTCAGCGGCATGGCGCTGTCAGGCTGGGGCGACACCTTCTTCGCCGCCTATCCGCTGTGGCAGGATCCGGCGCAGGACGCGCAGATGCAGAAATGGGTCGTCGATGCCATGCACATGCTCGATCCAATCGCCAACGGCGAAGGCCAGATGAACGACGAGAACATGGAAGCCCACCCGCAGAACTACCTGACGGTGGAAATCGCGGCCAGGCTGGAGGAACTGCGGGCCCGCCATGACCCCAAGGGACGCTTCCTGTCGTTCCTGACGCCCGGAGCGCGCTGACGGCCTGATACGGGGCGGGCTTGTCAGGCCCGCCCTGTGGCTTGCGAAAAATTTCTATCCCAGCGGCAGCAGCGCCGCGTTGAACGCCTCGGGCTGCTCCCAGAAGGTCGCATGCCCCGCCTCGCCGATCACGGTTAGCCGCGCGTTCGGAAACACGTCCAGCAACGGACGGGCCAGCGCGGGCGGCGAATAGAGATCCGCATCGCCGAAGATCAGATGCGTGGGCACCATGATGGCCCGCAAGTCCGCATATGTCGGACCGGCGGTGGCGGCCGCCTTCACCCTGGCCTGCTCGGCGGGCGCCGCCTTGTCGACCGCTGCGCTGAGAGCGCTTTCCTCGATCGCAAGCCAGCGCTTCACCCCTTCGGGGTTGCCGACGCGGTAGCTGGGCGAAAGTTCGCGGAAGGCGGCGGGCAGATCCTGGAACTGCGGCGGCATCAGCGCCTTGGTGCGCGCCACATGGACCGGCTCGCTGAGGCCGAGCAGGCTGCCTGCCAGCGTCAGCGAGAGCAGCCGCTCCTGATGCGCCTGCGCATAACGCACCGCCGCGAAGGCTCCGGCTGCGGCACCCACCAGATGGAAGCGTTTCAGCTTGAGCGCATCGACGAAAAGCACGAGGTCGTCGCCGGGCGAGGCTTCGTCGGCGCCTGGCTCGACTTGCGATCCGAAGGCCCCGCGCCGCGAGAACGCCAGCGCCCGGTAGCCCGCCTTGGCCAGCACCGGCTGCTGGTAGACCCACGACTGCGCGCTGCCGGTCATCGGGTGCATCAGCACCACCGGCTCGCCATCACCGCCGGTGTCCCAGTACCACAGCCGCCCGCCGGGAACCGCGAAGTAGCCCTCCTTCGCGGGTGCCTGAACGGGCGGCGGGCCAGTCAGAGAAGGGTCGCGCCCAGCAAGGAAGCGTTCGCGCGGGCGGCTGGCGGGCGGCTGGTTCCTTGCGGCGAAGGCGCTGGGGCCTGCCCCGCTCGCGGCAAGTCCTGCCATTGCCAGAGCCATGCGGCGCGTGGATCGAAACCCCTGGGACATACTGATGCTCTCCTGTTTCCTGCCCTGCCTTGGGATGACGCGAAAAGGCGGGCGCCCGTGAAGAGTGCCCGCCTTTCGCTTCATGTCCCGAAGGCGCTCAGTTCTTCGTCACCGCGACCTCGATCGCGCCCTGATACGATCCTGTCTTCGACACGTCGACCGGCTTGCCGCCGAGCGTGACCGTCAGCTTGTAACCCTCCGGCGCCTGCATCCGCGCGCCCGGCGCAAGGTTCAGGCGATTGAGGTATGAAGTGCCCGTGACCGTCCAGGTGGACTTGCCATCGA
>NZ_JAZFAX010000096.1:0-2598 GCF_036352595.1 Novosphingobium resinovorum
GTAAGCGGTAAAAATCCTCCACGTTGCGGTTGAACCGCCGCGGCAGGTTTGGCGATGTAATTTTGGTAATCAAGCAGCGGTGACGATGTTGCTTATTTCGAACATGGTTTGCCCGGCGTTTATATTGACCCAGTTGTATGGGAGCAGATCGTCGATCGGATCGGTGTCGGAGCGGCTGATGATCCGGGCGAGGACATCGGAGAGGTAGGCGTAGGGCTCAAGGTCCAGCATCTTGCAAGTTTCGACCAACGAGGCGATCGCAGCCCAGTTTTCGGCGCCGAGTTGGTGGCCGGCGAACAACGCATTTTTTCTCTGGAGAGTCACTGGCCTGATGGCACGTTCGGCGGTGTTGTTGTCGAGCTCGATCCGTCCGTCGTCGAGGAACCGGCTGAAGCCTGCCCAACGTTTAAGCGCATATTTCATCGCGTCGCTCGTCGCCGAACCGGCCATTATGCGGGGGTTGGTGACAGTGAACCAGGCGTGGAGCTTATCGACCAGCGGACGGCTTCGCTCCTGCCGGGCAGCGAGGCGCTCCTCGGCCGGGCGACCGCGGATGTCTTTCTCGATGCGGTAGATCTCGGCGATGCGCTGCAACGCATCCTGAGCGATCGGAGCATCGCTGCCCGCGTCGACAAACTTACGTCGCAGGTGTGCCCAGCAGTAGGATTTCCAGACGCCAGCATTGGCGCGGTCATCCTTGCCGAACTGGTCGTAGGCTTGCCAGGCATCGACCTGCAGGATGCCCTGGTAGGCCCCCAGCAACTGCCTGGCCCATTTGGCTCCGCGGCCGGGCATATAAGTGTAGAGCGCCAGCGGTGGATCGGCACCCCCATGCGCCCGGTCGTCACAGACGATGACCCACATGTAGCCGGTTTTGGCCTTGCCGGTCCCCGGTGCCAGCACCTTGACGGTGGTTTCGTCGACGAACAGCCGTGATCGAGCAAGTGCATCCACGCGCATCCGCTCGACGATCGGCAGCAGCGCCGCAATGCCCCGGCCGACCCAGTTGGCCAGCGTGGCGCGGCTGATCTCGATGCCCTGCCGCGCGAAGATCTTCGACTGGCGGTAAAGCGGAAGGTGGTCGCAGTATTTGTTGATGAGAACATCGGCGATCAGCGCCTCGGTCGGCAAGCCGCCTGGCACCACGCGCGCCGGTGCCGGGGCCTGGTGTACGCCATCGGTACAGCACCGGCATGCATAGCGCGGCCGGATCGTCACCATGACGCGGTGCTGCGCCGGGATGATGTCGAGCCGTTCCGCACGGTCCTCGCCGATCTTGTGCAGCGTGCCACCACAGGCGCATTCCAGGCTGTCGGGTTCGATCACCACCTCGAAGCGCGGCAGATGCGCCGGCAGCGATGCGCGCTGTGTATCGGCGGGCCGGCGTTTGCGAGGCACGAGGCCATGACGCTCGGTTTCTTCGTCTGTCTTATTCTGCAGGCCCTGGGCCTCACCAAGGGCCACGGCCTGGTCTTCCAGCGCGAGTGCGAGCTGATCGGCAGGAAGCTTCTCCGAACGCTTGCCGAAGGTCGTGCGGTTGATCAGTTTGAGGATATGCTCGAGCCGGGCTGCGCGGGCGCGCTCGGCCAGCAACATCGCCTTGAGCTGCTCGACGTCGTCGGGAAGCTCATCGTATCCGGCTTCTGCGCCGGTCGCTGCGGGGAGTTCTGGATGCGCCGCCACACCTGCATTCTAGGGGATTTTGCCCCGCGAGGAACAGCCTTGCGCCAAGCAGAATCAGGCATGCGGCCTACTGCGCATGAAGCGGTTTGGGCACGCGCGGCACGTGCACGCGCGACCAGTCCAACCCCTCGATCAGCGCCGAGGCTTGCGCCGCCGACAGCTTCATCACCCCGTCTCCCGGGCGTGGCCAACGGAAGTTCCCATCGTGCAATCGCTTCGTCACCAGCACCAGCCCAGTGCCGTCCCAGACCAGGAGTTTGATCCGGTCCGCCCTGCGTGCCCGGAAGATAAACAACATGCCTGAGAAGGGATCGAGCCTGAGCTCGCGCTCGACCAGCGAGGCAAGGCCCACCATTCCTTTCCTGAAGTCCACGGGCTGCGTTGCGACCAGTACCTTCAGGGGGCCGGGCGGGATGATCACGCGCTCACCCGCGCGGCCAACAACACCCGTTCGATGTGATCCGCGCTCACGTCGGGCGGGATGCGGATCAACAGCCCGCTTGCCTCGATGATGATTTGGCCGCTCACTGATGGCACTGCCGCGCTGGACAACTCGTCGACCTTCCCGGGCTCGACCATCGCCGGCACAAAGGTCATTGCCTCCGCGCGCTCCCGCAATCCGCGCCGCCATGTGTACAACTGCTGCGGAAACAGCCCATGACGGCGCGCCACCGCCGACACATTGGCACCCGGCTCCAGGCTTTCCGCGATGATCTGCGCCCGCGCCTCGGGCGTCCAGTGCCGCTTGCCCCGCGGGCTTTCGATCACGTCAAGCCGTTGCACCGGACCCGGGGCGTTCGTATCGAAACATGTTTCGAAATCAGTTTCATCTCTCACTGGTAACCTCGCCATTCATTGCGGCGAAACTTAACAACCTCGGAGCATCTGAAAATGTGGGGGATCTTTACCGCTTAC
>NZ_JAZFAX010000097.1:0-2584 GCF_036352595.1 Novosphingobium resinovorum
AAGCAGCAGCTCGTTCTTCTCGGCCTCGGTCAGAACATGAAGCGGCGGTGGCGGCATCCGTAGGGTGAATCAGCCAATCGACCTCCGCGCAACACTTTTCTGCCAACCCCGTGAGCAATTACCCTCCAGCAGCTGCAACAGTGGGGCCAACAGTTTCTGCTGTGAAGCACGCGAGGGCAAAACTGACTCTGTCTTTCAACAACAGTACGTCATCGACGCCGACAGCCTCACCACTATTGTTCCCACACAAATGCGTAGGCCGACCGTGAGATAGGGCTAAAAAAGGCCAATTCGGCTCAGCCTCCAAGGCGGGTACGACATTTTCCCTCACAGCATCTGCGCCGCAAAGTCCAACCGCTGCGGTATTAGCGATATGACCGGCGACTTGCAGATTATCCATTGTTGGCTCATCATGCGCCGTAATGAAGACAATCATTGTTTACGGTCTGTCTCGTTCAACTTTTTCTGCGCTTGGCGAGCAAGAAGATCTCGCGCTACACGTAAAATGTCGCTGCTATACTCTCGACCAAGTTCTGTGCCATCCGTAATCTCTTGCATCATCTGCTCGGCGGTGATTATATTTCCACTCGCGCTACGAAAGAGGGTTTTTTCGCTTGGATAGACCTCACTTATGAGGTTGCGCAGCACTTCTCTATTGAGCTGCCCATAAGCATCAATTGGCTGTTCAAATGAAAGTGGATCTAGATTAGAGTGGCGCCTTGCCGCATTTATAAAATGTTTCAGCGAAGGGCTTCTAGACCCAGCTATGGAAATATTTATAGATGTCAATAATTGTTCTAGAGTTCTCTGGTCCCGCAGCATCGTGCTTTTAAGAAATTTTGGGTATGGCAATTGCTCAGGAAGGGGCATTCTGCCCAAGAAGGCGTCCGCCTTACTGCCAACAGCGTTAAAAAAGGCCGCAGAGTCTGCAAACAGCCATGCGTCCACAGTCGGGATAGCTGGGCAGAAAACAATATCCGTAACTTCTTGGTTGGCAGAGACAGCATCGCCAACTGAGCCACTGTCCTGATCGTACACAACTATCAGAGGCCTAGTTGAAGACATTTTTTCTATGCGTTGCCATCCACGCGTCGAAGGTGCGATTGAACCATTGGCTACGATGATAGATGTATCGTGGACGCCAGCGTTAGCGAGCAAGGCCGCTATGATTTTTTGATCAGTTTTACCTTCAACTGCAATCGTCAGCATCTTATGCCTCAGCGAGTAAATTGCATCATCTAAAGCCCGATAGGATGCAAAATTTATTTCCGTACTAGGTCGATTTTCGGTAGCGCTCAGTAAATCGGCGGTAAATGAGCATCATCCTGGCTCTCGTAGGCAACTTCCCCGTTCTGAAATAACTTAGTCTTCACTATGGTAGAAGAAATAAAAGCTTTGTTGGCTAGTCGCTCCTCGACAAGCATAACTGGCCCTTTTCCATCTTTCGACATGCTCAGCGCACGCTCATCTTCACGACCGTAATGCTTTGCTGACTTCTCTCTAACGAAAAGACCTCGGACGTTAACTGGACCGGGATGATTTCTTAATTTTTGAGCATCCTTCGCCACTGCTTGGTTACCTCCAGCAGTCTCGGATTCAATCGCGACGTTGTAGCCGCCTCCGCTCATTTTGGTGTCATAGGGGTGACCATCGTATGGCACTTTTGCAAACTGCGGAAATGTCTCTTCTGCCCAAGCGCCCATTTTGTCTGCAGACAGCGTACGATCATTGGCAGGGCCCACGAGTTCATCGAACGCCTCAATCGCTGCACCCAGATTAATTTTCGTCAATTCCCCGTATTGCCGAGTGTCTGCACCCGAGCATTTGGCTTCGGTTAGCTCATGCACCATTTTAGCATATGATCGCGCGAAAGTTGGATGATCCGCCCCCTTTCCCCGATCGCTCGTATCGCGATTGCCTTCGGTCTCGGCCCCCCGGGCCATCCAATCACTTTGCTTTAGCACAGCCACCCCTCAATAAGCCGAGAATGTAGGATTTCATAACCCATGTGCAAGTCAGGCCGGGTTCTGACCGGGTCAAAATCCGAACTTTCACCGAGCCAAAGTGTTTTCAGTAGGAAGACGCCCAGATCGGATTTCCGCACAATCTGGGTATCGCTTGGGCGACTGAGAAGGCCGGGCAATTTTCGGCGTTAGAAACCTCGGAAACCCTAGATTTCGGCCGTTCTATCGCTCGTGTTCGTAATGATGGGGTCACGTGTTCGAGTCACGTAAGCGCACCACCTTCCTGAAGGCACTTCCACCCAGACATCGGCGGTTTCCCAGCCAAAGCGGCTTTCCACTTGGGTGGCGCTTGGGTCAAGGCTGGGGCGTCTTTGGCTAGGAAAAGTGGTTCGACCCAGGCCAGACCCGGTCAAGATTGATAACTGCGAACTGATCGGCTGAAGCATATTCGGCGAAAGCATCAGCTACCGGTCGCCTCGGTTGAAGCCTTGGTCTTGACCTGCCCCCCGTCAGTCCCTCGATCATAACGAGAGTCCAGCGGTTGAATACGATGGCCCGGACGCCTGCACAAGCGCGTCGGGCATGATGGTCTCGTCCTGCACGAAGGCTCGACGCGCTTG
>NZ_JAZFAX010000098.1:0-2165 GCF_036352595.1 Novosphingobium resinovorum
CCAATGCTCGAGATCCCGCTGCCAATCCTCTTCCATCGCCAGCCTCCATCAAAGCTGGCTCCCTATGAATCACGCATTTCCCCTGCAGGGAATCCCGAAAATCACAATTCTGCCAAAGTAGTGCTAGTCTGGTGGAGAATCATGTCCCCGCCGGCATCAAGATCACGCAGCAGAGCGAGAACGGCATGCTCGGCATAGGCCCGTTTTCGTATGACGAGGATGTCGATCCCGACCTGATCAACGCCAGCAAGCAGACGATCTCGGCCCTGCCCACCACCAGCTTCTTTTCCAGCGCGGACAGCTTCGGGATGATCCGCGGCGGCCATATCGGCATGGCCGTGCAGGGCGCGATGGAAGTTTCGGCAGACGGCTACCTCGCCAACTGTACGCTCCCGGGCAAGATGGTGAAGGATCACGTCTCCAAGCACGGCGATCCCA
Source organism: Novosphingobium resinovorum (assembly GCF_036352595.1). Lineage (GTDB taxonomy): Bacteria > Pseudomonadota > Alphaproteobacteria > Sphingomonadales > Sphingomonadaceae > Novosphingobium > Novosphingobium resinovorum_B. The sequence continues at coordinate 439 of NZ_JAZFAX010000098.1, forward strand.
AGATAGTGCCAGCCTGCACCCTGCCGCTGACCGGCAAGCGCGTGGTGGACATGATCGTTAGCGATCTGGTCGTCTTCGCCATTGATCGCAAGGCGGGCGGGCTGACGCTGGTGGAGCTCGCCCCCGGCGTCACGCTGGAGGAAGTGACCGCCAAGACGGGCGCGCCGTTCGTCTCCGCGCTGGAAGAGGCACTCTGATGTTCACCAGCGTTCCCGGTACACGGCTCTACTGGAAGCAGGAGGGGCGCGAGGGTGCCCGTCCGCTAGTGCTTCTCAATTCCATCGGCACCGACATGGACTTGTGGGACCCGGTGCTACCGCTGCTGCGCGCGCGCTTCCGGCTGCTGCGTATCGACACGCGCGGCCACGGTGCTTCCACGGCCGAGCCCGGCGACTTTTCGATGCAACTGCTGGCGCGCGATGTTCTGGCGGTGGCGCACGATGCCGGGATCAATCGGTTCGCGCTCGCGGGCTTGTCGCTGGGCGGCATGATCGGCATGGAATTGGCGCTGGCCCGTCCGCAGCAGGTGGAAAAGCTGGTGCTGGTCTGCACGTCCGCAACGATGAACGCGGCCTCGTGGAACGAGCGCATCGCCAAAGTCCGTAGCTCGGGTATGGTCGCCATCGCGGATCTCGCGATGGGCCGCTTTCTCTCCGACGACCTGCGCGAGAAGAACCCCGCGCTTTACGAGACGGTGCGCCGCCAATTGGTAACCATGGACCCGCAAGGCTACGCCGGCTGCGGTGCCGCGATCCGCGACATGGACCTTGGCGCACGGATCGGCGGGATTGTCGCAACTACGCTGGTCGTCACCGGTACGCGCGATACTTCTACCCCGCTCGAAGGGCACGGCGAGCATCTGCTGGCCCGCATTCCCGGCGCCAGCCATGCCGAACTGGCCGCCGCGCACCTTGCGCCGCTGGAAGCGCCCGAAGCGCTAGCCGCTGCGCTCATTTCGTTTCTCGAAGGCTGACCCCTCATATCCGAAGCATTCGTCTGCGATGCCATCCGCACACCCATCGGCAAGCTGAACGGCTCGTTCTCCGGCGTTCGCGCCGATGACCTTGCCGCCATTCCGCTGCGCGCCCGGGTGATCGGCATGGCCGCATCGGTCATCGCGCCGCGCATCATGGGGGCAGGGCCGATCGAGGCCGCTCGCAAGGTTATGCGGAAAATCCGGGATTTCGATGGACTGGACCGACGTGATCGAACTGAACGAAGCCTTCTAGGTGTTCACCCGGATGATGGAAGGTTTGTCTGCCCAGACACCGACCCTAGAACTGTCATGATCGATGCGACCTATCTCAAGGCTCACGCACGGCTTCCAGCCTTAGGGTAAAAAAAGGGGATCTCGGGCACACGATCGATGGACCCGTGCACCAGCAAGGGCAACGCTGCGCAAGACCGAGAGGCTATGCGCTGCCCTTGCTGCATGAAGCGGTGGCATTTCTATCTTGCGCAACAAGTGTTTTGTTCAAAAGGCAGGAACAATTTTGTGGGAAAAGTTGCCAATGAAGATGATATATAGGTTCTTAGACTAATGTAGAGATTTCATGTCGGTCTCGGTGGTTGCGAACCCCCGCAACCAATATAAACAACGACTTAGCAGACATACGCCGCACCGAGCGATAAGCCGTGTCCGCAGCAGGTCCGCTTCCAGCACAACATTTTTGAACACCGCAACGCCGAAACGGCATCACGCTGCACACCGTTGCCGAAGGCCTGAC
>NZ_JAZFAX010000099.1:0-1929 GCF_036352595.1 Novosphingobium resinovorum
AGCAAGCAGCAGCTCGTTCTTCTCGGCCTCGGTCAGAACATGAAGCGGCGGTGGCGGCATCCGTAGGGTGAATCAGCCAATCGACCTCCGCGCAACACTTTTCTGCCAACCCCGTGAGCAATTACCTTTTCACGGCCATGTAGCAGTTGCGCGAGCACCTCCTCGTGTGGACCATCAGACCATGCTTGGAACCTGACGCAGGTGTAACAGGCGTACGGCGCAGTGATGTTACAGAATGAAAAGCTGCCACATGTGCCGACAGGCTCAACGCGCCTGGTTGCCGGATCAGCGAGGTATCTGCGGCTCCCCTTCTCGTTTCCGCGCACTGCGCTAGCCTCGTTTTTCACGATTCCCGCGAAGGCTTGCGCGCGGGGCGCGAGAGACATTGCGAGCGCCCGGTCAAGATGTTCGACAATATCTGATCCGACATCCCAGTATACTGACACATGCTGTAGGTCTGAATGATCGAGGGCATCGGCTATCGCCTCTTGAGAAGCCCCGTTATTTTTCATTCGAGTTGCATGAGTATACCGAAATCGGCGCACGGTTGCGTGAAGGTCCTTCCCGTTAATTCCTTTCACTTGCAAACGACCAACGCCGCGCCTCAAAAGCTGCAGAAACCCCATTGAGGTCAAATGAAGGTTCCACTCCGGCTCAATATTACCACGCATGGGTGCCGGTCCGGCACCACGACGGAATAGAGGCTTCGAAGCGTGATCCTGATAACCCGGAGTTGCGCTGTTCAGCGCGACGAGCTCCCATACAATCCCACCCAAGAAAGTATTCAATTTCCGACGTCGGAACTGCGCCCGTGACAATGCATCACCCTTTTTGTGTCGTGGAATATTGACGATATAGCTCGTCACCACTCCATCAACGACAAGCGGTGTGATATCCTCATCACGCATGGAAGCGTACTGGCCAGAGTTGCTGCCCGTAGCGAAGGCAAGAACAATAGCGGCCTGCTCTTTGACAGGCATTGTGCCTTCAAGCCGCATTGCCTTTAGAGAAGCCATAAGATCAGCGATGACTGGAGTTGGGATCGGCCCCTTGTCCGGGTCTTGAGATCGAACGGCATGTCCTTTTTCATTGCCACCCAGGACAATAGAATGCATGCGCTTCTCTACCTTCGGGCAGAAAGGCTCAAACCGCTGCCGTCGAGCCCAGCGATAAAAATGGCGTCCATCGTGAAGTCGCCATTTTCCAGCTTTGCCCAATACTGCCAAGGCTTCGCTAAAGGCGCGATACGACAGGACCGTATTGTACTCAGCGGCATCCTGAGCGGCGACGGTATCAAGAAGTAGCCTACATGCATCGAAGCAGTTGTGTACATGAGCGGGCGACTTCGTCCTGATCTTGAAGACAATGTAATTCCGAAAAGCGTCAAGGATCGAGCCGTCGCTGATATGGAGAAGGTCAAAATTGAGCGTTATCGTTCCCGTCGGCTCATTCAGGCGCCACACCGAACCGGATACATCGACGGGGCGACCGGCTCGATCGATGACGATCTGATTTTCCAAAGGCCAGCGCCGGCCAGCCGCTGGAAGCGGGCGCTCCTCTACTGTCATGACAGTAGCCCTCCTAGCGATTGGAGATCGGCAAGGATCTGGTCTGCCTCACGGGATATCTCGGTGTGCGCATAGCGCTTCGACTGCGTCGAGTTCTTTGCCTATCCCATGATGAAATTGTTGACCGTGTCGCGAAAGGGACCCTCCCAATTACGCTCGGCCGCGAGCCGACGGAATCGACTGTTCCATGTATGTCGGACGATATGGGCTGAGAAATCTGTAGGCAGCTCCTCGGGGGTAATTGCTCACGGGGTCAGCAATTGGGCTCTGATCAGGCGACCACGAACCTGCCGTCGACGAGTTCGCGGATAGCTACGAGGGCCGATTTGCCGCTGAGACGGGCGGTTCCGGTGACGGAGCG
>NZ_JAZFAX010000100.1:0-1862 GCF_036352595.1 Novosphingobium resinovorum
GAGCGCTTCATCATCGGCGGCGCGGTTCCGGGCGCTGAGCCGCTTGCCCTGCCGCTGCAGACCGTCCCCAAGAGCGCGGAGGGCAAGTCCTTCTTCGAGCGCCGCGAGGCCGGCATCACCAACATCGGCGGACCGGGCGCGATCACCGTCGACGGCCAGCGCTTCGAGATGAAGAACAAGGAATGCCTCTACGTCCCCATGGGCACGAACGAGGTGATCTTCGAAGGTGAGGGCGCGCGCTTCTACATCGCGTCGGTCCCGGCCCATAAGGCGCTGCCGATCAAGCACATCACGCTCGATCAGGCGAACCCGCTGGCGCGCGGCGACCTCGCCAATTCTAACCAGCGCACGATCTACCAGCTCGTGATCCCCGGCGTGTGCGAGAGCGCGCAGCTGCTGCTCGGCCTGACCGTGCTGGAAGAAGGCTCGGTCTGGAACACCATGCCGCCGCACCTCCACGACCGCCGCTCGGAAATCTACCTGTACTTCGAGCTGCCCGAAGAGAACGACCGCATCTTCCACTACATGGGCGAGCCGGACCAGATGCGTCACATCGTCATCGCCAACGAAGAGGCCGTCATCAGCCCGCCGTGGTCGATCCACATGGGTTCGGGCACCAAGAAGTACGCCTTCATCTGGGCGATGGGCGGCGAGAACCTCGACTACACCGACATGAACGTGCTGGACATCTGCCAGCTCCAGTAAGCCTTCGCTTACCCCCCTACGCTCGTCATTGCGAGGAGCGCAGCGACGAAGCAATCCATCGAGCCAGCGTCGCAACCGCTCTGGGTTGCTTCGCTGCGCTCGCAATGACGAGAGAGGGTATCATGGCAATTTCCTTCGACCTGACGGGCAAGACCGCGCTCGTCACCGGCGCCAACACCGGCATCGGCCAGGCCATCGCCGTCGCGCTGGCACAGGCGGGCGCCGATGTCGCCGTCGCGGGCCGCTCGGAGCCGACCGAGACGCTGGCGCTGATCGCCGCGACGGGCCGCAAGGCCGTGAACATCAAGGCCGACCTGTCGAGCATCGAGCCGGTCCAGCGCGTCATCGACGAAGCGGTGGCGGGTCTCGGCAAGGTGGACATCCTCGTCAACAACGCCGGCATCATCCGCCGCGACGACCTGCTGCAGTTCTCCGAAGAGGACTGGGACGCGGTGATCGACACCAACCTCAAGACCCTGTTCTTCCTCAGCCAGGCGGCCGCGAAGGGCATGACCGAACGCGGTTACGGCAAGATCGTCAATATCGCCTCGCTGCTGACCTTCCAGGGCGGCATCCGCGTGCCGAGCTACGCGGCGGCGAAGTCGGGCGTTTCCGGCGTCACCAAGGCGATGGCGAACGAACTGGCGCCCAGGGGCGTGCAGGTCAACGCGATCGCGCCGGGCTACATCACCACCAACAACACCGCCGCGCTCTCCGCCGACGAGACGCGCAACCGCCAGATCCTCGAGCGCATCCCGACCGGTCGCTGGGGTAAGCCGGAGGACATCGCGGGCGCCGCCGTGTTCCTCGCCTCTCCGGCCTCGGATTATGTTACCGGTCACATTCTTGCTGTCGACGGCGGCTGGCTGGCTCGCTAAGCCGCCGCAGCGACGAATGGAAATGTGAGAGGGGTGGGTAGATGAGCGGTCATGTCCTGTGTTTCGGCGAAGTCCTGCTGCGCTTCGCCACGCCGGCCGCGCGGCTGACGGTGCAGTGCGATGCGCTGGACATGGTCGTGGGCGGGGCGGAAGCCAACGTCGCGGCGGGGCTCGCCTCGCTGGGCCATGACGTGAAGATGCTGACGCGCCTGCCGTCGAGCCCGCTGGGCGACAAGGCGCGCGCGGCCCTTGGCGCCGCCGGGATCGACACCACGTATG
>NZ_JAZFAX010000101.1:0-1745 GCF_036352595.1 Novosphingobium resinovorum
CGGCGAAATCAACGCCGGGCATGATGGAAATTGGTCCGAACGATGCCCTTGGTGCGCCCCGAAGCCTCGACGTCATCAAACCAGCCCGCTTCGCCAGAAATTACCCGGTTTTTGCGGGTCTCCAGCTAATCATCCGGAGCATACGGATCATCCTTGCCAGTTTCCCGTCGAACTCGCGGAACGTTGCGTACTTGCGCTGAGTAATGTCGGAGAGACAGTGCTTGATCCGTTCATTGGAACGGGGGCTACTGCAATCGCTGCCGTAAAGCATCACCGACACGCAGTTGGGATTGACAGGCATGCGCCGTATCTTGCGATCGCGGAAGAGCGCATTGCGCAGTATGCTCAGGGTGTGCTGCCGCTGAGACCTCTAGGCAAACCCGTCCGTCGCCCGCGATCAACAGAGCGGGTAGCTCAGGTTCCTTTGGAATGGACACAAGTGGAAATCGATTTGGTGGGGGCTGAAAATGGTAAAAAGTAAGCCTCTTAAGCCAAAGAAAAGAAAAGTTCTCAGCGCCGAAGAGAAGGCAAAGCGGAATCTACAACGACGTCACCGTCGCGAGATTCGTGATGTATTTTCTTCAGTAGGTTTCCGACGGGCTGAGAGTGCTTCTGATAACGAATTTACCTATGAAGGCGTGACGTCAGATTTTGATGACGTTTTTATACTTGAGAATGTCGTTGTATTTGCAGAATATACCACTGCAAGTGACATATCAGAGCATGCCAAGAAAAAATATCTCATGTACGATCGCATCAGGAAAGATGATGCACGTTTTGTTGAGTTCGCTCGCACCGCGCCATTGGACATCGATGCGGCACTGGGATCTAAATATAGTAACAACCAAATCAAGGTTGTTCTGTTATATTGCTCCTTAAATCCAGTTAAAGCTGAACTCAAAGCTCAAATCGACCATGCACTTTTTATGGATTACAGCGTAGTTCGGTATTTCAAACTATTGACTAAGACTGTGCGCAAATCGGCTCAGCACGAGCTGCTCGCATTTCTCGGTGTAGATTATAAAAATTTCTCTGACAAAGTGCTCACCACCAACTCTGCATCGCGCGAGCCGTTTAATGGTTCAGTTTTGCCAGAGCACCACTCTAAATTCCCTAAAGGCTTTAAAGTCGTCTCCTTCTACATTCAGCCTTCCGCTTTACTGGCGAGAGCGTACGTTCTTCGAAGGGACGGCTGGCGAGACAAAAGTGGCCTTTATCAAAGAATGATACTTCGCTCAAAGCTAGATTCGATCCGGAAGTATCTCGTTGATCAAAAGCGAGTATTTGTAAATAATATTATTGTAACGCTTCCACCAGGAACAAAAATTCTTGATGAAAATGAAAATACTATAGACACTGCAAATATTCATTCAACCCAGCCGGCCACCATTTCTATTCCAAGCGAATTTAATTCGATCGGCGTTATAGACGGTCAGCATCGCGTTTTTTCTTATTATGAAGGCGGCGCGAACGAAAATATAATAGGTTCGTTGAGGTCTCAGCAAAATCTCTTGGTCACTGGGATAATATACCCTGACAGTGTAAGTGATCCTGAGAAAACCCGCTTCGAAGCGGGCCTCTTCCTCGAGATCAATTCGACGCAGGCGAATGCAAAGTCAGAGCTGGAGACCCGCAAAAACCGGGTAATTTCTGGCGAAGCGGGCTGGTTTGATGACGTCGAGGCTTCGGGGCGCACCAAGGGCATCGTTCGGACCAATTTCCATCATGCCCGGCGTTGATTTCGC
>NZ_JAZFAX010000102.1:0-1482 GCF_036352595.1 Novosphingobium resinovorum
CAAGCAGCAGCTCGTTCTTCTCGGCCTCGGTCAGAACATGAAGCGGCGGTGGCGGCATCCGTAGGGTGAATCAGCCAATCGACCTCCGCGCAACACTTTTCTGCCAACCCCGTGAGCAATTACTCCGCAGGACCCACAATACACTAAGCCTGACAGCATCGTACGAGGGCGTCGGCCGCCATTCAGGAGGTTCCGCCGGCTGTTCTGCACGCCTTCCGATACGTTCGTGAATTTTTCCGCGATGTCCTCGTGCTTCGCCCGGACCGACTGCCAAAGCTCGTCATCGACGATCCGAAGCTCCGGCACCTCCCGAATGATCCATTCCGACTGCGGATTGAGCCGCGAGACGCGCTTACCGGTCGAGGGATCCTTGATGTAACGTAGCCGGTTCCAGATCAGTCGGCCGATATAGAGTTCGTTGTTCACGATCCCAGTGCCACGTTTGACATGCCCACGGATCGTCGTGTCGTTCCATGGCTTGCCGCCTGGCCCGGGTACGTGTTCTTCGTTCAGCTTGCGCGCGATCGTGCGAGGGGGAACTCCCGATGCAAAATCTCGGAAGATGCGACGCACGATCCCGGCTTCAGCCTGGTTGATCTCGCGGTCGCCCCGGATGAGCTCGCCCCGTGCGTCGAGTTGCTTCACGACATTGTAGCCATAGCAGATGCCGCCGCCAGACTTCCCTTCTTCGACGCGACCACGCAAACCGCGATGGGTCTTCGCCGCCAGATCCTTGAGGAACAGGGCGTTCATCGTGCCCTTGAGGCCGACATGGAGTTCGCTGATCTCGCCGCGATGGTGACGATCGGGACGCCGGCGAACTTGAGGTGCTTGTAGACGGTGGCGATGTCTGCCTGGTCGCGGGAAAGCCGGTCCAGCGCTTCTGCCAGAATTATGTCGATTTGACCGCATTGGGCTTCCTGCAGCAGCGATTGGATGCCGGGGCGCAAGACCATGCTGGAGCCGGAAATCGCAGCGTCCTTGTACGCCGCCACGATCTGCCATCCTTCGCGGTCCGCGCGTTCACGGCAAATGCGGAACTGATCCTCGATGGACGCTTCACGCTGGTTGTCGGAGGAATATCGGGCATATAGCGCAACGCGGGTCATTTAGCGGTCCCTTTGTTCTTATCCGCTAAATACAGCTTTGCGCGGCATTAGGCTATACGCTCGATCTGAGGTCTTATTGTCGGATATTGCAATTACTCGTCAATGATTTGTCACGTTAACAAGCGGTAAGTCATTTCTCGTGACGTGGCGATCCATCGCAATAGAGTCTAATTTGCACACCAAGTTGGCTCCGTTTTGCATGGTCTTCTGCCGACCAACTCAGGTCATTCCCGGCTGTCTCCCTGAACGTAATTGCTCACGGGGTTGGCAGAAAAGTGTTGCGCGGAGGTCGATTGGCTGATTCACCCTACGGATGCCGCCACCGCCGCTTCATGTTCTGACCGAGGCCGAGAAGAACGAGCTGCTGCTTGCT
>NZ_JAZFAX010000103.1:0-1455 GCF_036352595.1 Novosphingobium resinovorum
GTAATTGCTCACGGGGTTGGCAGAAAAGTGTTGCGCGGAGGTCGATTGGCTGATTCACCCTACGGATGCCGCCACCGCCGCTTCATGTTCTGACCGAGGCCGAGAAGAACGAGCTGCTGCTTGCTCAGCACGATATGATCGAGCGGATGGCAGCACGGATTTCCGAGTTGGAATCACTGGTCGGCAAGCCGCGCAAGACCTCGAAGAATTCGCATATTCCGCCTTCAAAGGACGACTTCGGCAAGCGGGGCGGCAAAGGCGGTAAGCCCAGGACTGGCAAGCGGCCGCCGCGCGAAGGCAAGCACCGCCCACTGGCCGAGACGCCGGACAAAACCGAACGCGTCATGGCGGCAAGCTGCTGCCATTGCGGGACCGATGTTTCCTCGCAGACCCAGCATTGCCGTCACCGCTACGATCATATCGACCTGCCGCCGATCCGCCCAATTGTGACCCGCATCGAATTGTTCGGTGCGCGCTGCGGGGGATGTGGCCGTCGCTACCGCGCCGAGGCGCCGGCGGGCATGGAGCCGGGCACGCCGTTTGGCCCTGGCATCCGCTCGCTGCTGGCCTATCTGCATCACAGCCACCATGTCAGCTTCGAGCGACTGTCGCGCATTGCTGCGGAACTGTTTGGCCTCACGATCTCCCAAGGGGCAATCGCCAACGCCTTCAGGCGCATGCAGGCCGGAATGACAGCAGCCACGAAGGCGATCACCGACAAGTTGCTGACGGCAAGGATCATCGCATCCGATGAGACGTCCACGCGCACCAACGGCATTGCCCATTGGCAATGGGTCTTCCTCTCGAAAGACGCGGTCCTGCACAAGATCGCCCCGCGCCGGGCGCGCAGTGTTGTCGACGAGGTGCTGGGTGGCCATCAACCCGACGTGTGGGTCTCCGATCGCTACGCCGGACAGCAGGAACTGGGCAAAGAGCATCAGGTCTGCCTCGCCCATGTCCTGCGCGATGTTCAGTATGCCATCGACTGCGGGGATACCGCTTTCGCCCCCAAAATCCGCGACCACCTGCGCTGGGCGATCCGGATCGGCAAGCGACGAAGCAGCCTGAAGGACACGACGCTGGCCGCCTACGCCGCGAAGGCCGACAATCTGCTGACCCGCCTGGTACAGATGCCTGTCGCGCACCCGGCGGGACGTGTTCTGCTCAAACAAATCAAGGCCTGGCGGGGCAAGTTCTTCGTCTTCCTCACCAACCGCGACGTCCCTGCGACCAACAACATATCAGAACGCGAGATCCGCCCCTCGGTCGTGTTCCGCAAGGTCACCAACGGCTTCCGCTCCGACTGGGGCGCCCAGATCCACGCCGGATATCGCTCCGTCACCGGAACCGCCCGTCTCAGCGGCAAATCGGCCCTCGTAGCTATCCGCGAACTCGTCGACGGCAGGTTCGTGGTCGCCTGATCAGAGCCCAATTGCTGACCCCGTGAGCAATTAC
>NZ_JAZFAX010000104.1:0-1431 GCF_036352595.1 Novosphingobium resinovorum
CACTACTTTGGCAGAATTGTGATTTTCGGGATTCCCTGCAGGGGAAATGCGTGATTCATAGGGAGCCAGCTTTGATGGAGGCTGGCGATGGAAGAGGATTGGCAGCGGGATCTCGAGCATTGGCTTGAGCCGTATCTGCAGAAGTTGGGTAACAAGACGCGGCGTCGGATGTGCCCGGCCTACATCGCTGGCTTGATTGGCCCCGGCGATCGCAAGAGCATCCAGCCCATGGCGGCCCGCGCAGACGCGCTCAACTATGACCGGCTGCATCATTTCATCGGTGCCGGGATCTGGGACAGCGCGCCGCTGGTGGCGACGTTGTGGCGGCAAGCGGATGAGTTGGTCGGTGGCGACAAGGGCTGGCTGATCATCGACGACACAGCCCTTCCCAAGAAGGGCAAGGCTTCGGTCGGGGTCGCGCCCCAATATGCTACGGTACTGGGCAAGAACGCGAACTGCCAGACGCTCGTGTCGGTGACCTTGGCTTCGGGGGAGGTGCCGGTCATGCTGGGTTTGCGGCTATACCTGCCGGAAAGCTGGACCAGCGACACGGCCCGGATGGAGAGGGCCGGCGTGCCCGAAGATTTCCAATCCTATCGCACGAAGCCCGACATCGCCATCGAGGAGATCGACCGGGTCATTGCTGCCGGCGTGCGCTTCGGCTGCGTCCTTGCCGACGCCGGCTATGGCTTGTCAGCGCCGTTCCGGCAGGCGCTAAGTGCACGAGGCTTGCGCTGGGCCGTTGGTATCCCCCGGCACCAGAAGGTCTATCCTGGCGACGTGCAGTTGATCTTCCCGGTGGCTGGACGTGGGCGACCACGGGTTCGGCATGTGCCCGACGTCAAATCCCGAGCAGCCCATGCCATGCTCGAAGATGCGAAATGGCGGCAGGTCAGTTGGCGCCGAGGGACCAAAGGCCGCCTGACAGCTCGCTTTGCGGCTATGCGTGTGCGTGTCGCCGATGGCGCGCCACAGCGGATCGGCGCTGCTGGCGCACAGCATATGCCAGGCGAAGAGGCTTGGCTGGTGGGTGAGCATCGCTCGAACGGCGAGCGAAAATACTATCTCTCCAACCTTCCCGCCGACACCGCGATCAAGGACGTCGCCGGCGCCATCAAGGCGCGCTGGATTTGCGAACAGGCGCACCAGCAACTCAAGGAGGAACTCGGCCTCGACCACTTCGAAGGACGATCATGGACGGGGCTGCATCGCCACCTTCTCATGACAATGATGGCCTATGCCTTCCTGCAAACACGACGGCTCGCGCAGGCGGGGCGGAAAAAAAAGAGTCTCCGGACCTCCGCCTCAGCCGAGCATGCCCGCCATCCGACAGGCCATCATTGACCGAATATCAAGACCTCCGCCAGACCAATGCCCTCATTGCGGTGGGAGCCTATCAGTCACGCATTTCAAACTTCTGCCAAAGTAGTG
>NZ_JAZFAX010000105.1:0-1359 GCF_036352595.1 Novosphingobium resinovorum
GGTCGTGTCCCGCAGGGTGGTGTAGGAACCGTCGATCCACGGCAGGATCGAGTTCAGGTCAGGCTGCCAATGCTGGCAAGCTGACAATAGGGTTATGGCTCACCGAGCCGAGGGTTTCCAGTGTCATGTAGCGGCGCGATACCGCCCACTCATCGTTTTGCTCCAGCATGAGTGCTCCGACGAGACGAACGACGGCAGCGTCATTCGGGAATATGCCGATCACGTCTGCCCTTCGCTTGATCTCCTTGTTGACCCTTTCCAGTGGATTTGTGGAGGCGATCTGCGGCCAATGATCCTTGGGGAAGGCCATGTAGGCGAGCACGTCCTCGCGTGATGCGTCCATCATGTCGGCCAGCTTTGGAAACTTCTCGCGCAGGGCATCAGTAACCTGGTCCCACTGCTGTTGCGCCGCCTCGGCCGTCTCCTGCGCGAAGATGGTCTTGATCATGGCAATGACAGCGGGTCGTTGTTTCGGCGCCGCATGGGCGAACGCATTGCGCATCCAGTGCACCCGGCAGCGCTGCTGGGTCGCGGAAAATACCTTGCTGGCGGCAGCGCGCAGCCCTTTGTGATCGTCGGCGATGACCAACTTCACACCGCGCAAGCCTCGGTCAGCCAGAGAGCGCAGGAAGGCTTTCCAGAAAGGTTCGGCTTCCGACGGGCCGGTGGCCACGCCCAGAACCTCGCGTCGGCCATCGGTGTTGACGCCCACCGCGATTATCGCCGCCGTGGAGACAATCCGTCCGCCCTCGCGCACTTTGAGGTAGGTGGCGTCGATCCATAGATAGGGCCACTCGCCTTCAATCGGTCGCGTGAGGAAAGCGTTCACCCGCTCGTCGATCTCGGCAACCAAACGGCTGACCTGGCTCTTTGAAACACCGCTGGCGCCCATCGCCTTGACCAGATCGTCGACCGAACGGGTCGAAACGCCGTGGACGTAGGCTTCCTGGATCACTGCCGCCAAGGCCTTCTCGGCGGTGCGGCGTGGCTCCAGGAAGCTCGGGAAGTAACTGCCTTTGCGCAGCTTCGGGATCGCCAGATCAATCCGGCCAGCTCGCGTATCCCAACCTCGCTCGCGGTAGCCGTTGCGGTGGTTCAGCCGCTCCGGGCTGCGTGATCCGCAAGGCACGCCCGTCTTCGCCTCGATCTCGAGATCCATCATACGCTCTGCGGCGAAAGCCAGCATCTCACGCACCAAATCGCTATCAGCCCCTTGCTCAATCAGCTCGACAAGGGCCATTCTGTCCTCGGTCATCGTCTTCTTCTCCAGGTTCGAGTTCGCATCCGAACCCTACCAGAAGATCGACGGTGGCCACCCTCTCAGGGAAACCTTCCTACACCACCCCGCGGGACACGACC
>NZ_JAZFAX010000106.1:0-1323 GCF_036352595.1 Novosphingobium resinovorum
GGGACTGTCAGGAATTTCGTGTGCGGCGAGGCATAATGGGCAACAAGGAGACCCAGTATGTCACGACGGAAAGAACCCTCGATACCGAACGACATCCTCGACCAATTGCTGGCCGGCACTGACGCGGCGGCGGCGCTCAGCCAAGGGGGCTTGCTCGATACCCTGAAGAAGGCTTTTGCCGAACGAGCGCTCAATGCGGAGATGGATCACCATCTTGGCCAGGAGGAGCAAGGGAACAACAGCCGGAACGGCTATGGCCGCAAGACGGTGACGACCGACGACGGACGGATCGAGATTGAGGTACCGCGCGATCGGGCGGGGAGTTTCGACCCGCAGCTGATTGCCAAATACCAGCGACGCTTCCCCGGCTTCGATGACAAGATCATCTCGATGTATGCGCGCGGCATGAGCACGCGAGAGATCACCGGGCATCTGCGCGAGCTGTATGGGATCGACGCTTCGCCTGACCTGATCAGCACGATCACCGACGCGGTGTTGGAGGAAGTCGCAGCCTGGCAGCAACGGCCGCTAGACCCAGCCTATCCGCTGGTTTTCTTCGATGCGATCCGGGTCAAGATCCGCGATGAGGGCATGGTCCGCAACAAGGCGATCCATATTGCCCTGGGCGTCATGGCCGACGGCACCAAGGTGGTCCTGGGGCTATGGCTGGAGCAGAATGAAGGCGCCAAGTTCTGGCTGCGCGTCATGAACGAACTGCGCAACCGCGGCGTCGAGGATATCATGCTGGCCGTCGTCGATGGCCTCAAGGGCTTCCCCGACGCCATCACGGCCGTCTTTCCCGAAGCCATGGTTCAAACATGTATTGTCCATCTGCTGCGCAACTCGATGGATTTTGTGGCGTGGAAAGATCGCAAGGCGCTCGGAACGGCGCTGAAGGCCATCTATCGCGCCGTCGATGCTGCGGCCGCCGAGGAAGCACTGACGGCCTTCGAAGCGAGCTTCTGGGGGCAGCGCTACCCCGCCATCGGCCAGAGCTGGCGCCGGGCATGGTCCGAAGTCATTCCGTTTTTCGCCTTTCCCGACGAAGTCAGGCGGATCGTCTACACAACGAATGCCATAGAAGCCCTAAATTCCAAGCTCCGCCGCGCTGTTCGCGCGCGGGGGCATTTCCCCAACGATGAGGCGGCGACAAAGCTGCTCTATCTGATCTTGAACCGATCGGAGAAAGAGTGGAAAATGCCGCCGCGTGAGTGGAACATGGCAAAGGCGCAATTTGCCGTGCTCTTCGGCGAACGTTTCATCAGGGCCATGACGGCCTGATGATCAACCGCCTCGCCGTACACGAAATTCCTGACAGTCCCA
>NZ_JAZFAX010000107.1:0-1309 GCF_036352595.1 Novosphingobium resinovorum
AGCTGGAGACCCGCAAAAACCGGGTAATTTCTGGCGAAGCGGGCTGGTTTGATGACGTCGAGGCTTCGGGGCGCACCAAGGGCATCGTTCGGACCAATTTCCATCATGCCCGGCGTTGATTTCGCCGGTTTGGCCGGCTTGCAGACAGAGTCAGCCCCTGCATTCCCGGCGTTCGTGGAAGATCAGGCGGTTGAAGTTGTAGGCCAGGTTGCAAAGGGTCAGTTTCGCCTCAGCGCGGGCCAGGCCGATGGTGCGGATGAACAGGTTGAACCGGTTCTTCTGATGCGCGAAGACATGTTCGACATGAGCCCGGATCGAGGATTTGGCGGCATTGGCCCGCGCGGTTGCCTTCGACATCGGCTTGCCCATGGGTTTGCGGCGATGAATGCGGGACGTGAGCATCTGATCCGACAACCACTTCTCGTTGCGCCTGGATCGATAGGCACTGTCAGCCCATACCTCGGAACTGGTATTGTCCGTGCTGACGACCTGTCGGAGAAGACGCCCGTCCGCCGCTGACGCCGAAGTCACCGCCATGCCTCGGATGAAGCCGAAGCGTCGGTCGATGCTGATGTGAGATTTATAGCCGAAGACCGGCAAGGCGATCATGGGGAGCGGCGTCCCATCCGCCCGATACCGAACTTTCCCGCCGACCTTGAGGGTCCAGCGGGCGTCGGTATCTTTCTGTGCTGCCTTGTTCGGCTCGTCCGGCCAGATATCTCTGGCGCCCTTGCCCGACTTGATCGCTTCACGTTCGCCCTCGGTGTTCCGCTGTCTTGGTGCAGGCACCAGCGAGGCGTCCACGATCTGCCCGGACATTGGAATGTAGCCCTTCTTCTGGAGTTGCCAGTCAAAGGCCTTCATCACCCGCTTGAGCGTTCCCGTCTCGGTCAGGCGATTGCGAAAATGCCGGATCGTGTTCTCATCCGGCGTGCGATCCCCAAGCGACAGTCCCAGAAACCGCAGCCAACTCAGCCGATCGCGGATCATGAACTCCATCCGGGCGTCTGACAGATTATGCTGCGCCTGCAGGATCAGGGCCTTGAACATCAACACCGGATCGAAGGGTGGGCGCCCACCTTTGGCTCCATCGCCATAACCAAGCCCTTCGACCAGCCACGCCCGGAAATACTCGAAATCCACCGTCTCCTGCAAAACCTCAAGCGGATCGCCCTCCTTGCTCAATGCCTCAAGGTGATCGCTCAAACTGAACAGGGACTTGGGATCCATAGCTGGCCTCCGTGATCGCGCGCCCTCAATGAATCATTATAGCCGTCCAAACGCTACCGGTTTTTGCGGGTCTCCAGCT
>NZ_JAZFAX010000108.1:0-1256 GCF_036352595.1 Novosphingobium resinovorum
TGACCTGCCCCCCGTCAGTCCCTCGATCATAACGAGAGTCCAGCGGTTGAATACGATGGCCCGGACGCCTGCACAAGCGCGTCGGGCATGATGGTCTCGTCCTGCACGAAGGCTCGACGCGCTTGTGCAGGCGTCCGGTTTCCCAAAGATGAGTGGGGCCGGACATTGTTGTAATCGTAGCGCCAGATCGCCAGCTTCCGGCGGGCATCGGCCAGGCTGTCGAACAGTTCCTCATTGAGCAGTTCATCGCGCAGTGAGCCGTTGAAGGACTCGATGAACCCGTTCTGCTGAGGCTTGCCCGGATCGATGTAATGCCATTCGACCTGGTTCTTGCCGGCCCATTCCAGGATCGCCCGACTGGTAAATTCGGTGCCATTGTCGCTGACAATGCAAGCCGGTTTGCCATGGAGGCGCACCAGCGTGTCGAGTTCCCGCGACACCCGGGCGCCCGAGATGCTGGTGTCGCCCACCAGGCACAGGTTTTCCCGGCAGCAATCATCATTGATGGCCAAAATCCTGAACTTGCGCGAGGCGCCGAATGTGTCGGACACAAAGTCCATCGACCACCGCGCGCCCGGAACCAGCGGCACAGGCATCGGCGTGCGACTGCCACGCGCCCGTTTTAGCTTCGCTGGCCTACGGCTCGGCCACGACGGCGGCGCACCGACAATCCTTCCTCCCGGTACAGCCGGTAGAGCTTCTTGTGGTTCATGCTCATCCCCTGGCGTTCCAGCATGATACCGATCCGGCGATAGCCAAAGCGACGGCGCTGGCCTGCGACCTCACGCATGGCAGTTCGGATGGCACCGTGGTCCGGCGGGCGTTCGCGCCGGACCGTCTTTGGGTCGACACCAATCAGCACACAGGCCCGGCGCTGGGAAATCTGGTAACTTCCCAGCACCTCGAGCACAGCGTCTCGCCGCTGGCCTGGCGTCGTCAGGCTTTTCCCAGCAGATCCTTGAGGATCACATTGTCGAGCATGCTGTCCGCCAGCAGCCGCTTGAGCTTGCCGTTCTCATCCTCAAGCTGCCGCAGCCGGCGGGCATCGGACACTTCCATCCCGCCGTATTTGCCCTTCAGCTTGTAAAACGTCGCCGTGCTCAGCCCATGCTTCCGGCAAATCTCGACGGTCGGCAGCCCGGACTCCTGCTCCTTGATCATCCCGATGATCTGCGCCTCGGTAAAACGGCTCTTCCTCATGCGTCTGCTCCTTCTCGTGGGCAGACTCTACATCAGAATGAGGGACCTTTCGGGGG
>NZ_JAZFAX010000109.1:0-1217 GCF_036352595.1 Novosphingobium resinovorum
GAAGGAGGACTGGAATGGCGAGGAAGCACAAGCCGGAAGAGATCATCGGCAAGCTGCGTGAAGCGGAGATCGTGCTGGCGCAGGGCGGAACGGTGGCGGATGCGTGTCGCCGGATCGGCGTCACCGAGCAGAGCTACTACCGCTGGCGCAAGGAGTATGGCGGCCTGAAGATGGACCAGGCTCGGCGCATGAAAGAGCTTGAGAAGGAAAACGCCCGGTTGCGGCGGGCGGTGTCAGATCTGACGCTGGACAAGTTGATCCTGCAGGAGGCCTCGCGGGGAAACTTCTGAGCCCCGCGCGCCGCAGGCGCTGTATCGATCATATCCGGGGCATGATGCCGGTGTCCGAGCGGCGGGTCTGCCGCGTGCTCGGGCAACATCGATCGGCGCAGCGCAAAACGCCGCGTGGGGCGGATGACGAAGCAGCCCTGACCGAGGATATCATCGCGCTTGCCCGGCAGTATGGCCGCTATGGCTATCGCCGGGTGACGGCCTTGCTGCGCGATGCCGGTTGGCATGTGAACCGCAAACGGGTGGAGCGCATCTGGCGCCGTGAAGGGCTCAAGGTGCCGCAGAAGCAACCGAAGCGTGGAAGGCTCTGGCTCAACGACGGATCATGTATCCGCCTGCGACCGGAATATCCGGGCCATGTGTGGTCTTACGACTGCGTCGAGGGACGCACACATGATGGCCGCAAGTTCCGCATCCTGTCGATCATCGACGAGGCCAGCCGCGAGTGCCTCGCCTTACCCATCGCGCGACGGCTGCGCAGCGAGGACGTGCTGGCGGCTCTCGCCGAGTTGTTCGTCACACGGGGGCCGCCGGCGCACATACGGTCAGACAATGGCCCTGAATTTATCGCCAATACCGTGCAGCAATGGCTGGCGAAGATCGGCGTGAAAACGCTCTACATTACACCCGGCAGCCCATGGGAAAATGGCTACTGTGAATCCTTCAACGGCTCGATGCGCGACGAGCTCTTGAACGGGGAGATCTTCTACACCCTGGCCGAAGCTCGGATCCTGATCGAGGGCTGGCGCAGACACTACAACACCGTCAGGCCGCACAGCTCGCTGGGCTATCGGCCTCCGGCTCCCGAAGCAGCAATGCCGCCATGGCTGCCCTCCGGTTCCGCTTCGCTCCACCTACGGACAACCATGGCACCGGAGACGGTTCTGCACTAACAATCAACACGGACCACTCAGTGGGGGCCGGTCA
>NZ_JAZFAX010000110.1:0-1197 GCF_036352595.1 Novosphingobium resinovorum
GGGAAGCGCAGCGGCGTGTTCTCGCGCCAGACCGTGGCATGGCGGGCCTTCTCGTACTCCACATGGCCCTGGCGCAGAACGGCACCGACGAAACCCTGAGACGACATCGAACTCTCCTAGACTATGTTGTGTTTGAATATGCGGGCGAAGCTGCTCTCGGCCAGCAGCCATTCGCCACCGGGCCCCGGCACGAGGACGTCGACGACATCGCCCAGCGTCATCATGCGCAGGCTGCCGGTCTCAGCGCCGTGCCAGGCGGTGGCGATGTAGCGCAAGATGACGCCGGTGCCGTCCATCTCCACCCTCAGGTTGTTCCAGACGTGGCGCACGACTTGCTCGGAGCGGTGCCCGGTCACCCAGGCGTCGATCGCCTCGATACCGTCCAGCACGTCTCCCGGGGAGACCAGCCGTGCGCCGGGAGCCAGCATGTCGGCAAGGCTCTCGGCGGCGTCGAGGCGGCGCTGGAACTCCGTGACGAAGGCGGCGAAGGGGCTGTCCACGCCGGTCAGTATATGCTGCCGGCATCGCCCGAGGGCGTCTTGCCGAAGCCGCGATATTCCTCCAGCGAGGTTTCGTCCGCGTCCATCTTCACATCCCAGGTGATGCCGCGCTGGCCGAAGAAACCGGGCGAGTCCGTTTGCCAGAGCGCGCCGCCGAACGCCATTTCCCAGACTCGCGGCACCCAGCCGTCGTCGAGGTAGTCGGTATCGGCATGATACTCCGCGTCGCCGCCGGCAGGGCAGGGGAAGTAATAGTACATCGCCGAGGAAATCCGGTGCCGGTTCAGCGCGGCCGCGAACGGGCGCTCGTGCGACCAGCCCTTGTCCTGCATGTAGTTGGCGCCGACCATGACCTCGTCGATGTCCTCCAGCCCGAAGGCGATGTGGGCATAGCCGCGCTTGCCCTTCGTGCCCTTGTGCTGGGTGGTCAGCCAGAAGATCGTATGGTGTTCGTACGTGCCGTCGGCGCGCGCGAAGATGCCGTTGGCCTTGCTGTGGTCCGACATGGTGAAGCCCAGCCGGTCGCGGTAAAATTCGTAAGTCGCGACATAATCGTCGGAGAAATAGACGATGTGGTTGATCGTCTTGGGCCGTGCGCGGGTGCGCCACTTGCGATGCTGGTTGAGGCGCTGGATGAAGTCGGGCGCGTTGACCGGATCGGGGCGGCACAGCACCGGCCGCTTGTTCCACACGCGCA
>NZ_JAZFAX010000111.1:0-1104 GCF_036352595.1 Novosphingobium resinovorum
ATGCTCGAGATCCCGCTGCCAATCCTCTTCCATCGCCAGCCTCCATCAAAGCTGGCTCCCTATGAATCACGCATTTCCCCTGCAGGGAATCCCGAAAATCACAATTCTGCCAAAGTAGTGCTAGGCCGCGTTGACAAAGTGTGGCAGCCATTTTCGGATAGCGGCGAGATTTAGGAAGCTTGCGAAGGACAGAGCAGTTTTGTCGTAGCGGGTGGCGACACGGCGGAACTGCTTGAGGTGACCAAACATGCGCTCGATGCGGTTGCGATCCCGGTAACGCCGAAAGTCACAGGGAATGGGCTCACGGCGGTTGGACTTGGGCGGGATGATCGGCAGGATGCCCTGCATCAGCAGGTTTTCGCGAACGACGTCACCATCATACCCCTTGTCGGCGAGCAGAGCCTTGGGCTTGGCGACAGGGATCGCCATCAGGGCATCGACAGCGCCATAATCGGATGCCTCCCCGCAAGTCAGGACAAAACCAAGAGGGCGCCCCTGATTGTCGCAGCGGGCGTGGACTTTGCACGTAAAGCCGCCGCGTGATCGACCAAAAGCCTGCGCACGAGCCCCCCTTTTCCGCCCACTGCCGAGACATGGCCGCGAACGGTGGTACTGTCGATCATGTGCTGCCAGTCGTCGGTCAGCCCCAATTCCACCAGCGTCGCGAGGATCGCATCCCACACGCCCTGTTCGGCCCAGCGCCGAAACCGCACATAGACCGAGTTCCACAAGCCATAGCGTTCGTGCATATCCCGCCACGGACAGCCGACCCGCAGAACATGCAGCATGCCGTTGAGAAAACGCCGGTTATCATGGGCAGGGCGGGACTTACGACCGCGCTCCGATGGCAACAGCCCCGCGATCACATCCCATTCCTCGTCCGTCAGATCGCCCCGAACCATCATCGCTCCTCACAAAGAAAAGCTCTGAATCAGAAATCAGGCAGATTGGGAATCCACTTTGTCAACGCGGCCTAACACTACTTTGGCAGAATTGTGATTTTCGGGATTCCCTGCAGGGGAAATGCGTGATTCATAGGGAGCCAGCTTTGATGGAGGCTGGCGATGGAAGAGGATTGGCAGCGGGATCTCGAGCATTGGCTTG
>NZ_JAZFAX010000112.1:0-1087 GCF_036352595.1 Novosphingobium resinovorum
GACACTGGAAACCCTCGGCTCGGTGAGCCATAACCCTATTGTCAGCTTGCCAGCATTGGCAGCCTGACCTGAACTCGATCCTGCCGTGGATCGACGGTTCCTACACCACCCTGCGGGACACGACCCCACCGATCGATAAATAGCGCAGAACGCGAACTGGATGCTCTGTGCCTCTTCCACGAATGGCTCGACGAGAGAGGCATTGATTTAGCCGAGCGCGTGATGGGCGGTGCCTATCTCTACCCCGATGAGGTGGAAGCTCTTTCGAACAGGCTGCGTTCAAGTAAGCGGCCTCCGCGTGTCCTTGGAAATTCCATTGTTCCCCGGATCGTGTCCGCGAACACACACCAAGACCGGATGAACTGGGCGTTCGCATACACAAACTGGCGTGCAGCCCCTTACATCGCCCGCGCAGCGGATCCGAGCCAAGCAATCAATATGCGTGATCGCCTGACCGAGCTCAAAGAGCAAATGAAAGGTCTTTGTGCGTGTGGCACCGAAAAGGTGCGGGAGTCGCTCACCGACGAGCAGCGCTCCTTCCTGCTCACCGTCACTCGGCCGGATGACACCCGCAATCCGTTCAGACCGAACACGCGCCACCGCAACTTCGCGCTCATCCTGATGTACGACGAACTTGGTTTGCGAAAGGGTGAGCCCCTCACGCTTAAGGGTGAAGATGTAATGCTTTTCGGTTCTCGCCCTCGTCTGATCTTCGTTCCTCGTCCCGACGATCCGGAAGAAACTCGGGCAAAGCCGCCGCTCTTAAAAACTGCCGGACGATCGCTGATAACCAGCGCGCTGCTTTCCAAAACCCTGAATGACTACGCTGTTAATCAGAGACCAAAGATGCGTAATTCCAAGAAAATTCCATATTATTTTTTGAATACCAAAGATAATGGCGAAGCACTCTCTTTGGATGGCGTGGACGACATATTCCGCACCCTCAAAAATCGGTTCCCCGAGGGTAATTGCTCACGGGGTTGGCAGAAAAGTGTTGCGCGGAGGTCGATTGGCTGATTCACCCTACGGATGCCGCCACCGCCGCTTCATGTTCTGACCGAGGCCGAGAAGAACGAGCTGCTGCTTG
>NZ_JAZFAX010000113.1:0-974 GCF_036352595.1 Novosphingobium resinovorum
AAATCAACGCCGGGCATGATGGAAATTGGTCCGAACGATGCCCTTGGTGCGCCCCGAAGCCTCGACGTCATCAAACCAGCCCGCTTCGCCAGAAATTACCCGGTTTTTGCGGGTCTCCAGCTGATCCTCAATGGAGGTGTCAGACTGCTTGTCAGAGGAATAGCGGGCATAGAGGGCGACTTTTGTCATTGCGGCGGACCTTTCTTCAGGTCGCCAGTATAGCGCTTTTCGATGGAATTGAGAAAGTCTTTGTAGTCATTTTCCGCCGCAATGCGAGCTAAATGACGCACAAGCTCAATCAGGTTAAGTGATGGATTGGGGGAGACGACGTTAAAATCTAACGTTATGCTTTTGCTTTCATGGCCTTTGTTGTTATGCATGGCCTTATTACCACCCTACAATTGCATAATAGCACAGAATAGCTCGCTATGCTTGTGCTAAACGTGCTGCATCGCAGCAGAATTGCGCGTTGCAGCCCTTTATTATCGCGTGCGTGGCGGTAAAACTTGGGTAGAGAGCCGGTATTGTTGGAAACCCCTCAGAATGCCGGATACAAGGCGGCAATGACCTTCGACTGGCTTTCAGCTTCACCCGACGCGCGCATTGAGCTTTACCGCTCGTGCAAGCGCGTAGTTGATGGTCATTTTCTGGGCAGCTGGGATCGGTTCTACAAACTGGCGCTCGGCGACAATGCAAGTTTCGGCGTTGGCTACGAAGACAATTTTCGCAAAGGGCGCATTGCTCGATCAAAAGCCGCCATGCTGGCCCGCTGGCTTTCAATCCACCACACCCGTGAAGCCGAGCAATTAGCGTTCCGGCTTCGTTCGCTAACGAACGCGCCACGATCGTAAGCGTCCGGCGAGTCCCGTCCGATACCATTGGGCTGAATTTTGCTTTTCAACTTGTGTTTTATGAGGACGTCAGATCTTTCAGACGTTCATGCACCTGCTGCATCGCGGCTATTGCACCGGCCC
>NZ_JAZFAX010000114.1:0-905 GCF_036352595.1 Novosphingobium resinovorum
CTAGGGCAGCGACCATGTCGGCCGGCGCCGCGGAGACCAGTGGCCCCTCGTTCCGGCCTGAAGCGCGGACCGTATAAGCGCTCCCGTTCAGCCACCACAACCGCCCGTAGGCCGGATTGGCCGCCGACAACGAAGTCATCATGGCGGGATACGAAACCGTGGCCGGCGTGTTCGGCACGCATCGCTACCACCACGGCGCCGAGGATGATGCCCGCTGCGTCTCCGCTCACAACGTTCTCGCGACCGCGATGGCATTTCAACAGTTCCTAACCAAGGCGATTTGAGACGCTCGAAGCGCTTAGATCCTGCCACAACGAGAGAGCTTATCCCCCCTTGTCGCGGATGCTCTCAGCGTCGGTCTTTTCCCGGTGGCCGAAGCAGTCGCTTGCAGAAAGCGTCGCGAATGACTGGACGTGGCCGACACTTGCCGGGATAGCAGGCCGTCAGGAGTTGAGGATCAAAAATTGGACACCGAGAGTCTGCAAGGGGTCGGCCTCTCCTGAAACGTTCTACCTATGGCCGTTACGGCCACAGTAGATGTGTCATGGGATTGTCAGAGTTTGATCCCGCCGCTCGCGAGCGGGTATCTTGGAACGCCGGGCGTAAGGTTGGAGCAAAGCGAGCGCTCAAGCCCCGTCAGATATGGGCGATCCGCTTCTTTCTCGACCAGCATGGGCGGGTCCGCGACCGGGCCCTCTTTGACCTGGCCATCGATAGCAAGCTTCGCGGATGCGACCTGGTGAAGATCAGGATCAGCGATATCGTTTGTGATCGGAAAATGGGACTGTCAGGAATTTCGTGTACGGCGAGGCGGTTGATCATCAGGCCGTCATGGCCCTGATGAAACGTTCGCCGAAGAGCACGGCAAATTGCGCCTTTGCCATGTTCCACTCACGCGGCGGCAT
>NZ_JAZFAX010000115.1:0-813 GCF_036352595.1 Novosphingobium resinovorum
GAGCAAGCAGCAGCTCGTTCTTCTCGGCCTCGGTCAGAACATGAAGCGGCGGTGGCGGCATCCGTAGGGTGAATCAGCCAATCGACCTCCGCGCAACACTTTTCTGCCAACCCCGTGAGCAATTACCACTGACAAGGATGAAGTTGGTCAGGGCAGCGAGATTGCCGAAGTATTTCTGTATGGTGTAATGAAGAACCACTATAAGGCACTGCCGGTTGTGCCGAAGATATTTTACAAGCAGAATGTCCAAGACAACGCCAAAGGCGCTGACAGCGTCCACATCGTGATCAATGAGGCTGAGGACGATTTCTCGCTTTGGTTCGGCGAGGCGAAATTTTACAACTCGATAGCCGACGCCCGCTTGGACGCGGTGGTGAGCTCAGTGTACGCAAGCCTTGATACGGGTAAGCTGAGAAAAGAAAACGCGATCATAACTAACGTGTCGGACCTCGATCAACTTATATTAGCGGCACCGCTCCGAGAAAAAATCAAAGCAGCGCTGAGCAGCCAAGTGTCGATTGATCATCTTAAGCCGAAGATTCATGTTCCAATCCTGATCATTCATCAATGCGCCGATACGGCAGCATGTGCAGAGCTTTCCGATGAGTATCGGGCGCAGATATCTGCTCACCATACCAGTCGAGCGGAATCGTATTTCTCAAAGCAGCTGGCTGGATCGTCGAAGGTGAATAGCCCCTAGTTTTCTAGACGCCTTGAGCCATCAAAGCCTGCTGCCGTTCGAACTCGACGGGCGACAGCATCCCGTTCCTGACATGCTTGCGGACCGGATTGTAGAACATCTCGATATAATCG
>NZ_JAZFAX010000116.1:0-783 GCF_036352595.1 Novosphingobium resinovorum
GGCGAAATCAACGCCGGGCATGATGGAAATTGGTCCGAACGATGCCCTTGGTGCGCCCCGAAGCCTCGACGTCATCAAACCAGCCCGCTTCGCCAGAAATTACCCGGTTTTTGCGGGTCTCCAGCTGGGCCGCAGGGTCCAGGATAGCGGCGATGTGTCCGCTAAGCTCAGGCTCATCAGGGAGTCGCACTCGTCTGGGGTCAGGGCGACGTACCGCAGAGAACTGCGGGCGTGAGATTGTCTGCGGCGCACCCGAGAAGGAGGCTACGCGGACTTTCCGTTCCGCAACGGAAACAACAAACTCTGGTGCCAATCCCTCGAATTTTGTCCAAAGGAGAAAATTCAACGCATTGATTTGACGGTGATTGATCGTGCTGTTGGAGACAGGGATGCCGCTATTCGACCATTCCCCGGTGCCCATGTCATCACCATACGCTTCGAGAAGATCCTCTTGTGCTCTGAGCAATCGCTCATGAACATCCTCGTCGGTATCATCGAGGCCTAGCGTTGCTTCCCACCACTCGACGAAATCATCGACGTGCCGCGTTATAACATTGATGCTCTGGGGTAGTGCTCGGCGCCCTTTTTGCTTCAACGCTGCGGTTTGAAAGCTGTCCAATTGGATTGGTTTTGTGCTTCCAATCTCCGCAAGTTGAGGTAAGCGTCCGGCGAGTCCCGTCCGATACCATTGGGCTGAATTTTGCTTTTCAACTTGTGTTTTATGAGGACGTCAGATCTTTCAGACGTTCATGCACCTGCTGCATCGCGGCTATTGCACCGGCC
>NZ_JAZFAX010000117.1:0-722 GCF_036352595.1 Novosphingobium resinovorum
TCGCTCCGTCACCGGAACCGCCCGTCTCAGCGGCAAATCGGCCCTCGTAGCTATCCGCGAACTCGTCGACGGCAGGTTCGTGGTCGCCTGATCAGAGCCCAATTGCTGACCCCGTGAGCAATTACCCGGGAGGAGAGGGAAGTACTAAAAAAGGCGACTCAGTTCTTCGCGAGCCAAAGGCCGTGAGGTTCGCCTTCGTGCACAGCTGGCGGCACCGTTGGTCGGTGGAGTTGTTATGCCGTGTTCTGCAGGTCAGTGAGCGCGGCTATCGGTCCTGGCGCTCGCGGCCGATTAGTCGCCGGGAGCGGACGGACATGAAGGTGCTGGCCCATATTCGGGAGCAATATAATCTGAGCCTTGGCAGCTATGGTCGTCCCAGGATGACGGAGGAGCTCAAGGAAGCAGGGCTCGACGTTGGTGAGCGCCGGGTCGGCCGCCTCATGCGGATCAACGGGATAAAGCCGGTTCGCACGCGCAAGCACAAGGTCACGACGGACAGCCACCACCGCGTGGGTGTCGCGGCGAACTGGCTGGACGGGGATTTTGCCGCCAATGCACCCAACCGGAAATGGGCGGGCGACATTACTTATATCTGGGGGACTGTCAGGAATTTCGTGTGCGGCGAGGCATAATGGGCAACAAGGAGACCCAGTATGTCACGACGGAAAGAACCCTCGATACCGAACGACATCCTCGACCAATTGCTGGCCGGCACTGACGCG
>NZ_JAZFAX010000118.1:0-716 GCF_036352595.1 Novosphingobium resinovorum
TCCCGAAGCAGCAATGCCGCCATGGCTGCCCTCCGGTTCCGCTTCGCTCCACCTACGGACAACCATGGCACCGGAGACGGTTCTGCACTAACAATCAACACGGACCACTCAGTGGGGGCCGGTCAATGACACAGCATTTCCCTGGGCCATGCTCGCGTTGATATGCGTTGGATTTTATGGTGGCATGGTCATCACGTGCGCACGGCTTTCCCGCAGGGAGCCGCACGGGAGGCATGGCGGCCATAGGACATTGATTTAACTCCGCAGCATTGGGGCCGTCGCCTCGACTTTCGGCCTCCCATGTTTGAGCGAGCAAAGCTGCGGGAATGACAGCTTCGTCCCGCGAAACGGCTTGGCTCCATGGCGAAACCGACCTATTATTGCCGTTTAGTGGCTCAGTGGCAGTCCCCGATAACGGACATAAGGATCGCGGTGCCCGGGCTGGCCATCAGTTCATAACGTTGGACTTTGCTACCTGAGAAATTTCATCCTACCTCAGCAAAGCTGGACGCCGTCTGGTGCTTTTTTTAGGCCACAGCATTTAATGTCACAATCACGCGACGATATTCAGTCAACGGACAAGGAATGACCTAGCACTACTTTGGCAGAATTGTGATTTTCGGGATTCCCTGCAGGGGAAATGCGTGATTCATAGGGAGCCAGCTTTGATGGAGGCTGGCGATGGAAGAGGATTGGCAGCGGGATCTCGAGCATTG
>NZ_JAZFAX010000119.1:0-606 GCF_036352595.1 Novosphingobium resinovorum
TCACTGGTTCCTGGCGCCGGCGAGATTGCCGACTTTCTGCACGCCTGCGGTGGTGGTGATCATGATGTCGTCGCCATCGATGACGACGATCACGTCCTCCAGCCCGATCACCGAGACGCGCGGCCCGTCGCTGTCGACCAGCACGCCCCGGCAGTCGACCATCTCGACCGTCCCGCTCCCGCGCACCGAATTGCCCGCCTCGTCGCGGTCCAGCGCCTCGTGCAGCGCCTGCCAGTTGCCGATGTCCGACCAGTCCATGTCGGCCGGCACCATCGCCGCGCGGGTAGTGTTCTCCATCACCGCATAATCGACCGAGACGCTGGGCACCGCCGCGAAGGTCTCCGCATCGGGATGGAAGCGCTGGCCGTCCTCGGTCCCCTTCGCCACCGCATCGGCGACGGCGGCGGCGACATCGGGACGATGCGCGGCCAGTTCGGCGAGGAAGTCGGCGACGCGGAACGCGAAGATGCCGCCGTTCCAGGCATAGATCCCTTCGGCGAGGAACGCCCTGGCCCGCTCGAGGTCAGGCTTCTCGACGAACTGCGCGGTGCGGAATCCGCTGGCGGAACCGCTGGCCGAGGCAATCGCCTCGCCGCGCTTGAGATA
>NZ_JAZFAX010000120.1:0-586 GCF_036352595.1 Novosphingobium resinovorum
GAGAACGCCTCAAGCTCGCCCGGCCCGATCAGGCACATGTCGCCGGGCATCGTGTGCTTGAGCACGGTGTAGGCCAGCCCCGCCTGCGCGGTGGCGACGAGGTCCGCGCCCTGCAGCCACTTGTGCAGCACGCCCGCCGCGAAGGCGTCGCCGGTGCCGATGCGATCGACGATGCCGGTGACGTCCACCTCGCTCGTCTGGTGCGCCGCGTCCCGCGCGTCGAGACGCGCGGCGATGCGGTGATGGCCGGAGTTCACGACATGCCGCGCGGTCGAGGCGATCAACTGCAGCTTCGGGAACGCCTCGAAGGCCGCCAGCGCCGCCTCGCGCCGACGGTCGGAGCCGTCACCGGAGAACGCCTTGCCCAGCAGCAGCGAGATATCCCGGTGATTGCCGATCATGACGGTGGCCGACTGCATCAGGTCGGTCAGAACGCCGCGCGGGTCGCTGTCCCACGCGTCCCACAGCAGCGCGCGGTAATTGCCATCGAAACATATGGGTACGCCGGCGACATCGGCCCCAGCGACGGCGGCTTGCGCAAGCGCGACGCCTCCAGGGCCGAGCGCCGGCGTGATGCCCGACAGGT
>NZ_JAZFAX010000121.1:0-584 GCF_036352595.1 Novosphingobium resinovorum
TCGCTCCGTCACCGGAACCGCCCGTCTCAGCGGCAAATCGGCCCTCGTAGCTATCCGCGAACTCGTCGACGGCAGGTTCGTGGTCGCCTGATCAGAGCCCAATTGCTGACCCCGTGAGCAATTACCCTGCGGAGGCCCCTACTCGCTTCGTGGCGCGAACCGCTTTGCCTGTTCCACGCATGTCAGCAAAGGCACCTGCGACAACAATCGCACGATCGGCCGTGACGACCTCGAGAAGCGGGTGATCGCGGGCCTCAAGGACCGCTTGATGGCGCCTGAGGTCGTCGCGGAGGCGATGCGGGCCTATGCCGAAGAAACCAATCGACTGAACCGCGAGCGCCGTTCGATGCGCGACGCCTGGAATGCAGAGTTCAAGAAAGTCGTAAAGGATATCGATCAGATCATCGATGCGATCACGGAAGGCATGTTCCATCCCTCCATGAAGGACAAGATGACGGCTCTGGAAGCTGGAGACCCGCAAAAACCGGTAGCGTTTGGACGGCTATAATGATTCATTGAGGGCGCGCGATCACGGAGGCCAGCTATGGATCCCAAGTCCCTGTTCAGTTTGAGCGATCACCTTG
>NZ_JAZFAX010000122.1:0-574 GCF_036352595.1 Novosphingobium resinovorum
AGCTCAGGTTCTTGATCCGCAAACCGAGATGGCGGTTTGCGAGATGACCTCCGGCACCAACTGCCTGATGGATCCTGAAACAAGTTCAGGATGACGCGAGGCGAGGGGCAATGGCAACTTACCACCCCTTGCTGCCTTTAGGCGCCGCCGGGATCATCGCCGAAAGCTGACTGACGGCCTTTCAAAGCTTTATCCCAAGGCGCGCCGGTGGCTGATGCCGCTCGCAGCGGACCTCGGGTCAATCGCTTACGAAGAAGGAAGAATGGTTCATGCAGAGGCGCATAGGCGTCGCTCGGAGCCGCAGGATCATGCCATTATCCCACCGTGTGCAAGCCGCAGCCACGCAGGCGAAAGCGGTTTGGCCGCATGCGTGTCTCATTCGTCCCACCGGCCATGCGGCAAGCCGGGGCAAGACTGATATACGATCCCCGGGACTGCCCGAAACCCACCCGCTTGATACTCCTCGATCCAACCGGCCGGCAGTGCGGCCAGACAGTTGGATGTGGGCGAGAATGCAGGAAAATCGCAATGTTCTGATCGTGGGCGGCGGCATGGGCGGGATGGCCTGCGCGCT
>NZ_JAZFAX010000123.1:0-566 GCF_036352595.1 Novosphingobium resinovorum
GCGCGCCTCGGTGCCAACGCCATCCTCGGCGTCAGCATGGCCGCCGCGAAGGCCGCCGCCAATGCGCGCGGCCTGCCGCTCTACTCCTACGTCGGCGGCGTTTCGGCGCATGTCCTGCCGGTGCCGATGATGAACATCATCAATGGCGGCGAGCATGCCGACAACCCGATCGACTTCCAGGAATTCATGGTCATGCCGGTCGGCGCCTCGTCGCTGGCGGAAGCCGCGCGCTGGGGTGCGGAAATCTTCCATACGCTCAAGAAGGGCCTGCACGAGAAGGGCCTCGCCACCGCCGTGGGCGACGAGGGCGGCTTCGCGCCGAACCTTGCCAGCACCCGCGATGCGCTGGACTTCATCATGGCCTCGATCGAGAAGGCAGGCTTCAAGCCGGGCACCGACATCAAGCTCGCGCTCGACTGCGCCTCGACCGAGTTCTTCAAGAACGGCAAGTACGAGATCAGCGGCGAGGGCCTGAGCCTGTCGCCGGTGGCCTTCGCCGACTACCTCGCCGATCTCACCGAAGCCTATCCGATCATCTCGATCGAGGACGGCATGAGCGAGGACGA
>NZ_JAZFAX010000124.1:0-537 GCF_036352595.1 Novosphingobium resinovorum
CTGGCCGACATGGACGCGATGGGCGTCGACGTGCAGGTCGTCAGCCCGTCGCCCAACCAGTACCACTACTGGGCGCCGCAGGATCTGGCGGCCGACCTCGTGCGCATCCAGAACGAGGCGCTGGCGGTCTTGTGCGCCGCCGCGCCCGACCGGCTGATGGCGCTTGGCGCGGTATCGCCGCAGCATCCCGAACTGGCGGCGGCGCAGCTGCGCCATGCGGTGAAGGAACTGGGCTTTCGCGGCGTGGAGATCAGTTCGGTGATCGGCGGCATGGACTTGTCCGACCGCCAGCTCGACCCGTTCTGGCAGGCGGCCGAGGATACCGGCGCGCTGGTGTTCATCCATCCGATGGGCTGCTCGCTCGACGAGCGGCTGGCGCCCGCGTACCTCTCCAACCACGTCGGCCAGCTGGTGGAGCATGCGGTCGCGCTTTCGCACCTGATCTTCGGCGGGGTGCTCGACCGGCATCAGGGGCTGAAGGTGGTGGCGGCGCACGGCGGCGGCTACCTGCCCGCGCACATGGGCCGCGCCGACCAC
>NZ_JAZFAX010000125.1:0-505 GCF_036352595.1 Novosphingobium resinovorum
ATGCCTCAAGGTGATCGCTCAAACTGAACAGGGACTTGGGATCCATAGCTGGCCTCCGTGATCGCGCGCCCTCAATGAATCATTATAGCCGTCCAAACGCTACCGGTTTTTGCGGGTCTCCAGCTATGTTGGACCGCTCGCTGCAAACCTGCCAGTCTCTTTCCGGCGAAACCTCGTCATAACTCACTGCGGATTCAATGCCTGCTTGGGCTCACCGATCGGTCACAGAAACAGTTAATCGGCGGCGAAATCAGATAGACACTTTCGTGCATGCCAAGCATACCGAATTTTAAAGTAAGCCCCCTGCCCTTGCCTGTGCCAAAAGATACTTTAACTCATCCACAACCAACAATCAGCTGATCGCTCCAGCTGGCTGCTCGTAATTGCTCACGGGGTCAGCAATTGGGCTCTGATCAGGCGACCACGAACCTGCCGTCGACGAGTTCGCGGATAGCTACGAGGGCCGATTTGCCGCTGAGACGGGCGGTTCCGGTGACGGAGCGAT
>NZ_JAZFAX010000126.1:0-489 GCF_036352595.1 Novosphingobium resinovorum
CAAGGTGATCGCTCAAACTGAACAGGGACTTGGGATCCATAGCTGGCCTCCGTGATCGCGCGCCCTCAATGAATCATTATAGCCGTCCAAACGCTACCGGTTTTTGCGGGTCTCCAGCTTCCAGAGCGCCTCGAGGCTCGCCCCGATCGCGCGGGCCGCCTGCGTGACGATCCCGCTGGCGGCGAGCGCGGCGATGAACATGCGCTGACGATCGGGTGTGATCGAGTTGCGGCGCGGACGGCTGTGCAGATAGGGCGCGAAGCCGAGCAGCGGATCGTCCGCCTCGGGCAAGTCCTCGAAGAAGGTCATGGCCGAAGTGCGCCGCGAAGGCCGCACCGACCGGCACCCCACACGTTCCTCCCCGAGCTGGAGACCCGCAAAAACCGGGTAATTTCTGGCGAAGCGGGCTGGTTTGATGACGTCGAGGCTTCGGGGCGCACCAAGGGCATCGTTCGGACCAATTTCCATCATGCCCGGCGTTGATTTCGC
>NZ_JAZFAX010000127.1:0-433 GCF_036352595.1 Novosphingobium resinovorum
GCGAAATCAACGCCGGGCATGATGGAAATTGGTCCGAACGATGCCCTTGGTGCGCCCCGAAGCCTCGACGTCATCAAACCAGCCCGCTTCGCCAGAAATTACCCGGTTTTTGCGGGTCTCCAGCTCGCAAGGCTGAACTGAACGTGCTGCTGAGCGGCAAGCCGGATACGAAGCCCGACATCCTGCCCAGCGCAGCAGGCATCTATGCCCGAAAGGTGAGCGCACTCACCGACGCGCTGGATCAGCCTGACGAGCGTCATGACGCTTCCGAAGCCTTACGCCAGCTCATCGTGAAAATCGTCCTGACACCGTAAGCGGTAAAAATCCTCCACGTTGCGGTTGAACCGCCGCGGCAGGTTTGGCGATGTAATTTTGGTAATCAAGCAGCGGTGACGATGTTGCTTATTTCGAACATGGTTTGCCCGGCGTTTAT
>NZ_JAZFAX010000128.1:0-409 GCF_036352595.1 Novosphingobium resinovorum
AAGCGCGTCGAGCCTTCGTGCAGGACGAGACCATCATGCCCGACGCGCTTGTGCAGGCGTCCGGGCCATCGTATTCAACCGCTGGACTCTCGTTATGATCGAGGGACTGACGGGGGGCAGGTCAGCCGATATGCACTTCATTCGTCAGGCCTTCGGCAACGGTGTGCAGCGTGATGCCGTTTCGGCGTTGCGGTGTTCAAAAATGTTGTGCTGGAAGCGGACCTGCTGCGGACACGGCTTATCGCTCGGTGCGGCGTATGTCTGCTAAGTGGTTGTTTATATTGGTTGCGGGGGCAGGATTTGAACCTGCGACCTTCAGGTTATGAGCCTGACGAGCTACCGGGCTGCTCCACCCCGCGTCACCATTATGGGCTGATTGTCAGCCCGGAGCGTTTTTTGTGTATTCATT
>NZ_JAZFAX010000129.1:0-398 GCF_036352595.1 Novosphingobium resinovorum
GCGGCATCGAATGGGCCGCGCCAAGCTTCGAGGATCTGCCGACGCAGTACACCATCGTCAATGGCTTCGCCTCGTTCCCGGTGCTGGAGAGCCTGGGCGGCTATGTCTTCGACATGGTCGGCGGCGCCTCGGGCGACGATACCTACCGGCTGGACTGAGCGCATGGCGAAACCCGGTGACGTTCCCGCCTCGCTCCCGTCCCCCCGCATCGTCGGCGGGGACGGCAAGCCCCTGCTGACGATCGACGTCCACGCGCACGCGATGTTCCCTGAGGTGGAGAAGCTGACCGCCGGGCGTCCCGAACGCGCGGGCGAGGAGGCGCTGCGCGTGCGCACGATGGGGCAGGAGACGGTGGACTACAACCGCGACGTCATGGTGCCCGGCTGCTTCCCGCGCCT
>NZ_JAZFAX010000130.1:0-393 GCF_036352595.1 Novosphingobium resinovorum
TGAGGTCGTACTGGTTCGACCAGAACCACGGGAACGCCTTGTAGGGCTTTTCGTCACCGCAGATCGCCTTGGCCACGCACGTCGCCATGTCGTTGGCGTTCTGCACCGATTCGACGCGCATCACGGTGCCGCCCGCATAGTCGCAGGCGAAGGCCGCGCAGTCACCGATGGCGTAGACGTCGGGCAGCGAGGTGCGGCAGAACTCGTCCACATCGACCCCGTTCGCGCCCGAGGCGCCGGCGAGGATCAGCGGGCCGACGGCCGGCACGATGCCGATGCCGACGATAACCGCCTCGGCCGGGACGATCTCGCCGTCCGCCAGCTTCACGCCGGTCACCCGGTGACCGTCACCCTCGAGGCATTCGACGGCGACGCCGGTGCGCAGATCGACGC
>NZ_JAZFAX010000131.1:0-337 GCF_036352595.1 Novosphingobium resinovorum
GCCATCAGCGTGTCGCAGTCCTCGCGGGTGCGCACGGCATGGATGCCCGCCAGGTCGGAGCCCGAGCACGACAGCCGGCGCGGATCGCCGCCGGTCGCCCAGACCAGCTTGCCGTAGCCGAACGTCGCGCCGTTCGAGAGCGTCAGTTCCTTCGCCGCCGGATCGACCTTGGTGACTTCGGTGCCCAGCTTGAAGGTTACTTCCTTTTCCGCCCAGAACGTCGGCGGGCGGATGTAGAGGCGGTCGAAGGTCTTCTCGCGCGCGAAGTATTCCTTGGAGAGCGGCGGGCGCTCGTAAGGATACTCCGGCTCGCGGCCGATGACGGTGATGGTTCCCG
>NZ_JAZFAX010000132.1:0-309 GCF_036352595.1 Novosphingobium resinovorum
CCATCGCGCTCGCCGCCAGCCGCCTGCCCGCCGATGCCGTCATGCTGGTGTGCCCCAGCGACCACCACATCGGTAATCCGCAAGCTTTCGCGCTCGCCGCGCTCGCCGCCGCCGACCTCGCCGGGGAAGGCTGGCTGGTCTCCTTCGGCATCGAGGCGACCCGGCCCGAGACCGGCTTCGGCTATCTCAAGCGCGGCGAGGCGATTGCCTCGGCCAGCGGTTCCGCCAGCGGATTCCGCACCGCGCAGTTCGTCGAGAAGCCTGACCTCGAGCGGGCCAGGGCGTTCCTCGCCGAAGGGATCTATGCCT
>NZ_JAZFAX010000133.1:0-273 GCF_036352595.1 Novosphingobium resinovorum
GCTCCAGCCAGGTATCCTGGTGCTGCTTGTTGAAGATGTAGTTCAGCGCCGCCGGATCGGTGATCTCCCCCAGCGGGTTGATGGCGACGCAGCTCTTGCCGCTCAGGCTCTCGTACAGCGCCGCCTGGGCGACGGTCGCAGCATTGAGGTTCGGGTTGCCGGTGGTCCCGTTGCAACCGTAGACCGCCTTGTAGAGCGCCGAGGTCACGAGGCCGGTGGTGTTGAGGCTCTGGTGGAAGCGGCCGTGCGTCCAGGCGACCTCGTAGTCGAGCC
>NZ_JAZFAX010000134.1:0-255 GCF_036352595.1 Novosphingobium resinovorum
TTGTCAGTCTTGAGCTTGGCTTCCGCGACAAAGCCAATTGCCGCATGCCCGGTACGCGTCCATGCCTGCGCGGGCGTCGCCGTCATCAGAAGGGCAACCAGCGCAGCGCCGAATGGCTGCTGCAGCCGTTTCGTGATCTTCAGCATCGATCCACCTGTCCATAGCGAGAGGGAAAATCGATCCATCACGGCAGGCAAGCATCGCCGCCGCCGGGAAGGATCGCTGGATAGATGCCGAGGGGAACGGATATCCTCC